>NZ_JACJRV010000070.1 GCF_014697475.1 Nostoc sp. FACHB-152
GGCATGGGCGACTAGTGGTTTTTGAGTTGTCGTTGTGAGAGACAACAACTCTACTACGAAACGCCCTACCTCTTCATGCTCTTATTTTGGCAACGGTATTGGAGTTAAAACAAAAATCTAGCTCCGAAAAACCGTTTGCAGGTATCTTGGCGACCACCCTTGTCTGCTTCTATAACCGCTCAACAGAGGTACTAACCGTTACCCCTTTGACACAAAGAGGACTAGCATCAATGATTTAAAATCCAAAATTGTTTGACCAACCATGTTCAGTCCGGGCAAAAGGTAAGGCTAGTTCTGCCATATAATGCTGCCCTTGGGAATCAACTAGCCAGGGTTGATTAACTAACTCTTCGACAATTAGCCACGGGGTTTGTGCTTGCAAGTTTTTTTTGAAAAAGGACTCCAATGCTAAAGGGCTATCCCGATTTACTAAAAGTGAATATTGACCTGCGATTTGCAAATTCAGTAGCATCGGCCAGTTATATTCAGCCGCTAATTGCTGCCACTTAGCAAAACGCTCCATAGCAGGTATTTGGGCAAGTTCTGCTAAGATTTCTCCACTTAAAACAGTCCGACGCGGACGTAAAATCGCGTCTTGAGGTAGCCGCACACGCGGGGTAAATCGGGGTGTAGTGAGTTCAATCTGCATCGGCTGTGTCGCAGCGCGAAAAACCGCCATCGGGTTATCTTGAAAGGTAGTCCAAAGTAACTGCTCACAGATAGGGTCAAAAGTTGCGATCGCAGCTAAGGAAAACCAAAATACTGCTACTGGATTGGCACAGGAAGATAATTTTAAAAAAGGTAGCTGTGTTTTACCATCAAGAAAGATTTTGGCATCAGCTAGGGATGGAGTATCTGCACTTGCGCCCCACAACTCAATCGGCAGAAGCCCGAAATTAGGACGAGCCAGTACATTCGGGTTACGCTCAAAGGGAGTTTGTAGTTCTGCTAGCTGGATTTGATGTTGCGTTGCTAAATCCTCCAGCCTTTCTTGAAACCAAGAATGCAGTATATTCTCACACTTGAGTAATTGGCTAAATCGGGCAAAGATTCGCACCGGCTCATCACCAATGCCATGAACTACCTGTTGAAAGAAGGGTGTAGGGGTGTGTGGGGGTGTAAGAAAAAACTCATCTTGCCTCCTGCCTTCTGCCCTCTGCCCTCTGCCTCCTGCAAATAATCCTACAAACAAGCAACCAAAAGGGGCGGTTAACAAAGAAGTGTTTAGCGTATTGCTAATATCTAGAACAACTTCCTCTGTGTTATGAGATAAGCAGTGTTGCCACTCTGCTATGCGGGTGGTTACGACGGAACAGCTAACTGCCTTCCTCATCTCGACAGTTAGGTTAGGCTTGAGATCACTCAGAGCAACACCCAGCGCAAATTCCTGTTGCAGTCGTTCACGAAACGCCATCCGCAATGCTGAGGCTGGGCTAACCCCTCCAATCCAACATTCTTCATAGTCTAGGAGTGTTTGCCGTAAACTATCTTGCTGCACCTCATCAAGAGTAATCCGCAATGGTAGCCCTAAATCACAGTGCAGCACTAAATCAGGTAGCTGAAGTTCAACGCCAAGACCTTGGGCGAGTTCTTGAATATATGCCTTTGCTTGTTGTAGATACTCTGCTACTGCATCCAGAGATATCACCTCAAGCTGCGTTGCTAGAGTATCGCTAAGATAGTGTAATTGCTGAATAGCTGTGTTCCAAAAATGACGGTCTGGCTCAATCAGCTTATCGGCTACTACTTCTAAGGCTTGCCAGGGGTTTTCAAATCGAGAGGGTAGGTCGAGTCCGCCTAAAAGCACACCCCCATCGATAAACATCTCCAGAATATCCCGTATTTTGACGGCATAATTCCAGCGCGGTGAGGCTGCTAGGGTTCTGCACAGTTGGTCTAGTGTTCCAAGTTCTAGTTTGGTTAGTTTCTCTAAGAGAACGTCTACGATTTCTTGAGAATCAATCTCTCGTTGCTCAACTAATCCATTGGGTGTCCTTCCCCAAAAACGCCAAGAGCCATCTGCTTGTCGCTTCAATGTGGGATTTAATCGCCAAGTTGCAGCTTGACGATATTTTGGACGCTGGGCGAGCGATCGCAATATTGTTTGCCAAGGTCGCAGATCAGGTGTAAAAGAATACTGTGCTTTTGCCGATGCTTGCTGTGCTGTCTTGCCCAACTGAACTAAACTCACACCAGCCCATAAACCGTAGGGTGTGGTACGTCCTGCCGCCCTTGCTAGATAACGATACAAGGCTGTTTCGAGCTTGCGAATTTTTTTTGTCCGTTTTTCTTGTCTGAGTGGTAGCCCACGCTGCACCTCTGTCACAAGTGACGGATTAGACAACAGCAGTGCTTTCATAAACCAAGAATCGCCTGCGGTAAGGAGCCACAGTCTTTCCCGTTCTTGTTCGTGTACCTGCTGATAGGCGGTTGTGTATTCTGTCCAGGTGTGAGCGTCTTGACTGCGGATAGCTGCGAGTGCCAAGTTGGCAAGTTCTGGATTGCCGAAACCTTGAATTGCCTCGATAGGCCAAGCCGCAGCCCGTAAAATACCAGCAGGAGCAAACTCAAATCTTTGCCGATTATTCATTGTTAACTGAGTCTCGACGCGATCGCGCATAACGAGCTGTAGCCACGCGGCGATGATTGGCCAGCCACGGCTCAATTACGCTAGTGTAATGTTGCTCTAACTTCAGGACGGCAGTAAAATCTCGCATCACGGCTGAGTATGCTTCTAAACTCAATCCGGCTTCTTTTAACCATTGCTCTGTAGCTTGGCTATCTTGCAAATCACACTGTTCGCGGAAAGAGTCAGACATGGCTTGAATTTCGGCATCGGAAATATTTAGCCCTAGACGTTCTGCTTCTTTCACTGCCAAATAAGCCAATAAAACTTTTTTGCTGATTACTCCGTCGTTTTCACCTAGACGAGTCAAAATCTGAATATCATCAGGATTTTCTGAAGAATTAAGTGTTTCTAACTCCTCAAGCGGAATTGTTTCAGCCCCAAAATGACGCAGATAGAAAGTCAGTGGATCAGAAGGAAAATCTTCGGGTATATTTGGCCATTGCGGAGCCTCAAAATGACCGTTGCGGATACAAATTACCTTTTCATAACTACGCACTTCCCCAGCCAGCCAAAAAATTAGCCCTGGTTTTTTGCCAGTCATCACTTCTGCAAGGGCTTGTCCGGCAATGTGGGTAAAAAAGTTGGCTTCTGGATGTTCACCTGACACCACACAAAAATCCGGTGCGCGAAAATCAATGGCATAGTTTAACCGTTGTTCTTCTCCGGTATGCACTACCAATTGCCAAACAACCTGCTCAGAAGGAAACTTAGCCCAAACTGTATCAGTTCGCGTGACGATCTGTTTCAGCCACGGAATTAGTTTCTGTGTCAGTAATACTTCCAGTTGTTGTTGCAGGGTACGGCGTGCTTCAACTGTAGATAATCCTGTGAGGGTGCTGATATCAACAGGTTCCCACCGCAACTTCGGCGATCGCTTGGCTTTGACGAAATCTGCTGCTTGTTCGTGTCGTTGTGGGTGCTGCCCAGCTTGAAGCTCAATCACATCTCCAGGACGCACTGTTGTCGCCCGTTCTGGAGAACCAAGCCGATGTTGCAATAAGCGCACGGTTTCCTCTGCACTTAGGGGAAAGGCATAACGATTAAACCAGGCATGACGACCACTAAAGCACAGCCCGGAAGCGTAAGGGAAGATTAAAGCAGGGTTACAGGCACAAGCTGCTTCTAGCCAACTAACTACCCCTTCCCTGTCAAAGGTTGCCCCCATACCATGCTGATAGCCCATACTAGCCCGGACTACTGGCTGATACTTAGTTGAAATCAAATCGATACCGCCGTAGGCTTGGGTGAGGCGATCGCCAATTTCTACTGTTACTTCTGCGTCTGCCATGTGCCAAAATGTACCTGTGGCATCTCGCACCACTAACCCAAACTCTGGTTCTTCGTGGTCGGAAGGCGTGGGAAGTAAGTGAGTTTGGCCAAGTGCGATCGCTTGCCAAGGTTGACAGACTATCACATGATAAAATCCCATTTGCTGTAACTGTGCCAACAGTTCCGGCTCATCCGCAGTAATTACTGGTAGTTCACGGGGCAGTTTTTCGAGTGTTTCCCGATGAAAGTGATCGAAGTGTCCGTGAGTCACCACTATAGCCGTCAAGTTGGGCAGTTTATCTAAGTCAAATACCCGACCAGGATGATAGGTGAGTGTTCCACCAACAAGCTCATCAGAGAAGCATGGATCAAGCAAAATGCGTTGATCAATAGTTTCGATATGTAAAGCAGCATGGCCACAGATAGTGACACGCATTATAGTTATTTCCGTCTCTAAATACTGCCAGCAAATCCTAGCCTATTTGCCCCATAGTAGGTAAAAATTTTTAACTAACTTAAGATGCCAGAGCTAAGTATTTCTAGAGATAGACGACTTAAAGCCAAAAATACTGCTAAATAGCGGTGTTTTGTGCAGTTACTTCAAAATTGTCCTATGAAAACTAGAAAACTTGGTAAGCAGGGATTGGAAGTTTCGCAATTAGGTCTTGGCTGCATGGGGATGTCTGAGTTCTATAGTGGTCGTGATGAGCAAGAAGCAATAGCCACTATCCACCGGGCTTTAGAACTGGGGCTAAATTTCCTCGATTAAGAGAACTAGGAATTGGATTTGTCGCCTACAGTCCCCTAGGGCGAGGCTTTTTATCAGGTGCGATCGCTAGTCCTGATGATCTGGCTGCTGATGACTATCGCAGACATTCTCCCCGCTTTCAAGGTGAAAATTTTCACCGAAATTTGCAATTAGTCGAGCAAGTAAAAGCGATCGCTACCAAAAAAGGTGTGACACCTAGCCAGCTTGCTCTAGCATGGCTGTTAGCCCAAGGAGAGGATATTGTTCCCATTCCAGGAACAAAACGCCGTGTTTATTTAGAAGAAAATATTGCCGCCACCCAAATCACTCTCACTTCAGAAGATTTAAATCAAATTGAAGCCGTTGCACCCAAAGGTATTACAGCCGGGGAACGCTATCCCGATATGAGTACTGTCAACCGCTAATTTAATCAGTAAACAGTGAACATTTATCAAGGTGTATTGTGTCGTGTTGCAGCATACTATACGCCTACCCATTGGTGGATAACTCTGACTTAGTACTCTGGCAAGTCAACTTTGCTAGGTGAGGGCTGGGAAAAGGGGAAAGGTTAAAGGAGTAAACATCTTTTCCCTTTCCCCCTTGCCCTTTACCCCGCCTAGGAAACTTGGCGAACTATTAGTTTACTACGCAACCTTTACACAAAGAGACTTTCAAGCTGGATTACTGTTTACTGCTTGACAGGGCTAACAGTAAAGTTTAAATTAAGAACTGTATACAAATTTAAACTTTACAACAAATAAAATTCTCACAACTAAAAAACCGTTGAGGTCAACAACAGATATATAGCTCACAAATCTGCAAAAGCTAGAAATTTTCTGGTTTTGTTGGTGCTTATATGTATAGCTGTAGTCAAATAGCTTAGGACATATTAAAAGCGTGAATGCTAGGAATAGTAACACTCTTACCTCCTGCTATATGTCTTGCCAAATTGGTTTATTTTTTATAGATTTATAAATAACGAGCGTTCGATATAAATAAAATTGACTCATGCCGAAGATAGTTGACCATGACCAATATCGCAAAGAATTACTCAGCAAGTGTTTTGATTTATTTGCTCAAAAAGGCTATGGCTCTATAACCATGCGTCAAATTGCCCAAGGTATGGGGGTTTCAACAGGGTCTTTATATCACTACTTTCCGAGTAAAGAAGCCTTGTTTGAGCAATTAGTAGAAGAGATTTCACAGCAAGATGTGATTGCAGCCTTGGCAGAGTTAGAAGGAACAGAAACACTTCAAGAATCGATGTTAGCCCTTGGGAGGTATTTAGTAAAAAATGAGGATTACTTTATTAAATGGACATTTGTTTGGGTGAATTTTTGCCAACATCAAGACTCAAAGACAATGCTAAATCAAAGCAATGTTTTCAAACGTGCTAACAAGCGTTATCAGCAAGCGGCTTGTAAGTTTTTAGGAATTCAAAATGAAGTTCTAGCTTCTTTTGTATTGAGCTTTATTAATGGATTAGTCTTGGAAAAATTATGTGGAAATGAATCAATTGATTTTGTAGAGCAATGTGCCTTACTGGCTAATATGTTGACAGCTTATCTACAAAATAACATGGCTGATTCCATTAATTAACGATTTCATGACTAATATTTTGCAGAGGGAAATATGGGACAAAAGATATTAGAAAAACCTGCTAATAAAAGATTATTAGGGTTAGTAATTGCAGCTACAGCAATTACAGGTGGAATTGTTATTTACGGCATTTCTCAGTTTGGACAAATTGGGCGAACTGCTTCACCTGAAACAGTTGTAGCTCAATCCACACCTAAAGTAACAGCCTTAGGCAGGTTAGAACCAGAAGCGGAAGTAATTAGTTTATCTGCGCCGTTAGTTTTAGATGGCGATCGCGTCATGGAACTGCGCGTCAAAGAAGGTAATATCGTCAAAGCCGGACAGATAGTAGCAATTTTAGATGCGCGCGATCGCTTACAAACTGCCGTACTTCAAGCCCAAAAACAAGTGCGAGTCGCCCAAGCCAAACTTGAGCAAGTAAAAGCTGGCGCGAAGGCTGGCGAGATTCAAGCACAACAAGCCAGCATTGAACGCCTACAAGCCCAATCTCAAGGAAGTACCACTGAGCAACGAGAAGCGATCGCTCGTATAGAAGCCCAGTGGCAAGGTGATAGAATTGCCCAAGAAGCCACAATTAAAAGACTAGAAGCAGAATTAAACAACGCCCAAGCCGAATATGAACGTTATCAAAAACTGTATTCAGAAGGCGCAATTTCTAATTCTTTGTTTGATAGCAAAGGCTTAAGTGTAGATACAGCAAAACAACAACTAGACGAAGCTAAAGCAGTTTTGGCGCGGATTAACTCTACAGCCAGCAGACAACTAGCCGAAGCGAAATTTTCCCTAGCTCGAATTAATACTACAGGTACAAAGCAAGTCAGCGAAGCCAAAGCCACACTCACAAGTATTGCCGAAGTCAGACCAGTGGATGTGCAAGCCGCCAAAATGGAAGTTGAAAATGCGATCGCCGCCCTCAAACGCGCCCAGACTGACCTACAAGCAGCTTATATAAAGGCTCCCATCACTGGACAAATACTCAAAATTCATACCAGAGTTGGCGAAAAAATTAGTGACAACGGCATTGCAGACATGGCGCAAACCCAACAGATGATTGCCGTGGCAGAAGTTTATCAAACTGACATCGGCAAAGTCAAACTAGGGCAATCAGCAGTAGTTACTAGTCAAGCCTTTAATGGAGAACTACGCGGAGAAGTTTTCTACATTGGTTTACAAGTAAATCGCCAAAACGTATTCAGTAACCAACCAGGAGAAAACTTAGATAGCCGAGTCGTGGAAGTAAAAATTCGCCTTAATCCTAAAGACAGTAAAAAAGTTGCTTCTTTTACTAACTTGCAAGTGCAAACAGCAATTGAAATTTAAATTTGCTTATTTTTCAAGAGGAATTCTTTTTGTCTGGGTAAATTGAATTATGGTTAAAGCTGCTTACATTGTGCTTTGTATTCTAGGAACCGTTTTACCTTACTCACAGTTTTTACCATTCTTGTTAGAAAATGGTCTTGACATCAAGTTGTTTTTTGAACAACTTTTTGCAAATAGAATTTCTAGCTTTTTCGGTATGGATGTTTTTGTTTCATCCTTAGTATTGTGGTTATTCGTATATCAGGAAGGAACAAGGCTAAAAATGTCAAATCTCTGGATTTACATTGCCTCTAATCTTTTAGTTGGTGTTTCGTTAGGTCTGCCATTATTTCTCTTAATGCGCCAGCACCAGCTTGAACAACAGATTGATATGGTTGGTTATTAAAAAGTGCATCTGTTTGTATATGTTATCTAAGCTATTTCTCAAAACACCGCTAGCATGGCGACAGTTATTAAAAGAAAGAACTCGTCTATTAGTAGCAGTCGCAGGTATCACTTTTGCCGATATGCTGATATTTATTCAGATGGGATTTGAAAGCGCATTATTTGATGCTGCTGTTAAACCCCATCGCAGTTTACAGGCAGATTTGGTATTAATTAATCCGCAATTCCAAACCCTGTTTTCTGTCAAAAACTTTTCTAGAGAGCGACTTTATCAAGCTTTGGGTTACGACGGTGTACAGTCCATAAATTCCGTTTATATTGGCACTGGACAATGGCGTAATCCCGAAACCCGTTTAGAACGCGCCATCTTAGTTTGGGGTATTGACCCTGCAAAATCTGCATTTACAATTCCCGAAATTCAACAAAATCTAGACCCAATCAAACAGTTAAATCAAGTTTTATTTGACCAGGCGGGTCGTCCAGAATATGGAGCAGTGGGAGATATTTTTCAGAAAACAGGTAAATTTGACACGGAACTAAATAATAAAAATGTCAGAGTGAAGGGTATTTTTAGTAGTGGGGCTTCGTTTGCTGCTGATGGTAACGTCGTCACCAGTGATTCTACCTTTTTACAAATTTTTCCAGAACGCCAACCAGACCGCATCGAAGTAGGATTAATTACTCTTAAACCAGAGGCTAATCCAGAGATAGTGCGATCGCAACTTGCAGCTGGCTTACCTAACGATGTTAACGTTTTAACTCCAGAACAATTTGCTCAAATTGAAAAAGACTATTGGGCTAATGGTACAGGTATTGGCTTTATTTTCGGTTTAGGCGTGGGAGTTGGTTTTATTGTCGGTATCGTGATTGTCTATCAGATTTTGTACTCTGATGTTTCCGAACATTTGCCAGAATACGCCACCCTCAAAGCAATGGGTTACAGCGATCGCTATTTGTTGGGAGTCTTACTCCAAGAAGCATTACTCCTAGCTATTTTGGGTTTTATTCCGGCCTTTGTTCTTTCATTCGGCTTGTATCAACTTACATACACCGCAACTATGCTCCCCATCTTCATGAAGGTGGATCGGGCGATTAATGTATTTATTTTGACCGTAATCATGTGTAGTGTATCGGGTGCGATCGCCATGCGTAAGCTACGCGCTGCTGACCCTGCGGATATTTTTTAGGTGATAAAACTTTTATGTTGCAAGAATCTCTGCCAATAAAATCCTACGAGCCAGTAAATAATTTAGAGCCTGTGATTGCTGTGAATAACCTGAATCACTACTTCGGTGAAGCGTTGCTCCGTAAACAAGTTTTATTTGATATTAATTTAGAAATTAAGGCTGGTGAAATTGTGATTATGACCGGGCCATCTGGTTCTGGGAAAACCACTTTGTTGACGCTACTAGGTGGATTACGCTCTGCCCAAGAAGGTAGTTTAAAAATTTTAGGGCAAGAAATTTGTGGAGCCAGTAAAAGAAAATTGACAGTGTTGCGTCGTCAAATTGGCTATATTTTTCAGGCACATAACTTAATGACATTTTTGACAGCCAAAGAAAATGTCCGAATGTCATTAGAATTACATGATGAACATCTGAATCAAGATATTGATGCCAAAGCGATCGCCATGTTAGAAACAGTTGGCTTGGCCGAGCGTGTAAATTATTACCCAGAGAAACTTTCTGGCGGACAAAAACAACGAGTAGCGATCGCCCGCGCCTTAGTCAGTCACCCCAAAATTGTCTTAGCCGATGAACCCACAGCCGCACTCGATAAAAAATCTGGGCGCGATGTTGTGGAATTAATGCAGAGACTCGCCAAAGAACAAGGCTGTACAATTTTGCTCGTTACCCATGACAACCGGATTTTAGATATAGCCGATCGCATCATTTATATGGAAGATGGGCTGTTGAAAAGCGATGGTGTAGATGTAGCTACAACCATGCACTGAGTAAGGACGCGGACAAGTTTCTGCCATTACCTGCACACTCAATGGCTCGAATAACAGAAACTGAAGGCATCGACAGAATTTCATTGTAAGTAAAAGAGCGGGGACGCTCAACCCCAGAACCTTCAATTTTTAACTGCCAAGTAGCTAAATCGATTTGAGGTGTCGGGTTATTATTGCGGACAAAGGCTAATCTACTCAACTCTTAATCTTATTGCACAGTTTCGTGATTTCAGCGTGAGATTCTTACTTCCTACTTCTAGCCCAAATTACTATCTTTAAGAGCAACTCAGTATAAAATAACGGCTAGCTAATGTCTAACTTTCGAGAGGATAATCCATGACTATTTGGGTAAATGAGCAAATTGATCCATCTGGCATGATTTATGCTTGCATTGCCTGTTGTAACGAGTCTCAAGCCAACGATTGTCATGAGTCTTTTGATAAAAATCTCACTGAAAAGCAAAAATCAGACGGTTGGACAGCAATATTGCGGACTGTTGATTCTTGGGATGAAGTCCCGGTAAATGCATTAAAACTTGATTGAAGTACAGCGTTTTTCGGTTGAGTGCAGTACAGGTAGATAGGAGCGAGAGGCTAGAGATTAGAGGAATGTACCTCATTGGGTTGAAAACTACTGTAACTTGATAAAGCCCCTTCTCCTGCGGAGACTAAGGCGAACGTGGGCGAAAAAATCCTTGTATCCCAAGGTAAGTTAAAACCCCAACGCCAGTTCTCTCAAGTCGAGCCACTACGCCCTTGGTGGTTCCCCCCGTTGAAGCCAGTGGCGGTGGGGAACCCGCCCACGAGACTGGCTCCCCCTTGTTGGTGGCTTGCTTCCCCTACACCCTTTTATGACTTAGTTATTCTAAATTGTTCTTTGCTGTAGTGTTAACCAACTAAGAGAATTAACAGCATATTAGATATACATCACTGGGTTAAGGCAGTTGATTTTTGTATGCTTTTTGGAGTTTTCTTAAGCTGAAAGACACATATATTGCACATCACTTCATGTAGTCGTTAACAGTCAACTGTCAACATCATTTAATATGCAAATTAACTCTGCATATGCTTAGTTAAAATAACCCGAAATTATCTATATATGGTAATTGCTGTGTTCGGCATTATTACTACAAGAAATTACGTAGCTATCCGGTAAATTTACAATTTTATTATGTAAAGTTTATATATAAATTATAAATACCTATTTAAGTAGACCTACTATTCGGAATATATTTAATGACAAGTTATCAGGTTATGCAATTGTTCACTAACTATCACAATTCATATCCTTTTGTGTTTTTTGAATTTCAAGCCTGAAAAGTGAAGGAGATAGATAGTGATAGTCCAAATCGAGAATAAACAGCATCAGCACAAACTATTTGGGATGTGGTTTTTTGAAACTAAAAAAACAGCAACTAAGTGGGTGGTAAAAAGTTGGTTAAAATTTTGTTAAATCATCGTTTTATTCTGCAATGAACTTTTGATAATGCTTTTGGAATAAATCTGACAAACGCATTAACAAAAGTACTGCAAATAAAAGCTGCAATAACAGATTGTAGATTTGATCTGACTTAATTAGGTATACAGGGAAAAGTATGTTTCCCGACGACTAAACTGAATCCCTGAACGCTAATAAAAATTTCCCTACTTTACTATGCTAAATAGCCCAGAAGGGTTGGTGATTCAGCGATTAATCATCAACAGTATCGAGAAGTATGCTGATGAGATTGCGCTATTGAGTCCCAATCGATTACCGCTTACCTATCTTCGCTTATATTCCCACATCCAGGATTGCATTAGCATATTGAATTCAATGGGCTTAGGGCAAGGCGATCGCATTGCTATTGTTTTACCCAATGGCCCAGAAATGGCAGTTACTTTTCTCGCAGTTGCTACTTGTGCCACCAGTGCGCCTTTGAATCCGGCTTATAATCAAGCGGACTTCGACTTCTACCTAAGTGACTTAAATGCAAAAGCGTTAATTATCCATCATGCAGACATAGACTCACCTGCTAGGGCTGTGGCATCTGCACGTAATATCCCGATTATTGAACTGATTCCCCAACTAGAAGCAGAAGCAGGCCTGTTTGTGCTGGTAGGAGATACTCAATTACCTAAGATTGATCATGTAGAAACCAACAGTGAAGACATAGCCCTGGTATTACACACATCAGGAACAACCTCTCGTCCTAAGATTGTGCCTTTAACACAAGCTAACTTGTGTACTTCAGCACAAAATATCAGCCGATCCTTGCAATTAACACATAGCGATCGCTGCTTGAACGTCATGCCACTGTTTCATATTCATGGTTTGATTGCCTCTGTTCTTTCATCGCTGGCATCTGGAGGAAGTGTAGTTTGCGCTCCATCCTTTAATCCCAATCTATTTTTTAATTGGATTAAAGAATTTCAGCCCACTTGGTACACGGCTGTTCCAACCATACATCAGTCGGTTCTGGCACAATTTGAAACCCATTGCTCTATTGCTGAACAGCATTCGCTACGGTTTATCCGTTCTTGTTCCGCATCATTGCCGCCGCAACTCATGGAGGCATTAGAGCAAACATTTCACGTGCCAGTGATTGAAGCGTATGGCATGACAGAAGCATCTCATCAAATAGCTTCTAACCCATTACCACCGAGCGATCGCAAAGCTCGTTCAGTGGGTATTGCCGCCGGCCCAGATGTTGCCATTATGGATGAAGTTGGAAATGTGCTGGCACCTGATGAACTCGGAGAGATTGTGATTAAAGGAGCAAATGTCACGCAAGGATATGAAAATAATCCACAAGCCAACGCTAATGCCTTTACAAATGGCTGGTTTAGAACAGGTGATCAGGGGTATTTAGATCATGCTGGCTACTTGTACATTACTGGCAGGTTAAAAGAACAAATCAATCGCGGAGGCGAAAAAATTTCTCCGCGTGAAATTGATGAAGTTCTTCTAGATCACCCAGCGATCGCGCAAGCCGTTACTTTTGCAGTTCCTCATCCAACCTTGGGCGAACATATTGCAGCAGCAGTTGTGCTGAATCAAAATGCAATAGTTAATGAACAGGAGATTCGTACATTTGCAGCCGCCCGATTAATAGACTTTAAAGTTCCTAGTCAGATAATTTTTGTTAAAGAAATCCCAAAAGGCCCAACTGGAAAACTGCAACGCATTGGTCTAGCAGAAAAGTTAGCCAGCCATTTGAAAACGACTTTTGTGGCTCCTAAAACTGATATAGAAGTCAAACTGGCATCTATTTGGAGTGAAGTGCTTGGTCTGGATACTGTGGGTATCCATGACAACTTTTTTGCTTTAGGAGGAGACTCGTTAAAAGCGGTGCAAGTGCTTGCAAAGCTGCATACTACTTTTGGGACAGACTTGCCTCTATCGGCTCTTTTTCAGACTTCAACAATTCATCAACTAGCGGAAATTTTAAAAGATCCACACCAATGGTCTTATCCCTGGTATTCCCTGATTCCGATTCAACCTGCTGGCACTCGCCCTCCTCTATTTGGAATCCATCACAATTCCTACAAAGATTTGCCAAACTACTTAGGGCCAGATCAACCTATCTACGTTTTGCGTTATGGGTTGGCAGCAATGAAGACAAGCAGCACATTTACCCTTCCCAAGCGGGTTGAAGATTTAGCTGCTCACTACATTCAAGAAATACAAGCTTTTCAACCTGAAGGCCCTTATTTCCTGATGGGTACTTCATTTGGAGGTAATATTGCTTTAGAAATGGCGCAACAGCTGCTTGCACAAGGGCAGCAGGTGCCTCTTTTGATATTGTTTGATAGCCGTTTCAAAGTTGGAATTGTTGACGCGAGCAAAAGATTACAAGTCAAGATACAGGCATTATTGGGCCATAAAGAGGATCAATATACACCTGCTTTCTATCGTGCTATTGGAGAGTCTGGTTTCTTTGAACCCTATCATCCAAAACCTTACCCTGGTAAAGTACTTTTTTTGAAGGCAACGGATGAAGATGAAATTGTTGAACGTCATAGAGTACTTATCTATCGCTATGAAACCCTCGATACAAGATGGAGAAAGATATGCCCAGAATTGGACTATATCAAAGTTCCAGGAGGCCATAACAGTCTTTTAGCAGAGCCTCACGTTTCTATATTGGCTAAAAAGTTAAAAGCTGCGCTCAATGAATTGTATTAAATACTCTGAAAATCATATGACAATCAATTCCGGACAATACTTAAGGCACGCTATTTCTGAGCGTTCAATCATTCCTTTTATTGGTGTATATGATGTGTTTTCTGCATCAATTGCCAGCCAATATTTTGACGGCATTTTTATCAGTGGGTTTGGGTTTGCTGCTAGCTACTACGGGTTGCCAGACATTGGATTTATTGCCTGGTCAGATATTGTTAATTTCGTCCAACGGGTGAGAACGATTTTACCTCACCATCACATCGTTGTTGATATTGATGATGGCTATACAGATACTGAAGTTGCTTGTCATGTAGTTAATCTATTAGAATCAGTCGGTGCTTCAGCTGTAGTCTTAGAAGACCAGATGCGTCCTCGACGGTGTGGACACTTTGATGGTAAGCAGTTAATGGAGTTAGAGCCTTTTCTAGAGAAGTTAAAGAAGGTGCTAGCCAGCCGTAAAGATTTGTTTGTTATCGCTCGTACTGATGCTAGCGATTTGGATGAAATTATCAAACGAGCAAAAGCGTTTGCAGAAGTTGGAGCGGATGCAATACTCGCAGATGGTTTGCGAGATCTCAATACTTTAAAAATCTTGAAAGCCGAACAGCCAAAACCAATTATGTTTAACCAAATAGCTGGCGGTAAGTCTCCTCAATGCAGTTTGCCAGAGTTGGAACAGTTTGGAGTTTCATTAGTTAACTACAGTACTCCATGCTTATTTGCAGCTCAATCTGCTATTCATGAGATGATGCAAACGTTGAAAGTAAAAGATGGCTTACTACTCAAAGATAAAGTGGGAGTCAAAGAATGTACTGAGTTATTGAATCAAAACTTAATCAAACGAAGTATGAGAAACGCATATTGAGCGAGTTCTCATCTTCTGAGAGTTCTTTGAGAAAGCTACGTTAAACTCTTGCAAAAATAGTTTTGCACTCTTGTGGGAAAGGGAAAAGACCCTATCTTTACCTTCTTTCCCTTTCCCCTACTAATGCAAGGATGTATTAACCTCGCTTGAGTGCTAGCGTTAGTCCATCACCAATGGGGATAAGTGAGAGTGTGACTCGTTCATCATCCCGTAACTTTTGATTGATAGCACGAATCGCTTTCGTACTTTCATCTTGGATTTGCGGTTTGGCTACATCCCCAGACCATAAAACATTATCGATCGCAATCAAGCCACCAGGACGAATCAATTGCAGACATCTTTCGTAATAACCATCATAATTTTCTTTATCAGCATCGATGAACGCAAAATCAAAGGTTCCTGCTTGTCCCGTTGCCAGCAGCTGATCTAAAGTTTCTAAGGCTGGTGCTAACCGTAGGTCAATTTTATCGGCTACCCCAGCTTGCTGCCAATACTTTCGAGCGATCGCAGTATATTCCTCACTGACATCACAAGCAACAATCTTGCCATCAGCAGGTAAGGCCAATGCTACAGACAACGAACTATAACCAGTAAACACACCAACTTCTAGAGTTTTCTTAGCACCTAAAAGTTGTATCAGCAGCCGCATAAATTGCCCTTGTTCTGGCGAAATCTGCATACTTCCGCTAGGATGGTTGGCAGTTTCGCCGCGTAACTTTCGCAGAATCTCCGGTTCGCGCAACGAAACAGATAATAAATAGTTGTAAAGTTGGCTATCAAGTCCAATAGTCTGTTTTGACATGGTAGATGGCAGAATTTAAGGCATATACCGTTATACTATCGCTGGAGAGTAAAGTATCAAATATGGTGCGGCTGATTATAACGACGATTTTGCTAGTGCTGTTAACGGCTTGTGGTAGTATCGGACTGCTACCAACTAAGGAGTTAGTGCAGAAAGCGATCGCAGTTGCACTAGAACAAACTCAACAAGAACTTAGTCAAAAAGTTGATTTAGATTTGCAAGGGTTAGAAATTCAACAGCTAAAAATTACTGAAGAAAAACCCCTAACGATTCAGAATTTACCAGCCTTCCGCGTCAAGGGAAAATACGACTTAACCATAAAATTACCACAGCGACAGTTGACGCAACCGGAACAACCCTTTGAGTTTTACTTGCAAATTCAGCAAGAAGGCAAAACTTGGCGATTAATATTACCAGATAAGAATAGCAAAGATTCTCAACCAATTTGGCGTAGTTATCTTATTCCTAACTAACTATGTGCAAGTCATCGAACCAGCACACCTATTCCGTGTAAATGCCCAGACATAGCCATGATTAAGGTATTACTTTTACTGGAGAATGGGCAAAATGTATATTAACTTTTTTATTAGTTCTATTGTCGGAATTATCGCTATAGTGTTGCTGGCTTTTGGCTTACTGCAATGGGTACACATTCCGGCGGGTAGCCTGCTTGACTGGATAATTGGTGGTGCAAGTTTTTGGTGGTTGTTGGTAATTGTCACTGTACCTTGGAATGTACATTTTCAAGCTAAAGAAGTGTTAGCCCAAGCAGCACAGTCTGTCGAGAAAGGCATTACAGTAGATGGGAAACAAGTTAAATATGTCCAAATATTAGCCAAGCGATCGCTGTGGGTTGCCCTGGCCTTACACTTATTCTCAGCAGTTGGTCTTTATACTCTTGCTGCAACTGGTATTAGCACTGTAGGTTATATCAGTTCTGGTGCAGCTTTGCTATTAACTATTCTGCGTCCTGCTATCCGTGCTTATGAATATTGGTATACACGACTAACAATGATTAGCCAAGAATGGCAATATCCCCGCGAAGATATTTTTGAACTGCGAAATCGCTTTTATGAATTAGAACAAAAAGTACAATTTTTAGAAAATCAACTTAATCCAGAAGAGTCTTACTCATTACCAGCAACGCAACAACGTTTTACTGAAGAAACCCGCAAAGAATTAGCAAGAATTGTTGCTAATTTAGAAGAACTGAGGGCAACAAATCAAACAGAACATGAACGTTTAGGTAGAGAAGCCAGAAATGCGATCGCGCAACTTTCCACCGATGGACAATTCCTCGAACACGTCCGTGAAATTATCCGTTTTTTCAAAACAGCTTAACTTCTATAGCAAGAGTCAATTTGTTCCAAAAAAAGAGAGGAAAGCTTAGGGTAAAAGAAATGAAATTTTCTTTTTTCCCTTCACTTTCCCCTCCAATTCCTAGAGGATGTCTGATTACAAAAATACTTTTGGCAAGAACTTTAGTACAAAAACATCCTCACAATTGTTATTCATTAACAATCGTAAAGCCTTCATAATCAACGACTCCACTCACCGCATTTGGTAAATTAACGTTACCAAGCAAGGTGGCGGTTGCAAAACCAGCACCATTAGCACCACCAGCACTACCTAAACCTAGACCTGATGCAGCAAGTTCATCTTGGTAGCCTGTGATCTCGTAGACAGCGCCAGTTTCCAACCAACCCAACAATCTTTGAGAACCGAAGTTAGTAAATGACAACCCAGAATCTGCATTGAGATTCAAAGCTTGCCCTGAAGGAGTTCTCAGAGCAATGGGCGCAGATAGCTGACCAGTGAGCAAATCTACTTTGTAAAGATTATTACCATTTCCATCATTAGTCCTGAAATCGCTAGCAAAAGCGCGAGTATTACCAGGATTCAGATTGTCGATAGCTAATCCATCGGCAAATTTTCCAGGGTTGGTAGGTTGAGTTCCTTGTCTTTGTGCAGCAGTAGTAGCCGGGCCAAAGTTGTCTACAAGGCTGATAACTCCAGGGTTAGCTGTGGTAATTCTATAAAGAGAGCTTCCTACTGGCCCATTTGCGGGATTTGGATTCCCTGAAATGTTGTATAAAGCACTACGATTAAAGTCAGCACCTGACTCAAATCCAAAACGACGATCAGATCCTGTACGGGTTGGTGAGGTCGTGGCTGGAGCAAAAGGCAGATCTACATTATTAACGACAGTAACAGTTGGATCAATTGGTGTTGTAAGACCAGTAACCCGTGCTTCGTTAACCGCACCTACCCTTCCGGTAAGGGGGTTAGTTCCCAAACCTTCTAGATCGGCGGTAGTAGCATTAGCTGGAAGATTGACTGTACCTACTCGTGTGGGAGTAATAGTACTTGTTGTAGGTGCAGAAGGGATCAAAAAGCGATAAACATCAAGTTGCTTGCCATTGCTAGCGTTGCCGTCACGATCTTCTCCAATGGTATAGCCGTAGAGTGCCATGAGAATTTTCTCCTGAATCTAGCGTAAAGTTCTCAAACGCATTCCAAAATGTGTAATTTGCCGCAAGTTAGAATTTATACAAAGTCAGTTCCAGCAGATCCAGATTAAAATTAGTCTGCGTTATCTTACTTTGCTTGTATGGCTATAAATCTTACTTGCTAGTTCTGTTGGCAACAGAAACTTTCTACTTCTAAAGGGCTAGAATAACTTAACTCAAGACTATCGCTTGTATGAGTTGCTGAAAAATACTCTAATCTCAGGCCATCTTTGCAAAAGTTAGAAGAATTGGTAGTATGGCATTCCTATTTGATGTGTGAAAATTACTCTCAAGTTGCCAAAAGAATAAAAATTTTCACAAAAAAATCTAGGATTGATAGAGTAATTTCCAGCCTTACTATTTGCGTGAACAATCATGAAAACAAAAATCGAAATTGCTGAAAGCCTTGAGTCAAGATTAACATTTGGAATGTTTACATTTTTAGAGTAGGTGAATAATGTTAAAAATAAGTTATCTTATTTTTAAGATTTCATCATCATTATCAATTAACTTCACAAACATAAACGCTATTTTGCCGACTATTTTCGCAGAAATAATTAAGAAATAGTATATTTAACTAATATTTTGCACTTAACAAGGTAAACACTAAATACTTAATTAATACAAAAAATTACATAAAACTTACGCAACTATGTATAACATGACTATTGACTATGGACTGAGATGACGCTATCTAAATGCTTAAATCACTGTAATAGATCACATCATGTCTACGGAACAGAACAAAGCGATCGCCCTGGAATTTTACAAGGCCTTTGACAATAGCAATGTCGAAGCAGCAAAAAAAGTCATGGCTACAAATCTGATTGCCCATACAACAGGCTCATCTGAACCTCTCGATTTGGATGGTTTTATAGAGTATGGTTTAATGATGCGTGCTGCCTTTCCTGATGGCAAACATACATTTGAAGATGTGATTGTCGAAGGAGATAAAGTTGTTACCCGTGGCACATTTAGTGGTACTCATGAGGGAGAATTGCTAGGTTTTCCTCCTACAGGCGAGCAAGTAAAATTTTCAGTAATGCACATAGACCGCATCGTTGATGGCAAAGTCACTGAACATTGGGGACAAGCGGATATTATCGCTTTAATGCAACAACTCGGTATACTTCCCCCATTAGGTTAATATACTTCTTGGTTGGAAGAATTTTTTTGTCTCACGCAGAGTCGCAGAGTCGCAGAGAGTTAGAGAAGATTTCACCACTCCCTACTCCCTATTCCCCACTCCCCTTCATAGCAATCCTGCTGACTCATACAAACGTTTAAGCATAGCTGTAATTCTGGCACCATAGTCTAAATCTGCTGACCAACGCCCCGAAAGCTGGTCAATTAACGGTGCAATTCCCCGCGTGACAAAGCGAAAGCGCGGGTCAACAACTTCATTTACTAAAGGTTCTAAACTCGCATAAGCTTTTAAGTGTTGAATATGCGCCCTCACCCCAATTCTGGCACTTTCAAAAGATGCTACTTCTGCACTTCCACCAACACTACCCAGTCCAGCAAAGTTATTTTGTTCTGGTCGAATATCACCACCAAAGCGTAAAAAGCCAGTTTCTACACACATTTGGCAAAAAGCAACATCGTAGTTTACACCTTCAATTGTGGCTTCTTCTCGATATAGTTTTGGTAGGTCAGGAAACTTAACTAAAGCATTTTCGTTGTTATTTCTCAGAAATAGCTGTAACTGCACTTCTGAGGTATTACCACGGGAAATTATTTGATCCATTTGCCCAGAACAAATCACTAAATTTGAGCGTAAGTTAACAGTACGAGTGGCTCCATCCCAATTGACAGCAATATTAAATTCCCGTAATTCCACAGCTTTAACATACACTACTCTGCGGTAAGTAATGCGGTTAACATTAGCTGCTTTTGTCAAGTCAATCCGCAAGCGATCGACTAAATCAATGGGAATGTAAGCATTACCATTAACTAGTATTCCTTGCTCTCGGTAGTTCTGCCCGTTGATATTAATATTGATGGGTGGATAATTTTGATCAGTTGGTGTTCCTGGCGTTGGGTCAATTATTCGACTCCAAGATGCTAAACCGTCAGCAATACCTAAAGCAAAATCTCGACGGCGGTTTTGCAACAAAGCCCGATCCTCTGGGCTGCTGAGAAATGCTACTTGCATTAATAAAGAAGGCAGTGTAGTTTGGCGACAAAATGCTACACGACCTAAACCACTATCTGTGTCTGGTTTAACTCCACGATTAGGTAACTGGGGAACACGGCGTAAAAGTCCGACTAGCAGCAATTCAGCATTACTTTTACGCTCGTTATTGTTAGCTATATAAAATACACTAGCCCCGCGTACAGTCGGACTACTAGCAGAATCAGCATGAATTTCTAGGGCGACATCACCTCGACGACCACGAGAATTTATCCAAGTGATGGTGTCAGCAGCACTCAAATCGTCAGGAACAGCCAAAACTTCAAAAGTTCTCGCCCTGAGTTCTGTCAAAATCAAATCTCGCAGCAGAATCATTTCTCTAGCTTCAGTTGTTCCACCTGCAATGGAACCGGGATCAAGTCCTCCTGCTTCTTTGCCTCCGTGAGCCGCCGAGATAAAAATACGCCCCATTGTCGGTATTTCCTCTTATAAAATTAAGCGTAAGCAATTCTATACATAATTCTTCGTCTAGCAACAAGAATATAATAGTTATGAAAAGTCAAAGGTCAATAGTCCATTGTATTGATTGTTGACTGTTGACTGTTAACTGTTAACTGATATGCAAACCCCCCGCTTACACCCAGACACAATTGAGGAAATTAAACAACGTGCTGATATTGTTGATGTCATCTCAGAACACGTAGTTTTACGCAAGCGTGGTAAAGATTTTGTCGGTTTGTGTCCGTTCCATAATGAGAAAAGCCCTAGCTTTACAGTCAGTCAGACTAAGCAAATGTATTATTGCTTTGGCTGTCAAGCTGGTGGAAATGCCATTAAATTTTTGATGGACTTGGGTAAGCAGTCTTTTACAGAGGTAGTGCTGGACTTGGCGCGGCGTTATCAAGTTTCTGTACAAACTCTAGAACCTGAACAAAGACAAGAATTGCAGCGTCAGTTGTCTTTGCGTGAACAATTATATGAGGTGCTGGCGGCGACAACCAATTTTTATCAACACGCGCTGCGCCAAAGCCAAGGGCAGAAGGCGATGCAGTATTTGCTATCTAATCGCCAGTTGAAGGAAGAAACAATTCAGCAGTTTGGTTTGGGTTACGCGCCAGCCGGTTGGGAAACACTGTATCGCTATTTGGTGGAAAATAAACATTATCCGGTGCAGTTGCTTGAAAAAGCGGGATTAATTAAGCCACGCAAAGAAGGCGGCGGTTATTATGATGTATTCCGCGATCGCCTGATGATTCCCATCCGTGATATTCAAGGGCGCGTGATTGCTTTTGGCGGTAGAACTTTGACAGATGAACAGCCAAAATATCTAAATTCACCCGAAACCGAACTGTTTAATAAAGGTAAAACCTTATTCGCCATCGACCAAGCTAAAACCGGGATTTCGCAACTCGACCAAGCGGTGGTAGTAGAAGGATATTTTGATGCGATCGCCCTTCACGCTGCTGGTATCAATAACGCTGTTGCTTCCCTCGGTACTGCCCTCAGCTTAGAACAAGTACGGTTAGTATTACGTTATACCGACTCTAAACAATTAGTTCTCAACTTTGATGCCGATAAAGCTGGGACAAATGCAGCAGAACGGGCGATCGGAGAGATTGCTGATTTAGCATACAAAGGTGAAGTCCAAATCAAGATTCTCAACATTCCTGATGGCAAAGATGCTGATGAATATTTGCATAGCCACAGTACCGAAGAATACCAAGACTTGTTAAAAAATGCGCCACTTTGGTTAGACTGGCAGATTCAGCAAATTACCAAAGATAGAGACTTAAAACAGGCAACTGATTTTCAACAGGCAACTGGGCAGATAGTAAAATTACTGAAAAATATAGCCAACAATGATACACGTAACTATTACGTTGGGCGTTGCGCTGAAATTCTTAGCTTGGGCGATACAAACCTGATATCCTTAAGAGCAGAAAATCTTTTAACTCAAATTGCTCCAGCTACATATTCTCAGCCAACACCTATCAGGAGAGAATGGGGTAATAAGAAATCATCATCATCTTCCATACCCAGCACAGAACGCAGCCTTTTAGAACACGCCGAAGCTTTATTGCTGCGAATTTACCTGCATTGTCCCGAACAGCGACAAGCAATTATTAACGAACTTGAAGAACGTAATTTAGATTTCAGCTTGTCTCACCATCGTTGGTTGTGGGGGCAGATTTTAGAATTAAAAGATGAGCAAGTTAATTTGATATCAAGTTTGCAAGACAGATATTTAGAATTATCCGAAGAGATAGAATTAATCTCTCATTTATTTCACTTAAACGAGACTGGTAAAAAAGAAATATTGCGTACTCCTCAAGTTGTGCAAGCTGCAACTGCGTGTATGGAAAGAGTCTTCAGCGAAAAACGCTATCGCCACTTTTTAGAACTTTGGCAAGAAACAGACGAGGAAGCAGAACCAGAACGCTGGCGATCGTATTATGAGGCATTTTACGCTGAGAAAATTAAGCTTCAGGAACTTGACCGCCAGCGACAATTTTCGCTGACTGACTTGCTGTAGGGAGAGCAGTTCAACGCAGAGGTACGCGGAGGTAAGCGCAAAGGTGCGCGGAGGTTGTTTCAAATAAACTCTGCGCTCCTCTGCGTTTCAATACGTTTAACTCAACCCCAATAATCTTGCACCTTGATAAAACAATGTACTAACAACCCAGGCTAACCCTAACCCGTAAGCGATCGCTAAAAAGGTAAAGCGAATACTTTTAGACTCGCTACGAATAGTTGCGACTGTTGCCAAACAAGGTGTGTAGAGCAGACAAAACAGCATAAAGCTATAAGCTTGAATTGGTGAAATTGTCTGAGCTAAAGTTGCTTGCACAGCATTAGGATCGGCAAGATGATAAATGCTGGCTAGAGAACCTACTAAAATTTCCTTGGCGATGAAACCAAATAGCAAAGCAATGGTTAATTGTTGAGGAATACCAGCTGCATTTAATATAGGCGAGAAAAACTCAGCAATACGAGTCGCGTAGCTTGTATCTTGTCCTCCTGGTAAGTTGTTTAATAACCAAATAACTAAAACACTAATTGCAATCCATCCACCTGCACGTTGCAAGAATGCTTTGACTGCATTCCAACCCGTCACCATCCCAATCAATAACGGTATGAAAACTAATGTCTCCCCACCATTACCAACCGAGTTAGCTGCACTTTCAGGTAAATTGCTCAATAGCCAAACACCAGCTACGCCAGCTGTAATAAATCCTGTGGCGCGTTGTAAAAAGTGTTTTAATTCGCCCCAACCTCTGAGAAATACTTGCTTGATTGTGGGGAAGCGGTAAGGAGGTAGTTCAATCACAAAAGGTTCTTGGTTTTGGAACTGCCCTTTCATGAGTAATCCTGTGAGCAATGCGACAACAAAGCTGAACAGGTACAGCGAGAATAAGACTAATGGCCCCCAAGAACGGTCAAATAGAGCATCAATAATAAAGACAAATACAGTTAATCGTGCGGAACAGAGGGCAAAGGGAATAATCAGAATCGTGAGTAATCTTAATGCACGCGATCGCATTACCCTAGTTCCCATGACGGCTGGGATATTACAGCCAAACCCCATAATTAGCAATACAAAACTCCGACCATCCAGCCCGAAGTGATACATTAAAGCATCCATCATATAGGCGGCTCTGGAAAAGTAACCGCTATCCTCCACAATCGCCATCATGAAGAAAAACGTCACCACCAAGGGAACAAACGATGTAACCGTAGCTATCCCGCCATAAATCCCATCAACTAAAAAGCCTCGCCAAAGTTCGGGCAAATTAGCCGTTAAAGGCACAACCACTACCTGCTGCAACCAAGCTGTGATGGTATCGGCCACATCTTGTAATGGCAACCCCACCAGCCAGACAAACTCAAACATTAAGTAAATGGACAAGAAAAATAAGGGCAACCCTAAAACTGGATGCAATAATACTGCATCTAGTCGCTGAGTTAACGTTTTAAATAAGCGTGAGGGCATTTCCACCGTATTTTCTAGAGTCTCCCGAATTTCTGACTCTGGAATTTCTCGGTGTGCTTGAATCTGGTGTTTTATTTCTGCGGGAGAAATGGGTACTGGCTGTTGTGCTAATTGTTGACTGATTTGATGTATGGCATGGTTATAGCCATGACCATATTTAGCACTGACCAAAACTACAGGTATTCCTAGCTTTTGTGCTAGTTTTTGTTCATCGATTTTGATGCCAAAATGTTTTGCTTCATCTGCCATGTTGAGAATTACCACAGCAGGCATTCCCAAGGCTTTTACTTGTAAGGGTAAGCGAATCTGGCGATCGATTTGAGCCGCATTGAGAATTACTAACACTAAGTTGATTGGGCAAGTGGCAAAGAATGTTTGCACTACTCGCTCATCTTCAGAATAGCCCTCTAAATCATAGATTCCAGGCAGATCAACAAACTCTACCTTTTGCCGATCTAACTCTACTTCTGCTTTTAACAAATCAACTGTCACACCAGGCCAGTTACCGACAAATGCACCTGCCCCCGTAATTCGATTAAATAAAGTAGACTTGCCAACATTCGGCATTCCCAAAACAGCAACCCTTTGCACCCCAGGTTTATATAAGGTGCCAATTCCTGAACCTGAATTATGACAATGTGCCATCTCATACCCCTTGGTCAATAGTTAAAAGTCAGCAGGCAAAAGGTTAAAGGATCACACTTCATCCTTTCTCTACAAAAATTTCCTCTGCTTCATGCCTTCGCATTGCCACTTCTGTAGTTAATCCCACTCGTAGATGTAGGGGGCCATTCAACCAAGCTTTGCGGAGGACTTTTACTTGTTGTCCAACTTTGAAACCCATTGCTTCTAGTCGTCGCCCTAATCCAGGTTCATCGGTATTAATTGCGGCAATGGTCACTGTTTGCCCAGGTTTTACCGTCGATAGTTTCATACTCATTCCACCCCTTGACAGTAGCCACACATTATTCAACAGCAATACTGCGATCGCAGTTGTTTCGTTTGCAGCCTTTGCTGATCTGTTTTCAACTAAAATACTATATTCGCAATTAACTAGGTAATTATCTTAACTTTACTGAGAATAATTATTAATTTAATTGATTATTTTTGTAAACTATTTCAATTTTTTTTTAAGAATTATAGATTAATAAATACATGAAAAATTCCTACATTATTAGCGAGTACAGCTTTTGCCTTAACCTAATCTTTAAAAATAATTGCATTGGCTAGAAATTAATCAGCAAAAGTATTAAATAGACTTACAGCAGACAACAGGCAGAAAGTTTAAAAGCATCTAATTATATGGCTTTTTAAAGATAATTTGTACCTGATTCACCTGCTATCTGCTGTATGCTCACAGTTAGATTCCTTGGAAGGGCTTGACTTGACTGGACATACTTGACACGAGTAGAACGGTGCAAATAAACAGAACTATGTAACGAAAAGTAAAGTAGCTTGAAAACCTCTTCCCTTCTGCCTTCTGCCCTCTGGAGACACTTGCGTGGGCGGGTTTCCCGACTTGAGCAAAGTGTCGTCCTCCTGCCTTGACATAACGACAATTTTTAACACCGACCTACTTAACTGTTTCGATGAATTCCTATGCATCACTTCGCCACAAAATCATAAGGGGAAAATCATGACCGCCACCAAGCCAGAAATCAGTAAGCGAGTGGCTCAGGAATCAAAAATTATCACGAGAATTGAATATTATATCGTACATAAAATTCCTGGCAGAATTAGATTTCGCATTCCTCTTCTAAGCCACGAACCCGCTTATGCTCAACGTCTACAAGAGTTACTAAAATCTGATAGTCACATTTCACAAGTGCGCGTGAATTGTACTTGTAGTTCTATTGCAATTACTTATCAATTAGCTAATTGCAACGATGGGTTAATGCCAGCGTATCTCATACATTTGCTACATGAGGCTAGAGTTAGTCAACAGGGAGCCGTTAACACTCAACAATCACCAGAAGCAGATGATTCTGGCTTGAAGTTGCCAGCTACAGCTACAGTTTTAGCTTTACTGGGGTTAGGCTTTCCCATTCCTAGAGTCATGATTGCGGCAACTGTGGCACTAGCAGCTTTACCTATTGCTAAACGTGCTTATGCCAGCATTACGCAACAGCGAAAATTAAATATAGATTGCCTAGATTTTATGGCGATCGCCTTAACTTCTGCTCAAGGAAATCTCTTAACACCAGCTTTAGTGATGACTCTGCATGAAATTGGCGATCTGATCCGCGATCGCACTGCACGCGTGACGGAAAATCGCGCCGCCGATTTACTCGATTCCTTGGGTCATTTCGCCTGGGTAGAACAACCAGATGGACAGAAAAAACGCATCCTCGCCACCCAAGTCCAGCCAAAAGACACAGTAATAGTTTATCCAGGTGAACAAATCCCTGTAGATGGGCAAATTCTACGAGGTAAAGCTTTAATCGACCAACAAAAACTGACTGGTGAATCAATGCCAGTTTTACGTCAGCTAGGACAAGCGGTTTATGCTTCAACCCTAGTGCGAGAAGGGGAAATTTACATCCAAGCTGAACGTGTAGGTGCGGCGACTCGCGCTGGTGCAAGTATAGAGTTAGTGCAGCAAGCCCCAGTTCACGATACACGTATGGGCAACTATGCAGCCAACATCGCAGACAAAGCCGTATTACCAGCCTTGATTTTTGCTGGCTTGGTATTCGCCGCTACCCGCAACCCAGCTAGGGCAGCATCTATTCTTACCCTCGATTTTGTCACCGGGATTCGTGTTTCTTTACCAACAACTTTCTTAGCAGCCTTACACCACGCCACTAGACACGGTGTTCTCATCCGCAGTGGTCATGCTTTAGAAAAATTGGCAGAAGTGGATACCTTGGTATTTGATAAAACAGGCACTTTGACTAAAGGTGATATCGAAGTTATGGAAGTGGAAACCGTAGCGGGGAGAATGTCTACTTCCAAGCTGTTAAGCCTAGCCGCCGCCGCCGAACAACGCCTGACTCACCCAGTCGCCGAAGCGGTAGTCAACTACGCCGAAAAACAAAATATTGAGATTCTTCCTCGCAAAGAATTTGTCTATGAAATTGGTTTGGGTGTGCGAGCCGAAATTGATGGCGAACAAGTTATAGTAGGGAGCGATCGCTTTTTGCGTCAGTGTGGTGTTCCCCTCGATTGTCTTTATGAACCACATCACTGTAACCAAGCAGATTGTCCCCATCATTTAAATTGCCGTATTTCTGCCCATGATTCTTTGCTGTATGTGGCAGTCAATCAAGAATTTCAGGGAGTGATTTATTATACAGACCCACTGCGTCCAGAAAGTGCAACCGTGATTGAAAAACTGCAAACTCAATACGGCATGGAAATACATCTGCTCACAGGCGATAATCAGCAAAGAGCGATCGCAGTTGCTGAAGAACTTAATCTTCCCCTAGCGCAAGTTCATGCTGAAGCATTCCCCGAACAAAAAGCCGAAATTATCCAAAAGTTACACCAGTCAGGGAAAACAGTAGCGTTTACTGGCGACGGCTTGAATGATTCTATTGCTTTAGCTTATGCCGATGTAGCGATTTCTTTTAGCGGTGGTTCCGAAGTAGCCAGAGAAATAGCCGATGTTGTCCTGATGGATGATAACCTCAGCAGTTTTTTAGCAGCAATTGCGATCGCCCGTCAAACCCAAGCCGTAATTAAACAAAATATCGGTTTAGCTGTGTTCCCCAATTTAACCGCTTTAGGATTAGCCACAACCATCGGGCTGCATCCCTTAGCCGCGACGGTTGTCCACAATGGTTCTGCAATTGCAGCTGGCTTAAATGGGTTACGTCCCTTAATGCACCAAGATCCGCCGAGACATAGTTAGTAAAAGTACAAAGGCACAGAAGGGAAATAATTAACTATATAAATAACAAGAAAGTAATAATCAACCCACTAAGCGCAATAGCGAATATAATAGCGTATTCAACTCTCCGGCTAAAAAATCCTACAGCCGCAATTATGGCGATCGCTAGTCCAAAGATACCGATATATTGCCCCTTCTGTAAACCATGAGCAATTAGCGGATCTTTGTTTGTACCAGGTGGGAGAGTTTCTTGAATTGTTTTTGGAGATGGTAATTCTTGTGCTAATAATTTCATAAAATTCCTCCTTAAACAAATATTAATAACTTCTCAAGCTTTTTCAGCCCACCATAGATAGAGAAAGAAACATCAAAAGACCTGAGCTATATCAACAAATACCAATAACAACAGTAATTATACGCTTAATATAAGCCTATTTTATACCTTATACTATGCCTGCTCCCAATTAACTTTCTTTCGTAATAAAAATCATAAAAACCAGCTACAATTAAAATTCTGCAAAAATTTTCAGATGAGTTTATAGAAGGTTTAGGAGTATTCAGGGGACTAAAACTATGATTAAGCTTGGCTCACTAGTGCAGTCCTCAAATAATACTTTGGGGATAGGTAAAGTTATTGAAATCTCTTATGGCAATGTTGTTGTTGAATATTTTTGTTCCATAGGACAACGTTTGCAAAAAACTTTACCTTTAGAGTCGCTGTCTCAAGTTCTGCTAAAACACCAAACTCGATGCTATGTCAAGTTAAAAGACCAGGATAAATGGATAACTGGCAGAATTTTTGCGTGGGACGAAGACATTTACAAATATCAAATTGATTTACCAAGTAAAAAGTCTCTCGTTACCACTGAACAAGATATTTATGTCCGTTGTAATTTAGCGGTAAAAGACCCAATAGAAACTTTAGCAATCAAAGGACATGAGTCACCTTATTTACACGATAGAAGGTTGGCTTTAGTTAAATGCTTAGTTAAACAAAGGGCTGTTAGCCTGGGAATGACAGGGCTAATTTCATCCAATATTAATCTTTATCCTCATCAAGTAGAAGTTGTTCGGCGTGTATTAGAAGATCCAGTTCAACGCTACTTATTAGCAGATGATGTAGGATTAGGAAAAACTATAGAAGCGGGGATAATTCTACGTCAATATCTGCTTGATGAACCTAAAAAAGGTGCGGTAGTTGTGGTTCCCGGAAAATTACTGCAACAATGGAAAAATGAATTAGAAAATAAATTTTTTATATCTCATTTTCCTAAACGAGTAGTAGTACTGGCATATGATGATGTACATAAAATTAATCCAAAAGCTAGTATTGGGTTACTAATTTTAGATGAAGCTCATCATATTGCAGCAATGGCTAACTCTCAAGATATGGAATCACGCCAGCGTTTTGCAACTTATAAGAATTTAGCTCATAGAAGTGAACGGTTACTTTTACTATCCGCTAGTTCTATTCTCAAGCATGAGCAAGATTTACTAGTGATGCTGCACCTGCTTGAACCAACAACATATAAATTGGATGATTTAGAGAGTTTTCAGGCTCAAATCCGCAATCACCAATTGCTTGGTCAAATTGTCTTTTCTCTAAGAGATGCTCCGGATGTTTCTAATATTGAAAGCAACTTAGAGCAATTACAAAAATTATTGCCAGAAGATAAACATTTATTAGCTTTAATTACAAGTTGGAAAGATTCTTTACAAACAGACTCGATTATCCAAGAAGTTTGTAGACACATCAGATACAACTATCGACAGCACCGCCGAGTACTTTGTAATCGTCGTGATTGCGTGGAAGATGCGATATTTAGTCGCAATATTACACCAAAAGAAGAATATGATTTAGATGAGCGATCGCCTGATATTCATGAACTGATTGAAAGATGGCGTAATCTTGCTCCTAAACAAGAAGATTATAGACGGATTTTCTTACTATTGTTCTTAGCATCTGGTACGTGGTTAGGCATTTTAGAACAAGTAATTGCATCACGTCTCAGTGGAATTCGTAATCAAGCACTCCTCAAAGAATTTAGCAATGATGATGTCAATCTCTTAACTCAAACTCTGAAATTTGAAGGTGAAGAGGATATTTTAACATCTTTGCGCCAAATTATTAGCCAACCCTCCGAAGATGGCGACAGGATTGAATTACTAAAAATCATCATTCTCTATCGCTTATCAGAAATTTTTGGCTTGCAATCATTCCGCAGCAATATTAACCAATTAGGCGAAAGAATCAAACAAAGAATTCAACGACCGATTCCGGGTGACTATTTACCAAAAATTGTCATATTTACTGATTTTAAGCAATCTTGCCCAGAAATTGCTCGTACTTTATCACAAGTTTTTGGTGCAGAATGTATTGCAACTCACCAATTAGAACAAAGCTGGGCAGAAGTTGAGAAAAATTTAAAGCAATTTCAGAGTAACTCGAAATGCTTTATTTTAGTTTGTGATACTTCTGCACAAGAAGGGCATAATTTCCAATCAATAGATTGGTTAATTAATTTTGATATTCCTTGTCAACCCAGTCACCTAGAACAAAGAATTGGTCGATTTGACCGTATTGGTCGCTCTAAAGATGTTGATTTTACTATCTTAGTTGGTGCTGATTTAGAAGACAGTCTTCATGCGGCTTGGTATCAGCTTTTAAAAGATGGATTTTCGATTTTTACCCAGTCGATAGCCGGTTTCGACGTTAGTAATAAACTACCAGAAATAGAAGATACTTTGTTTCAATCAGGAGCTAGTGGTTTATTAGCAACAATAGAATCAATCCAACAAGAAATGGCTCAAGCTCAATTAGAGATCAATGCCGAGAATGCTTTAAGTCAAATTAATCTTCAAGCAGATGGCAATATATATTTCCAAGAGCTAGATAATTACGATAGCAACCATCCTGAAATTAAACGGGCGATCGAAGGGTGGATTGATAACGCCTTAAAATTCAAATCAATTTATCACCCAGATTTGACAGATGTCAAACATTATCAAGCAACCAAGTATACTTTAGTTTCTGCCAATGAGTTGAAAACCCGCTTTGCTAATAGCAATATCAACCAATTTGGTACTTATAACCGTAGGGTAGCAAACCAAAATCCTGGTGTCAGACTTTTCCGAATTGGAGAATCATTAGTAGATACAATCTCTAGCTATGTAGACTGGGATGACCGAGGTCAAGCTTTTGCTTTATGGCGACAAGATCCATCTTGGGATAGCAGTCAGGGAAGTGAATGGTTTGGTTTTCAATATAACTATTTAGTTGAAGTTAGTCTCAAACAAGTTAAGCAAATCATCACAGATTATCAACTAGATAGTTCTCAATACAATATATTGAAACGTCGAGTTGATGCTTTATTTCCGCCATTTATTCAAACTATCTTCGTTGATGCTCGTTCTGAAACTTTATCTGATGTTCAAGATGAATCTATCTTGAATATCTTACAGCGACCATATCAAAAAGATAAAAATCATCATGGAGCGCAAGATTATAATCTAGCTAAAGAGCGTTTAGAGATTATCGACAATTTTATAGCCCCTGATAATTGGCATAATGTTTGCCATCTTGCGGGTGAGACATCTCAAAAATTACTGGTTGAACGCCAAGATTTTATTCAATTGTGTGAAAAGTATGCTCAGGCTGCCGAGCAGAAATTAGCTCAAAGGGTAGAGCAATTACGTCTACGCTTGAATAGCCAAACTTGGGATCATACTCTAGCTGACGAACTAAAAATAGAAGGAGTTTTAAAAGCCGCTATTGTTAAGGGAATTCGTCAGCCAGAAATTCAACTTGATTCTATTGGTTTCATCGTCATATCTGGACGCTCTGCTCCAGATTTGTAGTGTTTAATGCTCTTGATAATCATCCCTGGTTAGCATAAGTACTTTTGTATTACTACCAGAAAGTCAGAAAACTATGCAATTGCATGACGGGCGATCGCCCAATACGGTTCGGATAAGCATTTTGAACTAAGAATTGGTTTGGGGAAAGGTTAAAGGGTAAGGGTTAAAGGTTTTTTCTTCCTCTTTCCCCCTTCGCCTTTCCCCTTTAACCGAACCGTATTGGTCGATCGCCTATCTTAAACTTATTTTGTAGAAGCGATCGCATTTTTGCTTGTAAATAGTTTGATAAAACAAGGGTAGAGTTTGAGCAACCTACCACTAATGACTACCACCAAGATTCACCTAATTGTTGGCATTCACAACTTAACCCTGTTGGTGTTTTACACAGAGATTGATTGCTGGCAGTTTCGGTTAATTAGTGCTGGTGGTGCTGTTTTTGGTGAGCGCAAGCTTTACTATACGCCCGAAGCTGCGGAGAAAGCAGCGCGTGAGTGGATTGAACAGGGTAATTAAACGTTGCGTGTCTACTCAGCTAAGTCTTCCAGGGAGGTACTACGGTTCGGTTAAAGGGGAAAGCCGAAGGGTGAAAGGAAAAGAAAAAACCTTTAACCCAAACCCAGTAACTCCTTCGGGGTGACGCTCGCAAGCTCGCTAACGTCAGTCGCTCATGGGGGAAACCACGCCACGTGCTTCTCCTAATCGGAGACGCTACGCGAACAAGCCGGGAAACCCGTCCAACGCAGTGGCTCCCCTACGTACCCGTCGCTGGCTCACCTTTTCCCCAAATCAATTCTTAGTTCAAAATGCTTATCTGAACCGTATTGTCCTATAAGCTATCAACTCTCCACGACAAAAAACCCCGGCGTTAAGTACCGAGGTTTAGGGGAGATGGTGATACCGAAATCTACAAATATTAACTAACCACAAAAGCAACCAAAACTAGAGCGGTAACAAATATAGTTGCAATTGCACCTTGTATCAGATAATTACGCTGTTCCCACACTGCTGGATACTCAGCACAGTATACCTGGGGTTCAGTTGGGTAGTTGTTGAGAATGCCGTTTTCATTAACTGTGGTGTACATAGTTTTTTATTGCTTGTTTATTAACTTATGTAAATAAAGATAACAATATTGTTACAAACTGTCAACAATACTTGACACAAAAAGGCTGATAGCGTTAATAAAAATCACTAATCAGTAACAGGGTACTCAGATAACGAGACACAGCGAACACTTTTGCGCTCACCCGGTTGCTGAGAGTTTGGGTGTACCTAGATATGAGCAATACAGAGAGAACAAAGAAACTGATGCGATTAATCGCTGACAAGCGGCAATCTGCACAAATGACCACGCGGGATGGACTGTGGTTATCAGTGCAGATTGCTGGCGATCGCGTATTTTATTAAGTTAAGCTCTATTTTTCCAAAGCTAACATAGAAAAAATGGCTATATTTTTCTATTTATGCATCGCAGAACTTTAGCAACAAAAAGCTAAAGCTGAAGCATAAATAAATTTTCCCTCGACTTTGTAACTACCGTGTCACAATACTGCTGACGCGGTGTTTTGCATTTTTAGCCTCATATCCAAAGCAAAACACTAGTCTTAAGGAATTACTAACGGAGTTATGTCCCCCCAGAATGTTAGAGTGAAAGATGACATTGCTTAATCTTTTGTCATCAACGACCTCATCTGAAATATAGCTTCAATCATTAGGCTCAGCATGGTCACCACCGCAGAAAAAACAAACATAGGCTACATTACCCAAATCATTGGTCCAGTTGTAGACGTTAAATTCCCTGGCGGAAAATTACCGCAAATCTACAACGCTTTGACCATCAAAGGCACTAACGAAGCTGGACAGGAAATCAACCTCACCATCGAAGTACAGCAATTGCTGGGCGACAACCAAGTGCGTGCTGTTGCTATGAGTTCTACCGATGGTCTAGTACGCGGCTTGGAAGTTGTCGATACAGGCGCTCCCATCAGTGTACCAGTGGGTAAAGCTACCCTAGGTCGGATTTTCAACGTTCTTGGCGAACCTGTGGATAACAGAGGGCCAGTCAACGCGGAAGAAACCTTACCTATCCACCGTGATGCTCCTAAACTAACTGAGTTAGAAACCAAACCTTCCGTATTCGAGACTGGAATTAAGGTTGTTGACCTATTAACTCCCTATCGACGTGGCGGTAAGATTGGTCTGTTCGGCGGTGCAGGTGTCGGCAAGACCGTGATCATGATGGAGTTGATCAACAACATCGCTACCCAGCACGGCGGTGTATCCGTATTTGCTGGTGTGGGTGAACGTACCCGTGAAGGGAACGACCTCTACAACGAAATGATTGAATCTGGGGTAATCAACAACGAGAACCTCAACGAATCAAAAATCGCTCTAGTTTATGGTCAGATGAACGAACCACCCGGAGCGAGAATGCGGGTTGGCTTGTCTGGTTTGACAATGGCTGAGTACTTCCGGGATGTGAACAAGCAGGACGTATTGCTGTTTGTTGACAATATCTTCCGCTTTGTACAAGCAGGTTCAGAAGTATCCGCGCTGTTAGGTCGGATGCCTTCTGCGGTAGGATATCAGCCTACGCTGGGTACTGACGTAGGTGCATTACAAGAACGGATTACTTCGACCACAGAAGGTTCTATCACTTCTATCCAAGCGGTGTATGTACCTGCGGACGACTTAACCGACCCCGCACCTGCAACCACCTTCGCTCACTTGGATGGTACAACCGTACTGTCTCGTGGTTTGGCTTCTAAAGGTATTTACCCTGCGGTTGATCCACTGGGTTCTACTTCTACAATGTTGCAGCCCAACATTGTAGGTGACGAACACTACAACACTGCTCGTGCTGTGCAAGCAACCTTACAACGCTACAAAGAATTACAAGACATCATCGCAATTCTCGGTCTAGATGAATTGTCTGAAGATGACCGTCTGACTGTAGCACGCGCTCGGAAGATTGAGCGTTTCTTGTCTCAGCCCTTCTTCGTAGCAGAAGTATTTACTGGTTCTCCTGGTAAGTATGTGAAGTTGGAAGACACCATCAATGGCTTCCAAAAGATTCTGTCTGGTGAATTAGATGATCTGCCAGAACAAGCCTTCTACTTGGTAGGCGATATCAACGAAGCGATCGCCAAAGCCCAAAAGCTCAAAGGCTAATATTCAGTGAACAGTCATCAGTGAACAGTCATCAGACATGAAAACTGTTCACTGATAACTGATAACTGATAACTGATAACTGATAACTGAAACATGACATTAACCGTTCGTGTAATTTCCCCAGACAAGACAATCTGGGATGCTGAAGCTGAAGAGGTAATTTTACCCAGTACAACTGGTCAGCTAGGTATCCTCAGTGGACACGCACCTCTGTTAACAGCTTTAGATACAGGGGTAATGCGGGTTCGTGCCGGCAAAAATACCAACTGGCAAGCGATCGCCCTTTTGGGTGGTTTCGCAGAAGTTGAATCTGATGAAGTCACAATTCTAGTAAATGGTGCGGAACGTGGCGACGCTATTGACGTAGAAAGCGCACGCACAGCTTACAACGAAGCCCAAACCCGTCTGTCTCAAGTTCCAGCAGGCGATCGGCAAGCTCAAATCCAAGCAAACCAAGCCTACAAACGCGCCCGCGCTCGTTTTCAAGCTGCTGGCGGTTTGGTATAAACATTGCTCATAATTTTTAATTTTGTAGAGTAGGCTACTTGCTTGCTCTACAAATTTTTTTAAGGAAGTGTTGTTATGAATATCCATTTGACTTTGCACAAAAAATTACACTAAGTTTAAGAAAATCAGACCTCGCCAAGTGAAGTGTTAACTTAGATGATTAGTTGCCCAAAAGGGCGCACAATATGAAAAGTTTTTCATCTTCATTTGGTAATAGTAAACCAAATAAATTCGTTCGTTTGGGATTGTCAGCATTAGCAGCCTTAGCTATAACAGGCGGTGTAAATTCAACAAATGCTACTCCCATAAAAACGCAGAATTCAATAGAAATCGCTTCAAAAACAGTAAAACTAAGTCAGACACAACCTGTTACTGCAACTATTCAGCCTTCATATCAAGCAATGCAGCTATCACCTTGGGGTGTGATTCCTGTTGTTGTAGTTGGTGGCATTGTTATATTTGTTCCACTGTTTTTTGGCGGACTGGTGGTAATTGGTGAACGCGAAGTCGGCGTAGTAGTGAAGAAATTTGCCCTTTCTGGACGCGGACTACCAGCCGGAAGATTAATTGCCCTTAACGGTGAAGCAGGTTTGCAAGCTGATACTCTCGCACCTGGTTGGCACTGGGGTTACTGGCCTTGGCAATATTCAGTTCGCAAAGAATCAGTAGTGGTTGTTCCCCAAGGTGAAATTGCCTTGCTTGTGGCAGCAGATGGCGCATCCAACCCCCCCGAAAGGATTTTGGGCAAAATCGTCGATTGTGATAATTTCCAAGATGCGCGGAAATTCCTCACTCACGGCGGAGAAAAAGGCCGTCAAATGGGTTTTCTGACTGCTGGGACTTACCGAATTAACACCGCACTGTTTCGGGTAATTATGGCAGCAAATGCCAAAAACAATGATATGCACGCCGAACAGTTGCGGGTTTATAGCGTGGCATCTGATAAAGTGGGCATTGTCACAACTTTAGATGGTTTACCGATTCCGGCTGGCGAACTTGCTGGGCCAATGATTCCCGGACATGACAACTTCCAGAATGGTCAAAGATTTCTGGATGCTGGTGGACGAAGAGGTTTACAAGAGCAAATCTTATTATCTGGTTCTTGGAATTTGAATCCTTGGTTTGTTCAGGTTGAGCAAGTTCCAATGACCGAAATTCCGATTGGTTACGTTGGCGTAGTGATTTCTTTCGTCGGTCAGTCTCAAGAAGATGTTAGCGGTGCAGCCTTTACTCACGGTAACTTGGTCAATTCTGGACACAAAGGCGTGTGGATAGAACCGTTATATCCTGGTAAGCACCCAATCAATTCTCGAATTATGAAACTTGAATTGGTTCCCACAACAAATATAGTGTTGAATTGGTCAAGGCGTACCGAACGGCACAGCTATGATGCTCATCTAGCTTCTTTAACAGTGCGATCGCGTGATGGTTTTGCTTTTGATTTAGAAGTAGCACAAATTATTCATGTGGGTGCTTTGGATGCACCAAAGGTAATTTCACGCGTTGGTTCAATGCAGAATCTAGTTGACCATGTATTAGAACCCACAATTGGCAACTATTTCCGCAACTCTGCCCAAGATTACACTGTACTCGACTTTCTCACCGCCCGGAGCGAACGCCAAGCAGAAGCAGCCGAATATATTAGAGCCGCATTACGCGCTTATGATGTGCAAGCAATTGACACCTTAATCGGTGATATTCAGCCACCAGCATCGTTGATGCAAACCCAAACCGACCGGAAAATTGCCGAAGAACAACGCAAAACTTACGAAGTACAGCAGGTAGCGCAAACCCAACGCCAGCTACTAGTTAGGGAAACAGCCCTGGCGGATATTCAACAAGAAATGGTGAAGTCGGAAAAAAGTGTGCAAATTGCGGAACTGAAAGCCCAAGCACAAATTCAACACGCGACTGGGGAAGCAGAAGGTATAAAATTACGCGCCATTGCGGAAGCCGAAGGGATTCGCGCTACAGGTAACGCCAAAGCCGAAACCTACCGGGCTGGTGTGGAAGCCTTGGGGCCACAAGGTTATACAGCAATGCAACTTATGCAAATTATCGGCGATCGCAACGTCCGTCTGATACCTGAAGTTTTAGTTAGTGGGAACGGTAATAACAATGGCTTGGTAGATGGTTTACTCTCGATGATTTTGTGGAATCAAACTGGTAAGCAGGGTGAAGTAACACCAACACCTCTGCATCCCCAGCCAATAGTTGTGAATAAACCACCAATTTCGACAAATAATCATTCGCCCATAGTTGCGGAGTTACCAACGGATAAGTAAATTCCATCATTGAATTAATTCAAACTATTGTGGGGTGGACATCTTGCCCACCCTATGAAATCAAGGAAAGTCATTTGAATAAGCTGAAAATATTGAAATTTTAATGGCTCTCCCAGACTAGATATGATAAATTAGTAGCAGAAATACCAATTGAGTAGAATTCTTCTTCTAAAATTATCAAAGTTAGTTAAACCATAAGCTCTTCT
>NZ_JACJRV010000071.1 GCF_014697475.1 Nostoc sp. FACHB-152
CCGCGTCGGAGCGAAAAGTTGAGCCAGTGCGTTGGACGGGTTCCCCGGCATAAAGCAACTGGCGTTGCGCGTCCGGGTTTCCCGGCGCAAAACTTTTCAAGACAGAGGGGTTGGGGAGAGGTTCATCGAACTCACGTTAATATAGTAATTTAAATACGAGAAATTAAGCTTTTTAAACCTCTCCGCGCTTCGCGGAGAGGTTTAGAGAGGGGTTTTTGATAATTTGTCGAACTCACGTTAAAAAAATACTTTTCGGATCAGAAATTTATTCATACAGACACGCAAAGGTGCAGAAACCCAGGAAAGAAGTAGTGTTCTTCCTTGCTTTTCTGCACCTCTGCTTCCTCAACGAATAAATTCCTTATCCGAAAGGTATTGTCTACTATATGTCAATCTCAACAATCAAAAATGTCGTCAATGTCAAGATCAATGTCTAGGTGTTTTAGTTTACTCCCTAGTTTTTGTTTGATTTTGGCGCGTATTTTCTCGACTTTTTCTAAAGCTTCCTTCTTAGCTTTAGCTGTTTTTGCTGAATCACCCTTAGAAAATTCGACCTTTATTACTGAGCCGCCTGTTTTAGTTACGCTAACATGGCTGCTAACGACACTCTTACCACTCGTAGAAGAAGAAGTAGAAGTCACACTCACACCACCACCGGAGAGATTTACTTCTTCTATGTCATCCAAGCCTATAAACACAGAGTTTTTTTGATTGCTTTCCATGATATCACCTTAACCTAATTTGCTAATTCTCAATCAGTACTCAATGTTGCCGAGTTCTCAAAAATTCGCCTTCAACATCTTGACTGCGCTACTCAATAAAGAGCAGCATTATTAGAGAAATAAAGCTGTCAGACCTTATGAACTGCTGTTGTTAACACACTGCCATAAGTTTTTTGACTTTGCTTGAATAAAAGGTAGATGGGTACGAACAAACGTATGGTACGACAACCTAAATAAAGACAAGCTAAATGGCTGGTAGGATTGAGTCAATTAGCAATTATTTCTCACGTAAAAGTAACTCAACCTGCGTCAACAGGCTAATCATTTCAGACGCAATTATCTTTATCAAAATGCAGTTAGTCGGAATTTTTACGTTTATTAAATTACCCTTCTACTAATTATACTAAATCTTCTAAGTTTGTGGACTAATTATACTAAATCTTCTATGTTGGTGAACCTACTTCCAATCTTACTAGGCTATTTTTTCCTATCAAATCTTTAACGTTATAGGTGCCGTCATTTTTTTCAGGTATTATTTTAACATTGCTGTCTTTGGCTATGATTGTTTTCCCTGTTGGGACAACATATGTTCCATTTCGTTTATAAAAAATAGCACTCTTAGTAGCTAATTTATCTAGTGCTGCTTCTTTAGCGTCAGATGTAGAAGGGTTTGTACTGCCGCCACCAGAAATATTGGCTTCTTCGTCAGGCCTTAATGCAATGAAAAATGTGCTTTGCATAATCTCAGAAATCTCATTAGTAATGGGGAACTGACAGAGGCACTACTTAAAACTGATAGAAAAATGGTATATTCAATAACATTTTTGTGCCACTGCTCTGATTATAAGATTTTTGATATTTATGTCAGCACATATGCAACATTTTTTTTTAAGAAATATTGACTATAATCGTACAAATAAGTACATATTTGGCAGTATTAACCCAAGTATAAAACTATAAAAGCTTGGCTAAAAAAGCTTCTGCCATTTAATTAAAAATAAGCTTTATCTGATAAATTTATACTTTATGGTGTTAATTCTGTGTTTGCTATACAGAGCAATATAATACAATATATGTTAACAGCATGAATAAACAGCAACATACTTTATTAAAGTGATTTACCTCTATTTTGGAGAAAAGGTTATTCGGTTTATACAGACTATTTTTAAGTAAATATCAAGCAAGTAAATTACAGTATTAAAGTATCCATAATGACAAAAGTACTATGTATAAAATAACTTATTACTTTGATTGAATTTATACAATCAATATTTTATCTATGATAAATTGTACTGATGCTAGTATAATTTGAGCTTAAAACGATAAAGTAATCTGATCCTTAACAGATTGTAGTATTACTTATTTAAATCAGATAGATGTAATAAACCTAACTAAATGATAACTTATTATGTATATAGCTATAAAATTATTAAATACTATAGTATTGAAATATATTTTATCTATATAAAAAATATCTACCTATAGATAGAGGTTAAATTTTTATTGTTTTATTCACTATATCCAAATCATTTTTTGCTACATTATTTGCACAATCAAAATATTTTGTAACTTTTATGTTTATAGACCCCCAACCTGATTTTCTCCGCATAGTTGAGAACGATGAATATCTGCCACCAATCGGTATATGGACAAGACTAGGAGGGATATTTTTAGTTGGTACTGTGTGTACAGCCTTCGGCTTTTCTAGTGTCATTAAATACAATGTGACAGTGGACGCTAATGCTACTGTCCGTCCTACAGGAGAAATACGGTTAGTGCAAGCAGCAGCCGAGGGAACGGTTACAAGCATCAAGGTAAAAGAAAATCAGGTGGTGAAAAAGGGAGATGAAATTGCACTAATCGAAAAATCTGAATTGCAAAGTAAAAAAAGCCAGATTATCGGTAATATTCGGCAAAATCAATTGCAACGATCGCAAATCAATGCACAGTTAAAAGCATTGGAGGCTCAAATTGCTGCTGAGTCTAATGCGACGCAGCGAGCGATTATGTCTGCACAAGCTGAACTAAGTGGTAGCGAACGAGACTATCGAGACAAGCAAATTACAACTCAAGCAGAAGTGGCAGAAGTAGAAGCCTCTGTAGAGTTAGCGAAAGAGGAATTAAAGCGATATCAGCAGCTAGCAGATACAGGAGCGATCGCAACTTTACAAATTAAAGAGAAAGAACAAGCTTTTAAAGCAGCACAAGCAAGATTAGAACGCACTAAAGCTGCGCTTAACCCTCTTAATTCAACTGTGGAGATCGCACAACAACGCATTGCCCAAGAACGAGCTAAAGGGGAGTCTACCCTGGCTACATTGAACAGAGAAAAACAACAGCTGATTTCACGTCAAGTAGAAATTCAAAATCAAATTAGCAACGCGCAAGAAGAGTTAAAACAAACCTTCACACAACTGCAAAGAACTGTAATTCGGTCTTCCGAGACAGGTACTATCCTCAAACTAGAATTAAGAAATACTGGACAGCTTGTGCGGATTGGTGACGCGATCGCTCAGATTGCTCCTAGTGCTGCGCCTCTGGTAATTAAAGGTCGTGTTGCGGCTGCTGATATTAGCAAAGTACAGATATGTAAAGCAGCCAAAGTATCAGAATGTACAGAAGGCAAAGTAGTAATGCGGCTTTCTGCCTATCCTTATCCTGATTATGGCATTCTCAAAGGTGCGGTTAGAGCAATAAGTGCCGATGCTATTACACCTCAAAATAACGGTAGCATTCAAACATTGCCTTACTATGAGGTGACAATTCAACCAGAAAAACTTAATTTGACCAAAAATGGTAAACCCTATCCGATTCAAGCAGGTATGGAAGTGACAGCTGAAATCATTTCCAAAGAAGAAACACTACTAACATTTATTTTGAGAAAAGCCAGATTACTTACAGATGTGTAGGCTAATTGATCAGGCTAGAGTGCATAGTTTGTGAAAACAAGATTAAAGATCTAGCTATTTTAGTTTCACCTAAAGATAGCTAATTTCAAATTAATTAAATAAAGCTTGATTATTAGACAATAAGAATTAAATAAGTATGGTCGTTATACAGGCGATCACACTCAGTTATATCAAGGTGAATAATAGCGTCTAATACAACATTTACATCCGTCAAAAGCTGCATAAGTCATTTATGTCTCCGGTAGGGTTAAACTCCAAAGCTTGATTTATAACATTTTGTGAGTGAGAGACAAAAAATTGTCCTCCGTAATTATCATCACAAACATTCATCAAGCGATCAGAGATATTTTATGACTTACGCAACCGACGAAAGCACAAAACAAGCTGTAGAACAGTTTCGCCAATTTGATGTTGATACTAAGTTAGCCTTACTGTGGTTTGGCTATCTAGATATCAAAGAAGACATACTCCCTGCACAAAACGAACCTGCTGAAGAAACTACTGGTCAAGCTGTTTACGATCACATTCAAGCTTTACCACAAGAACAACAGCTACAAGCGCAACGTGATCTCGTTAGCCGCGCAAACAGCGATATTAGCCGGGCTTATAGTGCTTTACACTCTAGCGGTAAATTGAATGTATGGTTACGCCTAGCACAGGGTATTGAAGGTCAACAGATTATTACCGTACCTTCTGACTATGAATTGCCTCAAGAAACACAAGATTTTGTAGAAAATGTTGAAAACTTTGATTTAGAACAGCGCATTGATTTTATGCGTAGTATCGTGCAAGAAATGGGCGCGCAGTAATTAGAGTAGAGACGTAGCATTGCTACGTCTCCTACATTGATATCGACCTATTTCAGCAAAAGATTTTTAATTTCTCGTTTAATATTATCTCTAGCAGCTGGTTCTGCAAATTCAAACATCAAAGGCGTAAAATAAATACGCTGACGCTGCAAAAATTTATTTAAAACTAGATTACGACCTTGAATATAATCTGCATCGGATAACCATGCATATTCTTGACGAATAGCATTAGCATATTCTTGATACTGCACTAAATTAGCAGCTAAGATTGCTAAATCTGCATCTAATAAAACTTGGCTATCATCATCATCAGCCGCTTGGTGGTGTTTGGTATGAAGAATCAGACGGGTGACTGTAGCGATCGCATCTTGTGGCAAACTTAAATTACTCAGCAACTCACAAGCATAAGCTGCACTTTTTTCTTCATTATCTTGGGCTTGAGGGTCATACACCACATCATGAAGCCAAGCCGCAAGTTGAACAGCCGCTAAATTTTGCGTATAGATTTGCAGAATGTCTATTGTGCTGAGAACGTAATTAATATGTTGCAGTGTGTGGTAAGAGCGATGAGGACTAGAGTAAGCTGTGACTAACTGTGTAAATGCTTCTTCAGCAGCTAATTTGTCAACATCAAAGGTTTGGAGAGTAGTTTGCCACTGACACAATAATCTATCTGTATTGACTGGTTGCATAAGTATCACGCGAAGGCGCGGAGAGTATAAGGAGAGTTTAAAAGACTAAGATAATATTGCTGCATCTACATTCTACTGATCCTCATGAATGCTATTTCTAGCTTACCTAACTACATTAATGGCCAGTGGTTAACATCTAACGCTACAGAATATTTAGATGTGATTAACCCAGCGACAGCCGAAATACTGGCGCGTGTGCCTTTATCACCAGCATCAGAAGTGAATCAAGCAACCCAAGCAGCAGCTGAGGCTTTTGTAAGTTGGCGACGCACTCCCGCCACAGAACGGGTGCAGTATTTATTTAAACTGAAGAATCTGCTAGAAGAACATTTTGAAGATTTGGCGCGTACTATTACTCAAGAATGTGGCAAGACTTTAGCTGAGTCTAAAGGTGAGATGCGCCGCGCAATTGAGAATGTGGAAATTGCTTGTGGTATCCCGATGATGATGCAGGGAAGCAACCTAGAAGATATTGCTAAAGGTATTGATGAAATGATGATTCGTCAACCTTTGGGAGTAGCGGCGGTGATTTGTCCGTTTAATTTTCCGGGGATGATTCCATTTTGGTTTTTACCTTATGCGATCGCCACTGGCAATACCTACATTGTTAAGCCTTCCGAAAAAGTGCCACTGACGATGCAAAAAATCTTTCAATTAATCGAAAAGACTGACATACCACAAGGAGTAGTTAACTTAGTCAACGGTACAAAAGCTGCTGTAGATGCAATTTTAGACCATCCCCAGATTCGAGCGATTAGTTTTGTTGGTTCTACACCCGTAGCGAAATATATATACAGTCGAGGTGCAGCCAACGGTAAACGGATGCAATGTCAAGGCGGTGCGAAAAATCCGATTATTGTCTTGCCAGATGCAGATATCGAAATGACAACCAAAATCGCGGCTGATAGTGCTTTTGGCTGTGCGGGACAACGCTGTTTAGCCGCTTCCATTGCCGTTACAGTCGGGGAAGCAAAGCAAACATTTACCGAAGCCATAGCCGAAACAGCAACAAAGCGCGTAGTGGGCAATGGTTTAGACCAAGGTGTAGAGATGGGGCCTGTAATCACCACTCAAAGTAAAACAAGAATCGAAGAATTAATTCAACAAGGTGCAGAAGAAGGTGCAAGACTCTTAGTTGATGGGCGAAATCCCGAAATTACTGGTTATCAACAAGGAAACTTTATCCGTCCGACTATTTTACAAAACGTCAACCCTGCTGGGGAAATTGCCCGCACAGAAATATTTGGCCCAGTGTTGAGCTTGATTCATGTAGATAGTATTGATCAGGCGATCGCCTTAGTCAATAGCGGTCAATATGGCAACATGGCTTGTTTATTTACCAACAGTGGTGCAGCCGCGCGTAAATTCCGCTACGAAGCCGAAGCCGGTAACATTGGCATTAATATTGGTGTGGCTGCACCGATGGCATTCTTCCCCTTTAGCGGTTGGAAAGACAGCTTCTTCGGTGATTTGCACGGACAAGGTAATCATGCAGTCGAATTCTTCACCCAAACCAAAGTGGTTGTAGAACGCTGGCCGAGTAATTGGTCACGTCAATTTTAAGACCAATACTCTGCGTTTACCTCAGCCTTGCTCCGCGTTAAACCCATCACACCAATATGCCGAACCATCACGTTCTCTATTAATTAATCTCCTTTCAAATAATTCTCGCCGCAACATCGCCGCATCACCAAAAGTGTGATGTTGATTTAATATTGCATTCACCTGTTTTTCGGTATAAATTACACCAACCTCAAACTTCATTGCTAAATATTCCAACACCAACCTTTGAAACTTGCCCTTATTGCGCTTTGAAGGCCATTCTTTCACACGGCCTTGTTCATCAAGATAATTTTGCAGATCAACAGAGTAATTCGTCATGATTCCAATAAATAGGCGATCGCATACTACCGCATCTGCCCTTCAGCAGCCACCAATGAATCTTTCTGGAGACATTTGCTAATAATACAACCACAGTTAGATTTGATTTAACATCTTCTGTATGTAAATTGCTGATCATTAATGGCACTTCACCCAAACGAATGCGTCACCATTAATCATCATCAGCCGCCAACACTAACAGGAAAACATGAAACAAGCAATAATTGCCGCTTCACTTGGTTTTTTCACATTATTTGCTCCTAACCAAGCATCTGCTCAACTAATACCGCAACCTTGGGTTTCTGTTGGGAGCAACGAGGGTGATATCACCTATGCTGTAGGAGCAAGAGCTTTTAGTTTAGGTGTTGAAGTTGGAAATGGCCCTGATGGTGCTACTGGAGTAGATGTTTTGAAATTTGTCAACTTACCTGTTATTTCACCTTATGTAGGATTAGGGTTATATTCTGAAGATAAAGGTGTTGCCTTTTCCGGTGGTGTTCAGGTAGGTGCAACTAAAAATGTTTTTGTTGGAGCCGGTTATAATTCTGTGCGCGGATTTAACGGTCAAGTGGGTATCAGATTCTAACTTTAATTTTTAGGATTTTTTATTTGATTTGTAAAAATTTAGTGTGATTTATATCCCCGACTTCTTCAAGAAGTCGGGGATTTTAAAAGCTATTAATCGCGCCTGAGTTTATTTACGAAAAATTTCTACAAAAAATTGCCGCATATCTTGCCAAGAACGTTGGTCAGCAATGGGATTATATAATGCTCCTTTTAACTGACCTTTGTTTTCTGGGTTAGTAAAGCCATGTACTGCACCACCATAAGAAATTAATTGCCAGTCTACATTGGCTTGACGCATTTCGTTTTCAAATGCTTGGACTTGTTCTGGTGGTACAAATGGATCATTAGCACCCTGCAATACTAATACTTTGGCTTTGATATTTTTGGCATCGTTAGGGTTTGGTGTATCGAGGTTGCCGTGAAAACTGACTACTCCGGCAATGTTGGCACCACTACGAGCTAGTTCTAATACTGTACCACCGCCAAAACAATAACCGATCGCCGCAATCCGGTTAACATCAGTTAGGGAATTTGATTGTAATGCTTTTAACCCAGCTAAGGCGCGATCGCGCAACAATTGACGGTTTTGGCGATAAAATGTGGCTAGTTTACCTGCCTCTTCATTATTCTTTGGTCTGACACCTTTGCCATAAATATCGGCAGCAAACGCAACATAACCGAGTTTTGCTAACTGTTCTGTGCGTTGTTTGGCATAAGACTGCAAGCCATTCCATTCATGTACCACCAACACGCCAGGACGCTTACCTTTAATACCATCATCGTATGCTAAATAACCTTGTAAAACTGTATTTCCTTGTTTATACTCAACATTCTTTGTTTGAATTGCTGCCCATGTTTGTGTAGCAGCTAATAATACAGTTACAGGTGTAATCAAAGCACAAAGCAGTAATTTCATTAGCGGACACCCAGTATTAATAGTAATCTGGGATGATTATGCCTGGAAACGTGGGAAAACAAAACTATCTCAATAAAAGCAAAAGCCAACCAGGCTAAAATCTCTTTACTCCTAGCTTGAATCCCCAGAGAATTAAAACTGGTCATCTCGGATGTGAAAGTTAGACTCCTGGTTGAGAAAGCCAGCGTTCGGTCGCCAGACTCCCTCAAGGTCAATTTTACAGATCAGGGTGATAAATTACTTGGCGGTAAATACATCCAAGGCAAGCTAATGAGTAAAGTTCCAAACCTGCTGTTTACTGAATTATTTCAAATAATTCCTTAACTTTGTGCTGTAAACCCTTCATACTAATGAAGGGTTTTAACATCTTACAAAGTTTCAATTAAACTGAAAGATAAATGTTACCAAGTCACCTTTGCCGAGGCTGATGCGATCGCCTGGGCGGAGGCGGTGTCTGTTTCCTGGTAATAATGGCAAGTTATTAATGTAAGTGCCATTAGAACTTCCAACATCTTCCACATAATAAGCATCTCCCTCAACACGAATGTCTGCGTGTATGCGAGAGACAATTTCCGAATTACTAAACCCTGAAACATCAATATCGGGGGGAATACGGTCATTAGGTTTACCGATGTGAATTACCGATAGACTTTGAGGTAATTCAATTTCGCGATCGCTTTGAATATGAACTAACCGCGCTGTTACTTGCTGTAATTGTGTTCTCGCAACGGCTGGAGTTGCTAGTGGTGGTGGTGCTGGTTCTGGCTCTGGCTCTGGTGCTGGTTCTGGTGCGGCTACTGGTTCAGGAGGTGGGGTAGGAATGACAGCTTCAGCCGCAACAGTTGGCGGTGGTGATGGAGGTGCGCTTTCAATTACTACTGGAGGTGGTGCGGCGACGGCTGTTGGTGGTATTGGTGCAGCCTGTTGTTGATTAATACCCAAAGCGTCTGGTTGTAGCAAGTCTAACATTGGGTCTGGTGTAACTAACGGCTGTGCTTGTACAGGCATTTCAGGGGCAACTGTGGCAGCTGGTGCAGCAGCAGAGTGCAGATTAAAACCACATTGTCCGCAGAAAGCAGCATCAGCCTGCACAGTCGCTCCACAATTGGGGCAGTTACTAGTCGCTGGTAAAGGCGTATAGCAGGCTTCACACTGGACTGCGCCATTAGGATTGGGATGATTGCAATTCGGACAGACGATCATTGATTTAAGCCTTTGTTGAAGATCAGCGTAAGATTTACTGGCAAGCAGAGGTATAGCAGGGAATAGGTAACAAGTGACAGGGGGACAGAGTTAAGAGTCGTTTAGTGTCTAAGGTTTGTTACCTACCGATGTCCTAACTAGCTAGGCTATGGCTATAACTTGTAGATGCTTCTGCTTCCACTAATCAGCAGTTGGGCAAGGAGACAACCTAGCTTTCGATTTTAACAACTACTTTTGTGGATAGCTGCTAGAAAGAAAAAAGGCTGAAGTATTAAGTATAAAGGATGGAATTTTATACTTCATACTTCAAACTTCACCCTTTGCTCCGGCGGCCGAGTCTAGTAGCCACCAAAGTTCTCCTTGAGGCCGAATTAAGCGAGATGGGTAGGAGAAGTCATCTGCTTCTGGTGCAAAAACTTTGGCTAACGCTGGTCGTTTATTAGCACCAGCAACCACAAAAATAACGCTGCGAGCAGCGTTGATGAATGGGTAGGTAAAGGTGATGCGAGGGTTCCCGTCTTTGTTACCCACAGTAATTAAGCGATCGCTTACTTTTAGTGCTTCTGTGTGGGGAAACAATGATGCAGTATGGGCATCATCACCCATGCCGAGCAATATGACATCTAAAGCCGGAAACGCACCGGGAGCAGCATGAAAGAACTCTCGCAAATGCTGTTCATGTTTAGCGGCAGATACGGCTGGATCGCCATCTAAAGTAGGCACGGCATGAATGTTAGCGGCTGGGATATTCACGCGATCTAGCCATGCACGCCGCGCCATCAGTTCGTTGCTATCGGGATGATCTGGGGGAACGTAGCGTTCATCGCCCCAGAAAACATGAATTTTATCCCAAGGCAAATTTTTTGTAGCGATCGCTTCATATAAAGGTTTAGGTGTACTACCACCGGATAAAGCAATAGTAAATTGCCCCCGTTGTGCAATGGCAGTTTCCAACTTAGATAAGATTAACGAGAGCGATCGCGCCACCAAGGCTGACTGATCTGATAGAATTTCTACCGTTTTGTTCATGGCTTTATCTTTACATTGCCTGCTTCCAGCAATACGATACCGAACTTCTTACAAACCATCCTTTGAACTTCTGAAACTTTTAACATCTTGAAATCATCTCGCCGTTTACCCTTGCGGTTTAAAGGGAGATCCATCAACCTCAAGATTCATGTTTCTGTTTCCTTCCCTTTCGGATTTTACCAACTGCTTTTTAAACGGAAGTTCTCTACAAGCAAAAAAGCAAGGCGGAAGCACAGGGAGGCGGGGGAGCAGGGGAGAGGTTTGAAGTTATTACCGACCATTCAAATTGTGCAACTTGAATGCACATCAGCTTATCAAATAAGAAAAAGCCCACTTACGTGAGCTAATCAATCTGGAGGTAGTAATTCAACGTGAGTTCGATGAACCTCTCCCCAACCCCTCTCCGTCTCGGAGAGGGGCTTTAATATCTTGGTTAGGAACAAAAAATTAAGCTTTCTAAGCCTCTCCCTGCTTCGGGGAGAGGTTTGGAGAGGGGTTCTTTATCATCGGTCGAACTCACGTTAATTCAAGCGATGCCTACGGCGGGCTGCGCCAACACATTTTTTACGAAATCTGTTGCGCTCCGGCTCGGCCATTTTCCACAATAAACGAAGCCAGATTGTTAATCGTCGCTGAGAATCTGTCAGTAGTTGTAGAAACGGTGCGGTAGTCACTTTGCCAAACATTGGGTTTAATTTGGCAACGAACATAGCCGCGTACATCGCCGTTAAAAAATTTGATGTGGGGGTTTTCTGACAAGTTCGCCTGGACGCTGCTAGCCCAAGGGCAAAGCGAACTGATTGATGTCCCGGCAAATTCTGTTGCTACAGTTTTCGAGTTTGGGTCATCAAAGTTTTTCTTAATGTCTTGCACGCAGAAAGAGTGCCAGTCACCTGTAATAATCACTGGATTTTTAGGACGGCGACTGTCGATAAAGTCGATAATTCTTTGCCGTGCAGCAGGATAACCATCCCACTGATCCATATTGAATGCTTTTTCATATCCAGGTTGATAATCCACCTGACCAAACCAAATTTGTTGAGCAATCACATTCCAACGGGTGGGAGATTCTTCTAATCCTTGCAATAGCCACCGTTCTTGCGGAGTACCCGTCATTGTCAGTAATGGATTTTTACGGTCTGGACAATCGGGTGCTGATGGGAAGGTTTGTAAGCAGGGTTGGTCTGAGCGATATTGGCGAGTGTCAAGTACATTGAAACTAGCAAGTTTGCCAAAGGTGAACTGTCGATATAACTTCAGTTCGTCCCAATTTCTGCTTGGTTTAACTCGGATGGGCATATGCTCGTAATATGCCTGAAAAGCTACTCGACGGCGAAGCCGAAATTGTTCCGGAGTCTGTATATCTGGATCTTCAGGTACAAAACCTGCCCAGTTGTTATCTACTTCGTGGTCATCCCAAGTCACAATCCAAGGGAATGCACCATGAGCCGCTTGTAAGTCGGGGTCTGTTTTGTATAATGCATGGCGGTTACGATAGTCTTCTAAAGTAATAATTTCTGGACTATTGTGCTGCCGTACTCTGGTGGTATTAATTCCACCTTCATATATATAGTCACCTAAGTGAACCACAAAGTTCAGGTCTTCCCCAGCCATAAATTTGTAAGCTGTGTAGAAGCCGCTTTGATACTCTTGGCAAGACGCAAAGGCAAAGTTCAGTTGGTTAACGTTTGCGTACTTGGCGGGTGCTGTGCGAGTCCGTCCAATGGGGCTAATTTCATTCCCGACTTTAAATTGATACCAGTAATAGCGGTCAGGTTCTAAGCCGGAAACATCAACGTGAACAGAGTGTCCTAAGTCGGGGGATGCAACTGTTACTCCCCGTCGCAGTACCTGTCTCATAGATGGGTCAGTAGCTACTTGCCATCTCACCTGGATGTTTTGTTGCGGCATTCCACCACCTCTGATGGGGTCAGGAGCTAACCGCGTCCATAAAATCACACTGTCTGGTAGCGGATCGCCGGATGCTACACCAAGGGTAAATGGATAGCCAGAAAAGCTTGGTTGAGCAATTACCCGGTCTGAAAATTGGCTGGCAATCGCAAATCCTGCTAAACCTCCAGCACCAATTAACAAGTTTCTCCGCTTCAGTTTTACTGACAGCAAACTTTCAACATTTAAATTGTTCATAGCTCCCCTCTCAAAATTTGGTAAACCTTAGAAGAGGAGGAATACTGATACATATTTAAATTGCAGATGTAGCCATTACTCTTGCAATTTTAAAAGTGCTTTTTCGAGATGACTTACAAACTGCTAGCACCTAAATACTGTTAAAAATATTCCTCCACTCCTCAGGTTTTATCCGCGCTGGAGAAAAGCTATTGGTTGAAAGTTAACAGTTAGTCAAGCGATATTCAATTTTCGGTTAAATTTAAGTTAATTGTCTAATTTAACTTTTTATCTATAATAAAACTCAAAATTCTTTAAAGTAACAATTCGCAAACGCAACAAATAGAAAAAATATAAAATCTGTTTCCGAATTTTAATTATTAATTTTTTCATTAGAGAATGTTGAGGATATTCCAGCTTTCTCTGCTGTTCAAAATATATTTTCATATCTTGCATATTCGATTGTCCCTTTTTTACCCTGATTAATTCTGTTCTATCTTTAAAGAAATTAATCCCATCCATTGCACACCATCTTACAGGTAAACCTGCTTGCGCTGCGGCTATACCGATGGCATTACCTTCGCCCTCATACACTCCATTTAACTCATAATAGGCAGCAATAGTATCCCATTGCTTGAGGAATTCAATTTCTTTACCTTCATCTTTGGTGACTGCAAATAAGTACTCATAGACAAAGTTGACATTGGAACTATCTAACTCTAAATTCAACTTTTTAGCTAGATTTTTAGTAACTTTAAATTCTTTGAGCAGCTTGCTATCTGAGCCTCCTGAAAAAACTTTTGCATATTTATTAGACATCATCTCACACCCTCTAGCATTGATGCCGGGCGTTGTAATCCACTCCATATCGTGGGTAACCGGAGCCAAGATTCGCATATCTGCATCCAGAAATATACAGGAATCAAATAAAGACAAACCCTTGGCGATCGCAAATCTTTTATCGTGATATAACTTAACGCTTTGCTGTTGATGTTTAAAAGCTAAAACATTAGGCTGTTTACTAAAATCTCTAGGTTCATCAGTTAAAACAATAAAAGTAGTTTCTGACGAGTATTTTTCTAAATCTTTAGCTAATAATAGGGCAAGATTACGATAGTTCTTTCCAAATGCTAAGGTGCAGAAGCAGAATCTAGCAGGTTGTAATTTCATATTTGTTGCCCTTCAGTATTTACACTGAAGTTTAATCCAAACAGAGGTGGAAATTCTTGAAGTTTTTGTAAAAAATACTGGCACTGCTCATATCATGTTCAGTAAAATACCTAGGATGAACGTGAGTTCGACAGATTTAAAAAAACCCACTTCCATTTAATTTATCTATATGCTTCGGAAAGGGGTTGGGAAGATAAGATGTTCATCGAATTCACTTCAGGATTAAAGCCTTATCATTAAGGCCGTAGGGCCGTAGGGGAGGCAGTGCCTTAGGCGGATTTTCCGACTTGTACCGCTAAATCGGAAGCTAACCGTATCAAGTTTTTAGTGAAATGATATGAGAAAAATAACAAGAAACCTGACTCCTTTGGGCAATCAGGCTTTTAAAATGCATTTTTTAATAAAGTTCTTGACTATCTAAGACCAGGAATCTAAATCTAAAGATTGCATTCCTTTGTTTTTGGCAAAATCTAGCATACTGCCCAACTGCAACCATACAAGCAAGCAAGTTAAAAGGCTGAGTGGCAAACCAACACCCAAAGCCATGAAAGTAGGAAACCCAAATATTGCTAACCCTGAGTAAAGGAACAAGGTAACACCGAGAGTTATACCTAAAAAGGGTACTAATAATTGTCTAGTAAAAGAACGTGATTCAGCTATTTCTGCACTATTTTTTGACCATTTTCGTACAATAACTTTCAGTGTGCCAGATAAACCAAAGCCAGAAGTTACGGCTATAAATAAACCAACAGCTAAGAGAAAATAAGGCGGTTGTTCAGGAAAATAGTACATGAAAACTCCTATGATATTAAAGGTAAAATTTTATAGTAGGTGACAGGTAATAGGTGATAAGTGATAAACCTCTAAGGCTTTTGCTGGCTAAGTTTTATCATCTAGCAATTCCTAACTACTCTGACTATTTCCATAACAGCAAAGCGGAAAAATTCAGGGGATAGGAAGCAAAAATGCTCCTGACTTTCACCCTGAATTTTGTTCTTAGCGTCCAATTCCGGATGCGGAATTACCAAAATTAACAAGGGTAGTAGCTTTTGGGACGATCGCAGCTACGCTTTCGCGGGATAAATTTGTTAAAAAACCGATCGCTACATCTAATAAACGATTAGGCTTAATATCATCTTTGACTAAATCCCACAACCGTTGTACTTCTTCGGTATGCAGACGGTCATCTTCTGTGAGTGCTAACACTAACTGTCGCCGCAGGAATTTACCTTCTTCTGACAGTAAATATTGAAAACCCATTTGGGCTGTAGGCAGTACATCAAAGTTACCATCGGTACGGGCGATCGCAATTAAATCTTCCAATCGCTGCCACTGGAATTTACCATCTTTAAATAGTACATTCAGCAACCGTCGCCGTAATTGCGGAGATTCTCCAGTAAGTAATCTCCGTGCAATATATGGATAACCCACCTCAACAATTTTGAAATTGGGGTTAAGGCTGAGGGCAATACCTTCTTGTGTCACCAAAGAACGAATAATTAAGGCAAACTTGGCAGGAACCCGGAAGGGGTATTCATACATCAATTCCGAGAATTCATCGGTAATTGTTTTGAAGTTAAAATCTTGAACATTCTTACCAATAGCGTTGCCTAATACTGCTTCTAATGCTGGCACAATCGGGCAAATATTCGTGTCTGGTGTTAAAAAACCCAAATTCACGAAATCCGTGGCTAAGTCAAGATAGTCTTTGTTGACCAGATGGACTAACGCATCTACCAAATTTTCTTTTGTGATTTCTTCTAACTGATCCATCATACCGAAGTCGATGTAAGCCATTCGACCATCGGGCATGGCAAATAAATTACCTGGATGGGGGTCAGCGTGAAAGAAACCAAATTCTAGAAGTTGGCGTAAACCCGAAGTTACCCCTATCTGAATAATTACCTCTGGATCTAACCCAGCTGCACGAATACTTTGAGTATCTGTCAGCTTGAAGCCGTTTATCCATTCCAGAGTCAAAACATGATTACTCGTGTAACGCCAGTAAATAGCCGGGACTTTCACCTGCGGGTCGTTACGGAAATTGTTAGCAAATTTTTCCGCGTTGCGACCTTCGTTAATGTAATCTATTTCTTCAAATAACTTAGTGCCGAACTCGTCCACAATTAAAGTCAAATCATGACCGAGATTGAGGGGCAACCAAGGTGCAAGCCAACCCGCTGCCCACCGCATTAAATAAAGGTCAAGGGTGAGAGTTGGGCGTAAGTTGGGACGTTGGACTTTTACTGCTACTTCTTCACCGCTAATCAAACGACCACGGTAAACTTGTCCCAAACTGGCCGCCGCCACAGGGTTTGGTGTTAATTCGCTGTAAACGTCTGATATCGCACACTCAAGTTCTTTTTCGATAATTGCATAAGCGATCGCATTATCGAAAGGTGGTAGTTGGTCTTGTAATTTCACCAACTCTTCCAAGAAATCTTTGCGAATTAAGTCAGGTCTGGTAGACAAGGCTTGACCAACTTTAATGAAGGTAGGGCCTAGCCTAGTGAGCAGTTGACGCAACTGGGTAGCTCGTTTACCTTTGTTCTGCTCGACTTGATTTTGCCATTCGTCCCATTTCAGACTTAAAATGAATCTAGCAAAAGACCAGATAATTCTCAGCAAGCGTCCCCATGCCAACCAGGGGCGGTAACGATAGTGACGAGCGATCGCTTCTGGATTGTATCGCTTTAGCTGAGCAGGTTGATACTCACCCACGCTTTTGTTTGCCTCTTCAACTGAGAAATCTACACTGTTGTTTTTTTGCATCCGAAAATGCAAGCTAATTGCTTGTTGAGGATAACTGTAGTTTTTTATAAAAACTATTAAAATTTAGCTTTTTTAAATAGACACACGGCTATAAAAGGCTACCGTACTGCCTAGATTTTTTATCTTTTCCTTAATTATACTTTATAAAAGTACAAAAAATCTCCGCAAATCGGGCAGAAACAAATTGGCAATAGTTAAAGATTTGTTAAGGAGACTTTTCTCCAGCGATACTTGATGCATGATACAGCACTTGTAATTTCAGTGCCTATCTAAAAACTGAGATGACCGGGTTTCGACTTCGCTCAACCCTCTTCTAGTCAGCTTATAGAGCATTGAGCGACTTGCCTTGAGCGTAGTCGAGGGGAGTCGAAATGCGTCTTCTAAATAATTGTGTCCACCTACTTAATAGTTCGTACTGCTCAATAAACCTCGTCATGGCTACCAATATCTACAAGCACAGCTTTTCCATCTTCTGTAAAGTAGAACAGTACTCTTTCATCGTAATCTACGCTAAAACTCCAGAATTCCTGGAGCTTGCCCGATAGTTTGTGCGTTTTTAAGCTTGGATCAAATGGATCTACAGTGAACTGTTCCAGTCTTTGCCAAAACTTTGCTTCTAAATCTACGTTGCCTTTGATGCGCTTTTTAAAAGCACGTTTGAATGGAGAACTGAAACTAACTTCCACGATTACTCCTCTATCAGTTGTCTCAGATCCTCGATGTTGGAGGAAAACTTCAGTTCACCTTTCTGCTGTTCAATTTTTGCTAACTGAAAGTTATCGTATATCTCTTCACGGCGCTCTTCAGGAAGGTATTGCTGCAACAAAAGTTGAAGTTCACGCTTCTCATCTACTGAGAGACTTTTGATTACTTCGACCAGATCACTAAAAATCATCGGCTGCAAGACTTCATTGTACTCATCCATCATTCTAGCTAACGAGGAACAAAGCTCTCAATATTAAAAAGGTGGGTGACATTTTATTTACACAGTCTACAAGATTTTGCGATCGCTCATGGTCATTTCATTTAAGTACGTTGCAAGATAGCCTATCAAGTTGGATCAAATCTTGAAGTGGATTGCAGCTAATTCATCGTCATTCCCACCTTGCTTTTTTAAAGTATTCCAAATTACCGAAAAGTTGTGTAACTCGGAAGCACCTTGCCTAATCCAATATTTAGGAGAATTGACCGATATCTCTACTAATGAGTTTTCATTCCAAAATCTGAGTAAATAAACTTCAATTTCATTGCCAACAGTCGGATAAGTCTTGAACTTAAATTCGTTGTACCATTTCTTGGCGCAGAACAATAATTCTTGAGGCAAATTACCTGTAATCCAAGTATCCCATTCGCCACCTGCATCGTGAAGATAATCATAATGTTGATCAATCGCTTTTCCTTCCTGACTTAGTATGACAACCATCTTTTCATATTTAAAATAGCCATCATTGAAGAGTGAAAAGCTATGCTTATAAGACTTACTCCTAAATACTGCTTGAATAGCAAGGAAACCAATGCAGTTTTGACAAATTCCGTCGTATCTATCCGTACTTGGGTAAAGAGTTATTTTGGGCCTACAGTATATGCAACAATAGGCTGATTCTAAGTTGTTCATATGGTGCCTCAAAACTGTCAACCAAGCAGTACATAACAGACAGAATTTTTCCATGTGCAAAGATGTGCGTGACATTTTATTCACGCACGCTACTGAAATAACAAGCCTAAATTAGTGCATTAACACTATGAATCCGATTTTTTAGACTTCGCCTCCAAATCTTCTAAGCGACTTTTAAGTTCTTGGTTTTGTTGTTTGATTTGGTCGAGTTCCTCGCGCAATTGCCGCAAGGCAGTTTCCGGGCCGATATGCTTTTGGACATTGGCAATTTCTTCGTCAGCATAGCGACGCACTCGCCCATCGGGCGTTTGGTCGGAAAGTGCGCGCAAAATCCCAATCGCTTTCGGTGTCTCCATTTGTCCCAAGGAGGCGACTACCGCCATTTGAGTTAAGAAGAAAGTTTCTTTGGCAAGTTCTGCTAATCTGTCTAAAATCCGTTCCAGGTTTACAGGCGTTTGACCAACGGAAATCTTACCTAAAGCCCGGATAGCTGGTAAACGTAATGCTTGTGGAATCCCCAGTTTTGTGTATTCCAAGAGTAGATTTAAAGCTGCTTCTGAGGTTTTGAGTTCTGCTAAACCACCAACCGCCCCAGCGCGGACTACTTCATTCCAACCTGCTTTTTCTTCTAAAACAGATTTTAGTAGCTTGATAGCTTTATCTTCCTTGGGCTTTTCGTCTAGATTAGCAGCTGCGATCGCGCCAATTGCACGGGCGGCGGCGGCTTCTACATAATAACTGCGATCGCCTTCCTGCACTACTTCTTTCACAGCCTTATAACTATCATGGGTTTTGATTGTTGCTAATGCTGTGACTACAGCACGGCGCACATAAGGATTTTTATCTTTTAATCCAGCGATTAACCCATCAAAAGCCTGATCTAACTTGACTTCTGCCAGATGTTTTGCTACTTCTACCCGCACACCCCAAAATGGTTCGTTTTTCAGTGACTTTGATAGGGCTTTGGTAGCTTCCAAACCACCTTTTTTCGCCAAAGCTGCGGCTGCATAAATCCGCGAAAGGGGGTCAGGGTCAAATTCTAACTGTGCTTTTAACTCAGGTACAGGATATTCCAAAGCTACAGTTTTCAGGAAATGATTACCGACATCAAAACTAATAAAATCAGGTTTGGCTGACAGTGGAAAGTAGAAACTTTGTTCGTGTTCATGCACTCGGACGGTAAAAGTTGTTAGCTTTGCAGGTTCTCCTTTCTGTACATGACCGAATCCGATGGGAATTTTTAGGTCAAATAAATCTTTACTACTGTTTTTATCAGCTTGGGTTTGGGTAACTGTGACCTTTGCTAAATTAGCATCTCCATCCCAAGAGTAAGCCAGTTTAAAATCAGGATGACCGCCACGATAAACGTATTGGTCGAAGAGGAAAGCTAGATTTCGTCCTGTTGCTTTATCAACGGCGCGGAGTAAGTCTACTGTCTCAACTGTTTTATGGGCATTATCTTGGACAAATGTTTGAATAGCGTGCCAAAATAATTCCTCTCCCAATTCCGCCCGAATCATGTGATAAACACAAGATCCTTTTTCGTAGATGTGTCGGTCATAAAGTTCAATGGCTTCGCGGTAAACATGAGTTACCATTGGTCGGCGATAGCGGCTGCTATCTTCGCTTAAGTAACTACGCGCCTCTATTAAGCGATAGTATGCGGCTTCTTCTGCACTGTATTCATGTTCTGTCCACATGACTTCTGAATAAGAAGCCATACCTTCTTTAATCCAAGCATGAGACCAATGCTTAATTACCAACAAATCGCCAAACCATTGGTGCGCCAGTTCGTGAACGACTAAACTTTCGGTGTTGCGGTTATCTAAAGCGGCGCGTTCATCCAAAAGACAACGGTCTGTTAATAAGGTGGTGGAAGTATTTTCCATCCCCCCAAAGATGAAGTCATCAACGCAAACTTGGGCATATTTAGGAAAAGGGTATGGATAACCATACTTTTCACTCAGAAATTCAACCATACGGGGAGTTTTGCCCATACTGCGTTTAGCATCTGCTTCCCGGCCTTTTTCTACGTAGTAAGTGACTGGTTTACCTTTCCACTCATCACGAATTTCGGCAAAGTCGCCAACAGCCAGAGTCATCAAGTAGGTGGGATGAACTTGCTGCTGTGACCAATGATAGATTTTGTAGTCTCCTGCGTCAGAGGTGTCAATTAATTCACCGTTAGAAATTGCCACTAGAGACTTAGGAACCCGGACGCGAATTTCGGAAGTAGATAGTTGACCGGGATAATCAAAGCAGGGGAACCAAAAACGGGAGTCTTCGTCTTCACCTTGAGTCCAGACTTGAGTTGGCTTGTGAGGATAGGGTTTGTCTGGTTGGATAAAGTAGATACCACGTTGGGGTTTTTCGGCTGAGTATGCGATCGCAATCAATATTTTTTTGCCAAGTTCGGTTGGTTGCGAAAGCTGAATCGAAAGCTGTTCGCCGTCGTAGTCAAATTTTTGTGCTACCTCATCCACTTGCACAGACTGGATATTTAAGTTGACTGCATCCAGCGTCAAACGCTCAATTCCACTGCGGACTGGCAAAAGACGAATACTACAACTGCCTTGATAACTTTGATTAGGGATATCTAAACTCAGATCAAGAAAAATATGCTCTACCTGACCAGGGCGATCGGGGTTATAGTGTGGTCTGGCTCCTGGTAGCTCAAAAGATTTGTGTCCGTTATTTTCTGTATCAAAATAATAATTCGACATTGATGCTGACTGGCCTTTTAATCCTAAAAAGTCTAACTAGATGTATGAAATTACCGCTATTTAGTTGGGTGTTCAAATCTAAATAGCAGATAGGTAATATGCAATCTTTGCAATATTTGAAAGATTATAATTAATCTTTCTCTCGCGGATGTGGATATTTTTGCCTTTGATAAATTTTCATTGAGTACAAATACTCGTAAATTTTTTCATAGCTTAGAATAGCTTGGCTCATTCCAACAAGACCCCTTGCGAGATGAATCACAAATCCTTTACGGATTTAGCTCTCATCTTATTGAAGTATTTTTTTGGGGTTCTTGTTGCTGCTTGTATGTATATTTACTAATTTTAACAGTGAAACCCTGAAGAAATAGTGAAATTTTTGAATAATTCCGAGAACTCAACAATGACGTTTTTACTAACCTTGGTAAAAATTTGAGAAAAATTAGGACGATCACAATGTTTCAAAGTAAGTCAAAATTTTTGCTGCCTGCCATTGGTGCATTTGTAGCAGTTGTAGGAGGTGTAGCAGTCTATACATATCTGTTTAAAGGCCCATCCGGAGATAGCTCAGGTGCTTTAGGTAGTGCTAAGTTAGTTCCAGCCTCAGCACTGATGGCTACCTATGTAACCACCGACCCCCAAGCTTGGGCAAAATTACAACAATTTGGTACTCCTGAAGCCCAGAAGTTATTAACAAAAAGCCTAGAAAGCTTTAATAAAGATTTATTTAAAGGCAGTGATATTTCTTACGAAAAAGATATCAAGCCTTGGGTTGGTGGGGTCATGATTGCAGTGTTACCACCAAATCCAACCAAACCTGCTCAGTTAAATATTGGTGTACCTGGTAATAAAGAAATAACTCCTGCAATTAAGTCGCAACAAGAGGCGAACATTTTAATGGTGGTAGGGATCAAAGATAAACTAACTGCTTTGAATTTTGCTAACAGATTAAAAAGTCAAAAAGGAGTGAAAAGTCAGGATATTGATTATAAAGGTGAAAAAATAACAGAAACTATAGAAGAAGGTAAACAAACATATAGTGTAGTTATTAATAACAGCTATTTATTATTAGCTCCTGAGAAGCAATCTGTAGAAAAAGCAATTGATACTTATAAAGGTCAGCCTTCTTTTGCTACTAAAGAAGGTGCTAGTGATATTTTGCCTAAAGCGATAAATTTGCAAAACACACTTGCTCAAATTTATGTACCAGACTACGCAAATATGGTACAGCAACTAGCAGCAGCCAGCCCGCAAGCAAGACAATTACCTCCACAAAGTTTGTCACAGTTGAAACAAGTAAAATCAATGGTGGCTGGTGTTGGTGTTGATGACCAGGGAGTTAGGGTAAAAGCGATCGCCAATTTAGATCCGCAACTGAACAAATTTCAGTATCAAAATACGCCAGCTAAAATATTGACGCAATTTCCCAGCGATACCTTTGCCTTAATTAGCGGTAACGGAATTAGCCGTGGCTGGCAAACATTTGTAGAACAGGCCAAAGAGTATCCCGAATTTCAACAAGGGCTGCAACAGGTACGCGGCCAGATGAAATTCGTTGATCTTGACTTAGATAAAGATATTTTTGGCTGGATGGATGGAGAATTTGGCTTGGCTGCGATTCCATCTAATCAAGGCGTGTTAGCAAGTGTAGGTTTTGGCGGTGCTTTTATATTTGATACCAGCGATCGCAAAACCGCAGAAGCCACCTTCACCAAACTTGATAATCTTGCCAAAGCCCAGAGAATCAACATTGCTACCAGAAATATTGGTGGTAAAGATGTCACTGAATGGCAGATACCCCAACAAGGTGCATTATTGTCTCACGGTTGGTTAGATCAAGATACCGTCTTTTTAGCAGTTGGCGGCCCCGTTGGTGATGCAGTAGTGGCTTCTAACGGCCAAACTTTAGATAAAAGCGACACCTTTAAAACTGTTACAGGTTCATTGCAACAGCCTAACGGTGGCTATTTTTATTTAGATATGGACAAAACAGTCACTCTAGTTAACCGTTTTGCTAGCCAAGGTAGACCAATTCCACCTGAGACTAGTGCCATCTTGAGTTCGATTCGCGGTTTTGCTGCAACTGCTACTAGTCCCGATAAATCAACCAGTCAACTCGAAATTTTATTGGCTTTAAAACCGAGTCAGAAATAGAGAGTCAGAATAGGGAAAGAGTTTTCTAATACTCTTTCTCTAATAATAAATGTGCGATCGCATACGTATAACTATTTACTAAACACTACATTGGCTGAGTAGAACTTCTAGGTCATTTTGTACTTTCTCAAGTTCTTGACGCTTGTGAAAAATTAACTGTTTTTCAGCTTCACGTTGTTCTAGAGTTGCTTCGTGAGCTTTTTCTTGCTGTTCTAGGAGGTTTTCATAGAGTGCGATCGCTTGCTCAATTATTTTACTTGCTGATTCAATACGGTTATTTAAAACTGTAGTAATTATTTCTTTTAACTTTTTATCAAATTCATCCCTTGATTCGTTCAATTTTTTAAAACCTATATCACAAACTTTCAGTTTTATTTGGTTTCTTACTCCATCTAGGTCTAGCATTCCTAACCCCAATGAACCAGCGATCGCAGCAGCAACACTAGCAACAACAACTGCTATAAATCCAATTCCTGTGAATACTACTAAGCCAGCTGCTAAAGCACCACCTATTCCTAGCCCTCCGCCTATGCTTCCCAACCCCATAAAATCATCTTTAATTCCTGTAATAGAAAGATTTATTCGTTCACTAAAACTTGTGTTAACTTGTTGATCTAAACGTTTAAAATCGCCTTGAATTGCGTCCAGTTCATAAGCCACTTTTGCATCTAAATAACTAAAAACTGTTTTGAATATTTTATCTTTTAGGATTTGATTCGCCCAGTCATCTATTTCTTTTGATAAATCCCTGATAAACTGATTAGTATAATCCTTAATCAATTTGTCTCGGCTAAAAACTGGATTATGTTCTGAATACCAAGATTTACTTTTGTTAGCCATTTTATTGTCTAACTCTTTACGCCAATCATCGCTATATTTAGTAGCTTTATCATAAACTAGCTCTGTAAGATTAGATACCAACATACGTATTTTTATATCTCTCCCGCTTGCTTCTCCTATCCTTTCTAAAATATCCTGCTTTTCTGAATCAGAGAGTTTAATTTTTCCATCTAAAGTCTTTTCAGCTTGAGATAGGCTATCTACAAATTTTTGAATTATTCTATTAACTTGATTGGCAGAATGTTTAATTTTTACTCTGCCACTTTCAAGTGTTAGAAATTCCTCAAGAGACTGAGTAAAATTCTGGAAGCTTTGCAAATACTCATTTTCTGATCCCTGTAATATTGCATCCAGTGTGGCTTGAGCTGAAATTAAGTGAACGCGGTTGTGACCTGTAACTATAGGATTTTCACCCAGTACAAACCTTTCAATTCTCTGTTTTACTTGTTCACGTCCTTTGTCGCTACGTACTAAATCTATAAAGTTTCCTACTACAAAAAGATTATTAGCAGGTTCATTTTCTTGACCATCATTTAGTTGAGTTTTTATATCTAAAAGTAAGTCACGTTCTCCTTGAGTGAAAGAACGTGAAGCATTAGTTAGGAAAATAGCTGCATCAGTATCCTTGAGCAATCTTTGTGTAATTGCAGTACGGTCGGGGTGTTCGTTTAAGCCTGGAGAATCTATGATTTCTACGCCACTACTACATAACTCTAAACCAGGATGCTCAAAAACAATTTCTGCTATTTCTGAATGTCCGAGTTCATCACTTAGACAACCTATTGCTGCATCCTCTGAAATTGTCGCCTTCAGTTGATACTGATCACAAGAAATTTCTTCTTGTCGTCCATCTTTATAACGACAAATTACTCGTTTTTGAGTTCCGTATTTTAAGACTGTTACTGTACCACTACAAGGAATTTCTCTTACAGGTTGTATTTCTTCACCTAGTAAAGTGTTTAATAGAGTTGATTTGCCTTGGCTAAATTCACCTATAACGGCTAACCTAAACTGGTGAGACTGCAATTTTTGAGATACTTCACTGGCTTCCTCTATCAGAGTTTGAGGTAGAAACTCTTGCTTTTGGCATTCCTCAATTATTTGTAATATTTGATAAAAATAATTATTTAATTGCTGATGATAGCTTTGAAGACTTTTTAATTTTTTGTAATTTATATTTTGAGGCTGTTTAGTAGTTTTGTGTTCTGGTTTAACAGGTAAAATCTTCAGAATATTGCCGGCTTCTTTGACAAATATAGTATCTAGATTTTGGAAACGAGAGGGGTTAAGTAAAAAACTTACTTCATTAACAGCAGTAATTTCTACATCCGTGTTATGAGTAAATACAGATTCTACAACTACTAAATGTTGCGGATTAATATCTAGTTTTTGAGCAAATATTTGTAAATACTTTTTCTCGCGTGAGTCCATTTCACCATCTACTGTTGATATTTCATATCCAAAACTAATTAATAGCAGTCTTTCTGAGTTTGACAGTGGAGACGCTATGGTTAATAAATCATTTATTTGTTGATGAACTTGATGCTCCTTGATCCCCTTAATCATCAAATGTGTTACTCGACGCAAATCACTTTCTGGTAAGCTAAATCGATACAAAATTGCCAGTAACCTCTGCTTTTCTGACTCTGCAACTGTGCCATCTACAAATATTACTCCCAGCAGCACTGTTACTAAATTGGCTAAAAATATCAAAAGTGGTGTGATATCTTTTTGACTCAGATTTTGCCCCGTAATGCGCAACATTAATTCAACAGTCTGAGCGTCAACCCGTGAAGTATCCATATAGATTTTGAATCAATAGAGTTTTACGGGTTTAGTATGCCCATGTTGAGAAAAAATTTACCTATTTACCGAATAAATACGGTTATTTTCTCGAATCAAAACCCGTTAGGCTCAGACAAATTAGCTTTTAACTATGCAAATATATGCAGTTCCAATTTGCTCCTCTAATTCAAGCTGGTATTGAAAGTGGTAAATATCTACCAGTCTTTAGTAATGGCATACCAATAGCTATGGCTAGAGATGTAGCTACAGGACAGTTTGTAGCTCATGCGATTGGTGCAGTAGCTAACAACAGCCCTTTATCACCCTTGGTGTTTGCTCCTAATTTGCTGATGAGTGGGGCGCAAATGTATCAAACTCATAGAGGCTTTACTGCTGTACTGAATAATCTGCAAACTATACAAAATAGCTTGGGAGTGCTGCAAGCCACAACAGCTTTAATTGGTGTGGGAACAGTTGCAGGTGTAGCGTTAAGCGCAGTTAATCTACATCAGACACTCAAGCTGAGAAAAGAAGTAGAGCAAATGCGGCTGGAGGTCAAAAATGGTTTTATTGACTTGAAACAAGCTTTAAAAGACCAAGGAGTAGAAATTAGGCAATTAATTGAGCAAGTAGCCCAAGATATCAAATTTGAGCAACATCGTACTGTTTTAATTCGAGCGTATGGGCTATTTATTCAAGCTATGAACCGCTTTCGTACAGCGATGCAATTACAGGATATTAGCCGAAGAAACGCTGAGATTGATGGTGTAAAGGGAATGTTATTTGAGGCTTTAGCAGATTATACTAATCCTCATCTATTGTCAGAAACTTGTGCAGCTGGACAACTTCGCAGGCTGGAATGTTCTTGGGCAATTGAACAGGCGATTGTTGTTACCTATCAAGTCCAAAATGAAATGTCAGCCGTTAGCGACAGACTTGGCAATCTTCAAAATACCATCCGTGAAAACGCTTGCATGATTATTGATTCATGCGACTCATCTGATGAACTTGATTTTCTTTTCCCGGAAATCAGCCGTATTCGTCACCATGATTTAGCAGTTGTCGAAACATGGCACAATCAAGTTGACTGGATGCGATCGCTCCCTGAATCAGAACTGAAACTCTTAAATAGTGCTGATTTCGCAACTTCAGAATCTAGCATCCCGGACACCAACCAAACCACAACCGTTTTAGCACCACCAGAACAACTTGCATACGAAAATTTAAGCGAAAAATCTCATTTCTACTCTTTACGTGACCAGCTAATATTTATGTTTAAGCCAGCACTACGTAAAGAGTATGAAGCCTACGTCAGCCAACAAGCTGGTATTGCTGGTTATAGAACATTAGTTCCTAAAAATCTACAGCAAGCATCTGACTTAACGGTTGCAAACCTTTATTACTACTTCCAAAGTCGAGATAAGTCTGCAACCGAGCAAGTGCAAACAGTACAAGCTATAGCGGTATAGCGTGAAAACTCAATCTTTACGCAACTTAATCTATTTCTAGACTCGCTTGTAGGAGTTATGTCATAAGTTAAAAAAGGCTATTAAATGCAAACTAACTTATGACTGCTGCTGTACAAACCTCTCCTAACCTAGCTGTCAACTTGGTAAATGGCATTTTGGCAATCAAGCCTTTAGCTAACCTCGCCAAGCACCAAGCCCGCCAAATGATGATTAAACGCGCTGAGAGAATTGGCGTACCTTGGACGAAAGAAGTAGAGAAATTACAAGAGCGTGATTGGTCAGAGGATTTAGCTGCAATTCAAAATCCTCAAATTTCTTACCCAGATTATTATCACCATGAATTCCACGCTTACGAAGACGGAAATCTCGGTTGGAAACCAGCTTTTGAGTTAGAAGTTGCGGCTCGTACTGTTCATGCAGGAATTTGGCAGGATACTGGAGCTAACGGAGATGCTCAACTGCGCCAAAGTTATCACGAAATACTCAAAGCACAACTCCCCAATTCGCCCCAAGATATTTTAGACTTAGCCTGTGGTGTAGGTTTGAGTACGTTTTCCTTACAGGAAGTTTATCCCCAAGCTAAAATCACAGGCTTAGATTTATCGCCTTACTTCTTAGCTGTTGCTAACTACCGCGCCCAACAGCGACAAGCAAATATAGATTGGGTTCATGCCGCAGCTGAATCGACAGGGCTACCAGATGCCTCATTTGATTTAGTTTCCACATTTTTGCTTTGTCATGAATTGCCCCAAGTTCCCACCCGCCAGATTTTTGCAGAAGCAAGGCGGTTGTTGCGTCCTGGTGGTCACTTAACAATCATGGATATGAATCCCCAATCTGAAATTTACAAAAAAATGCCGCCCTACATCTTAACGCTGCTCAAAAGTACCGAACCATATTTAGATGAGTATTTTGCTTTGGATATTGAGCAAGCATTAGTAGAAGCTGGCTTCCAAACTCCTACTATCACTAGCAATACCCCTCGTCACCGAACTGTCATCGCACAGGTGCGTGGCTAATTTAGCTTTACTGCTGTGGGCAGTAATTCCACCACTGCTGTTTTTGGGCTATTACTATCGCCGGATTGCATTTGCTCCGTCTTACTTACGTTTGCTATTGTTCTTTGCTGCTGGGGCAATATCTGGTGTTGTTGCCCTCAGCCTAGAATTAGGTTTTGAAACTGTAGCTAACTCCTTCGTCGGCTGGCAACTTCTGGGGCGATCGCTTTTTGGTGTAGCTTTAAGACAATTGGTAGAAATCGGCCCAATTGAAGAAGGCTGTAAGTTAGCAGCCGTAATTATTCCCGCAATCTATCTGCAACGCCGATATCAATTACGCGCCAGTACTATTTTTTTGTTTACTGTTGCTGTTGCTTTAGGTTTTACAGCCGAAGAAAACTGGATTTACTTTTACCGTGGCACAGCATCAATTTTTGACCGAAGTATTGGTACGCCAGTCCATGCCATGTTTTCCGCACCTTGGGGTTACGTTCTAGGGAGTTATTTTTCTAAAAACAGGAGAACCCTTACTCTCCATTCACTTTCAATTCCCAAAGCCTTGTTAAACTCTGTTACTTGCCATGCTTTGGTGAATGTTCTCTCTATTGCTTGGCGTTATCCGATACCTCTCAAATTCCTCAGTTATGGTTTGTTTCCTTTCTTGTTGTGGATGTTTTGGCGGCTGGAACAATTACTGCGAACAGTACAAGGTCAACCTCCAATTAATTTAATTTCTGGTTTTACCCCACAACATCGTTATTGGCAAAGAGGGTTAGTAATATTTGCTTTAATTGTCGGTGGTAACTCTATCTTTGGGTGGTTACTTTTAGCCAGAATTATTAGTCCTTTACGTATATCACAGCTTTTATATCCAAATATTTTGCAGTTTATATTCAGTCGCTTTTTACTAAATCTATTGTTTGCCCTTGTAGCGTGGCTAATTTACTTATATTTGCTCAATTCTACTTACCGTTAGTAAATTTTTAAAGCAGTTGTTAAAAACTGGCACTTCCTCGTTTGCGCCTACCCTACGGAAACGACTAAAGGCGAATGCGCGAAACAAAATCAATACCCTACCACAATACCCAACGTAGAAACTTTGCTGACACTTCCACCTCAAAGCCTAGCCTTTCAACCTCAGCACTCGAAGTTTCGCCCTCGGAACCCCAACCTTCGAGTAAAAAACCTGAAACTTCGTCCTCAAAACTCGAAAGATTGACTTCGGAACTCCAACTTTCGAGTAAAAAACCTGAAACTTCGCCCTCAGAACTCGAAAGATTGACTTCGGAACTCCAACCTTCGAGTAAAAAACCTGAAACTTCACCCTCAGAACTCGAAGTTTCACCTTCGGAACTCCAACCTTCGAGTAAAAAACCTAAAACTTCACCCTCAGAACTCGAAAGATTGACTTCGGAACTCGGTTGACCAAATAATTTACTTGGATTATTACAAAAAACTGTAAACACGCTATCAGTCTTTGTTGGGTTTCGCTGTCGCTCAACCCAACCTTATACTAATTTCTTCTACACTTTTGCTAACACTGGTTGTTGTTGTGCTGTGTTGCTAGTATTTTCTTCTACATCAGTGCAGTAGATTTCGCAGGAGTTATTAGGACTTTCAATGAGTTTAACTTTGTAAAGCTTGGCTCCTAAGTTTTGGATAGGCGATCGCAGTAAATTACTAATATATAGTGCGATATTTTCCGCAGTTGGTACAACTTCCGCAAAATAAGGCACATCCTTATTTAAAAATGTGTGATCAAATGGTTCTACCACATAATCTTCTATCACTTGATGCAACGCACCTAAATCAATAATCATCCCTGTGCGCTGATCAATTTCTCCTTTCACAGTCACTTCTAGATGATAGTTGTGTCCGTGGCCATTAGTACGCGCACACTTACCATAAATCTCAGTATTATCTTCAAGGCTGAGATTAGGATGTGCCAGCCTATGGGCTGCGCTAAAGTGAGTGCTAATAGAGAGGTAGGCTTCCATTGAGTTTCCCATATAATCTGCCCAAAGTTCAGGATGTTCAAATAACTGTACGCGGACTATAGGCAAGTAGGGTGCTAACCTTTGCCAGATAACCCGTGCAATATTTTCTGTGGTAGGTAGAGTTTCTTGAAATTCTGCCCAGACATCATTGAGATAAGAAAAATCTAGTTGGCTTGTAACTTCACGTTTAATTACGTGTTTGACATCAGACAAATTCAGCACCATGCCATACTCATCTAGTTCCCCAGCCAGAGAAATAAATAAAACATAGTTGTGTCCGTGTCCGGGGAATTTTGAGCCAGCACCAAATTTCTCAAAATTCTCAGCTTCACTCAGTTCGGGTAACCAATAGCGATGACTAGCCGAGAATTGAGCGCGGCGATTTACGATACATTGCATGAGTACACTGGGAAAAAATTTTAAACTTTCTTAATCTTTCACTCTTTTCAGGATAAACTAATTTCTTCCTCTGTGGCGATGGGAATAATATTCATGTCCATTAAATAAATATCAGACTGCTAATTTCTTATATGGCTGAAATTACAGACAACAACGAAGCTCTAAACCGTAGTGAATCACTCATCAAAGAAATATTGAAGGTTGTGGATTTAATTCCAAGCTTTTTACCACAGAAAAGCGACTTGCAGGGAAAATTGGATAATTTACGTTCTGTTATACAAGGGCTACGTCCAGCAAGAATTATGTATTCGGCCGTTCTAAATCTGGTAAATCATCCCTAATTAAGTTTCGGTAGTATACTATCTGCAAGTGCTGGAGCAATTGCTACACAAGGATTAGGAGATGCTGCGATCGCATATTTTCTGCCACAGCCGCAAGTAAAGAATGCAGCCTCTTGAATTAAAATTTTGACTATTGCTTCTGTCTTAAAATGATGGCAGAAGCCTTATAAATCTAAACTTGCATCTTACTTTTATGTCTTACCCTAAACTCAGTGGTGAAGAAATTACCAAACGTGGTAGAGAACTCTATGAAAACAGTATCCGATCACAAGTGGAATTAACACAGAACATTGGCAAGATTATTTCAATAAATGTAGAAACAGGTGAATATGAAATCGGTGATGATTTAATCATTACCAGTCGCAAATTACAATCTAAACAAGCTGATGCGCCAATTTGGGCAGGACGTATTGGTTATAACGCGGTCTATGCGGTTGGTGGTACATTGATCAGGACGGCATGGTGATACATGGAACCGTTGTTGGGTTACAAGCGCGAATTAATTTAATTATTTGTCTTTCTCAAAGTTCAAACATAGAAATTGAATGTGTTGTTGATACTGGTTTTGAAGGTTATTTGACTTTGCCATCCGCAGTTATTAATAAGCTTGGTTTGCCTTACTTAGCTCGCATCGACGCAAATCTTGCAGATAATTCAAGTGTTCCTGTTAACGTTCATCTAGTCACTATTCTTTGGAATGGTATAGAGCGCGATGTTGCTGTGTTAGTAATGGGTAGTCGTCCTATCATTGGAACTGCGCTACTTGAAGATTGCCATCTCAGTATAGATTTTTATGATGGTGGTACGGTTCTGGTTGATGATATTTTGTAATGTTGAGCAAATTCTAAATTTTAAGGCTAATTAATTTTCTTCCATTACTGTTGATGATTTTGCCAACTGTTCTCTTACCCATTGCCGCACATGACGAATTAAACTTGTTTCGCCCATCATTAAACTTAATTCTAAAAACTGCATCAGCACAGTAGCATCAAACATTGGCAACGCTAACGATACCTTACAAGGTTGATACTCTTCATTAACCAAACCGCAAATAGTCAACATCTCACGATCAAAACGCCATACTTCTGGTACTTTCAACGCTGGATAAATCCTCATGCGATTCATTGAACTTGAATGCCTTGAAGTATGGTTATATTTGTAGGTGTTTCAGCTAAAGTTGTGCTAGAAGCGATCGCAGTATTCATACTTTTCTCCTTTAGCTAGAAATATCAAATTATTTGAGATATTAACTGATTGTTTTACTGCTTAACTGAATCTTGCGCCTCATAATGTAATCTCGTCGCTATGCGAAACATTTCTTGTCCCGTATGCAAATAGCGATCGTCATAGCTAAGTGGAAAGTATGCAAATTCTTCAATACCATCTGCTACTTGATTGAGGCTGTAGTAGAGATGAGCCGCAGTTCTCGCTAAACTAGGAGGATTAGGCAGTGAACGAAAGATAAATTGAGCTTGTTTAATCTCGTCTCGACAAATAGCTAAATATTCTTGAAATTCTTCCAACAATTGATCGTCAAAGGGATCGGCGGCTAGTTCTTCAATTTGCTCTTCTAGAGAATCAAGAATTTCACCAAGTATGTGATTGACTGGTTGATAGATTAACCGTAGCCATTCCTCGACTTGTTCATCAACATTTTTACCTGATTTTCGAGTGGCTTGATAATGTTTTTGAGCGGCGGCGGCGCGTTGTTGACGATTTTGAGCTTCATCTTGGAGTTTTTGATCATAATCTAGGCGACTTTGACTGTCACCTAAGACTTCATAAGCAGCATTAATGCGGATAATTTTATCTTTATCTGCTGTTTCTTGATTGCTGTCAGGATGAAATAATTTAACCAAGCGGCGATAAGCTTGTTTAATCTCCGCTTGGCTGGCATCAGGATTAATTTTCAGAGTTTGGTAGTGGTTATCAGTCTGCTTGGAGTCAACCATTAGTCTAATTGATGTTAGCTGACGCTGGTGACTATCTTTGCTTCCAGGTCTTGGAATAACGGTGTACTTAAATACCTTTCTCCAAAACTGGGCTGAATCATCACAATTAAGCGTCCTTCGTTTTCTGGGCGTTGAGCGAGGCTAATGGCAGCACATAAAGCTGCGCCGCTGGAAATTCCAGATAATAGTCCTTCTTCTCTGGCTAACCGCCGACTATAAGCGATCGCATCTTCATCGTTGACGGTAATCACTTCATCAATGAACTTCATTTTCAGCACTTGGGGAATAAATCCCGCGCCTATCCCTTGGATTTTGTGCGCTCCTGGTTTTCCCCCAGATAAAACTGGACTATTAGCCGGCTCAACAGCGATCGCTTTAAAGCTCGGTTTGCGTGCTTTAATTACCTCTGCTACACCAGTGATCGTACCACCTGTACCCACACCAGCGACAATCATATCTACCTGACCATCAGTATCTTCCCAAATTTCCTCGGCTGTAGTTTCCCGATGTATTTTGGCATTCGCCGGATTACGAAACTGCTGCAACATATAGGAGTAGGGTGTACTATTAACTATTTCCTGAGCGCGTCGAATTGCGCCACCCATCCCTTCAATTCCGGGTGTAAGTTCTAATTCTGCCCCATAAGCCCGCAACATTGCCCGACGTTCTCCACTCATGGTGTCCGGCATCGTCAAAATTAAGCGATAACCCTTGGCTGCCGCTACCATTGCTAAGGCAATTCCAGTATTACCAGAAGTTGGTTCTACTAAAACTGTCTTTCCCGGAGAAATCAACCCCTCCTCTTCCGCCGCATTAATCATGCTAATCCCAATCCGGTCTTTAACTGATGCCGAGGGGTTCATACTTTCCAGTTTCACCACTATTTGTGCTAAACATCCCTCTTGCTGAGGAATGCGATTTAGTTGCACTAGCGGTGTACGGCCAACCAGTTCTGTAATATTACGAGCAATCCGCATAATCATATTCCTTTGTTATCAGTCAATAGTCCATAGTTAAGAATAGGGTGTAGGAAAGACGGCATTGGTTGGGGCGTATGTTTCCTCCAGATGGTGCAATCGTCTTGAAAAGACGGGGCGGATGTTTCCCTAGGGTTGTTGGGGCTGTCTCTTCCCCTACCCCCCAAACCCCGCCCCAACGGGGCTTGGTCAAGAGTAAGCATAAAACACAAATGACCAATGACTAATGACTATTGACTAAATGTAGTACATGATATCTAACTGTTTTCGGGCATCTCTTTTTTCACAAAGATCCTGAAGCGTATAGTTTTGCAAAACAGAATTTGCAGCTTGACGTGCTTCTTGCCAAATTTCATCGACAACGGCACTGTCTACACTTTTGAGGCTGGCAGTTTCTTCGCTTACCTTTACATCTAAACCTTCCAAGCATTCTAAAACTTCATATATTGTAATTTTCCACGGTTCCCGTGAGAGAAGATAGCCACCTTTAGAACCACGTTGGCTTTTGATGATCCCTCCACGTCTCAAAGTTGCCAACAGCTGTTCTAAATAGCGATCGGGTATACTTTGTTGAGCAGCGATTTGCCGAATTTGCATTGGTTCGCCATTGTCATAGTGAGTTGCCATTTCTATTAACGCAAGAATTGCGTACTCTGATTTACACGATAGTTCCACAGGCGGTAATTAAAAATAAAGGCTAAAGGATTTTTTTGGTACAGATGTTTTCGTAAACGCGTAGCGGGGAAACACCACTGTCGTGTCACCCGTTAGCAAGCCTTCTCTCAAGGAGAGATGCTATATGAACGAATGTTAGAGGTTGCCACAGGCTAGGTTAGGCTAAAGGCTTACTTATATTAGTATACTCCGGTTAACTACTGGGGTTTGTTGATTGTTACTAATAAAGACAAAAAACCCCGCCTTTGGGCGGGGTTCAATTTAATTAAAAGTTATGTAAAGTCTTTCCAGGTTCTAGAATGTGAAGGTTGTGCGGAGAGTACCGATAATCGCATCATCGTTGTCGCTGTTTTGACCAGGAGAGGTCAACCAGATAACACCAGGAGTGATGGAAATATTATCAGACACGCGATACTTGTAGAAACCTTCGATTTGGTATGGTACGTCTCCACCGTTTCTGCCAGTAAAACCTGGACGGTTAAGTGCATAAGGAACTGCACCAGCGAAAATACCCAATACGTTACCTTGTTTACCAAAATCAGGTAAAGCTACACCAGCACCGTAAGACCAAGCTTCAAAATCATTGCCAGCACCTGTGGGAGTGACATCATGGTATGATACAAAGCCGCTAATTGACAATTTGTCGCTGGGTCTGAATGCAGCCGATATACCGTAAGAATTACTGGAAGATGAGGTATCGAGTCTATTAGCTGCTTCAGTACCTACTAAAGCAACGTTATTCCCATTGAAACCACCTGCATCAAATAAGGAACTGCCTGCACCATTGTATCCATGAACATAGGTTGCAGCTAACGCTACGCGATCGCCAATACCAAAGTTCAATTGTCCTAAAGCAGCGTAGTTACCGTTGAACAGACCTGAACCATCACTCGGAGTGTTAGCTTCCGATGACAAGTAACCTACAGTAATAGAGCTTGGTTTAATAATACTGCCGCCTTGACCAAAAGGTATGTTCAAAGCTATACCAGCACCACCACCAATCCGATAAATCGGGTTTTCTGACGAGAAGGTAGATAACGCGCCATTACCACCGTCAGTTTTGTCAAAGAAGTAAGGGTTGTTAACAGCAGTGTAATGACTGTGTTGTCCACCAGCAGCAGCTAAGTAAACTTGAGCTGGGCCGATGGGGGCTTCGTAAGTTAACCTGTCTATCTTGACATTGTTAGTAGTTGAGCCACCATTAGCTTGGAAAGTTTGTAAACCTTCCCCGCTAAAACCACCGTTGATACCAGTACCAGTAGAGTCTTGGATGCTAAAGGGAGTGGTGTTACTAGCAGTCAGACGGGTAGTTAATACGTCTCTACCGGTGAAGCTGGTTTGCAAGCCTAAACGTACTCTGTCTTGGAATACGGTGTTGTTAGCATCACCTGTGTTGTCGCCAAACGCATCAGTTACTGCGAAAATTGCTTCACCGACTAATTTGGTGGTAGTAGAGAATTGGTTAGCTTCCAATTCAGCAGTGCGTGCTTCTAAAGCATCGACGCGACCACGCAAGGTTGCCAATTCAGCAGAGAATTCTTCTTGTAAACGCTGTAGGGTTGCTAAATCTTGCTTAGTTACCAAGTCAGCGGTCGCTGTAGCAATCAATTCGTTTACGCGATCTAAACAGGCGTTTAAACCAGCAGCGAATTCGTAACGGGTCAGAGCGCGGTTACCGCGATAAGTACCATTGGGATAACCAGCAATACATCCATATCGCTCAACCAAGGACTGCAATGCTTGGAATGCCCAGTCAGTAGGTTGTACGTCAGAGAACTGCGAAACCGATGTTACTTGACCTTGAGTAGCGTTGGTTTTGCCTTCGTTGCTGTAACGGTTAACTTGGTCTAAAACTTGAGTGTCGTTGTTAGCAGGGGCTGCTTGTGCCAAGATATCTGGCTGTACAACTTCTGCTGCAACAGTTTTTTCTGTTACTGAAACTTCAGTGGTTGCATTGGGAGCGGCCATTGCTGTTGCTGAAACGAGTAGGCTTGCTCCTAAGACTGCTGGGCTAACCACGAGTGATTTCCACAAGAGATTAGACATTTTTACTTTTCTCCTCACACCTTGTATAGAGAATTGTTTTCGTAGCACTTACTCTCAAACATACGACATCTTGTTGAAATCTTGTAATGAGGTATGGTGCAACTAATACAATTTTAGTTTTCGCAAAGCTAATATCTAATTAACTTAGTGTTAAAAATGATGTAATTAACTTATGCAAAAAACATAGCTTCATAGCTTATTATTATAGAGCAATAACACAACATAACAACGTAATTGCGATCGGCTGTTAAACTGTCACATCACAACCTCAGTCTAGCCAGGACAAGAGTAGGGTTGAGAGTATTTATAATTTCCTACTTAGCACTATTCATTGCAATCTGCCCCAGAATTTCAACTAATTTGAGAAATTACGGCTGCTAGGTCAAAATCATTTTGGGTTAAACCACCAGCATCGTGAGTTGTAAGGGTAATTGTGACTTTGTTATAAGAAATTTCTATATCTGGATGATGACCAGCGGATTCAGCAGGTTCTACCAACTTATTAACAAATTCAATTGCTGCAACAAAATCTTTAAACTTACGAGTGGTTTGCAACTTGTTGCCTTCAACAGCCCACCCTGACAGAGTATTCGTCCGTTCTTGAATTTCTGCGTCAGTCAGTAGTTGTGTCATACCACAAAATCCCGATTTATATTTTTTTGAGTAATCTAAAATATTTGAGTTAAAACAACTAGGCTCTATTTTTTGTAAGTTAGTCTCTATGATGAAAAGTTTTGCACTGCTGAAGTCAAAGCTTTTTGGAATGAACTTCATCACGTCAACAAGCTACTATATATATTTATGCAATAAGCCCGCTGTTAAAAGCTCAAGGTAGATTTAATTCTAATTATTATACAAAAAACTATCCGCTCTGATGTTAGATCAGTTGATCTAATATCAGAGCGGTCTAGCGGGTCTTCAGGTTGCAACCAGACTGCCGGGAGGAACTCCCAGCTTTGCCTAGCTAATTGAGATAACTATAGTTTCTCAATTTAACTAAGGCTAACTTTTAGAGAACAGCCCCGGCGCGCAGCCGGCTAACTGCAACCTGATGACCCATGCGTTTACTACTTTCTATCATGGGCATCACCTCCTTGTTGCCTAAGCGGTCTTAGTTTCAAAAAGGCAGAGTAATTACTCTGGGCTTTAACCTTCAATCAATATAACATATGAATTCTAGAAATGAAATGTAAATAAAAAATCCTCCACTCAAAAGCGGAGGATGGATCAAAGATGGGGGAATGATGAATCTTAAATTACGAATTCACCAAGTTTACAGAGCATTACCGCGAGGCAACACTTCTTCAGGGAATATAAATTGTTCGTGAGGCTGATCTTGAGGAGCCATCCAAGCGCGGATACCCTCGTTCAGCAAAATGTTTTTGGTATAGAAAGTTTCAAATTC
>NZ_JACJRV010000072.1 GCF_014697475.1 Nostoc sp. FACHB-152
CGAACTCTAGCTAGTGCCACTGCCAAACTCAACCTCTGCTTCATCAGGCTCATGATTAAGAGGCTTGCAGGTTCTTCCTAAGATGTCAAATGGGTTCTATATGTAACTTATATTTGATTTTTGAAAAAAATCAGTACATTGTTACCTTATTTCTTTTCTGTTGCCTATTGCCTGACTACACAAGTATGTTCAGTAATCAACCCAAATTCCTATAAGTTATTAAAATATTGTTGAAAAAAGTTTAAAGATGGCGAGTCTGTTTACAACCCAAGTGCCTAGTTTTGAATGGAGCGATGGCGTAGCTTATGAATTAGGAATGAAATTCCAAAGTGCCAAGGCAGGTCAAATTACCGCGATTCGCTATTGGAAAGCAGCCAATGAAACTGGCACTCACGTAGGTAAAATCTGGTCGGCAACGGGTACTGTACTAGCAACTGTAACTTTCACAAATGAGACAGCTTCGGGTTGGCAACAGCAAGCACTCAGCACACCCCTGAACATTCAAGCTAATACAACTTATGTAGTGACCGTCAGTTGCAATAGCTATTTTGGAGTTACAAATAAAGCATTTGCCAGCCAAATGATCAATGGCGATTTGCGCTCAGTAGCTGATGGTAATAATGGAGTATATGGCAATCTTAATTCTTTCCCTATTAATTCTTTTCAGAACAGTAACTATTTTCGAGATGTAGTATTTGTTGCTGGCGTTAGCAATAGTAATAGCCTGACTATAGCCAGTGGAGATAATCAAACTGGTGCAGCAGGTACTACCTTACAACCTTTAGTAGTACAAGTCACAAATGCTACGGGCGCGGCTATGGCTGGAGTCACAGTCAACTTTGCACTCACAAGTGGCGGAGGCTCTGTGAACCCCTCTAGTATGCAAACTGATAACAATGGTCGAGCCAGCACAGTTCTCACCCTCGGCATAACATCTGGCACAACAAATACTGTCACTGCCACAGTTTCTAACATAGGTAGCGTCACATTCACAGCCACAACTCAATCTCAGACAAACTCTCAAACGATATTTACAACTCAAGTACCTAACTTTGAATGGAGCGATGGCGTAGCTTATGAACTAGGAATGAAATTTCAAAGTGCTAAAGCAGGCCGAATTACCGCTATCCGCTATTGGAAAGCAGCCAATGAAACTGGCACTCATGTAGGTAAAATCTGGTCAGCAACAGGTACTGTACTGGCAACTGTATCTTTCGCAAATGAGAAAGCTTCGGGTTGGCAACAGCAGGCACTTACCACCCCACTGGATATCCAAGCCAATACAACTTATATAGTCAGTGTCAGTTGCAATAGCTATTTTGGGGTCACAAATAACGCATTAGCCAGCCAAATCATTAATAGCGATCTGCGTTCAGTGGCTGATGGTAACAATGGAATCTTTGGGAATCTTAACTCTTTCCCTACTAATTCCTACCAAAACAGCAATTATTTTCGAGATGTAGTATTTGTTGCAGGTACTAGCACTAGTAATACCTTAACTATAGTTAGTGGAGATAATCAAACTGCTGCGGCAGGTGCTACCTTACAACCTTTGGTAGTACAAGTCACAAATTCTGCTGGTGCAGCTGTGGCTGGAGTTACAGTCAACTTTGCCGTCGCCAGTGGCGGAGGCTCAGTTAACCCTTCTAGTGTGCAAACTGATAACAATGGTCGAGCCAGCACAATTCTCACCCTTGGCACGACACCTGGTACAACAGCTACTGTCACTGCAACAGGTTCTAACATAGGTAGCGTCACGTTCACTGCCCGAATTAATCCAGTAAATACTAATGCCATTTATTTGGAAAATCAAAAATCTGGCACTCTAGATTGGAAGATTCCTCAAGTTCCGCAATCTGATATTGCAGGCTTTGCAACAGCAGATAGTGTCAACAAGGGTAGTTCACTGCCAATCAAAGTTTCTCTCGCACAACCCGGAAACTACACGATTGATGTATACCGCTTAGGCTACTATCAAGGCAAAGGTGGAAGACTAATATTTAGCAGTGGCAATCTCAATGGAATTACTCAGCCAGCTTGTAATTTCGACAGTTCTACCCGGACAGTTTCATGTGAAAACTGGTCAACTTCCTACACCTTACAAATTGGTAGTGACTGGACTAGTGGTTTGTATGTTGCCAAGCTAACCGATAAAAGAAGTGGTAGCCAGTCACAAGTGTTATTTGTGGTTCGTGATGATAGCGGTGGCTCTAACATCTTGTTCCAAGTTAGCTTCAATACTTTGCAAGCATATAACCTCAATGGTGGTTATTCTTTATACCCAGAACAGAGTATCGGCGGTCAAAGAGCATTTAAGGTATCTTATGACAGACCATACGCACAACATAGCACTTTAGCTGGTGGTAACCCTTATAACAACATTATTCTAGCTTGGGAATACAAGATGCTACGCTGGCTAGAATCCCAAGGGTATGATGTGTCTTATATTACTAATGTAGATGTTCATGCCAGACCACAAATTTTGCAACAGCACAAAGTGTTCCTGTCGGTTGGTCATGATGAATATTGGTCGCTAGAAGCGTTTAATCGTCTTCTTTCAAGTAGCATTCATCAGTGTTATTTTTCAGGAAACAGCGTTTACTGGCGAGTGCGGTTTGAAAACTCCAGAACAGGAGTTGCTAACAGGATTATGGCCTGCTACAAAGATACCTCCGATCCTGTAGCACCAACCAACAAATTCCGTAGCCCCCAAAACAACAAACCAGAGAGTTTGTTGAAAGGAAATATGTACATTGGCGGTAGGTGGCAAAATTTCTTTTTTGATGGCTTCGATTATGTGGTGAAAAACAGTAGCCATCCCTACTATGCCAACACAAACCTCAAAGACGGGGATAAATTAATTGGTTTAGTTGGCTTTGAATGGGATGCCATCAATCTCAATGCATCTCCTAGTGGGTTGGTAACTCTGAGTGAGTCCATACAGCCGCAAAACTTTGATGAAGCGCAGCTAGAAGGTTTTCCTTCTGGGACAAACCCACGGCTTTCCCAAGCAGTAGCCTTTACTTCTGCTAGTGGTGCCAAAGTCTTCTCGGCTGGTTCGGTGCAGTTTGCCTGGGGCTTAGATAGTGACGGCGTTAGCGGCCCACGGGAAGATATTCGCGTTAAGCAAATGGTTGTCAATATATTGGCAGACATGGGAGCTAAACCTGCGCTTGCCGATCCTGGCATCATTGTGCCTTGAGTGACCAAGCCCTGTTGGGGCGGGTGTAGGGGAGCCAGCCGCGTGGGCGGGTTTCCCGACTTGAGCGGACTGGCGTTGTAAGGTGTGGGGTGTAGGGGAAATACGGTGACGGAAATAGTTTAGGTTATGAATTTGAGAATTAGAAGGCGAAGATTTGGGCAGTTAGCAATCCTCAGTGCTGTCACAACGGTTAGTGCTAAGTTCACATTCAAGGCGTTTGCCCAGCAATCAGAACAGATTTATGGTGTAGCTCTTTCTTCAGTCAGCAAGAGTAAAACCCAAGACTCTGTTGATGCCCAGGCCGCTAACACTATACCAGGAATTATCTTGCGATCGCTCAACTTAGCGACTGGTCAAGTGTTATTAACTGGCGAAATGGCTGACAGTGGTGTTAGTAACGCCTTTGAAATCACTGAGACTGTAGGTAAAGCCCTAGTTGTAAATCAGCCTAGCGAGCGGATCACCGATTTTACTATTTTAGGCGATCGCACATTTGTAATTACAGCTGTAGCCGCCACTAAACACGGAGATTTTAGCCGTTTTATCTATCTTCAACCTTCTAAAAAGGGTGGGATGAAACTTCAAAAAGGCTTGAAAATCAAAAAAGACAAACTCTCTAAACGCCAAACAATCGAAAGTTTGTTAGCTACTACCATACAAGGGAAGCAGCTACTACTAAGTGTAATTAGTCTTGCAGAAGGTAGCTTACCTTTTAAGTTGGCATTTATTGACCCTAAATCAGGGCAAGTAGATTCTAGCACCGGAGAAATTTTGCCAGACATTTCCCCTCAGCAGCGACTGAGTAATCTTGAGCAATCTCCATCAAATGGCAAAATTTATGCTACTCGTGTTGGTGGTGAAGATAGCATCAGTTTAGTAGAAATAGACCTAGTAAACAGGGCAGTAATTACTGGTAAAGGCAAGATTATTAAAGTAGTGGAATTAAATTTTGACAAAAAACCTTTGAAAAATGACGTAGCAGATTTAGCATTTTCATCCTCAGGTCAACTTTTTGCACTAGCTGATCCTAAATCGGAAGGAAGCAACTCTCTGTTTACTGTGGATATGAGAACTGGAGCTATGTCTTTTGTGATTAAGTTCCCAGTCGATAAAATCGTATTTGCGCGAGTCTAATACTGATAGGCAATAGGCAACAGTAAATAAGGCAGGTAAGTAAGTCGATGGAAATAAACCAAACTATGTTATGTGACTACACAAGTATTTTCAGTAATCAAACCAGATTCCTATAGTGAGGCTAAATTACTAATGTCTGATCCAGTAATTCGAGTTGAAAATCTCAGTAAAAAATATGTATTGAGCCACCAACAGCAAGGCAATAGCAGATATAAATCTTTGCGAGAATCCATCAGTAATGGAGTTAGTTCACTAAGTAGAAAATTCCTGAAGCCTGCTGTTAAAAAAACATACGATCCTTATCATGAAGAGTTTTGGGCGCTCAACGATGTTTCGTTTGATATTCAGCAAGGCGATCGCGTTGGGATTATCGGTCGCAACGGCGCAGGAAAATCAACGCTGCTGAAAATACTCAGCCGAATTACTGAACCAACTACAGGCTATATTTCACTCAAAGGTAGAGTTGCTAGCCTCCTAGAGGTGGGAACTGGGTTTCACCCAGAATTGACTGGTCGAGAAAATATCTATCTCAACGGTGCAATTCTGGGGATGAGTAAGACAGAAATTAAGTCCAAATTTGATGAGATTGTCGCTTTTGCTGAAGTTGAAAGGTTTTTAGATACACCTGTAAAACGCTATTCCTCAGGGATGTATGTGCGATTGGCTTTTGCGGTAGCGGCGCATTTAGAGCCGGAGATTTTGATTGTGGATGAAGTTTTGGCAGTAGGTGATGCCCAATTTCAAAAGAAATGCTTAGGTAAAATGAGTGACGTTTCGGAAAAAGAAGGGCGCACTGTTTTATTTGTCAGCCACAACATGGCAGCCTTAAAAAGTTTATGCGATCGCGCCATACTTCTCAAGTCAGGATGTTTAGTAGCTGATGGCGAAGCTCATCAAATCGTATCTCGTTATTTAGAGTCCAACAGTGATTCTGAATATCTAGAGCGAACCTGGGATGATATGGAAACTGCTCCTGGTAATGATAAAGTTCGCATCCATAAAATCAAGGTTGTTCCCGATGTTGATGAATCAACAGACCAAATTACTGTAAAAACTCCTATCCGGATTGAATTTGATTATTGGAATTTTATTAATAACAGTCAGATAAATTTAAGCTTACACGTTTACACCTTAGAAGGAGTTTGTGTTTTTAATTCCATATCAAAGTCGATTTCCTGCCCATCAGGATTAATTCGCGGAGTTTGTTATATTCCTGGGAATTTTTTGAATGATGGAAGTTATCAAATTACGATGATGGTCGTTCAAGATACTTCACTTGTACTGTATAACTATGAAAACTTATTGAGTTTTACTGTGCAGGATGTTGAAAGAGAATTTAAATGGTATGGCAAATGGCAAGGCGTAGTTCGTCCCGATTTAAAATGGAACTATGCTCCTGTAAAAGTATTCACATCTCAGCCTTTTTAAATTATTAAATAAAATATAGATAATTAAATACAACTTTTGGTAAAAAAAATTAGGACATCAAAGTTACTGCTTTGGGGTGCTTCGGGACACGCCTTAGTAGTGGCAGATATCATCCGCTTACAAGGAATTTATGAGATTGTTGGCTTCATTGACAATGTGAATTTACAACGTCATGGAGAAACCTTTTGCGGATTGCCAATTCTTGGGGGACAAGAACAGTTAGATATTTGCAAACAACAAGGAATTGAACACATAATTTTCGGATTTGGAGATTGTCAGGCACGATTAAAATTGTCTGAGTTAGTTGAGAAAAAAGGTTTTTCCTTAGCAACTGCTATCCATCCAAACGCCACAATTGCTGCTGATGTTTCTATAGGAGCGGGAACCGTAATCGCAGCCGGAGCCGTGGTGAATTCTGGCGCAAAGATTGGTCAGAATGTGATTATTAACACTTGTGCCAGTGTCGATCATGAATGCATAATTGAAGACGGAACCCATATTTGCCCAGGTGTTCATTTAGCCGGAAGAGTAACAGTAGGGCGTGCAACGTGGGTAGGAATTGGAGCAACAGTTATAGACAGCGTGCGAATTGGTGCAGGCACGGTAATTGGGGCTGGTGCAGTTGTAGTTAATGATATTCCCGATCGCGTCTTAGTTTATGGAGTTCCCGCTAAAGTAATCAGAAATATTGACTGATTTGAGGTTTTATATGGAATTTTATAAAAAAATTGAATTCACTTCTCCTGAACAAACTAAAAAAGATATCCAAGAAGCCATTGAAAAATATAAAATCGTTCATTTTGTAGGCTTTGATTTTCAAATAGATATTCACGATTACTTCACTGAAATTAGTGATTGTCTCGGCTTAGTAATCGATATGGATGAAGATAAAGACACAGGAAAAAGAACGGGTCAACGTTGGATAGATATTAGCTACGATCCTGCACGTCCAAATAAATACCGCTCTAGTAAAACTAGACAACCTCTACACACAGATAATTCTTATCTTAATCATCACGATGCAGTGAATTATTTTTATTGCCTATCTCAAGCGCAAGTAGGAGGCGCAACTTTTTTCTTAGATAGCGATTTGCTAATTAAAGTTTTGGAATTAGACAATGAGTATCAGTTATTAGAAGACCTCAAAACGATTCCTGTATGTTTTTCCAAACAAGGCGTGAGCAAAACTACACCCATTATTACAGAAGACGAATTAGGGCTACGCTTGAATTATAATTATTACCCCATAGATCCAGATAACACCCCAGAAGCCAAGGATTTGGTCGAAAGATTCCAGTTGTTTCTAGAAAATCGCGTTCATAATAGTGGAATTTACACAGATATTATATTAAAAAAAGGAGATGCTGTCTTCTTCCATGACGAAAGACTCTTGCATGGAAGAAATGCCTTTTTCACTTCCAATAAAGGCGACAGAGTTCTTCTGAAAGGTTCGGTAATTCTGCATTCTAGAAAACATAAAAATTTAGAACTATTCGGCACAGTATGAAAACAGCCACTTCTAAATTAGGGTTTGGTACTTGGCAATTTGGGGGCGAATATCTTGTAGATGGGAAGCATAAAGGCTGGGGATATATTAACGAGCAAGCAGCTATTGATGCCGTTCACTTTGCCCTAGATAACGGTATTCGATTTTTTGATACAGCCGATGCCTACGGAGAAGGTAAATCTGAAGTAATTTTAGGTAAAGCCTTTAAAAGCTATCCCAGTGCAGATTTTATTATTTGTACGAAGTTTGGTAATCGCAAAGATAATCAAGGTAATTCTTTCCAGGATTTTTCTCCTGCATGGCTTGAGGAATCTGTAACTAAAAGTCTCCAACGGTTAAAAATTGATTATATTGATATTTTATTATTTCATAGCCCACCAGATGATTTTGAGTGGAAAAGTTACGATATCACCGTAATAGACCGCCTGATTGAGAAAGGCTATATCAAAAAATATGGCGTTAGCTCAAAAAGCCTTAAAGGTGCATTAAAAGTAGCCAAAGATAATTTTGGGAGTGCAATTGAGGCAATTTTTAATGTTTTGGATAGACGTGCTGAGTCATATTTATTTGGCAATATAGAAAACCAATATGAATTTATAGCTAGAGTACCTTTAGCTTCGGGTTTTCTTAACCAAAAATATCTGGACAAAAACCCAGATTTTGCTGAAAACGATTGGCGGCGTTATTTACCAGAAAGAGATAGAAATTGGTTTCTCGAAAGTATCAGAAAGTTAGCTTTTTTAGATGAATTACCAGGAGGACTTACAGTTTCGGCGTTGCGGTATGTCTTACATCATTCAGGTGTGGGAGTCGTTATCCCAGGAATGAAAAATATCGAGCAGGTAAAAGCTAACTTGCAAGCCGTAGAGTTAGGCGCACTAGATGCTGATGTTGTTGAAAAAATAAAACAAGCTGTTCCTGATGTACCAGAGCATTGGAAATTTTAGCTGAAATATTCGACTTCGTGCATAAATATTTTTTGTCTCACGCATAGTCGCAAAGGCGCAAAGGAAAACTTATTAAACCTAATATAAACGCAAAGGTTGTAGTAAATGATTAATAAAACTCGATTGGAAGACTTAGCAATATTCGGTGCGAGTCCTGCTTTTAATGAAAAGCTTCATGTAGGTCGTCCTAACATTGGTAATCGCGATCGCTTGTTTGAGAGAATTAATGATTTATTAGATAGAAGATGGTTGACTAATAACGGCCCCTACGTTCAGGAATTGGAACAACGTATGACTGAGATGCTTGGAGTCAAGCATTGCATTCCTATGTGTAATGGGACTGTTGCTCTAGAAATTGCCATTAGAGCCGCAGGACTAACTGGAGAAGTCATTCTGCCTTCATTTACTTTTATTGCTACTGCTCACGCATTACAGTGGCAAGAAATTACTCCTGTTTTTTGTGATATAGATCCTCACAATTACACTATCAACCCTTGGCGTGTAGAAGCAATGATTACGCCGCGCACAAGTGGAATTATCGGCGTTCATTTGTGGGGACAAACTTGTAATGTAGAAGCACTCACAGAAATTGCCCAAAAGCATAACCTCAAACTGATGTTTGATGCGGCTCATGCTTTCAACTGTTCCTATAAAGGGCAAATGATTGGTAATTTTGGTGAGGCTGAGGTGTTCAGCTTTCACGGGACTAAGTTTTTCAATACCTTTGAGGGGGGAGCAGTTGCCACAAATAATGATGAACTCGCTGTTAAAATCCGCCTCATGAAAAACTTTGGATTCGCTGCTTTTGAGAAAGTTAACTATATTGGCACAAACGGCAAAATGAGCGAAGTTTGTGCAGCAATGGGTCTGACAGGTTTGGAAAGTTTAGATGAATTTGTGGCTGTCAATTATCGCAATTACAAGCAATATCAGCGAGAACTTAAAGACACACCAGGAATTAAATTATTAACCTACAAAGAGGCTGACAAGTGCAACTATCAGTACATTGTGCTAGAAATTGATGACAAAATTATTCAAGTAAGTCGAGATCAACTAGTAAAAATTCTCTGGGCGGAAAATGTCTTAGCTAGACGCTACTTTTATCCAGGATGCCATCGTATGGAACCTTATCGTTCTTACTTCCCTCATGCAGGACTACTGCTTCCAGAAACTGAAAGTATCAGCAAACGTGTATTAGTTTTACCCACAGGTACGGCTGTTAGTGTTGAGGACATCCGTAAAATCTGCCAGATTATTCGGCTTGTGGTTCAGGATAGTTACCAAGTGAAGCAAAGACTGCTGAATCCCGTTGGTGAGTCAGTACAAGTTAGTTAAAAAGAAAACTGCTGTATTTTAGGCGATCGCAGGCTCGCTACTGCTAAACTATCAACTGTCGTACAATTTTAAGGTTGTATTCTAAATTCACCGTGAGCAAAATTATTAGGTTATGTTCAGATGAAAGTAAGTGTATTAATGCTTGCATATAATCATGGGCGATTTATTGCCCAGGCACTAGATAGTGTGCTGATGCAGCAAGTAGATTTTGACTATGAAATTGTAATTGGCGAAGACTGCTCTAAAGATAATACCAGAGATATTCTGATTAGTTATCAACAAAAATATCCAGATAAAATTCGCTTGTTACTGCCAGAAAAAAATCTGGGAATGCATGATAATTTCATTCAAACCTACCAAGCTTGTCGAGGTCAGTACATAGCTATTCTAGAAGGAGATGATTATTGGACTTCTAAGCATAAACTGCAAAAACAAGTAAATTTTTTAGATACGCATCCTGAATGTACCGTCTGTTTTCATAGTTCCTCAGTTCTGTATGAAGATGGCAGAACAGATGTATTAAGTCTTCATCAGTTTACAGAGCAGAAACATAATATTTTAACTCTTGAAGATTTGCTGTCATTAGGAAAGAACATTATGGCAACAGCTTCCATAATGTTGCGTGATGTTGGTAAACATGAATTTCCCCAGTGGATTTATGATGTAGCTCTATTAGATTGGGTAATTCAAATTTTTAACGCCCAGTACGGTAATGTTGGGTATATAGATGAAACCATGAGTTTGTATAGAATTCATCCTCAAGGCAATTGGTCTCAAAAGAAACATTTAGAACGTTCGTTAGAATTGGCTAAAATGTTTCAGTATCTTAGCCAACATCTAAGCTCAAAATATAAAAAACAAGTTAGAGGTGCATTATCTAATTATTATGCTGATTTGGTGATATGTTACGAAGCCGATGGCGACAGAAATAATGCTAAAAAATATATTACGCGATTACTATTAAACGACTTATTAAACAATAAATTATTAAGTAGACTTTCCTTTAAGGCTTCTTTATTGTTGAGAGTCTATCTTCCAAATTTACACAAAACACTTAAAAGCTTTAAGCTACAGCAAATTTCATAAAAATTAATTTTTATTGGGTTAGGTCTACAAAATGCAGACGTTTTTGGTCACTGGTGGTCTTGGTTTTATTGGTTCTAATTTCATTCTCAAATGTAGACAAGAACAATGGGCTAATGTTATCAATCTCGATAAATTAACCTATGCGAGTAATCCCCAAAATTTATCAGAATTAGATGGCGATTCTGGATATAAGTTCGTACAAGGAGACATCGGTGATATAGAATTACTGCGCCATCTTTTAGAAGAGTATCAAGTAGATATAATAATTAACTTTGCTGCTGAAAGCCATGTAGACCGCTCAATTTTCAGCCCTCAAGATTTTATTGAAACTAACGTATTAGGCACATTTCAACTTTTAGAAGCTAGCAGAGACTACTGGAAAAAATTATCCCCACAAAAGCAAGAGCAATTCCGTTTCTTGCATATTTCAACTGATGAAGTTTACGGCTCATTGGATAAAACAGATCCAGCTTTTCGAGAAGATACACCCTACGCACCCAATAGTCCTTATGCGGCATCAAAAGCTGCATCAGACCATTTTGTTAGAGCCTATCATCACACCTATGGTTTACCCACGCTAACAACCAATTGCTCCAACAACTACGGCCCACGCCAGTTTCCTGAAAAGCTAATTCCATTAATAATTCTCAATGCTTTGGATGGTAAGCCTTTACCAATTTATGGTGATGGGCAAAATGTACGTGATTGGTTATATGTTGAAGATCACTGTGACGCTATCTATTTAGTTCTAAAAAATAGTCAGGTAGGAGAAACTTATAACATTGGTGGAATTAACGAGCAAACAAACCTAGCAGTTGTTGAGCAAATTTGTTCTATCCTTGACGAGTTAGCACCTAAACCAAACTTTCGTTATTCATCTCTGATTACTTTTGTCAAAGACCGTCCTGGTCACGACCGACGATATGCAATTGATTGCAGTAAAATTCAAAGAGATTTCGGTTGGCAACCAAAAGAAAACTTTGAAAGTGGTTTGTTAAAGACTATTCAATGGTATTTGAGCAATAAAACATGGGTTGAGCAAATTCAATCTAAAGAATATCAAACCTGGATTCAGCAAAACTACAGCGATAGAACACAGACAAAATTAATTTAATAAAATAGAAAGTAGGCAGGGAATAGGCAATAGGCAATAGTTTTTTTGCTCTAATTGATAGTTCCTATCTTATCAAAAAATATCTATGTCTCTCGGATCTAATCAGATACGAGGGACTTTTGCAATTTAAAGCGATGATTTTATCAATAAATAACTAGCCCATACAATAAGAATATCTGAAAGGTTTTGAACAGGTGGTTGGAATCAGACAAGCTGTTTGATACTTAAACTATATCTATGAATAAAAAAATAGTTTGTACAATTATTACAAAAAGTTATTTGGCTTACGCTCGTGCATTAGCCACTTCACTTCATGAACATAACCCTGATGTCAAACTATACGTTTTATTAGCAGATAAAATAGACGGCTACTTTGAGCCAGCAAACGAACCTTTTGAGTTGATTAGACTGGAAGAATTGCCCGATCAACAAACAGTCCGAAGAATGTGTTTTTACTATACAGCCTTCGAGTTATGCTGTGCATTACGAGGAGTTTTACATCAATTTATTTATGAAAATAATCTGGCTGATTTGTGGTTATTTTTAGATTCTGATATTTTAATTTATAATTCGCTTGAAGAAATATTTCAGCAACTTGAAACGACTTCTATTCTATTAAATCCACACTTAGTAGCTCCTATTAACAATCCTAATTATGATGCGCTAGAAGTAAGACTGCTAGGTTCTGGCGTTTATAATGCAGGTTTTTTAGGAATTAGAAGAACAGATGAATCTAAAAAATTTATAGACTGGTTTAAGCAAAGATTAAGCCAGTACGCCTTTCAAAGAAGGGGTGAAGGAGAAATGAATCTACTTTTTGTAGATCAATTATGGCTTAACCTTGCACCTACTTTATTTAGGGACATCAAATATTTACTCCATCTGGGGGCTAATGTCGGATACTGGAGTCTGATTTCACATCCAATTTATAAAGAAGATAATATTTATTTTATTAATAATCAACCTGTACTGTTTATCCATTTCACTGGGTGGGATATTTCTCAACCTTATATCGCGTCTAGATATTTACCTTTAGAAAAAAATACTAGTATTTGGGAAGAAATAGGAAATAATTACAAAAATAGATTACTCGATTGTGGTTATGAGGATTGCAAGAAATATCCTTATGCCTTTAGCTATTTTGCTAATCAGAAAAAAATCACTCCAGAGATCCAATATTTATATTATAAAAATATTTACCTTAATTCTAATGACGCATATTTAAAAGATTTAGACCCGTTTGAGAATTACGAGTATTTAAATAAATTAAAAAACAAAAATAAAATTGACAGCTTTTTAAGAAAGATATTTAGAATATATAAGTATGACTATTTAAATGCTAAAATTGCTCAAAAATTTCCCGAACCAGTTAAAAATGAGATTTTTCAGAAGATATTGCGATACTTTAAAAAATAATGAAAGCTGTTCATATTACTCCAACTTATTTTGATAATTCATCAGTGATTGGTGGCGGTGAACGCTATCCTACTGAATTAGCAACTTGGATGGCTAAGGATGTAGATACAACTCTTGTAAGTTTTTCTGATAAACGGAACAGTTATCAAGAAAATAAACTGAAAATTGAGATTTATCCAGTTAAGCATTTAATTCATGGCAACAAGATAAATCCTTTAAGTTTTAAATATTTAAGCTCAATTTTAGCTGCTGATGTAGTACATATTCACCATATTTATACGCTAGTGTCTGATTTAGGATGCCTCGCGTCGTTTTTACTAGGCAAACGAGTTTTCGTCACAGATTATGGCGGGGGAGGTAGTTTAGTACTGAACCAGAAGCTACCAGTGTTTAAGTGCTATAAAAATGCGATCGCCTATTCTAAATTCGGTTTAGACTTCATTCCCCCTGAACTCCAAAAAAAAGCAGTTTTAATCAAAGGCGGCATTGATACAGATAAATTCTGCCCGGATGCCACTTTCGGCAAAGAAAACAAAATTTTGTATGTTGGGCGAATTCTACCCCATAAAGGTATTAATGATTTAATTGATGCTTTTCGCATCTTAAACAGTCCAGATTACAAACTAAAAATTGTCGGGAGAGTTTACAACCAAGAATTTTACAACCATCTGAAAAACTTAGCTGAAGGCTTATCTGTAGAATTCATTCACAATGCAGACGATAATCAATTACTCCATGAATACCGAACTGCAAGAGTCACAGTATTACCCTCAGTTCACACTGACTGCTATGGTAACTACAGTCCTATTCCTGAATTAATGGGTTTTACATTACTAGAATCACAAGCTTGTGGAACTCCTGTAATTTGTACAGATGCAGGCGCGATGCACGAATTTATAGATGATGGGCGTACAGGCTTTGTGGTCAAGCAAAATTCGGGAGAAGCAATTGCTGAGGCTTTAAATAATTTGGTGAATTTATCTCCAAGCCAGTATGCAGCATACCAAACTAGTTGCCGCGAATGGATAGCACCTTTGAGTTGGGCAAATGTAGTTCAGCAACATTTAGCTATTTATAAAAGTACTAAATAATTGGCTTAGATTATCATGCGATCGCTGCGTATACTCATAGCTACCCACTCACCCCTAGCACCAGAATTTGGCGCAGGTCAGATGGCGATTAATTTAGCATCGGCATTTCGGCAACAGGGACATGATGTAACTCTCTGGTCGCCTTATCCTATGCCTGGTCAAACAAGGTGGTGGCAAGCTCTTCAAAGTCTTTTACTCATGCGAAACAAGCTAGATGATTTTCTTGCAACTCAGCAACCTTTTGATGTCATCGATTGCTACGCTCTATTTATTACAAAGCAGGTTGCTAATTCAGGTTTAGTTGTAGCTCGGAGTGTTCAGCCTGATATTTTATACATAGCATCTAATTTAAATAATCCTCAAAAAATCAAAGAAATAATATTATTACCATTTGGCTATCTATTTGCATTAGCTAATATATTTTTACTGCTTCAAGGATGGGCAAGAGCTAAATATATTCTTTGCCTCGGAAGTTTGGAACTGCAATGGATGAAAAAGTGGTTTCCTTGGTGGAGGAATAAATTATTTTCTTATAACAATGCACTGGCAAAAGCAGAACAAGCAGAACTGGCTCAAATTCGTATCCATCGTCAAATCAACACACAACAAGGAATTAGATTTCTCTGGATTGGGCGTTGGGCTGCCCACAAAGGAATTAAGGAACTAGTTAATTTTATAATTCAAAGAGCAGCGTTACATCCACAAGACACTTTTACAATTGCTGGATGTGGTACTGCTGTTGAAAAAGATTTTCCACCTGAACTAATTCAATCAGGACAAGTAAAAATTTTACCTTCATTTGAGAGAAGCCAACTTAGCGATTTGTTAGCTAACCACAATATTGGTTTATTCACTAGCAGAGTTGAAGGTTGGGGACTGGTGTTAAATGAAATGCTAGAGGCGGGAATGCCGATTTTTGCAACAATGGCAGGAGGAGTACTAGACTTACAACCATATTTTCAGGATATGCTGTTACCCTTCCCACCGCCATCCCAAAACATATCTAACGAAATTATCAAGCCTAAGCCTATGGATGATTATTACAGTACTTTCTCGTGGGAAACCACGGCCGAAAATTATGTTAATTTTTTGCTGAAAAAGAATTTTGATCCAAATTCAACAAAATAACGAATTGCTAAAAATTACGTGCAATCCATCTACCAGGAATATATTTATACCCAAGATAATACTCCCAGACATATTTTAGAGTTACGACAAACAAGATGAAAAAAGCACTTATTTGCGGAGTTTCAGGTCAAGATGGAGCTTACTTAGCGCAGCTACTTCTCAACAAAGGTTATGTAGTCTGCGGTACTTCACGGGATGCTCAAATCTCATCATTCCGCAATTTAGCATTCTTGGGTATCCGCGACCAAATCAAATTAGAATCCGTTTCCTTAACTGATTTTCGTAGTGTCTTGCAAGTATTGACCAAAATTCAGCCTGATGAAGTCTATAATCTTGCAGGACAAAGTTCCGTAGGTTTGTCTTTTGAACAACCAGTAGAAACTCTAGAAAGTATTGCTACAGGTACTCTGAATTTACTAGAAGCTATTCGTTTTATTGGTAAGCCGATTAAACTTTACAACGCTGGTTCTAGTGAGTGCTTTGGTAATACCGGTGAACAAGCAGCAGATGAAAATACGCCATTTCGCCCTCGTAGTCCTTATGCAGTGGCAAAAGCTACAGCTTTTTGGGAAGTAGCTAACTATCGAGAAGCCTATGGATTGTTTGCTTGTTCCGGTATACTATACAACCATGAATCTCCTTTGCGACCAGAAAGATTCGTAACGCAGAAAATTATTTCTGGTGCTTGTCGTATTGCTCAAAACAAGCAAGAGCATTTGTATTTAGGCGATATTTCTGTTCAGCGTGACTGGGGCTGGGCCCCTGAATATGTTGAGGCGATGTATTTAATGTTGCAGCAAGAACAGCCAGATGATTATGTAATTGCTACTGGTGAAACTTCAAAATTAGAAGATTTTATTGCAGAAGCTTTTGCTTGTGTGGGGTTAGATTGGCGTAATCATACAACTAGTGATAGTAGCTTATTACGCCCTACTGATATTGCAATAGGCAGAGGTAATCCCAGCAAAGCAAAAGAACAACTGGGATGGCAAGCCAAATACAAAATGAAGGATGTTGTCAGGATGATGATAGAAGCAAAACAACAAGCTTATGCCTAAAGTCTGGTATGTGATAGGTAACAGGTGATAGGTAACAGGTTACAGGGAAAAAAGCCATGTGGTAATTAAGTTTTACCACATGGCTTTTTTCTTAAACTAGGCTTTGTTTTGCAGATTTTAGAGTTTAAAAGTTCACACAAAATACAATCCAATTTACACAATATGAAACGTAAAGTTATTGTTACTGGTTCTTCTGGACTGATTGGTTCTGAGGCAGTTTATTTTTTCGATCAAAAGGGTTGGTCAGTGCATGGCATTGACAACAATATGCGGCGCGATTTCTTTGGCCCTGATGGGGATACAACTCAGAATTTGCAACGTTTACAACAAGCTTGTGAACAGTTTGAACATCATAATTTAGATATTCGCGATCGCGCTAAAATCTTAGACTTATTTAAAGAAATTCGTCCTGATGCCATCATTCACTGTGCTGCCCAACCATCTCACGATTTAGCTAAAGATAGACCATTTGATGATTTTGATATTAATGCAGTTGGCACGCTCAATTTATTAGAAGCAACTAGACAAGCTTGCCCAGAATCGCCATTTATTTTTATGAGTACCAATAAAGTTTATGGTGATGCGCCTAATGAATTACCTTTAATTGAAAAGGCAACTCGTTGGGAATATGCACGCCTAGAAGATTGGAACGGTATCAGTGAAAATTGTCGGATTGATGCTTGCTTGCATAGCTTGTTTGGTGCTTCTAAAGCATCGGCTGATATTTTAGTGCAAGAATACGGACGTTACTTTAGTATGCCGACAGTCTGCTTCCGGGGTGGATGTTTAACAGGCCCCAACCATTCTGGTGCAGAATTACATGGTTTCTTAGCTTATCTGGCTCGTTGCTTCCGTGAAGACAGAAAGTACAGAATTTTTGGCTATAAAGGCAAGCAGGTTAGAGATAATATTCATTCTTATGATGTTTGCACTGCTTTTTATGCCTTCTACGAATCTCCGCGTTCTGGCGCAGTGTATAATTTAGGCGGTGGAAGAGACAACAGCACCTCAATGTTAGAAGCGATCGCTTCTTTTGAGGAATTATTTGGCAAATCTATTAAGACTGAATACATCGATCAGAATCGGGTAGGCGACCACATCTGTTACATCAGCGATTTGACTCGTTTCCAAACAGACTATCCCAACTGGAAAATTCAAATTTCTCTCAAAGAAACCATGCAGCAATTCTTACAATTGCCTAAAGCAAACTCTCTTGTGTCAGTTGGGTAAACAAAAAATTCTGAGCAAATTTCGCTTTTAAAAGCAGACATAACATGAAGACACCGTATATCGGCATCCTAATGGAAAGTCCGGTTCAATATCATGCGCCTTTATTCCAATTTCTGGCTAAAGATAGTCGCTTTCGTTTGAAAGTGATTTATATGTCCGAGCGAGGAGTCAAAGCCTTTTACAATCCTCAACTCAAAATGACGCTGAAATGGGATATTCCAGTGTTAGAGGGATATGATTATGTATTCTTAAACAATCACTCGCCAATTACAGATGATGGTGGCAGTTTTTGGACACTTTTGAACTTGGGAGTTCACAAAGCGATCGCCCAAGAAAAATTTGACGCACTTTGGGTACATGGTTATGGCTATGCAACCTGTTGGTTAGCACTTTTAGCCTGCCAAGCAACCGGAACTCCTTTATTTTTGCGAGGAGAAAGTGAAGACTTTTTCCCTAGAGCGAAATGGAAGAATCAGGTTCGTGATTTGGGGTTATCTGTTTTTCTTAATCAGGTTGCAGCCGCTTTATATATCGGCTCATACAACAAAGAGTTTTACCTCAATCACCACGTTCCAGAAGAACGCCTTTTTTACGTACCTTACAACGTCGATAATGACTGGTTTAATGCCCAAACACCAGAGCGTTTAGAATTTAGGAAGCAAATCCGGGCGGAATTAGGGCTAGATGAAAATACAGTTGTATTTGTCATGGCTTCTAAACATCGCCCAGATCGCTATCCAATGGATGTAATACAAGCGTTTTGCCAAATCCCTAAAGAACTTAATGCAGCTTTATTAGTGTTAGGCGATGGTGTACTACGTCCAGAATTGGAAGCTTATGCTCAAGTTCATGCCGATGGGCGGCGCATTCACTTTTTAGGTTTGATTCCGCAGTCAAAATATCCTAGTTATATGGGGACAGGTGATGTTCTTATCCACCCATCTTCAGAAACTTGGGGCTGTGCAATTAATGAGGGCATCTCTGCTAGTTTAGCGGTGATTTCATCTGACCAAGTTCTCGGATGGAGAGATATGGTACATCCAGAAGTCAATGGTTTGATTTACCCCTTCCACAATGTCGAAGCACTAACGCAGTGTATAGTATCTTTGGCTCAACAACCAGAACGGGTACAACAAATGCGGCAAGCATCCCGTAAGTTGAGCGAAGAAATGGACTTTAGCGTTTGCGCTGATGGTGTGGCAGCTGCATTAGAACGTTATGGCAGAGTGAAGGGAGGCAGCAGGCAGGAGGTAAAAGTAACCTGAGTTCGGGATAAGCTGAAACCATGATTTGTCATTGTAGGTTCTAACGTGCCAGGAATTAGTATTGCCTATAGCAGCGTTCATCAGATATATCAGATTGCTCTTGCTGCTCAAGAATTAGGCGAACTGGACAATTTTTACTGCTCTGTAATTGATGCCCCTGGTAAATGGGGCAGTCTATTTTCTCTGCTTTTTGGACGCGATCGCTTAATTAACCGTCGTTGTCTAGAACTGGATTTGCGTCATGTTACAGAATATCCCTGGCCTTTGGCAATGCAATATTTCAAGCAAATACAGCGCAAAAGGCTAGGGGCAGCTGATTGGGAAGCCACCAACAATCTTTTTGATCAATGGGCAGCAAATAAATTAAAGTCTGCCACTAGCCAACTTTTTGTAGGTGTAGAAACTTGCGCTTTGCGGTGTTTAGCAGTAGCTCATCAGCGTGGCATGAAAACTCTTTTAGATTGCCATCAAGTACATCCAGATTTTTTGGATAGAGTTATCGCTGAAGCTGCGACAGATTTAAATATAACTTTACCGGAAAATATAGATACTCCAACTTGGCGCAAACAAAAATTACAGGAATTTGAACTCGCAGATTTTTTGCTAGTGATTTCTGAACCGCAAAAGCGGAGTTTTTTGGAGGCTGGGTTTGCTGCCAATAAGATAGAAGAAATCACATTGTGGGCAGATACAAATCTCTTTTATCCACCCCCAGCACCAATTACGAACAACTCAAATGTATTGCGTGTGTTATTTGTAGGTGGACTCTGTTTACGTAAGGGAGTTCCCTACTTATTACAAGCAATAGAGTTATGTGGTTCCGGTGTGGAACTAACTTTAATTGGTGCTAAAACTTCCGAAATTACCCAGTTTTTGGAAAAAGCAGAAGGCAAGTTTAATTATGTGCCAACCATGACCAAAGCTCAATTGCGAGAATATTATTGGCAGTCGGATGTGCTGGTTTTACCTTCGTTAATTGATACCTTTGGCTGGGTAGCAATGGAAGCAATGGCTTGTGGTTTACCTGTAATAGTCAGTGAAAACTGTGGTGTTCCGGTTCCTGATGAGAACTGGCGAGTGCCGATTATGAATGCGGAGGCGATCGCCCAAAAACTATTAATGTTACGCGACAATCGAGAATACTGTGCAAGCTTAGGTGAAATCGCCGCCCAATTTGCCCAAAAATTTACTTCTAAACTTTATCGTGAACGGTTACAAGATTTATTTAAGCAAATTTTGTCAAGGGGATAGGTGACAGGTGACAGGTGACAGAGTAAAAAGTCTTTTACTGTTTAAGTTTTATAATTTATCGATGTACTAATTACCTTAGTTATTGCTCTAAAAATATTGAATATCAGATGATTATTCAAATAGTTCCACAAATGCCTCCAGTGACTAATGGAGTCAGTGATTATGCAACAATATTAGCTAAAAAATTGCGTGAAAATTTTGGCATATCAACCTGCTTTGTTGTAGGCGATCCTACTTGGGATGGAGCTACAGAAATAGATAATTTTCAAGTTTATAAAGTTAACGAGCGTTCTGCAAAAGCCTTAGTTTCTGTTTTAGAAGAAATTGCCTCATCTTCGCCTAAGATACTTTTACAATATGTTGGCTATGGTTACGCGCCACGCGGTTGTCCTTTTTGGCTGGTAGATGGATTACAACAGTGGCAAAAAAGGACAAATAAAGGTACTTTAGTGACCATGTTCCATGAATTGTACGCTACTGGTTATCCAATTTGGAGTAGCGCGTTTTGGACAGAACCAATACAAAAGTATCTTGTGGCTCGTTTGGTAAATATGAGCGATCGCTCTATTACTAATAAGCCTGAATATGCAAATATACTAAACAAATTTAACACAGTAAAAAACGCGCAAATTCCGATATTACCTGTATTTTCAAATGTGGGTGAGCCAGAAAAAATCAAACCGCTATCTGAGCGAAAACCACGGCTAGTTATTTTTGGTGGTGCTGGTAATCGATTAAAAGTTTATGAGCAATCAACCAATTATCTAAAACGCGTTTGTCAAGAGTTAGATATTCAAGAAATTATTGATATTGGGACACAAATAAAACTGCCAATATCTGAAATTAATCTTATTCCTATAGTGTCATTGGGGCAGCAATCGGCTGAAAAAGTTAGTGAAATTCTGCAAGATTCATTGGTAGGTTTTTTCTATTATCCTCTTGACTTTTTAACCCGTTCAGGCACTTTTGCTGCCTATTGCGCTCATGGTGTAATACCAGTTTGTACAACCTACTATGCTTGGGGTAAAGAACAGGATGGATTAGAAGAAAACAAGCATTATTTTTTAGCAGATAACCAAAGTCAGCAATTGAGTCTATCTCTGGGAGAAGCGATCGCACAAAATGCCTACAATTGGTATCAAACCCATAATTTAGCTAGGCAAGCTCAGATATATAGCGAAATTTTAAAATAAAAAATGAAAATATTTATATATTCCTCTGTTTTTTACCCAAATATTGGTGGGCTAGAAACAGTTATGTTAAATCTCGCCCATGAATTTGTTAGTCATGGTCATGAGGTTAAATTAGCCACTCAAACTCAAACAAATGAAGTTGATAATTTTCCTTTCGAGATAATTCGATGTCCTACCATTAATCAACTTTTCAACTTAACCAGTTGGTGTGACCTTTCGTTTCACGGTTGTATAAGTTTAAAAGCAGTTTGGCCTGTTTTACTCTTAAAAAAACCTTTGGTAGTTACTCATCAGACATGGTATCGTTACCCAGGAACTAAACCAACATGGCAAACTACACTAAAGCATTTAATAACGCGCTTTGCCACTAACATAGCACCAAGCCAGGCGATCGCAGATCAACTCCCTGGCTTTACAACAGTAATTCCCAACTCCTACCAAGAAGATGTCTTTTATGAAATACCCGAAATTAGCCGGAATCAAGATTTAGTCTTTCTTGGGCGTTTAGTTTCAGATAAGGGTGCTGATTTACTTCTCAACTCACTAGCACTGCTTAAACAAAAGGGATTGGAACCCAGACTAACAATTATTGGTCAAGGGCCAGAAGAATCTCAACTCAAACAACAAGCACAAACCCTTGGGATTGCAAATCAGGTTCAATTTGTAGGAACTCAGCGAGGAGAAGCCCTAGCTCGACTCCTAAATGCTCACAAAATCCTAGTTGTACCATCTAAATGGCAAGAACCGTTTGGAATTGTGGCTTTAGAAGGAATTGCTTGTGGATGTGTTGTTGTAGGTTCACAAGACGGAGGCTTGAAAGATGCTATTGGTTCATGTGGGGTAACATTTACCAATGGAAGCGTAGAAAATTTGACAAAAGTATTAGCCGATTTATTAACCAATCCTGATAAATTTGAGATATATAAAACACATCGAGAAGCTCATTTAGCAAGACATCACAAAGACTCCGTTGCTAAAGATTATCTTCAAGTTATGGAAAAAATATTGCAGTGAACTTAATACTTTTGGCTCTACCCTTTTTAATAGTTATATTCATTGTCTTCACTAACGTAAGCTGGCAACAGTTAGTTAAGGGAGCATTATTTTTAATTATTTTAGATGGTGCTTTGCGAAAGTGGATTTTACCACAAGCCAGCAATTTAATGTATCTTTTAAAAGACTTTGTTTTAATTCTTGCCTATATTAAATATTATCTTTTATCTCCTAAGCAACACTCACTACTTAAAAACAACTATACATATACTATCCATACTTTATTAGCCTTATCTACAATATGGTTAGTATTTCAATCTTTCCATCCTGATTTGGGTTCACCGATTATTGGCTTTTTTGGATTGACTCGTTATTTACTATATGTTCCTTTGATGTGGATGCTTCCCTATTTATTTAATTCAGAGGAAGAATTATATAAGTTTTTACGCAATTATCTTTTGTGTTTAATTCCAGTTTGTCTTTTAGGAATAGCTCAATTTTCTAGCCCTCCTACTAGCCCGCTTAACGTTGCACCTGGAGGAGAAGAAGCATCTGCATCACTGGGATTTGGCGAAGGTAAACTGAGAATATCTAGCGTATTTGCTTTTCCGAATATTTATACATCATATTTAGTATTGAATTTTGGTTTTTTAGTTACTTATATTACAAATCCAGACAAAAAATATCAGATATGGAAATTGATTATTTTCTTGGAATTATTATTAATGGTAGCTAATTTTTTCATGACTGGTTCGCGGGCAGTCCTTGGTTATAGTGTTTTTATCCTAGTATTTTATTTATTCATTAAAAGTTTCGATAATTTTTCCACAACTATCAAGTTTCTCAAAAAAATGGCGATTCCTGCTGTATTGGGAGTGGTCGTCTTATCTCATTATTTTGCTCCAGCACTAGAAGCTTTTTCATCTCGTGGAAGTGTTATAGATGCCGCTAAAGGTGATAATCGAATAGCTTATGCTTTATCTATTCATACTCTACCTGGCAAATTCTTTCTCGATTCGTATGGTACAGGTGCAACTCAATCGGCTCGTCAAACTTTTCAAAGATTGTTTCGCTTACCCAAAGGTAAATTACCTCCACCTGCTGAAGCAGAAACCCATAAGATAAATATTGAAATTGGCATAATTGGTTTTACATTTTGGTATGGAATGCGTCTTGCTCTTTTAATGGCAACTTGGTCATTGTATAGACAACTCACTAGACCATTTCTAAAGGATTTAGCACTAGTTGCTTTTCTAATTCATGTACTGTGGTTTACAGGTCAGGTTGTGGTTCATCCTTTGGCTGTAGTTTACTATTGGTTCTTAAATGGTTTTATTTTCTTATTACCTCGATTAGAAGCAATAGAAAATTACCGCCAACAACAGCGTATGATGTTGGCTTATGAACAAGAGGCATATAGCAATTCTATTTAATTTAAAACTGCTTGTGGAGGAAGAAAACAGTAGGGTGTGTTACGGCTATGTAAGGATTTGAAGTTTAAGAAAATCAGGATTAGCCGTAACGCACCATATCCTTCGGTGCGTTATAGCAACGCTTAACGCACCCTACTGGCGTGTCAAGGCTAAATTTGTGCATTAACAATCAAGCAAAAAATATTGATTTATCTCACTCTTCACAAAAATATAAAGCAACATTTTAGTCTAGACACGCCACTACAATTTAAGCTTTATTTTATAAATCATCTCTACAGCCACCTATAAATATTATATTTAAATGCAAAATATCAAAAACAAAAAAATTCATCTTTGGTTTCCAAATATGTTTGAAGCCAAGGGAGGAATCCAAAGTTATTTATTTTATCTATTAAAAGCAACAAATGAATATATTCCTAATTTAAACATAGAAGTTTATAACAAATTAGATAAACAACAAAATAAGCAACTCTCGGTTGCAAATAATATTAAATTCTATTTTTACGGCAATATACCCCATACTATCAAAAGCATTTATTTTGCTTGGAGTTTGATTTTAGCATCACTCAAAAAACGACCGCATCTAATTTTAACGGGTCACATTAACTTTGCTCCTGTAGCTTACTGGATTCATCGGATAACAGGAATTCCATACTGGGTAGTAGTTCATGGAATTGATGTTTGGGGTTTGAAAAATCCTCTTAAACAAAAAGCTTTACTCTCAGCAGCAAAAATACTTTCAGTTAGTGGATATACACGCGATCGCCTACTCAAAGAACAAGCCATTAACCCTGATTCAATTTCGCTTTTACCAGTCACATTTGATCCATCCTTGTTTGAAATTGCTCCTAAACCAAAGCACCTTTTAGAAAGGTACCATTTAACTCCAGAACAGCCAATTATTTTAACGGTTGCTCGGTTATCTAGTAGTGAAGGTTACAAAGGTTACGACAAAGTTATTCGCGCATTACCGCAAATTCGCCAGCAAATTCCTCACGTTCACTATTTAATAGTTGGTAAAGGTGATGATCGTCCTCGCATTGAAGAACTAATTAAAAATCTCAACTTGCAAGAGTCTGTAACTCTCACCGGATTCATCCCAGATGCAGAATTAGTGCCTCACTATAACTTGTGTGATGTATTTGCTATGCCGAGTAAAGGTGAGGGTTTTGGCATTGTCTATCTTGAAGCTTTAGCTTGTGGAAAACCTACATTAGGAGGAAATCAAGATGGCGCAATTGATGCACTTTGTCATGGTGAACTTGGGGCATTAGTTAATCCTGATGATATAGAAGAAATTGCTCAAACGCTGATTCAAATTTTACAGGGTACTTATCCTCATGCTTTAATGTATCAACCTCAAGTACTACGTTATAAAGTAATTAATACTTTTGGGTACGATCGCTTTCAAGCTACTCTGGCTAGCTATTTGGATGAGTATTTCCAGGCAAGTTTAAGGAGCTAATATTTTAAATGTGTGGTATTGCTGGAATTCTGACAGTTAATCAGCATCAAGATAACTTGCAAACCATTATTCAGGGAATGCAAGCCGCTATAAGGCATCGTGGCCCTGATGATTCTGGTATTTATATTGCTCAAGAAAAACAAGCCGCCCTCGCTCATACTCGTCTAGCAATTCTCGACCTCAGCTTTGCTGGACATCAACCTATGTCTACGCCTGATGAGCGTTACTGGATTGTTTTCAACGGTGAAATTTATAACTTTGAACAAATTCGTAACGACTTGATTAGTCAAGGCGAACAGTTTAAATCACAAACAGATACAGAAGTAATTCTCAAACTTTATCAAAAAGTCGGTTCTGATTGTGTCCGTTATTTACGCGGGATGTTTGCCTTTGCTATTTGGGATAATGTTGAAAAAACTTGTTTTTTAGCTCGTGACCCTTTAGGTATAAAGCCACTTTATTATTGTCAATCTGGCTCAACATTAGTTTTTGCTTCCGAACTTAAATCTATTCTGGCATCCCGTTTACCTGCAATTAATTTGAGTGCGGAGGGATTGTATGGTTATTTAATTAGTGGTTCTGTTCAAGAGCCAAATACGTTAATTGAAGGAGTTTATTGCTTAAGTGCTGGTCATTATTTGCATTGGCAAGCAGGTAAAATTAATCAACAACAATATTGGCAAATTGATTTTACACCAGCAGAAATTTCCCTGGCGGAAGCGAAAGAAAAGGTCAGGGCTGCTTTAATTGATTCCATTCAAAACCATTTTGTGAGTGATGTACCTGTAGGTATATTTTTGAGTGGTGGGATTGACTCAACAGCAGTTTTAGCCTTAGCACGTCAAACCCAAAAAGGTATACTAAAAACTTACTCAATTGCATTTGCCGAATCAGAGTGGAATGAAGGCGACATTGCCAGCAAAGCGGCTCAAGAATTTGATACTGAGCATACAGAATATAAAATTACTGCTGATTTAGCTAAAGCTCTATTTCCCAAATTTTTAGAAACAATTGATCAACCAAGTATAGATGGCTTTAATACCTTTTGTGTCTCTAAAGTGGCGCATGACGATGGCACAAAAGTTGTGCTTTCTGGCTTAGGTGGAGATGAACTATTTGGCGGTTATGGTTCTTTCCAAAAAGTTCCGCAAATGGTGCAATTAGGTAGAAAGATTAAGGCTTTTTATCCTCTCAATATTGGCATTGGAAAAGGGTTAGAGAATTGGGCGCGATCGCCTCAACTACGTCGCTTAGGAGATTTCTTACAGCAACCTCCCGACTCCCGCGCCGCTTACCGCAGTTTTCGCGGCATATTCTCTCATCAAGAAGCTTGCAAAATAGCTCAACGATATCTTCCAGATCGTGATTTACCTCATCGCTACAACAAGAATCAAATTACTTCTCAGCCTACATTAGAAGATGAAGTAAGTTTATTAGAAATTAGTGGCTATATGCGTAATCAGCTATTAAGAGATAGCGATGTTATGAGTATGGCTTGGGGTTTAGAACTGCGAGTTCCATTAGTTGACCGTATGCTTGTAGAGACAATTTCTTCAATTCCTAGCAATCTGCGTTTAATGGCTAACAAACAGTTATTAATTGAAGCCGTTCCAGAATTGCCGACTTGGGTTTACAATCGCCCCAAACGTGGGTTTTACTTCCCGTTTCAACAATGGCTACAAGATGAATGGCATGAGTGTTTTAGGCGAGTTCCTGATTTCAAAGATATACCGCTAGGTATGTGGTATCGTCGTTGGAGTCTGGCTCTACTTCAGCATTGGTGGGACAACATTTCAAATTAAACTATTAAATATAAAACTGATATTTAATTTTTGAAAAAACTCAGTACATTTTTACTTGCATTCTTTACTGTTGCCTATTGCCTATTGCCTATTGCCTGACTACACCAGTATGTTCATTAATTAAACCGGATTCCTATATGAAAACACATCCCCAGCAACTAAGGGTTTGTCAGGTAGTTGCTAGTATAAACGAAGTTGTTGGCGGCCCGGCTTATTCTGTAACTAACCTAGCTCAGTCTTTGTCTGACCAAGGAATTTACTCTCATTTATTCACTCTTGATTATCAAAATGCCGGGAAACAAGTCCCGACTAAAAATGTCAAACTTCATAGTTATACTGCAACAAAATTAGCCCAATATCTGCGGGGATTTCAACCTAGTGCTGGCTATGCTTTACAACAAATAGCATCAAGTGAATTAGATTTAATTCATAATCATGGGCTGTGGATGTTTCCGAATCTATATGCTCGTCAAGCTGCTGTCAAAAATAATTTACCATTGATAATTTCTCCAAGGGGAATGCTGGAGTCATGGTCTTTAAGAAATAGCTGGTTCAAAAAATTACCTGCATGGTATCTGTATGAACAGCAGAATCTAAAAAAAGCGATCGCATTTCATGCAACATCCGAAGAAGAAGCCCAATCTATTCGCAAACTCAATTTTCATCAACCTATTGCCTTAATTCCTAATGGAGTCAGTTTACCTGACTTGAGTAACCTACCCAGTCGAGAAGTTTTATTCAATCGTTTCCCTGAACTAACTCATAAAAAGTGGCTCTTATTTTTATCTAGAATTCATCATAAAAAAGGCATAGACAACTTACTTATAGTCTGGAAAAAACTAGTAAGTCAATTTCCTGACTGGCATTTAATCATTGCTGGCCCTGACTTAATCGGTTATCAAGCCAAACTAGAAGAGTTAACAGCCGAATTGGAATTACAACCCCAAGTTACATTTACAGGAATGCTTTCGGGAGAACAAAAAGCTTCTGCTTTGTGTAACGCAGATTTGTTTGTGCTACCAACTCATTCAGAAAATTTTGGCATCGCCATAGCAGAATCTTTAGCTTACAGAGTACCCGTAATTACTACCAAAGGTGCGCCTTGGAAAGATTTGGAAACTTATGGTTGTGGTTGGTGGATAGAAGATAATCAGCAGGCACTTATGGATGCTTTAATAGAGGCGATAGAAATGCCTGAAAGCCAACGACAAGCAATGGGTTTAAAGGGGCGAAATTTAGTTGAAACCAAATACTCTTGGAATGCGATCGCTCAAGATATGGTAAGTGTTTACCATTGGGTTTTAAATGGGGGTACTCTTCCCAGTTGTATGCAAGTTAGTGAACGCGCTTAGAAGAGGTCAATGTGAAAATTGCTATTGCTACAGGCCCTTGGTTCCCTGTTCCCACGCTACAGGGAGGAGCGCATCACCGTCTCTGGCAAGGTTTGGCAGAAGAATTTGCCGCCGCAGGCCACAAGGTGACTATTCTATGTCGTTCCTATCCAGGACAACCTGATACAGAAATAATTAACGGTGTTGAATACATCCGTAGAGGTGGTTTTTCCCAAAGTCCCAATATCTGGTTCGACTTGCTGAAAGATTTAACTTATGCTCTGTTGACTTTTCCGACTTTACCCCAAGCTGATATTTTAGTAATCAACGATTTTTGGTTGCCTGTATTTGCTCCACTACGTTCTCAAGTAGGGAAAATTGTTGTCAGTGTCGGTCGCTTTCCTAAAGGGCAGTACCCTTTGTATTCTCGTGTAGATTTGTTTACTGTTTTGTCGCAGGCAATTTGGGACGGAATTGCTCAACAGTATCCTAATGCAATTCCCCGAATGCGACTAATTCCTAACCCTGTTGACACTCGCGTTTTTTATCCGCCTACTCAACCCAAACCAGAGCGTTCAGAAAAGGTAATTTTATACGTCGGTAGAATCCATCCTGAAAAAGGAATTCATCTTTTAATAGATGCTTTTGCTTTATTATCTCAACAAATTCCTCAAACCAAGTTAAGAATTTTAGGGCCGACAAGAGGCAATCAAGGCGGCGGTGGCGAAGGGTATTTCAATCAGCTTAAATTGCAAGCTGAAGGTTTAAAAGTTGAGTTTTTAGAACCGATTTTTGATACTAATAAACTTGCAGAGATATATCGAGATGCAGATTTATTCTGTTACCCTTCATTGGCTGAAAAAGGTGAAGCCTTTCCTATTGCTCCTCTAGAAGCAATGGCAAGTGGCTTAATTACGATAGTATCAGATTTATCTTGCTTCAAAGATTATATAGAACACCAAAACACAGGCTATTTCTTTGACCATCGTGGCTCTAATGCAGCCCAAAATTTAGCAGATACGCTAAGAATGGCTATTCTTAATCCTAGAGAAGATGTTTTACAGATGGGTATTAAAGCTAGCCAAAAAGCATCTGAATTAAGTTACGAACGTATTGCTAACTTGTATATTTCTAACTTTCAAGACTTATTAAAGTGAGGTTTTTGATGATGAAACAAGTAACTCCTCTCATCCTCACCTATAATGAAGCACCTAATATTAATCGCACCCTTAAACATTTGTCTTGGGCTGAAAAAATTGTAGTTGTTGATAGCTATAGCAATGATGAGACTCTAGAAATTTTGCATTCTTATCCCCAAGTGCAAGTATTTCAAAAAAAATTTGATACCCATACTACTCAATGGAACTATGGTTTAGACAAAATAGAATCTAAATGGGTGCTTTCGTTGGATGCAGACTATATTGTTACAGATGAGTTAGCTGCTGAAATTGCAGCTTTACCAGATGATGTCCAGATAAATGGTTACTTTGCCAGATTTAAATACTGTGTGTTTGGCAAACCTTTAAGAGGTACAATACTTCCGCCTCGTCAGGTTCTGTTTCGCAAAGACAAAGCAATTTATATAGATGATGGACACACTCAGCTTTTGCAAGTAACTGGTGAATCAGCAATGCTTTCTGGTTATCTCCATCATGACGATCGCAAATCTTTGAGTCGTTGGTTATGGGCGCAGGATCGCTACATGATCATTGAAGTTAAGAAATTACTAGAGACTCCAGCACATGAACTCAGTTTAGGCGATCGCATCCGCAGGCAAAAGCTATTTGCTCCCTTTATTATCTTATTTTATTGTCTAATTCTAAAAGCAGGAGTTTTAGACGGCTGGGCTGGTTGGTATTATGCTTTTCAGCGAATGCTAGCTGAAACTTTGTTATCCATCCGCTTGATAGAATATGAGAAATTATATCAAAACCAGAATAATAAAAATTGATGAATAAAATCTTATCTAAATTTCGTAAATATAAAATACTAATAATTATTATTGCTATCTTGGTATGTATTGAGATTTATTTAAGAATTGCATTTGGGCTAGGCAGTCCTGTTTTGAGTCAAGCTGATACTTATACAGGCTACCGTTTTCAGCCTAATCAATCATTAGTTCGCTTTGGCAAAAAAATAGAATATAACCAGTATTCTCAACGTTCTGAACCTATAAATTTACTAAAACCTAAAGGAAACTTGAGAATCTTAATGGTTGGAGATTCCGTTCTCAATGGCGGCAATCCTATTGACCAAAAACAAATAATTACTGAACAATTAGAAGATAAATTCAAAGCTTCAGGAGAGCCGACAGAAATATTAAATGCTTCTGCTGGCTCATGGGGAATTGGTAATCACTTAGGTTATTTAAAAGAGTTCGGCACTTTTAACAGTGATGCTGTAATTTTGCAAATTGGTACGCATGACCTCACTCAACCGACTAGCACAAGTGAACGCGTAGGCAAAGATCCTAACTACCCAAATCATCCTCCTCTTTTAGCAATTCAAGAGGCTTTGACGCGCTATATACTACCTCGATTTTTAGGAAATGTGAACTTAAACCCATTTTCTAATCAAGAAATTCCTCAGTTATCTCCTGCACAAGTAAATCAGCAATTTCAGAAGAACATGGAGCTTTTCAAAGCAGCAGTCAAGCTTGTGCGTGAGAAAAAAATTCCTATTTATGTACTGTTTACACCTAATCGTTACGACTTAATTCCTAAACCTGCAACTCCACCTTATAAACCGGAGTTTATGCAAGTGCTGAAGTCTCTACAAGTACCAATATTTGATACTTACGAAGCTTGGTCTAAACTACCAACTAATGTTGTTGCAACCTACTTTCGAGATGAAGTTCATTTAAGCGAAGCAGGGTACAAAACAGCAGCTAATTTAATTTTTCAGCAGCTTTGCATAGAGCAAAAATTTTCCGGTTGTGTTTTAGCGTCACCTTCGCGTTCTCAGTGATTGTTCATGGCTAAGTTGCATCGCCAAATCAAAAAATATTTGATTTTGGTTCTAGCTAGTTGTTTTCTGACATTACTACTTTCTATTCCTGTGCGTCTAGCGATCACATCTCAACAAGCACCTCAACCCCAAGCTATCCTTATGCTTGGCGGACTCACAGGAGAAAGAGAAAAGTTTACCGCCCAATTCGCTCAATACTATCCAAACCTAGAAATTTGGATTTCTTCTAGTATTAACCCTCAAAAAGTCAGGGCAATTTTTCAAGCCGCAGGTATTCCCGAAAGCCGACTTAATCTTGATTATTCTGCTGTTGATACTGTGACTAATTTTACTACATTAGTAGACAAATTCCAGCAACGTCAGATACAACACCTATATCTGATAACTTCAGATTTTCATATGCACAGAGCCAGGGCGATCGCTACTATTGTCCTCGGCAGCAGAGGTATCATTTTTACACCCCTAACTGTCCCATCAAACGCACCTCAAGAACCTATACTTTCAATTATTCGTGATATTGTCCGTTCCTTACTTTGGGTTTTCACAGGTTATACAGGCAGGTAAATATAGCAAAGACTAACTCCGGATAATAGAAATCAAGGGTTTGAGTAAGGGTGCAGGGGTATGGGGGTAAAAGGGTGTTGGTGTTCAAAACCCTTTCACCCAGCTTTAAAGGATAGCCTCAGTGCGTAAGTCCTGATAGCAATGAACAGAGTTGAAAAACTTCAACTCTGTTCGCTGTTCCCTGCTATATGTACAAGGTTCTAATTGTTAAGACATCAGTAGATGAGAAAACTTAGACACTCAAAGACTTTTAACCCTGTCACCTATCACCTATGACCTGTCCCCTGCTATATCTCAATCTACATGAACTAAGATTTTAGATTACTTCGTCAAAAGTAACCATAAAGGGGTTGCCATTAACTGGATTAGAAAATCCATGCATGAAGATCAATTCTTTTCCATTTGAGTCAACAAATGGTATTCTTTCTCCATTCCAATTAAACCCGTCATTAACCATATAGTTAACAACTTGTTTGCCGCCGAAGTCCATGACTGACATAACATGAGAGTACATCATTTTACCTGCCCCTGCACCACCAAATCCAGCACCATCTGTTGATACTGCCACACCTACAGGATCTTTCAGGCGGGAATCACGCAACACTCCGTTAATTGTGCCATTGTAAAATGCGTAGTAAATAGCTCGGTCACCACGACTGGTAATGAACAAGTCATCGTTAGAAGTGCTAAAAAATCCATGAAACATCTGAACTGGATTTTTACCGACTTTGAATGTTTTAAACGGACTGTTAGGAACAGCAGGCGTAGCATATGGATCAATCAGCGACTCGACATCATACATCCGTACAGTACCATCCATAGCCGCGATATATGCCGTCATTAAAGGCTTGCGTTCTTCACCTTCTTGTTGCGATCTGGGATTTTTAGCAGTATTGTACCAGTTCCCCGTTGCAACCGATGTTGGTTGATTAATAGTTAATACTTTTGATACAACTGGTTTCTGCTCTGGTGCGTAACTAAATGCATATGGCCATTGGTTAGGCTTTGCCCCTTCATTCTTTGTTTGATTGAAGTTGTCTTGAGTAGTCAAGTGCATCTTACGGTAGTACTTTAACAGAGGACGGAGGTCGATAAATGCAACTTTATTTTCTGCTCGTGAACTAACGATCGCATATCCACTTTGAGCCGTCTGCTTCCACTTATTATTATTTACATCATCCCATTGCCTGTTATACCAAAGGTTACGTACTGATTGTAGGTTCAAATCGTCATCGACGTTATCACTATGTCCTCTTGTATTTCCCAGTACTGTGCTGACAGTTACATCAATTGCATTCGGTGTCGCAAACGGCAAATCAATATATCCAATCAGCTTCACACCTTGCACCGTCGGCCATCCAGGCAGTCCCCAGTAGTATCTCTTCTCCTGTCCGTTCTGGCGATTTTTCACCGCTAATACTGCTACTTGTCCCTTACGGTTATAAGTATCCCAAACCGTTACTAAGACAAATTCGTTGTTATTAGTAACCGTCATTGCTGTCGGAACTTTCCCCGCATCAAGTTTTGCCGAACGGTAGCTATAGCCTTCCGAGGTATATCCATCGTTGCCAGTTCCAGCAATCCCTATCAGACCATTTTGGAAGGCTAAAAAGCCAGTCACAGAAGCACCGCCAACACCTCTAGCTGTGGCAACTGGTGGTAGAGGCAGTGTATTGCCTGAAGCCTCATAATATTCCTGCACTGCTGGAGTTGTAGGAGTACTAATATTATTCCGATTCCACCAATCTCCAGTCCATTCTGCACGTACCCTCAAGCACAACCCATTATCTACAAAGCTGATAACTCCATCAGAATTTCGCATATTTGATGAGCCGAACCGATACTCAGGTGGTGCATCTGCATCAGGAGAAAATAGCATCTGTCCTGAGGTCATCCAAGCTGCTCCTGGGTCACCGTCTGCCCCTGGGTTGACGCGGCACCAAGAACCAGCGTTTTTGCGAATTATCCCATCTTTTGATGGTTGATATACCAACGGAAACGATTCTGCTGTCGAGTGAAAGTCGCTATATTTGGGGCCGAAACGATAATCGAGCATCTCGCGCTTGTGATAGTTCTGCGCTACGTTGGTGTATTCTGACCAATTTATAGTTCCGTCAGCAGAGAGAATCCGCTCTTTCCAAAAAGTACTTGTTGGTGCTGATGCTGGTGTTGGTGTTGGTGCAGATTTGGGTACTAATTCTATATAATCTACCCTGGCGTACTCTCCGCTATTGTCGTTCCCTTGAATTTCAATCACGTCTCCTGAGTTGAGTGTGATGCCTGTTGCTACGGTACGCTTCACTAAATTGTTATTAGTGACGTAGTTAGTTCCTAGATTTTCGTTGAGGCTCCATGAAGCAACTTGGTTGCCTTTGATTTTTACTGCTAAATTACCAACGCCGTCGTTTTCATCAAAATAAGCCACAACTACATCGTAGGTTCCGGCTGTGCCATTAAAGCTGGTTGTGGCAGTCCCTGTCTCTGTCTCACCACCCCCTGCCAAGCTGATCATGCTTCCACCAGAAGCAAATGTACTTGCCTCTAAGCGATACACACTGCGTGTCATCTTTTCCGCTTCGATGCGGATGGGTGTGGTTGTCGCCTGTGCTAATTGTACGTTGGTAATAAATTTCTTTAACTCACCATTCTGAACAGAGTTATTATTTGTGTCTTTGATTGCGGTTGAATAGCTTCCTATTTGGGATGTATTCGTTGCGCCTAGATTAGCTGCATTGGTGGGAACCGCACCAAAATAGGCAGCAAAAAATAGGGCAGTAGGAGAATAAACTACTGTCAGAAGATTATTAAAAAGCTTCATAGAACCTCTTAGCCTATGTCATCTTGGGAACACACTTGTATCTGATAATTCAGAAGTTCAGAACAATTTAGGGATGGACACACAAAACAGGAATTCGTACAAAAGTACCACCAATTGGCAGCCTTTTAACAATTGATTCTTTCAAGTAAGCTATAAAACTTACTCTCAGATTAAATCTGAGCCGAAATCTTTAATTTCGACTAACGTGAAGTTGAATTGATTAAAAAACTAAGTTTTAGAGCATTGGTTTTAAATGCGATTAGTCAAATCAAAAAGATACCGTGAACACTCGTTACTGATACCTCCCCAATAAACATGAAGTTTTTAAAATCCGCATGGGTAAATTTACCATAAATTCATTTACTATAGAATCCAAACGTAGTAAAATCACCCGAATTTATTACACAAAAAACTTCTATAAGCTATAGCTGATAAAGCTTTTAGGAATCTCCAAGAATTTGCCTTTAGGGTGATAAGTTAATGAGTTTTTAGTCTTTGTTGGAGATCAGTCAATAGAAGTTATGCTGTTTATCGTCAAAATGATGGTAGAATTATTTATAAAAAACTTAAGCTCAATCAGTGTAAATATAAGTAAAACTATCTAAGCGCAAACTTAAAAGATAGTTAATGTTGGGTTCATTATCCTTTACCCTTACCCTAATTATTCTGATTGCTGTAGGTTTAGCGATCGCGTCTCACTAAACATACCAACCCCAAGCTATTCTCATGCTTGGTAGCACTGTATAAGGATAATTAGAAAAATTTATATCTGACATTTTGCTTGCTAGGTCTTGCTCCCCCCAAGACAAGTCAAAATTCCCGTACTGTAAGTATTTTCCACAGTCGGCTTCATCTGGACTATTACGCGATTAACTTGATAAATCTACTGACTTTAATTAATTGACTTATGCGGTTAGATAACTATACCCTTGGTACTTATACTCCTGGCGCACCTTTATGGAAACAAGTTTTGTGGTACTTCCTCGGCTCGCCTTTAGTACAAAACCGTTGGCTAACTACATCAGCTTTTAAAGCCTGGATACTTCGTAGCTTTGGAGCGCAAATTGGTAAAGGTGTGCGTATCAAGCCAGGAGTTCGTATCAAGTTTCCTTGGCGATTAACTATCGGCGATTATGTTTGGTTAGGAGAAGAAGCTTGGATAGATAACCTGGCTACTGTGACGATTGAAAATCATGTTTGCATATCTCAAAGTGTTTATCTCTGCACAGGAAATCATGACTGGAGCCATCCTGATTTTAAATTAATTACTGCCCCTATCCACATTCAAGAAAATAGCTGGATTGCGGCTAAATCAGTAATTGGCCCAGGTGTAACAATTGCCAAAGGAGCAGTGTTAACTTTAGGAAGTGTTACCGGAAAATCCTTAGATTCGATGATGATTTACGCAGGTAATCCGGCTCAACCTATCAAACAGAGAAAAATGTGATATTTGAAGTAGGCAATAGGGAAGTAGGCAACAGGCAATAGGCAATAGGTTTGAAATGCTGTTGGTATATCACTTTGTTCTTAAAATTTGTAGCTAATTTACATCTGCTGTAGATGCCTTTACTAACACTATATTAATTAGTAATTGCAGAGGATTAGTCTCAGCCTCCCAGTCAGAGAGGCTATATTTGTTATGGTATTTAACTAAGTGCGTGAGTCACGCAAACGTAATCTTAAAAGCCGCAACCAACGCAACCAAGTTTGTGCAGGTTGTTCAAAAAAAGTGAAAATATCACCAAAACCCAAGTTAGTTTTATGATGGTGTAGCCAGTGCCTTTCTGGAGTGGTGATGAATAGAATTTTGCACACAACATTTACTAAATGTGGAGTTTGCCAACCTAAAACAGCAACGTGTCTCCACCACACGTGAAACTGTCCTAATAGTAGCCCGAAAATTACGCCAATTGGAGATAAATGCCATAAAATGGCTGCCATGACTAGATAAGGTAAAGCTCCTAAGATGCCATCTAACAATACCTGAAAATTTAAAGTTAATATGGCATAGTGGCGAAAGTCTTTCTTCCAGGAGTGATGTGTTTTTAAGTGGAGACTACCAAAAACATGATCGGGGATGTGATAAACAAATGTAGATAAAAAATCACCCACAAATAATAATAACCAAGCAACAGCTATAGTCTCAAGCATTTGCACTCCTCATTCAGTCAAAAATCCACACAAAAATCTCAATATGATAGTTGCAGAATAGACTTTTTGCTATGCAAGCAGTATCTCTGCATTTTCTAGGCTAAGAGTATGCCTAATTAGAAAAATTACAGCTTTACTTATGCCCAATTTTGAATCTAGCCATAGGTAGGAAAAACTGTAATTTAACTTTTGGTTTAAAGGAATGAAATAAATACATCTTAATCTCGATAGATTTAATGTAGTTTTTTATTTCTCCCCTCATAATATTCTTATTAAGACAGACTGGATGAGCAAAGAAAGGGTTAAAATTTGTACAAATTTAGGTTAAGGGTTGTCTGAAAATTATTCAGCTTGAATTTTAAAAACTCAATATAGTTAAAAACTAACCAAAAGAAGAATTAACTTGTACAATAGTCCGGTTTGATTACTAAAAAAACCTCTAATAGGAAGGCAATAAGCAACAGGCAATAGGCAAAAGTAAACAAAGCAGGCAAAAATCTACTGATTTTTAATATTAAGTAGAAAGGCACAAATAAACTTAACTAGATAAGTCTTGGGCAAAATAGCTAAAAACCTCTTCCCTCCTGCCCTCTGGAGACACTTGCGTGGGCGGGTTTCCCGACTTGAGTAAAGT
>NZ_JACJRV010000073.1 GCF_014697475.1 Nostoc sp. FACHB-152
TATTGACATTAAGTCCTAATAAGCGTCCTTTCTACCAACAAGGTCAAAGAGCTATGAGACTTATTCTGTCTGCATTCTAGCCCTTTTTGTAGCCCCTTAAGGGCAATTCAAGACGAACTAGCACTATCCCAAGGTGGTCAGCAATTTCATCCTGACCGCATTGGTTATGATTTAGAAAAAGGATTGCCAATTTTTACAGATGCCGACACTGATTTAGCTGCCAAAACCCATCAAGTTATTCAACGCTGTAGCATGAGTGATTTAGAAGGATTCATGGTCACAGTCAAAGGCGGACAAACTCTAAAAAGAGAGTCTGTAATTGAATTTGGTGCAGTTGTTGGTTTACCAACTCTCGTCAAAACTCAAAGTTACTTCCATGCTAAGTACGGTACGGATAACCCAACGCCATACAATGTACAACTTAGTTCTGGTTTGTATGCAACTGTCTTGAACATTGAAGCGTTTCGCATTGGTTACAATCCCCATACTTTCAACTACAGCATTAATGCAACAGAACGCAAAAAACGTTTAGATGCTTTACTCAAAAGTGTTTTGTATACTTACCTCCAACCCAACGGAGCAAAACGCAATACTAACTTACCTCACCCAGACCATTTTGAAGGTGTAATTGCCGTTAGTACCCGCCGTTGTCCTGCACCGATGATTAGTGCTTTGGAATCAAGTTACAGCCATCAGATTCATAGTTTGGCTGATACGTTAAACAGTATTAATGGTGCAGATACAATACTTTGCTTTGATTTCGATAATATTGCTCAGTTTGCTGCACAAATTGAATCTTTAATCCAGAGAGCGCAACCTTGGGAGAGTGACAATGCCGAAGCGATTGAATAAATCAAATACTCCTAAACCAGAATTGCCAGTAAATGCCAAGCAATGGCTAACTGTTACCTATCAACCAGTTAGTCTGTTCTCCCTCAAGCGTTCGGATGCTACTAGTATGGCGGCTCGGTCTAACCTTGTGCCTACTCCTTATGCTATCAAAATGGCCCTGCTAAAGGTTCTGCTGGAAAGTCAAGGAGGGCAACATCAAAGTGACTTTGAGCAGTGGATGAAAAGCCAATTTATCTGGATTCGAGACTTAAGAATTTATGTTTGGCCACCTGAAAGACTGGCGGTGAATCGCAATGGCTACAAACTTCGTTATTACGACCAAACGGCTGATAAAGCCGATAAAACTCGTTCTACTTTACCTATGCAAGATGGTTTTGTGTTTCGGGAATGGGTTTATATGCAAGGTCATTTGCAAATTTGTTGTGGCCCTAGCGTGAAGCGAAACTATCCCGAAGGGACTCGCTTGCCACAATTAGAGCAACTGTTTTCTTTAATTAACTACTTTGGTAAACGGGGTTGCTTTTTTCAATACCTGCCACAATACAGCCAACAAACTCTTGAGCCACTGTTTCAACACAATTCCACTTTTGGCTTTACAGTTCAGCCAATGGATGACCTGGGCGATAAAACTACTTTTAACCGCATCAATCCCTATTCCACAGATAAAGCACAACTAGATAAAGACCGAGTAATTAAACCTGGATTTCTCCCCGTGCAACTTATATCTAGCAGCGCCCGTTATGACATTTACCAAAGATATTGAAACTAATTTGACCGGGTTAAAGTTAGTTCTCAAACGCACACAAACAGTAACTAACCTGACACCATTAATCTCCTGGTTGCCCCAAACGCAACCTACACCAGCCTGGATTGGGCTAAAAACTCATGCAGGTGTCTCTAAAATTATGCCTGTGATGCCGGATTTGAGTTGGTACCCGAAGCTGATGGAACTCATTTGTGGGCGTATAGCTCATAGTAACTACGTCGAATGGCAGCAACAAGCCTATGAAATGGTAGGAGTTGAAACCGATACTGATACTCTACACGTGATTCAAATTTCTCTTGTTGCTGCTGCACCATTACCATCAACATTAGGAAGAGCTATTCATGCTCAATGTTTTCAATGGTTTGCTAATACAGATCCTACCTTAGCTCAACATTTACATCAGCAAGAAAACGTACCTTTTACCTTGGGAATAAAATATTTATCGTCAAAAAAAATACAGCTAAGAATTACTCTGCTCAAGCAAGAACTTTTAGCACCTTTACTTTGGGGATTACATAATAACTTGGGAGGTGAAATCACTCTCTCCGGTGTTCGGTGTCGATTAAACGAATGGATAGACATTTCTCAAGCTAGTAGTTTTACAAAATTGTTGGAAATGCCATGTAAAAACACTATCAAACTACAATTTTTGTCTCCGACTAGCTTTAAGCAAGGTGGTGCAATACAGCCTTTCCCATTACCAGATTTAGTTTTTAATGGACTGCTGCGGCGTTGGAATCACTTTGCTCCAGCCAAATTAAAATTTCCGGAAATTAAGTGGAACAGTTTTGTGTCTGCTTTTGAACTAAAAACCCATGCTTTAAAACTAGAAGGTGGTGCTGAAATCGGGTCTGAAGGTTGGGTAATGTACCGTTTCTCGGATTCTGAGCTTGCAAAAATTGCGACAGTTTTAGCTCATTTCGCCCATTTTGCCGGAGTAGGACGGAAAACGGCGATGGGTATGGGACAAACTCGTGTAATTGAAAAATTGGAAATGAATCAGGGCAATCAATTGATTAATTAAATAGCTTTTGACTAACAACTTATGAATGAAGATTATTTGCCCCTGGCGTATCTTAACGCTTGGGAATATTGCCCACGCAGATTTTATTTAGAATACGTGCTGGGTGAGATGGAAGATAACGAACACATCATTTTGGGTCGCCACATACACCGCAACATCAATGAAGAAACAACATTTCAAGAGGGTGAAACACTGATTCATCAACAACAATGGGTCTGGAGTGATCGCTTGAAAGTTGCCGGAATTATTGATGCCGTGGAAGAATGCGACGGTCAACTTGTGCCAGTGGAATATAAAAAGGGCAAGATGGCACAGCATCTTAATGACCATTTTCAACTTTGTGCAGCTGCCTTATGTTTAGAAGAACGTACAGGGCGCAGTATTACTTATGGCGATATTTTCTACCATGCTAATCGCCGCAGGCAGACAGTAGCATTTTCGCCCCAGTTAAGAAAAATGACCGAGCAAGCAATCGCTCTTGCTCAACTTGCTGCTACTAAGGCTATGCCATCTCCAACTGACCATCCTAAAAAATGCCTTTCATGCAGCCTCCAAGGAATTTGTCTACCTGTTGAAGTTAAGCAATTACAGAACTTACAAGTTGCTGAAACTGATGATTGAATCAGTGTAACTTCGTTAACAACTTTTATTCACTACTAATTACACACTTTTGATATGTCAGTGCTTTACGTTACCCAAGCTGATGCTGTTTTAAGCAAGAACTATGAAGCTTTTAATGTGGCTTTGAAGCAGGAAGATGGCTCTTGGAAAAAACAAAGTATTCCTGCACAAACTGTAGAACAAGTAGTCCTTATGGGCAATCCTCAAGTTACAGGCGATGCGCTTGTTTATGCTTTAGAGCTAGGAATGCCTGTTCATTATCTTTCTCACTTTGGTAAATATTTGGGTTCAGCACTCCCTGGTTATTCTCGTAACGGACAATTGCGACTGGCACAGTATCAACTGTATAACGATCCTGTAAGGCGTTTAGAATTAGTCAAAGCAATTGTGGTAGCTAAAATTCATAACCAGTATCATGTTTTATACCGCCATAACGAGCGGGATAATCCTCTTAAAGAACGCAAAAGCCAAGTTAAAAACCAGAAATCCATAGACCAAGTAAGGGGGATCGAAGGTTTAGCTGCACGAGAATATTTTGCTTGTTGGCCACGTATGGTTGGCAAACAATGGACTTTTAATGGCAGAAATCGCCGCCCACCTACCGATCCAGTAAATTCATTGCTCAGTTTTGCTTATGGTTTATTGCGTGTTCAGGTAACGGCTGCGGTTCATGTTGCTGGTTTAGATCCTTATATTGGATACCTGCATGAAGTTCATCATGGTCAGCCCTCAATGGTACTGGATTTAATGGAAGAGTTTCGCGCTTTGATTGCTGACAATGTGGTATTGACAGTATTGCATAAACGCGAAATCCAACCACAAGACTTCTTGGAGAGTTTGGGAGCATATCGCTTAAAAGAAGCTGCCCGAAAATCTTTTTTGCAAGCATTTGAGCGCAAGATGAATGACGAATTCAAACATCCTGTCTTTGAATACAGATGTACTTATCGTCGGGCAATAGAACTGCAAGCGCGCTTGCTCAGTCGGCATTTGCAAGAAGGTCTTCCCTATAAAGCTCTGGCTTTGCGATGACCACGCTGTTCTATCTAATTATTTATGATTTACCAGACAATAAAGCAGCTAACAAACGTCGTACTCGTCTGCATAAAATGTTGTCTGGTTATGGCAAATGGACGCAATACAGTGTGTTTGAATGCTTTCTGACATCTGTACAATTTGCTACACTACAGACAAAAATAGAAAAACTAATCAAGCCAGAAGAAGATGCTGTCCGAATATACGTGCTTGATGCTGGTGCAGTGAGAAGAACCATCACCTATGGTTCGGAAATTCCTCGACAAGAGCAAACAATCGTCTTATGATGAATGTATCGACTTGATGTTTGACAAGTCAAAGCGGGGTCAAAAACCCTGGAGATTCGTCAAAATCGCCAGAACCTTGACAGCATAATAGTTACAGCGTTTCATAAAAGGGAGAAGTTGCAAATTAATTGCAATAAGGACGGCTGAAAATGACCAGAATTTTCGATCCGTCAAATCGCTCCCCAGGAAGCTTGCTCTGGTTAAGTTTCAGCACCGAGCCGTTTCCAAACCTCATTACCCCTCACGGGGACTGAAACTTTAACTAAAATAGCTAATCTTTCATCTTCCATAAAGTTTCCAAACCTCATTACCCCTCACGGGGACTGAAACACGTACCTGCTCCGTGTTACTCGAATGCTCTTGTTCTGCGTTTCCAAACCTCATTACCCCTCACGGGGACTGAAACTTCACCTATAGCTGATGAACAAATATTAGATTGTTTCTGTTTCCAAACCTCATTACCCCTCACGGGGACTGAAACGATTTAGCAACTTATTACCTAAATATACATATGTAGGTTTCCAAACCTCATTACCCCTCACGGGGACTGAAACTCTGACAGTTGAAATACCATCTTAAGCATTCCACAGTTTCCAAACCTCATTACCCCTCACGGGGACTGAAACAAGAATTAAAAAACCTGTCGCCAGAGCAAATGGCAGAGTTTCCAAACCTCATTACCCCTCACGGGGACTGAAACTCTACTAATTTACCAACAGCATCAGTTAGCTTAACTTAGTTTCCAAACCTCATTACCCCTCACGGGGACTGAAACCTAGGTAAAGCGTGGGGATATTAAAATGCCGTTTTATGTTTCCAAACCTCATTACCCCTCACGGGGACTGAAACATTGAACGCTTTTCTAGGGTCAAGCCAGGGAAAGTTTCCAAACCTCATTACCCCTCACGGGGACTGAAACATGACTTGGTTGATTGGAGTTGTTCTTGGAAACTCTGTTGTGTTTCCAAACCTCATTACCCCTCACGGGGACTGAAACTAATATGTGAATGGTGTGCAAACAATAAAGCTTTTTGTTTCCAAACCTCATTACCCCTCACGGGGACTGAAACCCGCCGTCTATAGGGTCGGTTATGGTTTGTACGTTGTTTCCAAACCTCATTACCCCTCACGGGGACTGAAACTCCCTTCACCAAAGTTGAGGCTAATATCCTTGACTGGTTTCCAAACCTCATTACCCCTCACGGGGACTGAAACTAGTATCGCTTCAGACATACTGCCTCGCATGTCGCCCAGTTTCCAAACCTCATTACCCCTCACGGGGACTGAAACATGAATATGCTTATATAGAAAATATTACTGAAGAGGAGTTTCCAAACCTCATTACCCCTCACGGGGACTGAAACTGGCTATTCTGTTAACCACTGGCGGAGCTAGAAGTGCGTTTCCAAACCTCATTACCCCTCACGGGGACTGAAACCAATAGCTTTCACCCAACTGAAGAATTCAGTAATTTCGTTTCCAAACCTCATTACCCCTCACGGGGACTGAAACTCTATTGCGGGACTATCTGTTAATAAACGGAAATCAAGTTTCCAAACCTCATTACCCCTCACGGGGACTGAAACATTGTAATTGTCCCGGAAGTAGCCGATGCTTTTATCTTAGGTTTCCAAACCTCATTACCCCTCACGGGGACTGAAACGCGAGTTAATAGCCCTGGATAGCTAGGAGATTCCGCGTTTCCAAACCTCATTACCCCTCACGGGGACTGAAACTCTACATCTTGGAGGGGAGATACGCAAATCCCCTCCAGTTTCCAAACCTCATTACCCCTCACGGGGACTGAAACTACATTCGGGATGAGTTTGAGAAGCTAGATACTCAAAGTTTCCAAACCTCATTACCCCTCACGGGGACTGAAACTCTAATTTTACTAAAGACGGTAACTACAAAGCAGCACAGTTTCCAAACCTCATTACCCCTCACGGGGACTGAAACGTTGCATAGTGGTGCTGATTTCTTTTGCCGTCATAGTTTCCAAACCTCATTACCCCTCACGGGGACTGAAACCTTCACGAGAAGCATGGCGAAATTGACGTTCATCGTGTTTCCAAACCTCATTACCCCTCACGGGGATTAAAACTATTAGCAATTTTGTAAATCACGAGATGCTAAACTCAGCGATCGCCACAAGAGCATTTACTTCTGCCCATCAGTAATTTTCCCCAAAAGGGGATGATATCACATAAAATATTGAATCATTCTTCGACTCAACCCACACGATGCCCAGAGCAGCCACAGCCCCCAAGCGTAAGCCTAGAGCCAAATCAGCACCGAAAGACTCAGTGCCGACATGGGCAGATGACACCCAATTAGTAGGCTTAGTGTTTGATTTAGAGGCAACGGCAACGGCTTCTCTTTACTCGCAATACACAATTGGACTCCACGCTTGGTTTCTCGACCAAGTACGCCAAGTTGACCCAGACTTATCAGCTTACCTCCACGATGGCGAATCAGAAAAAGCCTTCAGTATCTCCGCACTAGAAGGTCAACTACTCCCTAGCGGCAAGCAACTGAAACTTGTCGCCAACCAAATCTACCACTGGCATATCAACGCGCTATCTCAACGAGTGGCATTGTTCCTCAAGCAGTGGTTAACCAATTTACCAAAAATTATCGACTTGCGAGGGGCATCTCTGCAAATCAAACAGGTGAGTATTGCTCATGCTCCCACCACTTACGCCCAATTACTGCGATCGCCCGTTGAACAATCTGTAGTTGACCTGAGCTTTGTTTCACCAACCAGTTTTCGCCGTAAGGGACATCATTTTCCCCTGCCAGTACCAGAGAATTTGTTCCACAGCTATCTACGGCGGTGGAATGACTTTTCGCAGCAGCCAGTAGAACAAGAGGCTTTTCTGGAGTGGATTGATGAAAACGTCATCATCCATCAGCATCGTTTGGAATCGATGAAGGTGGCAGCAGGAAAACAAGGGTCTGTCACTGGATTCACTGGGGCAATTTCTTTGGGTTTGAGTAAGGCAGCTTTGGCAAATACTGAATTCACCCAGCTATTCTATGCTTTAGTCAGGCTTGCACCTTACTGCGGTACGGGACACAAGACAACCTTCGGCTTAGGACAAACACGTTCTGGTTGGTTGCAAGAGCAAAAGTCAGCTACAGCCGAGCAGTTGGTTGCAGATATGCTGGCTCAAAGGATTGAAGAACTGACCGAGATATTCGCTGCCCAACGAAAACGCAAGGGCGGCGAGCGCACAGATAGGATTGCTGTGACGTGGGCGACTATCCTGGCCCGTCGAGAACATGGGGAGTCTTTGGGGGCGATCGCACAGGATTTGGAAATGAAAACTGAGACGGTGAAAACTTACGTGAAGTTGGCTCGGAAAGCTCTTAAGGGGACGGTTGGGGGAGCTATCGGGAATCAGTAGTAGTTGGCTACAACTTCTGGAGTACGAAACTATACGGTAAACTGTTGACATATTTCCCCTAATTGAATTGCAGAGAGGTTATGACCAAGTATAGTAACGATTTAAGCTAAGACAAATTCTAGCTGGGAGCATTTGTGATTAACCTACGCCCTGCCACCTTAGCTGATTTGGATTTGTTGCGCTACTGGGATGAACAACCTCATGTGATTTCTTCAGATCCTAACGACGACTGGGGTTGGGAGGTAGAACTTGACCGCGCTCCCGAATGGCGAGAGCAACTAATTGCTGAAATTGATGGTCGTGCCATTGGATTTATTCAAATTATCGATCCGGCACAAGAGGATAGCCACTACTGGGGTGATGTTGGGGCAAATCTTCGCGCTATTGATATTTGGATTGGGGAACAAACCGATTTGGGCAAAGGATATGGAAAGCAAATGATGCAGTTAGCGATTAACCGATGTTTTGCTGACCCGCTGGTGACGGCTATACTTGTTGATCCTCTAGCCAGTAATACTCGCGCCCACCGCTTCTATGAACGACTTGGCTTTCAATTTAGCGAGGATCGGCAATTCGGTGATGATGAGTGTTTCGTTTATCGCTTGAGCCGCACAGATTGGTAACATCACCTTGAATGAACAACCTCTGTGCTACGGCTGTGCATCCAATTCAGATTCTCCAAAAGTTCGAGCCAGCTACACAGAGCGATCGCACAAAGAGCAAAGCAGCAGTGTTCAGCAGCAAAGCATGAGCAAGAACAGCAGAGAGCGGCAGCATCTTACGAAAAAAATTTATCCCGAAGCTGTGTATTACTTCTTGCATTAACTTTGGGACTGTATATACAATCCCAAATTGCCTAGCAACAACATTGTTAACATCACTTAAGACCTCAAAGGCAAGGCTGTTCTTTTCTACAGTAGAAAGGGTATTATCTGGTGTTTGAGGTGAAATAGCTACCAAAGATGCCTTTAGTTGTTGAATTTCAGGCAGAGCTTTTTGCAGTGCCAACAACTCTAAATTACAAAATGGACACCATAAGCCTCGATAAAAGCAAATGACAACTGAGGCTTTGGCTTGTAGTTTTTCTAATTCTATAAGTTTTCCCACTGCATTAGGTAGAATGAAATTTGGCGCATAATCGTTTTGTTTAAGAGCTTGTCCGCTAATTTCTAAATTTGCTACTTCTTGAATTGATTGCTGAATGGTTGCTAGTGTTTTTGGGGGCAGACTAGAGGCAGCTTGACTTAACAAATTTTCTAACTCTTGTTTAAAACTCATGCTTGCTTGTGATTAATTAACCAAAACTAGATTTGATACTAACAGCAAATTTTCTCACTAATATACTATATTCTCAATAACCTGTTACTGGGTATTGCTCTTGCTGTAAAGTCAGATATACCGTATTCTGCTAATCTTTTTTTGTCAGAAAAATTCTTGAATTTTAAAATTTTTTCTTTTACGCCAAGATTGTATGTGTTTATCTAATGTTGTGATTGAGCGTGCTAATCCGAAAGATGTTGATGGCATTCTGGAGTTAGCACAAGCTAATGAAGTAGAACATGGTGGGATGCTAGTAGGTCATCTTGAACGTGAAGCGGTTAGTAAGACTATTTCTCAAATGCCCAGTATTGTTGCTCGCAAAGATAGTCAAGTTGTCGGATTTTTACTGAGTTGGTCAAAGTCATCAATACAGATACCGTTGATTACGACAATGTTACAAGCCTACCCAGGCAAGGAAGACGCTTACTTATACGGCCCCATCTGTGTGGAAGAAACAATGCGCGGACAAGGTATTGCTGCGTCAATGTTTGCTAAGTTGAAAAATTTTCTCCCTCAAAAGCAAGGAATATTATTTATCAAAGCCAATAATGAACCATCTCTTCGCGCTCATCGAAAGATGGGGATGAGTCAGATGGTAGAGTTTACATATGATGACACTAGGTTTTTCGTGTTTGCCTATGATGGCTAAATATTAATCCAGGAAGTTTAGCTGGTTTCTTAGTTGTTGTAGTTCTACGCACTGCCGCTAAACCAATTGTGACAAACTGTGATATTTTCTAATATCAAAAAAACAATGAGCGAATATCAATATTACGAATTTCAAGCACTAGACAAACCCTTAACTGCATTAGAACAAACATATATTAGTAGTTTTTCAAGCCGTGTACAGCTAACATCGAGAAGTGCAATTTTTATTTATAGCTTTGGTGATTTTCGTGGCGAACCAAAGGAACTTCTAGATAAATGCTTTGATATCATGCTATACATGGCGAATTGGGGAACTAGACAATTAGTATTTCGCCTGCCAAAATCGTTAGTTAACCCATCAATTTTTCAGCCTTACTGTCTTGCTGACCAAATTAGTGTAACTACGACATCAAATTCTGTAATTTTAGATATAAATATTGATGATGAAGAATACAGAGATTGGATAGAGGGTGAAGGATGGTTAACCAAGTTAGCACAAATTCGGGATGACATTTTACAAGGAGATTTGAGAGCTTTATATCTTGCGTGGTTAAAAGCGACCTTAATCTTAATAGATGAAGAGTCGGAAGATTTTCTTGAACCACCTGTGCCTGCAATGTTAAAAAAACTACCTGCCCATCTTGAAACTTTTATCGAATTTTTTGATATCGACCAGGATCTGATTGCAAGTGCAGCAGAGCTAAGTGTTTCTCAAAAATCTGAAGTTGAACCATTAGAAGACTGGATTTATGCTTTATCACTCCAGGAAAAGAATGAATTTCTACTCAAAGTAGTTCAGGGCGATCCTAATGTGAGGCTTCATCTGCTCAATAGACTAAGAGAACTATTTAAAAGTCCAGAAAATGCTAGTAGTGTTAATATTCACAGACGCACTTTTTCAGAATTAGTAAAAATTTCTCAACAGCAAGCCCAACGCCGTCATGAACAGGAATTACTGGCGGCACAACAGATAAAAAAGCGTAAATTAGAAGCACTAGCTCTCAAAGAAGAATCTGTATGGTTAGAGGTATATAGATTAATCGAGCTTAAGCAAGCTAAACAGTATGAACAAGCAGTCGCATATCTAGTTGATTTGCGAGATTTGGCTGAATATCAAGATAAATTAGATGAGTTTAAAGTTTGTATTCAAAAGATACAGAAAGATTACAGTAGCCGTTCTGGTTTACTATCTCGGCTCAAAAAAGCTGGATTATTCAAACTTTGAAAATGAAATAGTCCTCGCAGTAACTAATCAACAAGTCAATGCTTTTTAACACGCCTGTAGATATTACGCTTCCCTTGTAAGTACCATTATTTTGATTTAATGACGACGGAACAAAGTCTCTAGATAAACTTGTGCCACTCGGCGGTCGCCCTGGGCATTTTGTAGCAGAAACAGCGAGACTGCTGCCGTCAATACGCGGTTCTCATCCCAATCAGGATGCTGCTGTAAGTAGTCTTTGAGACACTCATGTAGCGGTGCAGGAATTTCGGTGAGGATGTTAACTGTTGCGTTCATACGGTGAGGACGGGAGCAAGTAATCAAGCAGGACAACTAGCTTTGAGTGGCGCAGCTAAAGGCTGTTGCCGAATATGCTTCAACTACTGAACCAAGTTTATACAGTTAGTTATTGCAGCTTACAGAACTATAGAAGCTAGTCGAATTATTGTGCCGCCAGAAGGGGTGGGTTTGTCAATGCTGCGAAATGTTAAGTACAAGTACAGAAAAAATCAATATTTACGACAGTATTAGGGTTTGAAATATATTTTCGTTACTCTACTTAATAAAAACTCAGTGTCTAAGTTTTTCTAAAGCCGGGAAATAATATCCCCAGCCATGTAACCAAAGGCTATGAGTCTGTCGATTGTCTGTGGAGAAACTGAAAGTACCTGTGGAAAAGCTGTGAAATGGGTACGGAAAAGTTCGGCTAATGATAAGAATTGCAAAATATTCTAGACTTAGGAAGAATTAACAAGGTGCGATCGCTTCTTTTGTCACAGGCAATTGAAGCAGTGGTATCCCAGATGTGTACGCTCAACTACTGGCATATTTGAGAAGCCTTTCCCATTCCCAACGCCATGCTGTCTCGACTGTGATTTCTTTGCCGTTAGTGAACTTGATGAATTCTGTACCATCATCATAGAAAACATCAGCTACCATTCGATTTCGGACATCGTAACCCCAGATTTTTTCGGCTGTCTTCCACCACCTTTGTCCTGGCGATTCTAACATTGGTAGCTCTAAATACTCATCACGCCAGACCATCGGCTTCCATTGTTCTTGCAATGCCCTAACTAAAATCCGGTTAGGAAACATTTCTTTGTTATTTTCATGCAGCCACAGCATATAACCAATAGCACTTCGGAGTGCATCTTCTAACCCATAAGTACAAGCTTCCAGGGCATTTTGGACTTCTTCAAGAGAGAAATTAACGCCCAAAGTGACTAATGCTCGTTCGTAGATTTTGAATATTTCGTACTCAATCGAGTCTTTTTCCCAGAATCACACACCCCTTACACCTCCTGTCAACTAACGCCTCTCAACTGTTTTTGGGTTCTTCTACCTTAATTATGAATACTTAAGACGGCTTTTTCTTCTATTTCGGTTATGGTTATGTTTTTTTTGAAGTGGTTAACAGAGTTTCTTTCTCCAGACGAGTTTGCAAATCCACAATCAGATTATCGCCATTTCTTCGTGCTTCCCATGAACCAGAATAACGGGAACCAATATTCCACTTCCCCTGCATATAATCTTCGTTTTGGGAGATTGTGCCTGTGTATGTAACTGGTGCATATGAGGTTACTAAATAACGCTTTATAAAGCTGATACTACGCCCGATTACATCACCATTAACTGTTGCTTCTCCTAAATAGTTATCATCTAGGATAGAACCTGTAAAAGCATTTCCACTTTGCACAAAAGCTGCTTCAAATCGTGTTGGCATTTCATCTTGCCAATAGGTTCCTAGCCAATTACCGCTTACGTCTGCCATAAGATTCTCAGTAATTGTTGTTTCTTTGATTTATACATGACTAAAGTAGAGTTTATCCTAGATATTTCAATTTTTCAAAGAACGAACTGGAATGTTCACTACTCAATTGCTTTCTACCTAAAAAATTAAAACTGCTCTGATTATCCTCCAGAGCAGTTTTAAACAAAGAAGAATTTGGATGGGAGTTTTCCAGTTCTATCTTTTGTCTACTAAATTTGTGCTAGTTATGGCATACATTTCTAGTACTCTTGTTGAGGTAAGGCAACAAAAAGCTTTTTCTTATCTTTGAACAACGGATTCTAGTATCTGGTCAATTGCTGTCAGTACATTTGCATCTAGCTTTACGCCTGATGCTGCTGCATTATCAACCACTTGTTCTGGACGGCTAGCACCAATAATTGCTGAGGATACACGCTCATCTTGTAATACCCAAGCCAGAGCTAATTGTGCCATACTCAACCCCAAATCTTGAGCAATCGGTTTGAGTTGTTGCACTGCTGTTAGCGTACGTTCGTTAAATAATTCATCCAGCAAAAACGAATTCATCTTTTCATTAGCTGCACGAGAATCTTGCGGCGGGGCTTGTCCTGGCTGATATTTACCTGTAAGTACACCTTGTGCTAAAGGCGACCAAACAATCTGACCGATACCATGAGCGGCACACAATGGAAACACCTGGGCTTCTGGTTTACGCCACAGCATAGAATACTGTGGCTGGCTAGAAACAAAGCGTTCGACATCAGCCATCTCTAGTGCTGCTTGGATTTGCTCTGGTTGCCATTCGCTAAAGCCAATGTAACGAGCTTTTCCTTGGCGCACTACCTCTGTAAGTGCTGCCATTGTTTCTTCCAAGGGTGTATTTGAATCGTAGCGATGGCATTGATACAGGTCAACGTAATCGGTATTCAATCGCTTTAAAGAAGCATCAATTTGTTTTCTAATCTGGGCTGCTGACAGTCCTCGGTCAGTGGCTGACATCGGAAAGAAAACTTTTGTTGCTAGGACGTAGTCAGAGCGTTCAATCCCTTGCAGTACTTCGCCTAAAAAAGATTCTGCCCCTCCCTGAGCGTAGACATTTGCTGTGTCAATAAAGTTGATTCCGACATCAAAAGCTTTGTGTATGCAAGCCTGTGCATTTTGTTGCTCTACTCCTCCCCCATAAGTCAGCCAGGAACCAAGACTGATTTCAGAAACGCGCAATTCGCTGTTTCCTAATTGCCTGTATCTCATGGTTATTTCGCGTTTGGTTGCTGAAACCATCTTGCTTGTTCTCCCAGAAGCGATCTTGAACGTATTTACCAACTTTGTCTCAAGCGACTAGAGCTTTCCTCATTCAAATTGCAGATATTTTGTCTATCTAAATACTTTTAGGCGAAACCTCTGTCGAATTAAGCTAGTTTTGCGGTAAGCTTTTTTGATTAATCAATGATTTACCAGTCTCATCAGTAACTCAAAACATTGTTATGAGCCAGGGTATCTACTCACCTAACTGGAAAGAAATTGCTACAGCACTGAAAGCTGCTTGTAATTGGTGTTGTAGTCGGTGCGGTCGCTTATGCTTGCGTCCCGAAGAAAAAGCACCTCATTTAACCCTTTCCCAACGTAAAGCCTACACGTTGCAAGTACATCATTGGAACTGCGACCCAACTGACAATCGCATCGAAAACTTGGTCTGTTTGTGCAGTGGCTGTCATCTTCATTATCACCGTTTTGGACGAGGTAATGTTTCTCCTGGGCAATTATCTTTGTTTGACGAACGAAAGGTTGGTTGATAGCCGGCTACTCATCTGGTGGTTGAATACGCGCCCCAAGTTGAAGTATTCGTCCCAAGTCATCAGCATTTCGCCAAGTTTCGACGATTTTTCCATCCACAATCTGATGAATAAATGTGGCTGTAAAAGTCTGTTGTTTTCCTTGCGCCGGAATGCCAAAAAAAACTTTCTTGGGTACAGGTATTCGTTGCACGCACTACAACTTTATCACTTTGGGCAATTACATCTTCAATTGTCCACTGCTGCTTGATATTTCCAAATGAGCTAAATAACTGACGTACTCCATCTGGCCCTTGCGCCAGCTGTGGTGGGCCGCCATGCAGTTTCCATGTTGGAGCGGTCATCGCACAAATATCTTCAACTTTATGCTCACTAATTAGTTCAAACCAGCGTCGAGCTATGATTTTATTATTCTCAATCTCAGACATGGTTACTCCTGCTGAAAAAAGCTAAAAACTCATTCAAATCTCTGCTTCGATTGTAATTAACTAGACAATTTTTCTGCTAAAACTTGATTATCTGTGTCTAATCAAACATAGCTTTGGACATAGTAAAAAGCGCAAACTTATACTTATTATTTAAATAGAGAAAATCTTCCTTATCTAATGCCCAGCAAAGAAATTCAAGTTAAAGAGTACACAGTCCGAGCGCACAAACGTCAGATACACACGCGCGTATTCAACTTCGTCTGTAAGCAGTGCGATCTTTCAACAAGCAGAGAGACTTATGGCCCTCGCCCTTTATATTGTGAAACCTGTCGTCCTCCAGGGCCACCTAAGAAATCTAAAGTGACTGCACCTGCTAAGAAGGGCAAGCCCAGAGCTAAGACTTATAAGAGCGATGTAGATTTTCAAAAGTCTTCGTGAGCGATCGCTAGTTCTATAGGATCAACAAAATGCTTCTGGCCAATTACTCACCAGAAGCATTGAATGTAATTTGCTTAGGACGATTTGAACCGTTGATAGTACAATTGTACTATATAAAGCAGAGTCTGTCTATACCTGATTGGTTGAACTAGTTGTCAATCAAAGAGCAGGTCGTATTTTAGTAGAAATCAGATTTAAGAAGTGCAAAACGCCTAATTTTGCGTAACTAGTAGTGCTTCACTTTGAAATTGAAAAGTATTTGATGAATTGAGATCTGCGTCATGATGCGTCAAAGCTTCAGGCTAAACATTGCGGTTGCGTTAAAATTAGCACAGAGGGATAGTGGCAATTTATTGGCTAAAGATGATTAGCAAGTAAGAAATGGACTTGTTTGACCAACATCTCAAAAAAATCGAAGAAACTCTTGCACCACTAGCGGCACGGATGCGTCCTTTGACACTAGATGAATTTGTTGGTCAAGATCATATTATTGGACCTGGTAGGCTATTACGACGTGCCATTAGTTTAGACCAACTATCGTCAGTAATTTTCTACGGGCCACCAGGGACAGGAAAAACGACACTAGCACGAGTGATAGCGAATACAACGAGTGCTCATTTTATTGCTATCAACGCAGTATTGTCAGGAGTTAAAGAAATTCGTGCTGCCATAGAAACGGCGCAACAACAGCGAAAAATGTACTCTTCACGGACGATTCTGTTTGTAGATGAGGTTCATCGTTTTAACAAATCCCAGCAAGATGCACTGTTGCCTTGGGTAGAGAACGGAACCGTAATTTTAATTGGTGCTACTACAGAAAATCCGTATTTTGAAGTCAATAAAGCATTAGTCAGCCGTTCGCGGATTTTTCAATTAAAGCAGTTAAACGACCAAGATTTGTACAAAATTGTTCAACAAACACTAACTGACAGCGAACGTGGCTATGGAAAGTTAGCAGTAGAAATTGAGGATAAAGCTTTAGAACACTTGGTAAATGTTGCCAATGGTGATGCACGTTCGTTACTGAACGCTTTGGAATTAGCGGTAGAGACAACGCCAGCTGACGCACAAGGAATCATAAATATTAGTTTGGCAGTAGCAGAAGAGTCAATTCAACAACGTGCAGTTTTGTATGACAAAGAGGGAGATGTTCACTTTGATACAATAAGCGCGTTTATCAAAAGTTTGCGTGGTTCTGACCCGGATGCTGCCTTATACTGGTTGGCAAAAATGGTGTATGCCGGAGAAGATCCCAGATTTATATTTCGTCGAATGCTAATTTTGGCAAGTGAAGATGTAGGTTTAGCTGACCCAAACGCAATTGTCGTTATCAATGGTTGTAATGAAGCTTTTGATAGAGTGGGAATGCCGGAAGGACGTTATCATTTGGCACAAGCGGCACTATATTTAGCAACTGCACCGAAGTCAAATAGCGTCATGGGCTTTTTTGATGCACTAGCAGCAGTTGAGAGAGAAAAAGAAAAAGAAGTACCTAATCATTTGAGGGATGCGAATCGGGATAAGAAAGGGTTCGGACATGGGCAAGGTTATCTTTACCCTCATGCTTACCGAGATCATTGGGTAGCACAACAATATTTACCAGCCAGCCTGCAAGGGCAAGTATTCTACCAACCATCAACCGAAGGTCAAGAAAAGGAAATTAACACCCAAGTCTTGCGCCGCCGTGAAGCCCAACTAGCTGCCTTGATGGAAGGTAGTGCTGTTGCACCACTAGAAATATTAACTTATGGAAGTAGCGACAAAGCTAGCGAGCGTTGGTTGCAGCGAACACTTTCGCTTTTAGGTACACATTTAGCAAGTGTTCGAGAACGGATTTTTGATTTAGCCCAATTGCAACGGCATCATTTAGTGTTAGATATCAATGCTGGCACAGGTTTACTGACTTGGGAAGCGATTCGGCAAGTACCAGAAGGCGGAGTATATGCTTGTGTTCGCACTCCTAGAGATGCTAATGCGCTACAGGAGCAAGCAGCAGCACTACCCCAACTGATGCGTCCGGTCATTTTGAATGCACTAATCTCTCAACTGTCTGCGGTGTTGGCCCAAGAAGCACCAACTGTGCAATTTGATTGCATCATGGGACGAAATGCCTTGATGTCCGAACCTGACAAATTGCTTGCAGCCCAAACCTTAGCCCAACTAATACCGCCAGGAGGAAAACTGGTAGTGGCTGAGACTGTACCACGTTACACTCAAAGGTTATACCGCTTACTTCCAGCAAACGTATTGGATGAAAAGTTGTATGAGCGATTAGTTGATGCAGAAGAAGCAATCTACATTAATCAATCCGACCCTATGCTCAACTGGGATGCTGATGACTTACGTGATGCTTTTGCTTCAACCGGGCTAACAGTAGATATGGTAGTTGAACCTCATTCAACGCCAATGCACATCAGTAGTGCTTTTTTGGAGCGTTTGTTTGCCACTAATGGTAATCGACCAAGTTATGCACAACGTCTGGGAGAAAAACTTAGCGTAGAAGAATTAGTAACGCTCAAAGCAGTTTTTACCCAGTACTTGCTAAACCAGACAATTGATTGGCAAAGTGCGATCGCTTTCTTTAAGGCTTACAAGGTTTAATTTATCATTTTTGGCAGGAAGACCCAATGCAGAACGAAGTGAGCGACTTGGAATGAGAGTCTGGCAAGAAGCTCTTAGTGAAGTTTGATTGGAACTAAGCGATTTCACTCTAAAATTGTCGTATTTTAAAATTCTACATTTCAATTAATGTGGAGAGTGATATTTGCTAAAGCTTAAAATCAGTCAAATAAAGAATGTATGATATTTGCCTAAAGACATGAGCGTTAAGGCAATTGTTGTAAATCAATACAATAGTTATGTATAGCGAGGTTTTAGGTGAAACAGGTAGTTATTGCAGTTTTGGCAAATGCTGGTGGTGTTGGTAAAAGTACTTTGTCTGTACATCTAGCTTATGAAGTTAGTAAGCGTAAGCGCAGGGTAGCTTTGCTAGATTTAGACCCGCAGCGATCGCTTGATGTCTTTTGTGGTTTAGAAGCAGCCCAAGCAGAAAACACAATGGCTAAGGTTTTAGCAAAGGATTTTAAGGGGGACTGGGTTTTAGTATCAGCATGGGATGAAGCAAGAATAGAAGTTTGCCAAGGACATCCATCACTGGCTGATACAGCCAATGATTTAGTAATTCGTAAACGAGGAGAATATACCTTAGCGGATAGACTGCACAAATACCCTTTAACCCATGATTTGGTAATTATAGATTGTCCAGCTACCCTGGGGATGCTTAACGTCAATGCCTTAGCAGCAGCCACTCATATTTTAGTACCAATACAGCTTGAAATGAAGGCGATATCAGGTTCTGCGGAGTTAATTGAATGGTGTATTAATACATCGGAAGAACTACAGCTAGATCCTAAACCACCTATATTGGGGTTTGTTCCCAGTATGTATGATGAAGCAGTAGCAATGCACAGACAGTACTACTCCCAACTGCCAGCAATTGCAGAACAATTAAATGTTAAATTATATCCAAAAATCCGTAGTTCTAACGAGTTTAAAAATGCCAGCGCACACGGGCTACCTTTACATAAATACAGAAATAAGCATCCAGCTTGTAAAGATTTTAAGCAAATTGCAGATGATGTGGTTGAATTAATCAAAAGTAAGTGAGGAGATTCAATGGCGAAAACTTTACCACAAATAGGTGAAAAATTTAAAGGGGCAATTCAAAAAAATGAACAAGAAAGAAAAATTGCTGAACTACAAACAGAGGTAGAACAGCTTAGAATCAATCAAGCCCCTGAACTTGAAGCAGAGTTACAGATGTTGCGAGAACAACTGCGAAATCATTCAGGGGAAGTAGAAATTGCTCTTGAATTAATAGATCCTAATCCGAACCAACCCAGACAAACCATTACTGTAGAATCTATTCAAGCAAAAGCACGACTACTAAAAAAACACGGGCAGATTACACCCATCATTCTTGTAGCCCAAGAAAATGGTCGTTACATATTGTTAGATGGACAATTGCGTACTGAGGGGGCAAAGCTATTAGGATGGAAATTTATTCGGGCTGTTATAGTGCCGATGCCTAAAGATTTGACTCAATCATCGTTAATTACTTTTCTTGGTTTTGAAGATTTAAATCCATTAGATAAAGCTGAAGCTATTATTCAAGAACTAAATAAAGCAACTGATCTGAGTTTAGAAGAAATTTCTACAGCACTAGCAACCGTGCTTAAACGTATAGAACGTGATAGCAAGAGTAAAGAGTTGACAAAATTAGTTGCTTTAGATGTAGATCAACAAAAGTTAGGATTAGAAAGTCTAAATGTAATAGGTGAAGAACAAAGTTTGTTTTTAATATTACTAGAGTTGGGCTTAAACCCTGCTTCAGTAAAGTCTAACCTGATGCCAATGCTTTCCTTACCAGAAGACTTAAAAAATGCAGTTCGTCATAAGGGGTTGAAAGGGGCGCACGCTTTAGCTCTCTCAACATTATCTGCAAAAGCTCTAAATACAGATGAAGGAAAGGCTTTAAAAGAACGTACTAAAATTACCGAAAAAGTTTTATTAGAAAATCTGACAGTACCAGAAACGCGGGAACTTATTAAGCAAGTTAAAGCTAAATACTTAACACAAACAAAATCAGAATCCAAAGAAGTCAAATCTATAATCCAAAAAATCAGTAGTTTATCAGAAACATCATTAATTTATGCCAGTACTGAGCAACTTCAAGAACTAAAAACACTTTTGCAAAAAAAATTAGTTGAAATAGAGAACCTAAGCCAGCACCAAGCTTAAAAGCGTAAATCTCAAGTGATGGCTCGTCTAGCGGATGAAGAAACGCGCCAACAACTTTTAGAGTAAGCGTCTGCTGATATTACAACAGAGCGATACTCAGAGCATCAGCCTGTCTCTAATCCTGATGAACTAACACAGCAACGAAATGAAGTGGCGATCGCTCTCCCTAGCTATTAACCCAAAGAAGCAGTCTAAACCTCTGAAGCCATCAAAACCCCAAACCCAAAAGTCAGAGTTAAGAGAGCGGTTTCAACACCTCAAGTTTTAGACTATAACAAAGTAGTAAGATGAGTAACTTTTGAATGTTGGCATTGTCAAGAGGGAATAATTAGCGAGTTTAGGGGAGAGGCAATAATGGGAGAGTACAAAGGAAAACCTTCCATCACTCCGGTGAACGTGGGATGCCCTAAGTGTGCTAAAACTTTCATCAAGTCGAGTACGGGAGAGGTGCTATCGACAACAGCGATATCTTCACCTTGAAAGTATTGATGGTATAGGTATCAATTCAGAATTATTAGAAAGAAATCTAATGCCAAAATTGTCCTGTTTAACTGCACCGTTAATTGTACTAACAGTGTTGACCTTGGCAAGTTGCAGCACCACTAGTATTGAGCAGTACGAAGCGACAGCACTTACCAGTTATACATGGCAAGTGAAGTATGCCAATAACTTAACTAATGCACCGCAGCCGAGAATTGAAAGCTTTGCTACTGCATCAGTGCTGAATCGAAATGGATTAAAACCAACAGGAGCAGTTGTTGGCCCAGATGACCAGTGTTTATGGTGGCCGACTTTACCACCACGCCCAAGTATTGATGAGGTAGAACAACGCAAAAAATCTCAAGAAGAGGCAGGCAAACCAGAACTACAGAAAACGGTGAAATACCAAATTACTTATGGTGTGGGTGAGCAACAGAAAACGCTACCCACTAACTATGATGTTTATCGACAGGTAGTAAAAGCTTCCCCTTCCCGCATTCCTCTAGAATTAACTTTCGGATTAAATGATGACTCGGTAGAAAAGGCTGAACCAGTTAGTAAATAGTCGTTTAACAAACTAGCCCAGAAGCGATTCTCCTTGTCTGGTAAAGAGATTTAAGCCTTCCAGTAAAAATTCGCCATTTTCTGCATAGGGCGATGGCTGCGCCAACGTCATTAGCGAAGCGGTAGCGAGTTTACGAGCGTCAGACGAACGCACTTCAATTCAAAATCCAAAATTGTTTGCTGCCAAAATCGATTTTTTAAAAATTACTAAAAATAAGTAAACCTTGTAAAACTACAAATGGGTGTCAAATGGGGGTCATATGACCCCTAAAAACTCCCAGAAAGTCATGGGGGCTAAATAGAGGTCATATGGGTACTAAATAACCCCTATTTGGGGTATGCTCAAAAAGTCCTGATTTTATGACGTAATTTACCCAATGGCGAACATCCACGCACTACAAAAAATTTTTCCCGCAGGCTTTGACAATGGCTATGGAAGTTTGAAGCTGTTAGTCGATGGCTTTGATGTTGTCAGAGTACCCAGCTACATTTCCACAGCAGACATGGAAGATGTTCCAGGGAGAGTAGAATTTAATGGAATAGCATACACAGTTGGAGAATCGGCATTCCGTGCCGGAGATCATTTTGAACGCAACACCGATAGTAATGAGAATAAGATAAAGAATGCCCTGACGACTTTGCTGGGAGCATTAGCACATTTGCCACACCGCAAAGCATGGCATTTGAAGTTAGTCGTCAGCTTACACGATGTTGCTCTGGCAAAAAACTTAACGCAAGTACTCAATGGAGAATACCTTGCTGTCCTTGCTGGCAAACCCTCAGAGATTAAAGTAGAAGTCCTGAAAGTAGTTCCAGAGGGTATGGGAGCTTTGTTTGGACAAGCATTACCCAAAAAACTAACAGTTTTAGATTTTGGCAATGGCACAACACTGTATTCTCGATACACCCAAGGAAAAAGAGAACTGCACACTCCTTACCCAGTAGGTGTAGAAGTCCTCATTGATGAGATTGCCCAAAAAATGAAACATCTCAATGGGGGTAAAGTAGGGGACGCATCGAAGGTGCGATTTTGCTTAGAAATGGGACATACCAGATATAGCCGGGACATAGATATCAAAGATGTCTACATGGGTTGTTTCAAAGATTGGTATGAGAAGTACTTGAAAAAAGTAGTAGGTATGGCACTGGATGCTAAACATCAAGGCGATGAAATCTGGGCGATTGGTGGGGGCTGCCTATTGCCAGGATTTAAAAAGCTGCTAGAGAAAAATGGCTTCAAAGTCCTGGACAATCCGGTAGAAGCAAATGCTGCGGGATTGCTAGAAATGGCCAAAGCAATGGTGAACAAGAATTCTTAAGAAAACCAGTAAGAAAAAGCAATGTTTAATAATCAGGATGAAGCCCCAGAAAAAGTACGGATCAGAAATAATTACCGTGAACGGATACTGGCTGAGGCGAAAGAATTAGATAAAAGCTATCTGGAGACGGTTCATTTCATCATTGATTGCTACTTTGCATTCAAAAAAGGAGTGTTGAAAGTACAGCAACCAATGTCTTATACATCCGGTTTCAATGGAATAGATCTTAATTCGGGAGCATCCCAAGCCTCTGTTAGCCGTGTATCGACCTACGCTGAACAAGAGGATTCAGGTGATGAAACATTTTCGCTAGACTTTGATTTGTGAGTCTGAATTAGCCTATTGTAGTGAGAACAAGATTGCCGCCCAGTTAGTTAAACCAGTGAACAGTGAACAGTGAACAGTGAATAGTGAACAGTTATCAAGGCGTATGGTGGGGGATTTAAACCCGCCACCAACGCCGACCAGCAATTGGTGTAGTGTTTCGCCAACGATAAAAACTCACTCTTGACTGGTAACTGATAACTGATAACTGATAACTGATAACTGATAACTGTTAAATCAAGTTTTGATTTTTAGTTTTGACACGTTGATAAAGCTCCTCCATAGTTTCGATAAAGGAACTATCTTTTTGCCAGAAAGCAGGGAAGTCCCCTTCCTTCTTAATTAAAATTGCGGGAATGCCACTATCATTAGACGCTTCAATAGTTGAGGGCAATCGCTTACTACCTAACCAAAACTCTCGAAGATGCGGTTTTTGATTAACAGCCCGCTTTTCTATTTTTGTATAGAAAGATTCACTCTCTTGTATACTAACCTCTTCGGGCTGCGAAAGGGAGGTTGATAGTGCTTTGCCCAAGGGAGAAGCCGCTAATTTCGCTTGCAGTTCTGTTTTAGAGAGTCCACGCAATTCAAATAATAGAAATGGATTGGCATCTAGTTGAGAAGCTACCAGATAATAGACACCAGCAATATGCTTACAGGGATTAGCATAATCTGGGCAAGAACATTTAGTTTTAAAGTCTTTGCTACTATGAGGTAATAAATGTAATCCTATTTGGGCAAAAATTTCTTCAATATTTTCGGGAACTTCATTGAGCAGTAATCGAGAAACAATACTAGCTTTAGAAGCAATCTTGGGAATAGCTTCATTCCAGCGTGCCTTAGTAATAGGTGTAATTTCAATGACTATGTTATACGTTGGTTCTTTATAAACTCCAAAGTAAGGATTAATAGAGCCTTTAACTTTAGCAGTGATTTGATTAAGTTCAATATCAAAACTTTTGACTTTACCACCACGAGCATAAGAACGTCCGCGTTGAAGTCGGTTATCGTCGGTAAAAGCTTCTAAGGCTTGAATAAAACGCTCACCCCACCAAGTGCGACTAAATTTAGCCATATACTATACTTACTCCAAAATAGTATTTTTATTCAAGGCGATAAGTTGTTTAAAGGCATCATTATCTAATTGGGTCAGCCAAGATTCATCACTACCAACAACCATTGAAGAAAGTTTCTTTTTATCTTCAATCATTTGATCAATACGTTCTTCTAAAGTGCCAATTGCCACAAATTTATGTACGAAGACATTCTTGTTTTGACCAATACGAAAAGCACGGTCAGTAGCTTGGTCTTCAACTGCGGGGTTCCACCAACGGTCAAAGTGAAAAACATGATTAGCTTTAGTCAGAGTAATCCCCACACCACCAGCCTTTAAAGAAAGCACAAATACAGATGGTTCTGTCTGCGGGTCTTGGAATTCACTAATCATTTTTTCCCGACGCTCCCTAGTAGTACCCCCATGTAAATAATAAGTATTACAATGCAGGTGATGTTTGAGATACTTTTCCACCTGTTCACAAATTTCGGTAAATTGACTAAATATCAGAAGACTTTCTCCTTCGGACATCGCCTCATCTACCATTTCAACCAGACGAGAGAGTTTATGCGAGCGCTCTGGCAAAAATTCACTGCCATCTTGAAGAAATTGACCTGGATGATTACAAATTTGCTTCAGTTTCATCAATGTAGAAAGAATTAAACCTTTACGTTGAATCCCTTCGGCTGTTTGTAATTGTTCTTCGACATCTTTAACTACAACCTCATACAGTGATGCTTGTTCTTTTGTCAAGTTAGTGTAGAGTTTTTGTTCAACTTTATCGGGCAAATCGCTAATAATAGATTGGTCGGTTTTGACTCGCCGCAAAATTAAGGGTTCTACTAATTTCTTTAAAGTAGTTGATTTAATTTTGTCATTATCTTTCTGGATCGGAATCTCAAAAGATTTACGAAACTGTGCCTCCTTCCCCAGATACCCAGGATTGAGAAAGTTAAAAATTGACCACAAATCCAATAAGCGATTTTCTACGGGAGTGCCAGTCAAGGCCAGGCGATGTTGAGCCGAAAGTTTGAGAATAGCTTTGGTTTGTGCAGCTTTTGGATTTTTAATATTTTGCGCCTCATCTACAACTATGCGTTGCCATTTCACACTGCTGAGGAGTTTTTCGTCTTTGCGAACTAGAGTAAAAGAGCTAATTACTACGTCGTGTTCTTGACAAGCCGCAGAAAAATCTCCCACATTTTGTAGCCTCGTGCTGCCATGATGAACAAGAGTTTTTAAATGAGGAGCAAACTTGGCAATTTCTTTTTGCCAATTGCCCACAACGGAAGTAGGTGCAATTAGTAGAGTGGGTAAAAAGGACTGTTTTGACTGTTTTTCTTGTACTAATCTGGCAATTACTTGTACGGACTTGCCCAGTCCCATATCGTCTGCTAAACAGCCATTTAAGCCTAATTTTTCGAGATATTGTAACCAAGCCACCCCACGCTTTTGGTATTCTCGCAGAGTCCCTTGCAGCAAAAGCTGCTGTGAAATTGGCTCCAACTGACTTTTATCTTGCAGTTTGGCCATAACTTCTGATAAAGCTTGGTCATGTTCAATTTCCCAATCTTCTCCAGCCTCGGCAGTACGTTGCATGAACTCCAGCAAAGTCATCTGCGGTTGCTCGGAACCGTGAGATTCCCAAAATTGGAGGAGTTGCTGCATTTTATCCCGGTCTAATTCCATCCATTGACCGCGAAAATGCACTAAGGGAGCCTTAGCATTAACTAGTTGTTCCCATTCCTGTGGTGTAACAGTAGCATCGCCAATTGCTAATTCATATTGATACTCCACCAGTGAATTTAACCCGAAATAGCTTCTGGTTTCACCTTTTGTGGGAGCTAATTTTTTGGTTGAGGCTTTCAGGCGAATTTTAGCGCGACGGCGACCCGCCGGAGTATACCAGGCCGGGACAATAATTTTAAAACCTGAATCTTCTAACACCCAGGCACTTTCCTTGAGGAAGCCAAATGCTTCATCCAAAGTTAGCTGCATTCCAATAGGAGACTCTGTTTCTAATCCTTGCCAAAGCTTAGGATACATCCGAGCCGCATAGCCCAGGTTCAGCAGTAAATTAGTTTCAAAATCTTGGCCATACTGTTTGTGAACACTTGCTTTGCTTTTTTGATTCATCATCCAGTAATCTGCCAATGCCAGTTTCAAGGAAGGGTCTTGTTTACTAGATACTAAAAATTGAATTTGCCAATTGTCTACATCTTGGGCAGTTGGGGAATGCAACTGAAAGCACAGATGGAAGGGTAAGTTAGATTGAGTGTGCTGAATTCTGTTTTTCCACGCCAACCACTGTTGGTATTGGAGTAAAGAAGTTTCGGTTTTTAAGGGATTATATTTGTCTTGATTCAGACAATAGTAAATCAGAGAATCTGCTACTTGTTTATCAAAGGCGGCTGTGGAGATTGTATCAGTTACTAGATTTTGGAGAAGCGATTCGGAGAAATGTCGTAAGAGCGTTTCTTTGTCGAAAAATTCTAGTTGTTGCTCTTGATTGTGACTACCTGCTGTGCAAATGAGTGGCATATACTCAAGATATTTTTGAATATTTGCTTCATATTGCTCAGAAATAATTTCCCAAGTCGCATATATCTCAAATTGTTTTGAGGACTCTTTACTTTTGTTCTTGCGTGCTTTATCTTTGAGTGCTGCTAATAGTCGATATTTTAATGCCGGAATATATTGGTCTTTAAAGATGATTTGTCTAAAGGCTTGCGTATAATGATACCAGAATAGTAAATCTGAACCAATTTGGAATTCATTGGCATTATAAAGTGCTAAAAAATGAATATCTTTGAGGAGTTTGATGACATTAATTAACTTTCTGCCTTTAGCCAAGACTACTGTTTCATAGCAGATGACGTTCCAGTATTGGAAATCTTCATAACTTTCCGGAAATTCAAACTCTAGATACTTAATTAATTCTGGTGAAGGCAGGGGCTGATTATTGACAGTCGGAAGCGCAAAATATTTGGTACAGATGCGTTCTTTTAATTGTACAGGTGTCTCTTTAAATCCCAAATTCTGCACTAAAAAACTGACTAATTCTTCTGGTGATAAATGTCTAGGATGAATCTGTTGTCGAGTACGACTTTGTTTAGCTATAGAAGTTTCTACCCATAGATAAAAAGAACCAGATTGAATAAATTCAGTTGTAGGGTCTGGTATCCAGGTGCCATGAATAACTTGCATCGCGTTAATGCCTCTGGATTTTACATCGGAACTAGTACTTAAAAATTAATGTATCAAAGATTGTGTAATTTTTTGGCGATTTTGGTTTGATATCTCAAGATGCTTGTTACCAAGCCCCGTTGGGGCGGGGTGTGGGGTGTGGGGTGTAGGGTGTAGTGAAACATCAGCCCCAACAACCTCTTGGGTCGGAAGCCCCGCCTTTTTAAGGCGTTTGTGTTGGGAGAGGACAGAATCCTCTCCCAACACCGTCTTCCCCACACCCCACACCCTACCCCCTACACCCTGTTCAACTGGTTGTGGTTCAATATAGTATATATGTACTGCAAAAAACTTCTTTTCTGACTTAAAATAATGTGCGGCATTTTTAAACACCAATGTCCACACCACTAACTCCAACAACTCAACCCCTAAATGCCACCCCGCACTACGAAACCATCACAGGGGTAGTTGAACGCCTGACCTTTCACTCCGAAGAATCAGGCTATACCGTAGCACGTCTAACTCGACCGCGCAGTAGTGACCTGACCACAATCGTCGGCAGTTTCGCCAATATCCAACCAGGACAGACACTACAGCTAACGGGCTTTTGGCGAGAACATCCCCAATATGGCCCACAATTCCAAGTCACCAATTACAAAGAAACAAAACCCGCAACCCTCACAGGAATTGAGAAATACTTGGGTAGTGGGCTAATCAAAGGTGTTGGCCCAGTCACAGCCAAACGCATCGTTGCACATTTCGGTTTAGAAACACTCGACATCATTGAAAACCAGATTGACCGACTTATTGAAGTTCCGGGCATCGCCAAAAAGCGGATCAAGCTGATCAAGAATGCCTGGGAGACGCAGAAGGCGATCAAGGAAGTGATGGTATTTCTGCAAACCCACGGAGTATCAACAACTTATGCAGTCAAAATTTATAAGCAGTACCAAGATAATGCGATTGCCACAGTCACTCAAAATCCGTACCAACTAGCAACCGACATCTATGGGATTGGCTTCCTGACTGCTGACAAGATTGCTCGAAACTTAGGCGTACCAACAGATTCTGAATTTAGATACTGTGCTGGCATCATCCATGCACTAACCGAAGCTGCCGAAGATGGTCATTGCTACTTACCCCAACCAGAACTGATCGAGAAAGTCACCAAACTGCTAACAACAGATGACCATCAGCCAACCTCTGAAGCGATCGCCGACATTGTTAAACAGATGGGCGCGAAAGAAGAATTAATTAGAGAAATCGTGCGGGGCAATTATGGCGAGAAGCTGCTACTGTGCTTTAAACCAACGTTCTTTCACACTGAGACGAACTTGGCGCAGATGATATCTCGACGCTTGAGCCAACCAATAGTACAGGATATCCCTCGTGTCCGTGCTTGGCTAGAGCGTTTTACAAACAGTCGCCAAATCCAGTTGTCGCCGCAACAGCAGCTTGCGGTAGAGAAAGCAGCTTATTCTCCAGTTATGGTACTGACTGGTGGCCCTGGTGTTGGCAAAACTTTCACGACCCACACTATTGTTAGCCTGTGGAAAGCAATGGGCAAAACAATCGCCCTGGCAGCACCAACGGGAAGGGCAGCACAACGGTTATCAGAAATGACCCAACTTGAGGCTAAGACCATACATCGCTTGCTGGAATTTGACCCGAAAACAATGGGCTTCAAACGCGACAACTCAAATCCATTGCCATACAGGGCAATAATTGCCGATGAAGCATCGATGCTCGACCTGTTCTTGGCACATTCGCTTGTGAAAGCTGTAGCCGAGGGAGCGCAACTATTATTAGTCGGTGATATCGACCAGTTACCTTCAGTTGGCCCTGGAAAAGTGTTGGCTGACCTGATCAATTCGCTTCAAGTACCAGTAGTCAGGCTAACGCAAGTATTTCGCCAAGCCCAGCAGAGTGCAATTGTCACCGCAGCGCATCAAATCAACCAGGGCGATTATCCAAACATCGAACCAATTAGTGATAATCCCGTGTCGGATTGCTTGTGGCATGGTGGAGGTCATCAGCCAGAACACGGCGTACAAGCAATTTGTGAGTTGATTACGGAATTTATTCCCCGGCTAGGTTTCAATCCCGCCTGTGATGTTCAGGTACTTTGCCCAATGTCACGGGGTTTGGTGGGAACTCGCAATCTGAATATGGTGTTGCAGCAGCTAATCAATCCGCCTAGCCCTGATAAAGCAGAGATTGTTAGGGGTGGGATGACTCTGCGAGTGGGAGATCGCGTGATTCAGCAGACTAATGATTACGATCGCGAAGTGTTTAACGGTGATTTGGGACTCATCCTGAGTATTGATACGGAGGAACAGGAAGTAACTGTTGAGTATAGCGGACGACCCGTAATTTACGATTATGCTGATTTGAATGAGATTACTTTGGCTTGGAGTATTTCAGTCCATAAGTCGCAAGGCAGCGAATATCCTGTGGTAATCATACCTTTGTATATGCAACATTTCATAATGTTGAGTCGTAATCTGTTTTATACTGGGCTGACTCGTGCTAGGAAATTAGCAATTGTAATCGGCTCGAAGAAAGCGATATCCTTAGCTGTGCGGACAACAAATGACCAGCAGCGTTACACAAGGTTGTGGCAGAGGTTGTTGCAGCCGATGGGATGATCATGAACAGTATGAAGGTTGAGAACAGCCCAAGACATGATTATTGATGAAGAAATTGCTCAAGCTGCCCTGACGCATTACGATTTATCGAATGTTCAACTGAAGTTTTTAGGACAAAGCCAAAACACAACATTTCAAGTGGAAACACCAACACTAGACAAGTTTTTACTTCGATTTCATGCTGGGATTGAGGCAGATGGTGAGGGTTTACAAGCGGCTTGGAGAGAGCCATCAGCTATTGAGTCTGAATTGCTATGGTTGAATGCGCTAGCTATTGACACCCAGTTGACAGTACCCCAACCAGTGCCGAATCGTTTGGGAGAATGGGTAACAAGCATTGCTATAACAGAATTAGGGACTTCAATACCCTGTTCGCTATTGCAGTGGATAGAAGGTGAACATCTTGATGGTGAACCGACAGCACAACAAATTCGGCAGTTGGGTATATTAATGGCAAAACTGCACCAACATTCAAGCAGTTGGTTGAAGCCATTCGGCTTTTCTCGCCCCGCTCATAACGTAGAACGGCTTTTAGCTGCAACATCTCAACTTGGAATGTTAGTGCAAAATGGCACAATTTCATCGGATGATTACCAAATGTTCCAAAAGGCGGCTATGCAAGTTCAAGAGTTTATATCTAGCCTCCAGCAGACGCGCGACAGTTGGGGCGTAATTCACGCTGACCTGCACCAAGGCAACTACGTACTTTATGGTGGAGAAGTTCGCCCAATTGACTTTTCGCGCTGTGGCTTTGGTTTTTATCTTTACGATATTGGTCAATCGCTGGGAGATATTGAGGCATCGCTACGTTGGCATTTTTTCGAGGGTTACTCCACTCTCCGGGCATTACCAGCAAATTATCCTAGCGTTGTTGAAGCATTTTTTGTAGGTTCAACAGTAGAAAACTTCGCTTTTCTTAGTGCCAACCCACAAGAATATGAATGGCTATCTCGTGCTGTGCCTTATGTTGCCCTGAACCACTTACTACCATATTTGCATGGTGAAGCATTTCTGTTTGTTAAGTGAATCAGTCAAAGTTAATCTCATATCGTCGAGTTTCATCCGGAAATTAGCTAACAAGTAATAGGATCTCCTGGACGATATTAGCGTTGTTCTTATTTTTAGACAAACTCAAAGGTAAGTAATTTTGTGAACAATGTATCTGCAAGCATCACTTGTCTTTAATATATAAGGTGAATCAGTATCTAGTTATGTGTGGTAGTTATGTGTGGTAGCCATTTTTGGGTAATTTTATCTCGCAATCTGGGAAAGTCATATGTCTGAGCAACATCAAGGCAAAGGACACTGCTTGTGTGGAGCCATTAGTATCTCGGTCAAGACGATAAGTAAAAGCATTGACGGATGCCATTGCCAAATGTGTAGAAGATGGGGAGGTGGCCCGTTGTTGGTCGTCGATTGTGGAAGTGATGTTTTGTTTCAAGGAGGGGAGAAAATCACCACCTTTAATTCTTCCGAATGGGCTGAACGTGGCTTTTGTCGTCAATGTGGGACTCACTTATTTTATCGGTTAAAACAAAACAATCAGTACTTCATCCCGGTAGGGCTATTTGAGCAACCACAAGATTTTGTGTTCGAGCATCAAATATTTATTGATGAAAAGCCGGGATATTACTGCTTCTCGAATGAAACAAAAAATCTGACTGGAGATGAAGTTTTTGCTCAGTTTGCTCCACCAACAACATAATAAAAAGGTCAGAATTCAGGAGTCAGAAGGGTTAGAGAACGAGGAGTGATATTTAATTAATCAATTAATCAATTTACTAATACTAATACTATAGATACTTTATTATTCTGGCTTCTGACTCCTGGGTGCTGAATTCTTACCTGTTATTTTCACTCCAAACAACAAAACCAATACCTAAAACTACGCTCAACCCTACTATAAACCCTAAAGGACGACCACCAGTAATCAACAGCATAACTAAAAATACCAGCCCAACATAAGCGGTTTGCTTGAGTAGAGAAACTAGCCTTGCTTGAGTATTGTGAATCATTTTAATCAATCTCCTGTTTATAAAAATGATGAGGACAAATGCAGTTTCATTACTGCACTTGTCCTCAAAAGAATTAACAGTTTATCTTTCTTTACTTAGATCAATTACGTTCAAAACATCAGGCAACCAGCGAACGCATTCAACAATTCGCAATTCGCAATTCGCAATTCGCAATTGTAATTTTGATTTCAAAAACATAATTTAATTGTGAAAAGTAAAGCAATTCATAGTGTTGAGGTTCTAAGCTTTCACATTCATACTTGGGGAGCTAATTGCGAATTGGGATGGCGGTTCCCCATTGTTTACCTGCTTCGGTGAGATGCCAGATGTTTTTGTGACTTTGTTTGCCGTTAGAATTAGTTTTAAATTCTACTTCCTTATACTGTAAACCAGCTTCTTCCAGAACACGGTTAATAATGTGGGGTTTGATTGGCTTTGGTAGTCCTTGCCGTTGGGCATATAACTCACCAATTGTGGTTGGAGAAACATGGCGATCGCTCGTGGCAATAGTTTCTCCAATAGCTCCTACTAGTTCACTAGCCATAGGTGCAATTTCGGGATACATCGCTTGCAAACCTCTAACAACCGTGATGGTTTGCAGTTCAGGACTCAATCTTGTGGGAGCAAGAACTTTCTGTGCAAAAGAGAGAAGTTCATCTAGAGTTAGTTTGCCATTACGTTGTTGATCAGGCTTGGGTATGGAGTAGGAACCAGTGCGACGCAAAGAGGGCAGGACTTCATGGAACACCCATCGCTGGAATCGCTTGGCAACAGGTTTACGGGACTTAAAAATCAAGCGGTAAAGTCCAGGCTCAGTCACGGTAAGCATTTCCTGTCCTTTAGGGTTGTCATCACCAGGGGTATAGACATTAGCGATACCCTTTTCGTCTTGATCGAAAGAAGTTAACGCATCACTGACATTTTTGATTTCAAGGATGGCACATACATCCGCAGCAACCCACTCCGGGTTTTCTGGCGTACCAACAAAACGAACTTCTTGTGACTCGAAAACAAAAACTGATAAGTTCGACATAACAATACTCTCCCTTTTAAAACAACGTAAAATTTCTCAACCGACTTTAAGAGAATCTTTCAAAATCAAGCCTTGGCATAGGCAACCATTCACCGTTGAAGTAGACGGCTCTTTTAACAGGAGATTGGGAGGCAATTGCCCTAATTTCTTCTGCACAAGGCTGGCCACTTTTGGGAAGAAAATCTGTACTCAGAAGATAGTTATATGAAGCAAAATTTTCCTGATGTACAATCGCCAGCAGTTTGACTAATACCCAAAACTGGCGGCTGATTCTTGTTTCTTGAAAACTAAAATTTGTGCCGATCAGCCAAATGTAAATACCACTAGCATTCCCCAGGCACAAATAACTGATAATTTTGTTGGACAACCAAGTTCTATTGCTTTTATTTTGAGCAAAGAAATGAAAAACTAATGTACTCTCCGACAAGACAAGTAATTTTTTACCCTCAATAGATTCAAACTCAGTAAAACAATGCTGTATCCAAGACACCAACCCCTCCACATCTGCTTGGGACGAAACATTAGAAGAGTTTTTAATCCGTAAGAAATCAGCATTAGCATAGTAGTGGCTTTCCCTAGGATGTCCTTTAATATCGATGACGTAGACTTTAAGAGAAGGTCGCTGTTGTTTGATGTTTTTAATGGCGTAACCTGCTAACAAATCTTTACCAGAACAGAACGCGCCAACAATCAAAGTATGCTGTAGTGATGACGAAAAGTTGAGAACTGCTTGCATATTTTCTCCTAATTATTATTCCAGCTATCAAACTTATATTTGAGATGAGAATTCTGGAGCAATCTTTCGATTCCCAAACGGATTAAATCTGGCGGAACCCCGTCTAATTTCAATTCACTTTGGATAAACTCATCGATTGAAGAAGCTGTGGTTTTTTCTAACAGTGCCAACATCTGTTGAGATTGGGTTGTTGCTGTGCTTGATGAATTAGTTTCAATAGGGGTAGATTGTTGATTACTTGATACAGAATCAATAAACTTGTTGGTGTCGCGGTCGTAGCCAGAAAAGTTTTTTAGCTGTGGCATGGGGAACCATTCATTGATGCCACCGTAATAAACGGCTCGACCAACAGGTGATTGTGCAGCAATCTCCATCACTTGGGTAGAAGTAATCTTGCGATCGCTCGGAATTAACTGTGTGGCAATCATGGCACTGTAAGCCGGGACATTATCTGGAGAAACCAACGCCACTGAGGTTAACTGCGATCGCAAACCGCCAGAAATGCCCAAGTCGTCGGTGTGAGGGTTCTGTACAACAATCCAGAAATGCCAGCCAGAACTATCGCCGCAAGAACAGTAAGAGATGATTTTGTCTTTGAGCCAACCAATCTCACCCTTGGCATTTTTGAACTTGGAACAAACAGCCGTGCCTTCATCTAGAATGATCAGCTTAGGGCCCTTGATTTTCTGGAACTCGTTAAAGCATTCTTTGACCCAAGTGACGGCTTCGTTGGGAGACATTTCAACAATCTTGGCACGTTTGAGGGTATCAACACGACCATTGAAATAACCAGTTTCTTTCTCGTCACCTTTAGGGTCAATATAAAAGATGTGTATGCCAGGATGTAGCCGCTTGATGGCATCAATGGCGTTGCTAATGGTGATGCCCTTGCCAGAACCAGGGACACCAACCCACAGCATATTCGTAACTTTTCTGGCAATGTGACCGATTAAGTCATAGTTGATCTGAGGTTTTGAAGTGTAGGTGGAGATTTCGGTATTAGTAATAGGAGTATCGATAGACGAGGGCTGTGGGGTAGGAAGCACAGGATAAAGAGCGTCCTGATTAATCTGTACTGATGGCTCGCTAGTTGGTGAGGGAGTTGGTAAAGAAGCAAACCGTGCCGGAGGGATACCTAAATTCTGGGGCTTGGTTGCTTGCTGAATGGCCTCCACTTGCTGATAGTTCACTCTGGGGTCGATAGTAACTTGCGCCAAATGCCCAGATAATTGTTCATGAGTGGGGAACTGCCCTTTAAGTTGAATAAACCAGTCCAACAACCAACGATAAGCATAAAATCTTTTCCCAGGCTCAACGGCATTCAGGTATTCACACACAACATGAGAACATTGCTTGAGCATGGCGAATTCATATTTCTCCATCGGCTCTAAGTGCAGCATTAACTCGGCAAGTTCGTTCTGATTAGCAAAGTATTCATCCCTGGCAACACTGTCACCCATAGCTGAAAGGAAACTGAAGAAGTCGCCACGAATAAAAGGAATCGGTGCAAATTGATGAGTATCGTTTAAGTCTTGAACAATTGACCAGAAATAACCAACTCCGGCAACAACCGCACCAATAGGGGCAAGGGGAGAGGTGGCATAGCAAACCGCACCAACCGCAGATGTGGCCAGGGTGATGAACTTAGCGAGATTCATGCCGTTGCGTTCGTTTCTGGCACGAACTAACAACTGGTCTTGACGTTCTTGCAACCAAGAGGCGATATTACCAGCTTCCAGATACTCAATACTGGGATAGTCACTACGAAGTTCCACCGTTTCTTTAGTACAAAGCATTGGTATTGGTTGTTCCATCGCCCCTGCTCCCCTGCCTATTTAGTAAGTTTCCAAATGCTGTAACCAATCTCGCCAGCCATCATCGCCACGATGTTGTAACCAAAACAGGCAATGATTGATAGTGGGTTCGTGTATTGAAAAGGCCACCTGCCGACGAAAGTGGTAATAATATCGATCAGCCAGAAAAATAAAGCAATTAATCCACCCGCATAACGCTCTCTCATCCCAGCCCTCTTATAATCACCCCACAGAGCAACTGTTAGGTCAATATTTCCACTAGGCTTTGACCCTAAAGCATATTGTCGAGAATCTTCAAATTCGTTCTTGGCTTGTTGTGGGTCTTTACCTCGCAATGTCTTCGCTTCCATTACCTGTACGAGTGCAGAAATGCCAAAACTAATCCAAAACAAAACATTAAACGGCAGTTGTAGCCAACCAATCCAACCAATCCATTCAGTTTCAAACCAGGGAAAAATTGGTTTTCCTTGGAATAAAACCTGCCAAATACTATCAGTTGAAAGCAGTGTGCCAATCCAAAAACCGATTGCACCAACGAGCTTATAACCAGATGTGCCGGGAGTGACGAATTGAGCAATGATATGCGAAATAAAGATGAATGGAAATGAGATGAAAGTGACAATCCATTTAGCTAATAATTCTAAGATGCCACTTCCATTTTTTCTATACTGGCTTTGTGGAGATGGCTCCTGGTTGGAGCGTGAATTAGTATCCTTTGGAGTAAGATATTTCATACTAAAAGTTCTCGTCGATAAAGTGAAAGATTTTTTGCTCTAAAACATCAGCAATTAGATTGAATAAAAAATATTGATTCATTGAGACTGTAGGAAATATTTGATGAGCTATTACACTGTTTACTCCAAGGTTAAGCAGGGGGAGCAGGGGTGGCAGGAGCGGCAGGGGAGGAATAGATTGTAAATTATTTTCCTGTTCTCTTCTCTCCCCCTGCTCCTCATCTTCCCCTGCTTCCCCTGCTCTCTTTTTAACTCCACAAATCGGTAAATCAATTAGGAGAATCTTGATACAGTGGCGAATTCTTACAGGCATTTTTGAATCGATATTTCCATTTCCATTGTCTTTGCTCAATCCGTCCAACACATTTACCCATTGAGTCATAAACAAAAACGATTTCATCTTCTAAATATCCTGTAGTGTTGGGTCGGGGGTTAAATCGAGTGGAATCTAAGTAATCGTTAATTCGCAACTTCTTGAAAGAGGGCATCACTCCCAGTTCGTTAATTTTGTCGGCGGTCGCTGCCCTTTGTTCAGCTTTAATGCGTTCTAATTCCTCTGATTCTCTGATAGTAATGCCACTGTTATAAGTTTTGAATTGGGCTGGCAGTTGCGATAACCAAGGACTAATGATTAACCCCATACCCAATAACCCCAACAGTGCTTGCTTTTGGTATTTCATTGCTGGAATTAGCTGGAAACTGGCTCATATTCGTCCAACAGTTTGCTGAAGTTGTCAATAGTATTTGCAATCGGTTCATCCTCAACTACTATTTCTTCAACCTGATTTACTGTGACTTCCGGTTCTAATTGAGGTGTTTCAAAACCAACTGCATTCAGTCTTTCGCGTTCTAGACACATCAGTATCTCCTGTTTGCGGTCTGAATAATTGCCCAAGTAATTACAGAAATTACCATCAACAATCTTAATAACCAGTTCACCCCCACTCTCAAAGGAGTCTTCCAGAATATTCCCCAGTGAACTAAAGAATGGGCAGTTTTACTCAAAGGAACTATATCTTTTACTGGTAATTCAAATTTGAGATTGTCGTAAGTCAAGTGATGGGCATGACTTGACTTATACCAAGGAAAAATTATGCAGTGAAACAATACCTTAGCCAATTTACGAGGGTTTAATGCCTGTAGAAACGGGATGAATACGTCCTAAAGAAGTAAGCTTGGCAAAAATCTGGGTTAATAAAATAGGC
>NZ_JACJRV010000074.1 GCF_014697475.1 Nostoc sp. FACHB-152
TTAAATAGAGCTTATTGCGAATAAATGCTCTTTTTCTTTTACCACAAATTGCTACACTCTTTGTAAGATAAGCATTCTAGACCATTTTGTCCCCCCGCAAGCTTGCCAAGTTTCTAGTTGTTGTATTTCGTTCATAATATTACCAGGACACATTTTTGTTAAACAATAATCAAGAAAGCGGGCAACTTTTAGGGATTACCCACTCTTACAACTATTTACGTTTCAGGCGACGAGAAGGTTTAATTTTGGTTTTCACCTTGTTTTTCTCGTACTCCTCAATCAGTTGTTTAGCTTGCTCTGGCAGAACAACACGAGTTTTATCCCACCGCCAAAAGTAACAAGCAGATTGTATTTTTGAGCAAGCAATCGAAGTTGGAGCATTAATCCCCCACAAAAAACCAAGTGTGGTGTAAATCCCGATCCCCAATAAGTAAATGATGATAGCTTTATGACCAGTGCTAATCCAATTCCCGATCCAAAACAAATCAGATTTGAATTTATTCATCAGCAGAGAACGTTTTTTTGCAGCTTCAACCCAAGCTTGCAATTTCTCTAGCCTTTGGGTAGCTAAAAGGTCAGCTTTTTCTTCGCTTGCCTTATCAATTTGGATATCGATAGTACGTTCTCTAGCAGCAATCTCTTGTGTTAGCTGATATTCGTATCGTTCTCTGATTCTTTGGGCAATTGAATTGATTTGGTCGAAGAATGGGGTAACAGTTTCGTTCGCCCTCGCTCCAAAATCATTTGCATCGGGGACTTTCCCTCAAGTTGCCCCATAATTTTATCTTCCAGTTGAACAAAGAACTCATGAATTTCCTCTGGACTTTCAGCCAGTTTTGCTACAGCTTTTTGAACATACATTTGTTTGACAAATCCAGGCGGAATTTTCTCAACGAGTTTGTCGGTGATTTTGTCTACTAATGAAGCTAACTCAGTTTCTGAGGCTAAGGTAATCGCTCCAACATTGTCGGACACATCAAACTGTTTAACTTGATTAGCCTGTGGTTGCTCTATATCTTGTGGATTAGATGAAGCAGAACTTTCAACAAGATTTGCTGTTTGTGACTGTAAAAGCCTAGCAGCTTGTTCATAATCTGTGACCTGTTGTGAGTGAAAGTATTGTCGAATCAAGTCAAACTTTGATTCAATGTCAGAATCAGAATATTCTTGTTGGTCAAGGGACAATCCACAAGCTTTGAGGGTATTATCAATCTCTGCGGGTGAGAGAGAGTAAACACTTTGTAATGTTTCTTTTGTATAAGGCATGGTGAACTTCCTTTTGATTAACTAAAAATATTTTCGAGAGCTTCATCGTCATGATGATGGATCATATCTTCTGCTTCATACTCAACAGAAGTTGATGGAATCATTACAGGTACTTGATTTGCTGTTTCATCTGCCGAGATAGATAGTTGTGTCAGTGGTGGATAAGGATGAGCTACAGTTGCCTCCTTTGTCGTAGTGATAGACCCTACAGGAATTAATGTTTGGTCGGGATTCTCTAAACCAAAAGTTTCAGCAATATAGTTAATGTGCATTCTCAGTTTATATATGGCTTCTCTAGCCGATTGTTGGAGCAAGGCTTGGGAGTAATCGCCTTTATGTAACAGCGCAAAAGGCAACCAAAAAGCCGCCGCCGCATTAACCATCTTTTCCTTTTCCGTCAGCAAGGTATTGCGATCCTTCAAAAAATCAGCCAGCACTTTCGTCATCCCACCGATGCCAACAGCTACACGAAAGCAATACTCAACTCTTTTATTAAGAGGCATAAGGAGTCACCACAGTATGAGAACCCAGTTTTTGTTTTTGACCAAATAGGTAGAAAAATAAGCCATAGACATCCGTTAATCGGTATTCCAGAGATTTACTCGTCACTTGGCTTTGGAAACTATTCATCACTTGTTTTTCTAGATTCTCACACCAGTTGGTTTGTGAGAAAGAAAAAAGTTGATTCAACTCACTTCGCAAGAAATGAGCCGTACCACCTGCCAAGATAACTTCGTCAACAGAGCGTCCAACATACAACTTCAACCATTGAGATAACATCATCCAGTATTCCTCTCTAGCGTTAGAGATAGCTTGTCTGATTGTCGAAAGTTCATGATTTTTATAAGCTAAATCAACCGATGCAACCAACTCGTCTAACGCTTTTGGTGATACGTTCTTACCAGCTTTACAGATCGCAGCAGCCAGTTTATGCTCATCCAGTCCAGAGGTTTGATTTTTGACGGCAGCAATTAAGTTAGCAAAGCCTAACCCTTCCGTATGTCCTACCGACATCTCACCACGTTCAACCAATAGTATAGAAGCATCTCTATAACCCAGCATCACGACAGCGATATTTTGTTCCCTCAGACTCGAACCAGGGGCGCGACCTCGGCTTAAGACCCCTCCACCTTCAGGCAAGCAGATAAATAGGTCGAGGATGAAAGACTTTTCCTCTCCTCTGAATTTATAACTACTTAAAGCTTCATTAATTAACTGATGGAATAAATCTCGGTCTTTATACTCTCGCCAGGGAAATAATATCCCCAATCGGATTTTTGAACCATTCGGAAGGTCATGTTTATGGGCGATCGCTCCGACCATTGCTAGAACCTTGGGCAGGGCCAGTTCAAACTTCCTCTTTTGCAGTTGTAGTCCAGCGTGAAATCGTCTTCTGGCCAAGAAGCCAACTGCAACATATTTATCCTTATATTCAATCCAAGCACTATTTTCAGGAGCAGAACTACCAAGTTTGGTTTTCTCGTAAGACTCCAAACTATGAAGTGGAACAACAGCGACCTCTGGTTCCATCAACATGAGTTCCGGCTTGAATGTTCCTAAAGTATAAAATCCTTTGAGAAAAGACCCACCAGGATCTACGGCTAAAGTCAACTCACTCATTAATTTTTTGAGGACTTACAAAAACTTCTGTGTTAATTTTATGTGATTTTTACGGGGAAATAGCGGGACACACTATTAATACCCATTCGCCACAAACTTACACATCATTTGTGTACAACTTACGTAATTCTTGTGTATTTTTAGTGGGAAATCCTCAGAATTTTTACCTTTCAAATCTCAACAAGCTTAACTTAATGCAAATGCGGGTTAATTGTGGAAAGATAGCGGAATAATAGTGTATAAACTGTGGAAAATCAGTGTATATTCAGTGGATAAATAGTGGAAAATCAACGGAACTAGCGTAAATGGACTATTTATTTACGACAAAAATTTATTCAGCAAAACTGACGCACAGTACGCCATCTTTGGCGGAAAGTTTTTTGATTAATTTGTTATATTAAATGACAAGTAAAACAATGGAGACTTAATTTTTTGAAGTTGAAGTTCACTCAAAAATTTTTCAAGTGGCATCAAATTTATTTTGGTTTGATGTCGAGAACCAATTGTGACTTCAACAGCGATCGCCTGTTACTGAAGAAAAGAGAAGTAAAGTTATGTTTCGCTCATTGTAGAGGTGAGCGATGCTAACCAGTGTTAACGTCTCGTCTGGGATGGCGCTCAACTACTTCATCAAAAACTATAACCACCAAGGGAAGTCTCGCTGGAGTGGTCAAGCAGCCGAAAAATTAGGTTTGTCAGGAGCGATAGAAAAAGAACAGGTATTCAAAAATGTCATAGAAGGACGAACACCTGACGGCAAAGAGCATTTAAATGCCAGAATGGTGAACGAGAAAAAACGTAGAGCAGCGATAGACTGTACATTTTCTGCACCTAAGAGTGTGAGTTTGATGGCGTTAGTAGGTGGAGACACGCGGCTAGTGAAAGCGCACCATCGGGCATTGGAAAAAACAATCTCTCTGATGGAAGAGCGTTACGCCACAACAAGAGTGATTGAGGGGGATAAACGCCACAGGATCAGCACAGGTAATTTGTTGGTCGCACAGTTTGACCATATCGAAAGCCGTTCATTAGACCCACACCTGCACACCCATTGTTTGGTGATGAATACGACGCAGACACCCGATGGAAAATGGTACGGTCTGGTCAATAGTGAGATTTACGCCAATAAGAAGTTTTTAGGGATGGCATACCAGAGTTACCTAGCAGATGAAGTAATGAAGCTGGGGTATGAGATTGAGCCAAAGTTACACGGGCAGTTCGAGCTCAAAGGGTTTAAGGAAGAAGATTTACAGGTATTTTCTAAGCGACGGCAGCAGATAATAGCCAAGTGTGGCGTAAATTCGGATTGGCATCAAAGAGAGAAAGTCTGGGATAAGACCAGACAACGCAAACACCTAGTATCACATGATGAACTGCTTTCCCTTTGGCACGAAGAAGCTCAAAAGTTAGGGATTACCTTTGTTAAGCCAGGAGAGCCAAAATTACAATCAAATAATGACACCGATAATAAACGGAACATCAACCAAATCTTAAAAGATGCTATAGCACATTGCAGCGAGAGAAATGTAGCATTTAAGTTTGAGGATATTGCCAAATTTATCTTGAATGAAAGGTTGGCGACAGATGTAACGACAATCGAACCACTCCTGAAACAACATCCACAAATACTAGCTCTGTCTGGATTAGAACAGTACACAACCTTAAAAGCAGTAGAGCGAGAAATAGCGACAATCGAGTTGATAGAGCAAGGTAAACAGAAAGTAAATCCTATCTCTCACCCAGAGGTGATTGAAAGCCAGTTAGAGAAAACCCTGTTAAATCAAGGTCAACGGCAAGCAGTAGGAATGGCGTTGACGACTTGTGATCAATTCGTGGCGTGGCAGGGTGTTGCTGGTGCTGGTAAGACTTTCGCCCTCAAAGAATTGAAAGCGATCGCGGAGGATGCAGGATATACAATTAAGGCATTTGCGCCGTCATCAATGGCCGCTTTGGTTTTGAGTGAGGAATTGGGCATCTCTGGCGAAACAGTGGCTAGATTGTTGGTGTCCGAACCACCACCACAGCCACAGTTAAACCAAATCTGGATTGTGGACGAAGCTGGTTTGCTCAGTGCTAAAGATGCCCATGCCTTGTTAGAAAAAGCCACCCAACAAGGCGCAAGAGTTTTACTAGTAGGCGACACCAAGCAACTTTCGGCAGTAGAAGCTGGCAATCCCTTTAGATGTTTGCAGCAAGCCGGAATGAAAACCGCACACCTCACCCAATCCAACAGACAACGCAACCCCGATTTAAAAATAGCTGTAGATTTAATTGCCGAAGGCAGAGTAGAAGCAGGTTTCCAGCAGTTAGATTCCATTGGCTCCATCCAGGAAATCTCACCAGATGAAAAACTCTTAACCATAGCCCGTGAGTACATGGCTTTGTCACCATCTCAGAGAGAACAAACGCTGGTACTAGCTGGCACAAATGCCGAAAAATCAGCTTTGACTCATGCAATTCGGGACAAGCTAAAAACTGAAGGAAGCTTAGGTGCGACTGCAAATATTACTCAATTGCAAGCGAAAAACCTCACTCTTGTACAAATGCGGTACACCCATAACTATGAAGTGGGTGAATTTGTTATGCCCACACGCACCTATTCTCGTCGCGGCTTGGAGAAAGGTCAGTTATATAAAGTTGTAGGCAAAGATACAGATACTCTGACGCTTCTTGCCGCAGATGGCAAGCAATTACAAGTAGACACCCTTTTTGATAAAGCAGTTTACCAGTGCAATCAGATTGAGATTGCCGTTGGCGAGCGCTTGCAATGGAAGAAGAACTCGCGCACTCTGCAACGGCGTAATGGTCAGGAGTTTGTCGTCACAGCCATTAATGGTGATACTGCCTCCATCAAATATTTCGACAATGAGCGCACGGAAATTATTGACCTCAAACAGGCACACAATCTCGACTATGCGCTGGTAAGTACAACTTACTCCTCACAAGGGAAAACAGCACAAAAAGCTCTAATCGCCGCCGATTACACCATTGGGCAAGAGAGTTTTTATGTGGCCGTCAGCCGAGCCAAAGATAATGTCAAAATATTTACCGAAGATAAGCAATATTTACTGGAATTAGCCCAAAAGTCCAAAGCGAAAGAAAATGCACTAGAGTTACTCAGACAGCAAGTAAAGCAGGAGAGGGCATCTTCTAATCAGGAAATTTCAATAGTCATAGAAGAACCAGTAGCCAGTACAGTTGCATCACCTGTTGTCAAAACTAAAACAACAGTTGCACCACCAGTGTTAAAAACCCATGTGGTAGAACAACCAGTAGTCAGCAACGTTACGCCACCAGTAGCAAAAACTGATTCCACACTCTTTATCGAAACTCCGCAACAACAGTTGCAACAGCAACCAACAGCAGTAACAACATCAAAACCAATTCCAAAACACTCAATTCCACAAGAATCATCTGTAGCAGTCGAAAAACCAATACCCAAAAAGCGCATTCCAACACAAGCGTTTTGGACTCCAGCTATTGGGGAACCAGCACCCAACCATTTAGACCCAGAACATTGGCTCGAATTAGTCGAAAAAAGCGCAATTCACCCGGATATTGCTGCCTTAAATTTTGAAAGTCTTCACTTTAGCTATGTCGGCGGTGAACATGAAGCTTGGAATCGCCTGATGATTAGTGACAAGCTCAAGCGCACGAATACCGGAGGCTTAACCAAGGGATTTTTAGAACTCTATTCTCACATTGATGCTGGTGGCTGGTGGTGTAATTCTGGTGTTGACCCACGCTCGTTTGCTTCACTTGCCCCAGGCGTAAAACTAGTAACTAAAGAATGGGGTTGCTACAAGCCAAATCAACCTAGACCCAAAAAAGATGATGACGGGCAAGTAATTCCCGGCAAATTCATTAAATACGAGCATCCCCCCAAGGTTGAGTTAAGTCTTTTCTTGCTCGATGTTCCAGACGAGATCGCCCAACGTATTTATGCTATCCACAAAATTAATCCTAGTGATAGCGATCGAGCCTGTGGTTTCTGGTTCTGTGTCTGGAAACATAATTTACCAGTCACTATCACCGAGGGAGCCAAAAAAGCCGCTTCTTTGTTAAGCCAAGGTCACATTGCTATTGGACTGCCGGGAATATCTGCCGGATACCGTTCACCCAAAGATGAAGAGGGTCGCAAAATTGGTAAGTCTTATCTCGCGGACGAGTTAGCTGTATTCGCCACGCCAAAAAGAGAAATCAAATTCTGCTTTGACTACGAAACCAAATTCCAAACTATTGTCAACATTAAGCGAGATATTTCTACAACTGGCTGGTTGCTGCATCAGCAAGGGTGTTCTGTCAAAGTGGTGACTCTGCCAGGGCCAGACAAAGGTGTAGATGATTTTCTAGTTGCACAGGGGGCATTAGCTTATGAACGACTAAGCCATGAGGCTCGTTCTTTACGAGATTGGCAATATCACGATAGACAACAATCTTCAACAGCTTACCAACCACCGCGTAAGCTGACACCCGAAGAAGCCCAACATAAGTTAGCTACTTCTTCACCAAATTCACCTATCAAGGAACCCGATCATGACAACCATCAACAACCCCAGCAATCAACCACAAGGAGAAACAGCGATGTTAATCGAGAAGATCGACCAACTTCAGTCCACAATCCAACAATTAGAAACACACAACCAACAGTTGAAAGAGAAAATCGAGCAGTTGTCAACGAGCCAAACCGAGAATCTGAACGAGTTGAGAGCGAGTCACACTCAGTTCTTGCAGCAATTGGCAGATACGTTGAACAACAAACCATCGAGCAACTTGAAGCCGACCTTAGAGAACTTAACCGAAGCCTTACATCAGGTGAGCTTCGAGGTCAGGGAAGGGCGGACATCTCAGCAAACGCTCACCAACTCGATTCAGCAAGTCTTGACAGCCCAACAGGTGATGTCAGTCTTGAACCAAATTCCAACACACGAGTCATAAATGCGATTTCTCACTTTTTAGAAATAACAGAGATAGCTAAAGCTATTGAAGTAGAAGGGTTAGAAACTAAGATTCGTCATTTACTCCTCCCAGGACAACCTCATGCAAAGGCGATCGCGACACAAACAGTCCAAAAAACAACGGAAGCGATCACCACTTATCTAGAGCAAGAAGAAATAAGCTCTACTTTGCTTGAAACATTACCATCAGTAATCAAACAATTGTCCCAGTATCAGAATGTAGAAAACACTTCTGCCCCTGAGCAAGTACAAAAAACTGTAGATGCAATTGCTAATTTTATTGAAGAAGAGGAAATTAGCATTGCACTACTCTCCGTCTTACCTTCTGTTACCCAAGAAATAACACAATATCAACAACATTTAGTTTCTCAGAATCAAGTTATTACTACCTTACAGCACTCACTCGAAGAACAATTAGTAATTGCGGAAGCTATTAAAGCAATTACCGATTATCTTGATGAAAGAGAAATTGAATCATCTGCGTTAGTTCAAAATGTTCAACAAGTTATAGGACTGTTAAATTCTCAACCTCAAAGACTAATTGCACCAGAATTAGTACAACAAGCTAGTAGTGCGATCGCTTCTTTCATGGAAGAGGAAGAAATTAGCACCGCTTTACTCTCCGTCTTACCATCTGTTACCCAAGAAATAACGCAATATCAACAACATCTAGTTTCTCAGAATCAAATTATTACCGCCTTACAGCAATCACTAGAAGAAAAATTAGTCACAATTGAAGCTATCAAAGCAATTACTGATTATCTTGATGAAACAGAAATCGAATCATCTACGTTAGTTGAAAGTGTTCAACAAGTTATAGGGCTGTTAAATTCTCAGCCTCAAAGACTAATCGCACCAGAATTAGTACAACAAGCTAGTAGCGCGATCGCTTCTTTCATGGAAGAGGAGGAAATTAGCACCGCTTTACTCGAAGTAGTACCATCCTTAACTAATAAAATAACTGAATATCAAAAACAATTAGTATCCCAGAAGCAAATTATTCAAGCATTCCGGGATGTACAATCACATAACCCAGAACCAGATAGCTTAAGTAAAGAATCACAAAAATATCGAGAAAAAATTGAGCTTTTGAGTTATCAGGATTTTTATAACTTAGCTATGTATGTCAAATCATATTTTGAGGAGCATTCTGAAACCGAGGATAACCCCAAGACTAAGGCTTTATTAATTATCCGACAAATCTTCAGAGACATGAAAGCTGAAGCCATGAAAACAAGTCACAAGTCGCAAGTCGCAAGTCGCAATGAAGAAAAACCAAAATTCAAGCTATAAAAAATCCCCCATCTCATACCAAGCGCGTATTAAAAAGCTCAGAAATCGTATTAATAACTTTGATTCAAGTTATAAAATAAAAATCCACCAATTTTTGATGGACTTTAAAGTTTATTTTAACTACGACTTCTAACTTGCGACTTGCAACTTGCGACTTGATACTACTGGTTTTCCCAGAAAGCATCAATAGCAGCACTAGAGAGAACAGCAGAACGAACAGCAGCACGTGTTTGGCGTTCTTCTTCTTGAGCTTGTTCATCCATGCGGCTAGAAATGTCAGCCAAATTAATGTTAGCTGTGGCTAATGCTCTGGTTTGTTTTTGGGCTTCGGAATGTAGGGATTTATTAATGATAGTGGCTTGCAAATTTTGAGCCGCAATTTTCTTGAGGATGTCTTGGGTCACAACATCTTGTTGGGCAGTATCAGCCAAATCAGAAGAACTAGCAACGGCATCGTTAGAAATTTCAGCTTCTTGTCTTTGAATTCGCTGACCACTAATTCCCAAAACAGATTGTGACTGACCGAGAGTGTACTGTTGGTGAAAGTCCCGTTCGGCATTACGCCCATCGATTTCTGGAGAAGAATCAAGCGTCGGGACAACAGTAGCGTCTTGTTGTTTGTTTTTCTCAATCGCTTTACGAATGCGTTCACCTGCACTTGTCGGGTCGGGAGTTTCTAAGTCACCATTGGTACTCTTGATTAATCCATCAACATCTTTGATGATATTTGACCAACTAATACTAAAATTCTGACGGTATTTATCAATCGATTCTTGTAAACTGTTGTAAGTTTCTAAAAACTGCTCAAGAAATGTTTTATTAGGTTGATTCGGTGCTATAGAAGCATTAGCGATCGCTGGAGTAATTAGGATTAAATTACTTGTTAATAGACCTGCCAGTAATAGTGTTTTTTTAGAATATCCCATAACTCATTCTCCATATTCTCAAAAAGAAGCAATGCCAAGTCGGAGGTCGGAGGTCGGAAGTCGGAGGTTATAAGTCACAAGTTGCAAGTCGGAGTCGGAAGCCGTAATTAGAAAACTTTGATTTGACAAGCGGTTCTTAATTTAAGACTGTTGGCAAAATTCAGAGAATTGGTATCACTTGATGGACTTTAACGTTTAACTTCATTGCAACCTGTGGCTTTCGACCTCTAACTTCCAACCTCTGACCTCCGACCTCCTAAAAAGGTTTACTCTGGCGAATGCAATCAACGTAATATTTTGCAAACGCTGATAACCATTCAAACTTGTCAGAATAAAGTTTTTTGTATTTATCACGGGCAGCTTGTTCGTCTTTCCCATTGGCGACTAATGCCAGTAGTGGAGAAGAAGGATAATAACGACAGCGAATATAAGTCTTGTAATAATCCATCAACCATAAGGTATATAGTTGTTGGCGATTTGGGGTAAAGTTTTCGTTTTTTTCGATTAAAGATAAAGGAATACCGAGCAGTTCCGAAATACTTTTAGCCGCACCAGCAACGGTACGGCCTATCAATCGGCGCGGCATATTTTGTAAGATTTGCTCTCCTGCTTCCGACTTGGCAATGGAAATCACATCCTGGGCGGCCAGCATGATCCGACAACCGGATTTTCGAGCCGTCGCACATTTGCGACCAACAAGACGCGACAAAGCCGAAAAACGTAATAGTACACTAGCCTCATCCATGAAAAACACGCTATTCGGGCTAGACAAGGATTGACGCGAAGCGGCGATGTATGCAGACATCCCGAATACTTCCGCTTCTTTATCAGATTGCAAGTTAGTCAGGGCAAAGGTTATCAGCTTTGAGTCTGTAAAGAACGTAGATGGCTTACAGATGGCATCCCCGATTGAACTAGCTCTCCAATACTGAAGGCGTAAACGAATATAGTTGAGGGCTTGATCAACATTGGGGTCATCGTAGCCCAAATGAATATACTCGGTAGAAAAGAATCGCTCCATATCAACCAGCGTCGGGGTATTCGCCCACGCATCAGAACCCAATCCACCAACCCTGGCTGCTTCAAAGCGTTGGATAATTTCAGGATCATCATAAAACGCTTTCGTCCCAAGCGGGATTAACGATTCGATTGTTTGCGCCAAAAAACCATCAAATTTATTATTGCCCAGTACCAGTTGCAGAACGATCAGATTGACATCGTTACGGTGTGCCTTGATGCGCTCGGCTTTTTGCTCATCGGGAATTTTTGATAAGTCCAGGGGTTGAACTAAGTTGTTAGACTGCTTGGAGATGTCGAAGTAAAAACCGTTGAAGTAGGGGGTAAAATCTCCGAATGTCCCCGTCCCGTCATCGTTGGGAAGGTCTATCATTAAAATCGACATCCCCATTGCCAAGCATTCTGCAATAATAGAAGCAATCAGAACTGACTTACCACTACCCGTTGTCCCAATCACCATCAGGTTTTCGGTTTTTCTCAGGTCAATGTAAACAGGTGAATGACCTTCGGCGGCAATCAACTCACAGCCTCTGCTATCTCCTGTGGCTGTTTTAATCACGCTGGTAAAACCGATTAGCTCACTGGCAAAGAAAGTTGTTCTGCGATTGAAGGGGGTTGATAACATTGGCTGCTGACGCATCATCAATGTTTCTAACCATATCAACCAGCTATATTGTTTCTCTAGCGTCAGTTGGGCAGGTTGATTGACATAGCCCGATATCAGACGACAGGCATCATCAATTTCTTGGGGTGAATCACGATAAACCAGTACCACCAATGCCGTATTTTGCGGCGTGTCTCCTGTGTACAGTTGCTTTTGCGCGTTTAATGCCCACTCCATATTCATTTGTGCTACCACATCAACGGTTTTACCTTTGGTGGCGTTAGCTGTGTTGTGGGCGCGTCTGGTAATTAACTGTTGTGCCAATCGGGTTACTTTTGGATCTGACGGCGTTACCTCCGTTATTACTTCGATGTCATAAATCACATCCTTAGAAAGGATATTCCACAAAAAACGTAGTTGGTCTTCTACAGACGCGAATGCTTCAGGCTTCTGGTCGAGTACCATCACACTAACATATTTGTGCGTAGGTAGACACACCCACCTTTCGTTGGCAACAGGTATACCGCGATTAAGAAGTACACTCGTCGCGTGTTGTGCATCGATGTAAGATGAGTTGGATGGCTCTTGAGCGTGGAACTCTTCTCGTAGTCCGCCTTCGTCCCATACTAAAGTATGAGGCACATGAGTTTTCTTTGCTCCAACATTTCGACATATTTCTTGCCATAACTGTACCTCATCTTTCGCAATCGGCACAAGCCCCATACCTTCTAGAATCTGTTTATGGCGTAAGGAAACATCCATTGCTTTTTCTAAGACTGCCGCTAGGTTTTTCTTCGTCAGTTCGGTTGCTCCTGTCGGCGTAAATCTCCTTTGTAAGAAGTTCGAGAAATTGACTATCGCTCTATCTACCGCATCCCCCGATTCTGTACCTCCAGCCCGGATAGTATAGGTAGTATAAATCGATAGTCCAATAGTTTTCCGATGCCGACTACTTGTTAGTTCTTGAAGTCGCGCCACTTGCCCCCAGTCCAAAAACTCGCTTTCATCTGATATTGGCTCATCTAAGCGTTGACGATAAGAATCTACTATTCCATCCTCTTCACAAAATGAACTCCATCGAAAGGTGAATTTTTCACGTTGCGGGATTTCTTTACAGCCTTGATAAAAAGCATCAGCTATCGCTTCTATTTGCTCATCCGAAGAAAACATCGGGTGGATGCCAGAACAAGTATAACCAAACACCAGTTGTAAAGTGTTGTCTGTATCTCCTAACAATTTTTTACTTAGCAAATATGCGCCAACGACATAGCCCTTTTTTTGCAATCTTACCATTGTTGTCAGATCTAGGGCATCTTCAAACGCACTGATTTTCTTGGCTTTGTTAACCTGCTTCACCACAATTTTTTGAGTTTTTTACTACCAACTTTGTTTTTCAACAGTGGATTAGAATAACGCACATATCCTCTAGCCCATACAGGAGGACGCGGAAATATCCTTGACCAGAACAGGTAAGGTTTTTTACCAGATAAAATTAATACTGTTGCTGCCGCCCAAAACCCACACAATATACTCCAAACTAATCCCACACCAAATATAAATGATGTGAAAAACCCAGTGCCGAAGGATAACAACGCTGCTGCATACTGGAATCCGGTAAACAAACCAATCGAGGCACTTTTCCCTAATGATTGGTTAATCGGTTTAATTGATTTCGTCATAGCACAAAAAGGATTAATACCAAGTTGCAAGTCGCAAGTCGCAAGTCGCAATTAAAAAGCTTAGATACAGCGAAGTCTTCAATCCTTAAATCTGTATCAAACTTTTTGTGAAATTGTATAACGATTGTTAATCCCTGATTGAAGTAATTGAAGAACAAAGAACTTACACTCAAAACACTTGCGACTTGCGACTTGTAACTTGCGACTTGTTTTTAGCAGCCAGCTGTAACACCAGCAAAGAGTATACTTTGCGCGATGAAAAGAATCAGAGTGACAAAAAATATCCCAACAGGTTGTTGTATGACCTGAGTAATTTCTTGTCCATCACCAATCGCATTGGCCACCTTCACACCAGATGCCACAAAATAAACGAATAACATAACTGTAATCGCCGCATTTATAACTCCTGGTAAGGTGCTTAGAATCGCATTCCCCGTCGCACCACTACTATTAAACATACAAGTCAGTGCTAGTTGCGTGGGGTTGAATAGTCCAAAAGCATGAGCAGGTAAAGTTTGTGTGCCTACAATTAAAGTTGTACCAGTTGCATACAGATGATGTTGGTACTTCCGCCCCCACTTCCCGATAATTGACGCGAAAATCTGGGCTTGAGTTTTAGATTTATGTGAAGTGTAAGATGACACAGCAACCATTTCTCCTTTCGTTTTCATACTCTACCGGGCAACCTCTTTTGTTTGTATTGCTGTTCTATGTCTGCTAAAGTTTGAGTTCGGGCAAGTGAACGAATTTCTTGAAGCACCCGAATATGAGAACGGTTCAATTTAGCGTAACCGTTTAGTCCATTAGTTTTTGGATCTGTAAAATTCTCAAAGCCTGGAATGTATAATCGCGCAATGTTCAGATATTTCTGTAATTGTCGAGATGACACCTCAGGCTTCATCATCTGCGCCACTTGCCCTCTTGTTAATTCTTCAACCCCTCTACCTCCTTGCTTAGGAACTTCCTGGAACTGTCTATAGATATAAAAATACCTCTCGTTTTAGGTACTGACAATCGACATTTGCATCGCAAATGTCTGTATTTTCTTCATGAAGCTTGAACCAGAACATAAGATTTAATAGTTTTTCTGCCTTCGCGTTGCCATTTCTCATCTAATAAGCAACAAGCGACAAACACCACATTGGGGGGATTACGCTTACTTTTTCCAGTTTGTCCCCATGCACATACAGTATAGTCACTTTCATAGCCCAGAACTAACGCTAATTCTGGATATGTTAACTGCCACTTCTGTTTAAATTCAATCGGGTGCATAATCTAACCATCCTGAAGATCACAAATTTTAAAATTGATAGATAATTCTTTCTCCCCCTACTACATCTCTGTCCCTGCTTGACCTACACGGTAATTTTTGTTAGCTAAACCACTAGCGAGACAGTGATGGAGTTGGTTGTTTGGACTGGAGAGTTTCTTGTTCTAGCTGGTCTAGCTTATCGATATATTGAAAAACCTTTTCTGGCATCTGATTAATATCTTCTGCTACAGCAGGTGGTAATTCTTTAGAGATTTCCCCATTTTGGAGTACGCTAGTTCCATCCTTAGTTTTGACCTTGATATTATTGCCTTCTTGGTGAAAGTCAAACTTATTGCTCTTAAAAGATAAAGAACCATCTTTGTGACGTTCACCCAGTTTGTTTAATAGTACATTCACTGCTGATTCAATCATTTTCCCTTTGACAGAGCGAACATAATCATCGATTTTTAACCCAACAATTTTTAGTTGGTTTTTCGCTGTGTCTAGTAATGAATTACCTGCATCTTTCACTTTGGATTCAATCGAGCCAATCCAGTTTTGAAGCATGGTATTCTGCGGTTTAACCAGACTCATTCCATTTAAAGACTTTTGAGCAGCTTCAATCAGTTTTTGCTGTTTAGCTACAGAATCGGCTAAGGAGGCTATTTCTTGGGTTAGTTTATCAAGGGTCTGCTTATTTTGTTGACTGCTTAATTCAGTAATAGTCTTTTCTTGCTGGCTTACTTTATTCTTTAAAATATCAACTTGTTTTTGTAGTTCAGCCAGAGTGTATGTTCGCTCTTTTGGTGCAGGTTTTTGGACAACCGCACCACTTAGACCCAGTTTGTCATTAACAACTTGACCATTTTTAACTTTAAACACCTCTTGCTTACCAATCTTGATGGTAATTGAACCTTTGAGGTTATGTGGCTCATTAACAGCTTTTTGAATGTGGTCAACGACTTTAGGATTTAGTTTATCTAGAGTCGGTTTTTCACCTCTGACACCTTCATAAACTTTCTTAGTTCCTGCATAAATCGAAATTTGATTCCCTGCATCAATTTCTCTTTCATTAGCTTTAATTTTGATGCGATTAATCAAAGTCTCCAGCGTTTCCAGGTAATCATTCTTAACTGTATTAGCATCCCCTGGTTCAATCATGATAATTCTCCGGCAATCTCCGTAAGCACTTCTGAAGGATAATTAACAATATCAGGTAGGACAACACCACCAAGTTTGTTGAGAATTTCTTTACCTTCAATCTCGATGTAAGCGAAGTTGCTATCAATCATCACAGTCAATGAAGTTGAATTTCTCCCAATAGTTGTCGGTTGATAAAAGTCCAGTAACCCATCAATAATAAAAACTACTTCTTCATCACCACAGTAAACTTCAATGGATTCGGGAATATAGCCATTTGGAAATGGTTCTTCATCCCATGAATCCGCCGTATTCAGAATTTCTGACGGATATCTATCAGCGAGTGAGGCAATTTCTGGTGGTAGTTTAGAAATAATTTGCCAATCTCTTTGATTTAGTGGGTAATCCATAATAGTAAATTCCTATTAAATAGTGAAGAAAGGGAACAGGGAACAGGGATAAGAAATTACTGTTCTAATTTCTTAATAAGTGCAATAATCATTCGGCTTTCTTCTCTGAGTAAAGAAACAATTAATTCTATATCTGCTTGCTTGCATAAATTTACTCTTTCAGACAATATAAGATGTGTTTCTAATTCATTAAGTGAACCTTGAGCAATATTAAGAAATCTGATATATTCAGGTGTTGTCCTTCTCCCATACCCTTCTGCTATATTAGCTGGAATAGATGCAGCAGACCTCCTAATTTGCTGTACCATTCCATATAGTTCATCTTTAGGAAATAGTTTCGTTAAGAAATAACATCTTTCAGCTATTTCCATTCCTTTCTGCCAAATTTTTAAGTCTTTGAAATCACGTATTTCTAACATTGAATAACTCCTAACCTATTCTTCCCCCTGTTCCCCGTTCCCTGTTCCCTGTTCCCTCTAAAATTAAAAGTCCATCGTTTTCACTAGCTCTTGTTTATCAAACATTGGTAATAAGCGTTCGGCTTCATCTCGTCTTAAACGCATTTCTTCAGATGTTGGTGTGGTTAAAACCGATAAATCTCTTAAATATTGTTGAAACTCATACCAATGTTTAATCGCTGATATTTGCGAATTTATTTCTGCACTTGGAATATTGAATTGATGCAGCAGTGGAAGGCTGATTTGGTTCCTTGATGAAAAGCCAGGATTCATTAAGACTGCCTTACCTTCTCTCAAAGTGTTAAATTGATTCACATCATATAATTTGCGTGTAGCTTTTTGTTGTGAGACGGATGTATTAGCACCTCCTTTACCTCCATAACTGCGGGATTTTTGGTTATATCGAATTTCTTCTTCTCCTAAATATTTGCTGAATTTTTCCGCAGATACATCATCATTAGGATTAAAGAATGCTTTAGTTGCACAACCGCCGAAGATGGCATTCGTCGTATGCTCTCCGTAAGCGTCTTGCAACATTGACAAGTTTTGTAAGCCCAGGATGGAGACTAGCCCATCCTCGCGGTTCTGATTCAGCCAATCAACCAGTGCCGGAAGATACAAAGTTGGTAATTCATCTAGTGCCAGGATTAAAGGCTCCGACCGTTTCTTGCCTACATTCCGGCTCACAATTAGATGTAAAATTGATACCAGTAAGGGGGCGATAACATCCCGTTTTTCCTTGTTCATCCCGAAGACAATCATCTGTCTACCCGATAGATCGAGTGGGATATTACTCTGTCCACAAAAAGCCGCCAGTGCATTAGGAACCATGAACCTGCTAAATAAACCACTGGCTGTTCCCACAATTGATGCTGCCGTTTCCGGTGAACCCGCGACCGAGACAAACTGCGAAAACGCTTCTCTGACCAAGAAATTCAGGTCAGCTTTCATTAGCCGTTCCACTAGCTGAGACAAACCCAGTATTGCTTGGCACATCATGATATCCGGGTACATTGTCCCTTTTGCTAACATCAAAATTGCTTGTACCAGCTGATCCCCTGCATTGGTAAAAAAGCTATTTCCATTATCCTTATCTCCCAGCTTCAGATTCCGGTTTATCGTAATCGCCAATTGTCTGGCCATTTCTGAGTCTTCTTCATCTCGTAAGAAGTCCAAGGGGTTAGCAATGCACGATTCTCCGTAACCGGGGGCGAGTACAGTCACATCATATCCACGCTCCAGGGCATAACCAGCTAGAATTGGTGCTTGTCCTTTCGCGTCTGCTGTTGCTGATTCTTGCTCACTGTATTTAAAGTCGTACAAGATTAGCGGCAGACCTTGATCTATTGCCGAACGGATCAGGGGGTTAAGCATTGAGAAGGATTTCCCACTACCCGGCCCACCGATTACCATCACACCCCTTTGGGCATCTGGGATATAAATAGTTTTGAAATCAGATGGAATCTGTGAAATAATTTGCTCATTCACAAACTGGTTTGTTGTGCCTGTTGGTGTCCCAACGTACAAAGCTACACGGTTATGTTTGCGTCTTCGCAGTTGTTTTAAAGCTATTTTCCGTGCCGCATTCCGTTCTCTCACCCCTCCCCATCTTGCTGTCGCTAGTTGATTTTTTGAGCCAACAGAATCTAAGTATTTGGCTATGATAATTATCAGTCCACAAGCTACCAGCCCCATACCAGCACCTGAAAATATAGTGCTTTCTAATCCTGGCGGAATGTATTCTTTAATAGAAGCTTGTTGCTGTTGCTGCGTCGTCATATTAATACTTAACCAATTGCGACTTGCGACTTGCGACTTGCGACTTGTCTTCATCGTCCTGTTCCCACAATCACCAAATCATTTTCTTTTACCCCTATCCAGGGTATTGGCCCTATAAAATAGGGCGTACAGGTCTTAGCCATGAATGGCGGTCGAGCGCAGATTCTAAAGTACAGTGCGAAATCTGCCTTACCCTCCGATTCGTTGGTATTGGTAAGGACGACTTTAAACCCATTACCATAAACAAGCCTTCCAGTCGGCTCTTTGCCGCCATTGACCGCCGCCAAAAACCCGTAACCACCTTTTACCAGTGGAGAATCAGTCCCACTTGCCCATCGTTTACCGTATAATCCGGCATAGGGTGTGAAATCTCCTAGTTCCAGGTAGGCGCACTTCTTACCGACTGTGCAAGCTTTTGTCACTGTGCGATCTCCCCTGACTACACTTCCAGAGATAAAGTAGTTATCCGCGATCTCTTCTCCTTGTTCACGAGAACCAAACACCACTGAAGCAATGCCCACAACCCCTTGTCCAGAATTGACTGGCTGAGGCATTTTATCAAATGGTACAAAGCTTAATTGTGGGATTTGGTTAATAGGAGTCTGCTGCCAAAACGCAAAATTCCGAATTGGGGTCGTTGACAATCCGGGAATTGATAAGGTCGAGTAATCCTCTAGATTGATATTACCTAATGGTTTTTTCCCAAGTTCTGGATAAGTCTCTATGCAATCATTGATAGTCCCAGATGAACAGCTATATGGCAAATAACCCGATTTCCCAAATAGAGCCAAAATTGGTTGAACTTGATTAACCCGTAGTCTGCCTAGCCTGGGAATAGCTTTCACCAATGATTGAGTCGTCTGCCACTTCATGAATCCCAAATCTTTTAAAGTTGGTTGAGAATTGGCGACTGGATTTGACAGCGCAACTTTTCTAATTCCTGCTAGCGTGAAATTCCCTAAAGAAAAAGCATCATCTGCATCCCCTAGCATCACCACCGAATCTGATTTCTGACCAGCATCCCATGAACGTGAGGGATTGTAACCAAACACGGGGATTAGTTTTGCTGGTATTTTGATGAATCCCGCTTGTTGAATTAGTGGTAACTTGTCCCAAGTAATTTTTGACCAATCGGGTATGGAAGCCTGATATTTATCTTGGGTATATTTTATTGTCGGTAGTTGTGCAGAGGCAGAACCACTGGTAAGAGCGATCGCTGCTGCTAGAGTGAAAAATTTGATTAATATTGATGAACCCATCATGTTCCTCAAGTGAGTGTACAAAATATCTGCATAGGGCTAAAATTTTCCAGCTTCAATCAATTGATTGAATAAATCAGCCGCTACTCCAGAACGCGCGATTGCTGTTTGCCTATCTTTGCCCTGCCTTAACAGCTTGATAGCATCTTGTACTTTTCTCCAGCTTGCAGAATTAGGCTTAATTGTGCCTTGCCTTCGAGCTAGAGCCAACCCATAGACCAGAGCATTTGCATCATCACGTTGTAATGTTGTACCTATTCGTTTAGCCGTTCTGTTGAGGGTCAAAAGAGGCAGGGGAGCGGGGAGCGGGGAGCAGGGGGGATGTCGTAAGGGATCTTCTACTCCGACCAATCGAGAACGCCCTGAAAGGGCGGGGCTTGATACCCCTGTTCCGCTCCGCTTCACGGCTTCAGGACAGGGATTGCTCCCCCTGCTCCCTGCCCCCTGCCCCTCCGCTTTGTTTGTTCTTACTGGGGAAATGAGTTGAGGTATAGCAATAGTTCTATTTGATGCTACTGGTAATGGTTTTTCTGATTGCGGTTTTATCACCAAACTCGTGTACTGTGGCTGTCCTGATGCTGCTACCAGTTTAAATTGGTATTGACGAAGCTCTGTGAGAATCGTAATTTGTGTACTTCCATCACTGCTAGATGTCATGTTTGGGAACGCAATCGGTTTGATTTGGCGCAAGAAAATGACAGTCGCCGTAGACCCTTCACACTCACTACTACTTTTGGCACACAGATTACCATTACTCGTAAAACTGTACCTTGTCGGGTCTCCCAGCCATACTTGTTTTATCGTTTCGCCAGAAGGCATGAAATTTATAGTCAAACCATACCCAGCAAATATTTTTAGGTTGATGGTGGCTGTTTCAATATCCTCAGCATATACAGTTCTTTGAGATATTGCTTGTGCTACTATCATTGGGTTAACAAGTATTAAACTCGTAAAGAAAGCGAATAATTTTTTCATAAAGAAATTGTTTGATTGACATAGATGCGAACTGTTTTACCCGCCTCAATTGCGTAAACTTTTTGATTACCCATTGATTGCGCTCTTTGTTCAGAAGCCGCTTTCATGTCTTGCAGTATTGAACCTATTGCCCCTTCACCAAATCCTGCTAGAGCATCTCGATTTCCCCCTGTAACACTACTGCTGGTAAACCCATTACTTGTTGTGGTGATTGAGCTAGTCGGACTATTCTGGAGCGACACGGCTTTCCCCACTCCCGCCAGGGCTGCTGAAAATATCGTGTTCGTGAAATTACTCCCACGCCCTGTTTGCGCTTTCAGCAATTTCCCATTAGAAGCTAGTATCCGCACTGCACCCGTTGGTAGTTTTTTCTCCTGTGTGTCACCATTTTGATTTACTAAAATTGCACTAGCATTTAATTGGGCGTATCCTTCCGTATTCGTGTTGGTTAGCTGCACTACTAAATAAGAATCAACTGGCACAACCACGCTACCATCTGAAGCTTTTAACTCTTTGGTCAGCCGAATTAGATAGTTTTGACTAGAAGAATCACTATCCGCCCACACTATCGGAGTCTCCAGCTTTCCTTCGCCAATTGTCCCTACTATTACTCGTTTGCCATTGCTCGGAGTCACTATTTCTTGCGACTGTTGTTTTGAATCGGGAGCAATCCCCGTCCCACCTTCTATGCCATTCGCCAGTTGCTTGTCTAATTCTGGCTCGGTTTTTGGCGCACTAAAACTACCTGCCTCCGCAACCGCCAGCCATTGCTGCTGTGGGTCAACACTCGCTCTTGATGTCGCAGTCGGAGCAATTGCCACCTTATTTTGGCTGACGGGAGATTGTCTTGGTTTTGTTACTGGTAATTGTTGTATCCCCCCAGTTACAAGAGTTGGTACAGGAGTTCTATTAGGGCTTCTTCTTATTGGTGTTGTGGAAGCTGTTGGGTAAGAGCGTGTGGTGATTGCTTGTGTTCTCGCTTTCGCTGTGGTGGTTGGTGGTGGAGTAGTTTGTGCTGTTGGTGAAGCAGTCTCAGTTGCTTGCACCTTTACTTTGCGATCGCGCAGACCCTTCAATGCTGTACTCTGTGTTGTTAGTGCTAGTAGCGTCTTGTCCTTTTGCCCTTCATCTACTACTGGGGTTTCCTCGGCTTGTGCAACCTGCTTGTTTGGTTCAATTTTGTTTGTAGTATTCAGGGCATTCAAAGAACCATTGATGATTGCTCCAATCGTACCGACAAACATAAAGATCCCACCACCAATTACACCCATTTTTATTAGTGGACTGTAGGCAACAAGAGGGCTGGTTTGGACTCGCTCTGTTGGCTTTTGTTCTTTTGGTGGCTCAGAGTCCGATTCTTCTACTGAGATATTGACCTCATTCATTTGGGCAAATTTTGGATGCTTCATTATTTAGCTAACTCCAAATCTTGTATTTTCGTAATCTCTAATCCTGATGCGCGGATATTATTTGCAATAGCTTGATACTGTGATGATAGTCCGCCAAGTGTGGGTGTGTCGATCGCTCTGACATAAATTGTTTTATTAAAGCTGATTGGTTCTCCTACCATATCAGTCTGTTTAAACATAATAATGTCTGCCACCATGTCTACTGCCCAGTGACCATTTTTGATTTTTTTCGGTTCACTAATAAAGTTCACCTTCAATATTGATTGTGTGTTCCCTGTAAATATGTCAGGCGGCGTAAGTTTCCCTAGCTCTTTGAGAAAAGATGCCCGGAAATCTTCTGATAGGGCAAAGCCATGCTCCCATACAGGAGTTGTAATTTTGTTTTCCCCTGTTGGCACACCAGGATCTATTTTCAGCTTCTTCGCTGGATTTGGACTATACTCGTCATTGACTTTGGGTAGAGCATTCCAACTCAGCAAGCCTGTCATTGTTCTGCCTACAAAATATGTAATCGCTTGCGGCGAGCGCTCGTAAGAACTTATAGACGAGACTCGGATTGATTCACCACTACTTAGTTCTACCAATGTTGGGGTTTTGCTGTTGGCCAGAGTGTGTAATCCGGCAGAATTTACGATCTCAATGATGAATAACATTGCCAGTAATGCGGCATTCCCCATCAGAAATATCGGGGTGAGATTGAGTTGTTTTGTTTCTAATAGCTTCATCTGCTAGTTCCTATTGTGGGATTTGCTGTTTCTTTATCCAAGTTTCATCTTCTGATGCCTGCCGCAAATTTGATTCCACTACTAAAAGCGGTAAATGTTGACATTGCTGTACCTGTCCCGATAGCCATTGCTAAAATTGGTGATAGTACCGCGATGATTAACTGTGAAAGTATCGGATCGGTCGAAGGACTATTGACTATCGAAGAAGCTGATATTCCTACAATTATTGAGTAGGAAACTAATACCATTGTTAAACCCAGCCAACCTGATAACCATGCGTATATTGCTTTTGTACTGACTGGTAGTAATGACAATACTAAAAATATTGGTGCTATATATGCCACCAATAAGAAGGACAACTGTACTATATACTGAAATGCAGCCGCTAAACCACTGAATATGACAAATATCACTCCTTGGATAGCACCATTAATGATTTCTTTGCCTATTGCTAAAGGATTTCGGATACCAGAGCCAGCATTTAATCCTCTTTGTTGCCTAATTTTTTGTGCTTCTTTTTGTGCTGTATTGATAGTACGGTCTATACAATCCTGTCGGGGACTGTATTCTGTTCCATCTGTATCGACATCTTTTTCATCAAGTTTTTCACATTTAACCAACGCGGCTTGCAGAGCAAATGTAAAATGCTGATCAAAATTCACAGTTCTGATAGCATCTTTAAGTGTCACACCATTTCTCGTAATCTTTAGTACATTGCTATTGAGCGTAACAGTCGTATTCCTCAGTGCCATTGTCCCTTTCGCTAGTAATGCCCCATTATTTGCTAGGAGCAAGATTACTATTAACGGCATTGCCATCTCACGCATGACATTGGTTGAAAATCCTTCTTCCGAAAACATCCCATACCAATGCAAAGACCAAAAGCTGACTAACACTACAGCTATCAGCATTGATATTGCTACCACAGATGTATAAACTGGGCTTGTACCTTCCACTATCTGTGTCCAATCGTTCTTAAACGAGTTCACGAACATGGATGAGCCTTTGATGGCTGCATCTAATGTCTCACTCGAAATTGTCATCCCTTGATTTGTACCTGGTGCAGGGTCAGCCAACAGATACCAAATCATACCTATATTCCACATATAGAAGTCTATAATTGTGTTAATACTAATAAGTATAAAAATAATTCCGCCATAAATTATTAAGATAATTACAGCGAAATGCGTTCCTGTTTGTAAGTTGTCAGCTTGTAACGCTTTTGGCTAATAACAAAAACTGTTGAGCTATTTCTCAATTTAATTTAGGAATGAATGTAAGAGTTTAGAGAAGTCATTATCTAAAGATAATTAAATTTTAATTTCCTATATTTAGTAAAAGTTTTAGTTTCTAAAACTTTAAGCTCTATTCAAAAAATATTGATTTTGTAAAATAAATTAATAGGCTTGAAGTAGTCCCAGAAAAATTAGTAGATTTAACTGCTACATTTTTAGATTTATAACTATTAAGCTACTTGTTTTTCTCCTGGATGTTTGATAATCTACTTGGACTAACTTATTTGATTTACTATTACAGCATTTTGAACCTGAAAAAAAGTATGAAAAACAGAATAATCTTACCTTTTTTGTTAATATCACTTAATGCTTGTGGCAATACAAATCCGATTCTTGGTACGTGGGTTGGAGATGATGGTAGTCCTGAAGAATGGTTAATTTCTCAACAATCGAATAAGTTTACCTTAACGGTTACTAGTAATGGAGTAAATCAAGGCATTTATCCAATTGATGCAACTAACCAAGGATTAAGTATGACTTTGAATGTTGGGCTTGGTAGCGGTCAATATAATTGTTCTTTAGCTGAAAATCAGGATAAAATGAACTGTAATTTAGTAACTACTACTTTTTTAGGCAGTCAAACTAGACCTTTCAAGATGGTTCGGAAAAAGTAAGAAGAATAGGTTGTATCTGAAGATGTTCAGCATATTTTTATTGTCATAAAAATACCCACGCTACTCTAACGTAAAGCCTCAAGCAATAATCCCAGCTATACCTCTACCATTGTCCTTTTCAATCCCTGTTGCAATTTAGTCAAGGAAATTTCATCTTTTACCTGTACCAGATACACAGCAAGCACTCGTGCCAACAATTAAGTTTGTGCTGTGATTTTTTGAGCCGGATACCAACCTTGAGCAATTGCCTCAATATATTCTGGAGCATCAACATTGAAGTCAACCTCTAAAATTGAAATTTTTTGCTCATTTTTCCAATCATCCCAATCCGGATGAATAGAATAAGGTAAATCTATGCTGGGATACCAGCCTGCCTCTTTAAATTTAGAAGGGTACTCACTTGCTGGTGTATATCTAGTTACATATAAGTATCCAGGCTTGGAGTTCAGCCAATAAGGAGTTGCTTCTGCTTTGGCAAATCCTAAAGCCTGGGCTGACTCTGGTACAGTCCAGTATTTCTTTCCCACCAGTAAAGTCTTGTCTTCATATTCATAAAAAAGCCCAACTGCTGGATGCCAACCTCCACTTTTGGCTTCTTCTGAAATATTCTGATTAACGACTAAACAAGTCTTATTTGTGTAAGAAAAAGGAAGAATACAAGTTCTGTTTGAACTATGTAAAGCATTTTGTTTACATTGTTTGTAATTAGGGCATTTTCCAGGCGGCTTACCTGTCATTACTTCGCAATCTAAAAACAGCCAGCAATCTGTATCAGGTTTCTTAGGTTCAGTACATTGCACTTCCATTACATACAGGTCAGCATAGCGTTTTATAGGAGAGCCAAAGTAAGCCTTTCCTACAGGTTTTGCACCACGTTTTAGTACTAAACCGCGCTTTTGAATCTGAGTTTTTGTAATTAATGTAATCCCAATTTCTTGGAGTAATGGAACCCACGCTGTACGCTGCCCATCTCCCCAAGAGAACGGCTTACCATTCAAACCATTAAGAACTATTTCTGTTAGTTCATGGATTCTCTCAAGGCGTTTTTTAGACATATTTATAATAAAAGACACACATCAAAAACAAATTGTTTTAAACTCCCAAACCATCAGTTCCTCTTCATCCCCAAAAGAATCGATTACAGTTATATTCCACCTAAACTGATGTAAATATCTTTTTAATTCCATTGATTTTACTAATACGCTATCCTCTTGCCAAGTCTCATATCTATGACCTACTAAAATTAAATCGCCTTTTCTGGTGATTGGTACTTCACATTGATAATAAACAATGCCTCCATCGTCACCAACTGCGACAGGAAAAACATCAGGTGTAAATGGGTGAGCAATAACATACTGCTCTTGTCTAGGAGTTAATATGATGTCGTATTCTCTCACCATTTTTCGGGCAATTTCTGAACGGTTTAGAGATTCCATATTTGTAATTTAAAAGTAAAAATTTAGCACCAAAATTTAACTGAGCTAATATTTATTAGATATCTAATTTATTCAAGTCGGTCATTAATATCCAAATATTTTTATTTTCATAAAAATCCCCACGCTGCTCTAAGGTAAAACCACCAAGCAACAATCCCAGCCATACCTCCACCATCGGCATTTTCAATTTCTGTTGTAGTAAAGTCAGCGTTATTTCACTTTTAGTCTGTTCCAGGTACTGGGCGATCGCTCTAGTCCACTTATCTACATCCTCATCCCCTGCCAACCGATGAACATCCTCTACAGTCTGAATGTCCAGCAAGGTCAAGATATTCTCTTTCTCCACAGGTGCGGCTATTGAATCATCCTTACTGATAGGATAAGAAAACTGGTGTGGCCCATGCGGTCTAAAAATCTGAGGTGGCGGTTCTTCTATTAAGTCATCCAAATCCAGTTGCATCGTTGTTCTTACCAAACCAGCAAATATATCTGTGCTAATCACTGGCCCCTCAGTATCATTCTGAGCTTGTACATCTTCTAACAACAACCCAGCACGAGAAAGTAAAATATCTGCGATTTGATAAAACGCTGCCGCAGCCGTTGATAACTGTGCTTCGGTTGGTAAATTTTCTAGTTCTGTGTCTAAGCACTCCCACACTGGGGCTAGTGACGAGGTGGGCGGGGCTGAGGATACCTCATCTAGCACATCCCAAATTGTTAACTGGCGATAGCTGGTCATGATTATCAGTCAGGATGCAGGGGACAAGGACGCACTGGACAATGAGAGGGGCTAATCTCAAACATATCCTTATATTGATACAGTGAAATACCATATTGTCTGGCAAATGCTTGCAACACTTGATCTGTATAAGCTCGGATTTTTCCCGCCGTCAATCCAAAGCAATGAATTGGCTCTAGCCGACAAACGGGTTGTTGCCCTAGCCATAGTTCTGCACTCAAGGCGTGTAACGGTTTATCTCCTGGTTCTTTATATAGATAAAGCACTGCATAATATGTTGCTGGTGGCTCGACCGTAATTTTATCTATTTCTCCTTTTTTATCATCACTGCGATGGCGATAAAACGAGCGGCGATTATGGCACACTTTCGGATTCCAGCAGCCATCCCCATCCTGACCATGTAGTACTTTTGCTTTCGATGTCGGCATTTTGGCGCATAATTGGCATTTGGGATCAAGCGGCTTTGGCATACCTTACTCCTCTTCTTCTTCACCTATCGCTCGATAGTAAGCGGCGATCGCCGCTTCTTGTTCCGAGCGAAGTGTGTAACGTCGAAATGCTTTCTCACTTTGATGTCCTGTCAGTTTTCTGGCGTGTCCCGGATCTACGCCCAACAGTAATAAGTCAGTAGCGTAAGTGTGTCGAAATGAGTGCGGGTGTAGTTCTTCAATGCCTGCAAGCGAACCTATTTTCTCCACTGCAAAATAAATTCCGTGATAACTCAAGCGTTCACCTTTATATGACGCATGGTGTGAAATCATCAACGGGGTCAGGCTGTTTAATTCTTCACCAGTTTCACTGCGCGTAAGCAAATACTCTTGCAATACTTCCCGACTTTGTTTTCGCAGTGGTACTAAGCGGGGTTCATTCGTTTTCGTGTCCGGTAAGAACAACAGCTTGCCATCAAATGACCCAACATTTAACTCTACAACTTCCCCTGCTCTTAACCCATGAGAGAGAATGTGTACCAGTGCTGTATCTCGCTGCTTTGTTTCTCCTAATAACTCCAATGCCGCCCACACTTTCTCCATCTGTTCTGGGGTTAAGCTTTGGGCTGGTGGTAACGGAATTTTTTCTAGTTTCACCCCTAGTGTCGGATTCGTTGCCATAATGTCAGGATATGTGCAACACATCCACTTGAAAAAGCTTTTGAGTGCTGAAATCCCGGCATTAATGCTGCTTTTTGACAGTCCTTTACCTGCTTCAGTCCGCACTTCATCTCGCAAATATTCTTTATATAATGCCAAGTGACGTGGGCGTAGTTCATGATAAGACAGCTGCGTCCATCCCAAAAATCGCTTCAGTTCTCGTTCGTACAGTTTCCGGCTATTCACCGACAGATTGTTGCTGCGGAGAAATTCTAGTACCTTTACATGGCGAATATCTGTTGTTGGTCGCGCTCTCTCTGGACGCGGTATTCCTTGCGCTGTTTCACCATTCAACGGAATTAGCTTTATTGGCGGTAGATTACTCAGTTCTGGATTGTTCACCATAAATTTGTTTCATTAAGTCGCAAGTCGCAGGTCGCAAGTCGCAAGTCGCAAGTCGCAGGTCGCAGGTAATTATCTATATGTTTATTCTCTACTCAGGGTTAAATTACTAATTCTCGTTTGCCGCCTCCATTCTCCTGCCGTTCGATTTGCTGCCATTTAACCTCTGTTTAATTGTGCGGGTAGAAGCAATGAGTATTTTCGCTATTTCATTAGCTTCCTGAAGTAATGGATAAAATTTAGACTTCTCAACAACTTCAGACTCAATCAAAATTTCTAACCAATACTCAGTTTCGCGTGCTTCTTTTAAAGCAATTTCCATTTTGTGCAAAAAATCTTTATCTGACTGAGCCGACCGCGATTCTCGTACATTCGCACCAATACTCGTACCAGAACGTAACAGTTGCTTTGATAATGTGCGGCATATCCCTGGCTTTTCATCCAAAAAACTGCAAGCTTTAATAATTCGGATGGCAAACACCTTACTTTTATCAACAATCCCCACATTTTTATCCATGATTGCACCTATTCCACATTCTTACTTGCGACCTGCGACTTGCGACCTCCCCCATCATACCCGATCACGCCGCTACACAAAATAATGTACCCTTATCTTTTGTCCGATATAATCTACGATATAAAATTATTTTTTTGAGATTGCTTGTTTATCTAACTTGTGTCGGTTCGCAGACAAAGTGAAAATTGTCGCGGACTATGTGAAAAATTGTCGCAGACTAATTGAAAATGAGCGTGGATCAATTAGGCTGGAGAGATTATCACTAGATTGGGGGCAAGAAAGCCTTTGGCAAACGGGGTGAGAAGAATCACCAATAGTGGATCAAAGAAAATTATTGGTAAATTCCCCAGTTTGAAGATGGACACCATCATTTGGTGGGAGTCCCAAATTGAGCGAGATTACATTACTAAATACTCCTGAACTAAAGAAAATAAAGCGATTGCCATCTGTTCAAATTTATCGCCGTCTGGATAGGGGCAAGGTACAGCCAAGTTTTTGTCATTTTGCCAGTGCTTATTGTATGGTTCTGGGTCTAATGGTGCGTAGATGAAAGTTAACACCTGATCGCGCCACCAGCCACTTAACTGAATTAGTTTCTTTCCTGGCAACAAGTAAAAGTTAAAACTAGGATAGTAATTATGTTTGTGGAGAGGATCATAATCAATCAAACTATTTTGAAAGTAAGCTTCAAAATAAATAGCGTCTGATGAGCGATTGTAGACTCTTCCCTTCTCCTGGATAGGAGATACTTTAAAACGTAGCCAAGGGAAATGCGCTTGAGCTATTTTTATTGCCGCGAGTTCAAATTCGATGGGAATAATAACGTTATTCATTTTCTCCTTTTTGCTTTAATAACAATTTAGAAAATTTCGATTTATTTCTAACGTTTATTTTAGGGTAATATAGTCTAAAAATAAGATAACTTTGCTAAAATTTAACTGATTTTTAAGTATCCTAATAATTGAAAACATCTAATTAAATATGCCTAAAATTCAGGAGAAAGATTGTTGGTGATTTATAGACTGCAAAGTGATGACGGGTGAACTCCCAGAGAACTGCCCTAATCACGAAGTATGTAAAGCGTTAGGTTTGCCACCTCAAAATAGAATGTGTGGCATTCCTTATCAAATATAGATCAGTTATTTAAAGTATCTACACTGGAAGTCTTTAAATCATTAGACAGTGAAGCAAAAGAAGCAGGTTACAGTGCAGCAACTAATATTTGTTACAGTTATAAAAACTATTGTTTAACTGTTGGTAGAAATGAGTTTGGTTTTAGCCTTGATATTCCAGCCGAAGCAAGAGCTTTAGGCTTTGCTGAAGCCGAAAAATGTCATATCAATATCGACGTGGTAAATTAGCGGAGATATCACACTAGACGCTACTCATTCCAAAAGTGAATTCCGTACCTCATTTAAGGTGGGCTGTACTAAGGTTAAGATAAAAATACTACAATACAGTTACGTGCAGAATCAAAAGAAATTTTCAATTAGTCTGCGACAAATTTTCACTTAGTCTGCGACAACACAAGCCAGAAACCCTATTCTTCCGTTGACAATTTTTCACTTAGTCTGCGAACCGACAATATTTTACAGTAATTTCAGTATGCAAGGGCAGCGATCGCCATATTTCTCCGCTCAAGTGGCTCAAATCCTTATTCTTGCTTTAGAAAAATTTTTCGCTTGTCTGCAACCCACATTTGGATGAGTTGCTCCCTCTAGATATGGTCGCAATTGAATATTGCCGATTTAGTTAGGCAGATATAGTCTTTTGAGAGTTTCGGCTGGGTATCGCTCTGGGGGGGAACTCTTGTGGCTCTTGCTGTGCGATCGCCGTTTTGATGTCTCAATTGTAGGGCAACTATTTATGGCACACCATCCCTCACTCTAATTGATGGTAGACATCTTTGCTCTATTTTCTTCGATTTAAATAGCTGGATTTTCTCGATAATTACAATTATCTACTTCTTGGAATTTTGGTAAGGTTTGATCCTGAATACAAGCTTTTAAATACTTGGCTTTTATCACTTTTTCCCCATTTACATAATATTGAGGAAATCCTCGACGCAGAGAACCTTTTTGATTCCATTCTCGATAAATTCCATGTTCTCTACCATTTTGAAAATGCTGTTCTCGATAAATCGTTTTATTATCCCCATTCCACCATCTTTCATACCCGTGTCGTTCTCCATCTTTTAAATATCTTTCTTCGCTAATCACACCTTTTGCTGAATACCATAAATCAACACCTGTACCATGATACAGTTCGTAACTCCCGATGAAATTACCATCATAATCATATTGTTTGTTAATTCCATGTTCTTTTCCTTCAACATAAAAGCTTTCTTCACACAAATTTCCATTATCATGCCATGTGCGAAATAAACCGTGCATTTTTTCGTTTTTTATCTCATATTCCATACATATTTGATTCTCATTCCAAGCACGATAAGCAATTTTTTCGCCGTTGACCAAATAATATGCTGATTTGATGATGCCATTTTCTGAATATTCGTTAATTTCCTCAATTGCATTTTCAGGTATCATTTGATTTGGCTTCATTAGTGTTTATCTGACGCTGTTTACTTTGTTTTGACACTCATAGAAAACATTAATGCCGCGATCGCCTAGCCCATGTCCGAATTTTAGGGAAAGCGGCTAGTATCAGCGTTTAAGTTAAAGTCAGCTTTCATTGCCACTCGCTCAAGTATATTCAAGTATAATTTAGATGCGTTTGCCCTACAGTCTGTCCTCCTTGAAGCCAAGGAGAAACTAATGAGACACTTTAGTGTGTTTACTTTTCTGTATCTAGCAGCGGCAGTTTGCCTAACGGTGGTCATACTTGAGCATTCTGACATCACTCCCAACCAGAAAACGAGCCTGCTAGTAAATGCTGGACTGTTATACCTTGCCTCTATCCTGAGTACCTTTCGATTTTGGCATCAAGGTATACTACGAAGCGAAGCCAGACTACGCGATAAATCTGCTTGGGAGCGAAATTTGGTCATGTTCCTACCAATGCTTCTCATTGTAGTCACGCTTGTTACAGCACTCCCCAACCTGCTAAACCACAACTGGTCGATGCATGAGATCGCCAGAGCATCTGTAGGGCCACTGCTCATCCTCCTTAGTGTCGAACAACTCTTGAGGAGAAGCCAATTTCGGCGCGAATCCTGATTCATACTTGCGTAGCTTGCCGCCAACTTTTGTAGGGGCGAACCGAATCGCCAAACAAGTTGGGATCATCGCCGCGAATACCCACACTTTAACCTTGGTAATCGAGAGTAGCGATCGCACGATGCTAGTAAGTCAAACCTTTGCAAAGTGCGTATAGTTTTTCCGTTTTCGCACGATGAATCCTAGATTTATCATCTGGTTTTGTCATAGGCTTTTATCTATGCGTTGCTCTTGAAAATCAATTTAATATCTATAAAATAGGAGGCAAGTAAGCAATTTAATTAAGAAAAACTTGATTACTTCGTTCTTAAGCCTTATTTATTAAGAGTTTCAAGAGCCAATACTGCATAACTTCCTTGCGAAGTCGGAGCGATCGCATAATAGAGATATGCAACAATGGCTCTTCATCACCCTGCTATACCAGGATTGTGCCAATCCCAGGTAAGAAATTATTTACCCTGTTTCTTAATGCTCCATAACTCCAAGTTTTATCAGGTAGCTGCTATCAACTCACCCATTCCCTTGACCTGCATCAATCATTTTTGCAAGTGATTCAGCATCAAATCGGGTAAGAGCTTCCGCTAACTGCTGAAAATATTGGTATTCCTGATCTGCATACTCGCTGGGTTCCAATTCCAACAACTCGCAAAACTTCACATAATCTACCATCCAGTTAAACTCTTCAATTGCTTTTGAAAATCGACGGGCCAGCTGTAGTGATTCTTGAGTTGGGTTTGTGGGTGTACCGTTGTGGGTTTGGGTAGTAGCAGGTTCAGTCATAAATACAATAGTAGTATACTTGTATTGGTGATTTTAGCATTGCTCTGACTTCTCCCAAAACTTGAGTAGCTTACACACTCATGAAGTGAAGACAGCGCTCGCACTTGACAAAATCATCTGTGGAACATCTAAATTTTTGATTAGCTCCTTAGCGTAAGCATTGCCCTGCATTAATTACAGCCCAACATTTAATTGATACAGTTCAATCGCCTCCTTCAACACAAAAATTCTCCCAGCATGGAACAAGAGATTGCTCAAGCACAACAAGGAGGTCTTTTGACTTATTAAACAGTGATCGCCTACATAAAGCAGATACAGATATACGGCTATGCCTGCTTATATGAGTGTGGATTACTTATCAAAATATAACTGTGCGGAATATAATTTTTTAGAAGATTATGATTCGCAATGTCTACCAACACTGTTACGTCATTGGTTTTGACGAGTACGCCACCTTTAACCCAACACCCAGCAATTGTTTATCTCTCAAAACTAAGTCCGGGGTCGAAACCGACAATGAAGCACTCGCTCAACCTGATTGCCCAATTGCTCACCCAGAATCAAGCTGACTATCTGACTTTGAATTGGTCAGGATTACGCTACAAACACACCACATCTGTGCGCGCAACACTGATCAAAAATTACAAGCCAGCAACAGTTAACCGGATACTCTGCGCCTTAAGGGGAGCTTTGAAGTCAGCTCTCCTCTTAGAGTTGATCAACCCGATTGATTATGCCCGTGCTATTGACATCAAGAGTGTGAAAGTGTCTCAAGAAGGGAGCAGACGGGTGCTTAATCAGAACGAGATTGATGCTTTAATGCACACTTGTTTTAGCGATCTCACCCCAGCAGGTTTTAGAGATGCGGCACTCATCGCTCTCCTTCGCGGTGCTGGACTGCGACGGGCTGAGGTAGTTGGGCTGGATAAAAAAGATTTTCATCATCATGGAGAAATCAAAATCTGCTCGGCTCACCCAAGAGTTGAGAGGACTGTTTATTTATCTAAGAGTGCGCTCGCTATCGTTAATGATTGGATTGAAATCCGAACTCTCACAGATGGCCCTCTACTGTGTCAAGTTAACAAGTCTGGACGTGTAGTTTACCAACGGCTCACACCCCAAGCAGTGTTATTCATTTTACACAAGCGGGGTGAACAAGCTGGTATAAAACCATTCTCGCCTCACGATTTGCGGCAGACATTCATTTGGGATTTGTTAAATGCTGGTGTTGATATCTCAACTGTACAGAGTTTAGCTGGACTTTCAAACCCTGCTACAACTACACGCTATAAACATAACTTTCGCACAGAGGAGCGCTCTTGTTAACCGGAGAGAACTTCACCTATTTCCGCAAGGAGGCTCCCACTTACTTTCACTTCATCAGCCTGAGTGCGTTTCCCCTATGCCACGCACAAGTAGAAAAAATCTGTCCCCCTAGACTGGGATAATGAGAAAACAACGGGGGCGGTAATTAAAGAGGCAAGTTGAAGATTGATAGGCACGGCAGAGCCAAAATACTCTCGCCAGAAGAAATTCAACTTTTGTTCTCGCAGGGAGTAGACTCACTACGAGACAAAGCGTTATTTGCCGTGATGCTTTACACCGCTTGTCGGGCTTCGGAAGCAGTGACCCTGCTCAAGCGTGATGTGTATGACTCCAGAGGAAAAGTCAGAAATAAAATCACTTTTCGCAAAGGGAATACAAAAAATAAACTGGCTACGCGCGCCATACCTGTAATTCAAGAATTGAGAATCAGGCTACAAGCATATCAACCACGAGATGATTCACTGTGGCTATTTCCGGGAAATCCAGATCATTCTAGGGCTAATAGCCACCTGCACCGAGATTCGGCACTGTGGATAGTGCGAGTAGCTTGCCAACGAACAGGAATTGAGGGCGTAAGTTCACACAGCTTTCGTCGCACAGCACTCACAGCCATGAGTAATGCCGGCATTCCCTTAAGAGTAATTCAGGAAATTTCTGGACATCGCACCTTGGATGAGCTTTACAAGTATTTGGAGGTGAAAGAAGAACAAATATTAGGAGCGGTATCATCTTTATCGCTGCTAGCCCCAGTTGAAGAAAACGACTTCGAGAAACCCTCGAAAGTCGAAGTGGTCAAAAAATAAGTTCAGCAAAGGCATTAACCTCATTTTCCTCAAAAAACAAATTTGCAAGGGACAGCAGCACAGTTAACGTAATGTTGCTGAAGTGAAAGGTAATAATTAGTGATAGTGAGTCGTCAGCTTTGATAATAGTTCAGCCCCCCTCTACAGGCAGCATATCCTCAGAGAGCCAGTCGTAAAACTGAGGGAAAGCAAGCGTGATCTCCTGCAATTCATCCTGTGCTACAGCCTCCAGTTGAAACACAACGTGCCACCGCCAATCAGTGGCCCATCGCTTGAGGATTCCTTTGATAGCCGAGGCTCCTAAAGCAATGCCAGAGCGAAGTGTTTCTACACAGTGAAGTAGAGTAGTGCGTTCGTCTTTGACGTTGCCGCAGGCATCGCTTGAAGAAGGGCTGGGGGGGGATTTTGCAAAGTTTCTCTCCCCCAGCAGCACCTCTCCCCCAGCTCCAATAGCTTTCAAAGAAGGCGTAGTATCCGCCCCCTCCACTAATGGATTCTGTATACCATTTGTGGGGGGGGTGGATACGGAAGAAGAAACAGGTTCAACCCCTTGTGAGGACTGTATTTGGGCGTAATCAGCCCGTTGCTGTTGACGGTGAGCGATAACTTGTAATGCAAAATCCAATTCGGATTTTGAAAGCGAAAATAGTTTAACCTGCATTCCGCGAGGCCCAGATTTGCGAAAAACTAAACTTAGTCCTAACTGCGCGACCAAAGTGGCCAATAACCAAATTGGTTGGCAATCACTTGGGATAGTAAACCCCAAAATTGTTTTGATGTGAGCAGCGCATTGTTTTGCGATGTGAGTCATAAGTAATAGTTGTTCGTCGGCAGCAGTAATTTCTTCTCCGGTGACTAATCGTTTGAGAATGTCATGTAGTCCTAAGTTGAAACGAGCTAACCACTTAGCAGAGTAATTCCCCCAATCTGTGCAGAATGGTAATTTATTTCGCTCGGATAAGTCTTTATCACTGACAAAAGTTGGTGGTGCGGGGTATTTTTGTTTAGTCCGAGAATCCAGAATTGTCTCTTGGGATGGAGATAAAATGGCCTCTAAAGATGCGATCGCACTTATTAACCGACCGCCGTTGTCTTTTTCCACCAGAGATTCAGTGACTTCCATACCGTAGGAATCCCAAATCCGGAACTTCTCACACTCGTAAGCCTCATCGGGAGAGAGGTAATCCTTACTTTGCCGTGCGCGGTACTCACTTCTTGAGATGGTATTGGCTTTGGCGACAGCATGATGGTGAGCAGCATCTAGGGCATCAGCCGCATATTTTAAGGATTCCCAAGCTGCGACATCAATATGATCTCCGGCAGGTACGATAGTATTGCCCATGTCGGACAACAGCGATCTCAGGTCAGCCCGAAGATTGTTAATTGATTGGTGGCGAGAAGCTTGAATTTGACAGTAAGCTTCTAATGCCCAATCTTTCTCCACCCCACGCTTGCCTGTTTCACGGTCGATTTTGATTAAAAACGCCGTAATTTCATTCGTTTGAAGTAGCCGTTCTTTGATTTTGGTAGGGTTGGTTTCTTTGTAACCGAATGGTGGCTTAGGAGCTACCCAAACATGAATCGGCACTTTCGGGCGATAACGCCACAACTGTTGAGCGCATTCGGTGGCGGTTTGACTGACGGCATGGAAGACACCGAATACTAAATCAAAATGATATTGTGAGATGTCAACACCAGTACCCAGACTAGGCGAAGTTAA
>NZ_JACJRV010000075.1 GCF_014697475.1 Nostoc sp. FACHB-152
CCAGTCTCGTGGGCGGCTCTGCCGACTTGAGAGAACTGGCGTGGAAACCACGCCACGTGCTTCAAGCCGGGAAACCCGTCCAACGCAGTGGCTCCCCTACGTACCCGTCGCTGGCTCACCTTTTCCCCAAACCAATTCTGAGTTCAAAATGCTGATCCGAACCGTATTGCCTCTTATCTACCTAATTAGCAGATACTACTACAGGAACTGTTGCAATATCCTTTAAGCTGACTGAGGAGAGAAGTTCTTCCCATTGCTTGATGATAGCTACATTGTTGGATTGGGCAGTGTGCAGTGCAGCCAATGTTGCTACACAGTCATACCACACCCCGTTTTTGCCGAAAGCCTCTGCCCGTTTGAGAAGATCTTCCTGCTGCATTGCTGTTGTCAGTGCAGCAGTAGGCTGGATACGCTGAATCCAACCATCCACGTAAGGGGAACTTGGGCTGAGTATTCCGTCTACTTTTAGTGCTAGGAACCACTGGTAATTTTTTCCAACTGCTAAAGCTGGTGCATCGGCTGGCAATTTGACCGCGATTACTCCAGCTTTATGAGCGACGGGAATAGTCATTTGATACTGTGTATTGCCAGCTTCATCTTTGAGGCTGAACACAGCTTCTTCGGCATTAGACGCAGGGAAATATACCAAAATTGTAGGGCGTTGAGAAATTGTTGTCCCATAGAAGCTTTGGGGCAGAAGTGCGATGAGTGCTGCCGGCCCTTTTGCTGCTACAGTCGATGGATTCAAGTAGTATGTACCAAGGCGAGAAGCACCTCCTGATGCTTGTTGGGGAGCATTGTTACCTTTGTTTGGAGTGAAGAGGTTGCCACGGGAAGCACCTCCTGATGCTTGTTGGGGAGCATTGTTACCTTTGGCTGGCGTAAAGAGATTGCCGCGAGAAGCTCCCCCAGTTGCTTGTCTTGGCGCACTATTCCCCTTGTTTGGAGTAAAGAGGTTGCCACGGGAAGCACCTCCAGTTGCTTGTCTTGGCGCACTGTTTTTAGTAGGTGGGGTAAAGAGGTTGCCACGGGAAGCACCTCCAGTTGCTTGTCTTGGCGCGCTATTCCCTTTTGGTGGGGTAAACGTTACAGCATCGGCACTAGCCCATGTACTGCTGGCAATTATAGCGATGATGCTCAATGCACTAGTTAAATATCGATGTTTACTCATGTTTGACCTCGTTTGGTAATCAGTGATATAAAATACATTAAAATCACTGATAAAAGAAAATCCTGAAATACTGTTATATACTACTGAATTTAGGGAAGGATACTAGCATTTATATACAAAAATAGGATGACATTCTATAAAATTTATGTATTTTTAATGCTAATTTTTGACAGTAATATTACGTAATTAAAGCCAATTTCCAACTAATACAAAACTAGACCAAAAGAATGGATCGTGGAAATCAGTTTGGCGAATCAGGCTAATTTGTGCCTGTCGTAGTGCTTCAGCTTTGGTGATTTTGGGCTGCCGCAGTTGATCATAGAAGCGAGTCATAAGTATTTGTGCTGCTTGATCTTTGACTGGCCAGAGTGTGGCAATGGTAGAACGCGCACCAGATTTGACTGCCAAGCCAGCTAGCCCAAGAACGGCATGATCATCACCGGTTGCAGTATCACAGGCACTAAGTACCAATAATTCGATCGCTGTTGATGAATTCCTCGTACGATTTTTGAGAAGTTCGGACAACTCTTTCACATTAACTTGTCCATCCCACGTAAGTAAAAATGTATCTTGGAGACGGGAGCTAAACTGTCCGTGAGTTGCTAGGTGAACCACATTGGCACTACCAGATTTGACGCGATCTGATAAGGCAAGAGTTGTAAATTTTTGGTTAAGTAGCATCGAAGATGCCACTTTCTGGGAGATTTGCTTCACTTCTGATTCCACAGCTGGCAAAGCACTAAAACCATTACGAGATTGGCTAATACCACCGACAATTGCATCTATGTGTTTTGAAGAGAGGGAGTGAGCCGACATCAGTTGTAAGCCTGGTGAGAGTGCCACAGCATATTTTTCAATCAGATATTGATGACCATCATACAGGGCGGTCATTGGGATGTTCCGCAACCGACCATCTAAAACAAATACTAATGTCTGAGTTTCTCGGAAGGCTCCATCTGCTTCTGCTGGACGAATCAGCCAGTTATAAATCTGCTGAGATAATCGCTCTCGTACTGATGAGTCGGAAACTGGGTTGAGCGCAACTAGGAAATTATCTAGACTTTGCTCAATTTCAGCTTGAGATTTTTGAGTGACATAATAACGCAGGGGTTGTCCAGCTTTGGAGAGAATCACTCCGAGGCGATCGCTTAAGATAATTGGATAAATAACTGTTGCTCTGGGGTCAACTTTGTCAATCTGCTGCGCTTTATCTAAACAAGCTTCACGGAAAAAGTTATCCAGTTCAGCAATTTGCAGTGATTCAATTAATTCTCGCGCTTGCGTTAATGCAGCCTGGGTTGGTTGTTCATCCAAAAGTAAACCTACCAGTTCCCGATAGACAGGTTCCACACTTTCGCGGAAAGAAAATTGCACATCAGGATTAACGGCAACCATATCTCCTCGCAGTGCCTTTAATGACTTAACTGCTTCTGTATAGGCTGTAATTGCTGCTTGGTGATTGCCTTGTTGCTTATCTAACTTGCCTAAGAGCCATGCTGATTGAGCAATAAGATTATCAGCCTGGAGTTGACGGGCAATATTGAGGGATTTCTCGGCTAGTTCCTTGGCCTCAGTCCACTGATTTTTGCGACGGTAGAGTTCTGCCCACTGATACAAGGCATATGCTTGGGCGGTTCCATCCTGAATATCTTGAGCAGACTTCACTGTGTCTGCCATCAGTTGTGCCGAATCTTTACTTGGTAAAACTCGCTCAGGATTTTCTAACCGATTTAAGGTGGCTACAAAATTAATTGCTGCATTTAGGGAACTATGACTGGGTGGTAGTTCTGACAACTGTTGTCGTAATTGCGGTGCGAGGGGAATAGCATATTCTAGTTTGTCGTAATCCACTAATAATTTGAACCGAGCTAAACGAGCTTGTAAAGCTTCATTCGGGTTGGTAGCAGCTGTTTGGGCATCTTCAAAGTAATTTAATGCGGCTTCTGGGTCTTGAAAGTCAGAAGCAATTTTTCCTAGACTCGCCAGAATAGAACTTAACTGAGTTTTAGCGGCAATTTTGTTGGCTGTAGCTAAACTTTGTTCTAAAACTTCCTGACTTCTAGCATCACCGATCGCGTGTAAAGCTAAACCCAGCGATCGCAACCCACTAACTTTGATTTCCGAATCTGGCATTCCTGCAAGCTTTTGCGTCAACGCCTCTAGCTGTTGTTTCGAGCGACGGTAAAATCCCAAACTTTGTAAGGCTTGTGCCTGGTTAATTTGACTGCCTAAGCTGCCTATTTTGTCGCCTGCTTGCTCATAATATTTTTGAGCTTGTTGCCAAATTTCTAGGGCGGTTTCAGCTTTGCCAGTACGTAGTTGTATATTTGCTTGAGTATTCAGTATTTGCGCCCAGATAATTGCATCAGCAGAGGGTTTAGCAGTTTGCAAAATTTTTACACTTTGTTCGATAGACTGTTTCGCTACTTCCCACTGATTGAGTTCTTGTTGCGCTAATGAGAGATAACTTAAACTTAGGGCTTCGTTAATGCGTTCGTCCTTGACGTTGCCGGAGGCATCGCCTTGAAGATGATATTTTTGTACTGCTGTTTGCCACATCGACGCTGCTTCTGTAAAGCGTCCTGATTGATAGAGGTTTCGTCCCTGTTCCAACCAATTGTTAGATTCCGCAGTCGATGCAACATTGACAGTAGAAGTTGTGGGTATTTGCTCAAATGCTTTAGCAGGTGTAACGGTCACTGCCAAACACAAGCTCAAAATACTCAAACTGATATACAGCCAACGTCGTTGTTTAATTTGGAAATTCAATAACCTAGAATCTGCCACAATTCGGTTCACCAAACCCAATCCCACAGGAGGTAATTTCATAATTGAGTCGCGTTTTATACTTAATTTAGAATTCCCTTAATAGTATTGTTCTTAACACCAACCAGAATCAGGGAACTATTTGAGCGTTGGGAGAACTGCACTTAAATCTCAGGCACAGCAGCACAGGTTAAATGTGGTTGCACCTGAGTAGGAGATGGTACTGCAACTAACTCAACTTGACCTTGGGCGTTACGATGCCAAGATGTAGCTTGAACAATAACTTCTGATGATGTAGGGATTTGAGCTTTTACTGACTGTGTTTTGCGGAATGCAGAGATATCACGAATATCAGACCAAGTGCGATCGCTGCTGACTTCTTGTGTAGGATTTTGCTGCACGCCACCCCGTCCCGTCGCCACAAAACTACTGCCATTTGTCTTAGAACAACCAGTAGCAATTTGCTGGGATGGGTCAGTGATATTTGCTGGTAATTCCACTAAACCAGAATTGGGGTCAACACCAACAGTATTAACTTGCACAGTGCCACTCACCCCAAATTGGGAACTGGCGGTGATGTCACTCTTGGCTGTGAGTTGGTCACCAAACTGCAATCCGAAGATGCCCTGAGTGGTAATTTGGATGTTACCACCGCTTCCTAATACAGCATTCGCCGAAATGTCGCTGTTTTCTGTTGGCACAGCAACAATAGACCCAGCATTGATTGCAATATTGCCCCCTATGGAAGCACCAAGAGCATCAGTCATGATTTGACTGCCATGCCGCAATAAGAGAAAATCACTTGCCCCCAGACGGATGTTACCACGATTGCCTCCATTCACTCCGGCTCTGAGGTTGGCTCCATTATCGAGGAAGATACTCTGAGCGTTAATGTTAAGGTTGCCTGCATCCCCAGTACCTGAATTGCTGACGGTGATTTCTGCTCCATCACGAACACTTAAGCTGTCAGTTGTAATATTCACTGAGCCAGCCGCAAAGGTTGTTGTTGAGGATGCCGTGATTGCACTCTTGAAATATTGTCCATTGAGGGGAGATGGAGAAACACCTTGCACATCAATGGTTTTAACCTGTAGGTTGATATTGCCCGCAGATCCCTGACCCTGGCTGGAAGAGGTGATCTGTCCTCCATTGAAAACACGTAAGCTGTTTGCCGCTATAGTGATATTTCCACCGGAGCCTACTGCTTTATTACCTACAGAAACAGTAATGCCACCAGGTAAGTTGCTGATCACATCAAGTTCTGGCTCACTGACTGCCACTTTCTTTGCCTGAATAGTGATGTTTCCCGCTTTACCCTTTCCTGATAAATTACTTCGGACAGTTCCACCGTTAGAAAGTTTCAAAAGTCCAACATCGATCATGATGTTTCCTGCTTGTCCTTCTGCAAAGGGCGTAATTGCTGTACTCACTCCAGACAGCAGTTTTACAGGTGTGTATCCTGATATTTCAAGACTCTCAGTTGCTCGGATTGATATATCTCCAGACTTGCCTGTGAGAGAGGAGGCAGGGTTAATGTTCACAAGAGCTGTAGTGATAATGCCACCATTTAGCACACGTACCCGATTTGCCTCGATGCTAATCTTTCCACTCTCATTGTTAGTGCCACTAAAAAGAGTGGTGGTAATGGAAGTAGGTATGGACTCAAGAAATGGATTAACTCCTACCACCTCTACATCCGCAGCTCGAACCGTGACATCTCCTGCTCTAGAATTGTTACTGTAAGAGGACGACTGAAGCCAAGCTCCATTGCTCAAGCGTAAGCGCCCGGTTTCAACTGTCACATCTCCAGCTCGCCCGATTGCTGGAGGTGCAAAAAAGCTACCTACAGAAGTCCCAACACTAGAATTAAATTGTCCTGGAAGAGAGACTCCCAGCAAATCAACAAAGTCTGTAGTTTGGACGGTGATGCCCTTACCTTGTCCTGCCAATGTACTAGAACTAATATTTGATCCCTCTTGCACGGTCAGCCCACGTCCCCGGATGTTGATTGCTCCCCCATTGATTCCACTGGCATCGACTGATGAAGCTTGCTGCAAGGTAATAGTACCCCAATCAGCCGTAGCCGCAGAATTTGTTATTTCCCAGGGTGTTTGATTGTTGATTGTCACCTGAGCATCCCGCACTGCCCACAACTCAATCCGTCCATCCGGAGCCGATACTTTAGCACTATCAACATTGATTTGACTACCTACCAGGGCTAAAGTTTGATTCGGAGTCAACGACAGTGTGGGCGGTCTAAAAAAGGAATTGGCTACGGTTGAGCCTTGCACCGTAATGGAACCAGCATTGGCTCCTAATTGCAACCCCACAGGCACACTCATGGTTAATAAAGGCGGCGAGGTTGTATCGATGATGCCAAACTTCGTTCCGTCGGCAAAAATAACAGTGTTGGCAGTGCTGGCAACAAAAGAACCACCAATATTCAACTGAGCATTGGGGCCAAATACAATCCCGGCTGAGTTGAGCAAAAACAGGTTGGCAGTAACGTTTGCACGAATCAAACCGTCAATATTGGATGCATTACTGCCAGTGACTCGCGCAAAAATATTCTCGATAGTGGCGGCATTGTTGAAAAATGCCGAGCCTCCGCTAGGCACAGAGAATTGGCTGAAGCTGTGAAAAAGATTATTGCCTGCGGTGTGACCATTAGTGATGGTAAAATCTTTTCCACTCTGAAGGACAGTGGTGTTGAGGCTGCCATCAGAGGTAACTTGAGCATGGGCATAGCTTTGCCAAAATAAGATGATTCCTGAAAGCAGTAGAGAACCTGCCCAGATTCGATTCACCACACCCCAACAATTAGAGAATAATTTCATTTATGAGTCGCACTTTATACATCCTTTAATAGGATTCCCACAATGATATTGTTTGTAACACCAGCAACAAATAGGCTATTTGAGCGTTGGGAGAATTGCACTAAGCATTAGAGATTTCTGTGCCAAATTAACTCTGAGGCACAGCAGCACAATTTAAAGATGGTTGCACCTGAGAGGGAGATTTATCTGCAATTAGTTCAATTTTGCCGTCAGGATTGCGATGCCAGGAAGTAGCTTGGATAAGAGTTTCTGGGGGTACTGGTATTTGTGCTTGTACTTTCTGTATTTTGCGGTAAGCAGAGAGATCGCGGATATCAGACCAAGTGCGATCGCTCCTGACTTCTTGTGTAGGATTTTGCGGCACACCACCCCGTCCTGTTGCCATAAAACTACTACCAGTATTATTAGAACAGCCGGTAACAATTTGTTGGGATGAATCTGTGACATTTGCTGGCAGTTCAACTAAGCCGGAATTTGGGTCAACACCAACAGTATTAACTTGAACCATACCACTCACCCCAAATTGCGAACTGGCGGTGATGTCATTTTCTGGAGTGAGTTGGTCGCGGAACTGCAAACCAAAGATGCCTTGAGTAGTGATTTGGATATTACCACCGCTGCCCAACACGGCGTTAGCCGAAATGTCGCTGTTGTCTAAACCCAAGATTACAGGAGCGTTAATCGTGATATTACCACCATCGCCAACCCCTTTAGCTTCAACAGAAATTTTGCTATTATCGCGCATTAGCAAAAGTTGTTGGGCATTGAGAACTAAGTTTCCGCCGTTGCCCGATTGCGTCGCTGCGGAAATCGTTCCACGATTATTCAGCAGAATTGAGTCAGCATGAACCTCGAAATTACCTGCATTGCCCGTACCTTCATTTTTTACTCCGATGTCACCTTGATTTGTAACGCGCAATAAAGGTGTCATGATCGTTACCCCTCCTGCATTACCACTAGGAAATTCGGGTAGCCCATAAGTTGCACGAGTGACAGCATCGAGTTGTAGTGCATTCGAGCCAATGCTGCTACTCAACATATTATTGCCAGATGTGCCGCTCACCTCGATCAAGTCTGAAGCTACAATCTTGACATTGCCTGCATTGCCAACTGCTCCAGTCGAGGAGGTAACTAAACTGCCATCTCGTACTGTTAATCTTGTAGTTGTAATGGTGAGATTTCCAGCATTGCCACTGCCTACGGTTGATGAGGACACAGTACTAGGGAGAAATGTTAGGTGATTAATTCCAGCAACATCTATCGAGTCTGAGGCATCAATTTGAACATTACCACCATCGCCTGTTCTCAAAGCCGTTGACCCAATCGTAGCACCGTTGGCAACTGTAAGATTTTGGGTGGAAAGGGTAACGTTTCCTGCTTTTCCAGAACCGGCTGAACTTGTCAGAATCGATGTCATGATTGAAGGATTGGCAGGATTAAATCCATTGGCTGAGATAGATTCGGTAGCCTTAACTATGATATTTCCACTCTGTCCTGCTCCTAAATTTTGAGACTTGATTTGCCCTCCATCCCGCAACAATAGTTGCCCAGTTGAGATGGTAATGTCTCCAGCCTGCCCTGTTCCGATTGTGTAGCTGGCTAATCGGCTGCTTGTCTCTCCTGTTGGGTTTGTTCCGGTGATGGTGAACGACTCTGTGGCATTAATATTAATCCGATCCCATGACAGACCACCTAGATTTTGAGTGATCACAGATGAACCTTCTAAAATGCTGATATTTTTACCCTGCATTTGAATCGCACTACTTCCAATCCCAGAACCAGATAACTGTGCCTGCTTAGTCAATTGGATATCACTCAGACCACTATTGGAATAGTCAAATTTCCATCCCTGAGCCACTTCTGTTAGGCGAACTTCTCCTGACTGGACACTACCAAGTTCGATGGCACCATTTACTGTTTTTAGAACACCACCTGCTAAGTTAATTTCATTGCCCACTAAAGCAAGGGTTTGACCTGAATTTACCTGTAAGCCTAGTGGAGTTTGGGAAACCCCATTGATGGAGTTGTGGACTGCGATGCCACCTACTGTGGGGTTCTGCCCAAACTGCAAGCCAACTGGTACACTCATCGTCAACACAGGATTTGCTGTGGTGTTGGTAGCATTAAACTCCACCCCATCAGCAAATTTGAGGCTATTTGCAGTTGTACCAACAAACGATCCACTAATATTCAGTTGGGCATTAGGCCCAAAGATCATGCCACTGGGATTGAGCAAAAATAGGCTCACAGGATTAATATTGTTGATGGTTTGAATTGTGCCATCAATGTGAGAAATGCTACCTCCTGTAACACGAGCGAATATAGAGGATATATTAGGCGTGTTGATTAAATCAAAAATGGCTGAAGTGCCGGTAGGAATAGAAAATTGCTGGAAACTGTGAAATAAGTTACTATTAGCGGCACTACCGTTAGTGATATTGAATTTATTACTACTTTGGGAGACGGTGGTGTTGAGGGTGCCATCTGACGTGACCTGAGCGTTGGCAAAACCACACCAGAGGAATATTCCTCCTGTCAAAATTGCATTAACCAAATTCCAGCAAACAGAGGGTGCTTTCATCACCGAGTTCCCATCAATATCAATATATAGATAGGATTCCCAAAATGATGTTGGGCTGAAACACCATCAACTGTTTTATAGCAGGGGATAGATCATAGGTGACAGGTGACAGGTGACAGAGTTAAAAGTCTTTGATTGTCTAAGTTTTCTTGTCTACTGAACGTCCTTTAAAATGGCGAATACCTGAGTGAGAAATATAGCCCATTCTCTTGCAGCGATCGCTTTTCACCATCTATCGATATCAGTGGAATGCCCCAATCTAGCCTTGCTGATAATTTATCATTCTGTTGCCATAGCAGTCCTAACCCACCACCCACTAAGGTACTAGGTGATGGATTGTTGCCCTTGGCATTCCAGCCTTTGCCCACATCAATAAAGGGTGTCAGTTGCAGAACTCCTCCCAGTTTGGCAGCACGCACAATCGGCAACCGGAATTCAGCCGAAAATAATATGCCATTATCTGTCAATAATGCATCCTGGCGATAGCCCCGCACACTTAACTGTCCACCAAGACCAAATTGCTCTAAAGGTACTAGGGAATCTGCTGCTAGTTGTAAATCACCTCTGGCTAAAAACAAAGTGTCTGGTGCAAACTGTCGCACCCACTGTGTTTGTCCCCGCCAAGCAAAAAAACGGCTATCTGGAGCGTCATGATTAACATTAGCATCGAACCAATCTACCCCAACGCTGAATTGCGATCGCGCGGCGAAAACTTGTTGATTGCTACGTTGGGTATACTCTTGGGTAAGGCGCAAGGCAGAAATATTGGTTCTTCCCTCCGCATCTGCACCCGGCGATAAACGAAACCCACCAATATGATCTAGACCTAACTGAGTTTGGCTTTCTTGGCGTGAGAACAATAGCCCTACTGCTAATTCCTGATTGGGCTTCTGCACTAACGGTTGCCGATAACCGAATTCGTAAGATTTGGTATTTGACTGAATATCAAGGACGCTGAATGGTTCTTCAATTACATGGTTCCACCCTTGGTTAAAACCCAACCAGACAGTGCCATTGCGAGCATTAATCGGCAGTGTGTAATTGAGATTGATGGTATTACTGCCATCAGTATTGGCGTATCCGACACTGAGCGTATCACCCAACCCTAGTAAATTTGCTTCTTGCAGATCTACACCCCGACGAAAACTGCCGACACTAGGCGATCGCCCATTATCTAGAGTTGTTGTGAGCGAGAAAGTATCGGCTTCTTGAACTTCAACTTGTAATATATTTGTTCCTGGACGCACACCCATCTGTAACTCTGCTGATAAGTTTTTAATGCGCGGATCGAGGCGGAGTAGTTGCAGTTTTTCTATTAAGCGCGGTACATTCAAAGGTTTACCAGCACCAAGCCGAATGCGCGATCGAATATATTGACTACGCAATCGCTGATTACCAACAATTTTAATTTCTTGTAAACTGCCTTCGACTACCTGAATTGTAATGACTCCAGTTTCTACTATCTGCGGTGTAATTAAAGCCCCAGTAGTTACATAACCTTGATCAGTATAGAGCTTGCTGATAGCATCTTTAACTTGCAACAACTCGGCAAAAGATATTTCTCTGCCTACAAAGGGATCTGTAATTGGGGCAAAATCTTTTGGTTTGAAGATTGTACTGCCAACAATTTCAATGCGCTCAACTCGAAATTTAGCATTAGGATCATCCTCTGCCGAAGTTGGTTGCTCTGGTATTTGTGGCGAAGGAAGTAATTGATTTTGCTCTGATGGCTGTGGTAACACATCTGAAGGTAAAGGTGTGGCTGGAAGCTCTTCTATGCGCCCAGGTGGTAATGTTTGAGGATGAGGGGTTTGGGCGATCGCTTGATGGTTGCAAATTACTGCTGTAAGAATAAAGCCTAATGTTAAATGTTGCAGTGTTTTTCTGCCAGATTTAAAAATTATTTGCTGTCTTTGCTTATGGTTAATTATTGATTCTCTTTTCACATTCAAATCCCTACCCATAAATCTTGAGCCATTTTTCAATACGATTAAAATCGCTGTATTGTTTGACTGTTATTGTTATTCTGCCTAGCTAGATCATTATTTGACTAATTAATTAGTTAAGCCTCGATACTTGAATGTAACGAGTGTTAGATTCAACTGTCTTCAGTGCAAATATTTATCTTTTTGCAGGAATCACCCAAGTTGTGGTCACTCTTGGTTGATTGGCTTTCACCACTTTCCACGCCACTGGTACCGCACATCCAAGAATCAACACGCTAATTGCCAAGATTGTAAATCAACTGCCGATAGCATCCATTCCCAAGGCTAGTTGGCATTCACAAGAATGCCATTGTTGAACTATCCAACGAGCGCAAGGGTGCAAAGCACTTTGTCTTACCGTTTCACTTTCTATAATCTTCTTTTAGGAACTGCTGAAAGTCTTGCCCGTCTAGAGTGAACATAAAAGTCAAGACTAATGGAGTTAGACCAATTCTTTAAAATGAGGCAACAGATTCAAACCCCGAAAACCATGCCATATCTAACGCATCTTAATTACGAATTATGAATTACATTAGCGAAGCGGTAGCGAGCCTGTGATAGCGAAGCGTTAGCGACGCAGGAGCGTCGCGTCATTACAAATTGGTATTATGCGTCATGGGTGATTAATGCAAAACTCAAGAGAAACCTTTTCTTGTTCCCGTATGCTTACCCTTTTCATTCTGGGGTGTCGTGGTTAACATGAGTTGAACTAATTTATAATGATTCAACTTTATGCCTAGAACACCCAATGAATACGCTGTACACCTCCTGTTGGAAACTGGTCATCGTGAAGAAGTCAGGTTTCCAACTATTCAAGAATTTCAAAAATGGTATAGTGGCGAACTAGTACCTAAGTCTAGCTCGAATGACTTTATTAGTGTACCAATTAAGAATATTCAGGGAGAGTATATGGTTGTGCGCCCATCCCGGATTGTCGCAATTCGGGTAGAACCACTGTTTAGCTCTAGTGTTGAAAGATTTGACTAAATGATGAGAAAAACCCTTGCTTTGGCTTCTTTGAGTCTGGGAATGGCCTTTGTAAATGCGATTTGGCCAGCTGTTGCTCAAGTTCCTACAATTACAATACCGTTGCCAGTGCCGCAGCCAACACAGCCAAGCACACCGCAGGAGACACAATTACCACTCGAACCGTTTGACATCGGGAGTGGTTGTACCCCTGTGCAGACTTGCTTGGGTTGGGATGAGCAACTTTTCTATCGTCAGGGCAAAGCGGGCGATCGCAAAGCTTTGTTAGCTTCCATTGACAACAGTTTGAGTTACTTAACCAAAGATAAAGCGATCGCAGCATATCAAAATTATCCTGTGCCAGGGATTACCTATGATCGCGTGCGTCGGAGTTTGGTGCGTTTCCGGCAATTAGTAGCCAGTTCAAAATCCCCTGCACAACTACAAGCGGCCGTCAAACGGGAGTTTGTGTTTTACAAGTCTGTGGGCAATGACGGCAAGGGTACTGTTAAATTTACTGCTTATTACGAGCCTGTTTATCAAGCAAGCCGTATCAGAACTTCTATATATAAGTATCCCCTTTATCGACTACCTCCGGATTTCGACAAGTGGGCGAAACCTCACCCAAAACGTATTGATTTGGAAGGTAAAGACGGTTTGCTGGGAAATAAAAGCCAGTTGCGCGGTTTGGAAATGCTGTGGTTCCGCGATCGTTTAGACGCATACATGGTACATATCCAAGGTTCTGCTCAAATTAGGTTAACCAATGGCAAAACAACTGCTGTTGGTTATGCTGGCGGAACCGATTATCCTTGGACTAGTATCGGCAAAGAAGTAGCCAAAGACGGCAAACTGCCGCTAGAAGGATTAACTATGCCGAAACTGATCAGCTTCTTCCGGCAAAATCCTTTAGAGTTAAGTAATTATTTACCGCGCTGGGAACGTTTTGTTTTCTTCAAAGAAGTTGCGGGGAGAAAAGCTACTGGTAGCCTGAATGTGCCAGTGACAGCAGAACGTTCTATTGCTACTGATAAATCTCTTATGCCTCCAGGCGCACTAGCACTGATTAATGGTTCATTCCCCTATCTTACTGGTGGCAAATTACAGCCTCGAACTGTCAGCCGCTTTGTACTCGATCAAGATACTGGCAGTGCGATTAAAGGGCCAGGGCGTGTAGATTATTTTATGGGAACTGGGAAACTAGCAGGCGATCGCGCCGGGATTACAGGCGGCAATGGTTCACTCTATTACTTGTTATTAAAAAACTAGTGAATAGGGAGTCGGGAGTCGGGAATAGGGGGAAACCGAGAGCAAGATTTCTCCCTTGCGCCCTGCCTCGTTTCCTCTTCCCACTTCCCACTCAGCACTCCCACCTAATATGGTGGATAAGCAAAATCATCTTCATCAGCATAAATGTAAGAACTAGAAACTCCTGCTGCGATCGGCATTTTGCTCGTAGTTTCTGTTCTTACAGGTTCCTTGCCAAACTCCTTGTACTCTTCAAAATATTTGCAAATAATTGCTGATTCTGGCGCATCAGAAGCAATCAGATATTGTGTCAAAGTTCCAACTGTCGGATGTTGATAATCTACAGTTGAAGCAACCAGCACCGTATTAGGTTCTATGCCTCTTTCTTCGCACTCAATGATTGGCGCAAAAATTCCATGTGCGTGAAATAATGGGCCTTTGGGTGTTACAGGTTGCTTACGATATACAGCATAAGCTCGCTCTAGTTCATAAACAAAACCACTAACAACTTTGCCTTGCTGAAATTCACAATAAGTTTTGCTAAAACTAGCTCCGGCTGCACCATTTAAAGTTAGTTGTAATGGTAATTCATGCAAAAACTTTTTCTTTTCATCTACTAAAAAAATTAAATAGCGAGTAAAAGTTTTAAACTTAAGTTTATCGGCTAAAAAAGCATCATAATTGTCTTTCAGCGTACCTAATTTAGTTCCAGTTTCTCGGTCTTTAACTGACAAAGGACCTCGGCGAACTATCACCAAACGTGGAGTAGTGGTGATAAAAACCGTTTCGACACCAGAGCTAAATTCATGCTCCACCTGCTGCCAATTTTCATCAGGCTGAAAACCCACAGCATTGGCATTATCTAGTTTAATGGCCAGACCATAAGGCTGCATACCATCAGTGCCATACCGAGGATTAATCATCTGACACCAGGGAATGACTTGAGAAGGGGGTGCGTTAAATTTCTCGTCCTCAAAGTCGAACTTAGCAGATGCTTTCATCGTTTTAGGCTGTAGGCGTGTTTTACTATACAAGTTTATCTTGATGCTGCGGATGCTGGGAATTGCTTTTCCCATTTGTACCATTCAAATGGTACATCACGCGCATTGTGAAGTAGATTTTAACAACCTTTTGCTTTTCCCGACAGTCTTAAGAAATTCGGTAAAATCTCGTCATGATTGATCATGCTCACCTGTTCAAAGAACTGCTTACTAACTTCTTCCCTGAGTTTATCGAACTCTTTTTTCCTGATATCAGACTAGAGCGTAGGTAGCAATTTATCTGTTCTCTAGCTTTAGAAATTTATGTAATGATGTTGCATCACTTCTTAGCAGCACATAGCTAAAATACTCGTCAAAGCTCTGAAGTAAGAAAATTTAATTCAGTATTTCTTACTTTGTTTATCTTGTCCAAGCGAAATCAATGCTTTTGAGAGCCTTTTCTTCGCATCTCTATTATGCAGTCGCTCCTCAGCCTGGGCGATCACTGCTTTTGTTTCGCAAGTCAGTTGCTCGGTCGAAATCAACGCGAACGCAATTGGCTGAGATTAAATAAATCTTTCCAAACTATTGCTTGATATTAGCATTCGTAGATGAATTATAGGCAAATCTAGCTACTTCTCAAACTACCATCTGGCATGATGGTGTCTTTGAGAATAGCCTCCGGGAAGTAAGCGTTTCTAGCATTCCTGAAATTAACATTGGTCAAATCAACTCCACCAAAGTGGGTGTTAGTCAAAGTAGCTTTGATGAAGCTGGCACTAGTGAGATTAGCACTAGTGAAGGAAGCATCAGAGGCAATAACTCTGTCCAATTTAGCTCCACTCAAATTAGCACGAAGGAAATCAGCGTGGAAGATATTTGCTCCACTCAGGTTTGCCCCGCTCAGGTTGCTACCCATGAACAAGAAATAGTTCAAATCCAGCTTCGACAAATTGGCATGACAGAGAATCAAGCCTTGGCAGTACATCCGAATGGCTCTCAAATTGGAACCTCGGAAATCTACCCCACTCAAATTAGTTCCACGCAAACACCCTTCCTTAACACCTGGGCGCATGATAGGGTCGCCGGACTTATCGAACCTAGCCTCTTTGCTCTCATCCCGCTCGTACTCATCGAAGACCAGGTGGATCTTTCTAAAATCCCGCTCGCCATCAGCATAACGTTGCAGCAGTTCTTCCCAAATCATTGTTTTCAAAGTCATAATTTGATTTCTACTTGGCACAATTGTGGGAACCATTAACGAGCAATCAAGGTATGCGGTCGCTCCTCATATAATTAGGTAGCCATTATGGTTTTACAGTGGCTAGTTATTTGATTTTCTTACTTTTTACTTACCAGTTAAAGACACGTTTTAGAAGTAATTTTCGCCAAAAATATTCTTATTACGTGATGTACCATCCCTTAGTTTGTACCTAACTTTCATACATAACAGTTGGCTGTCCTGTGATGGTTGCTAAACGATTACTGATTGATGTAACAATTGCAAAAGCTGTTTCTTCTGTTATGATACCCGACTCAAAAACAACATGAATGCCGTGCATTTCATAGGAAAATGAGACTTCACAGCCACAAACTTCAATATGGCAAACATCACGCCCCTCAATTATTTTTGATGGATAGTCAAGCGGTTGATATATTTCGCAACTAACATTTTCTGGGAAAATAAACCATCCACCAGCCTGTGGCTGGATATTAAATTCCAGCATATACTTAGTAATTTTCTTACTTATAGTAAAATATTATACTTTTATTCTTAATCTTCGACCTTTTAGCTCAATGTCGTAATTCCCATATATGACGACATCCAACGGCGATCGCTCATGTAGGTTAGTTTAGAACTAAATACTTTACTGTAAGTGCTTTTAAATTCATACTGTCCTAAGTAAACACCAGATTAACATCATTAAAATAGTTATGGTATGGAGAATCACTACTGATAAATTGTTGGAGCGTTATAAAGCTGGAGAGCGTAACTTTAATGGGATTGAGTTGATTCGTATCGTTGGCGAAATGGGTGAAAGAGATGGGATTGATGGTCAGATTACTGGACTTGAAGGTGCTGATTTGCGGGGTATTAGCTTGCGGGGAGCTAATCTTGAAAAAGTCAATTTGAGTGGGGCTGATTTGACTGGAGCCGATCTGTTCGGTGCTTATTTGGGTGGGGCTGGTTTGGTAAAAACGATTCTGAAAGATGCCAATTTATTCTCCGCGAATCTAACTTGGGCTACTCTGAGTGGAGCTGATTTAACTGGAGCCAATTTGAGCCAGGTGAATGCGAGTAGTGCTGTTTTCATCGGTGCTACCATAGGCTATTTTGAATATGCTGTTTTGATTGATACCAACTTTCAAGGGGCTATCGGTATGCTTATCAATGGACATTTCAACATTATTTGGGATACTACTATGCCCGACGGCACTGTTGAGAAAGGCCCCTACTGTAAGTGGAAATAGTTCTGATTCTGTTGCAGTCGTAAAAAGAGCAGGTTCGATAATATTGTTTTTTGTCTTAATATCTACGAAACTACGAGCCTCCGCAAATCTGAAAGCCGCGACCGAGCAAGGAAGTTATGCGGTAATGGCTCTCAAATGTCCTGCCCTGTCTAGCTTTTAACTTCAAATTAAGAAAGAAAATTCTCTATGTTGCTTAAAAGCTACTCGCCTAGCCATCAACAAAATTCTTTTTTGTTCCTCTGCGTCTATGCGTGAGAAAAATTATTTCCCTAAATCACTAAAAAACTGCTGATGCATACGCTCATAATGCTGACAGAGGTTATCTAATTGCAGTACATAATCAACGATTGGATGTCCCAAGGGAGGCTTAATTAAATTACCTACATAAGCATAAGCAGTTGCATCTACAGTTGTAGGTTTATCTCCCATAAAATATGGTTTGTCAGCTAAAAAATCTGAAAGTGCTTGAAAATCAGCAGTAATAATTTGATAAACTTCTTGATCGCTATGACGACCCATGCCGTGATTGTAGAGTTGAGTGCAAGCAATGTTGTAAACTTCTTCAACAATCGCTTGACATTCTTCTGCTGAAACACTTCCAATCATGGCATTAAATAAGACTTCACGGTAAACTTGCCAATTTTCTGGTACTTGATAACGGATGTAAACTTCTCCCCAGTAGATATTCTCTTTAATCATCCGGCGAAAAGCTAAGGAAATGGCTCGCTCAATAGGTGTTAAGTCTGCATCTAAATCTATTCCAGCTTCAGACTTAAACATCTCAATGATTAAGGTAGAATCACCTATGAGCTTTCCTTGGTATTCAATAAACGGAATTTTGCCTTTGGGGGCGATTTCTAAATTAACTGCTGTATCAGTTTGATAATCCAGCTTGGCCATGCGAAACCAAGTTTCCAACTTCATGCAAGCTGGACTAAAGCTGGGTAGTCCCCACAAAGGCGGTGCTGTGTATAAAGTAATCACTTGTTCTTGGTGGTAAATATAGTTGTAAACATCATCAAAATACCACCAACCAATATTGCGATCGCCAATCCGCCTGTTACCCAATCTAAAACATTAGTATTATCCATCTTAAAAATCTACTCCGCGTTTGAGTTCGACACCTTGATTTGCATAGTGTTTGTGGCAGTATACCTCAGAGTGAATACTAGCTAAATCAAAGTAAGCTGGTTGCTGTTGACAACGCCCAGTAATAATAATTTCGGTGTCGCGGGGTTTGCGGAGTAAGGCTTGAACGATGGGTTCTACTGGCAGAAGTTCTAAATCTACAGTCGGGTTGAGTTCATCTAAGATGATGGTTTTATACAACCCAGATGCGATCGCAGTTTTGGCAATTTCCCAACCGCGTTCGGCTTCTACATAGTCTAATTCTTGGCGGGAATTGCGCCAAACAATGGCATCTCGACCACAACGTTGATGATCTACCACTTCCGGGTAAGATTGTTGCAATGCTGCGATCGCTGCGTCTTCTGTATAACCGCTACCACCTTTAAGCCATTGCATAATTAACACGCGGGTAGAACCAGGATGGTTAATACCTCTACCAATTGCCTGTAATGCTTTACCCAAAGCACTAGTAGATTTACCTTTACCTGCACCTGTATAAATTTCTATCCCCTCAAGTAATAGCTGTTTAGCTGTGGGGTGGTGTTGGGGTTTCATTTCCGAGTGTAAATCTGCAATATCGAGCAACTTTGCTGGTGCGCCGCGTCCTGTGGCAATGATTTCCAATTCCTGGGGTTTAGATTGTAATGTTCGCACCACTTCATCTACTGGTAGCAAACCCAAATCTAGAACTGGGTTGAGTTCATCTAAGACTACTACCGAATATAAACCAGAAGCGATCGCACCTTTAGCTACATCCCAACCCCGCAATGCTTCTGCACGGTCATAAGCTGTTATTTCTTCTGGGCCAAAAAATTCCGCTCTCCCAGTCCGTACTTGATCTATTAAATGTGGAAAACCACGCTGCAAAGCTGCGATCGCTCCATCTTCATCATAATCACGTTCCGGCCCTTTTAAAAACCGCAGCAGTAATACGCGATTAGAATTGCTTGGTGCATTTATCCCCAAGCCAATCGAGCGCAAAACTACCCCTAAAGCCGCTTGAGATTTACCTTTGCCCAAACCGTCATATACGTGAATTTGACCTGTAAGCCGTTCAGAACGCGCTTGCGCCGTGCGAATACCGATGCCGTTCCTTGTCATCTCTCGAAAACCTGTAACTTGGGAGTCTTTAATCTTATAGCAGGGAACAGGTGACAGGGAACAGGTGATAGGCAATAGGTGATAGGCAATAGGCAATAGGAATAGATTTGTTTGCATCTTATTGAGGGTTGTGATGCAATACCTTTGGGTTAAGATATCTCTTCATTGAGACAGATCAGGTGCGGAGGGACTGAGGGGAAGTCTGCTCCCTGGCTTGCTCTCACAAGTAGTTTGTAAATCAAATAGGCTTGCTATATTAACAGAGTAAATAGAGGTATACTGGCACACCAAGATGGCAAATAGCGATCGCCACCCATTAGCCTGATTATCCCAACTCTATCCTCTCTAGTTACACCTTACCATTGAATCTCTATGTTTGATAATTGGACTCTACCCAGACTTCTACCCCTTGGCGTAATCTTATTTAACCTTTTATTTGTATTGGTTGCCATTCCTATAGAAGCTTATGTTTTTAACATCAGGCTCAAGTTTGATAAAAAAACCAGTATCTTTTATGCAATAGGCACTAATCTTTTTTCTGGCACTCTTGGCTGGATTATATTTTTTTACTTAGAACCGTTTTTGCCAATAGGCTTAAAATCAGAACTAATTAATTTTGTATTTTTTAATAGTTTTATTTCAGCCAATACCCAAGGAACGTTAATCATAACCACTTTTATTATTTTCTTTTTAACTTTTTTACTGAAATTTTTACTATTACAGCTTTTTGTATTTACCTTGAGTGAAGATGGTTGGAAAAAGCCAGAAATAACTACTACATCTCAGCGACGACAATGGCGACGTGCAGCGGGTGGCGTAAGATTGCAAGCTACAAATTTAGTAATTACAACATTAATTGCTAATTCTCTCAGTTACACTGCTATTACAATTATTTTGTTAATTCGCAATAGGTAGTTATTAAATTTTCCGCACTATCAATTGGCAGATATCAATTTTTTGGAGGTAAAAATGAACGTTTTATTCAAAGATTTATTTGGGTTGTTTAAATTTACTGAAGATATTTACGCCCGAATTAGAAAAATTTTAGTGCCGCCCCAAGCTTATGCTTGGCAAACTTTGATTTATTTAAGTGTATTTTCTGGGTTTTTATCATACTTTGCTACAGGTTATATCAGAGATACAATTGCATTTTTTGGTTGGTTGTTTTTAATTGCTGGAACAGCTTGGTACACAACTGATGATCCTGTGAGAGTGCCTGGCACCTATATGCCAGTCGGTGCAGTAATTACAGGTTTTTTGGTGAGTGTTTTTGCTTTTGGTAATCAACAGGATGTAATTACGCCAAGAACTATCGTACTTTGGCCAACAATTTCGGCTTTGATTACAGCAATTCCCGAATTTATTGAAGGTAACGATACTAGCTCAAAAGCTCAAATTCCTAAACCAGAAGCTAGACAAAGAATCATCATTTTGGTTGGTAGTTGTATGCTTCTTAGCTGCTGGTTACAATTTTATTATGTGACAGACAAATGGTTAACAGAATATCCCAGTTTACTATCTGAGAATTTTCAGCGTAGTGCCTTTGTTAGAAGAACAGATATTGTGACAGAAAAGGTTCCAAGAAATGGAGTTTTGATTTTAGATAAACTCCAACCCATAGTAGAACAACAAATAGACGGCAAACCTTGGTCACAAGTCGAAAAATGGCTCAAGGATGTTGACGTTAATGTCACTAATTTGGGTCGAGGAGTTATTGAAAAAAACTTAGGCGCATACGAAGAAAAAGCTCTATGGCGTGTGGAACCACGGGTAGATAATATTAAATCAACTGGCTATAAATTAGATTTACTCAGTATTTGGCTAGGGCCAACTGCTAGAAAGCAAGGATATTATTTTATAAAAACTTGCCGAATTGACCCAATAGCAATCTCTACTAAACAGCGAATTACTAACGCTAATCCAGAGGACAAAATCGCAGTCGGAGAAATACAATGCGATCGCGTGACTAGATTCGTTGCTTCTCTACCTCCACCACGGCGGTAAGTTGTTAAGCACCTAATTTGCAGTTTAGACCGCAAGGGGGCAAGGGAGCAGAGGAGCAGAGGAGAGGGTTTGAGTATTTTCAAGAGAAGAACTTGTAGGCGCAATAGCTTACGGGATGAGGATTAGGGAAAATAAGGAAGACAAGGGAGACAAGGGGGAGTTACAAATGACTATTGACTAATGACTAATAACCAATGCGAACTTTTGTAATTGCGAAAAATGTATTTCAGGAAGTAGTACGCGATCGCATTTTATATGTGATTGGATTTTATACACTACTGCTAGCAGTAGCGTGGCGAGTACTGCCAGAATTTGCCGCCACTACTGAAAATAAAATGTTTTTAGACTTTGGCATAGTGGCAATGAGTATTATTACTCTAATTGTTGCTGTGTTTGTTGGTACAGGACTGGTTAAAAAAGAAATTGATAAGCGCACTATTTTGCTGTTAATTGCTAAACCAGTCAGCCGCAGCGAAATTATCTCTGGTAAATTTTTAGGTTTGTCAGCTGTAATAGCTGTGTTAATAGGCGCAATGACAACTATTTATTTAGTGTTTTTGCAACTAGCCAATATTCCTCATCCAACTTTGAGTCTTTTAATTGCGGCAATTTTTCTATTCTTACAGTTAGCTTTAATGACGGCTGTGGCTATTACCTTGGGAGTGTTTACCAATTCTTTGTTAGCAATTACTTTAACGTTTGCAGTTTACTTAATGGGTAACATTACTCAAGACTTAGTTAACTTGGGACGTTTGAGCCAAAATCCCGTAATGGAACGGATAACTCAAGGTTTATATCTAGTTGTGCCAGACTTATCGCGCTTAGATTTAAAAAATGATGCCGTTTATGGTTGGCACGCCCTACCTAATGCCACTGTATTGATGACAAATGCTGGCTATGGCTTACTTTACAGCATGATGTTATTGGCGATCGCTAGTTTTATCTTCTCTAAGTGCGAGTTTTAATTAATTCCGCGTTATAAAAATGTAAAAGTCCAAAAAATCTATGTAGAAGCCGTAAATCCTACAGCCGCTATAAGCCAAAATTTTTATAGGCAAGAATTCAAGAAGATGGAAAATGGATATCAAAAACGGCTTCATCGGCGCTGTAGGTAATACACCCTTAATTCGCTTAAACAGCTTTAGCGAAGAAACAGGATGCGAAATCTTAGCGAAAGCAGAGTTTCTCAACCCTGGCGGTTCTGTCAAAGACCGAGCCGCATTATATATTATTCAAGATGCGGAAGAAAAAGGTCTACTTAAACCCGGTGGTACTGTAGTTGAAGGTACTGCTGGTAACACTGGTATTGGACTGGCGCATATTTGCAACGCCAAAGGCTATAAATGTCTGATTATTATTCCTAATACTCAGTCCCAAGAAAAAATCGATGCCCTAACAGCACTGGGAGCGGAAGTCCGTCCTGTCCCTGCTGTACCTTACAAAGACCCGAATAACTACGTCAAACTATCGGGTAGAATTGCCTCTGAGTTAGAAAATGCAATTTGGGCAAATCAGTTTGATAATTTAGCCAACCGCCGCGCTCACTACGAAACCACAGGCCCAGAAATTTGGACACAAACAGATGGTAAAATAGACGGATGGGTGGCGGCAACTGGTACAGGTGGAACCTTTGCTGGTGTAGCGATGTACCTAAAAGAAAAAAATCCAGCGATTAAATGTGTTGTTGCCGATCCTCTCGGTAGTGGGCTTTATAGCTATATCAAAACTGGCGAAATTCACCTAGAAGGTAATTCCATCACCGAGGGCATTGGTAACAGCCGCATTACAGCAAATATGGAAGGCGCGCCTGCTGATGATGCCATCCAAATAGATGACACAGAAGCTTTGCGAGTCGTTTACCAACTGCTACGGAAAGACGGGCTACTTATGGGAGGTTCGACAGGTATTAATGTTGCCGGGGCAGTTGCTTTAGCAAAACAATTAGGCCCAGGTCATACCATTGTCACCATCCTTTGTGATAGTGGTTCTCGCTATCAATCACGGATATTCAACCGTGAATGGCTGGCTTCTAAAGGGTTGTCAGTAGATTAATTAACTCCTGTTGAGAGAGGGAACAGGCAATAAGCAATAGGCAATAGGTAACAGTAAGATTTTTCATCAAGATGCTTGTTTCTATTTCCTGTTCCTTGTTTCCTGCCCCTTTTTAAAGCACAAAACATAAATGTCAAACGTAACTCAACCATCAAATTTAGCATCCAGCGACGAAGTACCCACTTACAGGTGCGTGCGCGTATGCCAAAATCGCACCTGTAAAAAGCAAGGCGCAGCTAAGGTATTAGAGGCTTTTGCAACGTTGCCAGTTCCAGATGTGACGGTAACAGCTAGCGGCTGTTTGGGGCAATGCGGTAACGGGCCGATGGTGTTGGTTTTGCCTGATATGGTCTGGTATAGCGGCGTTACACCAAATGAAATACCTCTATTGGTAGAACAACATTTGCTATGTGGTGAAAGAGTCAAGCAGATGCTTTATTATCGGTTTCATCCCCAAGGATAAAACCGAATTTTTAATATCCAGGTCTGCACTATTTTTGACTCAAGCGAGGCATCCGATGAATATTCAGCAGCTACGTCAATCCTTAAAAATGAAGTGGCTGAATTACTACAAACAAAATCGTCCCTGGCTAGTAAAAATGCGAGTTTGGGCGACTTATAATGGCTTGCGCCGACCATCATCTGGTTTTATTTTGGCTACTTTATCTGTTTTAGAGCCAGAGTTTGACCAAGTGTTAGCTTTTATGATGGATCTGAATAATAATCCCGATGCGATAGTCACCGCTTTGGGTCTTAACTTCAACCCCGATGAGGAGTTGCCGTTAACAAACTTAGATAATTCTTTGGCGATAAATCAAAGTCAAAACGAGCCTTTAGCAGTGACGCGTCTAGAGGAAGAACCAGTGCGTATGCAGTCCACTGTTACCAAGATTATTCCTCAACCTCTAGCCACGCTGCCAAATACAGAAAAAACTCCTTCTGATTTACCCAAGCCTTTACCAGCGTTTGCAGTTGCTACTAAAGTTAACCTCCTATCTTCTGCAAAGAGATCACGTTCTGTTCCGCTAGCCACAGGTGTATTACTTCAAACCAAACCAGTGCGTTCGCTAGCCTTAACAACTACACTTCCCAGCAACGGTAAAACTCTGGCATTAGCAATAGAAATTCCTGGCAATAGCAAATTATTCAGTAGGCGCACAATAGCTACCGAGACATCGCCTGCGAACGTGCCTGAAATCCCAAACCAAGTTAATACCTTATCATCACTACCTGTAAATCTTGAGATGCCTAATAATGGCAAACTAGAGAAGTTACAACCACAAAACCCACCTAATAAAAATAAGTCATTTCCTCACACTAATGCCCGTAGTTTAGCTTCTTGGGTTGATGAGTTTTGTCAAGGTAAAGCCTGGGAACAGTGAACAGTTAACAGTTAACAGTTAACAGTTAACAGCAAGTATTTATTAAATGCTATGGTTAGTGACTGTTAACCATCACCAATGCCTAACACCCTATTATTAGGGATAGCCCAAGGATCAACACATCACTGATAACTGTTTACTGCTAACTGTTTACTGATTGGGATATTCATGAGAAACAAAGGGAATTTCGACAATTTCACCTTCCACTTCTCCCACTTGCACCTTTAAACCTACACCACCAGCTTTTGTGCGGATATAACCCAGCCCAAAATGACCATCTGTGGTTGTTGTATAACTAGTGAGTTTGCCAATTTTTTCGTCTCCAAGAGCGATCGCACTCCCAACTTCCGCAGGTGCATTGAGGCGAATACCCCAAAGGTATTGTTTTACACCTTTATATGTATTCAACCGCGCAATAGTTTCTTGACCGATATAGCAACCTTTGCTAAAAGAAATAGTCTGCCATAAACCAACTTCCAGGGGATTATAATCATCTGTCAGTTCTGCATCTGGTGTTGGTCTGCCTTGTAAAATTCGCAACGCTTCCCAGCCGCGATCGCTTAGTTCTACTGCCCCTAATTCTAAGATTTTCTCCCACACCTGCTGCTTATCTGCGGCTGGCAAAATCAGAGTATACCCAGGTGAAGCCAATCCACTTCCCACTGCAACTATTATTCCACCATTAATCAGGAGATGGTTGCCATCAGGTTGACCAATAATTGCGCTAGCACCCAACTTCTCGACAATAGCATCACTTCCAGGGCCGATGAGGCTGAAGGTTGCAGTTTCATTTGTCACATCTGTCAACTGAACTTTATCAGCAAAAAAAATGTAGCGGTCTAGCCATTGCATGATAGTTTCTCGACGGTTGTTTGAAACCAACAATAGTACCGCATCATCGAGAACATACGCACTTACTAAGTCAATCGTGCGGGCGGTAGATGTCACCATTACAGTATCACAGCCTTGCCCTGGCTTGAGACTCTGAAAATCGTTAGTGCTTTGGTTGTGTAAAAAGCGAATGCGGTCGTCATCAGAAACACGGATGCGTCCCCAAAAAGAGCGATCGCATACAGCAACTCCTTCTGTTACGGCTTGGATAGCTGCTGCGTCTTTACCGTCAATTGTAGATGTTGACATGATAGTGAAGAGTTGCCCTGTTTCAATGTTGGTGCATTGGAAATCTTAGCAAATCAAAGTTTACCGCTTCAACATTTTGACAAGGGATGTGATACCAATTGACAATGACGCTCGCAGGCTCGCTACCGCTTCGCTAACGTAATTAAAAAACTGGCGTTGCTGATTGAGGGAATTTTTCTCACGCAAAGGCGCAAAGGTACAAAGAACAAGAAAGGTAGTTTTGGTATTTCATACTTTGATTCAGCAACGCTTTCAGACTTTACATTTGTATCAGATTTTCCGTGAAATGGTGTGAGGGCGGAATTGTATGAAGAAAGGTTGCAATTTCAAGAGGCGAAAATCATTGTTAAACCAGCCTAGATAAAGGTTTAAAAGCTACAGATCTCCTAGAAGAATGAAAGACTTATTGGATGTTGATTGAGAATCACACTATCAAGGATTGTAAAATATTTGACTTATTCCAATCTAAATATAGAAAAATATTTGATTAAATCTATACCTATTAGGTATTGACTTAAATCCAGCGAAATAATAATTATCCTCGACCACCAGAGCAATTCTATTTTTTAACTCTTTGACAGAAACCTTTTCAAGCTGTGCGTGGGGATAAAATTTGTCTTCGCTATTTTTACCCGTATTTGAAGGAGGTTAATCATGTCTCAGATAAGCTATGGTAAAGTAGTTTTATCATTTTTCCTCAATACGACAATCATCGGCGCAATGGCGAATGTCGCTGTCGCACAAAATATAAATGGTTTTAACATAACCAACTATGGCATTGGTGATTTTGCAGGTTGGGCAACGGTTGGCGGCGTTATTCCGTTGACAGGTGATTTCAATAAAGATGGTCGCACAGATGTCGCACTACTAAATCAAAGCTCAGGCTGGACAACCATGCCAGTAGCATTTGCTCAGGGTAACGGTACATGGCAAATTACCAACTATAGCATTGGTGATTTTGCAGGTTGGGCAACGGTTGGCGGCGTTAGTCCGTTGACAGGTGATTTCAATAAAGATGGTCGTACAGATGTCGCACTACTAAATCAAAGCTCAGGCTGGACAACCATGCCAGTAGCATTTGCTCAGGGTAACGGTACATGGCAAATTACCAACTATAGCATTGGTGATTTTGCGGGTTGGGCAACGGTTGACGGCGTTAGTCCGTTGACAGGTGATTTCAATAAAGATGGTCGCACAGATGTCGTACTGCTGCGTCAGAACTCAGGCTGGACAACCATGCCAGTTGCATTCCCTAAGTAAGTGGAGTCTCATACCATTTCACGAAAAATATTATACAGATGTAAACCCTAAAATCCTTGCTGCATCTAGTTTTTTAATTGCGTTAGCGAGCCTGCGAGCGTCATTGTGAATTGGTATAAGACGGGGGCTGGTCTTACCTGTTCTCTGTTCCCAACTTTCTTAACTGAACAGTATTGGGGGTATGGGTTTCTCTCCTCTGCCCCCTGCCCCTTGTCCTGTTGTTGACTATCAACCGTCAATAGTCAACAACTCCTTGAAGTTCTTATGCAATAAATGTGTGTTTCAGCTTACCGCACAGAAAAGGCTTCGCTAAATCTACGTGTTACCGGCTCCATGATGAAAGTCAAAACCGACTTTTTACGAGTAACGATTTCTCCAGTCGCCGCCATCCCCGGAGTAAACACTACTTGTTGACCCCGCACATTTAATGAGTGTCGATTCAATTGGATTCTGGTCGGAAAAACTAAACCTAAATCTTTATCAACTACTGCATTAGGACTAACTTGCACAACTTGACCATCGATAGTGCCGAATTCCTGAAAAGGGAAAGTCGCCATTTTGACTTTTGTTTTCATCCCTGGACGAATGAAACCAATATCGCGGTTGAGAACTTTCACTTCTAACTGCAACTCTTCTCCATCTGGTAAAATCGAAAGTAATTCTTCACCTGCTTGTACTGGCCCTTTGGTGGCTTTGATTCTGTAAATTGTGCCTGCAACTGGGGCTTTAATAGTTTCTCCTTCTTGTTGCTTTTTAGCTTGTTCTAATTGACCAGATACATTAGTTAATTCTTCTTTACGCTTAGTCATCTGGGTCAAAATTTCGCTTTGACGTTCTGATGCTAAACGCTGGGCTTGATTCCGCGCCCCTTGAAAAGCTTCCTGGGCTTGGCGAACTTCTTGCGCTTGGGCTGCAATATCTTTTTCTAAGGAGGCGACACGATCTTGCGCTTCGGTGACTTTGTTAGTGGCGTTAGTCACTTCATCTTCTGATCTGGTAACGTCTGTATTGGCACGATTTAATCTTTCTTGGGCTTCTAAGTAATCAACTCTGGGTACAGCACCAGGATTAATTAAGGTGCGGAGTTTCTCTTCTCTATCTTGCGCGATCGCTAGACCTTGTTTAACTCTTTCTCGAATATTTTTCGCATTGTTGAGGTTAGCGTTGGCGTTAACTAAAGAACTTTTAGCAGCATTGAGATTTTCTTTCAATCGCGCCAAGCGCACTTTTGCTTGGTCGAGTGAGGCGCGTTGGCGATTTGCTTCTGCTTCGGCTGCGCCTTGACGTGCTTGAAAGTCTCGCACACGTGCAGTTAACAGTTCATCTTGCAGCTTTTCGCCTGTACTTGTACCGCCGACGCGTTCTGTATCTAAACGTTGGATATCTTCTTTAATTAGCTTGGCAGATTGATCTAAGCGGTTGACATCAGTTCTTTGCAAGTTGGGGTCGCGTTGAATTAAAACTTGGTTTTTAGTCACGCGATCGCCTTCTTTCACCTTCACCGCTACAATTGACCCATTACCTAGAGATGTGACTGGGCGCACTTGTGTAGAAGCAATTAATTCCCCTTGTGCAATCGCCACTTCATCAATTTCCGAGAAATTCGCCCAGGCGATCGTTCCAAATACAACTAAGCTGATTGTACCTGCCAACAATCTTGTATAAAGTGGAGGCAATTCTTGAACGGCCTTACCCAATTCATAAGAAAGTTGATCCTCTGGTTTAGCGAATCGCTGTTTTGTCTGACGTGCTTGAGCGGGATTTGCGACTAGGGGAGATTTCATAAGATTTTAGATTAGGGAATGGGGAGTGGGGAGTAGGGGCTAGGGACTTTTAGCCTCTAGCCTCTAACCCCTAGCCCCTGATTCAAACTGCTAAATAGCGTCTTAAAAAACTTTCTAAGGTTTCTAACTGAAAACCGAAAATCTTCTCTAATTTGGTTATTTCGTCTTTTGTACAAAAAAACTCGTTTGATAGCAATGTACGATAAGTACCCAAAGCTGTTTGTGTTTGGGGATTGAATAAACCTATTGCACTCCTTAAACCATCAATTACCAAAACAGGAGGATTAATCACTATCGGTTCTTTATTAAAAATCCGACCAAATATCCGAGGTATATCTTCTCGTTGCAAAATTTCCGGCCCCCCAACTGGTAATATTTGGTTTCGAGCCTCTGCAAATGTCACAGCATCCACTACAATTCTTGCTAAATCGTCTGTACTAACTATCGAGCTTCGGTTTTTGGGGTCGCCAATCAGCAAATATAAGCCTGTTTCACGAAATTGTTCTGCCAATGGCAGCAAGTTAGATGCTAATCCAGATGGGCGTAAAATAGTGTAATTTAAGCCACTATTTACCAAATATCTTTCTACTTCTCGTTTTGCCTTAAAAACGAGGGCATCTTCGTATCCTCGCTCAGATCCTAGTACAGAAATAAATACAAAGTGTTCTACTCCGTGGGCTTTTGCTTGGTCAATTAGTTCTATGTTGGCGCGGTAGTCGATGGATAGGCTATCACTACCAGAACCGTGGGTGCTGATAATATACTGGACACCTTGAGTAGCTTTTTCTATATCTTTTTCTCGATGCAAATCACCAATGAAGATATCTGCACCTCGGTGTTCTAACTCGCTGTAACGCGAAGTCAGCCGGACAAAAGCCCGTACTGATTTTTCTTGTTGGCGTAGAAGTCGCACAACTCGACGGCCGATTCCTCCCGTTGCTCCAGTTACCAAAAACATAGTAATTAAAGTATGAAGTATGAAGTGTGAAGTGTGAAGTGTGAAGGGTTTCTACACACTTCCTACTTCTATTTAATCTATAATTCCAAAATCACTGGTGCATGGTCACTAGGTTGGGTTAATTTTCTTGGCGCAACATCTATGATGCAGCTTTTGGCGCGTTCGTATAATTCTGGCGTGAGATAGTGATGGTCAATTCGCCAGCCTAAGTTCCGGGGAAAGGCGGCGGCGCGATAATCCCACCAACTGTAATGTCCACCTTCGGTTGTAAATTTGCGAAAAGCATCGGCAAAACCCAATTCTAAAATATCTCGTAGGGCTTGACGCTCTTCTGGACTGGACATTATATGAGTGTCTGCTTTCACTTTGTCGTGAATATCTATAGCTTCTAAGGCAATATTAAAGTCACCGCAGATGCAAATGGCAGTTTGTGATTGCAGAAGGAATTGTAAATACTTTCGGAGTACTGTTAACCAACGTAACTTATATTCATATTTCTCGCTGCCAATTGCTGAACCATTGGGAACATATAAGTTGACAATCCGAATTCCATCGATTACACCTGTAATGACTCGCTTTTGCTCATCCCATTCTGGTTCAAGCTGGGGCAAGATTGCGGTGAACCCGGCACTAACATCGGTAAGTGGTTGGCGTGAAATGAGGGCAACACCGTTATAAGCTTTCTGTCCACAGATGTAGAGGTTATAGCCTAATTGGGCAAACGGCGATCGCGGAAAATCAGCATCTACTACTTTTGTCTCTTGTAAACACAGCACATCTACAGGATTCTGGCTTAACCAATCAATTACCTGCTCTAGACGAGTGCGAATCGAATTAACATTCCAACTAACAATTTTCATTTAGCTAATTATCGAACTAATGCAGTATTTTCTCAGTTATCAAAATTTTAGTATTATTTAATCTTTATTCTATTGATTCTCTCTTTTGCTTAATTTTCCTCAGATTCAGGTTATTAGAAAATTGATCCCGTCTAATATTTTTAGTATTTGCGGCTACAAAACCTGTGGTTTTGTAAGTTTAGCTACAAAATATCCTATAGGTTTATGATCCCCAAGGTAGATGAAATTAAGGGAATGTGAGCTATATTTTATAAGTGTAGGCAATAAGTGGCTACAAAATAATTAATGGTCTAAAATGTATCGGCTGGCTTTTACCTTATTGTGAACAAGTGTTAACTAATATTGCACTTTTAAGACTCAATTAAGTTAATTGAAATCTTAAAAGAGTAAGTAAAAATGCTTTGTTCTCAAGAAAAGATGATATGAATCTTGAAGAGAGGGCAGCCTTACAGTCTGAACCAAAACAACTTATGAAAATCTCTCAGTTAGCCCGCTTACAGGAATCAGTTCCACCTCTAAATTCTGGAGGAATTGAACTGGTAGTGAGTTGCTTGAGCGATGAGTTAGTATGTCGAGGTTATGAAGTAACTTTGTTTGCCTCTGGTGATTCACAAACTCTGACTTTTATAGAAGCAGTTTATCCGCGTGCATTACGCTTAGACAACAAGTTTACGAACATATTATTAAAAACCGCATTAATCTAAACGGTTATATTCATGCGGCTAAATTCTGATTATAATCAACAACTTTTTACCTAAATTTAACATCAATTTTGTTCTGAGGAGGACATTGCAATGAGTATGAGAGCCAACACTTGCCCATGTTGCGGTGGTTCCGTGCTGCGTCATGTCCGTCATGGTGAGTTGTATTGGTTTTGCCTTTCTTGCCGACAAGAAGTACCACTGTTAACGGTTAATCGTTTAGTTAATGTGGACTCTCGAAACACAGGAATTCTTTCTCAACCAAAGGTTAATTCCTAAGTCTTGCAATTAAGTCATCAACTAATCTAAACACACCCGACGTTGACTAAGCCCCAATGGGGCGGGCGTGGGGTATCGACCAAAGAAGGGTGTAGGGTGTAGGGTGTAGGGGAAGAAGGACTGTTAAGTAATAGGACAGAAATATTTACACATTAGATTCTAGGCTTAATAAGGGTTTCAGGTCTAATGTTGGGTAATTAATTTTGTCTTACTACTTATGAGTAAACTAGTTTTGCGTTGCTCACGATTAATCTATCCCCCCGACACCCGACACCCTGTTCATAAAGACAGCCCCAACAACCTTTGGGACACAAGCCCTGCCCTTGAGGGTAATTGTGTTGGTAAGGGTTTTTGCCTCTTCCAACACCAACACCTTCCTTACACCCCACACCCTGCGCGCAGCGCATGACCAAATTATTCTCTGGCAGGCTCTACCTGATACAATCGGGTGGAGCTAATGAATTAGGTTAAAAGCTGTGTTAGCAGCCTTACTTTATGGTCGGGAAGATTTTCGGTTAGAGCAAGTAGCTGACCCCACACCCGCAGCTGGCGAAGTGGTAATTAAAGTGGGAGCAGCGACAACTTGCGGTACAGATTTGAAAGTTTGGCGGCGTGGTGGTCATGCCAAAATGTTAAAACCACCGACTTTGTTTGGTCATGAAGCAGCTGGACAAATTGTAGCTGTGGGTGCTGATGTGACAAACTGGCGAGTAGGCGATCGCGTCGTGGCAAATAATTCTGCGCCATGCATGGAATGCTTTTTTTGTCAACGCCAAGAGTATTCTTTATGTCCAAATTTGACCTGGAATAATGGCACATTTGCCGAATACCTAAAAATTCCGGCACCGATAGTCAAGCATAATTTGTTGCGGGTTCCCGATGAGTTGCCTTTAGAGTTGGCAGCAATGACGGAACCTTTAGCTTGTGTATTGCATGGAGTAGCTCGTTCTCATATTCAGCCCCAAGATAAAGTAGTGGTGTTAGGAGATGGGGCGATTGGGTTAATGTTCGTCGCCGCCTTAGCTGATACGGTGGAGGTATTACTCTGGGGAGGAAATGACCAAAGGCTAGAAATTGGGAAAAAATTGGGTGCAGTCCAAACCTTTAACTATCATCAAACTCCAGATATTCCTAGTGTAGTGAAAGAACTGACTCAAGGCTGGGGTGCAGATGTGGTGATTGAAGCAACGGGTGTACCCAGTGTATGGGAAAGTGCGATCGCCTGTGCGCGTCCTGGTGCAACAGTGAACTTATTTGGCGGTTGTCCAAGAGATACAACAATTACAGTGAATACAGAACAACTGCACTACAGCGAATTGACTTTAAAAGGCGTGTTTCACAATACTCCTGAATATGTGCGAAAGGCACTGGCATTAATTACAACTCGCAAAATACCTTTTGAATTACTCATCAGTGAAAAACGACCTTTACAAGATTTAGAACAGGTATTTTGTGATATGAAAGCGCGAAAAGTGATTAAAGTTGCACTAACTCCCTAAATAAGTAGAACGGCGTAAATGTGTAGGGAAATTGCGATCGCCTTCAACGATAATTTAGGTTGAAATCACACCGTCAACACTCATGATGGAATGTCACTAAAAAACTGGAGTATAGACTAATCTAAGTAGAGCAAATATCCTGACATTTAAAACTATAGGTTAAAGAATGGTTATGAGATAACTACTAGCTTTTAGGCTAATCTACAGTATAAATTAATTGACAAATTCTATCTGATTTTATGTTAAAAAAAATAGGTATAGTTGCTGCCCTGACAGTTGTAATTTTATGGTTTGATGCTAGGACTATTGCTGCAACTCCTCGTTCTAGTTGGGTAGAAAATGAAATTTATCAATACAATCATCAATTTGCTACTCAATTACCTCAAGAATTAGCAACAAAAATGCAAAAGATGGCGGTTAGTCCTTTTGCTTTTTATCGAGGGACTGCTCACATCTTTTATCGTGATATGCAGACATTACCAAGTTCAGCATTTGTCAATTCTGCAACAGGGGCTATTTGGTTGGAAGGTGATATGCATATGCAGAATCTTGGTGGAATGAGAGATAGCAATGGTAATAATGTATTTGATACTACCGATTTTGATGAAGGCTACCTTGGCCCTTACGTTTGGGACTTGCGCCGGATGGCTGTTTCAATTCTTTTAGCAGCTAAAGAAAATGGTATTAGCACTAGTGATGCTCAAGATGTTGTGCGGAATTTTTTAGATACTTACCTCAATAAAATGAGCGACTTCAAGGGAACTAATGACGAATTATCTTACCGATTAGAATCTAGTAATACAAACGGTATTGTTAACGATTTAATTCAACAAGCTGCTAGCAAAAGTCGTTCCAGCTTATTGAGCAAGTATACGCAAATCAATAGCAGTGGCGATCGCGTCTTCCAGACAAGCTCCCAACTTCAACCTCTATCTAGTAGCACCTACTCAAGTATTAGTAATGCGATGAGTAGTTATATAACTTCAATTCCTACCAGTAAACGCTACAGCAATAGCTACTACACTCTTAAAGATATTCGGCTAAAACTAGGTTCAGGAACTGGTAGTCTTGGCAGATATCGATATTACTTGCTCATTGAAGGCCCTAGTTCGGCAACTGACGACGATCGCATTTTAGAAATGAAACAAGAAACCACTAGTGCAGTAGCGATCGCTGCTCCCAGTTTATTATCGAGTTCTGTATATAGCAATAATGAAGGTACAAGAGTGACAATTGCTACAAAAGCAATGCTTGCTAATACAGATCCTTTAGTTGGCTATACTGTACTCAACAACCTTTTCTTTATGCTGCACGAGAAATCACCTTATCAAGAAGACTTTGATTATACATTACTCACAAGCAAAACCAAGTTCATGGATGCAATGGGGTATGCAGGCAAAGTCGTAGCTAAAAACCATGCTATTTCTGATAAAGATTACAATGATGCGCTTGTTCCTAATAGTGTGGATAAAGAAGTAACAGATATTGTTAGTGGTAACAAGGCTGCATTTAAAAATGAAATAGTCAACTTTGCTTTAGATTATGCAACTCAAGTTGAGTATGACTATGCAAGTTTTGTAGATGCGCTAAACCGGGGAGTACCACTCTATTAAGAATTTTGCCAAAAAGCTGTACAATAGACATCTCCAAAATAGTATCATTCTGTGATAAAAGAACATCAGAAAGCTTTTTTTACACAGAAAAATGTGCGACATACTGAACCACATTGAACAGAATC
>NZ_JACJRV010000076.1 GCF_014697475.1 Nostoc sp. FACHB-152
AAAGCGATTGAAAATGCTTTTAACCAAGTCTCTTTAAATGATATTTATAATTGGTTTACCCATTGTTGCTACTGTACTTCTTTAGACTGAGAAACGCTATACCATCAGTACCATAAGCTGAACGGGATTTGGTATCGGATTACCTTTAAAGATTTTCCACCACCACCAACTGATTATGTAACTGATGTTTTTCAAGGTTTAATTCATCGTTCTAGCGCAACTTATAGAGGTCGTAGAATTTACGCTGCTAGTAAACAGCAGTGTAATAAAAAAGAAATTCGATTTATTGTAAATCAACTTTCTCAAAACTAGTATTTTCACTTCGTGTCCTCACCGAAAAAGCTTACATACTAGCCGAATTGGTACAGGCACTTGTTTAGAGAACAAGCTATTACGGGTTCAAGTCCCGTGTATAAATCAACAGCTTTTTCAACTTACACGAAGTGACCTATTTCTCTAAACAGAATTCAGGAGTCAGGAGCCAGAATTCAGAATTGAATTGGAGTATAACTGGCGGATGAATAAGTGGGTTTGAATCCCCGACTAATTGATTATGAGTCTTGAATTCTGAGTTCTGAATTCTTCTTCAATTATTATCAACTATGAGTTAAGTGCAACTCATTGGAGGTTGCTATGTCTGCGAAAACTGTAGAAATTTTAGAACAAATCAAGTCTCTTACTGTCAATGAAACTGCCGCTTTAGTCAAGCAGATTGAAGCAACTTTTAATGTTGATAGTTCAATACCGAAACTAATTACGATTGACAAACGTAAAGAGGATGAGACTCAACCACAAATTCAGACCGAATTTGATGTTGTGTTGGTATCGGTTCCAGCAGAGAAAAAGATTGCCTTACTTAAGGTAATTCGCACAATCACCGGACTAGGACTCAAAGAAGCAAAAGACTTTGTAGACTCTTTGCCGCAAGTAGTTCAGTCAGGATTAAATCAAGAAGCAGCCGAAACTCTCAAGCAGCAACTAGAGGAAACAGGAGCGATCGCTGCTCTTAAATAATATTCTATCGGCAGTTGTTGCCGCGCCCCAATCGCAGAAGCATACATAACTCTGAAAAAGTTCAACCAATGCTTCTACAACTTGCGTGGTGATTACCCCGTGTGCAACATCTGCCTCCTCATCCATCAAAATTAGAGGAGGTTCTTATGAACACTAACACAGCAGAACGCGACTTGCGCTTAGAAATGCTTAACAGTTTGCTGACCACTCCTCACCGCAAATTGGAACAAGTTGCAGAAATTCATCAGTTAATTATTGAATTAGACCCTATATTTTACGGACACTTAGCAGTTTGGTATCAGCGTCATGGAGATGTGCGCGACCACAAAGAAGTGTTTATTGCTCACTTGCTAACTAGCAATTTGACTGAACACCGAGATGCGGGATTTGTTATGCTGCAAGAGTTTCCGCCTTATCAGGTGGCTCGTATAGTAGATTTCATGAAGCAACAGCAAAATAAGCTGCCTCGTTCCGCTCGTACTGCGGTGCGGCGCTACTTGAAGACAAGGGAAAGTAATCCGGCTTTATTTGATCGCGCTGCTTTGCGGGGTCGTAAGGCAATGAAGCACCTATATGCTTCACTACACATTAAACCAAATGAACGAGCGAATGCGATTTTATTCCGCAATACTCCGCCAGAAGGTTCTTTAGCAAATGTCCTCAAACAGTTGGCTAAGGCAGAAAGTGCCGCAGAACAAGCACGGCTAATTGTGGAGTTCAAAATTCCCTACACGATCGCAATTGGTGCAATCAAGAAACTGACACCTGTTGCGCTGGTAGCATTAATCAACAGCATGACTCCTCAAGAGGCGATCAACAACCTCAAGTCACTCCAAGCTAGAGGTGCAATGGATCACCCAGAAGTCAAAAAGCTGATTGACTCCAAGCTGGAAGAAGCTGCACAGAGTGGGCGTGTTGCTGCATTCAAAGCCCAGATTGCCGCAGATACCGCAGATTTCGACGCAGACACCGTTGCCAAGCTGGAAAAAGTAACTAATGAGCAGGTAAAGCGACGCGGTACAATTGCGCGTTCAACCGCCCTCTTGGTCGATAAATCTGGCTCAATGGATAATGCGATCGCAATTGGTAAGCAACTTGCGGCTTTAATCTCTGGTATTACTCAAGCAGAATTGTTTGTCTACGCCTTCGATACCATTCCTTATCCTGTTACCGCCAAGGGTAAAGAGCTAACTGACTGGGAGCGTGCTTTCCAGCACATCAATGCTGGTGGCGGTACGAGTATCGGCTGTGCGTTAGAAGCAATGCGGAAGAAGAAGCAGGTTGTTGACCAGATTATTTTGGTGACTGATGAAGGTGAAAATGCTACACCTTACTTCAGTGAAGTCTACAAGACTTATTGCCGAGAGTTTGCGGTGATTCCCAATGTGGTGATTGTCCGTGTGGGTACTCACTACAACTGGGTAGAGACTCAACTGAAGCAGCAGCAAGCACCTGTAGAAACTTTCACTTTTGCAGGCGACTACTACAGCTTACCGAACCTCGTCCCACTCCTAACGCGTCCCTCTCGCCTAGATTTGCTAATGGAAATTTTAGATATGCCATTGCCTGTGCGAGATGATAAGTAAGTTCTAAAGTAGAGTAATGCTTATTGTTACAAACAGTGAGCATTACTTATTTTGTAGATTTTAATCATTAATGTTAGCAACTAAAAATGTATTATGCAGCACATTATAGGTAAATGAGATACAAATTTTAAGAACAAAGCCATAGACCAACAGGCTTTCAACCCTATTGCCTATTGCCTATTGCCTATTGCCTGTTCCCTGTAATTATGAGGTTATTAATTTACTTCAAGTCTGTGACTTTAATATCTGTATCGCTTTAAACCCTTCTATTGTCTGACTGAAAAATGCAATAGGAATAATCAAGCCAAATGGTCTGCCTGTTTGAATCAAATTGTAAATCCCTATTAAAACATTTAGCAACATAAATCCCATTGCAATACCTAATGCAATTTTCGATTTACGTTGAACAAAAAAACCTAGAAATATATAGAGTAAAGCAAACATCAAAAAGCCGAGTCCTAATATCAGATAATCAGGAATTAGAGTGCCAGCCACAAAGGTTACTAAGCTGAGAAAAAGACTCAAAACTCCAATTGCGTAAACTGCACGATAAGCAGATGCTAGCTTTTTTCGTGACTCTACTATTTGTTGTATTTGGCTATTCATAATTTTTATATTATTTTTAGTTTATAGAGTAAAAATGATGTATGTAAGTCATAAAATTTAGTAATTAGGCAGAAATAAGCTCTGCCTAACATGAGAAATTTTTTTGTAAATAAATTTTTAATTCTTTAGATAGAAAGATAAGAAACGAAGTCCGATATATGCAAAACGCAAAAACATTTTTATAGTTGTCTAATTGCTATTTAAATATTTGTTTATGTATTTTTATATACTAATTTTTAACAAAAAGCTTCTGTAATATTCCCTAAATTACATCCAGCTATGACTGACATCCGTAAACTGATTAACCAAATTGCTAATGCAGAAGCTCAGTTGTACACTACCCAATTTCTCGCACCATGTGTCAAAGGTGGACGAGTTCGCACAAAGGTAGCTGGAATGGTCTACATATTCACACCAAAGCCTAGTAAATTTGAAGGTTGGGGCATCTTTCAGCCTGTGGATGTGAAGACAGCAATCTTTGTGGAAGAGGCAGACTTACCCCAAGTTGCGGAATACTTACAACACTTTCCTCAAATCCGGCTGCGGTTAGCACACCAATTACGGGGACAAACTTGGTTAGCCTACCCCATCAATGAAGTAGATATGCGTCAACGGTTGCAAGTAGTAAAACCGATCGCAGTGCATCTAGTAACCGAGGGTGTAGTCTTTGAACAAATCATTGCCCGTTGGAATGGACAATCCTGTTGGTTTGAAGAGGTCGATCGCCGCGCCGATCCGGCTATTGTAGAAACTTTGCAATCTGCGCTTTTGCGACTCATTCCGGTTGCAGAATTGCAATTCAAAGGCATAACTCCAGAAATTCGCACAGTATATGAATTAGCCACTGGGCGGATTGAGGGTTTCAATCCAACTAAACAGGATGAAAGGCGACTGCGAAAAGCCTTGCAGATGGGCGGCGGTGAATTACAGCAATTCCAAGATCGCGGTGATTATTGGACAGTTGATTGGACAACATCAGATGGTGTTCGCCATAGTAGTGCGATCGCTAAAACTGATTTGACGGTCATCAGTTCTGGTATTTGTCTGAGTGGTTACGATCGCAATTTTGATTTGCAATCCTTGGTTGGTGTCATAGAACAACAAGAATGGTAAGGACAATGAGCATCTTTTTTCACGAACAGCTTTATCGCAGTCATGCTGTGATGGCAAAGCTGAAAAACTATCCTGTCACAATTTGTGGTGCTGGTGCTTTAGGAGCTAACATTGCTGAGAACTTGGCTCGGTCTGGTTTTGAGAAACTGATAGTGATTGATCGCGATCGCATTGAAGAGCGTAATCTTTCCACCCAACCCTACTACCGTTCTGATGTCGGCGCATTTAAAGCGAAAATCTTGGCGAACAACTTATATCGAGCCGTTGGTACTAAAGTAGATGCTCAGACAAAGGAGTTAACATCAGCAAATACAACTCAACTACTCAAAGATAGCCAGCTGATTGTCGATGTGTTTGACAACAGTGTGGCACGTCAGGCAGTGAAAGATTATGCTGATCAATTTAGAATTCCTTGTGTTCATGCTGGGTTAGCAGCTGATTATGCTGAAGTCATTTGGAATGACGTTTATCGAGTGCCTTCCGAAGTTAATGATGATGTCTGTGATTATCCCTTGGCACGAAACTTAGTGATGTTAACTGTGGCTGTGACTTGTGAAGCGATCGTTTCATTCATGACTACAGCACAACAGCATAATTACACAATTACCCTCCAAGATTTAACTGTTCAACCTCTAAGTATGTGAAGTTAACTACCTACACCGTACAATTAGGTCGGTGTAGGCTTGCTGTGCAACAGACAGAGCAAAGTATGATGAACTCTTTCTCAGATGAGCTAAGTTGTGTCTGAAGTAATAAATTTTTTTAGAATAGCCATTGTCTTAGTTAGATCCATGAGCCTACATAAAAAAATTTATAAAATTTTTTATATTGAGTAGTCTTCATGAAGATGCAGTAAATATGCTGCAAAAAAGCAGATTTATTAAGAATGTAAAGTTTATATTCATCAACAAATTTAAGTGAATTTACCCAATTTAATATTACAGTTGTCTAGATAATGTACCAAACACAATCGCAAAGCGTTTATCAAGGTGCTATTTACCAAGCTTGGAAATTAGATACACCCCACTCTTCAGTAGGTTCTAAATTCAAACGTTGTTTGGATATTTTAGGGAGCTTGGTAGGTTTAACAATTTTGGCTATTGTGTTTATACCGATCGCGATCGCTATTAAACTCGATAGCCCAGGCCCTATTTTCTTTACTCAGGAACGTTATGGGCTTCATGGACGACCTTTTCGGCTGCGTAAATTCCGTTCAATGGTTAACGATGCCGAAAAACTCAAATCTCTCGTCGAAAACGAAGCCAATGGACTAATCTTTAAAAACAAGAATGACTTCCGAGTAACGAAAGTAGGGCGTTTTTTACGCAGTACGAGCTTAGACGAACTGCCTCAATTTTGGAATGTGCTTGTAGGTGAGATGAGTTTAGTAGGAACCCGTCCACCTACTGCTGATGAAGTAGCCAAGTACAACCAACGTCACTGGCAACGTCTGAATGTTAAACCAGGTTTAACTGGTGAATGGCAAGTTCATGGTCGTTCTCACATCAAAGATTTTGAACAAATAGTAGATTTAGACTTGCGTTACCAAGAAAAATGGCATCCATTGTATGACTTATTTTTGATTACCAAAACCTTCTATATCATCTTTGGCAAAGTTGGAGCTTTTTAAAGCTACACTCATTTTGCTGAGTGAAATACTGAGTAAATCTAGTTTGGCTAACTTTAACGTGAGTTCGACGCATTGAAAAAACCTCTTCCTGTAGGGAAGAGGTTTTAAAAATATGATTTTTTCTTTCTCAAGCTTGTTGAACGTGAGTTCGATGAACCTCACTCCAACCCCTCTGCCTTGAAAAGTTTTGCGCCGGGAAACCCGGACGCGCAACGCCAGTTGCTTTATGCCGGGGAACCCGTCCAACGCACTGGCTCAACTTTTCGCTCCGTCGCGGAGAGGGGCTTTAATGTAGTAATTTAAGTACGAGAAATTAAGCTTTTTAAACCTCTCCCTGAAGCGTGGAGAGGAATGGAAGCGGGGTTTTTAATAATCTGTCGAACTCACCTTTGTTTAAAGTAGGTTTTGAATAGGTAAACCAAAGCCTAAAAAATATCTAATGCTCAGGAATAAACTCAATAGCCCAATAAAAAATATTGTCATTTGTATATCCTGAGCTAAACAAGATAATTTTTCCCGCTCCAGTGCATAAAGGTTAACTAGATATAAAGGTAGATCGCTGAATGCAATGACAATAATTGCTCCGATCACACCAAAATGGAAAAATGCTAAAGGTAATCCTGCTCCAATCATGATAAATCCGGCTAAATTACTTTGGGCAGAATACAAAGCTTTACCAATAGCTAAAAGTGCAGGACTAATGGTGTAAAACAATACTGAAAACCAAATGCCACAAGATAAAATTGGCATCATCCAAGTAGCTTCTTGGTATCTACTATCATATAGTAGTTGAATCACCATATCACCAAGAGTAACTAAACTAGCTAACAATATTGCAAATCCTATTAACATCAAACGACGTTGGCGGAGAATTTTAGAGCGTAGAGTTTGTCTTGGTAGATCGGACTGATTGGAAATGGCAGGAAAAATAACTCTATAGCTAATTTGTTTAATTATTTCACGGGGTATACCAGCTAAAGTATAAGCTACTGTATAAATACCTAACATTTTAAAAGAAAGCAACTTAGCAAGAATTAAACGATCAGTTTGCTCATTGAGAAACGTCATCCCTGATGCCAAAAACATCCATTTGCCAAAAGACAAAATTTCATCGACTGAACTTCGATCCCAAGCAAAGCGATCGCGGTATCCTGGTATTAACCAATAACTACCGACTGTCACATATATTGAACCTACGAATACTCCCAAAGCTAAAAACAGCAGACTCCGGTTTACATAAACCAAAAAAATTAGGGTTAAAAGCGATAGAAACTGGGTACTAAGGTTAAATACGGTTAATCTTCCTAAGTCCATTCGACGATGAAGAATATGTCTACTATTAGAAGTAAATCCATCGATAACCGATGAAAGTCCAACAATAGGAATTAACCACAACAGTCTATCTTCATTATAAAAATGTGCCATAGGCCAAGTAATTAGCAGGCACAATAGCCAAATCATAAAACCACGGATGACAGCCAGCGTCCAAGCAGTATTTAAAAAAGCGGGATCATGACCCCGTTTTGTATTGATAATACTTTGGCTAATACCGAGGTCAGAGAATAACTCTATACCAATTCTTAAAGTGTTGACTACAGCCATCAAACCAAAAAATTCTGGTGTTAATAGGCGAGTCAAAATTAAATTACTACCAAATCGGAGAATCTGGCTAGAACCATAACCGGCAATTGTCCAGATTGTTCCCTTAATGGCCAGCTTTTTTAAAGATGTCATAGTTATATAGGAATCCTACTTAATTTACAAATTAGTTGTGGAGGCAGGCATTAGGCAATAGGCAACAGATTTGTTTGGATTTTATTTAGGATTGTTATATACAAACTTTAGGAGCAAAATTCTTATAAGAAGCTAAAGATGAACTTTAGGAAAAATTGTCATGGTTGTATCGGAAGAGATTCGCTAATTTGCCTGCTTCTTGTGCTGTGTTGTGGAGCATTTTTACTGTGACAGAGCCTGCTTTTCCCATCTGTTCTAATCTTTCAGTTGGCAGTTGTAAAACTTGACTCATTATCTCTGTCAAAGCGGGTACTGAGCTTGATGGAATTAACCATCCGTTGACTTCTGATTGAACAAGTTCAGGAATTCCTGCAACATAGGTGGTAATTACTGGACGTTCTAAGGCTAATGCTTCCATAATCACAACTGGTAGCCCTTCTGCGAAACTGGGAAGTACTAATGCACGGGAATTCATAATATATTTTTGAACTTCTGTACCACTAGCCCAACCAGTAATTTTTACTTGTTTCTCTAGCCCATACTCTTGAATTAAATTTTCTATTTCTGGGCGTAGGGAACCATCACCTACCAAGGTCAATTGACAGTCAATATTATCGTTAATCAGGTTTTTTAGGGCTTCTAATAGTAGTAACTGACCTTTTTGTTCGCACAGCCGACCAACACATACTAAGTTTGGTGCAGATGGTATGGGTATTGTTGGTTGCTCGAAATAATCAGCATCTACACCACAACGAATTATATGGATTTTTTGCCATTGTTGGTAATGACACCACCGGTAAAGCTGGCTTCTACTAAAAGAACTAATGGTGACCACAAATTTAGCTCGATTAATCTTTTCAGTCAGGGCTAAACTATAAGGAGAATCAAATTCCTCTGGCCCGTGAACTGTAAAACTATAAGGTGGCCCTCCTATTGCCTGACATAACATTGCTACTGTTGTTGAGTTAGTTCCAAAGTGAGCATGAAGGTGAGTAATTCCTGCTTTTTGTAACCAACTCTTTAACACACAAGCTTCAGCTAGGTAAATAATATGATAGAGAATGCCTTGTTGTGACTTTCTACCGACTTTGAAGGCTAAAGATAAACCGTGAAGGAAGGAAATTGGCTTTGTAAAAGCTATGATTAAGAGATTAAATAGTAATCCAAAAATGCCTACATTTAAGATTATTTGTGTTTTTTGAAATTCCTCTTTGTCTTCTAAATCAACTAGTTCAGATTCGCAAGAGCGGATTGAAAAGCGTGTTACTGATAAACCACAAGCTTCAAGTGCAGCAATTTCCCGCCGAATGAAACTATGGCTGACTTTGGGGTATTGATTGACTAAATAGGCAATTTTCATATATAGCATCCTAATTTGATTTACAAACTATTCTTAGGGGCAGGCAATAGGCAATAGGCAATAGGTTGGTTTGCATCTGAAGTTTGCTATATGCGTGATTTCAGCCTAGTTTTTGGCAAGTTAGTACGAATGGATGGAGCTAATACGGTGTTTGGTTATGAATAGGAGTTAGCACTTTTGTATTCAACTAAAGTACTTTGTTTATTAAATAAGCGAGAAAGATAAAACTTGATTTGTCCCTGTGCTTGGGGCAATTTCCCTAACACACAAAATAGGCTATATACACGTGCATCTTCTGGCTTAAATCCTCGCTGGAGAGCATTTTTGGAGATGCGATCGCCTAAAAAGATATAAGCCATTAATAACAAAACTAAGCTCGTGCCAAAGGTAAACCATGCAGTAATCAAAGCTAACAGTGGTAACAACAAACCCCAAAACAAAATGCTATAGGTTTCTTTTACCCAATGTTTTTCAGGGCTGCTTCCATGTAGCCACGCACCTTCAGCATAAGCATGACCAGCTCGTAGCGATCGCTTCCACCATTGACTTAAATGCATCATCCCAGCATCATGCCATGTCATGTCTGCATTTATGCGCAAAATGATACCACCCGCTTGACGCAATCTGACACATAATTCAGGTTCTTCACCTGCAATTAGAGTCGGATTAAAACCTCCAACATTTTTGAATGCACTCACCCTCATCATGGAGTCACCACCGCAAGCTTTAGTTTCACCCACAGGAGTGTCCCACTCTATATCGCATAGGCGATTATAAACAGAGTTGCCAGGAAATTCTTCTCTGCGCCGACCACATACTACTACCACTTGGGGTTGGGAAATTAACTCGCTGGCTGCTCTGGTCAACCATCCTTCTACTACTCGACAGTCACCATCTACAAACTGCACAAATTCAATATTTGGCTCTAATTGCAGTAAATATTCAAAACCAGCATTTCTAGCACGAGCCGCAGTAAATGGAATAGATAAATCTAGCTCTACTACATAAACGCCCAGAGACTTTGCTAAGGCAACACTACCATCAGTTGAACCAGAGTCTACATAGACAACTTTTGTTCGTTCGCCTAAAACTGATAGTAAACACTGATGCAGACGACTTCCTTCATTTCTGCCGATGATTACTACTCCTATTGGTTTCATTTTTGACTCCTTAAATTATTTAATTACTCAGACATTCAATATTCAAAAATTAGATTATTATTTGAATTTGATTATTGAAAGTTATTAATCAGTTTCTCTCTTCAAAAGCGTAAAATTAGTGGTTATAAATAAGATCCAATATATATTAGCTAGCCGCAGCATATAACTTTCTGTCATATTATTCATTGTCAAAAAAATCAAAAAAGCCATCGGAAATAGAATCTCAGGCTTTTTAGCTGCATAAGCAAATCTTAATGACCGAAAAAAAGTTCTACAATAAACAATTAAAAAAAGTGCCGCACCTATAAAACCAACATCAAGAGCAACATCTATAAAGCCATTATGAGCATGAGGTGCAACGAAGCCTGTACCTACAGAAAAACCTACTTCACGAGCATTTGAGAGTTGTGGGAGCCAGAATGCACTGTGGCCAAAACCAAGTAATGGTCTAGTTTGGAGTTTTAATAAAGCACTACTCCATAATATAGTTCTGCCCGTCATAGTAGGATCTTTTCCCAAACTAGTAAGGAGCGTTACCCATTGAGAAATAACTAAAGTACCTACAGTTGATAAAATTAGGATACCAATATCTAAAAAAACTACGCTAATCTTGCCCCGCCAACGAAATTTACGATAAAATCCCAAAATTAATATAATCAGGAAATATATAACTAAAGAGGTTTTTGAGGTACATAGCAAAACCAGCGTGAATAGGAGAAAAATGCCAATCCACTTATAAAATTTATCAATGAAATTGCTTACTGGCAGAAAGAAAAATGCTAATGAACCTATAATCATCATACTGCCAAGAGTATTTTTGTAGTCATATACTCCTCTCCAAGCTCCCGGATGATCTGCTCCATGTATAGCAATTTCGGGTAAAATTAAAGCAAGAATAACACTAAATAAAGCTCCTAAAAAAAATGTGTTAGCAATTAACTTTACTTGCTGTTTTAAACTAAATCTGATAGCAAAATATAGACCGAATGCGGTCATATATAAAATTTCACGGTTAACTTTGAGCGTTTCTATAGGAAGGTCTGACCAAATAAATGATAGAAATAATATGCTTGTAAATACCCAGAACAGCTTGTCTCTGGAAGCAATAAGCCTGCTATCTTTATAATTAAAACAAATTATAATTAACGAAATTAAAAAAACAGAATATCTAGTTAAAGTTAGCAGAGGGCTAGGAATTAATGGTACGCCTAAAGGTGTCTGAACACCCAACGCACCTGAAAAGAAAGTTAATCCGAAAATTACAAAACATTTTTCAAGAAAGCCCGGTTCTTTATTCATACATCAATAGTAATTAAAATAAACTACTCATGGAGGGCAGGCAAGAGGGAATAGCCAATAGGCAATAGATTTATTTGGCTCTCCTACACGGGTAGCTATACCAAATATTTCTTAATTAAATCACTGCGATTTTGAAATACAGATTGTTCATCAAATTGCTTCCCAGATAAGGCAGCCTGAAAAACTAATTTACTTAATTTTTCTTGGTCTGAATTAAGTTCAATTATCAAATTAGCTAGTTTCTGCCAATCGTTGATTGGCACAAATGCACCACCACCAAATTGAGATACTAATCCTTCGGAATAAGGGCTACTGTAACCAATAATAGGACAACCAGAGACTAAAGACTCAACTAAGCATCGGGGTGATTCTGGAGTTTTATGACAGAATAAGAAAATGTGGTGGTTTCTCATGGTTTCTAAAATCTGGTGGCGATCGCGCACAAAGCCAGCTAAATGAATTTTGTCTGCAATTCCTAATTCCTCAGCTAGGGATTTCATCTCCACCAGTAATGGCCCGTCACCTAACCAAGTGGCTTTTAAATTCACTCCAGCCTCACAAAGACGGTGTATTACTCGCAGCCAATCCAACGGGCCTTTCATTTCTGCGGCTCGTCCTACATAACACAGCTTTAATGGTTCACCGTTTGATAATGATTTAATTTTCTGATCAATATTAGAGGCATCAATTTGATCTGATTTGTGTGTGTGAATGTCGTAAACGCAATGAGCATTTTTACAGAATGGTGAATAGGTGGAATAACAGTCCTGTCCTTGGAAAAGTCCTAAATGGCTATGACTAATTACGTACCTTTGATAAGGTTTGATCAACGGCAGAGTCAAAAATTCTTTAACTAACCGCTTGAGAGGGAATTTCTTGCGTGATTCTTCTTTCCATAAAGTTCTACTGATGACTTCGTATTCTACCCTGTCTGCCCAAACTGCATAAGGACGTTTGAGTTTGAGTGCTTCCAAACAAGCGATCGCACCCCAATCTCCAATTAGACCACTGAGGGCAAAACAAAGATATTCAGACTCTTGAATCTTGGCACTTAATAGCTGACGAGTGGTTTTGTAAGTTTTAATGAAGTCGGGAATTTTATAAGCATAGGGTAGTGGAACTAATTCCAATTTATCTGCACAAGGTAAATCAGCGATCGCCTGCCAAGTCATTGATGTGTCGCTGTCGGCAACCAGAGATTCTGGTATGAGTGGACAAGCCATCACAACACGATCAAAATTTTCTGCCCACCGAACCAGGCCTTGGCAGGTTTGATCATCAAAGCCTAAACGTCCACCTATTTCCCGAAATGGCACGGGCATTACTAACAAAATTCCCTTTCTCATCATTCAAGTTCTTATATAAAAATTCAATTTGAGTGCCGCTATATTTACTCCAATCCTTATCTTGGACAAATTTAGTCATGAACAACATTAAGGCTTAGAAACATTAACTGAATCACGTTCTGTCCGAATCCATCGGTTTTGGGGGCGCAACAAAAATTGTAAATAAAGGGGAATCTTCCACAGAATGTAAATTGGTATGGCAAGCAGTTGCAGCAGAGGTAAATCATTACGCCCAAATTTCGTCCAAGCTATGAGAATGGCACTCAACAGAAACAAACCAGTCGCCGCTAAAACTGTTGCTGAGATCCAAATCCCTACTGATATGGCAAATATGAGAGACAACACCATCAGCAGTGACCAGATCGCGATTAATAACGATAGAGGCGGGACACACAAATCTAAAGCACTGAGGAATAAATCTAGCCTTCTTTGCTTGACTGAAGCTTGAATCAGCATAGGTACATAAGTTAGGAGTGTCTTTAAGTGACCATGTTCCCAACGGGTTCTCTGGCTTTTAGCTGCTTGTATGTGTTGCGGTAATATTGATGTGACATGAGCTTCTGGGCAAAAGACGGGGCTATATCCTGCTATAGCCAAATCGAAGCCAAGTTTCATATCCTCGACTATGTAACCACTCGCTAAATCAACCGAACGAATCACAGCCCAAGGAAAAGCCATACCTGTACCAGTTAAAAGACAAGGAATGCCAAATTTAGCTAAACCCAACAGCCGAACCTGGTTCTTGACTGTGAAAGCAAATGCAGATACAGATTGTTTGGGGTTAGAAGTGTTTGGTTTGGCGATTAAATAGGTGGCTTGGACGGGTCTGTTGGTAGCGATTGCACACTGACTTAAACTTTCAATTGCGCCTGGTGAAACTATACAATCAGCATCCACAAACACAACTACATCTGGTGGATCTGACTCTAGAAACTGCAAGCCATAATCTAGCGCATATCCCTTACCCCGATTTTGCAGATCATGACGTTCAATAACTTGAGTACCGAATTCACGCGCAATATCTGCTGTTGCATCAGTACAATTATCGGCAATTATAACTAATTGATGCTGTTTGATTAATTGCGATTGTAGATGTTTTATTGTGTTACCAATAACTGCTTCTTCGTTATGGGCTGGAATTAATACTGTAACCTTTTTATTACTTGCTTCAAGGTGACTAGATGGCTTTACAGAACTGAAGAAAGCTGCAACACATTCTATAAATAAAACTAAACTTAATATTAGTAATACTACCCCGCCTAATACCAAAACTATATTAGTGAATAAAATCAAAAACTGGTTGATATTCATTTTGATAATTAGAATTAGTTTAATTATTTCTGTTTGACAAGTCTGGTTCTAAGAACTTTCTCATCAGCTAATCAAATTTAGACGAATTGATAATTCTAGCGGGTATACCAACAGCTGTTGCTTTTGTCGGAACATCGCAAAGAACTACAGCATTAGCACCAATATTAGCCCCATCACCTATGGTGACATTGCCAAAAATTTTCGCCCCTGCACCAACATTGACACTTTTACCTAACTTTGGTGCATCCAAAGGACGATCAAGATAACGGTTTCCTAAGGTGACACCTTGACGAATAATGCTGTCATCACCAATCGAAGAATAACCATGAATGACAATTCCTCCTTGGTGTTCAATAATTACGCGGCGACCAAGCTGCACTGTGTAAGGCAATTCAATCCCATAATTATTGCGAACTTTGCGATACAACATTCTATATAGAATACTGAAGGGCGCACGAATTAATTTAGGCTCAAGACTCATCCGCCACACCCCAAAACGATGAACAGCCACGGCTCTAAAACCGGGCTTAGTCCAATCGCGTCCGTGAGCAATCCAATCTTCTTTAATTTGTTGCCAAAGTTCTAAAAAAGAAAGTTGAGTTTGGCTTGTATTTTCTCCTAATTCTAGTTGGGTATTCATGATGAGTATTAATATGTACAGGAACAATTTATTTAGCCAAATTTGGCTGCCATTCGGACTATTTATTTTTGTAATTCAGCTTCTAAAGGTTGACTTTGGTAATAAAAATAGCTAGGTTCTTGTTGAATTTCAACATCATTAGCAACAAGACCTAAAACGTTAGCTTCAGAGCGTGATAATAAAGTCTTGGCCGTCGTGATGCTAGTTGAATCCACCACACCAATTCTCGCCAAAACTAAAACACCATCTGCTATATTACTCAAGACTAATCCTTCAGCATTGCCTAGCAAAGGTGGTGTATCAATGATTATGTAGTCATATTCTCTAGATAAGTGAGCAATCAAAGTCCTCATAGCCTTAGAATCAATTATCGCTAAAGGATTAGGAGGAATTACTCCACTCGTCAGCACTGACAAATTTGGTGCAACTCGTTGTACTGCTTGTTGTAAGCGCACCTCATCTACTACAACATTGCTTAAACCTATAGAGTTAATTAAATTCCAGATGTGATGTTGAGAAGGACGGCGCAAATCTGCATCAACTAATAACACTCGTAGTCCTGTCTGCGCCATGAGTGCCGCTAAATTAGCAGCAACTTCTGATTTTCCTTCTCCCGCCAAAGAACTTGTGACAGCAATTGTCCGAACTTTTTTATCTAAGCTACTAAATTTGAGATTTGCCTGTAGCATCCCAAAGGCTTCATGAATGATTGAGCGAGGATATGTTTCAACAATGACATCAGGAAAAACGCCTTCTGCTCTTATATCTAATTGACTATTTCTGCTATTAGCAAAATTAGGAATTAGACCTAATAAAGTATAATTAAACAGCCCTTCTGCCTCTTTAACTGTTTTTACTCGTCTGTCAATTATGTCAACTACAAAAGCTACTGCTACACCAATTAGCAATCCACCAAATATTGCTACTACTACAATCAGTCCTTGCGTTTTGAAGGCTGATAGACTGTTTTCGACTTGGGCATATTCTAGTATGCGAGCATTACCAATAGCTTGGTTTTGTACTATTTTAATTTCACGGGATTTTAGCCATAAATTTTCATAATTTTTCTGTGCAAGCGATACTTTTTGTTCTAGTTCTGATTGGATTTTTTCTAAATTTGGTATTATTGATAGCCGTTGATTATAAGAATTTTTTAAGTTGGTGAGAAATTGGATTTTTTGGGCTAATGTTAGGCGTTGTGTTTGTACATCTTCTAATTCTACAGGCAAATCACGTTTTCTCTCTCCCAGTTGCAATTTAGTAGGCTCAATAGGAATTGAGTATCCTAAATGCTCTTTAATCCGCTCTTGCAACAGAGATTGCAAAGCTGCCTCTTGATTTTTTAAGCTACTAATAATTGGATTTGCGTCTGTGTAGCGTGTCTGCTGAATTTTTAACTGAGTTTGGATTTTTTGGAGTTCTGAAATAACTTCTTGGACACCAGCTGCTTGGCTGAGAGATGAAATATCTAGAGCCTTATTGATTGGCTGCTTTATTTGACCACTTATTTGTTGTTCTTTAGTAGTTGCTTCTGCAAGTTGAGAGCTAACATCGTTGATTTGACCATCAAGAGCAAGGACATTTTTGACTAATCCAGTTGTTTCCTCTTGAAGATCGACAACCTTGTTTTGTCGCTTAAACCGCAACAATTCATTCTGAGCTTGTTCAAGATAAATTTTAGCTGTGGGCAATTGTTTATCGATAAAATTACCAGCTGCGATCGCTTCTCCTTTATTAGCTAAAATATTATTGTCAATGTAAGATTTCATTACTTGATTGACTATCTGTTTCGCCAAGTTTGGATCTTTAGAAGTGTAGGAAACGTTTAACCCATCTGTACCAACAATTGGCTCTACCTCGATTTTTACATCTTCTGGTTGCAGTGATTCGCCTTTTTCATCCTTTAGATTCAGATTATTGATCACTTGCTGAATGATAGGCTGGGATTTAATTAATAAGGCCTGTGTCTCCAGAGGATTCGGCCCTATTGATTCTAAATGACCAATTTTTTCACCAACTCCAGTTAGTGATGAACTCCTGTTCATTTGAAATAGAAGCTTGCCAGTGGCTACATAGGTAGTTGGTTGAAGCTTTACCATCACAGTACCTAAAGCAGAAAAAGCTATTAATATTCCTGCTATAATCCGCCAGCGACGCTTAAAAACAAGTAAATATTTTTGAATATCTATTTCTTCGTTAGAGTTGTTTTTCTCCATACAGGCTTGAGATATTTAATAAAATGTTTATAGGAGTCGCTATAGATTGTACCAATACTCTTGCTCAAACCGTATAAGTACTAATAGCAATAATCAACACAAAATTTGTTTATTTTTTTACCTACTCTTAATCTCTATACTCCTAAGAAACGAGTTTTGGAATTCTTACCCCTTAAGGATTGAAGGTTTTCCAGTTTAATATGTTTCTTTCATATTTTGCGGGAGGAAAAAACACATTTATGGAAGGATCACATTATGCGATATAGGAATCATATTTGATTTTGAACAAATTAGTAAATTTTTACCTGCCTGAGAGGCTATTGCCTATTGCCTGACTACACTAGTATGTTCAGTAATCAAACCCGATTCCTATATAACTGTTGATTGGGAATAATTGCACTGGATTAGCTAAACAAAGTTGAGAAAATTTGCCTCTATAAATCCTACCTCCGATATATATACATATTTATGTATTTGTATATCTACAGTGTGTACAATTTCGGCTAAGGTAGTCAGTTCAGATAAGGTAGTATTGTCACATCTTATTTTTCAAGGTATCCAACCTCTCTACTACGAGGACAGAGGCTTGGACTTCTCTCCCTTTCCTACGAGGACAGGAGGCTGGGGGGTTAGGTTCTCTATTAGCTTGTCCATATGGCGTGAAAAGTCAGTCTGAGCCTCAGGCCAAGGATTACTATAAAGGTTCAGTCTTTGTTGGAATATCAACAATAAGAAGGGTATGGCATCAAAAAGATATCTTTTCCAAAGCCGATTAGGCTCACTCATGAGTCTATACAGCCACTCCAGTCCAACTTCACTCATCCATCTGGGCGATCGCTTGATGTAACCTGCTTCAAAATCAATAGTTGCACCAATAGCCAAGAAAGTATTGATTTTTTTCAATTTCTTTTTATACTTAGCAATCCACATTTCTTGTTTAGGAGCGCCTACACCAATTGCTAAAACTGTAGCCTCGGAAGCGTTAATGAGATCGACAATCTCCTGACATTCTTGCTCGTTCTTTTCAAATCCAAAGGATGGTGAATGGGCTGCCACAACTATATTCCGACCACTTCTGGCATTGATATTTCTTTGAGCTGTCTTGACTACTTCCGATTGTGAACCGAGCAAAAATATTTTGACTCTCTCATCATGCCGATAATAGTTACAAAAAGCCGGGAACAAATCTGAACCTGCTATTCTTTCTTTGATAGGAGTATTCAGCAAATGAGAAGCGTATAACAAAATTTTGCTATCGCAAACTTTGTAGTCAGCTTTTTGATATATAGAGTAGAAAGATTGTTTTTTTTGCAATTGAATAATGTGGTTTACGTTAGGAGTGAAAACAACACCACCATGCTGCAACTTATCCAACAACTCCATCATGGTGATATTATCAATACTTACATTCAGCACCTTAACTTGTTTCATTTTTCTCCAAATCCGCACTCATTTAGCTTATAAAATTAGGTTTTAAAGTTAAATCCTCGTACTTATGAAAATGTAGTCTTAGCTTTTTTAAACTACCTCTATATCCACATATTTTTGGATTATTAGTAATATCTAAGACAAGCATCAAGTACTTTTTACTGTCATAAGTACTTATCCTCCCTAAGCAAGAATGAGAGTATATGCTTGATCAAAACTTTATAAATTTTTCATACTTGCTGTTTAAATTGTGAAGAAATTACAAACTCTATCTGTTTTGGCACCAGAAGTTTTTTAGGAGAGTATACGATTCAGTCGTGCCTAAGTTCCTATGATTTACCCTCTTACCAAAAGCTAAAGTTATCAAAATCAAAGAAAATCCGCCTTATTTCCTGAATAAGTAGAAATAAGTGAAAATCCCAATCTATATACGCACATTTCTACCGCAGATATCTACCAAAAGCATAGGAATATGGGTAGACGTTTAAAAGTATTGGTGACACTTGAGCAAGATACAACTCTTTTAATGTAAGAATGAAAGATGTCACCCAGAAAGAGTTTGATCAATGATGCAGAGATGCTGAAACATAGTTTTGAAGAGATTTTAGTAAAACTCAGCGCGTGAAGATAAACTGAAGAAAAATATTAACTATCTGGAAATTTTGGGTGAGTTTGAAACTTAGCTGGTGAGTAACAGAAGCTATAGCAGGTGAGCCAAGTGCAGTGCAAGCGTGATAGGCTGGGTTTGCCTGTGTAGCCGCGACTTACAGTAGCCTGATGCAAGATATGATATGAGTTATGCTTATTTGATGAAAACTAGATATCAAAATTTAGGAGATGATCGTTAGTTTCAAAAAAATATTACTTCACTTTTTAAGTTAGTTGTATCATGCAATCGAAAACATTTTTACGATTGGCTATTAATAGCAACAATATCAAGCAGCAATATTTTATACTCAGCATTTTGATGTTGATTGGTGTGCTATTACGTCTACCAAGCCTCAGGTTAGGTGTTTGGCGAGATGAAAGCTCAACTTATTTCAATGCACTTCCAACAGATTTGCACGAAGTAATTAATACCGTTATCTATAGCGAACTAAATCCACCTGGTTTTTATCTAATTATGCACCAATGGATGCAGTGGTTTGGTGCAGAGGATGTAATTTTTAAGCTGCCGGCATTCATTTTTGGTATATTGCTAATTCCTGCTACTTATGCACTAGGTTCGCTAATAGGTGTACGTACCATTGGAGTAATTGCTGCTGCTGTAACTACTTTTGCACCAGAGGCTATCTATTACTCTCAAGAGGCTCGTCCTTACACTTTAGCAGCGTTACTATGCTGTTTCGCAGTATTTTTATACTGCAAAGCGATCAATAATAAAAAACCAAAGTGGTATTTATTAGGTTTTATAATTTGTGCAACTACCCTACTTTACGTACAGTATACAGGTTTGATTTTGCTTGCTAGCCTTGCCATCATTACTCTTTACTTAAAATGGCGTGGTGCAGCAAATATTCGTCTAATTGAATTTGTTATAGCTTATGTAATCATCTTTTTGCTATTTACGCCGTGGTTACAAGTTTTCTGGACACATCTGCATACTGGTCTTCCTTGGCAGACTAAAGAACCTTGGTTAATGCGACCTAAATTATTGTATGGAAATTTTAAATATACTTTACCTCTAATCATAGGACAAAAAGTTGCAGCAGCAATTACTTTTTTAGCTTTAATTGTTCAAACGAGTCAGTTTTTTTCTGGTAGTCAGCAGTTTGTTCACCAATGGAACTTCCGACTAAAAACATATACATTAATCTTGAACTTGAGCGTTCTATTAACAACTATTATGATGGCTGCACTTTCCTACGCTGGACGCTATATGTTTCCTTTTACGCCCCTTGCTTGGGTAGTCTATAGTAGTAGTGTGATTAATCTTTTCCAGCGCATAGATGATTACTGGATTGGCCAATTTAATCGTATTGGTAAGCAGATAGTAGTTATTTTATTGGTTATTTCAATTGTTTTCCCCAATGTAAAATACGCAGTATCTTTAGGAAATACCGAGAAATCGGGAATAAAGTCACTAGCTGCTGATGTGCATAAAAAATATCACAAAAAGACTATCTACCTTATTAATCCTGATTATTTGAGTCCTACATTCGGTTATTATTTTGCAGATAAATCAGTTAATTTTTATGGTGTTGGTCGCTGGAATAAGCCAGAAATATTTAGTCCTCAAGATCATGTAAAAGTATGGGATAATCCAACATTGATATCAGATATAGAACAGCGTATTCAAAACAAGATTGACAATGGTTATCAAAAATTAGTTCTTGTTCAAGAAGCAGGAGTTAGAAGTGATTCGGGAAAGATGAAATATAGCTTGGCTAATGAAGTTTTGCCAAGATTACAGCAAAATTATTCATTACTAGAAAAAACTGATTATCCTGGTACGAATGAACCTATAACAGTTTATGAATTTGCACTAATAAAAAACAAATAATAATATTTGTGGTAGTAAATTTAGAGGCTGTTTGCAAACAAAATTACATACAGCGTTTTTCGGTTGAGTGTAGTACAAGTAGATAAGCTAATCAGCATTTAAGCTGCACTATTGAAATTGTGGTAAATAAATGACTTAAACCCTCTCCTCTGCTCCCCTGCGGTCTAAACTGTAAATTAGGTGCTTAACCGCTTAGGGGCCACAGGCTAGAGGAATTTACCTCATTGAGATAAAACCTCCTGTAAATAGTAGCGTAATCATTAAAAAAACAAATTCCTTTTTTCGCTAATGCTGGGTGAGGGTAGGAGAAAGGGTAAAGGACAAAGGACAAGGATGAACTCTTGTTAAATCCCTTTCCTTTTTACCTTTACCCCTGAAACTTTCCCCTGCTAATTTGGGTGGGCAAACTACTAGTAAGTGTTTGCTTCGCCAACAAGATAACGGGTAAAGTTATACCATTTTGGATTTTAGATTTTGGATTGGTCATTATTGTCTAAGTCTACGTTCTACCAATCCATATGTCTCAATCATTTTTCAAATTGGTATTACTTCAATTCATAAGCACCTATATCAATGCTATTGCCTCGAATTCTTGATTTATAATCCATGTCAAATTTGATGTAGGAAGTGTTATCTAATGAACCAGCATCAATTGCTGGCGACGTAGAGAGAAGACGAAATTTGTTACCATTTATATCCACAAATCCTGCCGATGGCACTTTATTATTGTTCCAAGCAGACATGGATTGCACTTCACCTCCTTGTTCATACATATTTGGAAAACTATTGGTAAATAAGTTGTTGTGTAGGGCTATATTGCTTGCAGCGGCTATATAAGCATTACGGTAAGTGCTATTGCATAGCATATTGTTGTTCACTTTGATATTTTGAGGTTTATACCCACCGGTAAAAGCATAGCCATCGATAACTATGGCTTGCACGTTCTTAGCCACTGTATTATTTACTATCTCAACGTTCCTAACATTTCTGGAAACGATAATGCCTGCACCACCATTAACGCCTAACATTCCATTTCCATAGATCACATTGTTGTAGACTCGAATATCATATACATCTCCAATATTCGGATCTTCGTCTGCAATTACAATTCCATCGGCTGTATTTGCGTAGACAGTGTTGCTATAGATATTAATGTTGAAACTAGTCGCCCGATTGCCGTCAACATATATGGCAGGCCCACCTCTGTAGCCTTTATATGTACCAGAAGCTAGGGCTTGACGAGTAACTATGTTGTGGTGAATAGAACCATTACGAGACCCAACTTTTGCATCTATACCTTCGCGGTTGCCTTCTTTAAGGGTATTATTAGCCACTTCAAAACCATTAACACCCCAAATACTCAATGCTTCTTGCGTGCCTTCTGTAGAACTGTTATCCTTCCATCTCCAGTTGGCTCTTTCAACAGTATTTTTCAAAACCTTAACATTACGACTGGTAATTTCTGATTCTCCGCCATTGAAGTAGGTGGCAGGCAAGATGATTATGCCTGAGGCACCAGTCTGATAAGTATGGTTATTTTGCACAATCATATTGTTGGCATCACGCAGAGCAATTCCAGCCCATGAAGTATTTTCAATACGGAAGCCATCAATAATCCAAAAACCTTTGCCAGCTGACTGAATGACACCCTCTCCGAAGCTACCATAAAAGGAATCAGGATCGCGCAATATCACATTTCCATTGGCTTTAAGTTGGATATGCCCTGACGAATTACCAGACTTACCAAGGGTGATAATTTCTGTGTACGTGCCTGCTTGAACTAGAATTGTATCACCTGCTTTCACAGGAGAATTTGCACTTACTGCGTAATTAATAGTTCTCCAAGGCTGACTATATGTACCAGGATTACTATCCCTACCTTGCAGCGAAACATAGTATGTAGCTTTCTGGGTTGATTGGGCTGATGCTTTCAACGTATTAAGATTAATACCATTACAAATCTTAACATTAAAGATATCTAAGCTGAGAACGGATAAACAGGTGCATACAGCAAGGACTGCATACGCATAGAAAGCGAGATGTAGTGGTTGTTTTTTGTTGGTTGTCATGTCTAGGGATCACACAAGAGAACTGAAACTTGATTACTCAAAAACTAGCCGTTACTGATTTAGGGGATGAATTTTGTTTATTGTAAAAATAAATGGTACGAGAAATACCATTTATTCTTGGCAAAAAATATAAAATCCACTCCATATCTATTAGGCGAATTTTTATATTTTATATCCACAGAGCGGTTAATATTTTTTAGCATTTATCTTAAAATAGATGTAATAGTTATTACTAATTAATTTCTAATCACAGAAAATCCATTTTAAGTATTCGGCTCAAAAAACCGCATTTTTGATATTTTGTAGGGTTTTTATTAATGCTCAACCCTTGTATTTTTTTGCTATTTCTTTATAAACTGGAATAAAATAAAAAGCTTACGTGCTTGTACTGATTTATACTATTTTCCTGTCAAGAATGTTGTAGTGTAAGACTTTGTTGCTGCTGGTAATGGCTGCTAGAACTTAAATAAAGAGAAGAATAAAGATGAGTAGAATAGTGTAATAGCATAGCTTGTATGTCACAATAACTTCCAATAAAACAGACTTACCCAACAGCCACACTTACGTGCTATGAAAAATGCTGTAGCGGTTTCTGCGTATTGAATTTCTAGCGAAATATGAATGACTAGCAAGGCTTTTGAAAAACTTTTCGGTCTACTGACCGTAAGATTATAATTTCTAGATCGAAGCTGACACAAGCGATCGCTTCTCTACTTGTGGCAGTAAATTTTTAATGAGAACCAATTCCCCACTAAAATAAAAGCTGCCCAATGAGCAGGGCGGCGATAATCTATGCTGGGTGGATAGTCCATCAGAAAAGCTAATTGTGTATTTCTTACGGCTTCGGCTTTGATAAGTGAGAGATTTTTAAATTGTTCATCCAGCAGTTGCATAAATTCTGCGGTAGAAGTATTGTTGATTTGAATTAATTTTCCTAAGGTACTCCGCGCCCCTGCACGAATCGCAATTCCTGCTAAACCAAGGAAAGCGCAGTTATCACCAACTGCGCTTTCACAGGCACTAAAAATTAACAGTTCAATGAGGGTATTTTCTCGTCCGTCACTATTACGTAATGATGAAAACTGCTGTATGTTTGCTCAGGAGCCGAACTGAATTTACTGTGGGTAGCAATATGAACAATATCAAAGTCTTGTGTTTCTAAGTTTTGACGAATTTCTTCCAGCAAAAACTTCACACCAGAAGATTTAAGCATTATGCCTACAGAGTGGGTAACACCCTGCATCAAGCCGCTAAGACGGTAGACGCAGACTTAGTTGGCGAAATGATTAAAAAAATTCCGCCAACTCATCAGCCAATAGCGGAAAAACTACGCGCACTCATTGAACAATATGATTTTGATGAAATACAAAGAATTTCGGAATTAATTCGGAGTTCGGGCGTTGCATAATTACGGGAGAGTTTATCTCACGCAGAGTCGCAGAGGCGCAGAGAGGATAATGAGTCGTCACTCAGCTAATCAATGGTTAAAAAGTCACTTACCAGATTTAGTTGTATTAAGAATAGATTCAACTAATCAATGGCAAACAAGTTTAGCCCTAATTGCTAATTTAGCAGCAAGTACTGCCTCCGTCGCTTGTATAATTAATACAGATATATTCATAATAGCTGTAAATTTAAAGATACCATGAGTAAAAGATCACTTGACTGCAAATACCCATTCATTTTCCTATTAAGTGCTGTAATTGCTACTAACGGATTTTTCTCCAAAGTATCTGCTCAAAGCATTTCTGCTCCAGACACTACTGATTCTGTTGCAGCTACTGTCAAAAATCAAGATTTTCCCCAGTGGGGATATTACACGGTGCGAAGGGATTTTCGCAAATGTGCTTCTCCCTTATGTGGGGGATTTTTTATCAAGCAAATCAACCAGAAAGCTACTCCTTGCATCGATGGTGTTTTTCGCTCTGAATGCTATGTGTCTGCAATTGATTGGAGTTCTCTGAAAGTAGGACCTTCCCAACTAGCAAAAATCCAAAATGATGATGGTAGCCGTCTGATTCTTAGAGGTAGCATAGTTCCAGTGGAATTTCCGGCTTTCGGAGAGTTCGGGAATTTGAGAGTTAAAGAAGCCTTTTTAGCCGCTACATCTACCCCACCAAAAGGTACTTTTGTGGCACTTAAAAATAATGGCATTGTCTGTATCACCACTCCTTGCTTCTCCACAGATAAGCTGGTTTTGAATCAGCCTAATATTTCTCAAGTTGCGTCAATTGATTTGAGTCAAACGGGCGCAACATCAAAACAAATTGAAGCAGCAACAAGAGAAATTTTTGGTAAAGGTTTGATTACTGTAGGTAGAACTGAGGTAGTTGGCAACTTAGATCCAACAAAGAGAGATACTAAGTTTGTGGCTACACAATTTTATCTGCGGGTAGAACCGAACTAAAGGAATGTGAAATAGTCATTAGCAGGGTGTGGGGTGTAGGGTGTAGGGAAGACGGTGTTGGAAGGGGCTGTATCTCCTGCCAACACAATTGCCCTCAAGGGCAGGGCTTCCACTATGCGTTGGGGCTGTATTTCCCTTACACCCCACACCCCACCCCAACGGGGCTTGGTCAGATAATATGAAGCCTCTGACTTTCTCTGAGGCTACTGATATCGACTATTTCATTACCAATGTTGATAGAGAAGAAGAAATGTTGAATAGCTACTTCCTGTTGGGAAAGTTTATTTTTTTAGCCTTCTTCCTAAACTTTGATAGCTGCAATCCGAATTCGTCGGTAATCTGCTGTCCAAGAACCATTTTGGTAAAGTGTGGGCTGAAGGTAGTCTTCGACTGTGCGAATCACTTGTAATTGTTCTTCCGCAGACAGCTTTGTTAAGAAAGCACTACCAAACATTTGAATCCAGTTTTGCATACCTGCTGTACCGTCTACTAAGGGAGTAGGACGGGCAAACAAGATAGCATGAGTAACTTCAAAGCCTTGTTTTTCTAGTAAGGTACTATATTCACTAATGCTAGGAAAATACCAAGGATTTAAAGCTTGGGGGTTAGATAAACCAATTTTATCGAAAGCCTTGTATAAAGCTTGAACTATAGATTGGACGTTGCCTTGACCACCGAACTCAGCAATAAAACGCCCTCTTGGTTTGAGTGCTTGATATATAGATGCGATCGCGGCATCTGCTTCTTTAACCCAATGCAAGGTAGCATTAGAAAAAACTGCATCTAATGGCTTGTCTATCTGAAAATTACGGGCATCAGCAACTTCAAAACGTAAATGCGGGTAATTTTGTCTAGCTGTCTCAATCATTGTGGCAGCACTATCAATTCCCCTCACTTCAGCACCAGACTCGGCAATTTTGGCTGTCAGTTGTCCAGTTCCACAACCCAAATCTAAAATTAATTCGCCCGGTTTGGGATGCAGCCATTGCAGCAAATCTTCGCCATATTGCCACACGAAAGCGTGTTTATCTTGATACAAGGATGCATCCCAGTTATGCTTTGGGGTCAAAATACTATTCATAATCTAGTGAAATTCCTGACGGTTGTTTGACCAAGCCCCGTTGGGGCGGGGTGTAGGGTGTGGGGTGTAGGGTGTGGGGGAAGAGAGAAAATTTTATTTTGTACACCCTGCCCCGCAACCAATTGGAAGCCCCTACTGATTTTCCCTACACCCCACACCCTTCTTGTTGACTGCTTAATATTTACAGTAAAAAAGATTTTTAATTATGTCCAATATATTTTTATGCTGTAACTAATATTTAAAAGATATTAGTCGCTATTAACAATGGAACTACGTCACTTACGCTACTTTGTGACTTTGGCAGAAGAACTACATTTTGGACGAGCCGCGGAAAGATTACATATTGCCCAACCGCCCCTTAGCCAACAAATTCGCCAATTAGAGACAGAGTTAGGTTTTGAATTGTTTCACCGCACAAAACGCAATGTGCAGTTAACAGAAGCAGGACAAGTTTTTCTGATCCAAGTGCAGGAAATTTTTCAGCAATTGCAACAAGCAATTCAACTTGGGCAACAAACCAGTCGGGGCGCAGTTGGAAAGTTAGTAATTGGTTTTGTTAGTTCGGCGGCGTATAATATTTTGCCAGCAGTCCTCAAAGATTACCGCAACAATGTTCCTGGTGTAAGTTTAGAGTTATACGAATTGACCACAGACCAGCAGCTAGAATGGTTACGAGAAGGCAGGATAGATATAGGTTTTATTCGTCCTCCTGTTGAGGATACTATATTTAGCTGGGAAACAGTTTTTCAAGAGTCGCTGATGGTGGCGTTACCAGAAATACATCAACTGGCAAATCAATCTTATGTAAGTTTGGCATCTCTGGTAAATGAAGTGTTCATTTTATTTCCGAGAAAATTAGCCCCTGGACTTTATGATTTGATTATTAGTCTTTGCCAGCAAGCAGGGTTTAGCCCGAATGTTGCCCAAGAAGCAATTCAAATGCAAACAATTGTTAGCCTTGTTGCCGCCGAGATGGGTGTGGCAATTGTGCCAGCATCTTTGCAAAATCTGCAACGGACTGGTGTAGTTTACAAAAATATTGAGGAATCTACTCCGAAAGTCGCTATTGCTATGATTTGGCGCAGCAATGAAACATCTCCTACTGTGCAGAAATTTTTAGAAATAGTGAGACACACTACCCAGCAGTGGTAAATTAGCATACAACTAGTATCTGCTTCCTACTTCCTGCTCATGAGAATTTCTCAAAAGCGTCGTCGCTTCTTCGTCCTCATCCTTTCAGCTTTGTTAGGACTGCTATCTAGTTTTACTATCCCAGCTTGGCCAAATTCCCCTCATCTACAAGCTATTAGTGCCTTAGAACTAGCAAGAGAAGGTCAACAACGCTACAATTCTGGAGAAGTAGAAGCAGCTGCAAAGTTATGGCAGCAGGCGGCTGAGGCTTATGAAAAAATAGGCGATCGCGACGGTATGAGTAAAAGCCTGATCAACAAATCCCAGGCTTTGCAAGATTTAGGGTTATACCCCAAAGCTTGCCAGACTTTACTCCAAGCTTTTGCCTTCAAAAATCCTGACTGTAGTGCAGCTAGAATCGAAGAACTCCGCAAAACTCTGACGCAAAAGCAAAGTTCCCTGAGTCTAACTCAAGCGATTGGCTTGCGTAGCCTGGGTGATGTGTTACGCAGACAAGGATTATTACAAAAGTCTCAAGAAATTTTGCAGTTAAGTCTGTCATCACTCCCCGAATCGTCGGAAAAAAGTGCTGTGTTGCTAAGTTTAGGCAACACCGAACGCATCTTGGGCAATCAAATCCGCGATCGCTGGGACTATGACGTAGTAACGGAAATTATAGACGGTAAATCTATCAAAGATGCACTAGCACCATATCAAAAAGCTGTTAACTACTATACCCAAGCAACCACGGTCACATCAGCACCAGAAATTACCAAAATTCAAGCACAACTTAATCACCTCCAGCTACTACTAGAAACTCAAAGATGGTGGCGCGATCAAACTAATCGCCGCATTGCTTCTTGGAAGAGATTTGGTGAAGCTAAATTAATTCAACGCGCTCAAGATTTTGTTTCTGGGTTAGCGTTGCAGTTAAATCAAGATGCCCAAGCATTGCAAAATGAGATTGCACCTAAATTAATCGCTTTAACTCCCAGCCGTGCTGCAATCTACGCCCACATTAACTTTGCGGAATCTTTGTTGCAAAGCGGAAAAGCAGATAAGGTGGAACCTGTATTAGAGAATGCACTGCAACAGGCGCGTACACTCAAAGATAGACGCGCCGAAACTTATGCTTTAGGTTATCTGGGCAAACTTTATTACCAGCAAGGACAATTAAGCCAAGCAACCAAACTGACACGGCAAGCATTAATATTAGCCCAGGAACAAAATATCAACGGTGATGCGAGGGAAATTACTTATCTTTGGCAATCTCAGTTAGGTAGTTTATTCCGAAAACAGGAAGATGATAAAGGTGCGATCGCAGCTTATACTGCTGCGTTCAATACTCTCCAATCCCTGCGTAGCGATTTAAACTCTAACAATCAAGATGTGCAGTTTGACTTTCTGCAAGAAGTTAAACCTGTATATATAGAATTAGTAGATTTGCTGTTGAAATCAAATCTCAGCGATGATGAATTAAATTCTCTGCTCGTCTTTAATCCTAGTCTGAAGCAGAAAAAACCTGAGAACAAAAAACCGCAAACTCGTTTAGAATTAGCCCGTCGAGTCATCGAATCTCTACAATTAGCAGAACTAGATAACTTCTTTCAAGATCCCTGTTCTGAAGCCACAGAAATTCCAGTCCAAATTGATAATATCGACTCCCATGCAGCTGTAATTTATCCTATTGTTTTACCAGACCGCTTAGAAGTCATCCTTTCCGTTTCAGGAAAACCTTTACAGGAAGTCGCAATTCCCATTAGTGAACAAGAAGTTAATGAAACTCTAGATAAACTTTATGATTATTTAGACAACGTTACTATCAACAACTCTGCCCGAAATATCCTATCTACTTTTAATCCTGACCCTCAAGAATTAAAAGAAAATCTGCAAATTTTGTTACCAACTTTTCAACAAGTTTATAACTGGCTAATTAAACCTTTTGAGACACAGTTAGACAACAACCAAATTCAAAATTTAGTATTTGTATTAAATGGCAGATTGCAGAGAGTGCCAATACCAGCCCTCTATGATGGAGAAAAATATCTTATTGAAAAATATAGTGTGGCTTTAGTGCCTAGCTTGCAACTGGTTAATTCTCAACAATTAGCAAGAAAACAACTAAAGGTTTTAGCTGCTGGAGTCAGCGAGCAAATTAAAATTCAAGGAGAATATTTTGTCGCACTAGTTAACGTGCCGAAGGAATTAGACCAAATTAAACAAACTTTTCCGGCTTCCCAAAAGTTACTTAATCAACAATTTACTGCTAAGACTATCCAAAAACAGTTGAAATTTAATTTTCCTGTAATTCATTTAGCAACTCATGGGCTGTTTAGTTCTAATCCCGATAAGAATTTTATTATTACAGGGGATGGTAAAAGTATCAGTATTAACGAGTTAAGTGCTTTGCTGAAAGAATCAGGCACAACTATAAAACTATTGGTGCTGAGTGCCTGTGAAACCGCAACAGGTGATGAACGGGCTGTTTTAGGCTTGGCAGGAATGGCTGTGCGTTCAGGCGCACGCAGCACTCTTGCTACTCTTTGGCCTGTCGGAGATGCTACCACGGCTCAATTCATGGGTGAATTTTACCAAAATCTGAAACAACCGGGAGCCAAACAAGCAGATGCTTTGAGAAAGGCTCAACTTTCATTGTTAGAATCTCTCAAAACGAATCCACCTTTTCCAGACTTACAAAATTTACCACCACATCCTTATTACTGGTCGCCTTATGTTTTGGTGGGCAATTGGCAATGATGAAAAAGAGGCGAGAGATTAGAGATTAGAAAATATTAATTTTGACTCAGCATTCTCAGCACTTTTTCAAGACATATATATATGGGAAAATCGTACAATCAAATATGAAAAACTTTCTTCTCTAGCCGCTAACCTCCAGTCCCTAGCCTCTATTTTTCATCATTGACAAACTTAACAATATATGGGTTAGTGAAAAAAAATGCAAAATAAGGTACGCTTTTAACCCACGAGGAACTGCTAACAAATCGTGCAGTTAAGCTGAGGGCAAATATGAAGTTAATTCAAATATTAGAGAATATACCTAAATCATTCTCAATATTTCTCAGCATTTTATTAATAGGTCTTATCGGAACTTTAGACTATTACATACCACCAGAAATTTTTATCGCTATATTCTATTTAATTCCGATTGGTATTGCCACATGGTTTGCTGGTAAGTTTACTGGAATAGCAATATCAGTGATTAGCGTAATTACTAATTTAATAGTAAATCAAAAATATTATATTTATTATTCAGATCCGTCTATTCCTTATTGGAATACAATTTTAGTATTAATTTTCTTTCTATTTACTAATTATTTATTAACACAGCAAAAAATTATATTAAAAAATTTAGAGAAGCTGGCTCGAACTGATGCTTTAACAGGATTAACCAATAGATTATTTTTTTTAGATTTAGCAAATATTGAAATTAATAAATCTCTCCGGCATCATGAGCCTTTGACTATTGCTTACTTCGATATTGATAATTTTAAAGCAGTTAACGATCAGTTTGGACATTCTGTTGGCGATCGCCTGCTTTGTTTGGTGGCAAATACCGCAAAAAACAATCTCCGCAACATTGATATAATTGCCAGATTTGGCGGGGACGAATTTGCTATTTTACTACCACGTACTAGCTATGACGTAGCAGGAATAGTATTGCAGAGATTAAAAAGTACGCTCTTAGCTACTATGGAGCAACAAAATTGGCCTATCACTTTTAGTATTGGAGCAATTACTTTTAATACTCCGCCGCCATCAGTAAGTCAAATGATCGAGAAAGCCGATAACTTAATGTATAGTGCTAAGAAAAAAGGTAAAAACTTATTACATCACAAACTAGAAATTTAGGAGAACCCAAATGGTAGCACAAATTCAAGAATTAGATGCCCAATGTTGGGTAAAAACTCGTTCTTCTCTCGAACAGGACGAATCTACATTCTTAACTTGGAAGGGTAAAATTTACAGTTTTATTCCTGGAGAGAAAAGAAAACTCTTATTTAAAATGGTTGGTGTCAGCGTCAGTCGTTGTATACCTGTAGAAGCAGGTAGCTGGGATTTTACTTCTAGAGAACTGACGTACTATTTACATCCTGAAACAGAAGAGATTTTGCAGAAATGGGAAAACCCTTGGACAGGTGAAACTGTACCTGTACTTCACGTAGCTAATAATCCGGTGCAGGGTCACTTTCAAGGCAAATTTCCGGCGCAAGTTGAGGGAGATATTACCACTTTTGTATTTGATATTTTTCCCACATATCCAAATCCTTTGGCAGAAGACCCAAAATTGCGGGAATATAGCCCCTATGAAACTTATCAAGCTGCGGAATTGTTTAAATTAACTGTCCCCACCGCAGATTTATTTAACGCAGAATTGACTTCAGTTTCGCAACTGAGACTGAGTTGGGATCGCATTGGTCAATGGTTGCCTTGGATGAAAATGAGCGATCGCCCTGGTAATCTGATCTATAGTGCTGTTGGTAGTAAGGTCGCTGGTTTAACCCAATTACCGCAACTACTACAAGATGAAATTAATCACCGCGTGCCTTTATATAAGCAAGCACCTAAAGCATTTATAGAAGGGGAGGATATGACCTCTTGGCTATACTTCCAAAAGCATTTTGATGCTTACTTAGCAGGTGAAATCTTTCCGCTACCAGCAGCAGAGGAAGCATAACATCACGTTGCCTCCTGCCTCCTGCTAAAATTAGATTACTTGTATGTCATTTGCACTTATGGTAGGTGCGCCCTCTAGAATAGCTACTTTCGCCATACTAAAATAACCCTTCAGATAAAACAATTCACCAGTTGAGCCGTCGTAAGCAAAAATGGTTTGACTGGTAATGCTACCATTGCCCAAAACCACAAAATTTTCTGCATCTAAACGTCCAGTAGCGAGTGTGTTAGCGTTTTCATCGTAATTAAATCCGTTATAAGTACGTATTGATTCTGGCCCTTCAGGAAAGCTGTAACCAGCAATAGCATTATCAACAGCTAAAGTATCTACCCCTGGGGTGAAATCTGTGATACTGCTGGGGGTAATCCTTTGGAAAGACACACCAGTGCGACCACCTATCAACTTCCAACTAGCCCTCAAAGTAAATTGATCAGCACCATCGCCCCCTGTGAGAATATCATTCTCAAAAGTTGTCAGCGTATCGTCGCCGCCTCGACCGTCCAGTCTATTATTTCCACCAGTCAAACCGTCCAAAACATTAGCTTTTTCATCGCCAAGCAGAATATCACTGCTGGGAGAACCGATAACGTTAGTAAAGTTTTTCACAGTGAGAGTAGTTTCACCATAGGTGAGTGTTTGTGCAGCTAGATCAACTTTGATAGCTGGGGCTGAGGTCGCAGGGATAAAAGCACCGCGACTAACCCCGGCGTTTTGGAAGGCAAAGTTAATTGTATTGGTTTTTCCCCCAGCACCAACAATAGTTTCCACTGCATCTAAAGTGTCTCTATTGCTAGTAGTAGGCGACGAGATAGGTGGTAGAAGATTATCTTTGCCGACACGCAAGGCAGGAGTTGCCACAGAAGTAAATGGTGAGGTGGAAGTAGTGGTGTAGTCGTATTCAAACCGCAGGGTAATGCCTTGAGTCAAAAAGGCATAGTCTGCAATATCGATGCCATCGCCCCCTATGAAGTTGTCAGACCCTTCACTACCCAATAAGATATCCTTGCCTGCGCCACCGTTGAGGGTATCATTACCACTGCCACCATCGAGGTAATCATTACCATTGCCACCTAGCAAATTATCGTCACCGTTGCCACCAAACAGCCAGTCATTGCCGTCCAAGCCGTTGAGAATGTCATTACCGTCTAAACCAAAAATGTAGTCTGAACGCTTGGTGCCGTCGAGGGTATTGTCTTGATTTGTGCCAATTTTGATTGCCATAGTGATCTTCTCCTAAATCAGCAAATTGACCGAATTTAGAAAGCCTCTTTTTAAATGTTCTGCTGCCGAGGCTGGCCGTTACCCCATTTCACCAAATAAATGGTACAAATAAATTCTCCTCTGCTCCCCTACGGTCTATTTGGATCAAACTTAAAGTGAAACGGTATTACCCTTATGTTCCTCAATCAGGATACAACTTCTTAAGTGCTGATAGGTATAGCAATCTTATTTGGTATCACCCAGAAATCTTACATAAATCTTATGGGTTAAAAATTTGTGATTATCCGAGAGGCAATTTTAGCTGATGCATCTGCGATCGCACAAATACAAGTAGATGCTTGGCGAACAACATATTGTGATTTAATGCCAGCCGATTTTCTGGCAAACTTATCCTATCAGCAACGAGCAAATATGTGGACAGAGATTTTTCGTACCGCAGCTGCTGATAATTTCACTTATAGAACCCATTTGACATCTTATGAGGTTTTGAATTAAGGTACTCCTCAGCATCTAAAATCCAATGCTAATGGCGTATTCCAGCGACTTCACTGATGCAG
>NZ_JACJRV010000077.1 GCF_014697475.1 Nostoc sp. FACHB-152
TATTGACATTAAGTCCTAATAAGCGTCCTTTCTACCAACAAGGTCAAAGAGCTATGAGACTTATTCTGTCTGCATTCTAGCCCTTTTTGTAGCCCCTTAAGATTTTTAGGATGTTCGCCCCGAACAGTAGCATATTGGTGTATGCACGGCGATCCAGACAATCTAGAAACTTTACATAATAAAAGAGAGTATGAACATTACAGAAAAGCTACGCCTGAATATATTGAACTATTATTAAAAACTGTTGATCAATAACCCTCAGATTTAGGTTACGACTTTGGTAAATGGACGGCAGAGAGATTAGCCACATATTTAAATCAGAAAACAGGGATTGATTTAAGTAGCTCTCAGGTGAGGAGAATATTAAAGCGAAAAAAGTATAGTTATATTTGGTATAAATATGGTCTAGAAGATAAACAAAACCGAATTGAAAGAGCTAAGTTTAAAGAGAAGCTGGCTCAATATTTATCCATTGCAAGAGAACAGCCAGAACGTTTACAGGTATGGTTTTGGGATGAGAGTGGGTTCAGTTTACGTGTGATTCGTCGCAAAGGTTGGGGGAAAAAAGGAAAACGCAACTCTGTTTCAGGACAAAGACGTTGCGGTCGGGTAAATGTGATGGGAGCAATCAGAGAATTAGATCGAAAACGGGTATGCTTTTTTGTGAAAAAAGGGAATGCAGATATTTTTTACGAGCAATTACAACAATTAAATGAATTAATTAAACAAGAGTGGGTAAGTAAAGGAAACCACCCGGAAGATTTCTCCAACTATGGCCCTAAGATTATTTTAATTTTAGACAATGCTAGTTTTCATAAGTGCAAAGATATTATAGCTAAAATATCTGAAGAGTTTCCGAATTTTGTATTAGAATTTTTGCCGCATTACAGTCCTGACTACAACATTATTGAATTAGTTTGGCATTCATGTAAAGAATATATTGCTCATCGTTTATTTAAATCAGTAGACGAATTGAAATCTTTACTAGATAGGTTATTAAATCAAGGTGAGTTAGTCATTAAGTGGCATCGGAGAATCAAAAACAAGGGCAATATGAACTATGTTGCAGCTTAAATGCTGATTAGCTTACCGAAGCTAGGAAGTCAACCTCCTGGCTTAGACATCCATCTAGTCAAAAGATTCCAAAATTGGAAAACCAATTTTCAGCTTTGACGTTGTGTGTATAAACTAATTTCTTTATTCTTAAGAGTGTCAAATCAATATTTAGGAAACATTGAATTTCTCCGAAAGCTTTGACCTAAATTGTTTTTTTACCTTCGACTCTCACTATTTATTGTTTTCTTAACCTCTAAGGAATAACAACACAGTAATATACAGGCGAACTACCTCGCGTAAGTTTTATTTCTATTAGGAGATTAATCAATGAAGTTAAAACAATTAGCAATCCACCAAAACCGAAAAAATTAGATGAAAAACAAGAAGCATTTTTGATTGCGACTGCTTGTTCTAACCCACCAGAAGGAAGAGTACGTTGGACAATGCAATTATTAGCAGATCACCTAATAAACCTTGGGGTAGTAGATTCAATTTCCGACGAAACAATACGCCAGACTCTAAAAAAAATGAAATCAAACCGTGGTTAAAAGAACAGTGGTGCATTCCCGAAGTAAATGCAGAATTTGTGTGCCGAATGGAAGATGTTTTGGATTTATATAATGAGCCATACAATCCGAAGAAACCTGTACTTTGCTTGGACGAACGCCCATATTAATTAGTAGAAGAAGTTAGAAAACCAATACCCGCAGAACCAGGTCAGCCTGAACGTTATGACTATGAATACAAACGTAATGGAGTCGTAAATTTATTCGCCTTTTTTGAACCTTTAGCCGGGTGGAGACATATTGAAGTCACACAGCGTCGTACTAAAATCGACTTTGCAAAACAATTAAAAGACTTGGTAGATGTTTATTACCCCAAAGCTAATGTGGTTCGTTTAGTTGTTGATAACCTAAATATTCATACCCCAAGTGTATTATACGAAGTTTTTTCTCCCCAAGAAGCACGCCGAATTATTCAAAAATTAGAGTTTCACTACACCCCTAAACACGCGTCTTGGTTAATTCAAGTAGAAATTGAATTATCTGTTTTATCCCGCCAATGTCTAGAACGGCGTATTCCTGATGTAGAGACATTATCTTCTGAAATTGCCGCTTGGGAGGCACAACGTAATCAACAAAAAGCTAGTGTTTATTGGGGTTTTAAAACTAAGGATGCACGTCAAAAAATGCAGCGTTTATATCCGAGCATTTAATTTAGCAAAGTTTTCTTGGCAGACTAGTAGTACGTGGATGGTTTGATACAGTCCTGTGTGGGCAATAGAAATTGTCAAAAAACAACCTTCCTTTTTTTTGCTAAAAATACTTGATTTGGCAAGATTATAGATAGCAAATTGTAAAAGTTATTTCTTTACAGGCTCTTAGTTGTGCCTGCAATTGCCACCAGTAAAACCATACTTCATTTCGTGGATGGCATCAGCCATCCACTGCAAGCATTACCCCCCTGCGATCGCCACCTGTAAAACCACACGCCTCAGTTCAAAAATGGCTTGCTGCAACCAGTGTGGGCATTAAGTGTGCCTGCGATCGCTGCCTGTAAGTACCTTGCAGCAAATAACTTACATTACTCAGCCCTTCAGCATCAGCACGTTCTCTGTTACCCTAACGTGTTACCAAGTACTTCGCTTTAGTTAGCTAAATGTGAGTTTTAAAAATCAGCACAAATTTAGAGCGATCGCTTTTACGATTTAAGCTCTACGCTATTACTGCTTAGGTTTTACATACTTCATAGAAGGAGTATACCACTATTTCCACAGCTTGTGTAAATATAGGAGTATGCAGTGAGAGAAATCGTAATGCAAGGAATACCTTTAGATTTGGTATCCCGGATTGACTGGGGACAGGAATATGGTGAATTTTTATTTCAACAAAGAGAAGATAAAAAACTATCTAGGGAAGAAGTAGCACAAGCAATTACAAAGCTTGGAGAACCCTGCTCTCAACAGTTAATTCATAAAATAGAGAAATGGAAGGGTAAAGGAGATCGGTCTGTTTCTTTGTCTCTTATTTTGAAATATTGTCAAATTTTAGGAATCGAACTGAGGGCGTTTTATCCTGTTGTATCACAAACCCTTAGTTACCCTTTGTTACAAAAAATTTCATCTGTAAGCGTTGAATAATTTCCATAAAATATGTAAAATGTGAGAGACAAAACAAAGGACAACCGACTTAGCCTGGAAAACTTCTGCGATTGCCCTTTGCCCTTATGTTTAAGGAATTCTATTATGCCTTATACTACCCCCGCCCAGCAACCGCTCGTCCGTAGCACCCTACCGCACCTCAAAAGAATTACTGCCACCGACGAACAAGCAATTGCTCAAGCCGAACTGAACAAGTACGTTGCGGAGCAAGCGCAAGCGGTAGCACCAACCACAGATCCGCTAACATCTCGTGACCGTCGCATCATTGGCGAGATCATCGAAGTAGATCCCGAATCGATCCGTACTCTCTGGATCGAAGGCGGAATCACTGTATGGGTGCAGCTAAAAGATGGTGGACGATTGCCATTCGAGCGGAACTGGTTCGCTGCAAGAGTACAAGAAGTTAAGGCAACCCTACCTGAAACCCCCAGAGAACGGAACGAACGCCTCAGCGAAGAATTAGAAACAGCTTGTCAGAAATACGGGCTGACACATGGCGAGATTGACTGGCTTTCCTTCAGCACAACCTTATATGTGAACCGCCAGCGTTTGGGCTTCCTCGGCTGCAACCTTCAAGGTCAATGGTATAGCCGAATAAGCCAGTTGGGGGGCAGTCGCACGGCTGTTGATATTGATGCTGCGATCGCCCAACTGGGAATTAGACAGGCTGTAGCGGCATAACACCAATTCGCAATTCGCAATTCGCAACTCGCAGTTAGTTCAATTGCGAATTGCGTTAGCAAAGCGTTAGCGACGAAGGAGCGTAACTGGAAATTGCGAATTGTTATGGTTGGGGCGAATGCTGTGAACCAATGCTTTTGCCACCTACAGACTCAAATGCAGAGGTAATCAAAATTGCTGATTACACCCTGATTTACTGTTCTGGTGCTTGTCCCAGGCTCTACCGAATTTACAAGGGTGAACAGATGCTGGGTTTGGTTTTTGAGCATTTAACGCATTGGTCAAACGAAATTGATAATCAGCAGTACGCCGAACCACTGAACGCAGTAGTGGCACTCGATGATTTTCTCCTAGCTGCAAGTCTGGACGACAAAACTGACGAAAACATTGCAGCGTGACTCAGGGAAAAGGTTAAAGGGGAAAGGTTAAAGGACAGTTCTTATTCCCTTCCCCCTTGCCCTTTCCCCCTTCCCCAATCATTCATTCACCAATCCATCTATGCAACCCACAATATCCATTCCCAAACACTGGGATTACCCCCGCTTTACCTTTGATCAACGCACACAGCAGGGAATCATCCTCGGACTCGAATACTACCCCGCCGATACTCAACTGGCTTACGAATATGGTCACGGCTGGCGATATATAGTAATGCCTCATAAATATTCTGATGAAGTTAAGCATTATTCTGACAAGGAACTTCAAACGCTTTCTGTTGCCCAGATACAGGCGCAAATACAAGTCGAGATTAAACAACATCAACAGCAAATCAAATCACTTCAACAGCAACTAGTGGCTATCACAGGAGGTTCAAGCGATGGCTAAGGTTGTCGATTATTACGTTGAACGGACAGCCGCCAGATTACTACACTCACTCAAAGGTTCTGGTGGTACTATTCCTCTGCACCGAATTCAGTTTTCTAACACAATCATTCAGCATTTATTAGACAAGAAACAGGCACAAATCAAGAACACTGGACACGGCTTTTTGTTGGCAGTTGTTGAAAAATTTTAGTTCCAGAAGGGAGAAACTCAAATGGATTTACCTCCATTGCTACTATTAGTTGAATCGGCTCAATATTTGATATCTCAAATAGAAAAACACCCCGATTACCAAGCACTTGATTATCAGCCAGATTTAACAATTGGGGATGCTCAAACGGCACTCTCGTATTTGAAATGCGAACTTGAAACCAATCAACAGCCTGCAATTGTATCCCAGAGTGTTGATTAGGAAATAGCGTAGACGCAAAGCGGCTTGTCGTAGACATCGCTTCAATGAGTGCTTATGTTGGGGCGATCGCTAGTGGCAGAAAATAGCGCATTGCTAGAGAAGCTTCATTATTACACATCAACGCTGAGGATTGAGAAAGATGAAGTTTGAAATCAACCAAATTGTTGAAATTGTCGATGATAAGGCTGTTATTCTTTCTACGGAAATTAGAGTATTAACGCAATCTACTGATTTGTATTCTCTAGCCAAAGATTACATTGAAGAATACGCGGATTACGAATTTGTTCAGCGTAATCAATACTCTGGTTACAGAATTAAGAGCAACAAACGCCGTCGATACATTATAGTTCTGATTCCGCAGCAAGACAGATTAATCATTTGCTCTCAACTACAGACTCAAACAATAAGTAAATTATTTCCTTACTTGTGGGAGACAGTTATCAACAGTATTGAAGAATTACGCTACTTTTTTGAGCTTTGGAACCATCAAGAACATGAAGAAGCAAAAGCCTGAATAGGTTTCCAGACTTTTGCTAATTAAGGAATTTAAGGCAATTTTTCAAGGTGAATTAAATTATTGCACACTCCATAAATGCAGAGGTTAAGAAATGAGTAATGAAATCAAACTAGGTCTTTGTAATCCCCCAGAACCTATTTACCTATATGTCAAAAATGGGGAATCAAGCGGCGAATCTTTCTTGTGGTATCACTTCAACATTGATCAAGATAAGACCATCCCAGTACAACAACGTGGGTTAACTGGTTATTTATCAGAACTTCGAGTGACAGCCAAAGAATTCAAAGGCAAGGATAATATCAAGTTAGATATTGTTTTTGCATCTGATGAAGTCTACATTATCAGAACTGGCATAGAAACAAATTTTTCCAAGACATTTTTATTAGCTGCATCACTTGTACAAAACTTCACTAAACCCTTAACTATTGCTGTTACTAGTGGTGAAGAAAATACGGTGTTCTGTCGCTTATATGATGCGGCTACTAAAGTCAGAATCCGCCGTGAATGGAATCCTAATGCTGATTGGGCATCGCTCATTACTGAAATTCAATCGCGGTTAACTGAGACATCTGCACCCCTTTCGTTAACACCAGAACAACCACCGCATCCTCAAGATATGCGGGTGAAACAGATTCGGACTTTGTTAAATTATCCGCTTGATTTGGTACGGGAGTATTTGCAGTTTCAAGATGTGGATCGTCCGAGTTTATTACCTGCCAACAAGGTTGACTCTCTAGTAAAAACTATGTGTTTGGCATGGGCGGCGGATAAGTTTGAAAACCCGAATGATGCTGAATCTTCATATCCAAAGCAAGTGATTGATGCGATCGCAAGTGGGGCTGAAGAACTGGCAACAATACGCTCATGGATGCAGCAGTTAACTACAGCGAAAGCAGGGGCGGCTTAAACAGAGAGAAGAAGGTAGGGTTGGAGGTTCATTCTTAGATTCCACACTCGACACCCTTACTACTTATTCTCACCCGATGAATTTGGATGAAAAGTTGGAGGTAGAAAATGAGTGCTAAATGGTCTAAAGAAGAGATTGCAATCCTTGAACAAAAGGCTGATTTGTACACCAAAGAGCAAATCGCCAGGATGTTAAAAAGGCGAGGATATCATCGTTCAACTATGGCAATTAAGCTGAAATTAAATCGTTTGGGCTACTCTACACGCCCCACACTTGATAACTATAGTTGCAAAGAAATTGCCAAAGTCCTGCGTTTGAGTTTCTCTACTATCTGTAGATGGGTGCGTCTTGGATGGCTCAAAGCTAGCAAGCGATCTGCAAGCTGTTACCAAGTTAGAACATGGCATCTCAAACAGTTTCTTGAAAATCCGCCACAGCCTATTAAAGAACGCATCGAATCACTTGACCCTGAAGCCATTAATTATCTTGTGGGGAACAAAGTATGACTAAAACTTTAACTAGCCCAGAAAATTATACCTGCCATCAAATCGCCAGTATTCTCTCATTAAATTTATTAACCGTTCGCCATTGGATTCAAAGAGGCTGGCTCAAGGCAAATCAAAGTTGCCCCAAATACTATCAAGTCAAACCAGGCAATCTTAAACAGTTTCTAGAAAATCCACCTCATCAAATTAGAAAACGCATTGCTGCCATTGATACCCAAGCCATTAATTGTTTACTGGGGAAAAATGTATGACAGAACAAATCACAGATTTAGAAAGATGCTGGTTTCTCTCACCACCTTGGGGGCAAGCTATACCACCTGTTGAAGTCAACTTGTTTGAGAAAGTTTACATCAGAAGTTATCAGACATTCGGCTACTGCTGCGGGGTGCAGTGGTATCAAGAATCCTGGGATTATGCTGTGGATATCAAAAAAGACATTATCTACACGACAAAACATCAGCTAATCGGCACTGGGCATATACAACCCAGCACTTTGACTAAACCTGCTTTCGTGTTGGGTGAGCGCGTCATGTTGCAATTTTGCGCTCGCGGCACTAAGCAAAGGCTGATTCTGGGCATTGAACTAATCGAAAAATCCTGGTTCTATTTGGTCGAGTTGGCTTCACCTAGTTTTTCTCCACCATCGACTATGACCAATAGATTTTCACTGGTACGAGAAGAAGACTTAGTGCGGGTGAATGTCTAAGTCTACACACAACACTTTTTACTCATCACACCACTAAAAACTATGTCTCCTATTGAAATAGCCCAAATCATCGAACAGATTAAACAAGAAATAGAAGTTGACGCATCGGGTAAAGCTAAAGCCAGCATCAGAGCAACTGCAAGACTGGCAGGAGTTGATGAAAAAGCGATTCGCCATACGCTAGAGAACGCGGAACAAAAACCTTCCAAATTAGCCCTAATGCTTATACAGCATGGTTTTCAATCTGCGGAACTAAAAGAGTGGAAAACAAATGGGATTCCCGACATAGCGATCGCAATCATCATAGAATACTACGCCTTTGAAGCTGGCAGGTATTGTAACCCACAAGCAAGATTGGTATGCCGTTCATTCAACACTATTGGTATCCGAGCCTGGATTCAAGAAAAGTTGGGCTGGACAAAGAAAGAGCAGCAACCCGAACAACCACCCACCCCTGCCCTGCCTCCAGTGGAACAACGTTTGCAGACTTTAGTGGAAGCGATGAAAACTTTAGCTGACCTCACCGGGGGCAAACTCAATCCATATATTGAACAGCATTTCAAAGACTTTGCCGCAAACCTTTTGTCTGAACATAACAGGCAAGCACTTTGTGGGACTTCTGAAAAATGGATGGGCGTGGTGAACTTTGCAGAAATTGAGCTTGGCAAGAAAGTACCTCTGCACGGTTCGCACTATCGTGGGCATTTAGGTACTTGGGTTCGCACATTTTACCCACACCTGGGAGATCGCCAAGAAAATCGTTTGGTCAACGGCACTCAACAGTCAGTCTACATCTACGCTTGTCATGACCCTGCGATCGCTTCGGGATTAACTAAAGCAATTGAGGAGTTCTTTGCACATCCGAACCCAACAGCAGCACTAAGGCAGGCTGGGGCTTTCAGTAATAAGAAGGGGATGAGATTAGTCAAAAAGTAAAAAGCGATCGCACATTGATGGTACGTGCTTAAGCATTCATTCGTTAGTGTATCAGTTTTTCTTTTTACGGCTAAAAATCTTTTGAGATGACTGTATGGCAACAGTCAAAAAGTAAAAAGCAACCGCACACCAAACAGCAGCGATTGCAAGAGGACATCTTGAATATTTAGTGATTCACCATTGCCACCCAAATTCCGCATTTTTCCAAGAACTAAAACAATCATCCAGATACACGATCACTACTCTTTCAAATTCAGGAGAACGATATGCCTAGCTTTGGGCAAATAATTAGCACTACTCAAAAAGTAAAAAGCGACCGCACTCCTATTTGAATGAGATCGCTGTCTGGTTGTAATTGTGCCGAATCTAATCTTAGGCTATCAGTTTTTGTTTTAACTACTCAAGCACCGGATAACACTAACCCTTGACTCAAATCAAAGCAACCCAAATAAATATGCAACAACTCACATTATTTCCTGAATCCACACCAACCCTACCCGTCACCTACTACCCAGAATTCTTGTCCATCCAAGAAGCAAACGAACTTTACCAGCATTGTTTACAACTGCAATGGCAACAGAATCACATCAGAATGCTGGGGAAGACAACAGATGTGCCTCGGTTGGAGTGCTTATACGGTGACAAGGGCTGCAATTACTACTATTCCAAAAGCGTACTGCTCAAACCCCTACCCTGGACTGATCAACTGGCCGAACTGCGAGACAGAATTATCGCATTCACAGGCTATAACTTCCGCATCGTTATCGGCAACCAATATCGTACAGGCTCAGATTCCATCGCGTGGCATTCGGACAATGACTCATCAATGGGACTAGATCCGGCGATCGCGTCAATCAGTCTTGGTGCAACACGCAAATTCCAGATTAAACCGATAGGTGGCCGTCCCACTGACTTTTGGTTGGAACACGGCAGTCTGCTTTTGATGCACCCAGGATGTCAGTCTACTCATGTGCATCAGGTTCCGAAGACGACCAAAGTTGTTCGGACGAGGATCAATCTGACGTTCCGACCACACGTTGGAGGTAAATAATTATGATTCTCTCTCATCATGTATAATACCTTCGCTTAGTTCACTTGTACTACTAACAAGGAATCAGCAATCAGAATTTCATACAACCAAATAACACCAAAATACTGTGCCATCGCTTATCTAAACCTCTCGAATATAACAACTCAACTTGATTTATTTTTACCTTCAAGGAGTCCTATATGGTCAAAGTTAAACGTCGTCTATCAGAGCCGAACCCTATAGACCCCAATCTTACCTCTGCTCAAACCGAGATGGAAAAATTGGAGGCGTGGATTAGAAATTTTGTCCTTTCATTTAGTCTAGGCAAGTTACGAACTGTTCTGTCAGGAGCTAAATTCTTACGGCAACCTGGTGGGGCATTGCAACTTAATCCATTCAAAGTCGTTTCTGGTTTGGCAATTATTATTACTTGTGATACTTGGAAGGATTACAAACTGCTTGTTGCAAAAAATAGACAACTCGCTTACAAAATCCGAAAGCTAGACCCAGAAGTTGACCTGTTAATGTTGCTGTCGCCTGACTTCTCCATCATGGAAGTCACAGTCATAAAAACTATGGAAGAACTTGTAATCTTAGACTTTTTTAGGTAATTGCTCAAGGGACAAAGATTGATCCTTAATACCTTTTCTTACAAAGTCAAAACATTTGCTCCCGGACGCTCTTGTACACTGTTCTCTTCTGTTTTAAACCGGGAGCAATTCTGTTTTTTGTAATCAAACTAAATGACCATGTTGTTACACAACAAACGATTCCTCTTCATTCACTTTCAACGGGTAAAAGGTTATGGGAGAAGCTAAACGCCGCCGTCAATTAGACCCCAACTACGGCAAGGCTCAAATGTCCGATATTTCTCAACCAACTACTGATAATCAGATCAACGAACAATCACAAAATCAGATTGCAAATATCATCAGTAATTACCAACAACTCACAAAACCTGATCTCAATTTACTGCCACTACCCAAGCCCAATAAAACTCATCACACAAACATTATCGATGCAGATCAATGCTCGAATCATCAACTATCACCAAGACATTGGCACGAATGGGTAGTCAATTCCGCAGTTGACCCCACAATCACCACTCTCAATGTCCGTTCTTTAGAAGGAGATGAAATTTACGAGTATCTAACGTATGCTCTACCCCCAACCGCTAGACGCAACGATGGGCGATTGCGAGATGGTGAATTGAGACGATACGCTCACATAAACAGCGCATGGTGGTCAAGTGGACTCGACCCTCACAACAACTGGCTTCCGATGGAGTGGGGTCGTATGAAACCCGATACTCCTCGATTGGAATGGGATAAAAACACCAACGCGGAAATTCAAAAAGTAATTAAATACGAATCCCCAGCAAAAACTCCCAATCGCGTCACGTATTTTAGAGTTCCCCTGCATATCTGGCAAAAAATATCTCTTCGTTATGATGTTCCAATGCCCGAAAACATCGTCATCACACCAGAAGGGGAAGCCATCGGTTTTTGGGCTTGGGTAATGGCACATCCCCAAATTCCTCTATTTCTTACAGAAGGAGAAAAAAAGACAGGTTGTATGCTGTCCTTGGGCTATGCGGCGATCGCACTGCCGGGGATTTGGAACGGTCGAGTGGGCAAAGAAGACTTCGAGCGACTGCATCCCGATTTAGTCCCAATGGCGCAAGACGGTAGAAAATTCGTCATCTTGTTTGACTACGAAACCAAGCCCAAAACCCAATGGCAAGTTTTTCAAGCCATACGTCGTACTGGCAATACTATCATCGATTTGAATTGCGAATGCGTTGTTGCATTGTTACCAGGGCCAGAAAAAGGAATTGATGATTGGGTTGTCGCATTGAGCAGCAAAGCCGAAAAAGCCGTCGCCACCATGATTGCTGATGCCTTAACCCTAAGCGAATATTGCCAACGGTTTTTCTACAAGCAGCCCAGAGGTTTGAAGAAGTACAAACCCGATATTACTGTCAATACCCGCTACTTATCCCAAGCCATCCATACATTACCAAAATCAGGGGTAGTATGTTTGGCTTCTGATATGGGAACAGGGAAGACCGAACTCTTGGTCACTCTCAGGAAAGAAAACCCCGATCTCAGTTTTTTGAACAACGGGCATCGGGTAAGTCTGTTAAAAAACCTCAGCGATCGCCTAAAGACGGCAATGTATTCTGCTTTAGCATCTGGGGATTGGGCAAAGGCCAAAGCTCTCAGTATCACTGTAGACTCTTTGTACAAGATGGCGAATAATTTGCAAGCTTATGACGTTCTATTTATAGATGAAGCTTGTCAATATCTGGCTCACTTGCTCAAATCCAAAACCTGCAAAGAACACCGGGGAGCTATCTTAGAAGTATTAGAATTCTTAGTCTACAATGCCAAATTGGTTGTTTTAGCAGATGCCCACTTAGATGATTTGACCATCGACTTTTTCATGCGGATGCGACCCCAAGGAGAACAACCATACATTATCAAAAACGAGTATCGCTCTGGTGGTCGTCAAGTGTACTGGTATGAAAGCCCCAACAGTAGTGCAATTGTTGCCGCATTCCACGCACAACTTTTGTTGGGCAAGAAAGTGATGCTGGTCAGCGATTCTAAACGTTTCATCAAAAAGTTGGAAAGAGCATTGAATGGGCTTGAGGCATTAAAAGGTGATGATACACCAGAGTCAGACGAAGATAAACAGTTGCGAATTTGGACAATTCATTCGGAAAATAGTGGCAGTGACGAGAATGTTTACTTCATTCGGGAGATTAATACCGCCATCAAAGATATCGATGCTTTATTAGCTACCCCCAGTCTTGGTACGGGTGTTGATATTTCTGCTTATCATTTTGATGCTGTGTTTGGTGTATTTCATGCTGTTTCGCAATCAGCCACCGAATGCGCTCAACAGTTGTGGCGATATCGTCCTAACGTACCGATGCACGTTTGGGTTGCACCTCATCCTCCCTTTGGTTATGCCGAAACTAAAGCCCGTCATATTAAGGAGAAAATTCTCCAGAAGAATGAAATGACGGCTTTCTTAATCCGCATCGACAAAGAAACGGGCGCGCGTGGTGCAGAGAAAGATTGGGCATTGGATACTTCTTGTCAGATTGAAGCACAGCGAAACTGGTCTATCAACAATTTACGTGCCGACTTGCGATCGCTCCTGGTGGAAATGGGCAATACGATTGTGCCAGCCGGTGATACTCCTGATGAATGGGCGGCTCGTTGGATGAAAGCTGCGGGGAATGCTATTGATCAGGAGCATTATCAAAAAGTAGCCAATGCCAAGGATATTGATAGAAAAACGTACACATCTAGACAACACCAAGATTATCTCAAGCCAGAAGAGGCATTAGAATGCGAGAAGTTCCGCATTCAGGATACTTACGGGATGACTGTCACTCCTGAATTAGTCGAGAAAGATGATGGTGGGCGGTTGATTAAAAAGTTAACTGCACTCGAAGGAATTTTAGCTTCCCCAAGGGAGGTTATTACCGACGAACACGGGCGAGAAGTCCTTACGCCACCTGATGTGGTTGCACAACGAGATAAATCCGAGCGAGATCGCCTACCCATTTGTACCGACTGGGGCAATCACTCCACATCCTGGTTAATACGTCATCGTTTAGGACTACAGGCGATATTGATGGACTTGATGGCCGGGTTGGAGATTATCGGGAACGAACCTACTCTGGCAGCAATGGCAGATTTCTCCAAGCGCAATGTGCCACATATTAAGGGTATCCTCAATTTGACCATCCCACTTGATGAATCTCCCATATGGATTTTGAGCCAGTATCTTTCGCAACTTGGTTTGTCTACCATATCAAGACGACCTTATGAGAATGGCGTGCGGATTCGGTATTATCGACTCAACCAAGAAGATGTGGCTTTTGCGAAGCAGGTTTTAGAGTATCGGCAACGGCAGCGTGAGGAGAAAGAGCGAAGACGGCAGGAAGAACAAGCACTTCAGGCAGCTTATGCAGCTAGAATGCAGACTATGTATGGCATCAATGCTCCGTCCAACCCCCCCGTTAATAAAAATGGAAGTAATAATTGGGGGGGTGTGGACGGACAAGAAAACCCCATATATTTATGGTGGAAGCAGGTTAAAACTTATACTGCAAGGTTCATGGAACGGTTAGGAATTGGGGTTGATGCAGTCAAAGAGTTTTTAAGTTCCCTAACTCCTGATGAGCGATGGGGTGTGATGGTGCAGATGGAAGAAAATGAACCCCAAATGTTTGGCCAATTGGTGGCACAGGCTCCCGATTGGATGCTGTGGATGGGGTGAATTTTTGAGTTGGGTTAAAGCTCTTGATCTAATTCACTAAGTACATTTGCTAAATCTCTTGCCCCATGAAATACCCGCAGAATCTCAATCCTAGTCTCCTCAATCCGATAAAAAATCAAATAATCCTGAAAATCCTTGACAGTGAGCGTCTAATCGGAACAGTAAAATGCGATTAGGGTTATTTGATGCTGGCAATCCGCGAATTCCACCCAAAACAGCTGTCCCATAATGAAGTGCATGAGTAGCAATCGAAATTTGAGCTTGAGCGAAGGGGAGAAAACGTCCTTTCAAATATGCCTGCGGTAGAAAAGAGGACGCAGTTGCTTGGGTGTCGTTAGTTGCTTGAGTAATAATAGATTTCATCTCGTGATAGTCTACTTTTTCATAATTGGGCTTAACTCTCCCCAGTTTAGTTAGGGGATTCCCAGTAAATACTTTGCTCTAGGATGTTTGTTGTATAATTAATCACTTGTTAAATCGCTCGTTTAATTAATGCTTTTTTTCCCAGAGCGATACTGGTAATTACGATACCAGAGGCTACCAGCATTGATAGTGTAATTTGTTCGTCTAGCAATAAATTAGAGAAGATAATAGTCAAAAACGGTTGTAGTAGCTGGAGTTGGCTAACCCTGGCAACACCAGAGATGCCCATACCGTGATACCAAGCAAAGAAGGCGAGGAACTGGCTGAAAATGCTGAGATAACTAAAACCTAGCCAAGCACTCCATGAAGCTACTAATGGGTGTTGAAAAACTGTGTAGCTCACAGGAATCAGCAAAATCGGCAATGCAATAACTAAAGCCCAACAAATTACTTGCCATCCGCCTAAAATCTGGGCTAAATGTCCTCCTTGGGCATAGCCAATCGCAGCTGCAACTACTGCACCTAACAAAATTAAATCTGCCATTTGGATTTGACCAGTACCAGAGGTAAAAGCAAACAAAACAACAGTCGTACTACCGAAAACACTAGCAAACCAAAACTGAGCCGAAGGACGCTCTCTACCTTTAATTGTGGCAGCAATAGCCGTTGCTAAAGGAATCAGCCCAATCACTACTGCACCATGAGTTGCGGGTAATTGTTGCATTGCCCAAGCTGATAGCAATGGAAAACCTAAAACTACCCCACCAGTCACTACCAGTAAGCTGCTCCAGTATTTACTGTGTGGTAAAGGTTGGCGAGTCACCCATAAAACAAGCACTGCCAAAATAGAAGCAACAACCGCACGTCCCAGACCGACAAAAGTTGGAGAGAGGTCAACAACAGCAACACGAGTTGCTGGTAAAGTCAGGCTAAATCCCAATACACCCAAAAAGCCATACCCTAGTCCTAGCGTTTCTGGATGAATGCGATAAATGTTGGTTTTTTGCACCAGTCCTGGCTTATTTAACATAATATTGTGTTTCAATCCAGATTCGCATTTCAGCTTCAGAACCAAAACAAGCACTACGTCCAGTCATCGGGTCATAAGCGTGCCAAGAGCAATCCCCATTAGCAACTGGAGTTTGCCAAACTTGTAATTGAGAACTGGTTGTCATGAATCTAACTAAATTGTGCCAAGCTTGAGCAAGTTTTAATTCCAGTAGCGGCCATCTATCAAATATCTTCATCAGAATTATCCTTTTTGGCTGATTCGAGCATCCGATATTTTTTAGATTCGCTGATTAGCGTCTCTATGAGAAGGTACAGATTTATCCACTTTTAACTAGTACAGTCACAGGATTTTCAACTGTTCTAGTTAAAATCAACTCAACTGTACCAGTTCAGGCGAAGAAAAATCTTTTATATTGCCTATAGCCCTGAGTTATCTTTTGAAAAAACAAACGCACTGTGAACATTCTCTTAGAGCGAAACTCACCAACGCCGATATATATTCAGATTCGCAATTATCTGGCTCGTTTAATTCAATCTGAAAAAATAGTGAATGGACAAAAGCTGCCTTCTATTCGGGCGATGTCTACAAATATAGGAGTTAACAAGTTGACTGTAATTGAAGCATATAGTCTGTTAGAAGCTGATGGATTAATTCATGCTCGTCCGGGTTCGGGATATTTTGTCAACCGAACAATAACACCATGCCTAGAGCCGATCTCTCGTTCAACTTTTGCCCCATCTCAAGAAGTCATAATTTTACAAGGTGGAGGTTCATTTTTCGAGCAATATACAAATTCAATTCAAGCTCGAAGACAAGGGGGCATGATTGAATTTAGTTCAGGTTTTCCTTCTACTACTATCTCAGATAATCTTCAACGGATTGCTAAACGAGCATTAGTGAAAGCGGGAGATACCTTTTTAAGAGAAGACTTCCCTCAAGGACAACTGATATTACGACAACTGATTGCTCAGATGTTAATTGGGCAAGGATTAGATGTTTCGCCAGCAGAAGTAATTATTACCACTGGCTCACAGCAAGCCCTATCTTTAGCAATGCAATATTATTTGCAAAAAGATGATTGGGTGATTGTAGAAACACCGACCTATCATGGTGCATTAGGAATCCTCGAAAGTTTACAGGCGAAGGTCATCGGGATTCCCATGACTGCCGAGGGAATGAATCTGGAATTGCTGGAGCAGTATCTTAAAACTCATCGACCAAAATTAATTTACACTATTAGCACTTTACACAACCCAACTGGAATTACAACATCCCTTGCTCATCGGCAAACCTTACTAATGTTGGCACAACAGTATGAGTGTTTGATTTTGGAGGATAATGCTTACGAAGGATTAAAGTTTCAACCTGTTCCACCTCCCATCAAGGCACTGGATCGTCATAATTTAGTTACTTACATCAGTACATTTTCAAAAACTCTTATGCCGGGATTACGGGTTGGGTACATGGTGGTCACAGGTGAACATCATCAACCTTTAGTGAAGCATAAGTTACTCAATGACTTGCATGTGTCTACAGTGTCTCAGGCAATTGTGAGTGAGTTTTTAGCAACAGGACATTACCGCCGCCACCTCAATCGTTTACGTGTCAGTAACTTGCAAAGTCGAAATGTGATGTTGCAAGCTCTAGAGAACTACTTTCCTGAAGCGATCTCCTGGACAGTTCCTCAAGGCGGTTTATTTCTGTGGACTCATCTGCCAAGTCATTTACCCATTGGGGAGATTTGCTCTCAGGCTTTATCTCACAATGTCCTGGTTGCTAGTGGTGCTGCATTTTTTTTAGGACAAGGTTATCCGGCGATGCGCTTGAACTTTTCTCAGACACCAGAAGATATTGAGCATGGAATTAAGATTCTTGGTCAACTGATCAAAAAATACTCAACTGCCAATTTCACCAGTAAATGTGTACCATCTCAACGCTTACCTGTATCGTCTATTTTTTCTTAATTGTGTTTATTATACCGTCAGTTCTGCCTTCCAAATCCAAGTTACTATAATTGAATGTATACAAACATATCAGTGGCACAGGCTCCCGATTGGGTACAGTGGTTGGGATGAGTTGTGGGGTTTTGACGATGATAAACTACTTGCAGACGGTTGTAAATTTGTGGTGTGTGAGGAAGGCGGTAGTTTAGTTTGCGTTGTTATGCTTATTCTCTAAAATTCAGCAACATATCAAAATTACCAAACCTTTGGCAAATCAACTCCCTATTAAGAGTTAAGCGTTAATAACTCTGTTGCTTCTTTTAATACTTGAGTAATTTCAGGTTTGTCAGAACTTATCACATCATCTGGTAAATGCTTGTGGTGGGGAAAAGTAGAAAGATTGGGAAAGTGAGGTGTATTATCATAACGAAAAACTAAGCAACTTCGTTCATCTTGAAAATGGTAACGATAGTCGAGAAATTCTAGCTGATTGCCTGTGATTAATAAAGCTTCATTTATTTCTAATAAATGTGTCTGATTGAAGCGCAGTCTAATTCTTAAATTTGCCCGTTGTGATGTTAAAATTTCTTCTTCATAACGTTCTACATAAACATTCTGACATTGAACAATTGCTTGTTCTACTTGATTGAGGTAATCAGATAGAATATTAGGCAGCATAGTTCAATCTTTGTTCTATTTCTTGCCGCAAAGCCAGGTAATGACGGTAATCATTTGCCCATTCTATAAATAGGACATCATCTGATAATACTCCCTGAGTATATTGGTAAAAAAAATCTTCTGAGTCCATTTTTTGATGGTTCTCATACACACTAAGTCGCTTGGCAACAGCAAGCAGAGCATCTAACGATGATGTATATTGAATGGTTTGTTTACGCATTTCTTTATTCTAAAATAATCATGTTCTGGTTATTAGTATAGTCCAGATATTAGTAGACATCTTAGACCCGGATTTCTCACCACACCTCGAATGGAGGAGTAATGAGTAGTGAGTAAGGAGTAATGAGTAAAATTCTTAACTTATTACTCATTACTTATTACTTATTACTTATTACTCATCATCAAACGCTTCATGAGCTTGTGAGAAATGCGGGTTAGAGGATGTTTTGTCAGTGACTATTTCAGAAAAACTTACTTCTATGGCTTTCCCGCTTCAGCTTGCCGCAGGCATCGCACAGAAATTATTGGACAAAATTGACTTGCAGCTACCGTATGTTGGTCGGTTGGGGTCAAGGGGTAAGCGGGAGTGTGTTTACCAGTTTGTGGCTGCTGATGATGGGCGGGATGTGATTTTTGATTGCGCCACTGCTCGATTATGTCTTCGTTCACCCAGAAAGTTATACTGCCTCGTTGCTTTAGGCACACATCATCAGCGTTCTAATTCTTAACTTTGTACTGTGCTTTCGTCTTCATTGTTGGGCTAGGGGGCAAGACAACATAGGCGATAGGTCAAATTTACCATTTTGCCTATTCACGCAACAACGCCTCTTGCTTGACTAAATCCACAAAATATTCATCAATACTACTTTATTAGTCATTGGCTATTGCCTCCATCCTGTCTACTAGTCTGCCAAGACAACGAGCGCGTGGTGGACAAGCAGAGGGGCAGGGGAGAAAGTACCTTCATTCCCCCCGGCTCCCTTGCTAAGTCTACACAGCAATTCTGGGTTGGTAAACTACTACCTTTCTGACTCAGCATTCTGCTACTGCTTTCGCCAAGAGTCTACGGTCATAAACTGATGCCACTGCCCATCATCGCCGAGTACATGAGATGTCATCACCCGATGATTATGACTCTTGAACTCTATTACATCTGTGTACTTTGTCATTTTCTCATCGCCCGTCATCGCAGGCCCGTCAGAATTGAGCGTTAGTATGTTTTTAGCCGCGTCCAATTCACCGTCGTACAACCATAAATAAGTCATCATTGACCCAACCCAGGTGCCTACATAGCGTTGCTTTTGCGGGTCATATCCGAGCGTTATTATCATTGTTGCCGCACCACCACAGGGCATTTCTCCTTGTCCTTCACCTATAACCCAGAGTCCACCGATTGAGCGCACGCTTTCTGTTCCTGTTGCTCTTTCAGGGGGATGATCTGGACTCATCATTGCCTCTGTTTCATAAGTCCACTCACCGACGAGTTTCTGTAGCCATTGATGTTCCTTTTGTGGCTCAGTATTCATTGTTGGCTCCTGTCTTGTTTTGGCTGTCTCCATTGCTTTATCTCCTTTTGATGAATCAATCATTGAGAAATTAAGGAATGCGATTAACGCGAATTGCCACACCGTCAGCAAAGCCACCTCAAGGGGCTAGAAACGGCGCAAAATGATGGAAATTCTCGACTTTGTAGTACACAAATACTATCATAAATTGTCTAATCGAGGTTTATAACTGGCAGATTGACGAAAACGTTCTACTGTCGAATCACGACACCGTTGGCATTGCTGATGGTGAGCTTTACTGGAACGCATATTTGAGGCAGTGGCAAGTATGGGTAAACTTGGCGGATGGTTGTCGGTCGGTACTGTACCAATACGGTTCGGTTAACAATACCTTAGCCAATTTACGAGGGTTCAATACCTGTGGAAACGGTATGAATACGTCCCAGGGAAGTAAGCTTGGCAAAAATTTGCGCTAAAAAAATAGGCTCAGGTTTTTGAGGAAGTATTTTTAACATTTCACGGACATATCGAAAACCACGGTAATAAGCTTTCAGAGCAATAATGCCAGAACCAGGATTATATTTACGGAAATCAGCGAGAAGATGATGGGATAAATTAACCATAAAGAATGCTAAATTAGCAGCATTAGTTACAGCAGTTTGACTCAGATTCATAAAATCTTCCAACCCCCAAAATTGTTTAGCATCCCGAAAATTAAACTCGATTTGGAAACGTAGTTTGTAATAATCGATGATTTTCTCAAATGTCAAGTCTAGGTTGCTGGAAAATAAAATTATATGACTATGAGCATGAGTTTTAAGATTGGTTTTTACCAAAATCACTACATTAATAGCCTGGGCAAATTCTTTGTGAAGGAGAGTGGCTTGATAAATATCAGTTTGAATCTCATCCTCAATAACACTTTTACATAAATATTTGTCAGGTAGATTACGATAGTCTAGCTTGTCGCCGTATTTACGACGAGAACGTTTACTGGAGTCAGGATTTTCATCAGGGACGTATAATGCTGAATCATGGCGCAACTTGGAAATTATATGCAAGTTAACTTGTCGTGCCATTTGCAAAGCATTATTGTTACCAAAATGACCATCTACTACCAAGTACGTCAAAGGGATAAAGTTAGCTACTAGCTCGAATAGTGAGTTAATCATCTTTTTAATTAGTAATAGTTCAGATGTTAATATCACTTCATCGCTTCTTGAAAGATTTGTCGTCCATCAGGGGAAGCAAAAGAAATATTAGGAGGAGGTAAGGGACGACGATAAAATCCTTCAGTATCCATGAACAAAGAAAATCTCAACTATGATGGATTGAATTATTGCAGATATTCAGATATATCATTGGTTAGTTATCTGTTGTTTTTAGCATCCAATTGTGTAAGTATAACTGCGGCTAATAAAAGCCCAGTTCCTAATAATCTGGGCGCACTGACGATATGACTCATAACCCCAAATAAACCAAACTGGTCAATGATCAGTGACATCAGCATCTGTCCAAATGCTACAGCCATTGTTGTGTTTGTCAAACCTAATTTAGGAATGCTGAGAGTATTGAGCGTTACGTAAGTTGCTCCCAAAGCACCGCCAAAGAAAGCCCACCAAGGAGCTTGAGACAATTGGTTGAGGGATAGCGGGCCGATGACTCCCAGCACCATCAGTAGTGCTAAAGTTGTAAATCCAATAGTGAAATTAACAGTAGCAGCACCGATCGCAGAACGAATTACTTGCATTAATCGAACATTAGCAGCACTACCATAAGCAAGCAGTCCGCCAGCAGAACCAGCACCAGCGATCGCTAGCAAAATTTCCATACTAATACTCCAAACTAAAAATTGTTATTTCAAAGTGAGAAAAAAAACGGCTAAGAGTAATAATGCTCCAGCAATGCGTCGGTTAGGCGTGAGACGACGAGGCTGCACTGAGAGCCATCCAAAATGATCTACCAGCATACCCATGAAAGATTGACCACTGACAATCAACGCAATTGTGAGTGTAGTTCCCAAGTTAGTTGTCAAGTATGCACTTGAGGTTATGTACCAAGCACCCACCAATCCGCCACAAAAAGCCCACCAAGGTGCTTTGGGTAACGCAGACCAACTTGGTCGTCCGAATTTGCCAGTTAATAGAAGACTTACGAGAACTATAGTGCCTACGAAGTAGGAAATATCTCCAGCTAGAGGGAAAGAACCTATTGACCGAGCTAACTGAGCATTAATTGCTGCTTGAATAGGCAGTACGGCTCCATTAAAGAAAGCAATTAACAGAGAAGGTGAAGGGGGACGAATTAAGGTTGAAACAGTGGGAGATTTTGAAACAGTGGTTTTTGTTGAGGGTAAATGGATGATGCTCATAGCTGTTAGTCCAGTGAATTACAAGTCCGACGCTGAACTATGCCAGAACCTCTGAAATGGTATAACCATAGGCAAATTTTGCCAATAGCGCATTCCAAAAGCTTTCCGAACTTTAGATCAAGCTGGTTATTGTTTGCTGGAGTTTATCTTCAAATATCTAGTTCAGTGGAGAGTCAAGAGACTTGAACAGAAATTTTTCCCCAGTTCAGTTAATGTATAGGAAATAGCTGCAAAGCTAGTTGAGAAAGGACTTTTTGCGTAGTTCCAATTTTTTTCTTCTACCCCCTTGACACTCCAGTTCACTGGAGCATTCAAGATGAAATCAGTCTTGAACACGACTTGATAATTGGAGCTTTGAAATGGAGAATGCCACACTTAAACTACGCGGTATGAGTTGCGCTTCTTGCGCCAGAAGTATTGAAGATGCGATTAGTTCTGTCCCTGGTGTAAATGAATGTAGTGTGAATTTTGGGGCAGAACAGGCAAGAGTTGATTATGACCCCAGAAAAACAGATTTACAAGCTATACAAGAGGCAGTAGATGCAGCAGGCTATTCTGCCTATCCCCTCCAAGAACAAAATCTGATGGCGGGAGAAGATGATGAAGAGAAAAGATATCGTCTGAAAGAATCCCGTGATTTACAACAAAAAGTAACAGTAGGGGGCTGAAGCAATGGATGTTTTGTGTGATCAGGCTCGTCAAGCGGGGGTACTGGTTGACGAACCCAAAGATTCTGGGTATCCGGTCGGATATTGGGTATTCTTGCGAGATCCAGATGGTCACACGTTGGAATTGTCTTACGGCCAAGAGATTGGTATAACGGTGGAGCAGGGAAATACTTAGCACACATTTTTGAAAATAATAGGAGAATTTTTATGAAAGGCGATCATCTGCGCTCGACTACCCAAGCCACAAATTTACAACCACAAAAACCATACAATACCGGACTTCATGCAACTCGCAATTATTTGCCATTGATTGCCCGCATTCTTTTATCTAGCTTATTCTTGTGGTCAGGGTTCAATAAAATTCTTCACCCAGCTGATACACAAGCATATATGGCCGCCTATGGGATGCCTTTCACCTGGCTATTTTTACCAGTAGCGCTCGCCCTAGAAATTTCGGCTGGACTGTCTTTACTCCTGGGTTTCTATGCACGCTTAGGAGCTTCGGCTTTAGCTATATTCACCTTCATCGCTACCTTTATTTTTCATAGCAACTTTACTAACCCAATTGAGCAGATCATGTTCATGAAAAATCTGTGCATCATCGGTGGGTTACTAATGGTCATTCAGTACGGTTCTGGCAATATTGCTTGGCGACCACGTTAATGGGTTTAACTATCCGTCTTTATCTGCGCTCATCTGCGTCTATCTGCGGTTAATTATTCTTGATATCTTATTATCTACAACTTTAGATTAATTAGGTATCACAAATTAATTTTTCATCTCGTTTAATTCAACACATTCTAATTCAGAGATGACTATGAAAGTATTAATTGCTGGAGCTACCGGTGCGATCGGTCGTCCACTCGTCACACAATTAATTCAAGCTGAATATGATGTAACTGGCCTGACTCGTTCTCCCCAAAACGCCAATTTTCTTACTCAGCAGGGAGCAAAATCCGAAATCATTGATATCTTTGATGCTGATGCTGTTCATACTACCCTTAGCCGTATTCAGCCTGAAGTTGTCATTGACCTACTCACTGCTTTACCCAAAAACTATGCTCCTGAGTCAATGAGTGCTGCAACTGCCCTAGACCATCGCACCCGCAGAGAAGGAGGAGCAAACCTGCAAATAGCGGCTCAAGCAGCAGGAGTCCGGCGTTACATTCTCCAGTCCAGTGCTTTCTGGTATGCTCCAGGTATAGGTTTAGCTGATGAAGAAACTCCTTTTGCTTTTGATAGTACCCCAGGCATAGCAGCAGGAACAAGGATGTATGCAGATATAGAACATCGCCTTTTGTCTGCAAATACCTTGGAAGGCATTGTCCTACGTTATGGTCTCTTCTACGGAACAGGAACTTGGTACGCCAGCGATGGGGATATGGCAAATATGGTACGAAAACAGCAATTTCCCATTGTCGGTGACGGACAGGGGGTGTGGTCTTGGATACACGTTGAAGATGCTGCTGCTGCCACTGTTGCAGCTATTGAACAAGGTAAACTCGGAATTTACAACATCGTTGATGATCGCCCTTTAGAACTGCGAGTATGGCTATCTGCCTATGCTGATTGGTTGGGCGCAAAACCACCTGTGCAGGTATCCGTTGCAGATACACTCAAAACTCAAGGAGCAGATGCAGTTTACTATGCCACCCAACTACGAGGTGCATCTAATCTTAAAGCTAAACGGGAAATTAATTTTCAGCCGCGATCGCTCCAATGGCTGGATAAAACTCTGGCTTTTAATTTGTAAAAGCTAGAGAAGCCCAAATCATTAGGAGATCAGTTTTTTCAAAAATGATATTTTTCATGCTTGACTCTCCAGTTTACTGGAGAGTTTAGTATAAGATCAGTAATCATATCTCATTCGAGGTTTGGTAAGTATGTTATACCAATTCACGAAAAATTTGATTCAAATAAAGCATCAAGAATAAAATCCCACCCTGTAATAGAAGCAACAGTTGATGTGTTTAATTTCTCCAAACGCTTCCAGATAAATTGTCTTAATTCATCCAACGTTCCAAAACTTTCCCACGCCAAATATCTTTTAACTTCCTCCCACAATCGCTCAATTGGATTAACTTGCGGTGTATGTGGGGGTTGAAATAACAAAATTATATTTTCTGGTATCTGAAGATGTTGACTAAAATGAAAAGCACCATTGTCTAACTGAATAATATGTATATCTTGGGCATAATTAGCCGAGAATTTTTCTAGAAAAATCTGAAAACAAGCTGCATTTAAATGAGAGAATTCCCAAATAAAATTCTCACCAGTTAATGGTTCTACCAATCCATATAAATAAAAATTTTCTCGTTTCCATTGTATGATGCCAATAGGCTTATACCAATTTAAGATGAAGCGGCTATCTGTGCAATTAGGTAGCGATTACGCTATTTTACAGATTGACCAAGCACCTGCTCATACCAGTTCAAAGATTCGTTGGCCGGAGAATATTATTCCATTATTTCAACCACCTTCGTCTCCTGAACTCAATCCCATCGAACGGCTTTGGCAGCTTCTCAAAAAACCACTTAAAAATCAACTTTTCTCTTCTTTACAAACTTTACGCGAGCGCATCCAAGAAATATTTGACCAACTTACATTTGAGCAGGTAATTTCTGTCTCTTCTTATAACTTTATCCTGGAAGCTCTATTCTATGCAGCTTCACATTAAATTGGTATTAGTCAATTGGTGGCTGTGGCTCCCGATTCGTTGGTAATGCGTAGCTTGCCACTTTCAGTAATTTGCTTGTTTTTGGATGAGCTAAATAATTAATGACAACGCAACCAACCCCATATTTTTGGGACATCTGGCGGTAAAACTGCCCAATAGTTAATTGTTGAAATTGACTATCGAAATTATTCTGCTTGCGTTTTTTGACTGATTTAATTTTGGACATTGTTATAATGTCTTTTTCTTTAAGGGATTGATTCAGTAACTTCTTCTACTTCTATTCTAATCTTTAATTAAATCTGATATTCGCACTTGAAATTCAAGTAATTTGATTACTTTAATCTTGGACTTGTTGTTGATATATTTGCGGTGAAATAATCAGGGCAAACGCATCTAAAGTATAAGAATCCTTTAATAACAGGGGTTTCCGCGTTTTATGATTTATCCTCTTTTTTCGTCAATATCCTGACCTAGTAAGGGTTTCAGAAGTTAAGAAAATATAATCTCCAAAATTAATAGCTGGCTTTTTGATGGCAAGACAAGTTAACTTGCATATAATCAAACTCCGCGATATTGTTGCTTGGTGAACCAAATAAGTTATCTGCACCAAGAGTTCCAGTCAGGTTGACAGAGGTGTTGCTACTAGCAATATTCGTTCCCCCAAACACTACATAGCTTTGCCCACTCTGATAACCGTTGGGGGAGGCACCTGCTGCCCCAATAATCAGGTCGTCAATGCCATCGTTGTTGATGTCCCCCGCATTGCTGACTGAGGAGCCTGAGTAGTCATCTTTTGCTATGCCGTTAATGAAAAAGCCATTAGTGCCATTTAAATTAGAGAGGTTGAGGATGCCGCCACTGTCCAGATTCGTCCCCCCAAACACTACATAGCTTTGCCCTGCATCAGAATTGCCGTTGGGGTCGGCAACAGGTGTCCCAATAATCAGGTCGTCAATGCCATCGTTGTTGATGTCCCCCGCATTGCTGACTGACCAGCCTGAGTAGTCATCTGCTGCAATGCCGTTAATGAAAAAGCCATTAGTGCCATTTAAATCAGAGAGGTTGAGGGTGCCGCCACTGCCCACATTCGTCCCCCCAAACACTACATAGCTTTGCCCTGCATTCTCTTTGCCGTTGGGAGAGGCACTTCGTACCCCAATAATCAGGTCGTCAATGCCATCATTATTGATGTCCCCCGCATTGCTGAGTGACCAGTCTGAGTCGTCATTTACTGCAATGCCGTTAATGAAAAAGCCATTAGTGCCATTCAAATCAGAGAGGTTGAGGGTGCCGCCACTGCCCACATTCGTCCCCCCAAACACTATATAGCTTTGCCCAACACCACGAGTGTTGCCGTTGGGGGAGGCACCTCGTGCCGCAATAATCAGGTCGTCAATGCCATCGTTGTTAATGTCCCCTGCATTGCTGACTGAGGAGCCTGAGTAGTCCTCTGCTGCAATGCCGTTAATTAAAAAGCCATTAGTGCCATTCAAATCAGAGAGGTTGAGAGTGCCGCCACTGCCCACATTCCTTCCCCCAAAGACCACATAACTTTGCCCAGCCTGAGATTTGCCATTGGAGGAGGCATAATATTGTGCCGCAATAATCAGGTCGTCAATGCCATCGTTGTTAATGTCCCCCGCATTGCTGACTGAGGAGCCTGAGCGGTCATTTCCTGCAATGCCGTTAATGAAAAAGCCATTAGTGCCATTCAAATCAGAGAGGTTGAGGATGCCGCCACTGCCCACATTCCTTCCCCCAAAGACCACATAACTTTGCCCAGCCTGAGATTTGCCGTTGGGGGAGGCACCTTCTGCCCCAATAATCAGGTCGTCAATGCCATCGTTGTTGATGTCCCCCGCATTGCTGACTGAGGAGCCTGAAGAGGTAAGTGCTGCAATGCCGTTAATCAAAAAGCCATTGTTACCATTCAGGTCACTGAGATTGAAGAATGAATTAGTCATGATTTTCTCCTGGGTTTATTTGTTCTTAGTCAGCGAGTGGGCTTTAAGGTTCTGAGCTTCAAGTTCCATGTTCCAAGGAGGAGTACACAGATGTACATTGATGTCAATGAAGAGATAAGGAACAATTGGAGGGGGAGACAAAGAGATAGAGTTTCCCCTTATCCCCTTCGATAACTTGCACTATTTAAGAACTGCCAATTGACTGCTACTTCCCCAACCAGGTAGGCTTCGGGTTTGTAGAATAACCGCTCATTCAAAGTGTCGTAGATAATGCGATCACTATTGCTACCATCTAAAATTTGACTGCACATAATAATTCATAATTAGTAATTAAAAAATTTAATTAGAAATTATCTTAGTAGCAGTCTTTGAGTATTCTCTTAGTGAAAGAATTTGACTTTTAAATCTTTAAAATACTTTGATATCTTTTAAAACACTTAGATATTCTGATGAAGATGTAAGTAATGTCAATAGGCTAAATGTAATTATAGTAAAGTTATAGTTAACTTTATAACGTGCAAAGTAAAGTTTTTGTGTAAACGTAGCCTGTCGTAAATATCTATCTTTACAAAATTGTGTAGGCATCTATCTAAAGATATAAATATTGATGAAATATGAACATAACACGGAGATTTGACTCGTCGTTTTTGGATCTACAATCAATGGTCGTTTAAAAGTACTAGGTGCATTATTCAGTAAAATGACATTTTTTTCTGCCGCACGGGTAAAGTCAACTATCAGGTATCAGGTAAAAACTGTATTTTTGGCAGCCCAACAACGGGGATATTACTGCTACTTTGCTCCTGGTGACTTGAAAGCTGGCGTTCTGAGTTACCGTACTTTGCTGGACAAGTCATTTTTGCAGGAGAACATACGGCTGAGGTTGAATATTGTGGATATATGGAAGGAGCTATTCGTAGTGGACAGCGAGCCGCAGAACAAATTTTAGCTTTAAAGTAAAAAATTGAATTTAAAGCTAGAGTTATATACTCAGAAACTTCGGCTCTACTCTAGAATTAATTCATATTTAAATTCTTCTTCAAACTTTTCCATTCAGGAGCTTTGTCATCAGAAAACGCTCATGTTTTTGATAACCAATTCGATGATAAAGGCGTTGGGCTTTTGGGTTTTCAAAATCTACCTCTAGATGAAGGGCTTGAACTCCTAGACTGTGGCAAATCTCCTCTGCAAACATCAAAGTTTGCGTACCAATACCTTGTCCGCGATACTTTGGACGAAGATAAAATTCATCTATAAAAGCATCTCTACCTTTATATTCTAGGCTGTACCCTAACGTCAAAACAATATAGCCAATAACTTCATCCGCTTGCATAATCAGCCATGTTTGGCCAAAAAAGTCATTACTCAAAAACTGTATAAGTACATCGCGATCGCTATGTTGATCAAATGGTAAGCTTTCGGTTTTATGAAATTCCTCAACAAGTTCCAAAACAAGAGTTAAATCGCAGAGAGCGGCTTTTCGATAGTTAATATTCACAATACACCTCTAGATTCTTAAAATCGTAACGGCGAACTACACCAATTATGGGAGAAAAATAAAATTGCTGCGGGGTCGATAAGCACCCTAAAGGGCGAAAACACAACTATCTCCTCTGCCATGTTACATACTAGGCTAAACGCCGCTAAATACTACTGTGCTTTGTTCACTATCTACTCACAGTGTATATTGAGATAGTTTTTTTACAAGTTGTTTAGTTTCTTAAACTCCTATGCTCAAAATCTAATTAACTTTGGAAAATCAGATTAATCAAAGCAACATTTGATTTAATATACTGCATAGGGTGCTTGTAAAAAGTATTTAGTTTATGGCAGAAACACAACAACAAGAAATTAGGGCTTTACGGGCATTAAATTTAACACCCAAACAAATAGCCCGAAAGTTAGGAATTAAAGTATCAGAAGTTAATGCAGCAATTCAAAATCAGCGAGCGCAAACTACATTAGATAGATTAGCTTCAGGGGAATTAGACCCTGTATACAAGTGTTTAGCAAGTGAAAATCTGCTCCAGCTATTACCGAAAAGCTCACCAGACAATAGCATCAAAAATCTGTTGACCAAAATTATACCTGCAAAAAACAATGATGGAATTGAGCGCGGTTTAGGATTAGTAGTTATTAGCAGAGAATCTCGATACAATCAAATCACCGTTTGTAGTTATCTTTTGGATGTCTGGTGCTTAGGTATTAAAGATGCCACACCACCACGTACATTAGATAGGAGAGCATTCAAAGAATTTGTAGAATTACTATTTGAGCCATTTCCTCAAAAATGGCAAGAGATTGGGCTGGAAGTTGCAGCAGGAATGATATTTAGTGCTGGCGAATATGCCGAAAGTTTAGGATTTCAACCACACAAAGACTTTGAAAAAGCACGTTCTCACATCGGCAACTGGGATGGAAAAATTCGCCTTGAATGTGGTCGCAATGGAAAATTTGTTCAGTCCTAACTTTGCCAGTTTTACGAACGTATCATTACGCTCAAAATATGGCTTGAAAATCCAGTTAATTAGCACTCCTGCGACGAAGGAAATTCTTGAGTTAAACTTGCCCTTTTTGTTTCTTTGGTCAAAATCTTACAGTTTATATCCTACCCGAAAGCAACTAGAATAAGCTGTTAATCACTGATTTGTCGCACTTTAGACCGCAGGGAGGTGCTAGGAACAGAGGAGAGAGTTTAAGTCATTTATTCACAATTTCAATAGTGCAGTTTGTAGGCGTAATAGCTGATCATTTCTTATCTAGTGGTTTATCGCATTAATTTTGATAGATTGTAAAGACTTTGCAGACAACCAGAACTTATGTACTCAGATTTTTGGTAAGTGAAGGGTAATGAAGTTGTGACGGTGTTTGTCTAGCCGATTGCATAATTAATAAAAGCACCCATATTTCTTGAAAGAGACATGGGTGCTATGAAAAATGCTACACAAGGATTATTTATCTGCCTTGATAGACCGAAGTAATTATTACAATAGCAGCCATTACGTAAATAAACTGCAAGTAAAGTCACAAATATTTTGTTAATAATGTCACTTTTACTAATCGATTTTGGTTAATATAAGGCTTCCTTAGCTTTCCCATTGATAAAAAATTTGCACAAGTTTAAGCAAGTCACTTTTTGCAGGCTCACCATTGTTCAACCAAGTTATCAAATCATCAGGCTCTAACCAAAAACTCTCAACAAAATCATTTTTATTGTAATCAGGATTATCATCTAATTTAATTTCATAAACTTTCATAAAAGCAGAGACCTGATGCTGATGTGGCATTAAATATCCTAATAATCTAAAAACAACATTGTTTAACTCTAAATTCAATTCTTCCTTAAGTTCCCGTTGCAGAGCATCTTCATAACTTTCTCCGCTTTCAACATGACCTCCCATACTAACATCAAGGCAAAGAGGAAAAATTTGTTTTTTAGATGAACGACGAGGTATCCATAGCTGACCTAGTGAATTAATCACAAAAGCATTAACCACTCTAAAGCAACATAATCCTTGACTATAAATTTCCGAGCGTTTCTTTTGCCCAAGAACCTGATCATCTTCATTTACGATGTCGAGTATTTCATCCTGGTGTATCATAAACAAAAAATTAATTACTTCACTTTTAATAGTATATGCTGAGTAAAAAAGGTTATGTTTTACACCTTTATATTAAACCAGAACATAGGTCAATAATGAAACAAGTTGAAGAATTCAGCTTAATAAAAGGTCATGGTATTGAAGGGGACATTAATGCTAACCCAATTAGTCCTAGACAAGTTTTAGTTGTTAGAGATGAAGATATTTCAGACTTGGGAATTCCACCTGGAGAACTACGAGAGAATATTTTGATAAGCGGGATACAACCTGAAAACTTCACTCCTGGTTCTCTCGTAAGTTTTGATAGTGGGGCTGCTATTCGTTTAACTTTCCATTGCGAACCATGCAAACGGATAGCGCATTTGGTTGATTCCTTAAAAATTCTTCAAGCTAAAAGAGGCATTTTAGGCGTAGTTATCAATTCAGGTACAATTTGGAGAGCGAAAAATTTCGGGGGAGATGAGGGACACAACACGATAAGATGGCTCAATGTTGGATTCTACGCAAAGAGTCATATATCAATTGAAAGTGGTGCTGTTGAGCATCAGCCCCATGATTTTGCGGCGTATAAAAGTCAGCAGCGATAGCACAATAGAAGATTTGCATTACACGATTCAGTTGGCAATGGGGTGGGAAAATATTCACCTCCATCATTTCATCATCCACGGTAAGCAGTACGGGATTCTCCAACCAGGGGGAACAGTATTTAGCGATCGCGCCTGTGAAGTAAAACTCTCGTCCCTTGGGTTGAGAGAGAGAGAAAGAAAAGTTTTTATACGAATATGACTTCAGTATTTGCCCATTAATGGGTGCATGGCGTTATTGGTGGCGGCATCAAATTAGAGTAGAAGCAATACTTACTCCAGATTCAAACCAAACTTACCCAATCTGCACTGACGGTAAGGGAGTTTGTCCCCCAGAGAACTGTGGCGGCCCTTGGGGCTTCATGAAAGCAAGGGAAGAGTTTTTTCTTTGGGACGTATTAGAGCGTTTTGCTTTAATGTTGGAGAACAAGAAGATTGACATGGATAGAGAAGAAGCCAGCAAACTACTAACTTGGCTATTGGTTTATCAAAACCGCTTCGACCGTCAGAAAGTCAACCAAAATCTACTAAAATACGCTACCGGAGTCAGGGAGTTGATGTAATTGTTCAAGGTGATAGTGTGAAATTTAAAATCCAAGTAGTTGTTGAATCAGAATCAGGAGAAACCCAATTAATTCAAGAAATTTTACAAATTGAAAAGGGTAATCTACAGCCTGAAAACTTAGGACTAACGCTAGCTCAAGGCAAAGAATTATTGCTTCAGACACAACGCAGCATAGTTAATCAACAAATAGCTCTATATCTATGTCTTTGTGCTTACCAACTTTCGTGTCTAAGTTGGTAAAATCATCTCGTATACCCCAAGCTTTTTAGGAGTTTGGGTCATGGTCAAGCAGCTCCTCCAAGTACCGAAAGTTGGTAAAACTCAAAAAGGAGAGCGTCAGTCGCCTAACTCTCACAAATACTCAGAGGTTAGGACTAAGGAACATTTGTTACCAGAAGAAGTTGAGTTGATGCGGTCAGCTATCAAAAAATTTAAGGGTCGCCATGCTCATCGAGACTCAACCCTAATTTTGTTAATCTATCGTCACGGATTGCGAGTGGCAGAGGTGGCATCTCTGCGCTGGGAACAAATAGATTGGAATGGTGGCACAATTTACGTGAAGCGGGTTAAAAAAGGTACTCCATCTACTCATCCTCTTTACTCTGAGGAAATTCGTTCTCTCCGCAAGCTTCAAAGAGATTATCCTGCTAGTCCCTACGTTTTCCAGTCCTCTCAACATGGCCCGTTGGCACATGATACGATCGCCGGCATTGTTGAACGGGCTGGTGAGTTAGCTGGTCTACCTTTCAGAGTCCATGCTCATATGCTAAGGCATAGTACGGGCTATTATTTGGCTAATCGAGGTATTGACACTCGGACAATTCAGAGTTACCTGGGACATAAAAATATACAGCACACAGTTCGTTACACCGAACTTGCATCTACTAAATTTCAAGGTCTTTGGAATGATTAATGCCCATCTCCCCCAAAATTTTTCGCTCTCGAAGCATTTGCCCATTTGTAACTTAACTCTAAATATTACCCTCGAACAGCTACTGCAAAAATCTGCAACAAGTTTCCGGATCTATTATAGTCCTACTCGCAGGGGAAACCGATTGAAAGAGAACCTACTTGTTTTACTTCTCCGTTCATGGTTAAAGTTTGGACAGTATCAAATGGGTCGTAATGTCCTCTTTCCCAGCCTCCATTTTGGAAAATAAAAGATAGATAAACCCATTCCTTATGAGCATCTTGGATGACAAGGTTATCGCCCTCTTGGGGTGTATAGTCAACATCAAAGCAATTTCTGTAATTGAGATTGAGCAAAACCCAATCGTCCGTTAGTCCTTTGCCTATATCCGCCGCAGGAAGTTCGTATAGCCCTTCCATTAGCGGCTCGTCGTCGCTTTTATATCTTTTAAATGTAGATAAATACCATCGATACACCTTGGGAGTCGTTGCTTGCTCCTGTTTGTAAGTAGGTGGGTGGAATTAATTATAAGATAGAAAAACTGCTAAATTAGGTTGTTATGCCTGCCCCATTACGCATCATTCTGACCCCAGAGGAAGACAGAA
>NZ_JACJRV010000078.1 GCF_014697475.1 Nostoc sp. FACHB-152
CTGCATCAGTGAAGTCGCTGGAATACGCCATTAGCATTGGATTTTAGATGCTGAGGAGTACCTTAATTCAAAACCTCATAAGATGTCAAATGGGTTCTATAAAACGTGGTATCCCGTCTGGAGATTTAGCAATTTCCTCTTTTTCTAAGAAGCCTAGTAAACAAAGTTGTTCTAATCGGTAGTAAGTCTCTGCTCGACTTCTATTTCTCCACTTATCCTCAAATGCTTCTTGATGAAGTCCCCTATTATCGTTGACGGTGTTTGATTCTATGAAGCTCAGAATATCCTTTTGAGTTGTTGAAAGAAACTTATCTCTTCGTTCAAATAAAGTCATCCTAAATACGTCAGGAATATCTCTTACCCCTTCTAGAGGTAAGTAATATAACAAAGTTGCTAATAAAACAAAAAGAATCCCCAGTACTAGCGAAGCTAGTCGATAATCGGCATAAGGAACAACGCCTTTAACTCCTGGTAAATTTAAGCTAGTGGTTAGTGCTAAAAAAATTAGCAATGTACCCAGTAGAAAAAACAGAAAGCTAAGAGTGTGCCGTTCTATAAAAATCTGTAATGATTCTAAGAGTTTCATCACAATCCTCTAGATTATTACCTGCTTAGATTATCGTATGGGTGCTGGAACCCATTGTTGAAAACTTTCGAGATGACTCCAGTAAGCGAGATATCCAGTAAACGCCCATATTAAAGCGGCTATGATCAGCACACCAGGGCCAATTAACCGCCAAATTCGATGGTTTTTCCAATAAATAGCAGGTGCAGCACAAATACCCCCTAAGCCTGTGAGGATAAAACCGATTCCTGAAAGTACAGGTGTTCTAGTGATGCTTAAATTTATAATGCGGATACCGACAACAACCGCCACTAGTCCAGCAAAAAAAGCGTAAATGGCTATTGTCCACAAATCCCAGTCTAAAGCTAAGGCGATCGCTGCTGCTATAAATAAAGTACCGAAGAGGACGGTTGTTTCTCCAAAGGCGATGTTGAAGCTACCACGCACTGGCCATGTGAAAGTCATATGTAGCCCGGTTGTTAATGCGATCGCACCTGTAATGCCAAACCCCGGAATCCATTGCTTCTGATTTGCACTAACTAAGCCTCGATTTACGTAATCAGCCAGGAGAATCAACCCAGCTACCATATTGATCAACATAAGTGTGATGTAGTCAATAAACACGTTTAACCTCGTCTTTATTTTTAGATTTAGATTTAGCTAATTTTTTCGTAAACTTATACGCAGTTTTCTCTACTCTATTTAGTCAGAAACATCCAAAAAAAATGTATTTATGTTGCTGACAGGCTAATCCATAAATGATAATTAGATTTAATCATTGTGCCTCAAATTCTTTTGCTGTAATAACTTTAAGCATTCTATTTCCTAAGTTACTATTAATTAGGTAGTAGTACAAAATTACTGAAATTTTTAACTTACTGGTATTAATTAACATCAATTAGCAGCAAAACTTAACAGTTAGTTGAGTCAATACTATTTTCCATAGGTATCCGCCCTTTGGTAGACTTGAAAACTGAAATAGCCAGATGAAATAACGCAAAGACAAGCAGTTGAGAGGGGGACTCTGTGGAAAATACACTTGGGTTAGAGATTATTGAGGTAGTAGAACAAGCCGCGATCGCATCCGCAAAGTGGATGGGTAAAGGCGAAAAAAACACGGCTGACCAAGTAGCAGTGGAAGCTATGCGGGAGCGCATGAATAAAATCTATATGCGCGGTCGCATCGTGATTGGGGAAGGGGAACGTGATGACGCTCCCATGCTGTATATCGGTGAAGAAGTTGGGATCTGTACCCGTGAAGATGCCAATGAATTGTGTAATCCAGATGAATTAGTCGAAATTGACATCGCCGTAGACCCCTGCGAAGGTACAAACTTGGTAGCATACGGACAGCCTGGTTCAATGGCTGTATTGGCAATTTCTGAGAAAGGTGGCTTGTTTGCTGCACCTGACTTCTATATGAAGAAACTAGCAGCACCTCCAGCCGCTAAAGGCAAGGTTGACATTAACAAGTCAGCAACCGAAAACCTCAAAATTCTCTCCGAGTGTCTAGATCGCTCAATTGATGAACTCGTAGTAGTTGTAATGAAGCGCGAACGCCACAACGATTTGATTAAAGAAATCCGTAACGCTGGTGCGAGAGTCCAACTGATTTCCGATGGTGACGTGGGTGCTGCTATATCATGTGGTTTTGCAGGTACTAATATCCATGCCTTAATGGGTATTGGTGCTGCACCTGAAGGTGTGATTTCTGCTGCGGCTATGCGGGCGATGGGTGGACACTTCCAAGGTCAATTGATCTACGATCCAGAAGTAGTGAAAACAGGTCTAATTGGTGAAAGCAAAGAAGCTAACATTGAGCGTTTGCAGTCTATGAACATCAATGACCCAGATAAGGTCTACGATGCTCATGAACTTGCATCTGGTGAAAATGTTCTATTTGCTGCTTGCGGTATTACCTCTGGTAACTTAATGCAAGGTGTCCGGTTCTTCCACGGCGGTGCAAGAACTCAAAGCTTGGTTATTTCTACCCAGTCTAAGACAGCTAGATTTGTCGATACAATCCACATGGTAGAACAACCTAAGACTCTGCAATTGCACTAGTAATTTCGGAACTAGCGAGTAGGGAGTAGGGAGTGGGTATTAACTACTCCCTACTCCCTACTCTCCACTCCCCAATTGTTAATAATCCATTACTAATTATTGATAAGAAATGAATATTGCAGTGGTGGGGTTAAGCCATAAAACAGCCCCAGTCGAAATTCGGGAAAAGCTGAGTATTCCAGAACCACAAACTGAAAGTGCGATCGCTAATTTAACCAGCTATCCCCACATTGACGAAGTAGCAATACTCAGCACTTGCAACCGTTTAGAAATTTACATTGTTGCTAGTGAAACTGACCAAGGTATCCGTGAAGTTACTCAGTTTCTCTCAGAACATAGCAAATTACCTGTAGCTTCCCTTAGACAACACCTGTTTGTGTTGCTGCACGAAGACGCTGTAATGCATATTATGCGCGTATCAGCAGGCTTGGATAGTTTGGTACTAGGAGAAGGCCAAATTCTGGCTCAGGTGAAGAATACTCACAAACTGGGACAGCAATACAACGGTATAAAAACAATTTTGAATCGATTATTTAAACAAGCAATTACAGCTGGTAAACGGGTACGCACCGAAACAAGTATTGGGACTGGTGCTGTCTCTATTAGTTCGGCAGCTGTGGAGTTGGCACAAATTAAAGTAGCTAATTTAGCGGCTTGTCGAGTAGCAATTCTCGGTGCTGGCAAAATGTCGCGGTTGTTGGTACAACATTTAATTTCTAAAGGTGCGGGACAAATTAGTATTGTTAACCGCTCACGCGAGCGCGCTCAGGAATTAGCACAGATGTTCTGTGAGCAACCAATTCGCACTCATTTGCTCTCGGAAATGATGACTGTAATTGCCGAAAGCGATTTAGTATTTACCAGCACTTCAGCAACAGAGCCAATACTTGACCGCGCCAAGTTAGAAGTAGTTTTAGAACCTGGCCGTCCTGTGATGTTGTTTGATATTTCTGTGCCACGTAACGTTCACTCAGACGTAAACGAACTGGCAAATGTCCAAGCGTTTAATGTCGATGATTTAAAAGCAGTAGTAGCGCAAAACTACGAAAGCCGCCGAAAAATGGCTCAAGAAGCCGAGAAACTTTTAGAAGAGGAGGTACAAGCTTTTGATGTTTGGTGGCGCAGTTTAGAAACTGTATCTACTATTAGTTGTCTGCGGAATAAAATCGAAAGCATCCGTGAACAAGAACTTGAAAAAGCTTTGTCACGCCTGGGTTCAGAATTTGGGGATAAACATCAGGAAGTGATTGAAGCTTTAACAAGAGGAATCGTTAACAAAATTTTACACGATCCGATGGTGCAATTACGAGCGCAGCAGGATGTAGAGGCAAGACGACGTTGTATGCAAACGCTGCAAATGTTGTTTAACCTAGATGTTGAAGAGCAGTTCAGTTAATAATTTCAGGGTGTAGGGGTATTTGGGTTTAGGGGTTAAAGAAGCATTGCTTGATGAAAAAATCTACACCCTCATCCCCTGACACCCTTACACCCAGTCTCAATAGGCAATTTTTGTCCTGAAGTACTATCTCTGTGCGATCGCAACTTCAAATTCTTCTAAAGCTTGAAGATTACCCACCTGCCAAGCACGTTCTACAAAAGTAGGAATGATTTGCTTAATGGGTATATCTTCAAATAAAGGGCTGGTATCAGAAATTAAATAAATCCCATCACTTAGAACATAAATATTCAGTGTGCCGTTATCATATACCCAAAGTTCAGGCACACCAACTGCTCTGTAGGCATCAAGTTTAGTTTTAGAAGTTACATCAGATTGAATTGCTAAATCGGGGGGTGGATCGTCTGGTTCTAAGCGACGACGACCAATCATACGCTGATAATTTTGGATGTAAAAGCAAGCGTCAGGTTCAACTCCGGCTGTCCCTAGCTTTTTGAAGGTGGTAGAACCAAAAGGTTCATACCTTCTGCCTTGATATCTGAGTAGAGTTTTTACAAAATCTGAAATTAACTCTTTCGGTTTTTCATGCTCAGGTAAAGGAACCATAATTTCTAAAGTACCCTGGCTATAAGCTATTCTTGCACGCCGCTTGTGTCCCAATTCCTCTAAAATCGCCTCAAATTCTGTCCAACTGACATCTGGTATGGTGACTGCACTACCAGGAGCCAATTGCATCTGGCTAACAGGTTTCGCCACGAGAATAACAGCAGTCATAATTTCAAGAAGCTAAATATTATATATTACTTTATCAATAAATCCAGTAGGCTGGTTTTGGTTGAGCGATCGCTATTTTTAGTTAAAAATAAACACAGATAAAATTAATCAATATCTGTGTTTGCTTATATAAAGTTTATTATCAAAAATCTTTTCTGCCTGCACAAATTTGTATCTACTATCTTTGATTGTGATTTCTCACGATAGACTAATAAGAAGAGGCTGAAGTATGAATTTTCACGTAATGAAATTCAAGAAACCGATTTGTATAGCGATAGCCAAGACAGTTAAGGCATTAGTACACGATAAAACTTGGATAGTAAACGACTTTTAATTCTGTAACCTGTAACCTATAACCTGTCTCCTGCTAAAATTGCTGCTTTCTTTACGACTTCAGCATCGGCAAGATTTTGAATATTTAATCGTTGCGATTTTATTTACTTATAGTAGAGGTCTTGTTCTTACTTGATAGTCCATTAAAGCTCCTTGACTAATTACAGTCCGCCCATTTCTTGTAGTAGTGGGAATTTGCCCTTTTTGAAGAGCGACATACAGGGTACTCTGGTCTACGCCTAAAAATTTAGCCGCTTCTACAAGTGAAGTACCCTGTTTAATTGTCCTGTTTCTTCTTTTTCTAACTAATGAATTTTTCAGCATAGCGAAATGTAAAGAACAACTTAAGAAATTTCAATTTTTTTCTAAACAAATCGCAAAATTATCATTGATTCAAAATTTAACCGATGGGAAACTTGCGCTGCGTCTTAGGAGGACAGCACCACTAATTCGATTTCTTTCTAATTAGATTGGGGTCGAATTAATTATAACAAAATTATGAGAAAAGAACAGTTTCAGACCTTGCTACAGTTTTTTAAAGTGTTAGCAGATGAAAGCCGATTGAAAATAGTAGGTATTTTGGCAAATCAGGAGTGTAGCGTAGAAGAATTAGCAGCACTCATGCAACTTAAAGAACCAACAGTATCTCACCATTTGGCGAAGCTTAAGGAAGTAAACTTGGTGACTATGCGCCCTGATGGGAACAGCCGTTTGTATCAGCTAGATAACAAAGCTTTAGAAGATATTAGTAAGGAAATTTTCACCCCACAGAAGATAGCATCTTTAATCGAGCATATAGATACTGAGGCTTGGGAAAGCAAAGTTTTAAATAATTATCTAGAAAGCGACCCTAACAGCCTAGAGGGAGTTCAGCATCTCAAGGAAATTCCTGCTAATCGCAAAAAGCGGTTGGTAATTTTGAAATGGTTAGCAAGTAAATTTGAGCCAGGAGTTGAATATTCTGAAGATATGGTGAACGAAATCATCAGTCGTTATCATCCTGACTACGTTACGTTGCAACGAGAGTTGATGAGTAACAAATTCATCCACCGAGAGGATAGGCTTTATTGGCGTAATTCACAGGCTTGATAAAGATATATTCAGTTTTTTAAGCAAAGGGGATGAAGCGGTGTTATTAGAAGGATGTTTACCTTGCGATGTACTTAAGGGAAAGCTAAATGCGCCTGGGGGCATCATTTACCAAGATGACTATTGGATTGTAGAACATTCTCTCAGTCCCGTCTTATTACGAGGCTATTTAATTATCAAACTCAAAAGACATTGCGAACATTTAGCAGACCTGACACCAGAAGAAGCTATTTCGTTAGGTGCAGTTATGCAAAATACTTGTTTAGCACTCTCGCTCGTAATTAAACCTGCTAAAATTCATGTTTGTTCTTGGGGTGAACAAGTCAAGCATATTCACTTCCACGTTATTCCCCGCACTGCTAATATGCCTGTGGGCAATCTAAAATTGCTAATTTATCTGCGGTTTAAAAAGATATTTAATCAAATAGGTTTAGGTCGCTGGGTAAGCGACCAAGAAGCCGCAGAGGTTGCAGCAAAAATCCGCCAAGAAATGGTAACAGATTATTTACCTAAATAAGCCTCTAACACTTGGGGATTAGTTTGAATTTCGTTTGGAGTCCCATCAGCTAAATTCTGTCCTTCAGCAAGTACCCAAACGCGATCGCACAAGGACATAATCACATCCATATTATGTTCAATAATTAAAAACGTCAGACCTTCTTGGCGGTTCCAGGTAACAATGCGATCGCATATATCATCAATTAACCTGGGATTCACCCCGGCTGCTGGTTCATCCAACAAAATCAACTTGGGATTAGTCATCAACGCCCTACCCATTTCCAGCAGCTTGCGTTGTCCACCCGACAAACCCCCCGCATATTCTTGCGCTTTATGCACCAACCCCACAGACTCTAACAAAAACATTGCCCGTTCTTGCAATTGCTTTTCTTCTTTAGCGACTACATGGGGTTGGAGTTGCACTTGCCAAAAGCTTTCGCCTGTTTGCTTTTGCGCCGCCAATAGCATATTTTCTAACACCGACAACCGCGAGAGAGTCCGCGCTACCTGAAAAGTGCGGACTAATCCCTGCTGGGCAATTTGGTATGGTTGCAACTGCTGAATTTGTTCGCCATCAAAAATTACGCGTCCCTTATCTGGGCGAATGAAGTTGGAGAGTAAATTAAATAACGTGGTTTTACCAGCACCATTGGGGCCAATCAACCCAGTAATGCTACCTTGAAGAACTTCAATTTTTGCCTCATTAACTGCTTTAATACCGCCAAAGCTTTTACAAAGTCCTGAGGCTGCTAACAAAGGAAGTGGCGATGATTGGTTATTTACCAAGGGTGAGTTCCTCCTTTTTCCCTAAGATACCTTGAGGTCGCCAAATCATTAGCACCATTAAAATTAAACCAATTACCATAATCCGAAATGCACCCAGACGTGCTTCATCTAAAGGAATGATTCTGGGTAGAACTTCTCTAGTAATCGCATCGTAAGCAAAGTAAATTACTGCACCTAAAATTGTGCCGATATTATTGCCAGAACCGCCTAAAATGACCATAATCCAAGCGTCGAAGGTCAACTGCGGTTGGAAGTTATCAGGATAAATCGCACTCAACTGCCAAGCAAAGAAAGCACCTGCAATACCTGCGATCGCACCTCCTAACATTAGGGATTGTAACTTGTACCAAAAGACATTTTTACCCAAAGCTTTCGGTATTTCTTCATCTTCGCGGATAGCTTTTAAGACTCGACCCCAAGGCGATCGCACCAAAATTTCTAAACGCCAGAAGACAAACGCCAATACTAACAGCGACAACAACATAAAACCAGCTTTGGGATTATAGTTATACAACCCAATCACGCCAGAAATATAAATCGCTACTGTTAACAAACCTAAAATAATCCCCACCCCTATCCGCGATGCAAGTTCTTGCTTACTGCTGGTTTTTTTAGAAGTATCAGCAACCAAAAATCTTTGGGCTGTGCGAATCCATCGCCATAGCGTGAAAAAAGTAATAGCCGCCAACAATGTCAGCAACCCAATCATTACTAGACGAATCAACAAATTTGGTGCTGTCGAGAACGGTATAGTGTAACTTTGCACCCCAAACGCCCCTGATATCCATGTATCACCTACTGGTAAGTCTTGGTTATTCACCACCAAGCGAATTAGTTCGCCTGTCCCAATAGTAACGATCGCCAGATAATCTTCTCGTAGGCGCAGAGTAGCAAAACCAATCACCAAGCCCAACAAAGCCGCCACCACCATCCCAATAATGGCTGAGATAACTAAAGGAACGCCTTTTAAACTTAATAATACTGTTGTATAAGCTCCCAAGGTCATAAAAGCAATATGACCAAAGTTAATTAACCCTGTAAAGCCCCACTGTAAATTCAGCCCCAGACCAAACAGGGCAAAGATTGCTGTCGAAATTGCCAAAAAAATTAAATAATCAACCATATCAGTTAACAGTTATCAGTTAACAGTTAACAGTAAACGCTGAACAGTAGATAGGGAAAGGTAAACGCTTTTCCACTGATTACTGATCACTGTCTACTGATTACTGTCTCAAGATAGTACATCTTACCGTTCACCATTGCCAATTTTTGGGAATAATAGCCTTGACTTTTGGAACATAGTTATTGTGATATATGAACTTGCTGCGGATCAGAATCCATCATTTAATTGAGCAGTTAGCGGATGAAGAACTCCAAAACGTTTGGGATGATGTTCACGCTTTACATTGTGATTTTTATATGCTAGACGCTATCAAAAAAGTCAAGCGATCGCAGCAACCTTGGGATATCTTGACTCATGAAGAAGCGATACAAATTTTAATGTATTACTGATGCAGTGATGGAAAAGGGATTAGAGGTGCTTAGGCTAGGGACTAGTCTCTGGCGAGTAATGGCTATCAAACCAACAAAAGAATCATCATTTCTTTGGCTTTTATACTCCTACATCTGTCAGCTAGTCTCTAGCCCCCAGCCCCTAACCCCTAGCCCCTAAGAGAGGTGATGCTTTGTGAGTGTGGAAATGCGCTATGCCAGGTCTTTTTTAGTAGATATGAAGAGTTTAGAACCTGCTGCATATCAGAAGATCTACGATTTTGTGTTTTTTGAGTTTGCCCAAATGTGGCCGCGGCATCACCTACCCGAACTGCGGCAGCTAGATAGTGAGGGCATTTTTCATCGTTTTACTCTAGACGAATATTTAATAGGTTTAGAAATTAGAGGTGAAATTGTCAAATTTCTCCGGGTCATACCTATGCCGGATGTATAGGACAAGGATTAGCTCAACACTTAAAACTGTATAAGGCTAGGCAGGGATAGGCCTGTCCTTACATTAAACTTGTGTTGGAAGAACAATTTACTTGAGATTTCCCTATGGATGCGAAGGCACTTTGGCAACGATACCAAGATTGGTTATATTTCCACGAGGGATTAGGACTTTACTTAGATGTAAGTCGGATGCGCTTTGATGATGCCTTCGTAGAGTCGTTGCAGCCGAAGTTTGACAAAGCGTTTGCGGATATGGCGGAATTGGAGAAGGGTGCGATCGCTAACCCTGACGAAAACCGCATGGTTGGACATTACTGGCTGCGAAATCCTGACTTAGCCCCTACTCCAGAACTGACACAAGAGATTGTCCAAACCCTGGAACAGATTGAAGCCTTTGTAGAAAAAGTCCAAACAGGAGCAATTCATCCTCCGAAAGCGAGTCGTTTTACTGATATCATCTCCATTGGTATTGGTGGTTCTGCCCTTGGCCCTGAATTTGTCGCTGAAGCACTCGCCCCTGATTTTCCTCCCCTAAAAATTCACTTTATTGACAATACCGATCCCGCAGGTATTGACCGCCTTCTTAACCACTTACGCAACAACCTTGCCAGCACTTTGGTTGTGGTCATCTCCAAATCTGGAGGCACACCAGAACCGCGCAACGGCATGATTGAAGTCAAGAAAGCCTACGCCGGACAAAATCTTGACTTTGCCCAATATGCCGTAGCCATTACCAGCACAGGGAGTAATTTAGATAAAGTTGCCCAGTCTGAAGGTTGGTTAGCTACATTCCCCATGTATGACTGGGTAGGAGGTCGCACCTCAGAAATGTCTGCTGTAGGTTTAGTACCTGCGGCATTGCAAGGCATTGATGTGCGTGCCATGCTAGAGGGCGCAAAAGAAATGGATGATGCCACCCGCGTCCCCAATATCAAAAATAACCCAGCAGCATTATTGGCGTTGTCTTGGTACTATGCTGGCAATGGTAAGGGCGAAAAAGATATGGTCGTCCTCCCTTATAAAGACAGCTTGCTGTTGTTTAGCCGTTATTTGCAACAGCTAGTCATGGAATCTTTAGGTAAGGAACAAGATTTAGACGGCAAGACTGTTTATCAAGGCATCGCCGTTTATGGAAACAAAGGTTCAACCGACCAACACGCCTACGTTCAACAGTTGCGTGAGGGTGTGCCGAATTTCTTTGCTACTCTCATCGAAGTTTTAGAAGACCGTAACGGCCAATCTCCAGAGATAGATCCTGGTGTTACATCTGGCGATTACCTCTCCGGTTTTCTCCAAGGAACTCGAAAAGCACTGTATGACAATCAACGCGATTCAATTACAGTAACTATTCCTCAAGTTAATGCCCGTACTGTTGGCGCGTTAATTGCTTTGTATGAACGTGCTGTTGGTTTATACGCTAGTTTGGTTAACATTAACGCCTACCACCAACCAGGGGTAGAAGCTGGTAAAAAAGCCGCCGCCGCCATTCTAGACTTACAAACTAAAGTAATTACAGTTCTGCAAACCGAAAAAACACCTCTTTCCTTAGAAGAAATCGCTAACAAAGCTGGTGCTGCTGAAGATGTAGAGGCAATTTACAAGATTTTGCGTCACTTATCCGCTAATCAGCGAGGAGTGGTATTACAAGGAAATCTTGGTCAACCCGGCAGTTTAAAAGTTTCTCTTAGCTGATTTTTTCTTGGATTTTTTATTAGCTGCAATCTACAGTAAAGCATCCTGAAAATTGAAGTTGTGACTTCTTATCAGGATGCTTTATTTTCAACTTGCATATTTTTGATTTAGAAGATACAACTTCCATCTCTCACATCATATCTGGCTATTCAGTGATAATTCGGTAAATCTTTGCAGAAATCGCAAAACACTCTCCCCTGCTCCCTTGACCCTCTGCACCCCTGCGTCCTTTCTTTCACCGGACACGATATCACCTAAGCTACACTTATCAATCGTTGATTGAAGTAGCTTTTGGGTAAGAAACACTGGTCAAGCAAAAATGGATTGCGGATATTTTGGTTTATAGGATTTCCAGGTTTATTCAAATGGCAGAATGGTGGCACAATTCCCCAATCTTCTGCTAACCAAATCCAGTATCCTATTTCAATTCTGCCGTAATTTGATACTGTAAGAATTTCTCCAACACTATTATTGATAGAAACTATTTCTGGGGAACCTTTTACCTCAATTAATAGCCAAGCTAATTCGTCTACAGAAAATTGATAACCATGATTAATTGCTATTTTAATAAACTGTTGCGGATTTTTAGATGCTAGTAGTTTTTCCTTTAAAGATGGCATTTTTTGTGCCGTATCAAACAAATCCCAAATCTGCTTTCTTGTCACAACAAACCATGCAAGTGCTTCTGGAGTAAAGTTGTAACCATTGATTTTGGCTAAGTTGATAAATGATTCAATACTTTCAGTTTCTCCTAGTTGAGCTTTCAGGAAGAAGTTCTGCTCTACTAATGCCAAAAAATCAATAATTTTTTGCCATACATAGTGGTCAAATGTTTGGTGAAATGGAAGTCTTTCTTTCCAATACAAATACATATCCTCTCTCAAGAAGAAATTCCAAAGTTGATAATACATAAGTTATTTGTTTTAATTTGAAGATTTGGTAAGGATGATTACCAGTGTAGTAAGTATAAGCAAAAATAATCGACAGTATAAATTAATTAATTACTGTAAATGAGGTTACACAGTAACTAAGTATAAAATTTTAGTAAATTTTAGAACTTTTTAATTTGATATTTACTGAGCTTTAAAGAACTTCGAGCTACGCGATCGCTCTCTATTGTGAACTAATGTAACTTTAAAAAATATCTTAACTTCTATACGTAAAAATTAGCAATTAGCTCAATATCACTAATAGTATATTAATATACATTGAGAATAACAGTATACTCGCTGGTCTACTTCAGTAGATATACAAAATAGTGTTGACTTAGTTGACAGCATATTTCCAGAGAATGAATACAATTTCTCTCAAAGGCAAGAGTAAATACTGCAATTATTGCTTCATGATTCTAATAATGAAAATTACAAGTATTTCGAGATAAAAAATTATTTATTCATTGCATGGTAATGAGGAAATAAATGAATAATATATATAAAAACTATAAAAAAGCTCCGTTATCTGCGGCTGTATTTCTTTCCGCTTTATTATCAGTCCCTTTTTTAAGTAGCTGTGGCGATAACTCCCGCACAGCGTCACCGCCACCACCTGTGGATGACACTGTTGGTAGAAACGTGAATTATCCTACTAATACCAACCAACCCCAAGCTAAAAGAGGATTATCTACGGGACAAAAAGTAGCGATTTTGGCGGGTGCGGCTGCTCTTTATTACCTCTATCAGCAGCGAAAAAATGCTCAAGGATCAGGGCCAAATGGCAAGTATTACCTATCTAAAAATGGACGTGTTTACTACCGCGATAATCAAGGTCGCGCTCACTGGGTAACACCGCCACAGGAAGGAATTCAAGTTCCAGAGTCGGAAGCGCAACGGTATCGAGATTTTCAAGGTTATAACGGGCGTTCTACAGGTCGTGATTTAACAGATATTGCTCCCCAAGAAGCCCCAGCTTATTAAATTTAGCAACAAAATTTCAGGAGAAGAATTATGGTAGACGGATTTTTTCAAAAAGCTAAAGAGCTGTTCACTGGCTCAAATAATGACGAGCTTGACCAAGATACAGATTATAGCGATCGCGAGGTGAGTCCAGCCAGCGAAGATCCCTACGGCGACCCCGGTGATCAATATTACGGTGGCTACGGTGATGTTACCCCAACCAGCCAAGACCCCTACGGAGATCCTGGTGAACAGTATTATGGCGATGTCACACCCGCCAGCCAAGACCCCTACGGCGACCCTGCTGATGAGTACAGCAACTTAGCTCCCGCAGATCAAGATCCTTACGGTGATCCTGCTGATGAATATGGCCGTTAGTAATCAATGAATGTCGTGACGATAGATTAAACTGGTGTTGATCAAAGGTAGTGGTAGTTAATGCCCCTGCCTATTTTTTATATATTCAACATTCCGCACCCAAAACTAGAGTAAAGTCCAGGTTTAGACATGAATATTAATAATATTGTCGCCCCTTGAAGTGGATAACCTTAAACTTTCGATATTTCTAAAAGTAGAGCCGTTAGAAAATAAATTCTGATAATTTTTTATAGTTGCGATCGCTAGTGAACAATCTTACTTGAGCGATCGCTTGTTTTCAATCTTCTATGTCGTCTGCGTCTTCAGTCATGCCAGGGTTAATCAAGGTAATGTCATACTCACTGGAGTCTGTTTGCCCGGCTCGCTGAGTATTTCTTAATAAGTAATAAATCGCACGAACTTGGGGGCCAAAAACGATTTCGTCCTCGTTTTTTAAATCGTGAGCCGGCATTTTGCGCCCGTTAATCATCAGTCCGTTGGCACTGGGCTTACCTTTAGCATCGCCATCGACAATTCGGTAATAATAGCTCTGGCTGTTGTGTTCTCTTGGCAACCTCACCAAGGTAGCATGACGACGAGAGACAAACTGAGAAACTAAACGGATATTGCAATCTCGGTCTCTGCCAATCGAGTAAACAGAATTTTCTAAGGGAAATTCCTTGCGACCTTGATCATCTTCAAGAATTAGTAAATGATTTTCATTAGTTTCTGGTGCCATTGATATTTTGCGGTCACTATCTGCGGAACTTTGATTAATTAATGTTCGTTGATTATTTCCTAGCATTCTCGCTAATACAGTCTATTGTAATAACTCTAACAAAATTGAAAGCTATACTGACTGGCAAGAGTAGAACATATATGTTCTACTCTATGAAATTCGTAAAATGTAACTATCGATTTAGTTTAACCTGAGTTGGTAAAAACCGACATTGAGTTTGCATTTTTACATCCAACAGCAAGCTTTATTCCCTGTTGGCTAGTCTTCGCAAGAATATGGAGTTAGTGACCACACTAACTGAGCTAAAAGCCATTAGTGCAGCAGCGTTTGATGGACTCAAGACAAAACCCATACTCGGTAAGAAAACACCTGCGGCTAAAGGAATGCCCAATGTATTGTAGGCAAAAGCCCAGAATAAGTTCTGTCGAATTTTGTTGAATGTGGCATGACTGAGCTTAATGGATTCTACAACATCACTTAAGCGATCGCGCATCAAGACAATTTCCGCAGTTTCCATTGCTACATCTGTACCAGAGTGTAAGGCAATGCCAACATCTGCTTGCGATAAAGCAGGAGCATCATTAATGCCATCACCAACCATTGCAACTTTCAAGGCAGATTTTGTTTGTAGTTCTTCAATGACCGCAGCTTTTTTACTAGGCAGAACTCCTGCGATCACATCACTACTATTTAATCCTAGTTGTTTACCGATCGCACTGGCTGCTTCTGAGCGATCGCCACTGAGTAGCACAACCCTTAAACCCATACGGCGCAATTTTTCTACTGTACTTTGTGCATCTGGTCGCAAAGTATCTTGAACAGCGATGAGTCCAGCTAAACTACCACCAACAGCTACGCAAACAACTGTTTTGCCTGCTGTCGCCAGTCTTTGAATTTCTTGCTGTGCGGTATCACTCACAACTACTCCGTGCCAACTCAACCAATCTTGATTGCCTAACAGTACTTTAGTATCTTCTACTACCGCAGATACACCCAGTCCTGCCTCTGTATGGAAATCTACTGCATTGGGAATAGATAACTGCTGGCGTTTGATTTCTTGTTGGATTGCTTTAGCTAGGGGGTGATATGTGCCACTTTCCACTGCTGCGGCTAGTTGCAGGAGAGACTGCGGATTCGGCAATGTTTTTTCTAGCCTCCCGCCTCTAGTCTCTAGCCCTTCTAATAAAAGGCAATCAGTAACAGTAGGATTACCTGTGGTAAGTGTACCAGTTTTATCAAAAACAACCGTATCTAGTTGATGGACTTTTTCTAAAACGTCACCACCTTTGATTAATAAACCTCGTTCTGCACCTATCCCAGTCCCGACTAAAATTGCTGTAGGTGTGGCTAACCCTAAAGCGCAGGGGCAAGCAACTACCATAACGGCGATCGCTAGTTTTAAGCTAACTAACAATGGGGAGTGGGAAGTAGGGAGTGCGGAATGCTGGCTGTGTGCGGCATGACTCATCATTTCCATGCCGTTGGATATGGTGACATCAGGCCAGATGTGAGTCCCGAAAAAGTACCAAAATCCAAAGGTCAATATAGAAGCTGTCAACACTCCATAGGTAAAGTAACCAGCTACCTTATCGGCCAATTTCTGTACAGGTGCTTTGCGGGTTTGGGCTGCTTCTACTAAAGCGACAATTTGCGCCAAAGTAGTATCTTTACCTGTGCGGGTTGCCTGAATTGCGATCGCACCTGATTGGTTTAGGGTTCCGGCTGTAACTGTGTCGCCTGGTTGTTTGCTCACTGGCACAGCTTCGCCTGTTAACATAGACTCGTCTATTGTGGTCTGTCCAAAGCGAACCTCACCATCAACCGGAATTTTATCTCCGGGTAACACCTGCAACCACTCACCAACCCGCACTTGTTCTGCTGGTATCTCTAGACTATTAAAACCGACTCCCAATTTCTCTGGGTCTGGGTTGGGGATTAACCTTGCTATGTGTGGTTGAAGTGCGAGCAATTGTCTAAAAGCAGCCGCAGCTTTACCTCTAGCTTGTCGCTCTAGGGTTCTCCCCAGGAGGATAAAGCCTAACATCATCACAGGTTCATCAAAGAAGCACTCCCAACCCATTTGGGGGAACAGTAGCGCAACTAAACTCGCAGTGTAGGCGGTAAGTGTTCCCAAGCCTACTAAGGTGTTCATATTGGGAGCATTGCGCCGCCAACCCAGCCAACCATCAACAATTATGGGACGACCGGGAAATAAGAGAGCCAGTGTTGCCAACCCACAATGAAACCAGATATTTTCTAATATCGGCAATGTTACGCCAATAATGCTGCTGAGATGCCCAATTCCTGAAAGAAATAGTAGCATAGCAGCGATCGCCAACTGTTTAAATGCAGCACGCATTTCTTGATGTTGGCGTTGTGTGGATTCATCTATGGCACTTTGCTCATTAGCTTTGCGGGGTTGAGTTGGAAATCCAGCAGTGGTTAATCGCTTTGCCAGCGCATCGGGATCTATCGCTCCGACTTCTGACTCTACGACTGCTACTTCCGTTGCCAGATTCACGCAGGCACTCTTGACTCCTGGATGTTGGATTAGCTGACGCTCTACAGCACTCACACACCCAGCACACTTCATACCCCCCACATCTAAAATAATTGTCTCGGATGTTGGGGTTGGTTCTAGGTCAAGGTTAGTTTTCGGCACAAGTTGCATGGCAAGTTTTCGGATTTGCTACGAACATTCAACGCCTGACTAAAAGCGTCTCTAATTCGAGCGTAGGCGAAATCTGGAACTATGACTGAATGTCAATAACATTAATTTTATTTATCAGTTTCTCTTGCCTTGGTCTGATCCCTGTCCTCTGTCACCCAATACGGTACGGATAAGCATTTTAAACTAAGAATTGGTTTGGGGAAAAGGTTAAAGGTTTTTTCTTCCCCTTTACCCCTTCGCCTTTCCCCTTTAACCGAACCGTATTGCTCTGTCACCTGTCCCCTATTCTGATCACTTGCTATAACTGCGGTTCCAGCGTAGAGAGGCGACATAAATAATAGCTGCAAACTGCGCTGGTATCAGAAAAATCAGACTCTTTAAATAAGAGTTGATCTCTAAATTAGACATAGTGCTGAAATACCCACAGCCTAATATAAGTAAAAAAAACCAGGTTAGCTGTTTACGTTTCATAGTAAGCATGGCAGTATCATCAAACTATTTCACTAAAATATGTATTTTTTAGCCTAGTCACTCGTAGTTAGATGCCCGACTTCTTTAATAAGTCGAGCATCTCGTAACTATTAAAATCAGCCACTCACTAAAATGAGAAGGATGTAGGGGCGATATCTAACATTAGTTGGGAGATACTTTTAGAACCAACGCTGTTTCTTGACAAAATAGGTTTCGTAAAATTCTTCCGGTGATTTATTTAAATAAATCATGCCTTCTATTAAACCTATCAGTTGCATTACTATCAAGGCAATTCCGTAGGTAAATGTGCCTGCAACTATAGATATAGCCAACATAATAAAGCCTTCTGGGTTATATCCTAAAATAAATTTATGAACTCCAAAACCTCCAAACAAAATCGCGCAATAACCAGCCAGAAGTTGTTTATTAGGATGACTAGGGTTAAGATTTGCCATATGATTATTACTCCTCCACAGTTAGGTAAGAATTTAAGCTTTTCTTGTAATAAGAACAAGTAGATATATTGATACTTATTAGTTCAAGCTATTTTTATGAAGAAAAATTAAGAATTCAGAAGTTAGAATTCAAGGTGAATTCTCTACAACTGCATACAGAAAATATTTATCGAACTTAAGTTTTGCTAATATGCTTTTCACTGTTATTTAAATCAGGGAATGCGTCACCCCTTTAAAAGTAACAATCAAAATATTATTAACAAATCTAAGTACTTTCTAGCTTAGAACCATAAAGCTAATTGATATAGCTCAAGGCATAAGTCAAGAGATAGCTGACAGGAAGTAAAAATATTACAATTCCTGACATTTATGCTCTGAAAATGTCCTGGTCTATATGCTTTTGGCTATCAATCTCTATTTAATTGTGATTATGGCACTGAATATAGCAGTTTTGCAGATTCTTAGGTATGATTTCTCTGAAGGAGAATTAATCCTAAGTATCAGCAAGAAACGGCAATCTCATACCACTTTCTACAAGCAAATTAATGTTACTTCCGGACTTTTTTGCTCTGGATGTAATGATGCGATTCCAAGTTTATTGGAAAGGTATAAATTTTACAGGGTTGACATTTATCTTTTATTGAAAAAAAATGCCATTTAATCAACCTAGCACTCAACACTTTATTTAGTTTTCGTTTACCACTCCTATCAGTCAATCTTGAATTTATGATTCAATCTTGCCTGTTATGTGTAGCACAGATAGGAACTCAACCTCTGGAAAATAATTCCAACTCCCCAGATATTACTAAATGTTTATCTAGAAGTTTTGTAATTTATTTAACAGTATGGCTGAAATTTTATTTAATCTCAATAAAGTTCAGTTGAAGTCAGCATTTACTGAATTAAGTATTCAATAAATCTAAATTAGATATGATGACATAACGAGATAAAATCAGATATTTTTATCTATGGCAACCGTATTATCATCGTATTTTTAATTACCATTGCCTAAGAGAAATAGGCTAAGTAGTGTACCACTATTCCAAAGGCTGTGGAGCAACATAGGAGCTAGGAGATTACGCGATCGCGTGTAAACTACTCCGAGAACGATGCCCAAGGCAGTGAGTGGTAAAACTTCTGACAAGCTCAAATGAGCGATCGCAAACAATAAACTACTAGCTAGTATTGATCCCCACACAGGTAGGTAACGAGTGAGGGAAGGCAGCAAAAAGCCGCGAAATAACATTTCTTCAAATAGTGGGGCGGCGATCGCAGCTGTAGAGAAAAATATGCCAAGTGCCACAAAGTCTTGGCTTTCTAGTGCCAGTTGCAATAAGGGATTACTACCACCCTGTCCTTGCCATAGCTTTTGATTAATCAACGACACCACCACAACTATCGGTAAAGCCGCGCAATATCCCCCTAACCCCCATAAAAACCAATAATCTCGTAACTGAAACTTAAACCACAACCTTGGTAGAGGGAAATACTTTTTGATGGAGAGATACAATACCGACAGCGCACCCGCAGCCACTAAAAAGTAACTAATTAAAACAGAAACAGCTTGGAGACGCACATCCGTAATCGGGCGAGGAATCGGCAGTACAGATAGTAAAAGGGGAACAAACACCTGTCCCATGAAGAAAAACCCGACGACGAACACCTGGATTATGGTTTCTGCATCCCAAGGTGTTGACCAAACTAAATCACCATTTTGTGCGATTAATGACTCTTTACCTTTCAGCAACAGCTGAATGAATAAGAAAATCAATAGGAATGTACCTATCAAGGCCGCCAAAAATGGAATCGTGCCAATCAGGGTTAGTCTAAGCACAGCTTGGGTAGCAGCTTCTTGTTGTTCGGCTTTAACTGCCAATAAAGGTTCTTGTCTTTGCTGGAGTTGGTATAGCTGAATTAAAGCAGTGTAGCGAAACCAACCATCTAAATTCCTTTGAATTAACTGTTGGGCATCAGGTAATATGCGGGGTGGATTACTCCATATTCCACTCAAAGCAGCAGCCGTCTCTAAAAATTCAGTGCTGATTGGTGGGTTATCTGTTTCTACTAAATTTTGTACTTCACTCCAGGTTTTGAGTGCAGCGTCTGGTTGTCCTTGTTGTGCTTGTAAAATTCCTAGATTCAAATCTAATTCGGCTAGTAATTTTTGCTGTTGGTACAATGACTGCCTTAACTGTTGCAGTTTTAATTCAGGAGATGTGCCAGTATCTAAACTGTCTTGTGGTAGGGGTTTAGGTGGAGGAACAATCTTGGATTGAGAACGTAGCTGTGTCAGCTGATTTTGAACTTTATCTAGATTAGTTTGTACAGATTCTTTGGCTTCTTGATATTGCTTAGTAGCACTTTGCAAAGGCTGATCTTCAAGTATGGCTTTGCGAATCCCCCCAAGATTATCAGCACCTTCTGGTTGCCAAGCTTGGGCTTGCAAAGCAATATTTGTTTGATAAAGTTCTAAACGACTCTGGAACTGGGGTTTTTGCCAACTACTAACTAAAGATAAAGTAGCCAACCCAATTGCTATCAACGTCGAAACGATTAAAACCAACCGCTTGATTGTCATCTATCCCCCTTTGACGAACCAGAACAAAGCACATCCCTTGGGAATTATCGCAAGAAAATGCCAGAGGTGGATAAGTTCTATCAATATTGTGAGTTTAGTTTTACCAAGCCCCGTTGGGGCGGGTGTGGGGTGTGGGGTGTAGGGTGTGGGGAAACAGACAGACAGCCCCAACAACTCTTGGGATATAAGCCCTGCCTTTGAGAGCAACGGTGTTGGTAGGAGCTTGAACCCCTACCAACACCTTCCCTACACCCCACACCCTACCCCCTACCCCCTTTTGAACGATAATGAGTAGATAATTCATTTGCCTTGCAGTACACACTGAATAGATGCATCAGTCCGAAAAAATCGTTATCAAATTTTTAGACTTGTTTTGTGGAATTGGCGGGTTTCGTATTGCGGTAGAAATGGTTTGTCAAGAGCTTAATCTTAAACCCGTCTGTGTTTTTTCTAGTGATATAGACTCTGATGCTCAAAAAGCATACGCAGCAAACTTTGGTGAACAGCCTGCTGGTGATATCACTAAGATAGAAGCTCAAGAAATTCCTGACCATGATATTTTGCTGGCAGGGTTTCCTTGTCAACCCTTTAGTATATGCGGCGACATGAAAGGGTTTGATGATATACGTGGGACTTTATTTTTTGACATTGCCCGCATATTACAAGCAAAACAGCCGCAAGCCTTTGTGCTGGAGAATGTCAAACAGCTAAAAGGACATAATCAAGGTCAAACACTGAAGCGAATTATGGCAATGCTTAGTAACTTAGGATACTATGCAGACTATCGGATTTTAAACGCCCTTGATTTTGGTGTACCGCAGAAGCGTGAACGCATTTTTATTGTTGGCTTCCGTCAGCAAGTTAATTTTCTTTGGCCAATTGGTGGTGTTCCTATGAAACCGCTTGCAGAAATTTTGGTCGATGAAGTACCAGCTTTCTATTATGCTTCTGAAAAAATTAGAAATAGTCGCATCGAAAAACGCAAGGGAAAGCAGCAGTATAACGAAGCAACTATCTGGCATGAAAACAAAGGCGGCAATATTAGTGCATATCCTTATTCATGCGCTTTGAGAGCAGGTGCTTCTTATAATTACCTCTTAGTCAACGGTGAAAGAAGATTGACAGAACGTGAAATGTTGCGACTCCAAGGCTTTCCAGATTCTTATCAGATAGTTGGCTCTTATCAATCTGTCAGAAAACAAGCTGGCAATGCGGTAGCTGTTCCTTGTGTTGCTGCTGTCATGCGCTCGGTTCTCAATGCAATGGCACAAACTGCTACCGATAACATTAAACAATTGAATGCGATGCTTAAGCCTATTGCTCTAGGCTCGCCTCTCTGCGGTTAAATCTATATTTTCTTTGTCGCTCCCAACATCTGGAGAATCTTCTCAGCATTATCTAAATCGCCAACGATGCGCCGGATGGGATGTGGCCAAACCTTAACAAGGGTGGGAGTAGCAGAGACTTGATCGATTTCTGCTTGTTCTGGATTAGTTAGAACATCAATCACTTTCATAGTATAGGGATATCCTAGCGATCGCTCTAACAATTCATGTAAATTTTGCAGTATCTTTTCTGTGTTCGCACTATGACCTGCTACAAATAAGCGCAGAACGTAACCTTGAGTTTTTTGCGGTGCTGTTTGTATGGCTCTAACTGGCGGATGGTATTTGGGAGCTTTTTCGGAAAGGTCTAAATTAATAACTAAATCGTGGTCTTCCCAAAGCTGGGGAAATGTAGAGCGATAAGTTGCCAATACCATGCGATCGCATAATCCATCTTGCCACGGAGCAGCTTGCCACACTAATTCACCCGTGTTAAAAATTGCATTCAACAATGCTTGATGTTGAAGAACTGCTGGATAAGCTTCTGCAAAAGTACGGATTTGTCGGGTATGGGGATCTAACCAATGGTCAAGTGTAGCTGTGTAACATGGAACTAAAAAGTGAGGCGGTTCTGATAAATCTAGGATTTCTTGCAAAGCAGCGCACAAATGCAAATGCCATCGACCCTGTTTATTTGGGTCGATGCAATAAATTAAATCTCCTCCTGGAGTAAATAAGGCTATGCCTTTAAAGATTTGAGGTAAAACAAGTTTATCTGTAGTCAAGCTAGTTACAGGGGTTGGGGAACTCAAAGGTAAAAAGTAGAGGCGAGTTACTTTTTACCTGTTACTGTAATTAAACTCGTCCTCGGAGAAACTGGGCCATTTCATTAGGAGTCGGTGACATTTCTAAAGCTGTTTCTTCAGTAATGCGACCTTCTTGATAGAGGTTAAGCAGTGACTGATTCATTGTAATCATGCCATCAAAACTGGCCTGCTTCATCAGTTCACCAATTTCATCATACTTACCGTCTTTGACCCATTCTTTAACCGCCTCAGTGTTAATTAAGATATCGTGGAATGCAGCACGTTTACCATCAGTCGTCCGACATAATCCTTGGGCGATGATTGCTACCAAAGATTCTGCTAGGGCTACGCGCATCGCATCCTGTTCTTCGCCAGAGTATAAATTAAGAATCCGCTCGATGGTTTTCACTGCACTATTGGTGTGCAATGTTCCCATCACTAAGTGACCAGTTTGAGCAGCTTTTAAGGCGGTGTTGACTGTTTCTTTATCCCGCATTTCACCCACCAGAATCAAATCTGGGTCTTCCCGCAAGGCTGCTTTTAAAGCGTTATCAAATTTGCGAGTGTGCATCCCCACTTCTCGTTGTTTGACTAACGACTTGCGACTTTGGTGAACAAATTCAACGGGATCTTCAATGGTGATGATATGCTTGGCCATTTCTCGATTGATATAGTCAATCATCGCCGCCATTGTGGTTGATTTACCAGAACCAGTGGGGCCTGTGACTAAGATTAATCCTTTGTGGTAGTGGCAGATATCTCGGAAAACGGGCGGTAATCTCAACTGTTCCATCGATAAAATTTTCAACGGAATCAACCGCAGTACCATTGCATGGCCTTTCATTGAGCCAAAAACGTTGATCCGTACACGGGCAAATTCATATTGAGTTGCACCATCAAACTCTAAATGTTCTTCAAATCGCTGAATTTCTGCTTCAGTCATTACCTCCCGCAACCAACTCATGAAAGATTCAAGATCCGTTTCTGGATACTCAGTTGGTTGAATTTCTCCACGGTTGCGATAACGAGGTACTTCGCCGACACCCAAGTGAATATCAGAATAACCCTTATCAAATGCTTCTTTAATAATTTGCGCCAAAGTTAGCCCTGAAGGATTGCTTTTAGCTGATGCATTTTGTGGGGATGTTCCAGGACGATGACCCGCCACAGGTGGTGGTGCAGGTTGAGTAACGTTCCGATGGATAGACATATCCAAGGTTTGTGTATGCTGCTTCTGTGTGATTAAAGATGGTGGAGGCGGCGGCAAAGGTGGCACGTTTCTAGAAGGAACAGGGTTGGAATTGGCAGGATGCTTTGTTTCTGTCATATATCTTTAAATTTGAGCAGTTATTAACTTGACTCAGCAAAAAATTTATCTTGCTGGTTCTCAGAAAGGCAGACAGCAGGGTTGTTGCTTTCTCTTAGATGCAAAACTTGAATTCATATTTCGTTACATACTTTTTAGCTAGTCGTATCTTTTTTTATATATTTTCTCCAACTGGCTATTAGTGTAGGAAAATATTAGCCCTATATAAACTGGTTTAGCACACTATCTACATTGACAACCCTCAGAAAAAGCACTTATAAAATAAAGTATATTTAATGACAATTGCTGATTCTTAAATTCTTTGCTTAATTAGATGAGAAATTTTTCCGGCAAAACAACGCAATTTACTAGCATTTAACAGCCAAAACAGCCGCAGGTATTTTTTTCAGCCGTATTTCAGAATTATGAGAGACACTGCTTAATTTGATAAGAAATATTAAGGGGATCAATTTCAGAAGTTGACTATACGCTTAGTAAGCTCATCTTATAAGGCTTCTATTCCTGGAGATAGATGGCAGGAACTGTTCACATATCTAGAAATAAACGGAACTTTACATTCATAATTACAAAAAATTAACTGTAAAGTTAAGTAACTAAATGCTCATTTTTCCTAGCCCTTTTTATATACTGGAATTCACTGAAATAGTCAGTTGATTCGCCAACAGCGGTATCTAACTGAAATTAAATTTATTGCTGTGTATTTGGAGAAAAAGTCATGGTTTCAGCTCAAAGCTCTAATCTCGAAAAGACATACTCCTTGATGATGATTAAAAGCTTTTTGATATGGACGTTCACATTGGCAGTATGCTTGTTAGTTGTCGGTTTTCCATTAGTTGTGTTGATGGCTACAGTTGGATGCTTGTTGTCGATTGTTTTGCAATCAGTAATGCCTGTTAGTGCGGTTTTATTAGTCGCAGGCGGTTTAATTTTGTTCAATATTTTGGCAGTTGCGATCGCTGCTGCTGTCCTCACCTTTAGAGGTGTACATCCAAGCCAAATCAAGTGGTTAAGTTGGCTGCACGGAGAAGCAGAAGAATTGCAGCAAACTACTGTCTACGCCGCTTGTCCTTTAACTTGTGACATCAAACTATAACTACTTTGCTAAACACAACAAACAATGCATCTGCCCGGTTCAACCGGGTTTTTTCATGCTTTTAGAAGGCAATAGGCAATAGATTTGTTTGGATCTCCTACACGGGTTGCTATAGATGCAGCGTTTTTTAGTTGGGTGCAGTACACTTTGCAAAAAGCTAGAGGCTAGAGACTAGAGATTAGAGGCTAGAGATTAGATATACTTTTTATAAAAAATGGTGCTTTAAATCCTTATTTTTCTGAGCTAATTCTTTACCTATTGCCTATTGCCTATTGCCTGTTGCCTCCCCGCAGGGGTTCTGGTCATTTGTCATTTGTCGGGATTGAGTATTTACTATTGACTATTGACTATTGACTCTTGACCCATGACTAATCAAAAGCGAGTTGGCATTATTCTCGGTACACGTCCAGAAGCAATTAAACTAGCACCTGTAATTCAGGTTTTTCAAAAATCGCCACAGTTTGATTTGCAAGTAATTTTAACTGGGCAGCATCGTGAGATGGTTGAACAAGTCATGCAACTGTTTAACCTGAAGGCAGATGATGACCTAGAGATTATGCAGCCTAAACAATCTTTAAGTGATATTACCTGCCGCAGCTTAAGAGGGCTAGAAGAGTTATTTCAAAAAAGTAAGCTGGATTTAGTTATTGTCCAAGGAGATACGACGACTGCTTTTGCAGCAACGTTGGCAGCTTTTTATCAAAAAATCCCTGTGGGTCATGTTGAAGCGGGTTTAAGAACTGATAATATTTACAATCCTTATCCAGAAGAAGCAAATCGACGGTTAATTTCTCAACTTACCCAATTGCATTTTGCGCCAACGACTTTGGCGGTGGAGAATTTACAACGTTCTGGGGTGTTGGGAGAAATTCACCTGACGGGTAATACAGTTATTGATGCACTGTTGAATGTAGCTGCAACTGAACCAGCTTGTAATGTACCGGGTTTGAACTGGAATGAATATCGCGTGTTGTTATCCACAGTTCATCGTCGGGAAAATTGGGGAGAACCACTACAAGCGATCGCTCACGGTTTTCTGCAAATATTAGATAAGTTTCCTGATACAGCTTTGGTGTTACCATTACACCGCAACCCAACAGTTAGGGAACCATTGCAAGCATTATTAGGACAACATCCGCGAGTATTTTTGACGGAACCTTTAGATTATGCCGAACTAGTGGGTGCAATTGGGCGATCGCATTTTTTATTAACTGATTCTGGTGGTTTGCAAGAAGAAGCACCCAGCCTTGGTAAACCCGTGTTAGTGCTGAGAGAAACTACAGAACGTCCTGAAGCGGTAACTGCGGGTACAGCTAAACTAGTGGGAACTGAAAGCGAAAGTATTTTAGTTGCGGCGGCGGAGTTGTTGAGTAACTCTGCTGCGTATGATGCAATGGCTAATGCGATTAATCCATTTGGTGATGGTCACGCGGCGGAGCGAATTTTGCAGATTGTGGAGAATTATTTAAAAGTGGGTTGATCATAATTAATATTTTTCGGTTTCGCATTGTCGAGGGAGAGGCAAAACGCCTTTCCCAAAAAACTAAAATATTCTTTTAGGTTCGCCAAAGGAAGTAAGGATTATTTTTTACTTTTATTAGTTATAACGGTTAAACTAAACTGTTTGATTTGCTTGTAACCAGTTGAGTAAATCAGCGATCGCATTAAAATCTCATAATTCCTTACTTAGAAATTATTACTAAATATTATCAAGTGTTAACAAATTTCTGCTTAAATGTCTTAAATTTCTTAAGTTAGTGCTTCTTAACTGTCTTAACTGTCCTTGTACATATATTTAATTACTGATATAAATTTTAGTGGCCAAAACAATTTCCTTTAGGGAAAAAGCAATGTCTACAAACACAGTTAAAACAGGGAATGTTGAAATAGTACCATTCTTCGCCCGTTTCTTGGCAGCACAAACTACTGAAGAAACAGAGACTCCTTCATTTCCTTGGACTTTTAAGTATCCTTCAGATTTGGAAGACAAGTAATTTTAGTCTTCTGCATCTGAAATGAAGGGATTAGGAGTTATCTAATAACTCCTAATACTGGTTAATAACCAATCTCAAGGAAGATTACTCCGTCTCCAAACACAGTCAAAATGGGAGCATCCCAAATATGTAAAAACTTATTTGGTATTGCTTAATATTTACCTTCTAAAATTTTAAACGAAAATATTTTATGCACCTGTCTCGTGATGTTGTTTTATTACTCACTCACAGTGGTGATTTCTTCACTATAGATAGAGTTGCAGAAGCCTTAGCAAGAAAAGGGGCGCAACCATTTCGTCTAGATACTGATAAGTTTCCTCTAGAAGTTCAATTAACAGCACATTTGGACAAGTCTAAAACATACCACACGATAGAATACAAAAACTACTCTATCAGCACCCAGCAGGTGCAAGCTGTGTGGACGCGCCGCATTTGGGAACCAAAACTAAGTCAAGAATTAGCACCTAAGTTCCGTGAAGCTTGCGTAAGAGAATCAAAAGCAACTTTAGATGGTTTTTGGGATAGCCTCAAGGAAGCTGATTGGGTAGATGATTTAGAGCGGATAAGTTATGCAAATAACAAGTTGCGTCAACTGCGAATTGCATCTGAAGTAGGTTTTGTGATTCCTCAGACTCTTGTAACCAATAAAGCCCAAGCAGCACGAGAATTTTTTTTGCAAGTTAACGGCAAAATGGTGAGCAAGCTTTTAACTACTCTTTCCTACAGTATGGAAGCTAACTCCTCATTCTTTCTTTACACCAGCACTGTAAGAGAAGAAGACTTACAAGATGCTGAGTCACTGCGCTACTGTCCAATGGTTTTTCAAGAGCAAATCTCCAAGCAGCAAGAATTGCGAGTAGCGTATGTGAATGGCAATGTATTTGTAGGAGCATTGAATGCAGATATGTATGCAGCAGCCAAAGTTGATTGGCGTAAACCAGGTGTTGAAGTTGGTGCATGGCAACACCACCAACTTCCTGATAAAGTAGTGCTTCGTCTGCAAGCTTTTATGGGAAGACTAGGGCTTTTATTTGGCTCTTTAGATTTGATCCTGACACCATCAGGCGAGTACGTCTTTTTAGAAATCAATCCTGTTGGAGAGTGGGGAATGCTAGAGAAAGATTTAGATTTGCCAATTTCGAGTGCGATCGCAGATGCCCTACTTCCAACAAATCATTAAGGCATTAACGATGAAATCATCCCCGACGACACCGATAGAACTTTAAGTACTATGAATCACTCTGATACAGAAGTCGAAATGTTACTTTTTGGAAAATGGCGTTTTAATACCAATTGGGAAAAAATATCTATTCATTTTAAAGATGATATGACTTATGAGCAAACTAAAATTCAAACATTTTTTTTATATAAAACTAGCGAAATTATCACTGGTAATAAATTCGCTGGTGTATGGTATGTAAATGATCGAAGATTATGTTTAGTAGTTAAAAATCTTCCTAAATCAGGATTTAATCTTCAATTATTTTTTTTGTCTACAGTTTATTTGGCAGATATGATAGCTAGCCTTGGTTCTATATTTATAACAGAAAAATATGAAATTGTTGAAATTAATAGTTCACTATTTACATTAAAAAATAAAAATGAGATTATTACTGGATTAAAAATAAAGTAATACTTATTGCCATATCAAATCGAAATAACTAGATAGGAAATCATTATTTTCAGCTATAGCAGTGGACAGGTAACAGATGAAAACACTGTGCTGCAAGGATTTCCCGGCATAAAGCAAGTGGCGTTAGCGCAGACTATCGTTAACCTTTAACAACACCTCCTAGCAGTAAAAAAACTTTTTTATCTCACCTATGGATTACTTTTTTACTAACAGAGTTACTAAGAACTTTTAACCCTAAAATTGTTATAGTTCCATTGTTATGGCGGATAGCCAGTGATGTCAACTGTTTTCCTAACAAATAAAAGCTGCCCATGATACTAACAGAATACAATCCATGCTTGACTTTTTTAAGTATTAGTGTTGCATTTTTTTGATTGTTTACTCCTTTAAGTATCAGAACACCAGCAAAATTAAAGCTACCTGATGTAGTTAAGGTTTTGCTATTCAAACTTGCAGAGATATTAGCAAAAGTATAACCTAAAAACTTAAGATTTCCTGCAATACTTGCAGAGTCGTTAATATTACCATTAGAGCCTTTAGCTAGAGTTACTGTAGCACTATTAAAAGCTAAAATACCAAAATTGAAATTACTGAGAGTTTGAAACCCAGTTTCATTCAGGCTGATACCTAACTCTGTGAATTGTTTACCCAAGATAGCAACATTACCTAAGCCAAAAAACTTTTTATTTGTTGAATCAAGCTTTAATTTAGGAACATTTAGCTTCAAAATATTAGCCAAATTAAGAGATACATGATTAATTGAAATATTTTGAGTGTTAAATGATAATGTACCACTGCCCAAAGATTGATTAAAAGCAATAATATTAGCTGTTCCTGAGGCACTTTTGTTGGTCAAGTTAACTAAGAGGCTGGGAATAGTTAAAACCAAGAAACCTGCTAAACTCAAATGAACATTTTTTAGAGCAACCTCATTTTGATTAATATCAAATGTAATACCTGCTAGTGTATTACCCAAAACCAAAATCTTTCCTATACCCCTACCACTACCAGATTTTATATCAATATGTAGAGCATCAATATCGATACTTAACAGATTAGCTAAACTTAAATCAAAGTTTTTAAACGTAGCATTAGTATTGGTAAGTTTAAATTCTACATTTGCAACTTCATTGCCAAAAAGCTCTACATAGCCATCCCCTTGAAGATACTGCTCGTTAGGCGTTACTTTGAGAGCTAAATCTAAACTTTTGTCATCTGTTCCCTTAATTTTCAGGAAACCCAAATCTATTTCAGCAACTTTTAATGAGCCTCCAATATTTTTAAAAGTTTTGTCACCTTGAATAATTAAAATTGCTGTATGTCCCCAAGCATAAATTTTGCCATTAATTTCTAATCCTTCTGATACCAATTGGCCAGCAATAGTTGTCGGGAAGGGAACAAACTTAATTAAAGGATTGAATGTTCCATCGCTATCTGAATCAATTGGTTCAATGTTTAAGTTCACTAAGTTTTCTAAAAATCCTAGTGCTTTGTTAACTAAATCGATGGAATATCCTACTTGTTTGGTAATAAAAGAAGCGACTGGCCCCCGCCACAAGTCAATTAAGCTAACTGCTTGCTTGGGATTTAACACTAAAGCTAATCTTTCAGGATCATTAGTATCCATGAGGAATGCTACCTCAAGGTCTATTTTTTCCCATTTCAAATCGCCAATAAAGCCAAAGTTATCGAAGTAGGGAGGTAAATACGTACCTCCTCCTTGAAACCTAACATTACGAAATTCAGTTCCCACAAGTCCATAGGGATTACACCAAGATTTTTCACCTTGTTGACAGAAGTATGCGGTTAAAGATTCAGGTTCAAGAGAGATATTCCCAGTGAGAAATAATTTAGGTTCGTTTTCTTGGGTAGGATCGTAGCCTTGAATAATCAAGTTTCCTATTAATTCAAAGTTTGGCTCTAAATCAGCCCCAATATTTAATCTTATAAGCAAATTGTTAAAAATAGCCTTAAATTGTTGTTGGGAAAATAGCTGAATATCACCGATAATATTACCTGTTAAATTTATATGTCCCACAGGATTAAAATTAATTACCGAGCCTAAACAAGTAATGCCCAAGCTTTGACGCATAAAATTACTAAAATTTGTTTGAATATTGGTGAAATCAATATTCCCGATAAAATTTAATCCTTTAATTAAATTAATAATACCTAAGCTTGAATGAGTAAAATTATAGCTGTTTTTAGTTAAAATCAACTCTGGATTGCTTAATTTTAAATCGTTGATTATAGGTACTGTATTTGTTAAAGAGCTAAAACTAAAATTATTAGGTAATTTATATTTTAGGATGGACTGTTTACCGAAGATTAATTCTATATCTTGGTTATTTAGTAAGCCCTTAAAACCTAGCTCAATTTCTTTATTTTTTTGATAAATACTATATTGTGGTGCAGATATTATAATTTCATAGCCGCCAAATATTTCAGTAATAATTCTGTCAACTGCAACCTTTATGTATGTAACATTACTTTGAAGGTTAAAAATCTTGTTTAGATTTAGCTGTAAATCATGACCATAATCTAAATAAATGATGGAAGTTGGCGGAGTTAAATTAACATCCTCTAAAGATTTCAGTTTTAATTTGATATTGTCAGATAAGATAATTCCTTCTACATCGAAGCTGCTATTCATAAATCAGTAAATATTTTTAACAGATTAGTTTGGAAGTTATTGATTAAATTTTTGGACTTCACTCTAATGTATTAGTCTAAACTGTCACTGAATGTCCGACAGTTTTGAGCCACTTATAGCAGGCGACAGGTGACAGGGTTTTGCTGTCTCAGTTTTATGATTTACTGATCTCCTAACTACCTTGGCTATTGCTTACTTTATAGCGTTAGAGTTTAACACTATTATCCTCACTGTCAGAAGCAACCAGCTTAAAAAAGGGATTTATTATATTAAATCCCTGAAAGTAACTAATTTGTGTTTGAATCTTGAATTATTAAGAAGCCATGATAGATAGCTGCTTGGCAAAGTAAGTACGGTAGAGTTCGCAACGTGGTAGAATGCGATCGCCTTCCAAGGAAATTAATCCTAAACTTTCTAGCTTATAAGTATCCATTGGGTCAAGCAGCAAACTTTTTTGGCTAGTAACAAGCTCAGTATATAACCTGACTAGATGAAGATTAGCTCGCAGTCTTACCCAGTGTTGCTGTAAATGTTCGCGGTAAATTCCTCCATTGGCGATCGCGTCTTGGATCAATTCTGTTAAAGTTATAGTCCCAGAACTCAAATAATACAACGCTAGTTGAATCAGTGCCGGATGTCCACCAACTAAAGACATCAAACGCGCCGATTCTTTGCCTACCGTCCACCTGAACCCATATCTTCTAGCTAATTCTTCTATCTGTTGCTGGGTAAATTCATGCAGACGGATAGGTAGCCCAATATTAAATGGAGATTGGTTAATATCTAAAGAAATATACTGTTCTGTAGAGTAAACTAATACGAGTCTTAGTTTCTGCCAATTGTGATTTTGTCGTGCTTCTTCGCACCAAGAACGCAATAAAACAAAAAAATCATGAGCAATGTGGGGATATTTAAAAAAGCGATCAATATCGCTCAACACCAAAACTAAAGGAGTCTGGCACTGTTTAATAATATAGTTTTG
>NZ_JACJRV010000079.1 GCF_014697475.1 Nostoc sp. FACHB-152
TTAAATAGAGCTTATTGCGAATAAATGCTCTTTTTCTTTTACCACAAATTGCTACACTCTTTGTAAGATAAGCATTCTAGACCATTTTGTCCCCCCGCAAGGTTTTTGAGTCGCTGTATACCAGCTAAATTTGCCAGACTCCAAGGTTTATGGTTGTTGAACCTAGCGGTATCTAGCAGTTCCATTGAGTATGAAAGTTTCATAAGATTGAAATTGTCCAAATATCGGTCTTCGGATTAATCCTGATGTTTTTTCGGTTGTAAGAACCGCCTGAGTTTGGACAGTAGTTTCTCCATCACCGATAGGTAGGTTAATAGTGGGTAATAAAAAGCTGAATTTAACTATATTTCCTCCAATATCAGGGTTTGGTTTGCTGAGAATGACTGTAATAAGTGTGCCAATATCAGTAGTTAATCTACTAATCTCATCGCCATTGAAACGGACAGAAGTCTTTTGAGTTCTGTAATTAAGCTGTGGAACATCGTTGATTATAGAATATTTAATCTGAGTATCTTTGCCTTTGAGTTCAAACTCATTCGGTCTTTGCACAACAATTGCTTGTGCTTTTTTTGTAGATTTTGGTATTAAAAAAGATATAAGTGATGTTGTGGTTAAACCAGTCACAAAGGTGAGAGCAGTTTGAAGAATTTGACGGCGCTTAGGACTGTTGGAGATGTCTTCTAATTTAGGTTCCATGATTGTGAAATTTCCGAATTGTATAAATTTTCTCTACAATTATCTTAGGAAATTAGAGTAAAAAAGTCACAGGCTAAACTCAGTAAATCGATTTGTTTGGCAATGTTTCCTATGTCTAGCGCGATCGCTACACTGGAGTTAATTGGTTGTTGACAAAGTGGTCATAGTAAGGTTTAGTCTGCTGTGAATTATATCTGAGTTAATGATTCAGGATTTTGCTAGAGTCAATTACTGCTCAAGTGAAATATTAGCCGAGTAAATATGCCATCTACGCTGTTTTGGAGTTGAGCCAGGAACGTTATTAACTCGTCGCAGTTTATAACTACCATTAAATCGTTGCGGAGTCCCATTGGTAGTAACAGCAGTAATAGTAACTGGAATTTCAATATATAGCGAGCCTGCCGCCCCTTCTAGTCTTCCTGGTTTTCCAACCTCTTCATTAACAGATACAGTGTTAGCAAAACCTTGCTTGAATTCCTCAAACGACTGCTTGCTGGCAGATCCATCTCCATCCCAAGCCAAGTAAGCTTGTTGATAGTCTTGGCGGGCGATCGCATCGTAATAATCATGAATAACTTGGACGGCTTGTTGTTCCTGCGATTGGGAATTCGCCGCATTTTGTGTGGGAGAGACAGGCGGGGAAGTTGAAGTGGACGTATCTGAAAGATTGGCTACTTTTGGGTTATTGGCAGATGGTGATTGTGATTTAGCCCAGTTATCGCAAGCAGTGATGGTCATTGCCAGCAGAGCGACTCCAATGGCTGTAAGGTGTTTTTTTACAAAGTTGATTTTTGACAAAGCTATCTCCTGGTAAATCTGCTTTTGTAGTTTGATAACTTTAAGTTCTTCTTTTGTAACACTCAAGTTACTTAATTAGATTAGCGATGCAATAATATTAATACTCATCGCCAAAATACTAGTATTAAAAAAGAAAGACAGCACTCCGTGTATTAAAGCCAAACGTCTCATATAACGTGATCTTGTCTGAATATCTGATACTTGACTCGTCATTCCAATTACAAAAGAAAAATATAAAAAGTCCCAATAATCTGGGTCACGGTCATCTGGGAAATCGAGTCCGCCAGCTGCTTGTTCATGACCGTTGTGGCTAACACTGTGATAGTAACTATGTGCATATTGCAGTGCAAACAGTGTATGCACCAGTAGCCAAGAACTGATAATTGTAGTTATTGAGAGAATAATATGTAACGTTAATAGAATTGGCGAAATACCTTTTTTATCATTGAGCAAAAATCCGATCGCAAAGACGCTGATACAGGCAGCAGTAATGATGAGTGTAAACAAACCCACGCGCCCTTCATATTCATTTTGAGCATAACGCCGCATCTTGTCTGGAGTTGCTTTCACCATCTTTGCCAACGTCATACTTAAGAAACAGCTAGTTCCCACATTCCAGGCACAAAGGATTCGAGGAGCTAGATGTAACCAGCTTGGGATGAACAGCCAAATCAACAAAGAAATTAAGGCAGAAATTAACAGTCGGGGTCGAGCGTCAAAGTTTTTAAACAGGCGTTGCATTTTTGTACGGAAACGGTATCAGGTAGGATTTCTCGACTTGTGTGTACACCGTAGGGTTTAAGGCTGGGACTCAAACCGATGCAGCCGGAAGTACTTCAACCAATAAAAGACAACATCTGGTGGATAATTAAATTTTTTAATTAAAACTCAAAAAATTCCGTAAAAGCTCTTAGGTGTTATGAATTTAATAACTATCTATTTGCTTATTGTCTTTCATAACGTGGTGTTTCCTCCTTTCTTAATTGAGGTGTATACATATAATCTGGGATTTTTTTCAGTAGTTACGCTAAAAATATACAATCTATTTTAAGTATGTCACCATATCAATCAACACCTGAAATTCAAAGATTAGATAATTCAGAAGGTAAGTTTTTAACAACGTTTCAGCGTAAAATGCTGCAAAAAAGTTTACAAGAAGATTTACCGAGGTCGTACCACCAACGGATTCAAATCATGTTGCTGGCAGATCAAGGAAAAACTCAGACTGAAATTTGTGAAATGTTGGGTTGTTGTCCAGCCACAGTCAGGCATTGGACGCATATAGCCCGCGCTGGAATGGCACACCAATGGCAAGATTGTGCAATTGGGCGACCTAAGACAGTAAATGAACAATATTTAGAGCGTTTGCGGGAATTAATTAGTCATAGTCCTCGTGATTATGGTTATTCTTTCCGACGGTGGACAACAAACTGGCTTCAGAAACATCTTACAAAAGAATTTGGTATGGCAGTGAGCGATCGCCATATCAAACGACTGCTCAAACAGATGGGATTGTCCACAAGACCAAAACCCAGCAATGTCGAAGGCAACACCAATGAGAACAAACATAATTCCAAAATCTTAATTGGAGACCTAAAATCGGCAGATATCCCGGATAACGACGAATTTATGCCGATGAACTTTGTCAAATTAGATAAAGATTCAGACATTTATGGTGCAAAATCTATCCGATCCCTTAGTTTCTCTGGAACAATTGAGCCACATTTTGGGGCATTCCCTAACCCCTGCCGAATTCCAGCATTGTCTGGGCCAAGCTAAATTTATCACCCCAAAACTCGGCAAGTTTTGGCAAGGAACAGATGTAGAATCAGGTATTTATATCGTCATCACAGGGAAAGTGAGATTGCTAGATGCAGGAAGTGAGTTAATTGCCACACTGGAGGCTGGGGCTGCATTTGGACAATTTACCTTATTCCCAGATGCAGAGTTTAAGCCTTACGCTGCCAGGGCTTCAGTAAATTTGCATCTCTGCTTTGTATCAGGTGAGGTGTTGTTGCCATTGATGGCTAAGTATCCTCAAATCCGCAAGCATTTGTGGGCTGAGTCTCTTTCTCGTAGTCCAGGATTAATAAACTCCCCGCCGTCGCCGGAACCAGCCCAAAAAACTCTAGTTGATGCAAATATTGTGTCAACCTCTGCGTCAGCAGCGCACCAAAAAAAGATTAGTAAAGCCTATTTTCCTAACCCCACTCAACAAGCTGGGCATTTATGGCAGAAAGTGACAAGGCGCTATCCGTTTTTTGCTCAACAGAGTGGTTCAGATTGTGGTGCAGCTTGTTTGGTGATGGTGTCCCGCTACTGGGGAAAAAACTTTAGTGTCAACCGTTTACGAGATATTGCCAATGTAGACCGCAATGGCGCATCTTTGCGCGGGTTATTATCAGCAGCAGAAAGTCTTGGTTTTGCCGCAAGACCTGTGAAAGGTAGTTTAAAGCAGTTGGCGAAGCAAAAATTGCCTGCTATTGTTCACTGGGAAGGCAAACATTACATCGTTGTCTACGAAATTACTCCTAAACACGTCATCGTCGCTGACCCGGCCATTGGTCAACGCACCCTCAGCCACGCCGAATTTCAAGCCGACTGGACTGGTTATACATTGCTACTGCAACCAACAGCCATGCTGAAGGATGCCAAAGAAACCTCCACACCTTTTTGGCAATTCTTTGAGTTGATGAAGCCTCACTCTTTGGTAATGCTAGAAGTATTAATTGCTTCGATATTTATCCAAATATTTGGACTGATTACTCCCCTATTTACCCAGTTAATTTTAGACCGAGTAGTAGTGCAGCGATCGGAGTTAACCTTAACAGCAGTAGGCTTAGGGCTGTTGATGTTTAATCTTTTCCGCGTGGCGATGACAGGATTACGCCAATATCTGCTCGACCACACAGCCAACCGCATAGACTTAGCACTCATTGTTGGGTTTATTCGCCATACTCTGCGGCTACCCTTAAATTTCTTCGAGTCTCGTTATGTCGGGGATATTATTTCTCGCGTCCAAGAAAACCGCAAAATTCAACGCTTTCTTTCTGGCGAAGCATTATCAATCCTGCTAGATTTATTCACAGTTTTTATCTATGTAGGATTAATGTTTTGGTACAGTTGGAAAATGGCATTGTTGGTGTTGGTAATTATCCCACCTTTTGCTTTGTTAGCCTTGATTGCCACACCTTTTTTGCAAAAGACTTCTAGAGAAATATTTAATGCTGTTGCCAAAGAGAGTAGCTACTTAATCGAAACTTTAACAGGTATACGGACAGTCAAAGCTACAGCAGTAGAACAAACAGTACGTTGGCATTGGGAAGAGTTATTAAACAAAGAGATTAAAACAAATTTCTCTGGGCAAATTATCAGCAATCGCTTGCAAATTTTTAGTAACACAATTCAAGCAATAGTCACTACTGCATTACTGTGGTTTGGAGCGCATTTAGTAATTAACAATCAACTAACTATTGGGCAATTAGTTGCATTTAATATGCTACTGGGCAGTATTATTACGCCCTTCCAACGTTTAACAGTCTTGTGGAATCAATTGCAGGAAGTAGTCATTGCCGTAGAAAGGATTAATGATGTATTAGATGCTGAACCAGAGGAAGACTTACAACATCAAACACGGCAAAATTTACCGCAATTTCAAGGTCAGATTCGCTTTGATCATGTTACCTTTCGCTATCGCCCAGAAAGCGATGTCAATATTTTAGAAAATCTCAGTTTTGAAGTGAAGCCTGGACAAATGGTAGCGTTAGTAGGACGTAGTGGTTCAGGAAAAACTACTATTTCTAAACTAGTGTTGGGGTTGTATCCTGCTACCGACGGTAAAGTATTAATTGACGGCCAAGATATTAATAGTCTTTCCCTACGTTCCTTTCGCCAAAAGGTTGGGGTAGTTGATCAAGATACTTTTTTATTTGGTGGCACAATTCGAGAAAATATCAGCTTAGGGCATCCAGGTGCAACATTAACAGAGGTAATTGAAGCTGCAAAACTAGCAGGGGCAGATGAATTTATTACAAAATTACCAATGGGGTATGAAACTCAAATAGGGGAAGGTGGGGGGTTGTTATCTGGTGGACAACGACAGCGCATAGCTATTGCTAGAGCCTTATTAGGAAATCCGCAACTGTTGATTTTAGATGAAGCAACTTCCCATTTGGATACAGAGTCAGAAAGGATTATTCAGAAAAATTTTAATACAATTCTCAAGGGAAGAAGTAGTTTGATAATTGCCCATCGTCTTTCTACAGTGCGGAATGCTGATTTGATTTTGGTGTTAGATAAGGGTGTGTTGATTGAAAGTGGAACTCATGCAGAATTAATGGCAAAACGCGGGCATTATTTCTATCTAAATCAACAGCAGGCTGATGTTACTGGATAAAAATTAGGGTCGGGATATTCCTGACTCTGAAAACTCCCTGAACCCTTAAATTTTAACAAAAGCATCAAAAAATATGGCAAGTGTATGGAATGGAAGAGTAACAAAATCACTATCTGAAGCTCCACTACATCAAGAAGTATCATTGCAACCAACCCAGGAAATAAAGACTGATGACTGGTCAGAAATAACCAAAGAATCACTTGATAGTTTGCCCCAGGTTTGGACTAGGGGATTGTTATATTTTTTAGTCATATTTGTCTCTATATTTTTACCTTGGGCAATACTATTTAAAGTTGATGAGACGGGTACAGCTAGAGGACGAACAGAACCTAAAGATAAGACAATTAAACTGGATGCTGCTGTAGCTGGTACTGTTGCTGAAATTCGAGTTAAAGAGGGTGATTTTGTTAAGGCAGGACAGACATTATTACTGTTAGAATCGGAATTAATCAAAGCGGAATTACGTCAGGCTCAAGATAAGCTAGAGGGGCAATTAAATCGACTTTCTCAATTAAACTCATCCAAAAATCAGTTGATAATATCTTTAACAACCCAACAGCAACAAAATCAATCGCAACAGTTAGAAAAACAAACTCAAGTTGACCAAGCACAACAGAATGTTATGACGTTGAATAATGCCTATGAATTACAAAAAGAAGAAAGATTATCTCAAGTCAATCAGGCACAACAAACTTTAGAAAATAGTCTAAACACTAGCAAATTAGTTGAGAGTAGTTTGGCCAGTAGTCAGAGAGAAGTGCAACGCTATAGCAAACTAAATAAAGAAGGTGTTATTCCAGAAATTAATCTTGTAGAAAAGCAAGATATCGCTAAAGAAAAACAAAAATTGTATGAACAAACTAAGTCAGATATTGAACAGGCTAAATTGCGACTGCAAGAACAAAAAAGTAGTTATGAGCGAAATATTCGCCAAGCTAATGCTGATATTGAACAGGCGAAGTTGCGGCTAAAAGAACAACAAAGAGGTTATCAAACTTTAACTCGTTCCGGTGAGCTAGCTGTGCTAAAAATTACCGAACAACAGAAAAATTTAGAAACAGATATTACTGCTCTCAAATCAGATATTGCTCAAACTAAGAGTCAGATTGATTCCTTGAAATTTCAACTAGGACAAAGAGAATTAAAAGCACCTGTCAGTGGTACATTGTTTCAATTACCCATTCAAAAAGCCGGGTCTGTTGTCCAATTAGGCACAATGGTTGCAGAAATCGCCTCGATAAATTCGCCTTTAATAATTCGAGCGCAAATGGCGACTACTGAAAGCGGTTCTTTACAAATAGGATTGCCAGTAAAGCTAAAATTTGATGCCTATCCGTTTCAAGATTATGGAGTCGTGTCTGGACAGTTAATCAAAATTTCTCCTAATACCGTAGAGGTAGATAGTCCTAATGGTAAGGTAGCAGCTTACAACTTAGAAATTGCACTTAATAAAGATTGCATTCCCTCTGGTGATAAGTGTATTCCTTTACGTCCAGGCGATACGGCTACAGCTGAAGTGATTGTGCGTCAGCGTCGGATTATTGATTTTATACTTGATCCTTTTAAGAAATTGCAGCAGGGAGGAGTGAAATTGTAGAAAATATCATTGTCTTTCTGACCTTTAATATCTTCTATATTGCATTTCAGGGTTTGATTTAATTAACAAATTTTAGGAGAAATTTTATGTTACAATCTATCATTATTAGCAACGAAGATATTCTTCATCAAGTTAAGATATCTTGTAAAACTCCTGAAATAATTGAACAAATTGTTCGCCGTAAGGTACTGATAGCTGCTGCTGAAGAAGCGGGAATTACAGTAGAAGTTGAAGAACTTCAAAAAGCAGCAGACCAAATACGGTTAGTAAATAAACTAGATAGTGCTGAAAATACCTGGAAATGGTTAGAAAAATATAATTTATCTATCAGTGATTTTGAAGAAATAGCTCACATCAGTCTCATTTCTAAAAAGTTAGCTAGTTATCTTTTTGCTGATAAAGTTGAACCCTATTTCTTTGACAACCAACTAAATTATGTTGGCGTGGTCATGTATGAAATTATTTTAGATGATGAAGATTTAGCTTTAGAGCTATTCTATGCGATTAAGGAAGGTGAGATGAGTTTTTATGATGTTGCTCACAAATATATTCAGGATGTAGAATTGCGCCGCAAAGGTGGATATTTGGGTATGGTACGCCGCAAAGATTTAAAACCAGAGATTTCTACTGCTGTTTTTTCTGCTAAACCCCCGCAGCTTCTCAAGCCTGTTGTATCTTCTCAGGGAATACATCTAATTTTGGTAGAGGAAATTATTCAAGCTGAATTAAATGAGAAGCTCCGGTCTAACATTTTGTTAGATTTATTTGCAGAATGGACAAAAAAACAAATTGAACAAGTTGAAATTGTGAGTAATTTTGAATTCAGCATACAAGCTGTTTAGTATAGTAGGAGGCAGAGGGCAGGAGGCATGAGGTAAAAGTATTACTATTCCTCGCCTTCACGCTTTTAATATGTTACCTGCCTTTTTTACTGTTGCCTATTGCCTGAATACACAAGTATGTTAATTAATCAAACCGGATTCCTATATATTTGCTGAAATTTCTTATTAAATATAAGTGCCGTCTAGCAAGTTCAGCTTTTCCTCTGATATTTTTAGCCTCAGAAACAAAGCCAACTTCTCTGCAATTTCTCCATCTTCACGTAATAAAGAAAGTTTAATCTGCCCAGCCTCTTGCTTCGGAAGGTTGCCCAGACTGCTCAACTTTTGTGTTCTGATGATTAAAGATATCTTGAACCAACCTTTATTAAGGGTAACGGAGACAATCTCGCTGATAGGAATTCTAATCTCCTTTACACCCGACTTAAGCAGACCTACTAAGCTGTCTCTAATCACAAATTCTAATATTAAAGTATTATCCTCGATTCGTATTATCCCTTGAGCTTCTGCAAATCCTGCATAAATATCTGGAATCACGAAAGGCAGAGTTATAAGTGGTTGTATCATTTTTTAGATAAAAATCATTGTTTACATTTTATAGCAGTGGACAGGTAACAGGTGACGGAGCTAAAAGTCTTTTGCTGTCTAAATTGTATCCTTGTACCAGTGTCCTAACTACCTTGGCTGTTGCTATAAAATAAAAATTTTACTAATTATGAGTAGGATGAATAATAAATTTAAATAAAATTAAGAATAAATTCAACCAAGACGAAACAATAATGTTTAATTTTTTAAATAAAATTTTGAGTATTTGAAAACAAGTTTTGGTATTGCTATATATGCTAATTTAGCCTCTGATTTTCATGTAATTAAGTTCCTGAGACTATAAATTTAGTCTCAGGAATGAGCAAATTTTCAATTAGGAAAACTTATTTTTATAAGTGATGATGGAGAACTTCTGATGCAAGTGCGCCTACAGCAATACCAAGCAATAGTGGCAAAATTCCTCCCTGGATGTCAAGTTCCCCGTCAGATATGTCGTTCATATAATTTTCATTCTCTAAACACAGATCATTAATCTTGATAGTAGCCATTTGGAAATATCCTCCTAAACGAATTTATGTTATTTGGAATTAGGTTTAAAATTTCCTTATTCCATGACTATAATCTAATACATAGTTCATTATAATTTCAAGTAAAAATCAATAAAAAATGTGCCAATAAAGCTACATTTGAATCATTTTTAATATCAAAAAATTTTGGTAAAAATCTAAAATATTTTATTAGTTTCTGTTAGAATTAAAAACTTTATATTTAATAGAGAATTAACTAAGTAAGTCGGTGAGAAAAAACCTAACTATGTTACGAAAGATTAATTAAGCTAAAAGCCTCTTCTCTTCTGCCTTCTGCCTCTTGCCTCCTGCCTTATCCTGACGATAAATATTCACGACGACCTACTTAAAACATTTTTGTCATTTTTATTTTCCATCATAAAAATTACAAAAAATCAACCCAAGATTTATCTTAGGTTGAAAAGTGATAAGTATGAAATTTAAAGTTGTTGACTGCTGTATATTTTATAGCTAATTATCTTTAATTTCTCAATATACCTGCTTCTTTCTCTATTCGGTCTAAAGCCTTCTTAGCTCTAAACAAAACTCGTAAATAAGCTATCTGACTATTCCAAGCAGAGCGAGGTAAAACAGGTGATAAAGAGTCTATCTGAACCTCATTATCATTAATAGTACTATTATCGGAAACTAGAGTATTTTCTGGAGAGGTAGAACTAGTAGTCATAATATTATGCGATGAACATGAATTTTTATCAGCACAAGAATCTCTTTATTTCTTAAAGGCTGGAACTAACTAAAAATGCTACTGGCTGGTGTTCGTCCTCCCAACCTTGTGGCCATTGAATATGGTCAGTTGTAAAATGAAGTGGATCGTTTTCTGGCCAAGGAGCAACCAGGGTTTCTTCAATCAGAGCAAACTCGCCATTATCAAAAGGCTTTCCTTCTGCCCGATGCTTGAGAAACACTCTTTCTCTAATACCACGTTCTGCTTGAGTCAACGCGCGATGATGACAGTAAGGATTATTCCCTCGCTTGTCAAAGAAGACATGAGCAGTCCAACTACAACCACCACGACAGAGTTCAGCAAATTCGCAAGTCTTACAGAAACCCCACAAGTGTTCAGTTCCTTTTGCAGTACCAGCACCAAGATTAAACCGCAGTTCTTCTGTTTCTTCAATAATTGTCCGCAGTGAATAGTCGCGGATATTACCTCCAGTGTATGCTGAAGTGGGCAGTGAGGGGCAACCTTTAATTGCACCATCCGCTTCAATACCTAATGTAGAGAGTCCGGCGTTGCATCCTTGCCAAAATGACCAAGCAGTCCCTCCACGCAAAAATCGTTCATAGGGGCCGAAGTAGCCAATATTATTTCCGGGTTGCAACTGTACACCTTCTTGTTTGGCTCGTTGAGCCACTCGTGCAATCATCGGATAAATATCTAATAATTCATAAGGTTGCAGCAGAATTTCGCTGTTATCGGCAGCATTACCCATTGGTACAGTCAATTGGATTTGCCAAGCAAATATACCTGCATCGCGGATATGTTCATAGATGCTAGGGAATTCTGGCGCGGAAAGACGATTAATTTGCGTATTGCAACCAAAGGGGATGCCTACTTGCTTTAGGTGACTCATGGTTTTAAATGCCCATTGCCATGAACCTTGTCTTCCCCGAAGCTTGTCGTGGGTTGCTTCTAAGCCATCAACTGAGACAGAAACTACCTTGATTCCAGCATCTTTCATGCGGCGTGCTGTCTCTAAGGTAATACCATAGCCTCCTGTAGTCATACCGCAGTGCATCCCAGCTTGATTAATAGCTGCGGCAATTTCTAACCAATCTGGACGCAAAAAAGCTTCACCACCAATTAGAGTAACTTCAGTGATGCCGACATCTGCCATTTGTTTGACTAAATCTAGGGCTTCTACTGTTGAAAGTTCTTTTGCTCTTGTATGGCCTGCACGCGAACCGCAATGTTGACAAGCAAGATTACATTTTAATGTGATTTCCCAAACAGCATAGCTAATTCTGCGATCGCTCATGAAATATAACCTCTTTTCAACTTATGAAACAGGGACGGGTTCTGCTTTTCCGTCCCAGAGACTAAAATTTGTCTAGGCTTGTTCGTTAAGTACAACCCCGTACAAAGGTTGAGGTCGAGGAGGACATTCTAAAGGAGGCCAAATAATCACCCCATACAACGGCTGAATACGAATTTTTTCAACTAATGATGAAGCACCACCAAAGACTGCTTCTAATTCTTGTTCATCTAAATCTTTGAGTTCACCCTCATCATCAACTGACCCTAATAATTGAGTTGTATATTCTTCAAACTCTGCTGGGGTAAAATCAAAACCAAATGCTTTTACCAGTTGGCTACATTCATCTTTGCTTTTAACTTGTTGCATTTGATTGCGGAAACTTTCATCATTAGCCAGTCTTATATAAAAATCTTTGACATTTTCAACAGCCATAGTTTTCTCCTAAAAACTAGTTACTTCAGTTAATGCAACTTCTTGCATTAGTTCCGATGAGTTGTAATTGTCAGTGATAATTTGTGGACAACGCATACAAGCCGCCTTACCTTCTTGTTGCCACCAACGACAATCTCTGCGTATAGAACAAGCAGGAAGTTCTGTGACTACAGTTGGTAATTTTTCTGCAACTCTTGTTGCTAAACGGCAATTCTGACCGTCAAAATGTTGACATTTTTTGGTTGCACAGGGTGCGGCAGTACGAAAGATTTCTGTTGGGGTTACAGGACTAGCTTTCTCTAATAGCTCATCTGTAACAGGCAGTGGCTGTTTAAGATATGCTACACGAGGTTCTGTTACCGTTCCACTAATTAAACCGAAGACAATACTATCCTCTAATTCTGGTCTAGCACTTGGGCAAAGTGTGCTTTTATTCGCCGCAACATCTTCTTCTATCAATTGAGCCTCCAGCACAAAATATATTTTATTTACACTTGAAGGCTCAGGATTAAGCTAAGGGCAACTGATGGTCTATTAAAATTATCCCCATTATAATCGGCGGACAAATAGGTTTGAATGTAATCAGACCGCCTACAACACCAGAGGCTTCTTCATCGGATAATCCTAACAAAGCATCTTCTTGTAGAGATTGGTTACGTCTAATAACTGCATTCTCTACTGCTTCTGAAATTAGGTCTGTAATTTCAATTTGGGTGTTGTACTTTGTTTGTTTTGAATTCATGGTGCTTTCCTCTTAATATTTTATTTGAGTTATGATGAATCGTTGAACGACTTAATTTCATAACTTATCTTTATATTTTAGTTAAGAGTAAAATTATTTATTTAAATATTCAAATTTTATATTGCATATAATTGAAACTGTTATGTCCCTAATTAGAAAGACTTATCCACAATAACTCATTTCTAAATTTCTAATTTATGCCTGTACTAGTGCTAAATACACCGTTGTATATTTGATTTTTAAGAATAACTTGAGCTTTCGGTGATATTCGGGTAAGAAGTTTTTCTTGAAGGAAAGTATTCAGAGAAATTGTGTAGATTCATTACAGATTTTTTCTTACATTTTACAGAAAATGAATCTTTTATGTCATATTTTTATTCAAATATAGGAATCAGGTTTGATTACTGAACATACTTGTGTAGTCAGGCAATAAGCAACCCAAAAGAAACCAAGTAACAATGTACTGATTTTTTTCAAAAATCAAATACTAGTCCTATAGCTTGAAATGATTAATTAGTTAAGAAATTTCGGTACTGCCGCAGTACATTTCCCGGATTTACCACAAGTGTAAAAAAACATTAAGATGAGTAAAATAGCTCTAGTAAGACTTTCCTAATTTCCATCTGTTGCCTCATTTTAGAGTTGGTATAAATTAGAGTTTTGGGCTTTCAAAACTAACAGCATCATCAGGGTTTCAACTTATGCCGAACTCAGGTTAGATAAGTATTTTACTTGAGTTTACAAATTAGCTCTAAGTATTGGAGGAGTTTTTTGGTGTTTTACAATCACTGCTTGCGGCAATTGATTTCACACTTCATACTTTCCCTACCATTTGCCTCTGAACAACAGCATGACCAGATTGAACGTCAAACCAGTGAATATCTTCAGGAGGCAATGCCAGTGTAATATCCTCACCGTTCCAGTTTTGGTCTGTTGCTAACAAAGCACGTACTGTAATTCCTGCGGTTTGTGAACCTTCAACCCTCACACTGACCAAATAGTGCATACCCAAGTTTTCTACTAAAAATACTCGCCCTCGGATAGTCTGAGTATCCCCTGGTTGAGCAATACGAACATTTTCAGGGCGGATTCCTAAGACAATCTGCGGTGGTAAGGTTGGTAAATCTGGCAGAAGTACTTGGAAATTACCTAGTACTGCGTGTCGTCCTTGGCAAGGTAGAGTGAGCAAGTTCATTTGCGGACTACCAACAAACCCAGCCACAAATAAATTAGCTGGATGGTTATATATGCGGTCAGGTGAATCAAGTTGTTGGACGTAGCCATCGTTGAGTAATGCAACTTTTGTGGAGAGTGTCATCGCTTCTGTTTGGTCGTGGGTGACGTACACAACTGGCACTTTTTGGGCGGCAAAAATTTGCTTGAGGTCGGCTCGAACTCGTTCTCGCAGTAGTGCATCCAGGTTACTTAACGGTTCATCTAACAGATACACATCGGCATTACGCACTAAAGCACGACCGACTGCAACCCTCTGCCTTTGACCACCAGACATTTGACCTGGCTTGCGGTTCATTAACTCGCCTAATCCTAAAACTTCTGAAACTTCCGCAACTCGCTGTTTAATTTCTGCTGGTGGTACTTTTTTCAGCTTCAGTCCAGAGGCGAGGTTATCGTAGACTGTCATGTGGGGATAAAGTGCATAGCTTTGGAATACCATTGCAATATTGCGATCGCTTGCGCGTTTATAGGTAACATCTATGTCCCCAATCTTGATTTGACCGTGAGTAGGTTCTTCAAGACCCGCAATCATTCGTAAGACGGTAGACTTACCACAGCCAGAAGGCCCAAGCAATGTGAGAAACTCATCGTTATTTACAGTTAAGCTTACGTCTTTAACAGGAACAACTTTAGGACTAAAGGTTTTATTTAAGTTTTTGAGTTCAAGTTTAGCCATAATTATGAAGTATGAAGTATGAATGTTTTTCAAGAGGCTAGAGACTAGAAAAATGTACTTTATCCAGATGAAAAATGCTGTATCATTAGCCTTTTACAGCACCAGCAGTAAGACCTTGGACAATTCGGCGTTGGAAAAACAAAACTAGTAAAATTAAAGGTAAAGTCCCCACAACAGTTGCAGCCGCAATCGGGCCGTAGGGAATTTCATATACTGTCGCACCACCTAATTGAGCAGCAGCCACAGGTATTGTTTTCAACTCTTCACGGGTCATAAATGTGAGAGCGAAAATAAACTCATTCCAAGCAAAAATAAATGTGAGAATTCCCGTTGTCACCAAGGCGGGAAGAGTCATAGGTAGAACGATTTGCCACAGTAATTGAAAAGTATTGTAGCCATCGACCCTAGCAGAATCTTCTAAATCTTTTGGTAATTGTTGAAAGAAACTTCTCAGCACCAAAATTGTCAACGGCAAATTAATTGCAGTGTAGGGGATAATCAGCGACAGATAATTGTTGCCTAATCTCAATGCTTGGATAATTTCTAACAGTCCCAAAAATAAGAGAATTCCCGGAAATAAGGTGACGATCAGCACACCTGCGAGGATAACTTTTTCACCCCAAGGGCGTAACCGCGCCAAAGCATAAGCAGCAGGTGCGCCGATCGCTAGTGCAACAGCTGTAGAAGTAATCGACACTAAGGCACTGTTGAAAATATACCGCCAAAATGGACGACGGGTAAATAATTCAATGTAGTGATTGAAAGTAAATCGCGTTGGGAAGTACACCGTAGGAACTGCGGCTATATCTTCATTTACTTTAAACGAGGTCAACAATTGCCATAGGGCGGGTGCGAGGCTGAATAGGACTACGAATGCAACTATGATGGGCAGTAAGATTTTTTTAAGAGAAAACTTAGTCCCGCCTGTTTGTCTTGGAGTCGTGGGCATTTCTTGGGGAATTATACTCATAGATTAGATGGCTCCTGATGTTTTGGCACGATATTTGTTGAGCAAGAAACTAGCGATCGCCACCGCAGCAATTAATATTAAAAATGTCACCACTACTAAGGCTGCTCCATAACCAAAATCTAAGTAGCGCATCACCGTAGAGTAAATATACAATGACACCACTTCTGTAGCACCACCAGGGCCACCCCCAGTCATCACAGCAATTAAGTCAAAAATCCCAAAAGCTTGAGCGAACCGAAAGAGCATCGCAATTAAGATTTGTGGCAGTAGCAACGGCAAGGTAATATTGCGAAAGCTTTGCCAAGCGGTTGCGCCATCCACTGAGTAAGCTTCGTAGAGGTCTTTTGATATCGACTGCAACCCAGCCAGCAGCAAAATACTAATAAATGGCGTAGTTTTCCAAACATCAGCAAAAACTATTGCGACCATAGCCAGTGTTGGATCTCCTAACCAGTTAATTCCAGTAGTAATCAACCCCAACCGCCGCAAAATATCGTTGACAACTCCAAACTGGTCGTTAAAAATCCACGCCCAAGCCAAACCAATCAAAGCTGTAGGCAAAGCCCAAGGTATAATCGCCGTTGTTCGCACTAAGCCCCGACCAAAAAACGCCTGATTGAGAACTAAGGCAATTCCCAGCCCTAGCAGTAGTTCTGTAATCACCGATGCTGTGGTGAACACCGCAGTCGTCGATAAACTCTGCCAAAAACGACCATCTCCCGCCATCCGCACATAATTTTCAAAACCAGAGAATACAGGTTGTAACTCTGTTCCCAGATTTCTAGTAAATACACTTAACCAAAATGCCCGTAAAATCGGGTAGGCAAACACAAACAACAGCAGCAGTAATGCTGGTGTTAATAATATCCAGGCTGTTCGTTGTTCTCGACTTCGCAATGATTGTGAGTTTGTCATTTGTCAATGGTCAATAGTCAATAGTCAATGGTCAATGGTCATTAGTCATAAGATATTAAGTATTTCCCTAGCCCCTAACCTCTAGCCCCTAACAAGCGTCGCGTTTCCGCAGCCGCAGCTTGCATTGCTTTTTCAGGATTCATGCGACCGGATAAGGCGGCACTGAGATAACGCTGTAAAATATCTGATGTCTGGGCATATTGAGCGATGGGGGGACGCAAAACGGCATTATCCACAACCTCTAGTAACAGTGGATAGTGGGGATATTTAGCAACAATCTCTGGGTCTGTAAACAGATTCCGGCGACTGGGTACATAACCTGCGTTCAAAATAAATCTGCGCTGTGCCTTTTCACTGGTAAAGTACTGAATTGCTTTCCAAGCTTCTTCGGGATGGGGAGAAGATTTAGAAATTCCTAAACCCCAGCCTCCTAGACAAGCTGCTCCCGTATGACCAGGAGCGTGAACCATCGGTTGAATCCCAACTTTGCCCCGAATTGGGGAATTTTCTGCTTGGGCTAAAGGCCATGCATAGGGCCAACTGCGTAAAAACGCTACTTGTCCACTTTGAAACAAGCGTCTGGTGTCTTCTTCTTGGTAGGTTGTGACTCCCGGAGGAGAAACGCCTTGGCTAACTGTACTCCGCAGAAACTCAATCGCTTTTAATGTTTCTGGTCGGTCTAGTCCAACTTCGAGGGTGTCGGGATTCACCCAAAAGCCACCAAAGCCATCGAGAACTTCGGCAAACATGGCTACGAGTCCTTCATATTGGCGACCCTGCCAAACGTAGCCCCAATTTACGGCATCTTTCTTCTTTAAGGTTTGAGAGATTCGTATCAAATCATCAAAGGTTTCTGGTGGTTTTAATCCGGCTTGTTTGATTAAATCTTCTCGGTAGTAGAGCATTCCCGCATCAGAACGCATAGGAATTCTGTACAGTTTGTCTTGATAAAGCCCCCCTTCTACATCCTTGGGCGAAAATGCTGCTAATTCTTCTTTAGAAATGCGATTATCTAGAGGTAGCAACCATCCAGCAGCAGCAAACTTAGATGTCCAGATAATATCCATATTGATCAAGTCATAAGGAGATTCACCCAAAATAAAAGATGAAGTATACAGGTCTTCCAGCAAATTTGTGGCATTCGGCCCTTCAACCAAGTTCAGGCGAATACCTGGGTTATCAGCCTCGAAATCTTTAATTAAACCCTGTCTCCAAGGTTGAGCATCCGGGGCAGTAATTAACATATTCAGGGTAACTGGTCGTTGTGAGAGTGCTACCCAACTAAACAATATGATGCTTAAGAGAGTTGCCAGAAAAATCCCTATATGTATAGAGCTTTGTTTTTGGATAAATTTTTGCAGCTTTGTAATTGGCTTTTGGTACAACATTCGTTAGCAATAATAAATAATAGGAAATCAAAACATGAACTACCTAAAAAAGATTACTTTTTGTTACTTATTAGCAAAAATGCTTAAACATTAATCAAAAACTCAAAATTAAACTGATTAGAAGTAACCAGCCTTATTGTAAATAAGCATAAACTTTTGCTAAGATATGGAAATATAAAGCAGCCTATTCAAAAATAAAAACTGTTGAGTTAGACAGTTAATAGTTGCTGTTATAGATGGTAAATTAATTTCTTTTTAATTAACTAAACAACTTTCTAAAGATAGAAAAAGCAGCCTTGAAATGTAAAAAAGGCTGGCGTTTGTAGCCAGCCTAATCTCAAAAGTATTGTTAAAACTCACATAGGTAGTTGCCAGAGCTTACACGCCAAGTTTAATGTTTGAGATTGACTTAAAGAGTGTTGCTCTCTTACACCCTAAACCCCACCTGAGTTCGACAGAGCTAAAAAACCCCTCTCCAAACCTCTCCCCTGCAAGGAGAGAGGCTTCAAAACCTTTATTTTGTGTTGAGTTTTAAACATATTTAAGCCCCTCTCCGCGTCGGAGAGGGGTTGGGGTGAGGTTCATCGAACTCACGTTAAACCCCTGGTTGTGTTACACACGCTGCACTCTACCTTGATTTGGTAACTCAAACGAGACTGTTGTTGCAATTGGGGCATTTGGGTCAGACACAGTAGGCCCAGTCTGTGGAGATGGAGGCAATAATCGATAATCAGTACGCCAACGCTGATGATTTAGATCGCAGACAACATAACCGCGCTGTCTACCATTAAAATATTTGATCCAGGGACTATCAGGTAAAGCCTGCTCAATTCTGTCGCTAGCACCAAAGCCTGAGCTAATTGATGTGCCGACAAACTCCGTACCAACTACGGCAGAAGTGGGCTTATCGTAATCAGCTTTCAAGTCGCTTACCCAACTAGAGTGTGTATCACCAGAAATGACAACGGGGTTAGCTGGCTGGCGTGTAGCTAAAAAGTTAAGAATCCGGCTACGCGCAGCTACATAGCCATCCCAAGCATCAACATTAAAGGCAGTCTCTGGCCCTGCTGTCCAGTCGTGCTGAGTAAAGACAAGCTGTTGAGCAATTACATTCCAGCGTGCTGTGGAACGTTCTAAATTGCGGAATAACCACTGCTCTTGTTCACTACCAGTCAAGGTAGCATTCGGATTCAAAGCCTGTGGACAGCGTGGTTCAATAGTATCATTACAAGGCTGATCACTACGGTATTGACGAGTATCGAGAACATTAAATTCCACCAAGTTACCGAAGTTTAAACGTCGATACAGCTGCATATCAATGCCTCTAGGTCTGGAAAATTCCCTTAGTGGCATATGTTCAAAGTATGCTTGGAAAGCAGCAGCCCGACGAGCTAGAAAAGCTTGGCGTGATTGTTTGTCTGGGTCTTGAGGAATCTCATCTGCCCAATTATTGTCAACTTCGTGGTCATCCCAAGTGACTAGCCAAGGGAATGCAGCATGGGTCGCTTGCAGGTTGGGGTCTGTTTTGTACTGGGCATGACGATTGCGGTACTCTTCTAGTGTGACTGGTTCTCTATCACCTTCATGAGGTCGGAGGGCTGTTGCTCCCCGCGCTCCTTCGTAAATATAGTCACCGAGATGAATTACTAAGTCTAAATCTTCTTGAGCCATGTTTTTATAGGCTGCAAAGTACCCTTGCTCCCAGTTTTGACAAGAAGCAAAGGCGAAACGGAAGCGATTTACACGCGCGCGTGCTGCGGGAGCAGTGCGAGTCCGCCCAATAGGACTAACTTCATTACCTACCCGAAACCGATACCAATACCATCGAGAAGGTTGTAGTCCTTGGACTTCTACATGAACAGAGTGTCCAAATTCTGGGATAGCAATTTTTGTACCACTTTGAACAACTTGCCGCATCTTTTCGTCAGTAGCAATCTGCCACTGAACTGGAATATTATATGCTGGCATTCCACCACCATTAAGTGGATCGGGTGCTAAACGTGTCCATAAAACTACATTATCTGGCAATGGTTCGCCAGAGGCGACACCTAAGCTAAAGGGATAATTAGAGAATTTAGGCTGGGCGAGTACTTTTTTAGGCCATTGACTAGCAATGACTAAACCTGTTAAGCCTCCAGCCCCAATCAAAACTTCGCGCCTCCTGTAACGACTTGATAGCAAGCGATCAAAGTTTAATCTTTGCATAAACTCTTTCCCTTCATGTTGTATTTGGCACATGGGGAAATATAACAGTGTAACTTTAATATTTCTTTGCACTTAGATTAAGTATTGATTATTTTTACAATAAATCAATATTTATTTCTAAATCAAAATATGTATTTTTATGTTCAATATAAAACGTAGTTACTAATAAAATTACAAGTATTTTAAACCAACCTTTTTCTTTAGATTTTCTTTAACTTATCCTACTATCGTAAATTTACTGAGACTGTTAACATACAGTTAAAAGCAACTCAAAACTAGCATTTAGGGAACTAGTATATTTACAGTGCTAGCTTAAATGGCATAAAAGCAAATTTGTAACTAAAAAAATATTTTTAGCAAATTTACAGTACCAACTTAAATAGCATTGTAAAAATTTGTATCTTTAACAATACCTTTGCCCATTTACAAGGTTTGAGCTTTCAATCTTGTCAGCTAAATGCTTATATATGGGTTGTTTTGTCATATTTGTCAAAAATTTTTTAGGTTATTAATTTTGGTAAAGGTATTGAAAGATAAAAGCTTTTATCTTTAAGATTCCAATTTTTTAACAAGTCTGTTCTGTCTGAGTCGCCAGATTGCGGATAAATGAATTCAAAATCTAAGCGGCGCAACTGCAAAGTGAGTTTATTCACTAACATTAGAGGTTGTTATGACTTGGATTAAACGACGTAATTTTTTACAATTTACTGGCTCTGCTTTAGCAAGTTTAGGTATCAGTCAGCTAGACATTTTACGACAAGATAATAACTACGGTAGAGTTTTAGCTCAAACTGGAAAGTGGTCGGGATGGGAGAGCCTTGGCGGGGGACTCTCCTCAGGGCCAGCCGTCGCCTCGTGGGGTTACAACCGCCTCGACTGTTTTGTCCGCGGAACTGACAACGCCATGTGGCACAAGTGGTGGAACGGCTCGCAATGGAGTGGCTGGGAGAGTCTCGGCGGGGTGATCACCTCCGACCCCGATGCCGTCTCTTGGGGTTACAACCGTATCGACTGCTTTGCACGCGGAACCGACAACGCTATGTGGCACAAGTGGTGGGACGGCTCGCAATGGAGTGGCTGGGAGAGCCTGGGCGGGGGACTTTCCTCAGGGCCAGCCGTCGCCTCGTGGTCAGAAAACCGCCTCGACTGCTTTGTGCGCGGAACCGACAGGGCAATGTGGCACAAGTGGTGGGACGGTTCGCAATGGAGTGGCTGGGAGAGTCTCGGCGGAGTGATCACCTCCGACCCGGCTGCCGTCTCCTGGGGTTACAACCGTATCGACTGCTTTGCACGCGGAACCGACAACGCCATGTGGCACAAGTGGTGGGACGGCTCGCAATGGAGTGGCTGGGAGAGCTTGGGTGGAGTACTTTCCTCAGGGCCAGCAGTCGCCTCGTGGTCAGAAAACCGCCTCGACTGCTTTGTGCGCGGAACCGACAGGGCAATGTGGCACAAGTGGTGGAACGGCTCGCAATGGAGTGGCTGGGAGAGTCTCGGCGGGGTGATCACCTCCGACCCGGCCGCCGTCTCCTGGGGTTACAACCGCATCGACTGTTTTGCACGCGGTACTGACAATGCGCTGTGGCATAAGTGGTGGGGATAAACTGGGAGCGTAAAAAGTCGATGTGATATTGTTGCATTCATACGCTATGCTGCTCGGCAGCACCAGTCCTTATATTCAAAAGCAATAAAGGCACTATAGCCTGCACCATGCAATTTTTTGCTCCAATCATACGGATATGTATGCGTATGATTGGAGATTTTATTGTTTGTGATTTTGTAGCAACCACACCCAATACCATTCGGTTAAGGCATCTCTTGATTCTACTGATTTCTATACACCCAACACTACGAAACCGATCTCTACAGACTGCTCTACTATATACAGTTCATTATCAATAAGTATCTAATTTTTTCAAGAGGTTTGTGCCTCCCTAAGCTTTTGCTTAGGCTTGGTTTTGCGATGATTGTCACCCCTGGAATTAAACCAGTTAAGCTTCCAGCTCTCATTAAAACTTGTCGCCGTCTGTAACGACTTGATAGCAAGCGATCGCAGTTTAATCTCTGCATACACCCTTTGTCTTTAAGTTGCACTTTACACATCTGGAAATATCATAACGACACTTTAAAATTTCTTTGCAGTTAGATTAAGCATCGATTATTTTCTCAACAAGCCAGCATTTGCAATTACGTATTATTACTTAATTTTCGTATTAGATAGTGCTTTTTTACTCTTCTGCTTGGATAATAGAATTCAGTATGAGTGAAATAGAAAACTCATATTTATGTAGTTAAGGAGCTTTCATGACTGAACGTATTACCCGTGCTGTAAATTCACTAGCAGCAAAATTACCACGACGAAATGCACTTTTGTGGCTTGGAGGTAGCGGACTAGGTGCTGCTTTTGTGATGGGAACACAAAAGGAAGTGAATGCTCAACAAAGCAAAGAGGTGAAATTGATCAACCCACCAACTTTATATAATGCACCTCGAAATGGCTATAGTCATATAGCTGTTACACCAGCAAAATCAAGAACTGTTTACATCTCTGGCCAATTTGGTTCTGATTTACAAGGTAATCTTGTTTCCGACGACTATGAACAACAGGTAGTACAAGCCTTTCAAAACCTCCGCTTTGCCTTAGCAGCAGTTGGTGCAGAACCACAAGATGTTGTTAAAACTACTGTCTTAATAGTGAATCACACTCAAGATAAATTGATTCCTTTCGGACGTGAAGTTGGGAAATTGTGGGGAAATCAACCACCAGCAAACACTCTGATTCCAGTTCCTAGACTTGCACTTGACGGGATGTTGTTTGAAATTGATGCTTATGTAGCGATTCCAGAAAAAGGTGATGGAGGAATGTTTTCCATATAAATTAGGGAACAGGTTACAAAAAACAGGGTGTAGGGTATAGGGGATGAAAAATGCCTCACGTCTGAATCAATTAGTTTAGGTTTGGTTGAGGACAGAAATCCAACAACCAAACACCTATTTTCTACCTGACTTAGGAGCGCATCTCGCCTAAGTTTCAGAATGGCTAGGATACGAAACCACAATAGGAAGTGCGATCGCAAATTCTGTTCCTTGTCCGAAAACAGAATCTACATTGAGGGTTCCTTGATGCCGTTCTACGACAATTTGGTGCGCGATCGCAAGTCCTAATCCTGTTCCCTGTCCGACTGGTTTGGTGGTGAATAAATAATCAAATATCTTTTGCTTCACTTCCTCACTCATTCCGGTTCCATTGTCAGCAATCTTAATTATCATTTGCTGTTCATCTTCACTCAGACGCGTTTGAATGGTAATTTGGTTAGGCTGGGCTTGGATACTGGCAAAACTACGTCCTTGATTTGACTCTTCTAAAGCATCGATCGCATTCGCTAGCAGATTCATAAACACTTGGTTGAGTTGTCCAGCAAAACACTCTACACAAGGCAATTTGCCATAATCCTTCACAACCAAAATTTCTGGACGCTTTTCGTTACCTTTCAATCTGTGCTTTAAAATGAGAATCGTACTGTCGATACCTTCATGAATATCGAAGGGAATTTTATAATCTTTGTCAGCCCTAGAAAAAGTTCGTAAACTAATGCTGATATCTTTAATGCGGTCAATGCCCAAGGTCATCGAATCCAGCAACTTCGGTAAATCTTCTTGAAGATATTCCCAGTCAATTGCTTCTTTTTCTGCCTCAATTTCAGAATCGAGATGTGACAACTTTTGTTGATATAAATCAATCAATCTAAATACATCCTGAACATAGTTTTTAGCTGGGTTGATGTTACCTGCAATGAAACTTAGGGGATTGTTGATTTCGTGAGCAACTCCAGCCACAAGATTCCCCAGGGCTGACATCTTTTCATTCTGGACTAACTGAATTTGGGTGTGTTGCAGATGTTGAAGTGTTTGTTCTAATTGGTTTGCTTGCTGGCGAGTTTTGGTCAGCAACTCCGTCTGCTGGAGTGCTACCCCCATTTGAGTGGCAATTTGCTTGGCAAATTCAATCTCAGAAGCTTGCCAATCACGGGGTTGATTGCATTGGTGAATACATAGCAAACCCCAAAGTTCCTGAGCTTGCATAATTGGCACAACTAGTGATGCTCGAATCTGAAATTGCGCTAAAATTGCCCGATGGCATTCCAACACATCAGCTGTATAGATGTCTGCTATTGCACAGAAACGTCCTTGCTTATAAAGGTTCGCATAATTATCGCCAAAGCAATGATCTTGAACTTGAACCGCTAAAGCAGCAGGGAATTGTGGCAGTACATCTTCAGCGATAAACTCGCCATATTCGTAGTTTGTTTCGAGATGAAATTGGTAAATTCCAACTCGATCAGCATTGAGAATAGAACGTGCATTTTGGGTGACAGCGCAGAATATAGCATCTAAGTCTAAAGACTCTCGAATCTGCGTTACAGCATTAAATAAAGTTTCCTGTTGAGCAAGCGATCGCTCTAACTGTTGAGCATAATTCTGCGCTTGCTGATAGAGACGAGCATTTTCTAACGCGATCGCCGCTTGGGTGCAGAGTAAATTGAGCATTTCGACGCGTTCGCCCTTGGCGTTGGCGGAGCCATCGCTCGTAAAAACCTCCGCCGTCAAGCTGTTCTCTAAATATAAAATTCCCAACAGGTTGCCTTGATTAATAATCGGTGTACACAACAAACTCTTGGGTTGTTGATGAATTATGTAAGCATCAGCCATCACTAATGGATGAGTAATAGCGTTATTAATAGTTAAAGGTTCTAAGGTGCGTTTAACTAGGTTGATTAACGAAATCGGTACATCCTGCGAATCTTCGAGCGATAAAGATTGCATCACTATTGCTGGCTGACCGACAGTATTAATTGCTTCAATTAGCAACCTTTCTTCTTGAAGTAATAGCAAAGCACATTTATCTGCGCCAGCATTTTCCATTAACACATTCAGTAATGTGGCTAAGAGTTTATCAAGATGAATTTCACTGGAGAGAGTTTGGGAAGCTTTGAAAAGAGTTGTTAAATCGAGCGTGACTGAAACATTACTACTGCCAGATGTCGAAGAATTGTGTGAACTGGGTTGAGATAAAGTATTACTATCAACTGCGCTGATTGTAATATTCGGCATCAGTGGAATTTTATCTTGTTGCAATACTGGAGTTAACAACTGGGCGTAATTGTGTTCTAAATCTCTAATCTTGGCTTTCGCTCCCCAACCAGCATAGGCATAATAAGCTTTGAGTAAATAATCCTGAGCCAGTTTTTCTTTGCCCCATTCTAAATAAAATTGGCAGGCAAGTTCGTTAGCTAAAGCTTCTTCATTAAGATACTGATTTTTGTGAGCTAAATTAATTGCTAAGTCATAATATTCAATAGCTTCAGCTTTATTGCCGAGAATTCGCTGCTTTTGGGCTGCTACTAAATAATATTTGTGCAAGTGATTTTCGCTGACATGGCCAGCCCAAGTTTGCAATTTTTCTTGGTTCGCCATCACTCGCTGGAGAATGCTTTGTTGTTGGGCTGGTGAAACTTGAGAATATATCGCTAAATGTGCCAAAGAATCATAAGTATGGAAAACAGGAACTAGGAATAATCCTGTAGCACCAGCTAAGTGGTTTTCAATGGCGATCGCAGCTGCAACTGCTAACTCAAACTGACCAAATAAATAGCAAAGCAAAAGTTTGCTGATATAGAAATAACATAACGCCGTTTGGTCGCCTGCTTGCTGAATTCTCGGCAGCATTTGGTTTTGATCGAATGCATCTCCTACCAGTTGCCATGCTTCTGTACCATCACCAATTAAATTTAAAATTGCTTGCTGAAAAATCGTCAAATGGCTAAGAAGCCCTTCCTGGTTGGATTGAGTCAGTTGTAAACGGAAGACTGCACTCTCTCGACTTAAATCTACTAATTCTTTACCGCTAAACCAAGAGTGCATCACGTATGTGAATGCACAGATAGTGGCTGATTCTAAATCTCCTGTTTCCAGCCCACTTTGATAGCCATCTCGCAAAAACGGTAAAGTATTCCTCAGTGGTTCTTTCCAATGCCAAACACTACAGTGGACTCCGACATAGGCTCTAGCTTTCATTTCTTTGGCGTTTAACTTTTCTAGCAGCAGGTGTGCCAATTGTCCAAACTGATAGCCGCGCTCAATTTCTCCCATCACCCCACAGAGCATCAGTCCATAGTAGGCATAACCGTTTGCTGAGTATGAAATATTGCCATACTGAACTGATAAATTCACCTGCTCTAAAATCAAAAATGGTAATAGCGTTGGGGCTGCAACATAGGCAGAAGAAGAAACACTAGTCAGAATTCTAATGGCGGCTATTTTTTCTGGCTCCCGCATTTCGGGTAAAGTAATTAAATCTAACGTTTGCCAGTCTGCCAGAATTGAGTTAGTTACCGCACAAGCCTGTCCAATCTCTGCTGCGCTGGGTTGTTGAGGGAAACTGATTCCGAGATACGCTAAAATTTCCAGTGCCAAGTTTACTGCTTGGAGAAATTGATGTTGGGCTTGAGCCGCTTGGATTCTGATTTCATAAACCTTGACTTTATCTAACAAAGAGTTAGCCTGTTCTAAAATCACAGCTGCTAATTGTGCCATCTGTTCCTGATTGCCAATTAAATAAGCAGTCTCGGTAGCAGCTTCGTAAAGTTTCAGGGTCAAGGTGTAATGTGCTTGCCAGGGTTGCTCAGGTAACAAGCTGAGACCTGTGAGGAAATACTCAGATGCGGCGGTGTATGCAGTTGCGGATTTAGCTTTGTTACCAGCTTTAAGATTAAGTTGAGCAAGTTCAATCTGTTGTGTTTGTTCACTAATGAGATTTTTACCGATGTTTAATTGGTTGACAATCTCAAACAGCTTCTCGTCTTGTTGGGTAAGACTTGTATGGTTCAGTAATAGTTGCCCAATTTGTAGGTGAGTTGTTTGTTTTTGTTCTTCTGGGATGAGCGAATAGGCGGCTTGTTGGACGCGATCGTGTAAAAATTTGTAGTGGGGTAATTGCTGACTGGTAATTCCTAGTTCCTGAGATTCACTAGTATTACTGGAGTCTTGAAAAAATTTATAAACTTCACTGGTTGGTAAAATTAACCCTTCTTGCAACGCTCTCCACAAATCTGCGGCGGTATCAGCTAGGGATTTTTCATAAATAATGGCGAGGGTTGCCAGATCAAAAGAGTTACCAATACAGGCCGCTAATTTTAAGACAGATTGGGCAGCTAAGGGCAATTTCTGGATTTGACGCACCATGAACTCAACAACATCATCGGTAAGCGTCAATGCTTGAATGTGAGTAATATCTGCTTGCCAATACCCTTTTTGAGTATCAAAGGTAATCCATCCTTCTTCATGCAATGTTTTGAGAAATTGGGTAACGAAAAAAGGATTACCTTGAGTTTTCCGATATACCAATTCAGTTAAGGATGCGGCTAGTGTAACTGGGCAACTGAGAGTATCGGCAATTAAATGATTCAGGTCAGATATCTGGAGGGGAGTTAAGGTAATAGTATTTGCGATCGCTCCTGTTTTGCTAATATCGTTTATCGCCAGCATCAAGGGATGGGCTGGATTGACTTCATTATCGCGGTAAGCACCAATTAACAGGAGATAGCCAGTTTCCCTGTCACTCATTAGCAGTTGCATCAGTTGTAGTGATGCTGAATCTGCCCATTGCAAATCATCGAGGAAAATTACTAAAGGATGTTCTGGGCTGGTGAGTGCATGAATAAACTTTTGGAACAGCAAATTGAAGCGATTTTGAGCAGCACTCCCAGAAAGTTCGATAACAGGCGGTTGTTTGCCAATAATTCCTTCTAGTTCGGGAAGGACATCAATCAATACCTGCCCATTCTTACCCAACGCCGAGAGAATTTTTGCCTGCCATTGTTGGAGTTGGGTGTCGGTTTCAGTTAGCAGTTGCCCCATTAAGTCGCGTAATGCCAACACAAAAGCAGAAAATGGAATATTGCGCTGAAATTGGTCAAATTTACCTTTGATGAAGTAACCACGCTGCCGCACAATCGGCTTGTGAACTTCGTTAACAACTGCGGTTTTGCCAATTCCAGAGAAACCAGCCACTAACATAATTTCTGCACTTCCGCTACTGATGCGCTCAAAGGCTTGTAGTAGGGTAGCAACTTCGGTTTCACGTCCGTAAAGTTTTTCCGGAATCAGAAAGCGATCGCACACATCCCGACTTGCAATAGCGAAGTCTGCAATTGTGCCTGTTGTCTTCAGTTGTTCTAAGCAATTTTGTAAATCAAATTTTAAGCCTAATGCACTCTGATAGCGGTCTTCAGCGTTCTTCGCCATCAGTTTCATCACAATATCAGAAATTACTTGCGGAATTTCTTCGCTGTTTCCTATTACCGTAGGCATTTTAGCAATATGACAGTGAATCAATTCCATTGGGTCATTTGAGCAGAAGGGAAGTTGACCTGTGAGTAATTCAAAAAAAGTTACTCCTAAGGAATAGAAATCACTGCGATAATCAATACCCCGATTCATGCGTCCAGTTTGTTCGGGAGAAATATAAGCAAGAGTACCTTCTAAAATCTGCGGATTTTTAATTTCTTGAGTTTCTCTTGGCAGTAGAGAAGCAATGCTAAAGTCAATTAATTTGACTTGTTTTGTTTCGGGATGAATGACAATATTAGCTGGCTTAATATCTTTGTGGATTACCCGATGCTGATACAGTCCGTTGAGAATGTCTGCAAGTTGAATTGCGATCGCTAAAAATTCGCCCAGTTCTAATGTATGTTTTTCTGTATATTCTCGTAGAGAAATGCCACCAAAGTCTTCCATCAATAGTGCATAGCTATTATGATATCTTTCTAGACTGTAGGGTTTAACTACTCCTGGTAAGTCAAGATTTTTAGCAATCATATATTGATTGCGGAAATGCAGCAGTTCGCTAAAAGTTGGGTAATCCCGATTTAGGTATTTGATTATGACACTTTGCTGCTCTACATCATGGATACCCCGGTAAACTATAGTTCTAGAACTGAAATACAGTTGTTCAACCAGTTGATATCCATCAATTACGAGTGCCAAATTCATTCCCATATTCATACTGCCTTCATCTTGATAATTAATATGCAGAGTCTCTAGTAATTTAGAGTTCCCATGCAGCAAATTTTTTTAACACCAAAATCAATTCTTGAAGATGATTTTTATATAAAAAAATTTATTGCCAAGTTTTTTTCAATTAAAAACTCTGCTTAATACTAATTCGTCAAAACCTTTGGGCGATGTTCAGTAAAACTTAAATTGTAGGGTGCGTTAAGCGTTTCTATAACGCACCGAGAGAAGGAGTGCGTTACGGCTAATCTTGATTTTCTTAAACTCCCAAATCATTACATAGCCGTAACACAACGCCAAATGAATGATGTTCAAACAAATCTATTGCCTGCTATTACCAGTAGTTTGTAAATCAAATAGTATTCTTATTGAGAGACAATTTCTGCATAATTACTACACAGATTGCTATTACAAAATGGCGGATTTAGTTAATACACTAAATGATGATCCTACTAAATTTTTAAATCTTGCAGAGCTAGCCGAATTTGCTCTAAACGTCTGCGGTTAACACCGAGGTCTGAATCTCCAATGCGCGAAGCAGATCGCATATGAATTACTGACTCATTAGTCGGAAAATAAAACTCTACATCATCAGTAAATTTGAAGATCCGGCTTTTAGAAAGAGCATGAATGTAATTATCTGTCTGTTCTACAACTTCTGTGCGGGGAACAACCGTGAGAACTTTGAGTAAGGTTTCTCGTGCTTGAGCGCGGTCTACATGATAGGTAATGGGGTCAATGGCGTGTTTGGAATCAGCATCTTGACTGACAGCACAGTTTGGGGAAGCGGGACAAGCAGCAAGATGACCGTCATTAATGCCTAATTTAGAAGAAGCAGCCCAAGTAGCAACTGGAAATATTAAATTACTAATTAAGGTGACAAATATTACAAACTTGGCAATCTTGAGTAGTTGATGTGCGATCGCTCTTAGCATACTGTACATTGTTAATCTTTGCCTCAAAGTTGAAATAACCGTTAATCATTTTCGGTCATTTCGGGCAGGTGCTACGAATTTCTAGTTAACCTCAAGCTACGATCGCATTAGACATTTATATTATTGATGTATGGCAAAGCAAGATGAGCCACTCACAGGAGAGGCGTTAATTAAAGAAGTTTGTCGGCGAATTCGCGTAGCCCGTAGCTATTGGGATGCTCATAATAATGCAGCCTGTCGGGGTGAACGTGAACGGGCTTTATCTCTTTACAACAAACTAACCAAGGAAGAAAAAGAGCAGATACCACAAGTATTGCGAGTGTGGCTACGCTACCGTAGTGAGAAATATTTTGGCGCACATCGCACACCACCTAAGTCGGCAAGAAAATCGAAGCATAGTAGGGGACAGGGGACAGGCGACAGGTGACAAGTAGCTAAGTTAGTTCCTGTAAATGCGGCTAATTTTGGTCTGCAAACTTTTTGAACTCAATAGCATCATGGCTGCAAAACAGGCTGACATCATTACTATGATTGAGCGATAATCTACGGAGCTTGTCTTGATTATTCAGCCGAGCCTTGCGGTCTACTTCCATCATCAACTGATATGCACGCAAACCAGGTGTACAACGTCGTTGAGCAGATCCAATTTCGTCGCGGTAAAAGTAAGCATCGCCAGCGTGGAGAAGCCAGCCTTGAGATGTTTGAATGGCGACACCTGCATGACCTCTTGTATGTCCAGCTAGGGGTATGAGAAGTATTTCCGGTGGTAGCCCTGCAAGATTGCGTACTGCTTGAAAACCGATAACTGTTGCTGCGGATCGGTGATAGTTTTATTTAAAGTCACCGCACTGGAAAGCACTTGATTGGCTCTCTCTGGGGCTTTAGCAATATAAAAAATTTGGGCGACATCAGCAAGTGTTTGTACTTTCCAAGAAGGGTAGTAGCTAGATTGCGGATCTTTAGGAAATTGCTCGACTAAGTTAAAGGCACTTTCTGCCGCAGCTAAAGCGCGATCGCGTTGTTGCAATTGAGTATACAATTTAGCGATCGCTTGTAAATATTGCACCTGTTCTCGTACAGAACCGAGATTATTTTCCTTGAGTGTTCGTGCTGACCCTAAAGTTTCATCTAGCACAGCGATTGCGCGTTCACGTTGATTGATTTGGAGGTAATTTCGTGCCAAATCCAACAGTAAACCTGCATTGGAAACTGTAAAAAAGGTATTGCGATCGTAAAAAATCGTAATTTTATCTACTGTTCGAGCCACTGCAACGCCTTGGTCTAAAATTGCCGCCGCTTTTTGCGGCTGTTTGCTAATTCGGTATTGTTCGGCAATACTGAATCTTTTGGGCAAATTGCTGCGCCTGATTAATCTGTCCAGCTTTTAAATAAGCTTCAGTGATCGCAATTTCGGCTTCGGTTCTCACAGGTACACAACAAGGATGCACCGTTTCACTTATATCTCCTTGGTATTACTAGGGATAATACATAACTCGTCTGTTTAATTAACGTGAGTTCGACGGAGCTAAAAAACCCCTCTCCAAACCTCTCCCCCACAGGGGGAGAGGCTTTGAAACCCTTATCTTTCGTTGAAATATCACAATGT
>NZ_JACJRV010000008.1 GCF_014697475.1 Nostoc sp. FACHB-152
CGAACTCTAGCTAGTGCCACTGCCAAACTCAACCTCTGCTTCATCAGGCTCATGATTAAGAGGCTTGCAGGTTCTTCCTAAGATGTCAAATGGGTTCTATAAAGGTGTACTTTTAATTACACTTTTACAAGCTGGTTTATCTATTATCAAATAGACAGAAAACATCATGCAAAATGGTGCAAATCAGCTTGTCTATAATCACAACAAATTAATATCCAATACTTACGTATGATGAGAAATTTTCACAAAACATTCGTAGTAGTTGCGATTATTGCAACCTTCGCAAGTGGCTGTAGGTCTACAGATGAGTATAAAAAATTTGCCGAAGCAGGAAATAGTTTTGCTGAAGCTACTAATTCTCTATTGATGGATGCTGAGAAAATTACAATCAATACAACATCTGAAAGATTACTAAATGATAGAAGAACTAGCGGAGAATTTCAGCCTAGTGATGAAGCTGCTAAAAATTTTGTTGCTCGGTACACTAAATTATCAGAAGAAGATAAAAATCGGTTGGAACTTATCAAGGAGCTTCGTAGGCATAACCAATTTTTGCAAGCTTACTTTAATAAACTTATAGAGCTAACTGGTTCTGACTCTCCTGAAAGAAGTAAAACCGCAGTTGAGAGTATAGCCAGCAATTTACAAAATAGTGGTAGCAAACTTGTAAGCCGAAGTCCCATCAAAATTGATAGGCTACCATCGGTAACTAAGATAGTTCTTGATGCTCGGATTCGTGGCGCACTTAAAGAAGAATTAGAAAAACGTAAATACACTATTTATCAAGAAATAACTACCCAAGAAAAAATACTAAAACAAATCAGCGATTCAGTGGAAAAAGATATAACAGAACTACGAAAATTACAAGAATATCGCTTAGTCTTAAAACCCCTTACTCAGTCAGAAGAAGTTGATGACAATACCTGGATAGAAACAAGATATAAGGTTCTGACACAGGATGCTGAAGTAGTAACAAAAATCAAGGATGCAAGTGAGAAATTAACAAAATTCAAAGAGTTATTTATTGCTTCCATAGAGGGAGATTTAACCAGTAAACGTCTTGATAATTTCATCCAAGAAACTAATTCATTCTCAGCACTTGTTTACAGCCAACAATAATTGTTATTCAGGAAAAATTTAAATATGTCTATTAATTCTGAAGCTGAAGCTCAAGCACTTTTGGAGAAATTAAGACAAGTTGATGCAAAACTTAACTCTCCACAAGTTTTATTCACCATTGATAATGAAAGAGATCAACGTAAAAAAGATGCTTTTAACGAAGCGAGAACTAAAATCGCTGTGAAAATTCGACAACTAGAAAATCAGAGCCTTTCTTTATTATTAACAGGTCTACAATCAAATGAAGCTTCCTTCAAAAAAGGAATAGATAACTTAAACCGCGAAATTGAAACAACTAATAATATAGCTAAAATTACACAGGCAATTGATAGAGTTTTGAGTGTTGTAACTGCGATAGTTATTCCCACACGAGGAATCGGAAGCCGGAAAATATACGTTTTCCTAGTGGGAATCGATAACTATCCCGATCCCAAACATCGCCTCGACGGTTGTGTAAACGACATTACAGCTATAGAAGAGTATCTCAACGAACGATTTGACCCGCAAGAATACCAACTACATTTACTCAAGCTTCAAAACGAACAAGCAACCCGTGAGGCAATTATTCATGGCTTCCGCAACCATCTTTGTCAGGCACAAAAAGATGATGTAGTTTTGTTCTACTACAGTGGTCATGGTTCCCAGGAATTAGCACCGAAGGAATTTTGGCACATAGAACCAGACCATCTGGATGAAACTTTAGTCTGCTACGACAGTCGTACCGTGAACGGTTGGGATTTAGCAGATAAGGAATTGGCGAAACTAATTGCAGAAGTCGCAGAAAAAGAACCACACATAACCATCATTATGGATTGTTGTCACTCTGGTTCTGGCACTAAAGACCCGATGCAAGCAGCCAAAGAACGTCGCTTAAGCGCCGACAAGCGAGAACGTCCCTTGGATAGCTTTATTTTTACACTGGAAGATTTAGAGAAACTCACAGATTCCCCTGAACGTGATCCCGAAAAGCACCCCACAGGTTGGAAGATTCCTAAAGGTCGTCATGTGCTGTTAGCTGCTTGTCGAGACTACGAAACAGCCAAAGAATACCCAGGTAAGCTTAGGGGTTATTTCTCTTATTATTTGCTGGATACACTGACCAAGACCAACGGAAAGCTGACATATCGGGATTTATTTGCACGCACAAATGCCATTGTCCGTAGTGAAAGTAGAGAGCAGTCTCCGCAATTGGAAGTGAATCATCCCCAAGATGGTGACAAGTTCTTTCTTGATGGTGCGATCGCCGAAGTTGAACCATACTTCATTGTCAAGCATGACCAAACTGCTGGATGGGTGATTGAAGGTGGTGCTGTTCACGGAGTACAACCACCCAAAAATGGCGAAACTACCTCATTAGCACTGTTTAAATTTGATGCTAATAACGATGATTTGCACGACCCGTCAAAGTCTGTAGGTACAGCAAAAGTAACTCAGGTATTGCCAACTAAGAGCAAAATAGATATCGAAGGGATAGACCACCTAGCTACTGATACCACTTTTAAAGCAGTTGTCACCAGTTTACCCCTACCACCTTTAGGCGTTTACTTTGAAGGAGAGGAAACAGGTGTAAATTTGGCGCGTGAACAGCTAAACAAAGCCGGACTCAATGGTAAACCTTCAGCTTATGTCCGCGAGTCAGAAGAAATTGACAACGCAGAATTTCGCTTGTTGTGTCGCAACAACCAGTACATCATAACTAGACCCACAGATGAGCGTCCCTTGGTGGCTCAAATTGATGAGTACACCCCACAAAACGCAGATAAAGCAATTAAACGCTTAGAACATATTGCCCGGTGGACAACAATTGCTCAACTGAAAAATACTGCGGCAACTCAAATTAAAGCTGGTGATGTGAAAATGGAACTCATCTTTAAAGACGAGGATTTATCACAATCACAGCAGATGCGTTTGCAGTACAAGTATAAGGGCGGTGAGTGGCAAAATCCCGAATTTAAACTGAAACTTACCAATACTACTACAAAGCCACTTTACTGTTCTTTGGTTACTCTTTCAGACAGTTTTGCTATTGAGGCACCATTTTTTGAATCTGGTAGCATCAGGCTGCAAGCAGGAGAAGAAGCTTATGCTCAAGTCGATGGAGACGTATGGGTGCCAATCGGAGTACCAGAGGATTACTGGAAACAGGGAATTACTGAATACAAAGATGTAATTAAGTTGATTGTCAGCAATGAAGAATTTAATGCCAAATTGCTAGAACAAAAAGCTCTGGACGCGCCTCAAACTATAACTAGAGATATAGAATCTACCACTCGAAGTAGTCTTGAGCGTCTAATGGTGCGGACGCAGAATCGTGACATCATACGCAAAAGAGACGCAGTGAAGTTTGATGATTGGTATGCAGAGGAAATCACAATTATCACAGTCCGCCCTTTGGAATCTACGCCAGTTTCCCCAGAACAAGAACAACAATTAGGAGTAGGGGTAAAATTACAACCCCATCCGAGTCTAGTAGCAAATGTTCGCCTCACAACCACACCACAAGTCAGCCGAGATTTGGGTAATAAAATTTTGCCTCCCATCCTACGGGAAGATCCTCAAGTGACTCGACCCTTCCAATTTACTACCAGTCGGGGTACAGACCCAGGATTAAGCGTACTGGAACTGAGGGACGTTGCCGACTATGAAGTTGTCACTCCAGATGCACCTCTCAAGCTATTAGTTGATGCACCCCTAACAGATAACGAATATCTGCTTCCTATAGGTTATGACGGTGAATTTTTCTTGCCTTTAGGGCGTGGGCAAACAACTAAAGATGGTAAAACAGAAATTATCCTCGAAAGATTACCAGCACCTGTGAGTGAGGGAGAACGCAGCCTGCAAGGTGCAATCCGCATCTTCTTTCAAAAAGTAATCAGCCAAGGTTTAGGGCGGGAATTTACGTATCCAATATTAGCAGTACCGGAAATAACAGAGAACCCGAAAAAGAAAGTCATCTATCATCAGGATGTAGCTGATGTCAGGGAGCAGGTAAAAAACGCTAACAGAATTGCTCTCTACATTCACGGAATTATCGGCGATACCGAAAGTTTAGTATCTACTATTAAACAGCCTGTATCAAAACCAGATGGGCAAAAGGTTTCCATCAGCGAACTTTATGACCTAGTTCTTACCTTTGATTATGAAAATTTGAATACTTCTATTGAGCAGAATGCCCAACATTTGAAACGACGACTAACAGATGTAGGTTTAGGAGCAAACCACGGTAAAGAACTACATATTATTGCTCACTCAATGGGTGGTTTGGTATCTCGGTGGTTTATTGAACGAGAAGGAGGTAACAAAGTTGTCCAACATCTAATTATGTTGGGTACACCAAATGCAGGTTCCCCTTGGCCTGTAGTGGAAGATTGGGTAAAACTGACTCTGGGTATTGCGCTCAATGGTCTTTCTTTAGTTGCTTGGCCTACCAAAATAGTGGCGATGCTCATGGGTACATTAGAAACAAATATTCGGGTAGCCCTAACCCAGATGAACCCAGCTTCCGATTTTCTCAACTCTCTCGCCGCTAGTGATGACCCTGGTATTCCCTACTCAATTATTGCTGGCAATACCTCTATTATTCCCGCAGCATTAGAGGAACAACCACAGAAACAGTCCAGTATCTTGAAACGGTTACAACAACGTTTATTTAACAAGGTGGTAGAATTACCGTTTTTTGGTGTGCCGAATGATATAGCAGTGAAGGTTGATAGTATTAAGAGTGTTCCTATAGGGCGATCGCATCCTACCCATATTCAAGAAGTACCTTGCGACCATATGAGTTATTTCTTGAATGAACCTATTGACGTTGGGTTAAAAGCTTTGATTTCTGCAATTACAAGGCAGAAATAAATACGAGGAAGGCATTCATTAGGAATTCTCATGTCTAATGAATGCCTTCCTCATTTTTGCATTTACATTTATGTGCTAGTGCAAAAGCCATACTATTTAGTAACAAAATAAACAATTTTCAAGGTGCAATTATGAAATATAACTGGAAAAATACAGCCAAAAATATTGGTTTATTTTGTACACTATTTACTACCTATTTTATCAGTTTAAATACTTCTGCAAAAGCAGCAGAAACTGTTGTTTTGCGTTATGGTCAGTGGGAAGAATCAATCTCAGTTACTGATTTACAAAGTATTGCAGAAACAGGACAAGTACCTCAGAAATACAAAGTTTATACTAATAAATTTCCATTAGAAGAACGCCAGAAGTTCTTAAAAGCACTACAAACGGAAAGTCGTGTAAATTTTGTCACTTTAAGTCGATTATTAAATACTTCAGTTGGTAGCACTATCCTTCAGGATTTCGCTAGACTAACATCCCGCAAAGATGATGCTGGAATGCAAGCTCTGAGAACTGGATTGGTACTTGGTGCTAAAGCTAACGAAGGACTTTCTATTATTAACTTTATCCAAAATTATCCTAGCGATCGCTTGGTGATTAATTTGGCAGAAGCACTTCCAGTCTTTAAAAATTTGAACTTGTCTTATCAGCAAACTGAGCAGTTCAGAAAAGCAATTACTCCTCGACTGGCTGCAAAACCTACTTCATTAAATTTATCTTTTGACCCTAGCGCAGCAGGAAATGGCAAAGTAAAGGTGATAAACTTACCAAAATTAAACGATGAACAACGCCAACGTCTTGTTCCTGTTGATATTTACTGGTCAGATTCTGTAAGTCCTGCTAAACCTGTGGTGATTTTGTCACATGGTTTTTCCTCCAATCGCAAAGATATGCGCTACATCGCAGAACATTTAGCATCTCATGGCTTTGTAGTAGCAGCAGTGGAACATATTGGTAGCAATGAGAAATATAAAATTGATTTGACTGATTTGACAAAATCTAAGCTGGCAGATATGAAACCACAGGAGTTTCTGGAACGTCCCCAAGATATCAGTTTTGTTTTAGACGAGTTAGAAAAGTTAAATCAAACAGACAAACACCCACTGCAAGGTAAGCTGACAACTGATAACGCTATGGTTATCGGTCATTCTTTTGGAGGTGGGACAGCTTTATCTATTGCTGGAGCAGAATTGCAAGTAGATTCTTTAAAAGAACGCTGTCCTCAATTCCTGCGTACTACTGTTAGCGCTGGAGAGGGTTTGCAGTGTGTTGCTAAAGATTTACCAGAAAATCGCTATCAATTGCATGATTCTCGCATTAAACAAGCGATCGCTCTTAACCCCACAAGTTCCATAATGTTTGGTGAAACTGGGTTAGAAAAGGTACAAATTCCAACCCTGATTTTGGCATCATCTGCGGATAAAACGACTCCAGCTTTAAATGAACAAATCATTAGTTTTAACAAAATCTCTTCACCAAAATGGTTGATTGGAATTGTTGGCGCAACTCACAGCAGCATTAAAGATCCAATTTCAACTGCACAGAGGGAAGAGAAAAAAGGTGAAGAGAAAGTCGGTAAGGAAGCTGTTGATATTCGTAAGTATATGAAAGCCATTACTTTGGCATTTGCTTCTCAAATGACTTCAGAAGCTAACGAATATAAAATATTTCTCACCCCAGAGTATGCCCAATATGCTTCTACACAAGCATTCCCGATTCGTTTAGTAACGGATATCCCGGACGATATTCTGAAAGAAATCAACAATGCTGTAAGCAATAATCAGCAATAATTAAGTTTTAATCAAAGGCTTTTAAGCTATTAATTTCTTATTCGCATAGAGGTTATCTTCATGTCAAAACATAACTTCAACCGCAATTTTGCAGTTATTATTGGCGTTAATAATTACCAAAATAATATTAAAGAGTTAATAACCGCAGTTCCAGATGCTCTTAAGTTAGCTGAAATTATTCAAAAGCAACATGAGAATCTAAAACCGCAATATCAGGCACAAAATAAGTATGAAGTGCAATTATTGTTGAATCAACGTGCTAGTCTTAGCCAGCTAAAACAATTAATTGCAGACTTCAAACAAGGACAAATAACGCTTGACAAAGAAAAAGTTACAGTTACAGAAAGCGATCGCCTCCTCTTCTATTTTGCTGGACATGGCATTGCTTTAGATGCGCTGGAAAATCAAGAAGGGCCTGTAGGTTATCTAATTCCTCAAGATGCTATATCCGGTGATAGTAGTACCTACTTGCCGATGCAGGAATTACATGATGCTTTGAACGCACTGCCTTGTCGGCATATGTTAGCAATTCTTGATTGCTGCTTTGCTGGAGCTTTCCGTTGGGCAAGCCTGAAGCGGGAAGTTGTACGCAAAGTGCAGATATATAAAGAACGCTACGACAGATTCATTAGCGATCGCGCTTGGCAAGTGATTACTTCCGCATCTGACGACCAAAAAGCCTTAGATTCCTTGGGATCTCGTGGGAGAGCCACAGACGGAAACGAAATTCATTCTCCCTTTGCTAAAGCTCTGTTTGATGTTTTGCTGGGCAAAGGTGGAGATTCAAATCAAGATGGGATGGTCACTGCAACTGAGCTTTACTCATATTTGCGCGATCAAGTAGAAATCGCCTCAGAAAATTACTACCAGCGACAAACTCCTAGTTTATGTCCACTCAGGAAACATGATAAAGGAGAATTTATCTTTTTGTTGCCTGATTTTGACCGAGATAAATTAGAAGATGCACCACCACTAAACGTAGAAAATAATCCGTATCGAGGATTATCTTCCTATGATGAAAAAGACAGTCATTTGTTTTTTGGTAGAGAAGAGCAAATTCAAAATCTTTACCAAAAAGTAGTTGATAACAAGCAACAATTAACATTAGTCTTGGGTGCTTCGGGAACAGGTAAATCTAGTTTGGTGAAAGCTGGACTTATTCCTAAACTCAGAAAGGATGACAAAACCTGGCGTATCCTGCCGCCTTTTCGACCAGGGGAATCGCCTTTGAAGTCATTGAATAACGTACTAGAATCGGTCAAGCAGCCTTTAATCCAAGCAGGAACATCTTCCCGTTTATTCACCCCAGCCGAAGAAAGTTTGGGAAATTGGTTCAAGAATAATCCTCAAGCAAAGCTACTGGTGATTATCGATCAGTTTGAAGAATTGATAACTTTATCTAAGAGTGAAGAAGCCGAGAAATTTCAGATATTTATTAAAAAAATACTTGCTAAATATTCTAATAACATCCATGTAGTTATTACCTTGCGACTCGATTTTGAAGCGCAGTTTCAAACCTCGGTACTTAACGACTTTTGGAATAATGATGCTCGGTTTGTTGTTTCACCAATGAGCCAAAATGAATTCCGCCAAGCAATTGAGAAACCAGCACTAGAAAAAGTTATATATTTCGACCCTCCGGGCTTGGTAGACGAACTAATTAACGAAGTCGTACAAATGCCAGGTGCTTTACCTTTGCTTTCTTTTACCCTGAGTGAATTGTACTTGAAGTATTTAGGCGATCGCACTAGGGATAACCGGGCTTTAACTAAGAAAGATTATGAAGAGTTGGGAAGGGTGGTTGGTTCTTTGACTCAGCGTGCTAACCAGGAATATGAGAACTTAGTTAAAGAAGACAGTGCTTATCAAGATACAGTGCGGCGAGTAATGTTACGGATGATTTCGTTGCAAGGTGGCGAGTTAGCACGGCGACAAGTTCCTAAATCGGAACTGGTGTATTCTGATCAGGAAGAAAACAAGCGAGTGCAAACAGTCATCAAACGTTTTTCTGAAGCTCGCTTAATCGTTGAGGGTTCTAATGCTCAAGGTGAATCCTATGTAGAACCAGCCCATGATGCTTTGGTGCAGGGGTGGGATCAGTTACTAGCTTGGAAGAAAGAAAACGAGGAAAATGTAATTTTACAAAGGTCATTAACTCCTGCTGCTGTTGATTGGGCAAATCAACAATCGGCACGCTTTCTTTGGAACGCTAACCCACGTCTTGATTTATTGAAACAGGTACTCAATTCCAATAACAACTGGCTTAACAAATTAGAAGCAGAGTTTGTGCTGCGTAGCATCGGGCGAAAAAACTTTAATACTCGTCGTAATTGGGGTATTGCGATCACAGTTATGTTGGGATTAAGTGGGTTAAGCATTTCTACTTTGATTGGACAAAGAAATGCTCAAATACAAGAAATTGACGCTTTAATAGAAGCTTCTGAAGCAAATCTCGTATTAGATAATCAATTAGATGCTTTGCTTCAAATTTTGCGAGCAGGAATGCATCTTAGAGAAAATCAATTACTAAAACTATTTCCACCAGATTCTAAGAAACGAGACAAAGTAATAAGCACCTTACGAAAAGTTTTCTATACGGGAAAAGAAACCAATATATTAGAATTAGCTTCAGGAAAGATAGTGGGTATGTCCCCTAGTTCCGATGGCAAGTATTTAATTGCTACCGATAACAATCAAGGTACAGTTAGCTTGTGGAACTGGAAAAATCCACAAGAGAAACTAGCTGAATTTACTGGACATAAAGGAGAAATTGCTGTTTACTTTAGTCCCAACGGAGAACAACTAGCTACGCATGATGTAGTGGGTGAAAAAAGATTAATCCGCCTGTGGAATATTAAAAGCAAAAAATACCTAATGTTTCCAGGCAAAATCACTACCGATAAATTTCGTGACTTCATTTTTAGTGCCAATAGTAAGTTCATTGCTATATTGGCTGAAGATAATGCCTTTGTGTGGAATTGGACAAATAATCAAGTTTATAAATTTAAAGAATCTCAAGCAGAAGAAACGCCTATAGGAATTAGTTTTACTAAAGATAGCAAAATACTAGTAGTGACTGAAACAGGAAGAATTTTTGACTGGTCTGTTAGTAAGCAATCTGCTTTAAGAAAGTTAGAAAATTTTAATAATATTAATACTTTGGAGGCAAGATTTAGTCCTGATGGTAACCAATTGTTAGTTGTCAGCTATATTCATAAATGTTTGCCTGTACAAAAGTACGAATTATCAGAAAATGTAGGGGCTTCAGAACTTCAAGATGGTTGCGAAATTGAATATAGTCCCGATGGTAGAAAAATTGCAATCGGCAATGAAGATGGCACTATTTACTTATACAATAATAATTCAGACACGGAACAGTATGCTGAGTTTAGAAATATACATAAAGGTGAGATAGGAAAATTAAGTTTTAGTTTTGATGGTAAACGACTGTTTTCTTTGGGAAGTGACAATACTATTAAATTGTTTGACTTGGAGCCTAATGATTTCGATAATTCTAAATTATTCAAGATGGATTTTACATCACAAAATGCAGATACTAATCAAGATTCATTAAAATTTGTAGGTTTTAGCTTTGATGGTAATAAAATAATTAGCGTTCAAAATGATGTAAGTATTTTTTCGTCAAATCTATCAGGGAAGAGTGAGTTATTACTGACAACTGAACCGAATTTCAAAAATAATATAGTTAGTGCAACCGTTAGCTATGGTAACAATAAAATTGCTATTGCTAGAGAAGATAATACCATCGAACAAAGGAGTATCTCCTCAAACAAGCCGGGCAAAAGTTTTCAACTGCCTGAAGGGAAAAAATTCCATAGTATGATTTTTCATCCTAAAAATGGGAATTTAATAGTGATTACTGAATATAAAGATTCGCAATCAAATAGTATTGGCAGAGACTATACTACTGATGTCTGGTATGTTGATCACTCTAAAAACCCAATACCGATTCTTGGACAGCCAATTGGCTTGTCTTTTGATTCTAATAGTGACCTACTTGTACATACATTACAAGACATGACTGGAGGTTTGATTAGACTTGTATCATTAAATTTAGACAAACAACAACGAGTATCAATATCCGATTTAAGCACTGATAATAGGAAGATAATAGTTAGTCAAGATACCCAATTAATGGCTACAGTTACTGACCAAGGAATTGTGAAGTTGTGGGACTTTTGGAGTAAGCGGTTATTAGTAGAATTCAACGCCCATCAAACTAAGATCGAAAGTATTAACTTTAGCTCTGATAATAGTGTGATGATTACTGTTGGTGAAGATGGTATTACAAAGTTGTGGCGGCTCGGAGATTTAGATGATTTACTTTCAAAAAGCTGTGATCGGATTCGTGATTATCTTAAAAATAACCCCAATGTCAGTGAAAGCGATCGCAACCTATGTGACGATGTGCCAATACCAGTTATATCTCCAACTCCTACGATGTCTTCTCCCACTACATCTCGTCTTACTGCAAATATATTCCTCCCGTCCCGGCAAGCGCTCGCCGAAGACTATTACACTAGGGGAAGTGAGCAGGCTGACAGCAAATATATTCAAAATTTTCCCAAAATTCTTGCTAACAGTTTTACTAAAGCCCAAAAAGCCGACGCTTACATCAACCGAGGAGTAATTTACTATAGACAGAAAAAATATACTCTGGCAATCAAAGATTATGAAGAAGCACTCAAACTAAATTCTAAAAATACTGGTGCTTACATTAATAGAGGAATTGCTTATTCTTCTTTGCAAGAACCCGAACATCAACGAGCCATTGATGATTACAACAAGGCTATTAGTCTGGATTCTAACAATACTGATGCTTACATTAATCGAGGGATTGCCTACTCTGGTTTGGGCAAACATGAAGCGGCGATCAAAGATTACGATCAGGCAATAGCGATTGCTCCTAACAATGCTGATGCTTACTATGCCAAGGCTTTTACCCAAACTCTAATAGAAGGGAAGAAACAAGAAGCTATTAATAATTATCGGCAAGCAGCACAACTTTATCAACAACAAAACAAACTAAAGTATTCCGATAATGCACTTAAGAGAATTGAGGAGCTAAGTACATCTGAATCACTTTGAGATAAATAATCATGATGGGCGATCGCCATCTCTGTGACAATGTACCACCAATTACTATAAATCCCAAAAACTAGGTGAGTTAAAAGCGAACTGCAACCATCCTATGTCAAAATCCAAGTACGATTTTCACCGCAACCTAGCAATAATTATTGGTATTAATAACTACTCAAATGGTATCCCAGAGCTAGAGACACCAGTTGCTGACGCTGAAAAACTTGCCAAAATTATTCAAGAGAATTATCAATATGAAGTGCAGATATTACTAAATGAAAAAGCTACATTATTACAGTTAACTTCTCTATTAGCAGACCTTAAGCAAAAAACACTACATTTACCTGAGAAAACATTACAGATAGAAGAAAGTGACCGTTTAATATTTTACTTTGCCGGACATGGAATAATTCCCGCAGATGGGCTGGAAAACAGGGATAATCTGGCAGGCTATCTTGTCCCCCAGGATGCCAGAGGAGATATTCTTCTGCAAAAGCAAATAGAAATTAACAAAATTCTTCTGCCCATGCAAGACTTGCATGATGCCCTTGTAGAACTACCTTGCCGTCATCTGCTAGTTATACTAGATTGCTGTTTTGCTGGGGCATTTAGGTCAAGCTTATATCGAGAAATTCTCCCGGCGCGAAAAGTATATAAACAACGGTACGATCGCTTTATTAGAGATAGAGCATGGCAAGCGATCGCATCTGCGGCTCATGACCAAAAGGCGATCGATTATCTCGGTTGTTTCGGACAAAGAGGAACTACAGAAGATAACAAACACTCACCCTTTGCTGAAGCTTTATTTGCAGCTTTACGCGGTGCTGCGGACACAATAGGAACAGGTGATGGTATCATCACGGCAACTGAACTTTATTGCTATGTGCGCGATCAAGTTGAAGAACTTACCGACGAACTTGACAAACGCCAGACTCCAGGCTTGTTTCCTCTGAAAAAGCATGACAAAGGCGAGTATATTTTCTTACTACCAAATTTTGACCAAAACAAGTTAGAAGATGCACCAGCACTCAACGAAGAAAACAACCCTTATCGGGGTTTAAAAAGTTATGAAGAACAGCATTCTCAGTTGTTTTTTGGCAGAGATGAACTAATAAAGCAACTATATGAACGTTTTCTTCATCCTAACAATCCACTAACTGTAGTTTTAGGCGTTTCCGGTTCTGGCAAGTCTAGTTTAGTCAAAGCTGGGTTAATCCCTTATATAAGGGCTAACCATAACGAAGATTGGTGCATTATACCTACATTCCGTCCTGGTGAATCTCCCTTCGCCGCACTGGCTGAGGTAATTGTTGTAAATACTGAAATTAATACAAACAAAATAGACGAGATTAAATCTCTAAGCGAAACGCTCAAACAAGCACCGAGGCAATTCATTGAAATTGTAGCCAATGGCAGACAAATCCCTGCAAATGCAAAGCTTTTATTGGTGATTGACCAATTTGAAGAACTAATTACCATCTGTAAGCAACAAGAGCGAGAGCAGTTCTTAAATTTCCTGGCACAAGTATTAGAGGCTAATGCTCAAAAGTTGCACATAATCATCACCTTGCGCTCTGACTTTGAACCGCGTTTTTTAGATTCTGCACTCAAACCCTATTGGAGTGGCGATCGCTTTCCAGTACGCGCCATGAGGTCTGATGAATTACGGCAGGCCATTGAAAGACCAGCTAACGAAAAAATGTTGGATTTCGACCCGCCAAATCTAGTTGACCTGCTGATTGACGAAGTAGGGCAAATGCCCGGTTCGCTATCACTGTTATCTTTTACTTTAAGTGAACTTTATACTAAATGTATTGAGAGAGAAAGTAGAACTTTAACTCAGGCAGATTATCAAGAGTTAGGCGGAGTTGCTGGTTCTTTAACACATCGAGCAACGGAAATATACAACAAACTGGACAAAGCCCAGCAACTCACTATGCAACAGGTGATGCTGCGGATGGTGATAATTGAAGGTGGGGAGTCAGCACGGAGAAGAGTGCCTTTATCTGAGTTGAAGTATCTAGATGACGCAGAAAATGAGCGAGTAGAGGAAATCCGTCAACTGCTGGATAAAGCGCGTTTGATTGTAGGTGGACAGGAACCAGGGGGTGAACCCTATGTAGAACCAGCCCATGATGCCTTGGTACGTGGATGGAGTAAGTTGCAAGAGTGGAAAAATGACGAGCAGGAAAATTTGTTATTGCAACAGCGTTTAACTCCTGCGGCTAATGATTGGGACAGAAATAATCGACCTATTGGCTTATTGTTACCTGATGGCGATCGCCTCAACCAGTTGGAGAAAATCAAGGCATTACCTGATAACTGGTTGAATCAGCGAGAGGTAGAGTTTGTTCAAGCCAGCATTAATTATAGAAATATTCAACAAAGGCTCTCTAGAGAACAACAAACAAGAACAGAACTACTACGGAAAGTAAATAGAGTAGAAGATTTACTTACTTCTCAACCGTTGAACGGTTTAATCTTAGCAATTCAAACTATAGGGGAAAATTTAGAAAAAATTCCCCATAAAATTTTAATGGCTGCTCAGTCTAGTTTACATAAAACGGTTTCCCGCTCCAGAGAGTGTAATTTTTTTGGTACTGGAAGCTTTTGTGTAGATTTCAGTCCTGATGGAGAAATGATTGTTAGTGGTGGCGGTGAAGGTGTTGTTCGATTATGGGATCTAAAAGGAAATTTAATCAGTGAATCTTTATCTCACCATGACTCTAGCATTAGTACAGTAGTTTTCAGCCCTGATGGTCATAATATTGCTAGTAGTGGTGGCAGTGGATTTTACTTATGGGCTATAGACAGTACAAATAAATCCTTCCATCTTGTAAAATCAAATCCTGATTTCTCTATTAAATTTATAACTTTTAGTCCTTCGGGAAACTACATTATTAGTGGCAGTAATGATGAGAAACTGCAAGTTTGGGATAGTCAAGGAAATTTACTTGCTCATCAGTTTTCTGCTGAGAACGGATGGTTAAGAGATAATGGAGAGGCTATTAATTTAGCTTTTGGTTCTTCAGACAACGATTTTGTTAGTGCTTGTGGTGAAATCTTACAACTTTGGGATACTTTTGTTAACCGAAAAAGTAACAGCATCCACATACTTTCTCAAGTAAATTCTGTAGCCTTGAGTCCAGATAATAAAACCATAGCTATTGCTTCTAATAATAGTCATATTCGTCTATGGAATATAGAAGAGCAATCTCTGGGCGAACCTTTTAGCGGATACGAATCTTCATATCCAATCCAATCAGTGAAATTTAGCCCTAATGGAAAATACATTGTTAGCGGGAGTTTTGACCAAACAGTACGTTTATGGGATTTGGACGGAAAACTGATTAATGCTCCTTTTATTGGTCACGAGAAATTTGTCTATTCTGTAGCTTTTAGTCCCGATGGTACAAGTATTGTCAGTGGCGGTTTAGATGGCATCAGAATTTGGGATACTCATGGCTACAAAGCTACCCAAGTTATTAAAGATCACCAAAAAGAGGTGAATGTGGCAGTTTTTAGCCCAGACGGAAATTATATATTTAGTGGTGGTGATGACGGTAATTTAAGACTTTGGGACATCAAGGGAAATCTTCTTGACAAAACCTCCACAAATAGTCAGGATGCTATTACTTGTCTCTCTATAAGTCTTGATGGAAAATATATAGTCAGTGGCAGCTATAAAGGTGATTTAAGACTTTGGAGCATTCAAAATCAACGTCTACATCAGCTCTTCATTGTTCATCAAGATGGTATAAATGCTGTAGCTTTTAGTCCCAGTGATAACTTAATTGCTAGTGGTGGTGAATCGGGAATTGTAAAACTTTGGAATTTGGAAGGTAATTCTGTTGGTGAACCCTTCATGGGTCATCAGTCACGGATTACTTCTATCGCATTTAGTCCTGATGGAGCAATGCTTGCCAGTGGAAGTTCTGATGGTAGTCTTGGACTATGGAACATTAATGGTCAATGTATCATCCAACCTTCTAGAGTTGATGGTTGTTGGGTTGATTGTCTAGCCTTTAGTCCAGATGGAAAATACATCATAAGTGGTATCAATAATGATCCTCTCAGTGGGCGTGGTTTTGCTGGTGTACTGAAACTTTGGGATTTAGAAGGTAACATTATCGGTAATCCCTTCACTGGTCATGAAGACAGTGTTACTTGCGTAGCTTTCAGTCCTGATGGCACACTAATAGTTAGTGGCAGTGTTGATGGCACTGTTAGACTTTGGGATCAACAGGGAAATGCTGTTGGTTCACCGTTTATTGGTCACAAATTTCGTGTTACATCTGTAGATTTTGATCCGACTGGAAAGCAGGTTGTCAGTAGCGGTGTGGATGGCACAGTGCGTTTGTGGCCAGTTGATTGGGTATATTGGTTGCAATTAGGATGCGATCGCCTCCGCTACCATTCTGTTCTCAAGAATCCTCAAACTGAAGTAGAGAGACAAGCCTGGGAAACTTGTCAAAATTATGTCTGGGAACCAGAAAAAGGTACTCAAAAGTTATATGAGCAAGCACTACAAAGGATTAAGGACGAAGAAAACTTTCCCGCAGCAGAAGAAAAAAATTTTTCAGACGCGATCTCAATCTGGAATCTAGTGATTCAGTTTAATCCAGATCATGCTGATGCTTATTACCATCGGGGCAAGTGCTATGCTGATTTTCATAATAAGCACAAAACGATAGTGGATCTTAACACGGCTGCGACTCTCTATCGGCAGCAAGGAAAAACTGAAACTGAGGAGTACCGGGAGGTTATGAAATTCCTTAATCAGATTTAATTCTAAATTATTTCTGTTTGTGGCGATGTCTTGAAAGCCAAGTAATTGCCTTCGGGTACTAAAAGTTATTCAACCTCGGCATATAAAGCTGAAAATGCTTTGCTGATGAGCGTTATGAACATAAGCTTTTCTAAAAAAAATATGTCATCATTTAATTTAAAAGGTTACGGCATTTATGACACCATTTACTTTAAAAATTTTTGATAGAGTGCTTTGATGGCAAAATCACCTAAAGCCTTATCAATTAAGGCTTTAGGTGATTTCTAATCTTTAAAGGAAATATGACAAAAATTCTTTAAAATGGACAATAATTATTTAAAGGACACCATTTGTACATTAAATAATTATTGTCAGTTTTAAATGTCACTGGAAGCATAACTTTTCCGTCACGGAAAGCTTATGCTTCCAATGCACCTCGGAAATATTATGCTTCCAATTTTTGGTATTTGACAAAAACATTGTAAAGTGATAAAAGGATTTTTACTCTAACTTACTAATTTTAGTAAACTAATCTAATACATCAACTATCTAAACCTAGATCCCGTCGCGTTTCACGTAAAGCTGCACGAACCTGCTTATATCGCAAGAACCCAGGTTTAGATATTAATTCTGAAACACGAGCCTCGGAAGGATATTCACCATTTTCATACAACTTTAACGCGGCTTCTCGTACTTTCTGACAGGATTGAGCTACTGTTTCTACATAATTAGTTCTACGGTAACTAAGGTATTTAGCAGAAATAGCATTACATAAATCTTTAAAATGATTGTAAACAGTGCGCCTATCACAATCTAAACGCCTTGCTACTTCTTCCATTGAAGGCGGTGGAAACTCATTATTCTGTAATACATTTTCTAGGTACTCTTGTACCTTTGCAGATTCAAATGGTTTAGGTGTAGCTCTTGGTTTAGCTGAAAGTTTAGTCAAACATGAAGTTGTTTTTTGAAATTGCTCTAACAATAATTCCTCTTGGTTTAAGAAACTCAGCAATGATACTTGGAAATAATAGCAAGTTCTAACAAGTGCATCTAGAGATGGCTGATTTTTGCCTTGACACCATAACCAAACCGTATTTCTAGGTTGATGAAGATAACGAGCAAATTCAGCAATATTTCCTTGAGAAACATAGTCAGCGTAATTTCTTAAAGATGCTGCTACTTGATTTTTTAGAGGAACAAAGTTTAAATGTGAGCCAGCAGCTAGTAAATCCCCAACATTATTTGCAGCCCACAAAGGCAACTTAAATTCTTGATTTGCGATATCCTGTTTATTTACAAATTCAGCATTTTCCCTGTAGCCAAGCCACTGCCCACATTTTGAACAATATCCAGGTCGAGATTTCCAAGCTAACAGACTATTTCCCTTATGGCAGTAATGACATTTTTCACTCAAGTATTGCTGATGATGTGGACAAACTTTAACAACATCTAGTGACCAAAGCAAAGGTTCATAAACTTGTTTTTCCGTTTCATACCACTCTTGATAACAAATTGGACACCAAGCTTTAACAGAACGAAGCAGATTTATAAACGGGAATATCTCAGACCAGTTTATCATTGTTAATAGCTTCAAATCATCACGTAGTGTCAGGCTTTGTAGAGCTTGAATTAAATCATCTGCCATAACACCTGTGCCATTAAAGGCTCGTGTAAAAGTGTATATTTTATGTAAGTTTGCACCTCCGTAAGCCTTATTAACAACTGGGGCTAGTTCCCTTTCCATTAAAATCCCTGGTACTACACAATGAACCTCAGCTAGTCTAGCTACATAGCCTGTCAAACTTTCTACTAATGGTGTTCCAATTCCAATAGGTTCCAACGAATAAAGGTAACTACGTAATGGAATGACAGACTTCTTAAACTCGCAAAATTTATATTTAATTAGCCCTTTAGGTTGCATTTTTAATAAACATATATTCTAAAGTAATTCTAAATAGCCAAGTTCAGACCATATTTCCTTTACAATTGACATATTTATTTTATTTAAAACTTTTTGAGGTATGCCAAAATAGTTAATCAAATTCACAATATTTGGAATAATACCTCTAACGTGTAAATCAATTACTGCTTGACGAAGTTGATGGCGATTCTCAGTTATAACCTTGAGTTGATTTTGCCGAATATAATCTAGATATTTATCTGTAATTTCATTACATAAATCTGGAAAATATGCGTATAAAGTTTTATAACTTACTCTTAGCCTGGTTGCAATTAATGTAACAGGTAATGGATTAGCATTACTTTTATCTTGAATATCTAGAAAATGCAATAACCTTTTTTTTATATCATTCATTTTATATTCCTTACGTATTGATAAAAGTTTAAGAGTTAAATCCGGAAAATATTTATGAAAAGATTTATGACTTTTAATACCTGAACAAATTATTAATTTTTTTAATGTTGGAGGTGGATATTCATTTATAGCCACATTTAATAGTTGCTCCATTTTTACTAAGTCAATACGCTTCCTAGATAAAGATGGCTTGGGTTTAGCTGATTGATTTACATAATTTCTTCTAAAAATACTAAAATCAATATCATCAAAATTTTTGGTCAAAAAGTCAAATAAATTAATTTCAAAATAATTACATAGTTTTAATAAATAACTTAGTTGTGGAAGAGTTTGTCCGCTATACCATTTATATAGTGTGGTATGAGGAATTTTTATACTATCTTGAAATGAGTTGAATTTGCTTACAAAAAACTCATTTACACAACCTACAAGCATATCTTGTATTTTATTTCTGCCAACACAAGAGAATAAATAAGGTGCATTAGCAATTAACTCACTAATATCATGTATAGCTGATTGCTGCCAACCTAGTTCCTCTTTGGTTAAATTAGCCACACTCGATGATGCTAGTTTTGAAGTATCTCCCAACCAGCTTTGACATTTTGGGCAGTATCCTGGACGAGAATACCACTCTAATGAAAATAGTTTCTTATTACAGTAGGGACACAACGTTTGCAAGTATTGATAGTGAACAGGACAAACTTTTACTATTTCTAGCCCCCAAATTAAAGGCTCATAAATTAACTTTCCTGCTGCCAGCCATTCTTTGTAACATATTGGACACCAAGCTTTAGAAGGACGAAATAAACCATGAGCAGAGATTACTTCGCTCCAAGTTATCATTGTTAAAAAGTTTAAATCGGTACGTAGTGTTAATTTTTCTAAGCTTTGAATTAATCGGTTGGCTATTATACCAGTTCCATTTAAAGCTCTGTGATGCTCAGAGGAACCGATTAAATTCTGTATGTTCTTTTTCTTACTATCTGAGGAAAAATTTTCTTGATAGCATGAGGAAATTTCAGTAGTTATTAACAAACCTGTAGGAACACAATGGACATCTGCTAGTCGAGTAGTATAGCTAGTTAAACTTTCACTATAAGGTGTTCCTACACCAATAGGGTCTAGAGAATATAAGCGGCTACGTGGCGGTATAGTGGGCTTTTGCAGATTGAACGACTTGTAAATAGTGAAATTTTTTTCATGTAGCATTTTTGGTCATTCCTACTTCATCTCGTTGAGGATTCCGCTGACCAACACCCTTACGACCTTTATTTGATTGTGTAGTTCCCTGTTGTTTTTCTGGTTGTTCCTGATGAGGTGTATCTGATTTGGAACTAGCCCTAGATTTAGGTTTTGACTTTAAACTTAGTGCTTGTCGTAATCCATCTACATTTCCTTCAATCTCTGCATACCTTGCCTCACCTTGTTTAATAGTCTTGAGTATATTCTGGCATTGGCCTACTGATAGCGCGCGCCGTTCTAAATGCTTAAGTGTGACAGCCTTAGCGTTTTCATTTAAAGCATCCTTCAAAGCCAGACTAGTCCAATTTTTTAATATCCCCACACATCCGAGACTGCGCTCGTACAAGTATTCCCAATGAGATGTAAAATCAGTATCTTCATCCGTGGGAATATTCTGCTGAAAACTCCAAACTACACTCTGCCACATTTCTATATCTTCTATAAATTCGGCATTATATCGAGGGATGTGTATATATACACTACGTCGGCTTAATTGATCCCCAATATCTTGCAGAGCTAGCAATTGATAAGTTCCAAATAAACCATGTAAAATCTTAGTTCGATTTGCTAAGGACTTAATTGCTTCCGGTACATCAGTAAGTTTACGTCCACTTGCCACTGAAAGCATATGATGTGCTTCATCAATAAGAAAGATATAAGGATGTCTTTGTTTAAGTGCTTGTTCTAATGCCCATCCAAGTTCAGTTTCTAAAATTTTTGACTCTACAACAATTTCTCCTTTATCATTTCGATAAATACCGCGAACACCATAGTTAATCTTATGTTCAATAAGATTTTCAGGCTCACTCAAAGCATATAAACAACGTTTGAGATAGGCTTTAGGATTGAAAAGCCCAGATTTTTCAAGACTTGCCTCAACATCAGCAACCGGAATACATCCTTTGTCAGCTTCTAAAGTGGGTAATGACATTTGTTTTACCCAATCTTTTGTAAGCTCTAGTAATGTTGTCTTACCTACTCCAGTTGGGCCAGTAATTAAAACTATGCGTGAATCACCACAGAATTCGATATGACGTTTTAGCCGATTAAAAGCATCATTAAGATACGGATGCAACATAAAACATTCATTGCTGTAGTAATCAAGTCGTTTATCTTTAGATTGATTGAGTAATTCAGGTGGAAAATCCCTATTAGTAGACATAATTAATATTTCTTATAGAGTGTAAGTTTGCTTATATCAACTGGTTGAGTAAATACTGACTCAATCGGAATTTCCTCGCTATCATGAGTAATAGCTCTCTTACTTTCCTGCAATTCTTTATACGGGAAAAGATTCGGCAGACTACCTTCAATTACACGAAATACTTCTTTATTTTGTTCATCACACAATTGTTGCTTTAGTAATACTTCCTCAGCCTCTGCACTAGCGAGAAATTCTCCCAAATGCTTGGCTCTAATTTTGTAGTTACTGGCATGGTTTTTATGACGCTTTTTTAACTCAGCACTAGCTAGCTCAATCTCTTTTTCAGAACGTCCTTGAAAAAGAGAATAATATTCACTAACACACTCAACCCAATTCCCTTTAACGTAGGCATAAGCAATCCCCGCGTTAAAAGGTTCATAACGAATGCTTACTTTTGTATTGACTACATTAGGATCTTGGAAGGCCTTAGACCAATAATATTTATAGTTAATTTTCACTCCTTTATTAGGTTGAACTTTAGCTTTTCCTTGTTTTGTCGTCGGCAAAGTAATAAGACGAAAAGTTTCGTCATAAGGTATTCTTTTGTGGTCACGGCTGCCAAATTGGGTAATTCCTGCTAAATATGCATCTCGTGGGCTTTGCCCTTCCAATGCTGAGTGTTCGGTAGTGTCGTAGATTTCATAAATCCACTCGCAAAGATACAAATATAAAAGACCAAGTGACCATAAAGATAATTCTTCAGGATTTACAGATTTAGTCATCAGCCTGACTTTCTTTTTAATTTGGGTATTACCTTGCAAACTATAGAGAAATTGAGTATTGGTTGTTCCAAACAAGCGTTCACAGACTGCGCTAAACCTTGAACTATTTGCTGGGCGATGCTTTAGCGTGCATTCACATAAAGCTAGAAGAGTCTCGAAATAAGTGCTGTGAAATTCTTTTCCATTATCTGTAATGATAATTTGAGGTATTCTTCCATATCGCTTGGCACAAATCCGTAACACCATCATGCAACTACGGTATGAAGGTGGATCATAGGTGACGTACACTGCCAAAATACGTCTAGTAAAAGCATCAACTAAAAATGTTACCCAAGCCCGTCCCAGAACTTTACCTGTACGAGAACATCTGAGGTCAATATCTAATTCAGTATGGTCGATATGTCCAATATGGAAAGGGAAATCGCCATGACGAGGAGTGGTAAATTCTAATTCCCAGTACCAAGGCTCTAGTTGATAAGCAGCACGGGAACCTTCACGTTTTTGAGTCTGTTCGTAACCTGAACGCCGCTTAATTTCATTGATAAAAGTTTTATAACTAGGTATCTGGTCGTCAGGAATTCCTTCTTTTGCACAGTAGTTAGCAAATAGATTATAAACTGCTTGCTTTGGCTGTTGTTTCTTGGTTTCATAGTTTGATGTAATAAATTTTTCTATTGTTTGGATAGAATATTCATTTAACTTACGGGTACGATTACCTTTTTTATTTGTAAAATGTATAAGCCCAAGATATCCAAACCCATATTTCTGTTGAGCATTGTGATATTTATTGAGCCAATTTCTTAAAGAGCGTTCTTGCTCTGTATTTGCTCGAATTGACTGTCCATCCAAATAAGGCTTGATTTTTAAAAATCTATGGTTAGCCTCTTTTAAATCTTGTTCACTTGCTTTTTTTAATAATTCTTGTATCTCTGGAGCAAGTTCGTTTTTGTATTCACTTTTAATACTACTTATTTTCCCTAATTGCACAAAGTTATCAAATGTAGCCCATTCTAGTTCAATTGGCTCGTTGTTTTCTGTATGCAGTAGAAGGAAATTATTTCCAACTAAAACAATAGTTAAAATTTTCCCATCATAAGAAACTTGTGTGCCAGACACAATATCTATTACTGGTGAATTGATAGTATCAAGATTGGATTTTGATTCCCCACATAAGGTATAAGCTCTAGCTGTTGATTGATCGCGAAAGACAAGACATCGTTGAGGTTCAACTAAAGGTGCAGATGTCAAATCAACATAAATTAATTGATGAACAATCATAAAGTAAATGTCATCAGGGCTAACTCCATGTGCATGATGAATTAACTCAGCTAGAGTAATCCCTGGTTGGCTAGAAGTTAAAGCCAAAACTGTATTTTGTGCTGATTCTTTTACTGGACAAGTATCAAGCATGATAGTAGTCCCTTAAAAACTCAATGTTGCGAAATAAAATCCAATTGATTTCCGCATCTGACCACAGTTGGAAGAAAAAACCGAATTGTTCGGCGTAACTTTCTCCCGGTGGTGTATGCCATTGATTATCTTCTCCAAGAAAATAGCGATTAGGGCTTTTTTCAGCAAGTTCTTGCAATTTAGATTCGGTTTTGCATTCTACCCAACCTGCTGTTTTTGTACGAATTACGAAAAAGTCTGGAGTTATATAAAAACCTAAATTACGTCCTTTTTCCGATTGATAACTAATTTTGATAGAAGGTGGTTGGTCATAGTATTCTAAAACTTCCTCATCCTGTTCTAGCTGGTAAATAAAAGGAAGTTCAACCTTATGAGATTCAAATTGTATAGTTACTCCCATCTTTCGGCTAGGATAGCGACCAGAAACACTCCTTTTACCGCCTCCTACACGACGTGATGGTGGTGACGAACGAATTTGTTCTACAAGTTTTTGAGCTTGTTCAGATAAATTCAAGCTATAACACCATTGATTAAACTCTTCATTAGTAAGCATTGAGTCATTCTCATTAGCAAACAGAATATACTATGCTGGCTGAAAACCTTAACTTTTCTATAGCAGCATAAATCTGTATCCAATAATTTAAATTGGATAGCTAAATTCATCATATAGACCTATTTAGTAAATCTAAATATGGTCTATATAAAAGTTTTTTTGACAATGATTCATTTCAAAGTCCAAATTGACTATTGCTCCTTAAGTTTGTATTTAAAAATTATTAAATAAATATATGCTTCATCTGTATAGAGAAAAATTGCTGATTTTTTTTGAAAAATCACCAATAATAAATACCAAGCTTTTCTCCGGTATTATTTACTGTTAAAATGATACGGGTATATATTTCAGATGTTTAAAAAATATATATACAATATTGCAAAACTTTATCTTGATTCATGTTTATATGCTAATTCTATTCTTAATTGATGTGATTATTGCTAATAGTATTTAATAGCGATTAAAAAGATTACTCACTAACTGGCATTGCCATGTCTCAAACTAGCCTGTAGTTGAAAGAACATTTAGGGCTTGCTCAATAGATTTAATCGCTGATTGGATATCTGCACTCAGCGCATCAGCCTCAGCTTGAATTAAAGTCACACCCTTCCCAATTTCTGTCAAAGATTTTTTGATAGTCCTGATGCGTCCCAAAGCCGTGCGAATTTGCTGAAGCTGTTGTTGAACAACACTCACATCTATTTTTGAATGAAAAGTACGCAATTGATTCACTCGTTGTTGAATGACTAGAAATCGAATTGCAATTATCAGAAATGGGTGTGTTGTCGCAATCCAGTAACCACCTTCAGTTACACCCTCAGCCCAGTCACCAATTTCCTGCCCTAATCCCTCACGCGAATAACTCAAAAAAATTGCCGCATTTGCAGAACGTCGCAGCATTGCTTGCTGTAGGTGTTGAGCAATTGCTTGGCGACCAAAAGGCTTTGACGGTCTGTTTCTTGCTTCAATTACAATTGACAATTCTATTGCTGCCAAGGATTTGCTGGTCAGTTTCACAAGAATATCGCCAGTATCCCCATCACTACCAATATGCTCTACCTCTATGCCATTAGTCTTTGACCAATTCTGTAATTCCGCAACAACTAACTCTTCATAGCTAATACCTTTTGCTGTGGTCTGTTGAAGTGTCTGTTTTGCCACCTGTTGGTCACGGATTTCTCTGGTCAGTTTTTCAACTTGTTCAGCTAGGGGCTTGATAGACTCAGCCACAACATTTCTCACCGCCACAGCCAAAGTACCGTTTTCTTTAGTGACATTTGCCAACGCTGCTTTGAATGCACCTTGAATAGAATCTGAGCGTTTGGCATCTAACAGATTACGTAACGTTTGAAGAAAGCGACCGACAACAGAAGTTTCTCTAGCTGGGTCTATATCCTGTGTCAGCAAGATGCTGACGTTGTTGAGTTTCTCTGTGAGAATCGCAGCAGTGTAGTGAATTTGGTTTTGCAGTGGGGCTAGTAATTTTCCGTTATCTGTACTAATTTGATTGACTAACTCTTGCTGAAAGGACTCAGCAATGACTTGGACTGCTTGCTGAAACTCCACCAACAGTAATTCCATCTGCTGTTTAACTACTTCGTTACTCTGCCGAGCTTGAGTGGTTTGCAAGCACAGAAATCCCAACTCCAAAGCATCAAAACAAATCTCTTCATATTCTGTCTGGGGAAATTGTTTGAGGTAGCTGATGGCATTGGTGAGGGGTATTGCCATGCGATAAATCAGGACATGGGTTTCTGTAATTTCAATACTAGAGGGCTGATAGTAAGAGTCCTGAGTGGCATGGTTCATGGAACTGTTGGTAGCTGGTGACTATAACAAGCACCCTACTACCTGCTTTTTATCTCGGTCAAGCAGATGAACAAAAGTTTTGTCAATTTGCAAAAACGCAGCGATTAATTTGACCGTTGAGAATGATGCCACCCCTCCAATAAAGGTTGAATGACCTCAGCGTTGGCGAGTAAAAAATCAGCGACAGCCATAATTCTCTGATAAGGTAATCCAGCAGCGCGGCGGCTAGCTTGTCCACCTAACCAGTGATAGGTGGTGGATTTTGAGATGGAACAGATTTTGGCTAGTTCTTCATAACCTAATCCCCAACGGTAGCTAAAGTCTTGGGGGGACATGAACATTTGATTGTGCAGTTCTAGTAACTGCTGATGTTGAGCTTCAGGCATAATTGCCTCTAAGTCGTTCCAAGGATGACTGGTCTAGGGGTTCGATGTCTTCCTCAAAAGCGAAGTCGCAGGAGCAAAGTTCATGGGAAGGGCTAAGTTCATCTAAAAGAACTAAGTAGTGTAAGCCAGTGGCAATGCAACTTGCTTGGTGAGTGTAAATAACGCCAATAATGCGACCAAAGTCGCCGTTGGGTACTTGGAACCATTGCACCCATTCACCAAGTTGAAATCTTTGTTGGGGTAAGACTTGAGGAATTCCCTCTAGCAAAGCTATGGGCGGTATTGAGAGGGGTATCTCAGGCATAAATTTTTTTACTCATTACTCTCTTATGTTATTTATACACTACAAAAGTTTACTTATAATCTATAGACAAGTTTCCTGCACTTTCTGAAGATTGTGCAGTGAGTGAAAATAATGAACTAGACATCAAACAACGCTTTGGCAAAGCGGTCAGGCGGCGTAGGCGTGAACTGGATTTATCACAAGAACAGCTTGCAGAACAGGCTGGGCTTCATCGTACTTATATTTCCAACCTGGAAAGAGGTGAGCTAAATCCTTCGCTGGAAACCATTGAAAAGCTGGCAAATGCACTAAGCTTATCTATTCCAGCATTGTTTATTAATTACAACATTCATGTAGAGCATGAAGAATACAAGGATTGAATGCCAGAAATTGCAAGATTGGTGGTGAAGTTGAGAATTAGTTAAGTTTTTAGGGAAAAAGGGAAAATAGCATCGACTTTGGGGGCTTCGTGCTAACTTTGGTAAGACAGGAGTGAGTTGATGAGCGATTTTAGCAAAGAAACAGACGCACGTATTAATATTGATGACCTTCTCCGCCAAGCTGGATGGAACCCGGCTGATAAATCTCAGGTAATGACTGAGGTTTCGGCTCAAATGGCAGATGGTAGGAGAGGTAGAGCCGATTATGTACTGCTTGACCAAAGAGGTCGTCCCTTGGCTGTGATTGAAGCTAAGAAGCGTGCGATTGAGCCTTATGTTGCTAAGAATCAAGCACTTCCCTATGCTCGGAAGCTGGAAGCACCGTTTATTTTCCTCAGTAATGGCGAACTGATTTATTTCTGGGACTATCAAAACGATGATGCCCGGATTGTTAATTCTTTTTTCTCACGGCGAGATTTAGAGCGATTGCTGGAAATGCGCTCAACCCGTCAACCCCTAGCTACTATTGAAATTCCTGAGTATTACACTCGACAGGGTGAAACTCGCTTAGTTCGTTCCTATCAAAGGGAAACGATGCAAGCCATTGACCATGCGGTTGAATTGGGCAAACGGCGATTTTTACTCGAACTGCCAACTGGAACAGGTAAAACTGATTTAATTTGCCTGCAATTAAAACGCTTGATTCAATCGGGATATGCAGAAAAAATCCTGTTTTTAGTGGATAGAGAGCAATTAGCAAAACAGGCATTAGAAGCAATTCAAGATGTTTTAAATCAGTATGGTAGCTACTGGCTAAAGCCGAGTGTGATTCGCCAGGAGCAGCAAATTACAGTTTGCTTACTCCAAACAATGATTAGCCGTTATCGAGAGTTTACTAGCGGCTATTTTGATGTTGTTGTGGCTGATGAATGTCACCGTTCGATTTATGGTGTTTGGCAGACTGCACTTACTCATTTTGATGCGTTTCATATTGGTTTAACTGCTACGCCAGCAGCTTACATTGAACGTAATACTTTTGATTTTTACAACTGCCGAAATGAGCAGCCAGATTTTACTTACTCTATTCAAACAGCATTTGAACAAAAATATCTTGTTCCCTATCGGTTTGCTACTGGCATAACTGAAATTATTGCTGAAGGTGCTGAAGTTGATGAGGTTTATTATGACCCAGCAGCTTTTGAACGCAAGTGGACTAATGAGGCGAGTAACCGCCTAATGATGCAGGAATTTGACAGGCTGGCTTGGGAAAATTACCAAAAATTAGCACCAGGACAAAAGATTGGGCCTGGTAAATCAATAGTATTTGCTTTGACAAAAAATCATGCGGCGCGGTTAACCAGATATCTTAACGAGTTACATCCAGAATGTAAGGGGCGTTACGCTGAAGTAATTACAAGTGATGTTGCTAATGCTGATGATTTAATTCGCCAGTTCAAATATGAGGATTACCCACAAGTTGCAGTCAGTGTTGATATGCTCAATACTGGTTTTGATTGCCGGGAAGTTTTGCATTTAGTTATGTGTCGAACAGTGCGGAGTCCAATTCTTTATCAACAGATTCGTGGACGGGGGACAAGGACTGCGCCACATATTGATAAACGCAAGTTTGTTATTTATGATTTCTTCGGAAATCACCAATATTTTAATGACAGCGATACTGATATTTATGCTGAAACTGGTCGAGGTCATGTATCAATTAGAAGCAACCAGCAACAATCCCGTCCTCGGTCAGAATTAATTGAATTAGGACTTAGGGATAGATGGCAGCAATATGTCAGTTATGTAGAAGTAGGTACAGAAGGGGAGCGGGTTGATAAGCGTGATTATGTCACGAATTGGGAGCAAACTATTCAATCTGCTGTGAATAACGATCCAACACTCCAGAAAATCCGGGATGGAGAATTGTTGACGGAAACCGAAGAAACGGAACTGGTGCGGCGTTTGAATACACCGCGATACTACTTTAATGAAGAAAACCTGCGGCGAGCGTACCGCAATTATAATGGCAGCTTGATTGATTTTATTCGGGCAGCATTGGGAACATTAAAGATTAAAAGTCACGAAGAATTACTGGAAGAAAACTTTAGAGCTTGGTTGGTTTCTCACTCTTTCGCACCAGCCCAAGCTCAGTATCTTTCTTTGTTGAAAAATCGGGGTATTGCCAAAGGTCAGCTAACCATAGATGATTTATTCTTGCCACCCCTCTCAGTTCTGAATGCTGCTGGTTTAGGTATAGAACTGTTTGGTGAGCAGGGATTGCGGGATATTTTTGATGAATTAAACCGTTCTGTGTTTACGGTGGATGCTACAGGTACAGAGGGTTAAGAGAACAATATGGATCAAGAAATTCGTCGCAAACTCAAGCATATTACTGATACTTTGTGGGCTGGTGGGGTAACAAATCCTGTCACCTACATTGAGCAAATTTCTTACCTGATATACCTGAAGCTGTTGGATGAAGAGGAAGCAAATCGTGAGTTACGCGCCCGTCTGACGGGTAATAATGGTAATGCTAAATTACTATTTCCCCAGCAAGCAGAACGTTATCGCTGGTCAAAATGGCGTTTCAAAAGTGGTACTGATTTGCGGGACTTTCTGCGGGATGAAGTTTTCCCCTACATGGCAAATTCTTTGCTGAAAGATGAGCCAAAAGTAGCAGAGTATTTCCGGGATGCGGTTTTAGAAATTAATGACCCTAATGTTCTCAAGTTGGTAGTTGATGAACTCGATACCTTGGATTTCCTCAAAATGGGTCAGGATGTCAAAGGTGATATTTTTGAGTACCTGTTAACCCATTTAGGTCAATCTGCGCTTAATGGTCAATTCCGCACTCCCCGACAAATAAGGGCGTTTATGGTAGAGATGGTTGACCCTGATTTGGGGGATACTATCTGTGATTTAGCTTGTGGAACAGCAGGATTTTTGATTGATAGTATTGAGTATATTTTGGCTAAATACAGCGAAAATCCCATAGAAGTGCCGATTTATGGGGAGGATTGGCTGGAAAAACGGGGGTTAACTTTGGCTGAAGCAAAACAGCAAATCCCCAATCTCCAGACTTATCGCAAAGGAAATGGGGATAGATTACCTGACTGGAAATTGTTGGAAGAATCGATTTATGGCTTTGATGTCTCCCGCCAGATGATGCGAATTTCGATGATGAACTTGGTGCTGCATGGAATTCGCAACGCCAAGCTGAAAGTAGCCAATGTATTGTCTGATATGGGGGGACTGACAGAAGATGATTTGCGCCGTCGCTATAAGGTGATGTTTGATAATCCCCCTTTTGCGGGAACGTTACCTAAAGATTCTATCCGTGCGGATTTACCAACAAATTCCAAAAAAAGTGAATTGCTGTTTTTGGCTGCAATTATGAAGTCTTTGGTAGCTGGTGGAAAGTGTGCGGTGGTTGTACCAGAAGGGTTACTATTTGGTTCTACTGGCGCTCATGTGGATTTGCGTAAAAAACTGGTGACAGAATTTGATTTATTGGCGGTGGTTTCTTTACCTGCGGGGGTGTTTAAGCCATACACGGGGGTAAAGACGGCGGTGCTAGTAATTCGCAATCCTTTAGAGTCTGCGGTGCGTCAGGTCAATCAAGTTTGGTTCTATGAAGTTAAAAATGATGGTTACGATCCTGATAAGATTTCCGGCGGGAGTAGACCGGAAACGCCAGAACTAAATGATATTCCCAATTTATTAAAGCAGTGGAAGGTTTATCGGGAGTCGGGTTTTATGCAACCCCCAGGTTTTGAAAAGGGGGAGTTGTTGAAGCCAGGAAGTGAGGAACCCCGATGCTGGTGGGCATCTTTGGAGACTATTGCCGAAAATGATTACAATTTAGCTGCTGGACGTTATAAGCCACAGGTAACTGAGGCTGTTTCTGATGATGATCCAGTTGAGTTGATTAGAGAAGTGTTGGAAATTGAGCGAGAAATTGCCTCTGGGTTAGAAAAGCTGCTTCTGGATGTGGAGGCAGTTTCATGAAGTGGTCGTTAATTAAACTTGGTGAACTTTGTGAAGTAATCACAAAAGGAACTACTCCTCGCACTCTTAAAAGAGGTTATGTATCTTCTGGTATCCCATTTTTACGTGCAGAGAACCTTCAAGGAGATGAAATTATTTTAGATAAAAATACGCTTTTTATTGATCAAGAAACAGATGAAGTTTTATCTCGTTCCAGAATTTATCCTGGTGATGTATTGCTATCAATTGCAGGGACAATTGGACGGGCAGCTATTGTTTCTGCTAAATCACCACAAATGAACTGTAACCAAGCAGTTGCAATTATTAGAATAGCTAGGTATATTGATAAAAAATTTTTGTTATATTGGCTCAAGACTAAGCAAGCCCAGTCACAAATTTATGGTGCTCAGGTTACTTTAACTATATCAAATCTTAGTCTTGGGCAGATTAAGAACTTGCAAGTTCCCCTTCCCCCAGTTTCTGAACAACGCCGTATAGTCGAAATTTTAGAGCAAGCTAATACACTGCGAAGAATGCGGGCTGAGGCTGATGCAAAAGCAGAGCGCATTTTGCCTGCGCTATTCATCAAAATGTTTGGCGATCCTTCAACAAATCCGATAGGGTGGGATGTTGTATTAGTCGAAAAGCTATTTTCAAGAGAACGACCAGGGACTAAATGTGGCCCCTTCGGAAGCGCACTTAAAAAACACGAATATGTTGATAATGGTATACCAGTTTGGGGAATTGACAACATAAAGCCGAACCAGTTTGTTGAATCAGGTTCATTATTTATAACTCCAACGAAATATGAAGAACTTAAAAGTTATTCAGTAGAACCTGGAGATATTATAATTTCGCGTGCCGGAACTGTTGGACGTATGTGTGTAGCCCGACCACAACACTCACATTCTATTATTAGTACAAATCTAATTCGTCTTAGTTTAGATAAAGAATATATTTTTCCTGAATATTTTACATCTCTTCTCTCATACTTTCCATCACTAGTTAATCAATTGCGTGCAAGTGCTGATGATGGAGCTTATTCATTCATGAACACTACCATTTTAAAGTTATTAAAAATTCCATTGCCACCATTCGCTCTTCAAAATGAATATACCCTTCGTATGGCAGAAATAAGAAGATTAAATGCAAAGCAAATTGAATCTCAAGCTAAATTAAATAATCTATTTCAATGCCTACTCTATCGTGCTTTTTCTGGCGAACTCACAGCCAAATGGCGGGAAGCACACATGAAAGAACTGCTTGCAGAAATGGAAGAACAAGCAAAAGCCCTCAATTTGAGGGATAACACAGATCCTCAGCAGCTTTCTCTGTTATAAAAAGACTGACCTCAGAATACACGGATGACACTTATAGAATAAATGTCTAAAATGTGTCATTAATATACTAGTATGCCTAAAAAAAATTCTCCTCCCCGGAAAACAGATTCATCAGATAAAAACAAAGCCAATTCACCAATAACTGGTTTCCGTATCAGTAATTTTAAAGCATTTGCTGATACTCAATACATTCCCATTCGTCCCCTCACGTTGATTTATGGTGCTAATAGTTCGGGTAAATCGAGTGTACTTCACAGCCTGTTGCTGGCGCATCACGCCATTACAAACGAAGGTGAGCTAGATGTTTATCGCACAGAAGCGGGGGGTGATTCAGTTGATTTGGGAGGTTTCGGGCAATATGTTCATAAACGAGATCGCACTCGCCTTGTAGAGTGGGCGATAGACCTTGACCCCAGCAACATTAACTTATCAGATAAGGGACTTGGCAGTTTATTAGAACCAATCAAAAAATTAACTGTGGGTGTAGGTATTGGGATGCACTCTTCAGGAAATGGAGGGATAAAAGTGCGATCGTTCTTTTTAGAAGCTGATGGTGAAAGGGTGCTTAATATGAGTTCCCGCCGCAAAGGTAAGCTTCAGTTAGATCGGCTTGATCACAAGCATCGAATAGTTAGTCTGTTGATAGAAGCGATTATTGAAGCAAACACATTCAACTTAAAAATAACTGCCCAAGATCAGGAACAAATAGAGCAGGTAATCAATTTTCTTGTACCAGAGATTACAGCACAAGTTTCCCGCTTGCTACCAATCAATATTCAAGCTGAGTCTTCACAGCAAGGAATTTTTGAGCATATCACACCTGGAAATGCCCAACATAGACAGGATACTTTAGCTGATGTGATGCGCCTGTTTATACCTTATCGACTAAATGATCTAGTCAGCGCGATTGCCCAAACAGTAGAGACTGAGTTAGAAAAAATACGATACCTGGGGCCATTCCGCACTTATCCACCTCGGCATTTTGCCTTTTCTCAACAGCAAGATGCCAATTGGCAGGCTGGTGGTGGTTATGCTTGGGATGTTTTATTAAATAATTCTGAAGTACGTCAAAAGGTAAACGCTTGGTTAGGGGATAGCAACAGAATGAAAACTCCTTATGAGTTAAAAGTGCGTACTTTATTACCAGATTCACACTTAGAGGATGAACTTTACTCTCGCATTGCCAAAACCTTACAAGACATAACAGCCAAGTTGATTTTCCACGCAGCAGGATTCGGGAGTGACATCCAAGAAGAAATTGAACGACTAAAAGCTGACTTGGAAACTACAGGTATCGACTTAAATAATGCTAAAAGTTCTCTTCCCGAAATTGAACAAATTGTTTCTATGATGACTGATGTCGAAAGTCTCTCAGAAACTTGGGTGCAGGAAATGACTTCAGGAGGCGATCATATTTCAGATTTAGTTCTAATTGACAAGAGAACTAAAACACCAGTAAGTCACCGCGACGTAGGAATAGGTATAAGTCAAGTTATTCCTATTTTGGTTTCCTGCTATGGTTTATCTGATGCTTTGGTTGCTATTGAACAACCGGAGATTCATTTACATCCTAGACTCCAGGCTGAACTAGGTTCTGTATTTGCCGAGAGTATTAAACCTCCATATAACAATAGATTTATTTTAGAGACGCACAGTGAGCATCTTATGCTCAGGCTACAGAAATTAATTCGTGAAGGAAATTTAAGTCCGGAAGATGTTTCAGTGATTTATGTAGATTGTGACTCCGAAGGTTCACAATGCCTAGAGTTAAGACTAGACGAGGAAGGCGACTTTATTGATGAGTGGCCGGACGGATTTTTTGAAGATGATTTTAGAGAAATATTTTCTTGATATGCTTTTTAGAACTATTGTTTCACCCACTATATTCAATGGAGTGCCTGAAGATGTTTCAGCACAAAAATCATTTTGTAATACAAATATTCAATTGCTATATGATTTGACAGAAAATTGTGTGGTTCTTTTAGATAGTGATAAATCTATATCGCAAGCAATTATTGACGCTATAGAACAATGGCCAGTTAAATTTAGAAAACCAGCAAAAGAATTAATAAAGGAACTGAGAAATAAAAATCGTTTAGTCGTAGCACCAAAAGAATATACAGTATGTTCATATTGCAATATTGACTATTGTCAAAAGTGTATTGGTATTGCCTTAACTTGTTTACCCAATGCTATTTTTACAACTGAAGATTGTTGTCAGTGTGTTAAAAACCAAAGTTTACCAATTCGACCGATTGATACTGCTGAATACTCAATATCCAGATTTTTTCAACAGAGAAGGCAAATTTCGCCACTAACATTAAATAATAGAGAATGGAATCAAGAAAAATTTGAAGAAAAAATATTAATCCCTTTGTTCAGGGATGCTAAACATATTAAAATCTATGACCGAATGATTGGACGAGCAACAAAGGACTTTATCCCACAACACTATAAAAATACCCTCGAATGGGTTTTTGATATTTTTCTACAAGAATCCTCCTCTCGGTCTGGACGAATTTTTGAGGTGTATAGCGGTCTAGATACTAGATATTTATCTAATCAACAAATAACTGATATCAAGAATTTGCTACGCCAGTTTGAAGCTGATATGCAACGAATATATAGCTTTCCTTTTACATTGAAACTCAAAGAAGAGTATGGGCGTGAGCAAGAGATGCCTCATGCTAGATACTTGATTACAGATCAAATAGGAGTTTTAATCGAACGTGGGTTTGATCTGTTGTGGACTGATCAACAGATGCGAGACAATGGGCTTCATCCCAGTAACGATGAGCGTCCTATTCGGGATGTAACCATTTCTAGGATTGCAGAGCCTAATAAAATCGAGACAGTAGTACGGAGATTACCGGATTTGTAATAATTAAAGTATCAATGCCATTAAGAAATATCTAGGTACTATAAGCCTAAATTGCTGATTAATACTTCTACTGCTAAATTCTTTGTATCGTCAGGTAGATAACCAAAAAATTTTTTAAAAGTTATGGAGACACATCTTGAGCAAACTAGTATTCATTATGATTTTTTGTAATGTTTGTAATTTTTGAAGTGAGCAAGCTCAACTTGTGGCGATCGCATCCGGCATCAAACCCAATACTTTAACTAATGCTTTTAAATGCTAGAGAGAGGGTAAGCCATTCAATCCAAATTATTCGCAAGAGGCTATAGGCAAAGTCTCACCATAGGCGAGTGATATCGTGTCCGGTGAAAGAGACCGCAGGGGAGCAGAGGGGCAAGGGAGCAGGGGAGAGGGTTTTGCCGTTTCTGCACAGATGTATCAAATTACCAGTGATTAGCCGGACATGATATGATTCCCTATTGTCTTTATAAAAATTAACAATGTCTTTCGGAAAGCTTATGCTTCCAATTTGGACTTTCGGAAATATTATGCTTCCAATATGATAATTTGGGTTGCGATCGCCCAACGTAACAATCTGGGTTACAGTATTACTTACGGAAATATTATGCTTCCAGTCACGGAAAAGTTATGGTTCCAGAGACATTAAAGAATTCTTGTCCAAATAAAGGTATACCTGTCGCCAGATACATTGACTCTAATTTATGAGAAGACATTTGTGCTTTTTATTTTTATGTGATCGCTTAAGGTAAGAGAGCGGTTAGTTTTTAATTAAACTTGTATCGCTTTGCAACCAAATAATAGTAGTCACAGATCCATAACCAAAAGCAGGATCTTTCCCAAGACTGTAGAGAAACTAAGGAAAATTAGACCTATACTATTTTCTACACCTCCAGCAGTAATGATTGTGAATGCAACTGCAAGAGCTAGCTGAAGATTGGCAAATGCTATGAGTACAATGGGAAAGCTTAAAGTAATAAGAGCAAACCCAATGAGTAACCCTGTCCCAACTCTCCAGTTAATAAATTTCTTAGAGAAGTATTACGGTTGAAAGATAGACCTCTAACTAACGATCACTTCTATTCATATACTGATTGCAGATGTCCTTTTCATCAATGATGTAAACGGCTTCGACAGCATGGAATGCTTTACCAATTTAGATGCGTTTTAACTGATCTATTTAACAGTGATACTAATTCCTGAACTAGGATAAAAAAATGAAAGTTATAATGTGGTTGGCGGCAAAGTAATGCTTCCAGGGGCGGCAAAGTTATGGGTAAAGTCACAGTGGAAAAACAAGTCACAATCAAAATATTAAAATTAAATAAGTCAGCAACTACACCCAGATATGAACACCCCGGAGATGCTGGATTAGATTTGTTTTCTATAGAAGAACAAGAAATTCCTCCTCAAGAAAGTAGGTTGATACATACTGGCATTGCAGTAGAGCTACCTATAGGTACTGAAGCTCAAATCAGACCAAGAAGCGGATTAGCTTTAAAGTATAAAATAACTGTACTTAACACTCCTGGAACAATAGATGCAGGATATAGAGGAGAAATTGGAGTAATTTTAATCAATCATGGAAAAGAAACCTTTCAAGTTTTGAAAAATATGAAAATTGCTCAAATGGTTATTGCACCAGTTATTTATGCAGTTATTGAAGAAGAAGAAGAACTAAGTAATACGCTGAGAGGCGAAAAGGGATTTGGTTCGTCAGGCTCGTAACCTAATTTTTTTTATACTTAACTTAATTTGCTAATCTTTTTAAGTTAAATAAAATCAAGAATGTAGTTAATAATTTATGCTTAACCTTTGTCTTCATTACCTCTATGATTTGATTGAATTGGGTCTAATTTGGAAATAGAGGTCAAATTTAATAGAAAAGAGCCTGCTTTTTCAGCTATATATTCAGAAACTTGTATTTGTTTAAGTGTAATTAAACCTTCTTGGATAAAAGAATCTCTAACAAAGAGACTGTTTCCACTGTTAAAAGATGTTTCGTAAATAACTTCACGAATACCAGCAGAAATGATTAATTTTAAGCAAGAAAGACAAGGTTCTAATGTGACATAAATTTTAGCACCATCAGTTGCAACTCCATACTTGGCTGCTTGTGCGATCGCATTGGCTTCTGCATGAACAGCTCTGGACGGTAAGGTTTTGCTGGCATCACAGCTACTTAAGCCAGGGTAGCAATACCCCTGAGCAGTACAATGAACTGAACCCGATGGAGAGCCATTGTAACCAGTGGCCACTACTTGCTTGTTTTTAACAATCACCGCACCAACTGGAAAAGCGAGACACGTTGAACGAGTTGCTGCTAATTTAGCCAGCATAAGGAAATACTCATCCCATGTTGGTCTTTGTTGTTCTTCAAAATTCATTTGTTTAAAATAAAAAGACTTTACTATCTTTTATGGGTTTTTTAGTTAACTAACGTACTATTATATGGTTGCGGCACTCGATGATTTTAACAGATTCTTTATACTTATTAATTACTATAATTTTGTGCGTCTGGTCTTTGTAAAATATATATTACTTCAATAATAAAATATAAGAGACATAACCTTTAAGCTTTTCCGCCAATTTTCCTAGCGTCAAACTGAACCCCTTGCTACAGATAAGTTTCATTTTATAGCAATTATTATGCTCACGCTCTCACATTCTTTTTTCAAGTTGGTATAATTTCTGAAATATCTCAAGCTTTAGCTTAGGAAAAAATAGGACAGGTAAATTACCTATCCTATTTTGTTAACTAAATTTTCTGATTTTCTAACGATAATTTGTAAATTGCAAAGCTACTGGGTAGTCTTCTTGCTTTAATCGTTGGATGATAGTTTGCAATTCATCTTTGGATTTGGCAGAAACTCGCACAGCATCACCTTGAATTGATGCTTGCACCTTTTTAAATTCGTCCCGAATCAGTTTAGAAATTTGTTTGCCAATATCTTGACTGATACCTTTTTTGAGAGTGATTTCTTGACGTACTCTGTTACCGCTAGCAGATTCAACTTTCCCAAAGTCAAAAATTTTCTGAGAGAGACTACGCTTGGCAGCTTTTTCTCGCAGGATATTGTGGACAGAATCTAAGGTAAACTCACTGTCGGTATTAACAGTAATAGTTTGTTCACCTAACTCGACGGTTGTTTTAGTATCTTTAAGGTCATATCGACTGCTAATTTCGCGTACAACTTGATCAACAGCGTTAACTAATTCTTGTCGATCAAAGTCGCTCACAATGTCAAAGGAGTAAGTAGAAGCCATAGAAAATGTTGAATTTGGAATTGTGAATAAGGTATCTAGTAATTGGCATTCTCCTCTTGTCTGCTTTTAACTGGTTGCTTAAATGATGCCGAAGAAAATGAAAGTTGCACAGCCAAGTGAAGCAATGCCAAAAATGAGCGAACCCCGTTCTGAGGAACTTCACTAACGCAAAAGCAGTATATTCAAAATATAGAAGATAGAGTATAGCAAAAGAGACATAACAAAAGCGATGTCTAACGAACAGCTGCTACTGCCGCTACAGAAGAATTTACATTAATTAAATATTTATTAGTCATTAGTCCATAGTCTATAGCCAGTAAGTTTTTTGACTGTTGACCGTTGATTGACTATTGAACGCCAGTTGCTTCTCCTAATCGGAGACGCTACGCGCACAAGTCGGCAGAGCCGACGACACTTGCTTCAACGCGGGCAACCCGCGCAACGCAGTGTCTCCCCAACGCACTGGCTCCTGTTGACTAATCAAAGTAGAACAATGTTACTACTTTTCTTTGTTCTTCTGCATCTCCGCAAGTTTGTAGCAGAGTACGACTGTCATGAAATGCAAAGCAAATTAACTGCTGACAACGAGAGACTATCTCTTTGTTACAGATGTAACTAGCTTCAGCCAGAGACAGATTATCATTGCTGGGATTTTCTACCAGATGCATAACCTGTTCTAGCTGCTGGCGAGATTCTATAGGTTGGCGTTCCAAGCTTTGGGGAAGAATCACTGTCAGCAAATTGGGATCGGCGCGCATTGCTCCCTTAATGGCAGCAGAGTTAGTACCGATTGCACCAGAGGTGATAATCCGATTTCCTGATAAAACCAAGGCATAGGTCATCATTTCAATCAGGCTTTGATGCGTAATTGGGACATGACGTGAACCCAACAAAGCAATTCGCTTAGAACCAGTTTGCTGGATTGTCGCCAGTTCTTGCGCTAATGTATCGAGGTTGATAAGGTCTGTTGACTGGCTCAAAGATGGAATTAATTATAATTAAACGACCCAGCTATTCTACCAAACAGAGTGTAGGTGCGAAGCCACATTGAGTCAGACATTATTATAATTTCTGAAAATATGCTGTTATTTACAGTAAATATGCAAATATGCCACTTATTAATGGGCAACGGAACGGCAGAAAATAACTAAATAATAATTAGCTGCCATTCAGAAATGGCAGCTAATTATCTGTACCCTGATTAGCAACAAAATCTTTTAACGGATGACTGAGCATTGATGCTCTCAATTGTTGAGTTATGAAGCTAAGGTAAGGCCGCCGCAGGAGTTAAGCCCAGTTTAGATAGTAAACGCTCAATGTCGAAATGCTCAGTGGTCAATTGTCGAATACACTGTACTTTAATCGGTTCGTGGACGCGTACTTGGCCAAAAGTGCGGTCAACAATTTCTACGGTCGTTAGGGTATCTAAATCCACAGATAAAATGGGAATTTCTAACTCTTCAGCGCGACTGAGTATGAATTGGGGGGGTGGTAGTTGCCCTGTGAGGATGAGGCATTGGGTAGATGTTTCTAAAGCTGCTTGTTGAATTTCTACACGATCGCCTCCTGTAACTACTGCCATGTTACGCCGTTTGCGGAAATATTTGACAGCCGCATTGACGTTCATTGCACCAATTGCCAAACTTTCTACCATTAAATCTAAGCGATCGCTACGACAGAGAACTTCGGCGTTTAACTGCTTTACCAGTTCACCCACGCTGACGCTACGCAGCAAATCATTTTTCGGCAGCATTCCCAGTACGGCAATACCTTCCTGTTCTAAAAATGGGCGTACAATATTTGCTACCATTTCTAGTTCTTTTACAGGAATGTCATTGAGGACAACACCAACCAAGCGATCGCCTACACGCTCTTTAGCTGCTAATAAAGCATCTATCGACAGTAGCGAGTTATAGCGAGTTACTAACAACACAGCCGCATCCAATACTTCCGCTACTTGCAACGCCGACAAATCAAACAGATTTCCTGCTGTTAAATTGCCTGGCCCCTCCAGTAAGACTAAATCTCCGCGAGGAACTTGCAAATATTGTTGTACTAGCGACTGCCGATAATTAGTATTATCTTCGCCGCTTAAACGTTTCTGCACACTGACTTCATCTAAAGCCAGCATAGTAGGCGCAATGCGGTTTGCTGCTAGGTTAAGGCTAGAAGCAATAAACTGGACATCTTCTTCAACTATGGTGCCACCAGATGCTCTTAGGCAAGTTCCCAGTGGTTTACCGTAGGCAATATCCAGTCCTTTTTGCTGTAGCTGATAAGACAAACCCAAAACTGTTAGAGATTTTCCACTGTTAGTTTCGGTTGATCCAATCAGCAAATGTTTAGCAGATTTTGGCACACATGCACTCCTAATTTCAAAAGGAAGTAGAACCCAGCTAGGTGTTTTCTAATTTTAGTTTGTTCCAGCAGAAGACTTACGCTCTTAGTGAGCATAGTTTTTTAGAATTAACATTTTTTTTGTTAACAAATCAGCTTCTATTTACAGTATTTTTTCGATAAAATTACTAACTGCTAGTATTTAATTTAATGATTTAACTGTTTTCAGCTTGATGCTAAATTTATGAACTATGTCATTCTGAAATACTGAAATAATGGCTCTCTGGGGTAGGTTATAAGTAAATAAATTTTCCTTGCTATCCTACACCCTAGAATTTTAGCCAATTAATTTATTCATCTATACGGAGCAATTTTCGGTAAAAAGATTGTGAAAAGTCTGTTACACGATAACGCTTATAGTTGTCCATTAATTCAATTAAAAAAACAATAAACTCAAAACTGGCCATCATCACTTCATAATTTAGTTCAGAATTACCATCAAACTGTACTCGGCAACGCGTTAAGTCTGAAGGTAAGGTGGCAACATTCCAAGAAGCGACAAACGGAATATTTTCACTAGCTTCTATTTTACGGTGTCCCTCTAATATGCCTTTTTGATAGAGACTAATGGCATAGGGCAAGAAATTACGCTTTGTACCTTGAACATACGGCAAGTAAACGCTAGCTTGCTGCTGAGTTGCAGGTTGAAGTTGCTCAATAGACATTGTTGAATATTCCTCAAGTTGGTTGAAACTGGGGATATTAGTAGTTGTCAATAGTATTCCCAAAAAAAATTTGTAGTACACACTACAGACTGGCAAGGCAAAGAAATGACTGTAAGGGTGTGTGAGCAATACGGTTCGGTTAAAGGGGAAAGGCGAAGGGGGAAAGGGAAAAAAACCTTTAACCCTTACCCTTTAACCTTTTCCCAAAACCAGATTACAAGTTAAAAATGCTTATCCGAACCGTATTGGGTGTGAGGAAAGTTAAATTTTCGTTTTTCCCTACACCCTCTTGACTAACAAGAGTAAAAATTGTTTAGAAAATCTTAATTAAATGTAAAAAAATAATAAGTATTTCTTTACTGTTTGTCTTTTTAGTTTTGACATTGTGATAGTGAAACTAAAGTTACTACTAAGAAATATTAAAATTTCAGTTACAATAAGGCTGCATTAGCTTTTATCACAGCTGAGGCAGTAGCGACCAAAAAGCCTAGTATTAGGTAGTAAATGCGCTTACTGCAATGTCTAACAACAAAAAGCTGTGCCTATCTTGCGATTACTTTGCTTAATCTCAAGTTGCCCTCAAAAGGCAGCAACAGGTAGGTAAATTGCTACCATTCGCTGATGCGGTAGTTCAATACAGACAGCACGGTTTAGGTTTGACGTTAAGTAATTCTCAGCTTATTTATGGGTGTAGAAAAATACTGGTATTGCATCAAGTAACCTATGCCAGCGAACTCCTGGCCTGAAAACGATTCATACAAAGAGCTTGACCCGCTTGACTCTCTGTTGGTTGACCTATCAGCTACAGAAGATTCTTTGGTAGGGACAAATCGTTTGTCTCAACCATCCCGGTTTCAAGGACGTAGACGTAAAGCCGCTCTAGTTTTGTCAATAGTTTGGAGTGGCACAATCGCTCTACACTTAGCCTCTTGGGCTTACATTTTTGTTTTAGGATTGACCACAATCTTAGGACTTCATGCCTTAGTGGTGATATTTGCTAGACCTCGCCACTATCAAAAAGAAATTCAGGGCGAATTACCCTCTGTCTCTTTGTTGGTAGCTGCCAAAAATGAGGAAGCAGTAATTGGTAAATTAGTCAAAAGTCTTTGCAGTCTGGAATATCCAGATGGGCAGTACGAAGTTTGGATAATTGACGATAACAGTACCGATAAAACACCGCAAATACTGGCAGAACTAGCAAAAGAATACAAGAAACTCAAAGTTCTTAGACGTTCTCCACAAGCTGGTGGTGGTAAATCGGGAGCATTAAATCAGGTTTTGCCACAAGCCAAAGGCGAAATTGTCGCAGTGTTTGATGCTGATGCTCAAGTGCCATCAGACTTGCTACTCCAAATAGTACCTTTGTTTCAAAGAGAAAAAGTTGGCGCAGTACAAGTACGCAAAGCGATCGCCAACGCCAAAGAAAATTTTTGGACTAAGGGACAGATGGCAGAAATGGCTCTGGACACTTGGTTTCAGCAACAGCGCATTGCTTTGGGTGGACTTGGCGAATTGCGTGGTAATGGTCAATTCGTCCGGCGTACAGCTTTAGAAAGTTGTGGTGGATGGAATGAAGAAACCATCACCGATGACCTAGATCTGACCTTCCGCCTGCATTTGGACAACTGGGACATTGAGTGCGTATTCTACCCAGCAGTTCAAGAAGAAGGCGTAACCAATGCGATCGCGCTTTGGCATCAGCGCAACCGTTGGGCTGAAGGTGGTTATCAACGCTACTTAGATTACTGGGATCTGATTTTAAGAAATCGCATGGGTACCCGCAAAACCTGGGATATGCTCATGTTTATGATCACCATGTACATCTTGCCAACAGCTGCCGTCCCAGATTTATTAATGGCAGTTACTAGGCATCGCCTGCCACTTTTAGGCCCGGTTACTACCCTATCAGTATCTATGTCTGTTGTGGGGATGTTTGCCGGACTGCGGCGGATACGTCAAGAGCAAAAATTCACAGTTTATACCTATCCAGTGTTATTACTACAAACTCTGCGCGGCACATTATATATGTTGCACTGGTTAGTAGTGATGAGTAGCACAACTGCTCGGATGTCTATCAGACCAAAACGCCTGAAATGGGTAAAAACTGTACATTCTGGCAGTAAAGAATAGTAAGGCGAAAATTAAAATGCAAAGGGCAAAGGAATCTATTTCTTTTGCCCTTTTGCTTCTGGATGAGAAAAAAGTAAAGTTACAAAATAACAGAAATTAATACATTCATATGGAGAAGACAGGCCCAAACTTCTTTGATGATGAGGCAGTTTTTGCAAACTATATGCAACGTCGTCAAGGTGTAGACACGCCCAATGACACGCTAGAAAAGCCAGTGCTGATAAATCTCATTCAACCCATCACTGACAAACGTATCCTGGATCTTGGGTGCGGTGATGCGGCCATTGGGCGCGAAGTTCTCCAGCAGGGAGCGGCAAGTTACATTGGGATTGAAGCTTCACAGAAGATGGCTAGCGTTGCGCGTCAAACCCTGGCAAACACTTCTGGTCAAATTATTTTGCAGACTATTGAAAATTGGACGTACCCACATCTAGCGTTTGATTTAGTTATCTCACGACTGGCTTTGCATTATGTCTCTGATATCGCCGCAATTTTTACCAAAGTTTTTGATGCGATCGCCCCGTCAGGACAGTTTGTTTTTTCAGTTGAGCATCCTGTAATTACCTCGTTTGACGGTGGCTGGACGGCTGGTACATCCCGCCAAGATTGGATTGTCGATAACTATTTCAAAACTGGACTGCGAGTTACAAATTGGCTTGGTGGCACAGTGCAAAAATATCACCGCACGGTTGAAGACTATTTTCATCTCCTCCAGGAAGTTGGATTTATCATTACGGATCTGCGTGAGGCACATCCGCAACGCGAGTATTTCCAAGATGTGGAAACTTATGAACGAAGAAAGCGCATTCCGCTATTTTTGATTCTCGCAGCACGCAAACCTGGTTAGCCAAAGCAGCTATCATACCTGTTTACACTGCTATTAATCATCGACTTCAACTTCTTCTACCCAGTCAGAAGCAGTGATAGAACCAGATAAATCTGAGCTATCGTCAGCAAAACGGATGATTTGCCCATCAAAAAATTGTGCCAACTGTTGCGCGGCTCTGGTTACTTCGTCCCACTCTTCGGAAGAATTTTGAGTCGGTTGTGGCGGTGGTTCTATCCTGACAGTGCCATTATTATTTGCGGGAGCTTCGGTTTTTACTGGTGCTGGTGTAATTGTTGGTTGCGGTACAGGTGAGGGTGTAACTGGCTGCGGTGTTGATGGCTTTTGGGCATTGTAATTAGCAGAAGGTGGTTGCTGAACACGATTAGCACCATTGGCTGATGGTTCTTTTTTAGCAGTAGAAGTTGCAACAGTCGCTTTTTCAAGACTAACTTCGACACTATGATTCACAGTCTGCTGAAAAGCTGCTGCAATCATAGTTACGTCAGATTTAACTTTGTCGTACCATGCAGGTTTCACACCGACACGCGCAGTAGCACCATCAAACTCAATTAGATGGCACATTTGCCCTAATAATGCTCGACGGGGAATTTGTTGAATATTGCTTAATACTTGCTGCCAAATATCATTAACTTCTAATTCTCCAGTTGCAGCTGGTGTCACTTCTGCGGGGACTGGTGCAGGAGTGGCTGATTGCTTCTCCTCACGGGGGGTAGGTATAGGCGGAGGTGAAACAGATTGCGGAGGAACAGGTGCAGGAGCTGTTTTTTCTGTTGGTAACTGTGGCGGCGGTGATGTGTGATTGTTGTTTTGCGGTACAGGCTGATGAGGTGAAACAACTGCGGTTGGTGGTGCAATACTCGCGCTTGGTAACAATCCTAACAATGTTACTTCTAACCACAAACGTGGTTGGGTGGTGTTTTTCAGTTGTAATTCTGCTGTTCTGAGGTGCTGCTGTCCTGCCAAAATTGTACTTATGGGCAACTTTTGCGCTAAATCAACTAAGGCTATCCAAGTTTGACTGGTACAAACTACTAAATCTTGGCGATTAGGTGCTGTTTTGGCAATGAGTAAGTCGCGGTAGAGGTTGGCGAGATTTTGCAAAATTGTCAGTGGTTCCCGGCCTCGCTCAAGAATGTAGCGGCTACAGTCTAAAACTGCTTCTGGATGATCTTGAACGATCGCACTCAATAATGCTAACAAGTCCCGTTCACTAACTGAACCGACTAAATCCCAAACTCTATCGGGCGTTACTTCCCCCGACAACAAGGCTAATTGGTCAAGTAAACTTTCTGCATCCCGCAATCCGCCTTGGGCAATTTGGCCTACTAAAGTAATCGCTTCATCAGAAATATCAATGCTTTCTTTCATGGCGATCGCAGTTAAATGCTTGACCATCGCCTCTAGTTGAATGCGTCTAAAATCAAACCTTTGACAGCGAGAAATAATTGTTGGTAATACTCGCTGCGGGTCTGTGGTTGCTAAAACAAAAACTACGTGTCTCGGTGGTTCTTCTAGTGTTTTAAGTAACGCATTGAATGCCTGATTACTGAGCATATGACATTCATCGACCACATACACTTTATACCGACACTGCACTGGGGCAAACTGGGCTTTTTCTATCAGTTCGCGGATATTATCAACACCAGTATTACTGGCAGCATCAATTTCAATTACGTCTAGAGAGTAGCCTTTAGTGATTCCCTGACAAACATCGCACAAGCCGCAAGGTTCAGGAGTTGGCTTGTCACTTTTGAGACAATTAAGCGATTTAGCTAAAATTCTGGCACTAGATGTTTTACCCGTACCTCTTGGCCCGGTAAACAAATAAGCAGGCGCAATTTTAGCTGTACGGATAGCATTTGTTAGGGTGGTAGCGATCGCCTCTTGCCCCACCAGTTCAGCAAAACTCTTTGGGCGATACTTGTGGTGTAGGGGTTCGTAAGGCATGGAGGGAAATTAATTTTACACAAGCGCCCAATTTGGCGTTCAAATATTGTAAACGAATGGCGGAAATCTGTTTTTTATTTTAGTACATTTATACTATAAAATCTCAGTCAGAAAAGTTAAGATTTCATACTTCACACTTCACACTTCAGCCTTGAGTTAGAGCGATCGCTACAATCTTAAAGTACACAATACTTTATGGTGGGAGAAATGCTCAAGCGGTTCGTTCAATGGCTCAAAAAGCTCTTCCAAAGCTTATTTGGCAGAAAACCAACTTCAAAAAAAGCAACAATTAGCGTCGAAACAGAACCAGCACCACCTCTGGGCGATACAGATTTAGAATTTTTATTCACAGAACTCCTAGAAGGCGTAAATCAGGCGCGAGGGCAAGCTTGGGCGATTAAGTGGCTACAAAACATTGAACACCGTGTGCCAAAAGAACGTTGGCTAGAGTGGTTACGGCGTTTTGGCGATCGCTTGTTAGCAGCAGCCACACCCAATAATGAACTAGCATCGCGGTTAGTACAATTGGGTGATTTAGGTGTGGGTGAAATCGGAGATCTGGCTTACCAAATTGGAATGCAGTTGTTAACACGTAATTCTGCTGAACCTGTATGGGAGTATGACGGGCCTGATGCTGTTAACACTTTCGCCGCACCAGAAAGCTACCCACAAGCAGGCGAAGCAGAAATAGCAGGAAACGCTGCTGCCGAAGGCGATTACCAAACCGTCACCTTAGAGCAATTGTTTGGCATGATGCAGGAAGACCATGATTTACGCCAGCAGATTGCCCAGCAGCTGGCAATTGAGTCAGATGATCCAGAAGTTATTATTAAGGAATTGATTAATCAATACTACACTCCTAATGAGTCAAATTCAGATGAAGCTCAAGCTTGACTAAATTAAAAGTAACAAGTACAACAGCAAAAGATTTTTCTTTTAACTGTTAGCTTCCAGTTCAGCATGAAAACTGACAAAGTTTTGTATATTTTTGATAAACATCTACCCGGAAAACCTGCTAGTAGCAGTAGGTTTCACCTAAATATTTATCTTTTTGACACAACGATAGCTACAATCTAGGATAAACAAAACCTCAGAGTATGTGCAGATGCTCACGCAGCTATGGCAGTGGCTTAAAACACATTCAAATCAACCAGTTAGTAAGCATACACAACCTCTAAGAGAACAGAAGGTGGGGGAACCACCTCCTGAATTAACTAATGGGGATTTAGAACTTCTGTATACCCAACTGCTAGAAGGTGTGCATCAAGGACGAGGGCAACAGTGGGCAATTAAGTATCTACAACGCATGGAAGACCGCATTAGTACTAAGCGTTGGATAGATTGGCTACTGGAATTCGGCGAAAAATTGCTCATCTCTCCTGTTCCCAACCAGCAGTTAGCCATGCAGATGGTTGAACTTGGTGAACTCAATATCGGCAAAGTTGGAGAACTTTCCTATGACATTGGTATCCGAATAATGACGCGGAATACCGACGAATGGAATGAAGAAGTTGAGGAGCCAGCTACTGCAACTACTGCTGATAGTGAAGAAATTCTGCCTAATTCTCCTGGACAAAATCTACTCCGCAACTTAGGCGAAACACTCTGGGAGTATGAGGAAGAAACATCTCAACAAGTCGCAGACACAACATCTCTGGAAGTTTCTACTGAAAATGTAGAAGAACTAGTTTGGGAGTATACAGGGGAACAATTTGTTCCATCATCAGAGGAAACAGCGTGGAATTACTCACAGGAAGAATCTGCTCGACCGCAGGAAAATTCAATAGATCCAGCATCACTGTGGGAAGATCCAGAAGAAGATGCTGCTACTTCAGATCAAGAAACTGACGCATCTGCTTGGGAGTATCCAGAAGAATTTACCACTACCTCATCCCAGCAAGCGACAACGGAAGTTACTCCAGAATCATTGTGGGAATATCCAGAACCAGAATTCACCACCATATCACCACAGGAAACTCCAACGGAAATAGCGCAATCTCGTTCGATAGATACAGAAGAGACATTTACCACGTCCGCAGCAGTGGCGTTTCTTCCTCCATCGGAAGAAGATGTGATTGGTGATTTAACCCAATTGTTATTGGAATATCCAGAATATACCAGAATCGTTAGATCGGCACCCAGCTCAACGAACTTATCCCCAGGGAACTCTTGGGATCAATCTTTAGCAAATTTAGCTCCAAATGTCGCCTACACCCTAGATGAACTGTTTGTCAGGTTGGAGCAAAGCGCCCATTTAGTGCAGCAGTTAGCAGTGAATCTGACAACCCAACACAGCCAATCTCCGGCTACCAAAACTAATCCGGCAAATACCCCTATCCAAGCACAAGCCTGGTTTTATCAAGGTCTGCAACAAGCCAAAAGTGGAGATTTAATAGGGGCGATCGCATCTTATGACCGCGCTATCGAATTGCAACCACAGTCTCATGAATATTGGTTTAATCGAGGTTTGACGCTTTTCCACTTAGAACGTTTTGCTGAAGCTGTGGCTGCGTATGATACAGCTATCGACCTGAAACAAGACCACTATAAAGCTTGGTACAACCGGGGCGGAACTCTGGGGGAATTAGGACTGTTTGAAGAAGCGATCGCATCTTTTAATCGGGCGATAGAAATCCAGCCAAATTACGCAGAAGCTTGGGCTAGCAAGGCTTTAGCACTGCTGAAATTAGGTCAAATTTGGGAAGCGATCGCTTCTTATGACCGCGCCTTAGAATTAGAACCCCAAGACCCGGAAACATGGTATTACCGAGGCATTGCTTTAGCTGTCACCGAACATTATGAAGATGCGATCGCATCCTACAACCAAGCTTTGGAACTGCAACCAGACTATTACGAAGTCTGGATTGACCGGGGTGTAGTGCTGTTTAATTTACAACAGTGGTCAGAAGCGATCGCTTCTTGGGACAAAGCCCTTTCTAGTCAACCAGATTTTTATTTAGCTTGGTATAACCGAGGTGTCGCGCTGGATAACTTAGGCAAGCGCGAAGAAGCGATCGCATCCTATAAAAAAGCCATAGCGATTAAACCAGACTTTCATCTAGCTTGGTACAACCAAGCAGTAGCACTATTTTATTTAGCAAGATACAGCGAGGCGATCGTTTCTTATGACAACGCCTTAAACATCAAACTCGACTATTGGGAAGCTTGGATTGGACGGGGTGCAGCCGTTGGTCATGTAACTAGTATTGATACGCCGGCACATTTGTTAAATAACATGGCTGCCAACAGTCTCGGCTTACAGCAAGGCGGTTATGCAGGCAAAATCGCCAGCTACGAACAAGGGTTAAAGCATATCCGCCCAGACACTCACCCCGAAGGTTGGGGCAGATTACATTTTGCCATTGGTAATACTTACTACGAGCAAGGTAAAAAACAACCTACATCCCGCCACAATTGGCGTAAGGCAGTAGTTGCGTTTAATCAAGCACTATTAACTCTTAGCTGGCAAGGTTTTCCCTTGTTGCATTTAGAAATACTGCAATCTTTAATCAAAACTCTGTTGAGTTTAGGACAAACTACACAAGCACAGGAATTACAACAACGGGCTGCGAACTTCTTGCAACAACTTCTGAATGATTCGACTCGCACCGATGAGAATAAAAAACAGTTGGCGTTGAAATTTGCCCCAATTGGGCAATTGGCAGTTGACTTTTTTGTCGAGTCTGGTGATTTGGTAGAAGCTTGGGAACTGGCAGAACAGGGAAAAAATACTTGTTTACAGTGGTTGCTGTTTGGCTGGCAGGATGAAATATATTCACCCAACTATCGCACAGTTCAACAGCTACTTAATCCCACAACTGCCATTATTTACTGGCATATTAGTCCCGCCGCCTTGCATACCTTCATTATTAAAGATGAAGCACCATCGCCGATTTTATTGTTCATACCCGTACAAGAACAAGGTCACATATCTTTCGAGGGAACTACCACGCCTCTACAAGAATTGCCGTTACCCGAAGCAGCAAGAAGGCTGATTGCTTTTGAGAACTGGCTGGAAGATTGGAGCCAAGGATATCACGATTATTATGATAAAGCCCACGACCCACAAACTAAAAGCAATCATCCCTGGCGATCGCAGATGCAACAAAGGCTAGTTGATTTGCAAAAAATCTTGGAAATCTCCAGCATTACCCAGGAACTTGAGGGGATAACAAATCTGATTTTGATTCCGCACCGGGATATGCACAGATTACCTTTGCATATGCTGTTTAATCTTGCTGATTCTGAGGCAGAAATAGCAAGTCCCGAATCAAAATTTACTATTACTTATTTGCCTAGCATCCAAACAGGTTTAAACTTACCACCTAAAAGTATTGGGCAACTCTCAGAGCAAAAATTAATCAGCGTAGAGTCACCTACAAGTGCAGATTACATCGCGCCAAAATTTGCCAAGTTAGAATCACAAGTTATCAGTCAAATGTTTGCTCTACCTCAACGTATCCAAGAGGAAGCAGCTACTAAAAATATTGTCGAAAATGCCTTAGCTGATGATTACAACATTTTCCATTTTACGGGTCAAGTTATAAACAATTTGATTGAACCTACAAAGTCAGAATTAGCATTAGCAGGTAAAGATAAGCTCACACTAGATGAAATATATCAAAAAAATCTTATTAGTTACAACTTAGCCATTCTTTCAGCGTGCAGATTTACTGGTTTTAGTAACCAAAATATTACTACCGAATATGTTTCTTTAGTCAACGGTTTTCTCTGTGCAGCAACACCGCGCGTAGTTAGTACCCTTTGGAATGTAGAATCATCTGCTAGTGCTTTATTAATCATTGAGTTTTATCGCCGACTCCAAGCTAATAAATCACCAGCGACTGCATTAACAGAAGCAACCACATGGTTACAAGAAGTCACAGCCAGAGAATTAACTAAATGGTATGAAGACTTAATCAAATCTCTGCATCCTAATGAATTAAGAATTAGAACTTATTTAGCAACACATTTATATAGACTGAGCAAAATAGTTCCAGATAAACAGCCTTATAATCATCCTTATTATTGGGCAGCGTTTACTTTGACGGGTATAGGTAATTAATAAATCAAAACTTTTATTTTATTTAACATGAATTCGATGGAACCTAACCCCACCCTATTGCGATGAGGGTGGAGTAGTTCATTGATTACTAACTAAAAGTGACAACTTTCCATCCATTAACGTGAGTTCGATGAACCTCTCCCCAACCCCTCTGTCTTGAAAAGTTTTGCGCCGGGAAACCCGGACGCGCAACGCCAGTTGCTTTATGCCGGGGAACCCGTCCAACGCACTGGCTCAACTTTTCGCTCCGACGCGGAGAGGGGCTAAAACATTGTGATATTTCAACGAAAGATAAGGGTTTCAAAGCCTCTCCCCCACAGGGGGAGAGGTTTGGAGAGGGGTTTTTTAGCTCAGTCGAACTCACGTTCCATTATTACCAGGCCCACCGGAATTAGCACCATTTCCAGCCTTGTCACCCGCAAATCCATTGCCTTCTCTAATATTTTTGATTAATCCAGGTCTGTCAAGAGCAAATTTGATACCTGCTTTTTCTGTAAGTCCTGGAGGCCCAGCAACAGTTACTCCTCCTGAAATCATAGATGCTTCATCATCTTAAATTTCAGTCACACAATCTCTAAACAAATCTTGTAAATCCATAAAACTTCCTTTTTTTGAGCCAGTAGTAGTTTGTGTTTTGGCTTGAGATGATATCTCTTATAAATGAGAGAACATTTAGCCATGAAAAAAAGTATTTGAACACTGAAAAGTAAGTGTTGCACATATTTATTCGCCTCAAAATTTTACGATTAATATCTACATAAAATGATATTTTAATTATCGAAATAACTTATATTAATAAGCTACTTTTGCTCTATATTCTCATTATATTTTTTATCGAATACATGATAAAATTCCGCATTTAAATAACAATAATTAGTGTATATATTTATGCATTAAATCGTTAAAAAATACGGATTTAATCTTAATATAGTTCGGTTAATTTTTAAATTATTAAAGTTAAGTGCATTAAAAAAGAAGGCTAAAACTTTATTTTAGCCTTCTTTATAAAGGTAGCTGTAATTAGAAGGATTAAATTAACCGTCTGGAATCCACTCTTGTAATAGTTAATTTCTAGTCCACACAGTTATCGACTATTTAATAATTTATTTATCAAAGTAGACAAGTCAATAAAAATCACAGAAGAACATAGTTATACTACCTATGTTCTTCTGTGCTTCAACTTATTAAAGCTTAGTATTCAATTTAATGCAATTTCAAATTTTATTTGCAAGACTAGGGCTATTCATGAAGTGTTTGTGGACGAAAATTGCTGTAAAATTAGTGACTAAAGAAGTGATAGCTAGAGACAATAGAATATAAGTAGGAGCCAATACTACGCCTACAAGAAACCAAGTATAGACGTGCAGTATCATTACCACAGCCAAAATACTAGCAATTCCAACAACTGACTGCAATTGATATGTAGGGCGACGTAATACAGTCAGAATAATTGTTAGCAGCGTGGCAATTAAAATTGCTGGTACGAGAAAGGCACAAATACCAATACAGTTAACGCGGGAAAATTCAGCTAAGAAATTGAAATCTATCATTAACTTATTTCGATAATATCAACATCTTAAAATTAATTAATTAAGTACATTTTTATGTATACTCACTAACAATAACTTAGTTTAGAGTAAATACTCCGCTAATGTTACATAAATTAAATTAGGTCAAATTAAATAAATATTGCAAATAGTTAATATTAAAAAATAAAATAATCAAGGTGGGTGGTTCCCACCTAAAGAGGATTAACCTGGCAAAATCACTGTATCAATAACGTGAATTATCCCGTTATCGGCTTCTATATCTGCTGCTAAGACTGTAGCGTTTTTGACTTCAAAACCATCAGAACAATCTATTTTAATGGTTGAACCTTCGACCGATGTAACTGTACCGAGTTGTGCTAAATCAGCCTTTGAGAGCTTTCCTGACACAACATGAAATTTTAAAATTCTAGTTAATTGAGGTATATTTTGCACTAGAGTTTGAATAGTTCCTGGGGGTAACTTAGCAAAAGCATCATCGTTTGGTGCAAATACAGTAAATGGCCCAGGGCTTTTTAATGTTTCAACTAAACCAGCAACCTGTACCGCAGTTACAAGAGTTTTAAAAGAATCTGCACTTACTGCAATATCAACAATATCAGCCATATTTTTTAACCTATTTGCTGTTATAGATGTTAATTATATTAAAATAGGTTAATTTTTTGACACAAAAGTTTAAAGGTCATAAACAAAACCAATTTAGTTAAGATTCTATAGAAATTATTTATTCTGCACTTGCCTGTGTCTCCTAGTTTGAGGTGCAATGGAGGCATATGATAAAGATAATTGCTTTGTAGGAAAAATGCGCGATCGCAAGTACGCCATCATCGGAACTGGTGCATTAGGTGGGTTTTACGGTGCCAAACTGCAACAAGCTGGTTTGGATGTCCACTTTTTACTTAAGAGTGACTATGAACACGTCAGCAAATTTGGTTTAATCGTCGAGTCTAAAGATGGCGACTTCACCCTTCCGCAAGTAAACGCCTATAACAACGTCGAAAAAATGCCACAATGCGACGTGGCGATAGTTGCGCTTAAAACAACGCAAAATCATTTACTCCCGCAATTATTACCGCCTGTGGTTAAAGATGGCGGTGTAGTCTTAGTATTACAAAATGGGCTGGGTATAGAAGAGGAAGTTGCCCACATTGTTAGCAATGTCAATGTCATTGGGGGGTTGTGTTTTCTCTGTTCTAATAAAGTTGGACAAGGACATATCCACCACTTAGACTATGGACACATTACCTTGGGTGAATATGACCATAACTATAATGCTGCGGGAATTACCCACAGAATGCAGCAAATTGCTGATGACTTTCAAAATACTGGTATAGCAATTGAATTAGCAGAAGACTTATTATGGGCGCGGTGGAAAAAATTAGTCTGGAATATCCCCTACAATGGGCTGTCTGTAATTCTCAACGCCAGAACTGATGAATTAATGGCAGATGCCAATACTCGCCAACTAGTTGAACAATTGATGTATGAAGTAGTTGCAGGGGCAAAAAGTACTGGGCGCATAATTCCTGATGCCTTCATTGAAACAATGCTTGATTACACAGTCAAGATGAAGCCATATCGCACCAGTATGAAAATTGATTATGATGAACATCGCCCTTTAGAAGTAGAAGCTATTTTTGGCAACCCATTACGCAAAGCCCAAGCAGCAGGCGTAAATTTACTGCAAATTAGTTGTTTATATAATCAGTTAAAGTTTTTGGATACAAGAAATCAAAGTTAATGTTGTAGACAATGCAGACGTTAAAAGGCAACATTGAGCCTAATGAATCATCGATATTCCTGCTCAACATTGCCTTTTTATGATTAATTACACAAGATTGCAGGTGAATAAAGACTTTCATTCCTGTTCCCTGTCACCTGTTTCCTGTTCCCTACTCTAGGAATTAACGCAAGAAATTTCTTTGTAATGATGTAAGTTGTACATCAACTGCACTTATGTAAGTTTTATCTTGCAAAATTTGAGAGGGTAATTTATTAGCATTAACAGCAGCTTTGACTAAATCTTTAGCGTTAAGAGTGCCAATTTGATTTTCAAATATCAAAGTGCTACCACTAGGAATACCTTGTGCTTTTAAATTACCTTGATAAGCAAGGTAAACAAGATTAAATGGTTTAAGAGAATTGGCATTAGTGGTACTGCTGCCTATTACCTCAGAGTTAATTGCTGTATTTATTGCTGCTTCTGCGACAGGTTTACGGTTTGTATCTGTTTGAGCAGAAGCAATACCAGCAGAAAGAATTATAGAAGTGACTGTAAGAACAGAGGCGGTTAAAGCTGAGAGTTTCATAGGTTTGTTTTGAGTTAAAGTTAAAATTTAGCTGTAAACATTCAGTAGGTTCAGCATCTCTTTTCTTTTATCTCTAAACCTCCTGCACTTGGCTCACCCAATTGGTTGAATTGTTTATCACCCAAAAAGATGAGGTTCTATGAAAGCTACACAGCTATTATGCTTAATTCCTGAGATGAACTCATCAGCAAAATATTATTTCTACCCTTGTTAAACACCCGTTGTCAAGGGGTGTTTATGGGGTGTTCTTTCTATGCATTTCCATCAGAAAATGATATAAATTTTAAAAATATAGAAATTACAGTATAAATTAGAACAACAAATAATCATCAAATATGGACACTCAGATGCTTGCAAACCTATTCTCTGGGATGACATTTATGGATAATGATTTAATCGCTTTTTTTGCTGGTGTTGGCTTGCTTGTGCTTTATCTAATTTTCTCGGCTTTAACTGAAATGGGTACCAAACTACCTTGGAAAAAATAGCGTAACGCGCCTAGATAATTGGTGCGTTACGACTTTAGAGTAAGTACAGAAGTGAAGCTAGATGTAAACTCCTGGTATATTTCTCTTACCTACCACTGCCGCGATCGCAGTATATCAAATTCGCAAAAAATGTTGGCTTCATGGGCTGAAAATTAACAACTATAAGGTTCTGCACCCTGGATAAATGTTTCAATAACTCTCATCTTCACTCTAAGACTTGAAGATTGAGGCATGGAACTTTATTGGTAGCAACTTCACCTGTTATTACTTCTGACTCAATTTTTAGTTCAGCATCCGGAATAGCTTCAAATAAAAGTTGTTCTCCGGGAAACACTACTTGTTCAAATTGTTGAGAAAGGCTAGCAATTTGAATTTGATTAGTTGTGTTTTTATAGAAACAGAGAATTTGCTTAATCATTCGCTAAGTTCCAAATCACCAAATTTAAGATTGACTGGCTGAAGCAGTGAAATCGAAAATCGAGTTTGTGAGAGCCAGATGCTCTTTAATGCTCAGATTCCCACTTTGGTGGTATTCATTAATAAACTGGATCAGTACTAAACTTGCAGACTCCAGTCTTACCCTTTTTCTCGCTGCTTTGATAGCATCAATAGGACTTGGATAAATGTAATTATTGCTAATTCCTACTTGTGCATCTGGTATCCAACACTTAAATAGATAACCTTGCGAGGATGGTATTAGTTCAATTACCCATCCACGATATGAGTCCTTCCATGTCATTCACAATTATCCTCCTGGTTCAGTGATTGAACACTTGAGTCTTCCTGCTCTGCTTCTCAAATCTAAAGATATAACTTACTTATGCAATCACTGTGTAGAAGTTGTGTAGAATTTGTGCAGGTTGCTCAGTCTAACCTAATATTATCAAGCTATTATTGCAGCCGATATCCTAAACCATGCACTGTCTCAATAAAATTTTCCGAAGCACCTAAAGCTTTCAGCTTTTGTCGCAAACATTTAATGTGAGATCTGACAGTTTCTTCTACAGGAGAATCATCGATTGACCAAACTTGTTCAATAATGCTAGAACGGCTCAATACTCGTCTACCATTAGCAACTAATAACTCCAAAATTGCGAATTCTTTAGGAGTTAATGACAGTGGTAAACTATCATAAGTTACTTCATAAGTACTAGGATTTAAGTGAAGTTTTTCCCAAGACAAACTTACTGTAGTTGCAGAACTACCACGTCTGAGTAAAGCACGTACACGCGCCATTAACTCTTCTAAATCAAACGGCTTTGCGACATAATCATCTGCACCTGCATCTAACCCAGCAATTTTGTCAGCTACAGTATCACGGGCTGTTAACATTAGCACTGGTGCATGAGAATTTCGATGTGCAGGGTTATTTGTCCCAGTAGTGCGTAAGCGTTGACAAAACCTTATACCATCTAGTCTTGGCAGGGTGACATCCAACACTACTAAGTCATACTTCATAGACTCTGCTGAGTTCCAGGCTGCTTCGCCATCTTTGGCTATATCTACCACATACTGACGGCTGCTTAAAGCCTCGGTCAGTACCTCTGCCAGTTGAACATCATCTTCAACCACGAGAATACGCATAGTTTATCCTTAATTTCGCGGCAGGCAGGAAGACATCAGCCTAACTTTATCACGTATGAACTCTTCTGTGTAAGTCAAGAAGAAGGGTGTGGGGTGTGGGGTGTAGGGTGTAGGGGTTGGGAGTGGGGCTTGAACCCTTCTTGGTTTCGCTTCTGGGTGTACAAAAAATATAACTTTCTTTTTCCCTCCTTCTCACACTAAGCACCACTAACCCTGTTTTGGTTACTTTATTACTGTTCTCGCAAAACAGCAAAATATCACTAACTTGAAGCGTATGACACAAGAATCTATGAAAATGTTATTACCAGGAAGATGGATTCTTGGTGGCTTTGGCATAACTTTAATACTTATGGGACTAGTTACCTTCGCTTCACTTAAAAATACGGACGAAATTAGACAAGGTGCTAACCAAGTACAAAATACTTACCTAACTCTCAATACTCTCACTAACTTTTATGCATCCATGACGGCTGCGGAATCAGCACGACGAGGGTATATTTTTTTGGGTTATCAAGAAGATTTAGAACGTTACCAAAATGAAGTAAAAAATATGCAGTCTGAAATTCAATTGCTCCAAAAACAGCTGCATCCTAGCTTAACCCAAAAACAAAAATTTGCAAACTTAAACTTATTGGTTATTCAAAGATTAACTATTTTACAACAATCAATAGAGCTTTATCAAAAGGACAAAAGTGCAGTTCAAACGCAAACTAATATTACCGATCGCAGTATCAAACTGCGAGAACAAATCTTGCGAGCGACCGCAGATATTAAAGCTGAAGAAGAACATTATTTGAATAGTTCTCTAAAACAATCAGAAAACAGTATTTATTTAAGAATTAAAATAGAGTGTTTAGGAACAATTTTAAGTCTAATTGTAATTTTGAGTTTATGTTTTATTTTGGAACGTCAATGGATAAATCGGAAAAAAATTGAGTCTTTGGAATCATCTCTCGCGCAGGAAAAAAAATTGGGTGAACTGAAAGTTAATTTATTTTCGATGATTTCGCATGAATTTAGGACACCTTTAAGTGTAATTTTACTCTCATCCCAGCTATTAAAAGAAAAACTTGAAAAAATCGTAAACAAACTTGAATTAAAAAACCTTTATCGCATTCAGACCTCAGCTAAATTAATGAATCATCTTTTAACAGATATATTAACCATAACTAGAGCCGAATCTGGGAAATTAGATTATAAGCCTCAGTTAATTAATGTAGAAACATTCTGTCTAAACTTAGTAGAAGACTTACAGTTATTTGTCACTAACCCGCACCCCATAGAGTTTAGAAGTCAGGGCAATTGCTTTCGTGTTAGTTTAGATGAAAAATTACTGTATTCTATCCTGAGTAACTTACTTTTAAATGCCATTAAATATTCTAAAGCTAATTGTAAAATCTCCTTAATTTTAACTGCTGAAACAGAATTTACAATTTTTCAGGTAATAGATGAAGGTATAGGTATTCCTTTAGCAGAACAGCCAAAAATTTATGAGCCTTTCTATCGCGGCGAAAATGTTGAAAACGTCGCTGGTAGTGGTTTAGGATTAGCAGTTGTGAAAAAATGCGTAGAAAGGCATCAAGGAGAAATTTATGTAGACAGTGAGGTAGGAGTAGGTACAAAATTTACTGTCAAGATACCTCACCAGAATGTAGTAGTTGCTTAAAGTTAACGTGAGTTCGATGAACCTCTCCCCAACCCCTCTCCGACGCGGAGAGGGGCATAAATCTTCCTAGTTTTGAACGAAAAAACAAGTTTTGAAAGCCTCTCTCCTTGCAGGGGAGAGGTTTGGAGAGGGGTTTTTAGCATCCGTCGAACTCACGTTAAAGTTAACGAATATTTGTGAAAACCATGCTTGCTTAAATCCCCGACTTCTTCAAGAAGTCGGGGATTTAATATTTACGAATGATATTAAAGAAACTGACTAATCTTAAAAAGTGCTAAAAACTGCTTTTATATTATAAATTTTTATTCAAAATCCTAATACCTGCATTGATTTCTCTAATACCTCTTTAGGGCGAAATGGTTTAGTTAAATATAAATCAGCACCAACATCCATTCCTTTTTGTTTATCAAATTCTTGCCCTTTCGCTGTCAACATAACAATATATATTTCATCCATATGCAAGTCATGTTTAACGATTTGACAAACTTCTAAACCACTCATTTTAGGCATCATTACATCAAGAAATACCAAGTTTGGTTTTTCTGTTTTAATAGTTTCCAAAGCTTCTTGCCCATTTCTGGCAGTTAGTAGCTCAACTCCTTCATCTTCTAATAATTCCAAAGCTTGTTCCATCAAAATTACGATATTAGGTTCATCGTCAACAATCAAAATTTTCTGGCTCATATAACCTCCGAGAGAGGAACGAAAAATCAGAAAGAAATTCAAAGGCAAAAATTAACTATTTTTACCTTCTAATTTCAGTTGATATAGCCATCAAAGTCTAGATTATTTTATTTTGAAAGAGTAAATATTAGGAATAGTCATGTTTTTACTTTCTGGCTGCTACTAGAAAAATTACTGATCAGAAAGCATAATGAAGAATACATTTTCTAACTCATTTTCAAACCGTAAGGTTTTTACTAAGTCGGTTTCCTGAGAAAAGATAGAATCAAGGATAATCATGTCAGGTTTAGCGGACAGAGCTTTACGAATGCATTCTTGCGGATCAGAGGCTTCTATTACACTGTATCCCTGAGTTTGTAGTACATCTGAGAGGATTTTTAATGTTGATGCATTTTTATCAACAACTAACACCTTTTTACTAGACGTACCTTGAGAAAGCAGTGAACCAATTTCATTGAGGAGTTGTTCTGTATTGATCGGCTTAGTAAGATAGCGATCAATCCCAATATGGTAGCCACGTTCTTTATTTTCAATAATTGACAGAATAATAATCGGGATTTCTGCTGTTTGCGGATCGTTTTTGAGAACAGCTGCCACATCAAAGCCGTTAATTTGAGGCATCATCACATCGAGGAGAATTAAATCGGGATGGGCTATTTTAATTTGGTGAATCGCATCCATACCGTCTTTTGCTTCTCTAACGTTGTAGCCTTCGTTTTCTAGTTGTTGCCGCAACAGTTCTCGAATGTTAGCATCATCATCTACCACTAAAATAGTTTTGCGTTTTTGATTCAATACAGCGTTGTTAGTAATGACGTGTTCTTTAAGTTGTTTAACCAGCGCATCTAAATTAAGTTTGGCATTGGCTTGATGGTCTGCAACATAGTTAGGGATCAGGAAAGAAAATGTGCTACCCTTACTTGGTTCACTTTCTACCCAAATTCTGCCGCCGTGATGTTCAACGATTTGTTTGCAGATGGGCAGCCCTAACCCTGTACCTTTGGGTTTATCGGTGAGAGTGTCACCAACTTGCCGGAATTTCTCGAAAACTTTGGGTTGGTCTTCTGGTGCAATACCAATACCTGTGTCGATGACACTGATGCAAATGCCTTCTTTTTCTTGGGTGACGCGACAGGTGATAGAACCGGAATCGGTAAATTTTACGGCATTAGAAATCAAGTTGATCAGGACTTGTAATAAACGGTTGCGATCGCCTACTATTTGCGGTAATCCAGGTTGAATCTCGCTGACTAGCTGCAAGCCATTAATTTCAAACAACCCGGCTGTGGAAGTGGTTGCCCAATCTACTAACTCGCTGGGATCAAGCGGCTGCATCTGCCATTCCACCTTACCCGCTTCCATCTTGGCAATATCTAAAACATCATTAATTAAAGATGTCAGTCGTTCAGCTTCAGAAACAATAATATTGAGATTGTCTGCCACCCGCTTAATCGTTTTTTGCAGCTTGCGGTCTTCATTCGACAGTATGGGGAAAACATCTTTTTCCAGCTTTTCTTGAATAATCGAGGCAAAACCGAGGACAGAAGTTAATGGTGTCCGCAACTCGTGGGAAACCGTGGAAATAAAGTCGGTTTTCATCTGATCTACTTCTTTTTCTGCCGTCACATCCCGAATCAGCAACGCAGAACCGAAACAGGTAGCAGGTTCATTAGCAGTTGTTCTTTTGAAGATTGCGGTTGCTACTGCTTGACCAATGCGTTCCTTGGCTAATGAAACTTCGGCCGCGAATACCTCTTTGGGATGAGATTGAGTTTGTTCAACCAAATGTGTTAAACCGGATATTGGCAGTTGTTGATAGTGACCTTTGAGGGCGGTGGCTGGTAATTCATGCATGGCTAAAAACGCAGGATTGAAGTGAGTAATTTCGCCTGCCGTATCCACCACCAACAGACCATCTGCTAAGTTATCTAAAATTGCATTCAAACCTTGGGCTTCTGCAAGAGTATTTTGTAGGTCGGCTGTCCGTTGTGCAACTCTGGCTTCTAGTTCTTGGTTTAGTTGCCGTAAAGCGATTTCAGCTTGTTTACGGGCGGTAATATCAGTATTAATTTCTAACACCGCACAGGGCTGTCCGTCGGCATCTCGTTGTAAAGTCCATCGGCTTTGGACGGTAATGAGTTTGCCATCATGGGTCAGGTGTTGCACTTCTCCTTCCCAGTTACCTTGCTGTAATAACTCGACTGTAATTTCTTCTTTTGGTTTGGGAAATATTTTTTGGAGAAATGTATAGATGTATTGGTCTTTAACTTCATCTCGCGTCCAATGGTAGAGCCTTTCCGCACCTTGATTCCAGTACAAGATTTTGTCGTTCATATCACGGACAATGATCGCATCGCTGGAATGATTCAACATATCAAATAAACGTTGATTTTCCGCTTCTGCCAGCTTGCGATCGTGAATATTGGTGCAAGTCCCAATCCATTCTCGAATGCTACCATCTGCTTCCAGAACAGGAGCGCCACATACAGTGAAATAGCGGTAAATTCCATCTTTGCCAAGCAGCCGATATTCGGTTTGGTAGAGACTGCGCTTCGCCACAGCCTGATTCCAGGCTTCTAGGGAGTGGGGACGGTCGTCTGGGTGAACCGCATCAAGCCAGCCCCAATCTGCGACCTCCTCTTCAGTTTGACCTGTATAGGCTACCCAGGTAAGCATTTCACTGCTAATCCCTAGTCCTTCTGGAGTAGCCCCCCAGACAATTTGTGAACTAGCAGTTACTAGAGTACTATATCGTTCTTTCAGGCGTTGATTTTCGGCTTCTGCGAGTTTGCGATCATGAATATCAGTGCAAGTGCCAATCCATTCCCGCACACTACCATCGTCTTCGATGACGGGCGCGCCCCAGACCCAAAAGTAGCGGTAATTACCATCCTTTCCTCGAATCCGGTATTCAATTTGATACATACTCAGATTGGCTACAGCAATACCCCAAGCTTCTCCGGTGTAGCCGCGATCGTCAGGATGAACGGCTTCAATCCAGCCGCCATTCTCTGCTTCAGCTAGACTTTGCCCTGTATAAGCTATCCAATCTGTTAATTCAAAGCAAATTCCTTCTGGTGTGCTAACCCAGATAATTTGCGTGTTAGTTTTGACTAAAGAGCGGTATCTTGCTTCGCTCTGTTTCAAGATTTTTTCGGACTCTAAGCGTTCCTGTTGAGCTTGTTTGAGGTCGCTAATGTCCTCCACACTCGACCAAATTAACTGCTCTCCATCCTGTTCAATAAGTTGTCCAGAGATTCTGACTGGAACTAAGTGTCCGTCTTTGTGGATGTATTCTTTTTCATAGGGGCCATAGCAGCCATTATTTATGACCTTATTTAAGAAATCTTGATCAGCAAAGGTATACTTTTGTGGCGTAAATTGCTGATAGGTGAGATTTAATGTTTCGGAAACAGTGCGACCCAAAATTGCAGCATAGGCCGGATTAATATCTATTAATGTTCCATCCATCCGGTATAGTGCTAAACCAACAGGACATTTTTCCAAAAGTTGAAGGCTGTATTCATTAATTTGGTTAGGCATGGTGGCATTTCCTTAGTTGCGTATTTGGGTAGGTTTAGAACAACAAAACCAGGATAATAAAGTGGCGTAAAGCTTTAAGGAAATCGGGTAACGTTGGAACATTCGGTAAATTTGATCGGGTGATGTCATGTCAACATCTGAACTATGTTGCGAAAGCCGCCGGATAATTTGAGCGTGTCGGGTGAAGAGATCTGCTGGTTTGAGCATTGGAGTTGTTGCAGGGATGAAGCCATCTGTATCGGTAGTAGAAGGTGGAGAAAAGGCAATTTTTGTGCCAGAATTTGTACTACTGAGTTTTTCAGCAATCTCCACTGCTGCACCATTGGCCGGAATCTGAAGCCAAAATTCTGTTCCTTCCCCCGGTTGAGAGCGACACTTAAGAATTCCTTTGTGTATATCGACAATAATTTGGTGACTAATTGCCATACCTAAGCCAGTTCCTTTGCCAATTCCTTTTGTGGTGAAGAAGGGATCGTAAATGCGTCGGATTACTTCTTCTTTCATACCTGGGCCGTTATCGGCAATGCGAATTACAACCCACCTATCATCCAGATTTTGGGTGCGAATAGTAATTTGGGGAGTGGGGAGTAGAGAGTGGGGAGTAGTGGTAGATGGTTCCCTATTCCCCATTTCTTCTAAAGCATCAATGGCATTCACCAGAATGTTCATAAAAACCTGATTCAACTGTCCGGGATAGCACTCAATTAACGGCAGTTCGCCATAGTCTTTCAAAATTTCAATTGTCTGATGGTGAGTAGTTGCTTTGAGCCGATGGCGCAAAATCATCAGTGTGCCTTCGATACCATCGTGGATATTGACGGTTTGCATTTGGGTTCCGTCGTGGCGGGAGAAGTTTTTTAGGGATTTGACAATTTCTACAATGCGATCGCTACCCATCTTCATGGAATCCAGCAGTTTAGGTAGATCCTCCATAATAAATTTCAGATCGATATTGTCTAACTCTGATTCCAGATCTGGCGGAGCTACAGGTAAAAATTTCTGATACTCTTGCACCAGATACAACAAATCATGGCTATATTCGGCAATATGCCGCAAATTGCCGCAAATAAAGTTCACAGGATTATTAATTTCGTGGGCAACTCCGGCAATAAGTTGTCCCAAACTCGACATTTTTTCGCTTTGAATTAATTGGGTTTGTGCTAATTGCAAATCATGAAGAGCTTGCTGAAGCCTTTCTGTTTGAGCTTTTGCTTGGGCAGTTGCATGAATGCTTTGTTCGTAAAGCAGAGCTTTTTCTATCGCTACTGCTGTTTGCGAGGCAAAGATACTCACCAGCTTGAGGTGTTCAGCTTTGTATGCGTCGGTTTTGTTTGAGCCAATGGCGATCGCTCCTATAATCTGCCCCTTGGTTCGCAAAGGTACACAAATGAGAGCGTTAACATTTTGCTCCCCCCATAATCGCGGATCGGCTTTGACATCATTAACGAGTTCGGGGCGACCAGATTGGACTATATCTCCAATAATTCCTTCGCCCGGTTCCGGCTGACTGTGACCAAAAAAATTGCCAAATTCGGTAATGATTTCAAAGGAAGTTGCATCTGCATTCAGGAGCAGAATTACACCCGCAGATGATTCAATTAATCGACTTACTTCTTGAAGTACGAGTTGAGCAATCTGTAGTTTATCCAAACTCGTGGTCAGTTGAGTCGAGATATCTTCAAACAAATCAATTTCTTGATATCGTTCCAGCAATTCTATAGCTAATTCCTTCTTCTCGGCTTCTTGTTTTGCCAGCAATGAAAGTAAAGTTGCAACTGTGTTTGTCTGGGCTTCCCCCACAACCCAACCGATGATTTCTCCTGATACCTCAATTGGATATCGGTTTTTGCCAGTTTGTTTGCCAATGCTGACTAATTTCGTACCATCTGGCAAATCAATCTCAATTGCACTGTTAATCTTGCAGGCTAAGTCCTCAAGCAGAGACGGCAACTCTTTTTTGTTAATAATTTTTTTGAGGCTAACTGTGGACATGAAACACCTCATCTAAAGCATATTGGTAATTGTCAGCAATTAGGCCTAATACCATTTCCATATGAAGACGCATAAAAATAACCCCACTGCCTGCGGTACCTCCCCTTGTTAAGGGGAAGTTGGGAGGGGTCAAAATAATGTGCAGCTTTACAGAGAATTGGTATAAAAGATTTTTAGGTACCAACCGAGCTAATAATTTACTGTTCTGTGCTGATTGCAGTTTTGCATTTACAAGAGAATTGCTTCGTTTCGCAAGCAAGTTGAAGATTTTGCCGAGATTTCTGTGTAAATACTTCCATAAACTGTTTGATGATAATGGGGAATTGGTCAACATAGCAAACTACTCGATAAACTAAAGTACGACCCCCAGAATCAATCTCTCTGGCGATGAGATAGCTAAGAATTTGAACAGTTGCCTAGCTGATTCGCAACTAAGAGCAATGGTCATAACAGTCTAGGGATCTTATCTAGACTAAAGATTAGTTTTCCCAAAAAAATTGGCAGCATAACGATGCATGGTTAATCGGTATTGGTCAAAAACAGGGTGTGGGGTGTAGGGGGTAGGGTGTAGTGAAGACGGTGATGTCAGGTTCTTGTATCCCCTACCAACACAATTGCCCTAAAGGACAGGGCTTGTATCCCACTGGTTGTTGGGGCGGGTGTAGGGAAGTCTCCACCAATGCCGTCTTCCCAACACCCGACACCCTACCCCCTACACCCCATTGTTGACCTTTGTGTGTAAGTCTTGATTAATAAACTCTATGTTAAGTTTCTCTGTCCAGTTGCGGCTTGCTTGACTACACTTAGAAATTAGCAACCGCATTGCTGTCCTTAAACGAAATTATTATGAATTTATCTCTGAAGCAATTGGCTATTTATTTATCTTTACTGGTAGTTGGCGGTGGTGCAGGTGTGTTTGGCAGTCGCTATCTTCTACCACAAAATCGCTCATTTCAAGAGCTACGGAATGTGACGGTGGCTTTACCGCCCGAATCTGTGGTTCCTTATGCTGGTAGCGGCAATACAGGGAATAATGGCGGCGATAACGTGAATTTTATCGCTACGGCGGTACAAAAAGTCGGCCCTGCTGTAGTCCGCATTAATGCAACACGTAAAGTGGCAAATCCTATTTCGGAAGCTCTAAAAAATCCGTTATTACGCCGCTTTTTTGGTGAGGAGGAACAAGCAATACCTCAAGAGCGAATTGAGCGTGGTACAGGCTCAGGTTTTATTTTGAGCCAAGATGGTGAATTGCTCACAAATGCCCACGTAGTTGCTGATACAGATACAGTACAAGTAACCCTCAAAGATGGTCGAACTTTTGAGGGCAAGGTGATGGGTATAGATACTATTACAGATGTGGCTGTGGTCAAAATTCCCGGTGATAAGTTGCCGACTGTAAAGCTTGGCAATTCTCAAAATTTAATTCCTGGACAGTGGGCGATCGCTATTGGCAATCCTCTAGGTTTAGATAATACTGTCACCATCGGTATTATTAGTGCTACTGACCGCACTAGCGCACAAGTTGGTGTCCCAGATAAACGCGTTAGTTTTATCCAAACTGATGCGGCTATTAACCCTGGAAATTCAGGGGGGCCTTTGTTAAATTCTCAAGGCGAAGTTATTGGCGTTAATACAGCCATTCGTGCTGATGCACAAGGCTTAGGTTTTGCTATTCCTATTGAAGTTGCCGCCCGTGTTGCTAAAGAACTATTTACAAAAGGGCGTGTAGATCATCCTTTTTTGGGGATTGAAATGGCAGATCTATCTCCAACCAAAAAACAGCAAATTAATCAGGAAAACAAGCTCAACATCAAGCAAGATACTGGCGTTGTGATTAAGGGAGTCTTAGATAACTCGCCAGCAAAACGGGCTGGACTGCTCCCTGGAGACGTAATTCAAAAAGTTAACGCGAAGCCAGTTAAAACAGCCGCCCAAGTGCAAAAACTAGTAGAATCCAGCACAGTCGGAGATATCCTAGTACTTGAAATCAACCGTAGTGGAAAAATTCAGACTTTAAAAGTGCAGTCAGGAGCGTATCCCAAAAAATAGCCAGCAGTCAACCAATTTGGGATTGTTTTTTTTCGGTTCAAGTTCCACCCCGCAGAATTTTAGATTTTGGATTGCCGATTTCGGATTGCGGACTTGTTCAATCTAAAATCTAGAATTTATAATCCAAAATTAGCTGACTATTGACCGTCAGATAAATAATCTAACTGCATCCTTTGTTCCATCTGGCGTAGGAAGTATCCCGTCATCATTGCTGATGCTAATAGCCCAGCCAAGTTATCTCGGTCTGTGGTAATTTGCACATTGAAATTTTCAGAGGGAAGCATTCCCACCAGCCCCTGGACGTTTTGGGAGATAATTTGTTTAATTTCAGGGCTGACAGACTGGGCGACACGGGCCAAAACATCAGGAGACTGATGTTGCAAATATTGGAGTAACTGATTGGGGTTTTCCTCAATGTTCTCGCTTAGAAGTTGATTGGGGTGTTCCTCGGAGTTGTCATTCAAAAAATTAGGATCAAACACCATTGGCAGTCTTTTTTAGCTTAGTTGCTAATTCTACTCTAAACCATACTAATAGGGTAGGGCATTTTCCAGAGGTAGGCTTTTATATCTACCTGGGGGCTAAGGGAAGGGGAAGGGGCAAGGGGCAAGGGGTAAAGGGAAATTTGCCTCTTAACCTTTAACCCTTCCCCTTTAACCTTTCCCCTTTCCCAGATCTTAGCTAGCATCCTCATCGCCATCCTCGATCGCTAAATCTAATTCCAGTTGTTGTTCTTTGCTATCAAAGGGTTGGGGAAGTTGATCGATTTGGAAATATTGATGAAATTTTGGTGTTATTTGTAGCGAGTAGGAACGAGATTCATTATCTCGGCGTTTTTTGACGAAACCTAATTCGACTAATTCCGGAACGTGTTGGTAAACACCGGAACCACGTAGATTAATTAAATCACTTTGTAGAATCGGACTATTGAGAGCGATCGCAGCTAAGGTTCGCAATGCCCCTAGCCCTAATTCTACCGGAATCAGCGTTTGCACTAAATCATGAAAATCAGACCTAAGTTGGAGACTATAACCAGCAGTGGTTTCAACAACTTCTAAGGCACTATCTCTGTGGGCATAACTATCGATGAGTTCAATTATGCCTTCTTCCGCAGTTGAGCGATCGCAAGCGGCATACTCGGCAATTTCACTCAGTGATAAGGGTTTACCTTTCAAATAGAGGATCGCTTCTATTTTTGTCGCTGTCTTAGTTGCGGTGGCTGTTTTCATTAGTGTTAGTCAATGGTCAATAGGAGCCAGTGCGTTGGGGAGACATTGCCTTGGGCGGGTTTCCCGACTTAAGGCAACTGTCGTCGGCTTTGCCGACTTGTAGCAACTGGCGTTCATTTGTCATTTGTCATTAGTCACTGGCAACAGATGACTGTATAACTGACGATTAACAAATGTGTGGCATAATACTAGCTTTTGTTTTATAAGTCAAAAACTAACTTAACAATTCTCAATATTCAAATTTTCCCCTTGGCTCCCCTGCTCCTCTGCTCCCTTCTCATCGGTGGCTGAGGATAAATTCAGCGATCGCTAAATCTTGGAGAGTTGTCACTTTTAAATTCGTTTCCTCGCCCTCAACAATTCGGACTTCAATCCCGCATCTTTCAAACAAAGCCGCATCGTCAGTTACTTCCCAACCTTGACGAATACCTTCAGCGTGGCACTGTTTCAACAAATTGACGTTGAATCCTTGGGGGGTTTGGGCTGCCCACAAATGCCGTCGGTCAGGAGTACTTTGAATTATGCCACTTTCATCAACAACTTTAATCGTGTCTTTCACTGGTATGGCAGCAATCAAACCAGCACAATGGCAAATTGCTTCTGCACAAGCGTTGAGTAAATTCGGTGTAGCCAAACATCTAGCACCGTCATGAATCAACACTTGCTCGGCATTTGGTGGTAGTGCTTGCAAGCCGTTATAAACTGATTCCTGACGCGTAGCACCACCAGTAATCAATTTCACAGGTTTAGTCAGCTGTAAGTCAGCGAGAATCGCCTTAAAGTCGGGCCAATCACAAGGTTGAGAAATAATCCCAATCCAACTAATAGAACTGGCGGCTTCCGCAGCTAACAGAGTCCAAGCAATAATCGGTTTTGACTGTACCTCAAGTAAAAGTTTATTACGGTTACTACCCATTCTCTTGCCGACTCCGGCAGCAGGAATTAATAAATACACAAGTTTCCTCGATCGCTAAACTGGAGGTTACAGGTTATGGGTTATAGGTTATAGGTGAGAAAAAACATTTTTTAAACTAATCCCTAGCCTCTTATCCCTACTCCCTACTTCCTACTCCCCACTCCCTAATCTTTAATACCTATATTCCCCTAAAATAGGGAGCGAGTAAGCGTCAATAATTATTATGCGAGTAGTAGCCCTTGTACCTGGCGGAATTGGCGACCAAATTCTCTTTTTTCCGACTTTAGATGATTTGAAGTGCCTTTATCCTAACGCTCAGATCGATGTCGTTACCGAACCCCGGTCAAAGGCTGCCTACCGGGTGAGCAAGTCTGTTCACGAGGTACTGACCTTTGATTTTAAAGATCGTAACAGTTTGGCAGATTGGGGAAACTTGGTAGGCACAATTCGCGATCGCGAGTATGATGCCGCCATTGCATTTGGACAAAGCTGGTTAGTAGGACTAATGCTTTGGTTAACGGGAATACCCACACGTATTGGCTTTAAAGGCAAAGGAGCCGCTTTTCTGACTAATACTGTGCCGTTTAACCCTTCTCAGTATGTGGCAGCAGCATATCATGATTTGCTCAAACCCTTAGGCATTACCACCCCTTGCCCAGAGTTAGCAGTAAATGTGCCAAAACCCGATATTGACTGGTCACAAAATGAACAAAAACGGCTAGGGGCGAGTGAAACGGGTTACGTCTTGATTTATGGCGGTGCTGACCAAGCAGCACGGGGTAAAAGTACCGATAAAATATATCCTGTGGAGAAATGGCGGCCTATTATTCAAGAATTTCAAGTTAAGCAGCCAGATTTGCCTGTAGTTGTAATTCAAGGTTCCGACGATGAAGCATTTGTGCGATCGCTTCGAGAGTCTTGTCCTGAAATTAAGGTGACATCTCCAGATAATATCGGTAAGTTGACAGCCATGATTGCCGGTGCAAACTTAATGCTGACAACTGAAAGTGCGCCATTACAGTTGAGTGTGGCAGTCCAAACCTACACAATCAGCTTAATTGGTTCCTCCGATCCAGAGCAGTTGTTACCAAAAAGCGAAAAGTTTCTTGCTATTAAATCCCCGACTGGGAAAGTGGCAGATATTTCGCCAGCAACAATTTCCGAAAAAATCTGGGGCGGTTGATTCAAAGAGGCAGGAGGCAGGAGGCAGAAGGCAAGAGGCGTTTCACTAGATCACCTTTAACCTGTAACCTGTCACCTGTAACCTGTTACCTTAATGCCTTCCAGTCATAGCAATGACCGCATTAACTGTAAGTTCAGGGAGAATGTCTAAACTTGGCAAAAAGTCTTCTCCTGCAAAGATTATCGGTAAGTCATCTCCTTGCCAAACCCATATTTGTTTACGAGCAATATCGATTAACCAAGCTAGTTGCGTTCCATTGCTAAGGCAGTGGAGAATCTTATTTTGTAAGTCTAAGGTGCTTTGGTCGGGCGAGCGAATTTCAATTAACCAATCGGGCGCGCCATTAAATGGGCCGTCCTCATCACCAAGGCGGTCGCAGGCAATAATAGCAATATCTGGCACTGGGGAGTAAGGCGGTACAATGCAACGTAGCTCTTGCACGGCTTCAAATTGATCGGTGCGATCGTTAATATAATTGACTAGGTTACGTTGTAGCCGTGAGTGAAAGAGGGTTGGCATTGTTTTTTGAACAACTCGCCCATCAATTAATTCCCATGCAGGGGAAGTCTCAATATTAGGTTGAGCAAGAAACTCTGCAAGCGAAATCTTAGCGATCGGCTGGGGCATATCTGTTGGCAAAATTTGACTATGCTTGCTTGCACAGACTCTGATGATATTTCATATTTTATGTGCTTTCTAGGCGATCTCTTACTTTTAAAACTTTTCAATTTACTGAACTTTTTTGAATAGGCATAACTCTCCAAAGCACAGGTTGTTTTTTTGATGATTGAGACAAGCTGAATACAATAGGCTCAAATTTATAATTTTGCTGTTTTGTCAATTTTTCCCGCCAGGATTTTCCGGGAAAGTATACAAAAACATCACTAAAGCGAACTAATTCTTCTACTATTGGTATCTGAAGACTAAATTTTCTGGAAGATTGGATTACACAAGTATCACAGTAGTTAGGTTTAATTAAAATTTGTACATTCGGATTAAGTGAATGACTTAAAGATAAAAGATAACCTACTGATGCATCGCTAATCAAAAGAGGATTCTTTGTCTGATTAATAATTTGTGTAATAGCTATATGTTCTTTATTAATGTCTTTGTTATACCAAACTGTTGCTTGAGAACTCACAACACAGGACAAAACGCTCCCCAAGAATATCATAACTAAAACTAATCGCCAAAATTTCTCATGCCAAGATTTTAACGAAGGACTAGCTAAATTTATGCCTAGCAAGTAAGTAATAGCTAGTTGGACTGTCAATAACCCAGGAATCATATATCTTGCCCTTGTGGATCGCACCCCCCCTGAAATCAAATCGGGTATTATTAAAGGCAATGTGCTAACAGCAGTCAGAAGAAAAATCAGTAACCAAACTGACAGGGGCGTTTGACGGCAGAGGCGATAAAAAGCATACACGGTCAAGACTAACAACAGTCGATGCACATAAAAATCCCAAGGATCTTGATTAACATCGAAAAAGAGCCGACCTATGTGCATAATCCATCTATCCCTGAGTTCTGCGTTTTCAATAGTATTACTGGATGTCCAACTAACTACTGTATTAACGTGGGATATATTAGTGATGACTATCCAAGCCCAAGGAAGAAAAGCGGTAACACCTACCAAGGATGCTCCGAGGTAGGCTTTTAAAATTCTGATATGGTAAAACCTATACATTAGCAGGACATAAATACCATGCGCGATCGCTACTAACCCTGCAAGTAAAAAGGTATTAAGATGAATTCCTAAAGTGATTGCATAAATAATCCAGCTAATTATAGTATTTAATCTGATTGCTCGTAATAAAGCTGCTGTTGACATTAAAGTAGTCACAGTCCATAAACTATAGTGCCTAGATTCTTGGGCATAAAGCACGTGAAATGGCGAGACGGCGATTAATCCTATCATTATCCATGTAGGCAGTTTTGAAGCAAAAATGCCTCTTTCAACAAATAGCTCTTGACACAGCCAATAAATGCAGGGGAATGCTAGTAGGCTAAGGAAAGCAGGTAACAATCGAGCTAATGCTACTGAACTACCGATAGTATGAAACCAAATATTCGCCATACTATAGTAAATTGGCGAATATTTTTGATTTTCTTTAGCTGCGCCTTGAAAGGTATTAATAATGTTTCTTGTGCCATCAGGGTGCTGATATCGCTGGAGTTCAGTTACACTAACTATTGACCTTTGAGAAAAGTGCTGAACAACTTCTTGTTCAGTGTAACCAGAAGCTCTCAGAGATGACATCGCCTCATCATACCAGTACACTTTATGGTCAAGATTAGTAAAACGGAAAAATATACCCAACAACAGCACAATCAGGAAGAAAAGATGCAATACAAAATTATAATTTGATTTGTATTTTCTTATGAATTCCATGAATCAGTTCATCCAGAAGCAGATTTGTGTCTATATTTAGACATATTGGCAGAATACAACATAATATTTTTATTCCTGCCAAAGTTTTTTATATCTTACAGAGACAAACTCTGCTTCTGTGTGATTATTGAATCTGTTGTAAGCATCGATATACTGAGCAGACCAAGTTTAATAAAAACTGCCAGATTTACGATGTTCAATAGCAGTTATCCCATCATTTGTTAACATATCACCTTTATCTACTACTGCATAAATCAACCACCTATCGCCACATTCAAGTTGATTGTGTACAGTGCATTCTAAATAGGCTAATGCGTCATCCAAAATCAAACAACCATTAGCAGCAGTTTGGGTTGAAAGATTAGCAAATGGGTTATCGCCTGAAGTGCTATGACGAGAAAAATAGCGTCTCACATTTCTGCCTTCTTTCAAAATATTCAGTACGAATTTATCGCCAGGATGACGCATTAAATCAGCATTTTGCTCTTGGGAAATCGCAATCATAATTCCTGGTGGGTTAAAGGTGGCTTGTGATACCCAAGAACTTAAGATGCCTTTGTGGGTATTTCCGTCACGAGTTGTAACAACACACAAGGAACCAACTATTCGCCCTACAGCTTGTTCGGTACGGTCTACTTGCGCTTCTGTAACTACTTGACGGGGAACACGTAGTTTTTTATTTTTTTTCAGGGTTTGGGCAAAGGTTGCACCCGCAGTTGCACACTCTTGGAGATTTTCAGGAGTCGGGCTAAAACGCACCCGAATTGTTTCAAACCCTAAACGATAATTGGCATCTTGGAGTTTGCTTTCTAATACATCTATGGCTTCACCACTCCAGCCATAGGAACCAAAGACACCTGCTAACTTGGTTTTTGTGGCTGTTGACAGCACTATTCCCAAGGCGGTTTGAATTTGGGTCGGTGCATGACCACCTAAAGTAGGTGAACCAATAATAAAGCCATCACAGGCTTCTACAATGCGAGTGATTTCTGCTGTGTCTGCTAGTTCACAGTCAATTGACTCAACATTAACGCCATTTTGAATTAATCCTTGAGCGATCGCATTCGCTACAATTGCCGTATTCCCATAAGCAGAAGCATACAGCAACGCAACACTAAATTCTTGTGATTTCTGCCCCTGACACCATTGGCGATAATCATAAGTAAAACGGCTGAGGCTGTAACGCACAACTGGGCCATGTGCAGGAGCATAATATCTTGCTCCTATGGCTGTCAATTTATCTAAAGCAACTTCAACCTGTTTGGCTTGGGGTGCATGAAGACACTCAAAATAATAACGGCGTTCTGCATCTAACTTTTTCCAATCTTCGTCAAAAAGGGTGTCTTCGCAGATATGTGCGCCAAAAAATTTATCTGTATATAGTATTTTGCTAGCGGAATCGTAAGTGCAGAGTCCATCTGCCCAACGCGGAGTTGGTACAGTGATGAATGATAGAAGATGTCCCTGTCCTAAATCTAAAGTATCCTCGGAACGTACCTCTTGAATATGTGCTTCCCATTCAGGAAATGTTGATTTTAAAGCATTGGCTGCTGGACGTGAGCAAATTACTGTAGCTTGCGGGGCGTGAGAAAGTAATACTTTGAGTGTGGCTCGGCGGTTAGGATTAACATGATTGAGAATAATGTAATCTAGAGTTGCAAAGTCTAGGTGTTGCCCTAGTTCCTGAATGTAAATTTCGGTAAAAGATTCACCAGGAGGGTCAATTAAAGCTTTTTTATCAGCTTGAATTAAATAAGAATTTGCTGTGGTTCCTTTTTGACGAGAGTATTCAACTTCAAATTTAAGCCTTTCCCAAGTACGCGATCGCAAAATTATTGTATTTTGTCCAATTTCTGCAACCTGAACATCTCTAGGACGACTGGGTGTAATAGTAGCAATGGACATAGTAACCTCCTAAAAAAGTATGAAGTGGGAAGTATGAAGTCTGAAAATTTGTCTTTTAAAGTTTTTAGTACAGCATGGTGTAAATGAAGCTAATTTTTACAACAAACACTTTTTTTTGCCTTTTTACTTTTTATTTGTGCATTTGTTTGTAGCGTTGTGATACTTGTTGTTCTGGATCAATGCCTTCAAAGGTTGGGGGTAGCCAAACTCGCAAGACTAATAATACGCCTAGAACTAATAAGAAAGCACAAGTCGCTAAAACTTGAGTCCAATTAGTTTCCAGAACACCTTTAACAATCACTTCGCGCAAGGCAGAAACAATAGAAACTTCGACTGCTACCCCAATAGATATACGTTGTTCTTGTAAATAAATAATCAGCAGTCGGAACAACTCAACCAAAATCAAAAGAAACAGAATATCGGCGGTAACAACTTGGAAATTTAGCGGAGGAAGCAAAGAGAGAAACATATCTCTCACCTGAATCACCATGAAGCTAAATAAGCCAATACATAGAGAAATTACAATTACATCTTGGATAAGTTCTAGGCTGCGAACAATGCGACCCCGATTGAGTTCATAGGCAGCAGTAATTGGGCTATCATCAACAGGCTTATACATAGGAAGTATGAAGGGTGAAGTGTGAATTATGAAATGTGAACGGTGAAGTATGAAGAGTATTACTAAGTGAATTATTGGTACGAAAACAATCATTCAATTAACTAGTAACTCTGAATGAAGTATGACGTTTTATACTTCATAATTCATACTTCACACTTCAGAATTTAGTAGTGATTACCAATTTTGCGATGATGCACGGCGGTGAGTGCATTAAGTTTGGCTACTCGTCCAGTTTTCACGGTGCTGTAAACCACCCAATGATCGCCACAGTCCATGCGGCTAGTGATTTCACATTCCATGTAAGCTAAAGCATCAGCGAGAATTGGGGAACCATTAGCCGCAGGATAGGTTTTTATCCCTGCAAAGCGATCGCTACCAGGAGGAAAACGCTTGAGGAAGTGTTTCATGTAGCTTTGATAGTTACCTTCTTCGAGGACATTTAAAACAAAGCGATCGCCTATATGCAGAAAGGATTCAATCGCTCGTTCTTTAGCGACAGCAATTGCTACTCCTAAAGGATTGACGCTGGCTTGTGTCACCCAAGAAGCAAACATCGCGCTTTGAATTTCTTCTTTCTTGGCTGTGATGATATATAAGCCTGTGCTAATTCTTCCTAGAGCTTTTTCTAAATCTGTATTGATGGATTTGATTTGTTTAATAGTGCGATCGCGGTTTAACCAGAGTCCGATATCTGTACCGGCTTCATCACACAATTGTTCTGTGGCTCTGGTGGGAGTTTCTTTGATTAAAATTGGTGGAAAAGTTTCAGTTAATCCAATTTCTTGAAACTTGTTACGTAAAGGATAAACTGGTTCATCTTCTCCGCCTCCTGACTCAAATAAACCAATAGCTTGTTTATGATGAGCAGCAGCCAATATTGTGCTTAATGCTGTTTGCGCGGCTATAGCAGATTGGGGTGGCATTCCAATTACTAAACCACTGGATTGAGTAACTATTTCGCGTATTTCTTGAGGCTCAGTATTATTTAAGGGTACTAGTTCTACTGCTACTCCAGTTCTGGTAATTCCATGTGCTATGTAACGCGCTATGTTTTCGCTGTAACCGTAATCTTCAGTGTAAAACAAAGCGACAAATGACTCAGTTTTTGTTTGCTCTAAACTCCAATTTTGATAGCGGTCTAGCCATTCGGAAATATGGTGTTGTAGCAATGGCCCGTGACCTGTCGCTACCGTTGATATTTCTAACTTTTCAATCCGTTTTAAAGCTGCCAAAACTGACCGAGCATTTGGCCCCATCAAGCAGTCATAGTAATAATGAAAATCTTCTTCAATGATGGCTAGATTTTCATCAAATGTATGGTCATCGCAATAGTGCATTCCAAATACATCACAAGTGTAAAGAATGCCTGTTTTGTAATCGAAAGTGAAGATTGTATCTGGCCAGTGGAGATTGGGAGCCGAGATAAATTCTAATTCATGACCATTACCTAAATCTAAGCGATCGCCACTTTTTACCGTTATCGATTTAAACGGTTGGTGAACCATATTTTCTAAAAATTGAATCGCCACTTTTGCACCAACAACAGTAATATTAGGTGCTAATTGCAAAATATCTTTGACTAGTCCACTATGGTCTGGTTCTGTGTGGCTAATAATTAAATAATCTATTTTTGTTGGCTCAATTAATCCCGTGAGTAATTCTAAGTACAATTGCTCAAACTTACGATGTGAAGTGTCAACTAAAGCAATCTTTTCACCTTGAATTAAGAAAGAATTATATGTTGTGCCATTACGTAAACCAAATTCGACATCAAAACGGTCTCTATCCCAATCAAGGCAGCGAATAGCGGTGGTTTGAGTGGCGATTTCAATAGTTTGTATAGTTAAACGTGATGGATTAGAAAGAATTGAAGTATTTTCTGTAAGTGCAACCATTGGTTTTCTCCAAGAAGAAATTTATCTGGAGTGAATCTGCTTACTCTTATATTGAACGGTTATCTTCATTTGGTAAAATGCCAATTTCTAAAGATACTCATCAGAAAGATTTATTCATTATGAAGATTGCTTTACCATTGAAATTAATCAATGTTTATCATTAGTTTTATGACGACTAATTTGAATGACTAGATCCCCGACTTCTTCAAGAAATCGGGGATCTGAAGCCACTTCTACTCTCTATTCCCTACCTCAACGAATAGTTTATAAATCAAATAAGATTGCTATATAAGTCTACATGACCTCAATTTTTCTTCCGCCTTCAACACAAAAGATTGATAGCGACATCACCCAAAGTGTAGGGGTAGAAATGTCTGTGTTACGTCTCGACCTCATGCACCCGTGGGTTAATGGAAATAAGTGGTATAAGCTGAAATACAACCTGTTAGAAGCGAAGGAAAGGAATTTCACGACGCTGCTGACATTTGGCGGTGCTTATTCAAATCACATATTTGCAACCGCCGCCGCAGGTAAATTATTTGGGCTGAATACAATTGGTGTCATCCGTGGTGAAGAAACAAGTCCATTAAATTCAACTTTGAGTTTTGCTGTACAGCAAGGTATGCAACTGGTGTATCTTGACCGGAAAACTTACAGACAACGCAATACAACAGAACTACAAACTGAACTCAGAGAACGCTTCGGTGAAGTGTTTATTATTCCTGAAGGTGGAAGTAATTTAAACGGTGTGCGTGGGTGTATGGAGATACTTGCACAAGCAGAAGACTTTGATGTTGTTTGTGTTGCTTGTGGTACGGGTACTACCTTTGCTGGTATTGTACTTTCACTCAGTCAGCAAAAACGAGCAATTGCTTTTCCCATTCTCAAGAATGGTGCATTTCTGAAACAAGAAATTGAAACTCTATTACAGAATTACCTTTCTGCTGACTTACCTGTACCAACTAAATCTTCGTGTGCGTGGGAATTAGTCTGTGATTATCACTTTGGTGGTTACGCCAAGGTCAACGATGAACTGCTAAAGTTTAGCCAGCAATTTCAACAAATGCATGGTGTAACTCTCGATTATGTCTACACCGCCAAGATGTTTTATGGAGTGATGGATTTATTAAAGCAGGGATTTTTTAGAAAAGGCGATCGCATTCTACTGATACACACAGGCGGCTTACAGGGTAATGTAGGTATAAAGGAAAAGCTAATAAAAGCATGAGTATAAATATATTAATATCTTATTTATTTTTACGATAGAACGTCCCCTCATTAGGAACGCTCTATCGTAAAAAATATTCGTTAATAAAAGCAAACTTGCTATCAGCCAAAATATTCCACATCTGGCTAAATCAAGCATGAAGATTTGCTTGTTCTTGCAGCCAAGGATCTACAGGTTGTCCATCTTTGCGACGTAATTCAATTTCGACAACCATCACTTCTTTAGAACCAGGAGGCGCAGGTTTTTGATGAAATATAATCTCAAAATCTAAAGGATTTTGATTGCGTTCTTTTAACCATTCCTGCACCTTGGTTGTGGCGAAAAATGATTGCCCTTGGTCAAACATTCGGGTAATCTGCATTTGTAGCGTGTAGGGATTTATTCGCCCCATTTTCTACCGCCTTTGTAAAGTAATTTAAAGTTAATGCCTTGCCTACTCTATGTTATACCTGCTGTTATATTTTACGAGTTATAGGATTACAGGTTCTAAAATCTTCTGGTTCCCTTGAGCAAAAACACCAATGCGTTTACTCAATGGTCACAATTGCGTCAAACTAAACATCAGAGCAATTAGGAGAGGAACACTGAATGAGTTGGACTAAAGTTCTTACAACTGATGCCCTTGCCCCTGGTGCTAGACAAGTTGTGAACGTTGGCAAGCGCAAAATTCTCTTGTTAAACCACGAAAATCAACTATATGCAGTCGATAACGTCTGCCCGCATTTAAAGTTGCCTCTCAAGAGTGGGAAAATTCAAGATGGTGCAATTGTTTGTCCTGCCCACCGTAGTGCTTTTGATTTGCAGACTGGTGAGGTAAACACTTGGTGTCCTTGGCCACCTGGGGTAGGCAAAGTATTTTCTTTGATTTCACAACAAAAAACATTGCCAGTCTTTCCTGTGCGTGTAGAAGAAGGCAATATTTTGGTTGATGTACCCGAATAACTGCACATTGAGAAATAGTAATCGCTAGCTTGCAGTTGATTGAAAAATTAATTAGCAAGATTAGCTCATTTGTAAGCTTGACAGCCAACATTCAAGCTAGCGATTATTAACTGTTGTTAAATCTTGATTTACAAATCATAATCAAAAAATTTCAGCATATTTAATCTTTTCACGCAGCATCTGCATCGCTAATTCTAATGAGTAATAAACCAAAAATAATTGTTTTGGATGATGACCCTACAGGTTCGCAAACAGTTCATAGCTGCTTGTTGCTAATGCGGTGGGATGTAGAGACTTTACGCATTGGCTTGCGTGATGATTCACCGATTTTTTTTGTGCTGACGAATACGCGTGCTTTACCACCAGAGTCAGCAGCAGCTATTACAAAAGAAGTTTGTCAGAATTTAAAACAAGCCATAGCTGCTGAAGGAATAAGCGATTTTTTAGTAGTCAGCCGTTCTGATTCTACCTTGCGGGGGCATTATCCCATCGAAACTGATGCGATCGCCACTGAACTCGGCCCCTTTGATGCCCATTTTCTCGTCCCAGCATTTTTTGAAGGCGGACGCATCACCCGCGACAGCATACATTACTTAATGGTTGACGGTGTGCCTACACCAGTTCATGAAACTGAATTTGCCCGTGATTCTGTCTTTGGCTATCATCACAGTTACTTACCTAAGTATGTCGAAGAAAAGACCCAAGGACGCATCAGTGCGGAGTCGGTCACGAGATTTTTACTCAATGATATTCGTGCTGGTAGTTTAGAACAGTTACTCAAACTGACGGGTAATCAATGTGCTGTGGTTGATGGTGAAACACAAACTGACCTCAACACCTTTGCCAAAGACTTATTAACAGCAGCGAGTCAAGGTAAGCGGTTTTTATTTCGCAGTGCCGCCAGTATTTTAACAGCCTTAGCCGCATTACCTCCCCAACCTATAGCAGCCGAAAACATGGCAGAATATGTGCGGCAAGGCAAACCGGGCGCAGTAATTGTCGGTTCCCATGTGCAGAAGACAACTCAGCAGTTAGCAGCCTTACTACAAACCGAGGGGATAGTAGGAATTGAAGTCGAGGTGAAGCGATTACTTGATAAGCCTGATCAATCTGCTGCACTGCTAGACGAAATATTAGAAAATATCCGCACTGTACATAGTTCTGGCAAAACACCAGTAATTTACACTAGCCGTCAAGAACTCACCTTTGATGATGTTAATACACGTCTTAATTTTGGCATCAAAGTTTCAAGTTTATTGATGGATATTGTTCAAGGTTTACCCTCTGACATCGGTTTTTTAATTAGCAAAGGTGGAATTACCTCCAATGATGTCTTGAGTACGGGTTTAGCTTTAAGAACAGCGCGTTTACTAGGACAAATTCTCGCTGGTTGTTCGATGGTAACAACACCATCTGACCATCCGCAATTTCCTAATTTGCCAGTAGTATTGTTCCCTGGTAATGTTGGCGATGCTAGTGCATTGGCGACAGTTTATAAACGCTTGACGCAAAAATTATGAGGTGTAAAGTATAAAGTATGAAATTTTATACTTTATACTTAATAGTTCATGTTTACTTTATCTTCAAATATCATTTGTCATTAGATCCTGATAAAGGAGAAATTATCAACAACTAATGACGTTATTCCTAAAAAAGTGCAATATATATGCTTACTAGCTGTCTACAGTTGTAGTTAAGAATAATAAATCAGGGTTGATAGAAAATGGTTTGTTCTGAAATACTTCAGAAACATCAGTTTGATGAAAAACTCAACAATTTTGAGCATCGGCTGTTAGTGCATCCCAAGGGAGCGCAAGGAAGCGTTTACATCACTCAGCAAGAAGTCAGGGTGGCATATGTGGCTGCCTTGAACTTCGGTCACTCATAACTTTCTTGGGTGAGAATGTTGTTGCGTAGAGCAACTAATTTAATATAAGTAATTACCCGGAGTTTCTGTCGTGTTTATGGCTGGTGCTGCATGACTTCTGATTTTGCCATCCCTCGCCCAGAGTCAAATTCTGCACGTCCTGATGCAGAGTCAATTTCTCACTTATCAGATGTAGAAATAAGCCCTATCGTTTCTAATATTGATAACGAGTCAAATTCCGCTATTTATGATGCAGAACCCAATCCTGTGATCCCGGATGCGGAGTTATCATCTGTTCTTCTTTATTTAAAGACAAATTCTCAACCTTTGGTGTTAAATACAGATTCTGTTCCTCAAGAATCAGAGTCAAGTTATCAAGATCAGCATATCAAGTCAGATTCGCTTCCAGGGGAATTGGAGTTAACTTTGACTAGAGATTTAGAAACCAATGAAGAAATCCCAGAGGTAGATTTGAGTTCCGCCCTTTGGGATCATAATGTCCAAGAAGTAGACAACCGACTAAAAAACAGTATCCAAGTTCAGTTTAAGAATGAAGTTGGCAAACTGTTAGTCATCTTGCCAACAGAATCTCAATTACCAGCCTCTGAAGTCGCTTGGTCTGATATTTGGCAACAATTAAAGGTGCGATTAAACGCAGGCGATCGCTTAAGAACACCCAACACACCTGTATATTTGATAGCCCATGACAGGTTATTAGATGGCAGGCAACTGCAAGATTTAGCCGACAGCTTTAGCGAAGTGCAACTCCAGCTAAAATCTGTTGCCACTAGCCGACGACAAACTGCGATCGCGGCTGTCACAGCAGGCTATTCTGTAGAACAACTACAACCACAAACATCCCTGAGTTCTGTAACCCAAACAACTCCCACAACCCAAGCAGATGCCCTTTATCTGGAAATGACAGTCCGTTCTGGAGTCGAAATTCGTCATCCGGGAACAGTAATTTTGCTAGGAGATGTCAATCCAGGTGGTATCGTAGTTGCAGAAGGAGATATTTTAATATGGGGGCGTTTACGTGGAATTGCTCATGCTGGTGCTGGGGGGAACCGTGAGTGCCTGATTATGGCTTTACAAATGGAACCTACTCAATTGCGAATCGCCGATGCTGTAGCTAGATCACCAGAAAAATTACCAGCGCAATTTTCTCCAGAAGTGGCACATATCACGCCGCAAGGAATTCGCATCGTTAGGGCTACTGATTTTTCGAGAAATCAATTAGCTAGGATCAATCCAGTACCATAAATATTTATTATAATTCCTTAACCCTCATCGCTCGCAACTCTGAACATGACTCGCATTATTGTGATTACCTCCGGCAAAGGAGGGGTGGGTAAAACTACAGTGTCAGCAAACCTAGGCATGGCCCTAGCTAAGATGGGCCGTCAAATTGCCCTGGTTGATGCAGATTTTGGTTTGAGAAATTTGGACTTGCTGTTAGGACTAGAAAATCGGATTGTCTACACAGCCGTAGAAGTTCTCTCAAGAGAGTGTCGATTAGAACAAGCTTTAGTTAAAGACAAACGTCAAACTAACCTCGTACTCCTACCAGCCGCCCAAAACCGTTCCAAAGATGCAGTCACCCCCGAACAAATGAAGTTATTGGTGAATGCACTGGCACAAAAATATCAGTATGTAATTATTGATAGTCCGGCAGGGATTGAAAACGGATTTAAAAATGCGATCGCCCCAGCCAAAGAAGCCTTAATTGTCACAACTCCTGAAATCTCCGCAGTTCGGGACGCTGATCGGGTAGTTGGTTTACTAGAAGCACAAGGTATTAAGCGTGTACACTTAATAATAAACCGCATCAGACCAGCAATGGTACAGGCAAATGATATGATGTCTGTCCAAGATGTTCAGGAACTTCTGGCAATCCCCTTAATTGGCGTGATCCCTGACGATGAGCGTGTCATTGTCTCAACCAATCGCGGCGAACCTTTAGTATTAGGCGATACTCCCTCTTTAGCTGCCTTAGCTGTAGAAAATATTGCTCGGAGATTGGAAGGAGAAACTGTCGAATTCTTAGATCTCGACGCGCCCCCCGATAACATCTTCGCCCGGTTGCGTAAGTTGTTGTGGACAAAGATTGTTTAATGTTTCAGTCTCCTGAGATCTATTAGCAATGATCATTGAACTTATCGAACGACTTTTTTCTCGAACTCCTGAAAACAGTCGCAATCAAGTAAAACGTCGCCTACAAGTAGTAATCGCCCACGACCGCGCTGACCTAGATGCTCAGACGCTAGAAAAAATGCGTCAAGAAATTCTAGATATCGTCTGTCGCTATGTGGAAATCGAAACTGAAGGCCTAGAGTTCTCTCTAGAAAGCAACCAAAGAACCACAGCCTTAATTGCGAATTTACCCATCCGGCGGGTGAAAGATCCTATGTCTCTGTTAGAAAGTGGTGATAAATCATCGTAGTTGGCAAAAGTGAATTTTTTAACCAAGTATAGGAAGCCTAAATTAGTTGCAAACAAATATATTGCCTATTGCCTGCCTCCATAAGCAGTTTGTAAATCAAATAGGATTGCTATAGTACTAAATTCATTTCAATTACTGTGATTCTTAGCCAAGTCTAGTACCGCAAGGCGAAAATCAAAAGTCAAAAGTCAAAAATCAAAAGTCAAAAGTATTATGGAATAAGCTGTTTAGAACTTTTCAATGGTCTGCTTATTTACGCCGTGGTGTACTAGTTTAAAAACAATAGATTAATCTCCTATGTAATAAATTCTTTGGATGTTACTCTCATACACCTATTTGCTGATCTATCGGCCAAAAATTTCCCGTTATTAGCTGTGCCAACAACGGGAAAAATAAAACTTTTTATACACTTTAAAATTATCGAGTTGCAACTTGTGGCTCTGCCCAAATTTCTGACAATTTATCTCCATAAGTCACAGGCTGATCAGCATCAGTGGGATTCACTGTTTTGCCATCAGTAGCAACTTGTACCAGAGGCCATTCCTCTTCACCCATTTCTCCCTCACGGAACAGCACATGATCAGGTTGGTTTTTACTCCAACCTAATAAGACCGCAATCTTTTCATGATCATCTTCGTGACGGCTGGGAGCGACGGTATTGGTATGATTTTTTTGCCGATCCCAAATAACTGCGTGATCTGTAGCATCGCCTGTATTGAATACACCTTCAAACTTGCGTGCTAAAAAGCGATCGCTTTTTTCTGACCAACTAACAGGAACTAGTACCCCAATTTGTCCATCTTCACGGATTTGTTCTGGAGGTGCAACACTAACCTTTAATAGTGGATCGTTGATTTGAGAAGTCGAAGCCATTACCCGCAACTTTTTAGTCTGTCTATCTTCGACAAACATCACGCTGGTAACACGGCTATTGTACATTTCGGGTTTAATTTCCATTTTCACCCGACTGTAAACAGCATACTTACCATCAGGAGAAATCACTGGGACACTACGGTAATAACGCACACCAGAACTACCCTTAGAACCAATAGCCTCCTGATTAGCCAAAATCCACTTCCAGGGAATTGGATGCGGACTACCTATAGGATCTACCTGTTCTGCTTGCTCTTCACTAGGTGCTTCAGTTGTCGAGTCTGGTTCTGCTTGAGGGAGCGGTTCAATAGTTGGAATTCGAGGTGTTCCCGATAATGCTACTTGAGGATTTTTCTTCAGTGAAGCACTTTCTTCTGGCAGCAAAGATTCGATTTCAGCAGCTGTGAGTTCTGCCCTTAATTTTAATTTATTAATAGATGTGTCAGGAATTGGTGCCAGATCTACTGATGCTAAAGGATCGATATTTGTTAAAGCGTGTACATTAGTAGATATTGAATAATCTGCTACTACTAGAGAATCAATTTTTGCTGCTTCTACAACTGGTTGTTTTCCAACTTCAGCTATTGTTTGGCGTACTGAGTCAGATTCTCCAGGTAAAAAATTGCTAGAACTATCTTGAAACATTCCAGCTAAATCAGGTTCGGCAACATTGGCCGTCTCTTGTGGTAAAGCTTCAGATTCTCCAGTTTCTGGAGTAATTTTAGCTAGTATTTTTGATTGTTTAGCAGAGGTAGAGTGACCTGATGCCGCAATTAAAGGAGCAATCAGCATCACTAAGACAACATAATTAAGAAATGGTTGCACACGGAACCATCCTGACAGCAAGAGGGGTTTGAGCATGGTGGACTCTCTAGAATTGCGGGTGCTGTGTGAAGAGCAATCGAAGCCTATGCAGTGAGGGGAAGGTGATCATTATAGGTATAACAGCAAACTCAAAGTTTGACAGAGTTGCTGAAGATAATTTTTTTAAACTTGCAAAAGGTTACAAAAATTTAGTATCATCACTTTCACTTTTAATTACTAAATATTAGTTATTGACGATTGTTTTGCCAGCACAAAACCTACGCAGATGAACCCAAGCAATTACTGCATAAAATAAGATTTTGCTGCCAATAAATACTTAACCACTCCAAAAAACTGGTAATTGGTTAAAAAGTACTTAGCGTATCATGTCGGCTACAGATACTGGCAGCCTAGAGGTAGAGCGAATAGCTGAACTGTTGGGATAGACATTAGCAACAGCTAAGTCGCAGGAGGCTCCCCTATTTATCCCTGCTACAACAGCGCAGACCCCGATAACGGTAGAAGTGAGGCGTTACTTTAAAAATTGAGAAAGCTGACGCACAACACATAATACTCGAAAACTATAGTTAGTATCCACCTTTATCATGAAAGTGAAATCTAACTGTAACAATTGTCAAAAGACAACTACACTTATAACCTTATCTGGGGCAAAATTTAGATTTGAGATTTTAGTTTTCGATTGTACATCCACAAGAGTATGCAGTTTAAGGATTTTAGATTTGCTCTGCCACAAGCGACAGGGCTTAAACCGAAAGAACAATCCACAATCCAAAATCCTGATGGTCAAGCTGGCTAGCTAAACCTGACAAAGCTAATTGTGATATGTAAGTGAATCCGCCTAATAAAAAACTATCAAGTTGATATCAATTTATCAACCTGTTAAGTTAAATTATTTTCAGTTTATCAAGAAAATCTGAATTTCGCCAAGTGAATTTGAAGAATAGGGAGTGAGGTAAGGGGGATAATGACAAATAACTAAGTAGCTATTTATTAGCTGTTGATCATTGGATCTCGACTAATGAAAATTGTATTTTTTGGTACTCCTGAATTTGCCGTCCCTACCCTAGAAAAATTGCTGAATCACCAAGAATTTAAAGTGTTAGCAGTTGTCACCCAACCAGATAAACGTCGAGAACGAGGAAACAAGCTAACTCCTTCACCAGTCAAAACAGTTGCTCTTAAGCATAATTTACCAGTTTGGCAACCAGAAAAAGTCAAAAAAGATGTTGAAACTCTGACAAACTTACAACAATCAAATGCTGATGTGTTTGTTGTAGTAGCGTATGGGCAGATTTTATCCAAAAAAATCTTAAATATGCCTAAGCTGGGCTGCATTAACGTGCATGGCTCGATTTTACCTAAGTATCGCGGTGCGGCTCCAATTCAATGGAGTATCTATAACGGCGAACCAGAAACAGGAATCACGACCATGTTAATGGATGCTGGAATGGATACCGGGGCGATGCTGCTAAAAGCAACCACACCAATTAAATTGTTAGATAACGCTGACAATTTAGCCGAAAGACTAGCAACAATGGGTGGAGATTTATTAATAGAAACTCTGTTAAAGCTGAAGCAGCAAGAAATTCAACCAGTTCCGCAAGATAATTTAGAGGCTACTTATGCACCTTTGATTCAAAAGCAGGATTACGAATTAGATTGGTCAAAGAGTGCGGTACAGTTACATAATCAAATTCGGGGTTTTTATCCTAATTGCTTTACGACTTTTCGTAACCAAACTCTCAAAATTACAGCCTCCTTTCCCCTTGGTATTGCTTACGCGGGTGAACTACCACCAGAATTAGAAAAGTTACGTCCAAAATTGCCTGAGTTATCAAATATATCTGGGAGTCCAGGAGAAATAGTAAGCATTGCCAAGGGAATAGGAGCGATCGCCCAAACTGGTGACGGTTTATTATTATTACGAGAAGTTCAGTTAGCTGGTAAGCGTCCCCAGTCAGGATGGGATTTTGTGAATGGTACGCGTTTAACAGTAGGAGAAGTCTTGGAATAAGTATGAAGTGTAAAGTCTGAAATTTTATGCTTCACACTTTTCGTAGTAGCGACAACCATTGCATGGGCCGTGCGGGTTGACAGCACAGCGCACAATTTCTGAATGGGCGTTATATACACAGGTAGCATCGCCAACTATCCAACGTCCATCTACCAAACTTTTTTCTGTCGGCCTTTGAGCAGATTGGACGTAGAGTGCTATATTATACAGCCGATAACGCCCTGATTTAAATTGATATCTATGCCGACGCTCTAGTACAGCATAGGTTTTACCTTCAAAATCAAGATAGTTTCCAGGTTGGGGTGTCCAGTCCAATTGAACTTTACCGAGGGACTGACGCGGGTGTGTCAGTATCACCTCGGTTGGTAGAGAATTTGGCTCCATAACTTTAGGTGATGTGGTTTACATTATAAAAATAGTATCGCAGGAGCCTACTCTTGCTAATCCAACTTAGATTATAATTATTGATTCTGGTTATTTTTCAGCAGTGTGAATTATGCGATCGCGCACAGCCACAGCATGATCAGCAAAGTCACTAAATACACCATCAATACCTAAATTAAAGAATAGTTCATATTCTTTTTGCGGATTACCTTGAAAGTCTAAAGGTAAAAAATAGTCTTCATTGCGAAAAGTCCAAACATGAACTTCTAAACCAACAGCATGAGCATCATGCACCAAAGTTGTGGGAGACTGTAACTTTCCGGTACTATCTCTAGGAACTAAAATATCTTTATGAATGCCAATTGCTTGGGCATATTTAGCAATTTCTTCTAACCCTGATTTAGCTGTTAAATCTGCATAGGCGAGAGTTTCATCACTCACGATAAAATCATAAGGTTTACCAGTTAAGTTAATTAACTGCACTAGAGGTAAATCAGTTTTTTTCGCTAAATATTGTAAGTTACTGACTTCAAAAGACTGAATAAAAACAGGTGCATTTGCCCCTTGATAACCGTTAGCTTCGAGATTGCCTATTAGGGTATCTTCTAATGGTAAACCTATAGATTGGAAATAAGTCGGATGTTTCGTTTCTGGGTAGATCCCAATGTTGCGTCCCAAAGCAGAATTTTGATTTTTTGCTAAATCAATGATTTCTTGTAGCGTCGGAATTTCCCATACTCCATCATACTTTATGTTTGCAGAACGCAGTTGAGGAATTCTTTCTTTAGCTCGGAGGGTTTTTATTTCTGTTATCGTAAAATCTTCAGTAAACCAACCCGTCTTTACTTCTCCATCAACTATTTTAGCCGTTTGCAGATGAGCAAATTCACCATGACTAGCAACATCTGTAGTTTGCGAAATTTCATTTTCATGCCGCGCAATTAAAACACCATCTTTAGTAGAAACTAAATCAGGTTCAATATAGTCAGCACCTAAATTAATAGCTAATTCATAAGCTGCCAAAGTATGCTCTGGACGATAGCCACTAGCACCGCGATGGGCAATGACAATAGGGATTTTAGCGTTAGTCATTCATGAATTTTTTATCGAACCGCCAAGCGCGCAAAGAACACAAAGGAAATACAGCATTTTTCACTTGGATGAGGTACATATTTCTAGTCTCTAGCCCTCTCCCCTTGAAAGGTTTACTGCACAACACTGAGAAACACTGTAAGTAATCTTCTAGAGGAAGGGAGTATTTTATGCCTTTTCTCTTTATACCTCTTACTGGCTACTGCATTAAACCGACTGACGGATGCCATTATAGGTATACCAGCGAGTACCCTGGAGAAGTACACTCTGATTTATCTAAGTTATTTGTAATAATTATCAATTGACTGACAAAATTTGACTATTATCTTTAAATTTTATTCTCTCGGTATTTCGCAATCAATCCCATGACACAGACTCAGACTGAAGCAAAGCGCGTAGAAGAACTACGCCAACTTTTGCAACGAGCTAGTTACGCTTATTATGTCTTAGACACACCCATCATGGAAGATGCAGTCTATGACCAGCTATATCGTGAATTGCAGCAGTTGGAAATTCAATATCCAGAATTGATAGCACCTGACAGTCCGACTCAGCGCGTGGGTGAAAGACCAGCAACTCATTTTACTTCGGTACGGCATAACATCCCCTTATATAGTTTGGAGAATGCTTTTAATGTTGATGAGTTGCACAACTGGGATCAACGGTGGCGGCGACAATTACCAACAACAGACTCGGTAGAATATGTCTCGGAACTGAAAATTGATGGTTCTGCTTTGGCACTTACCTATGAAAATGGGGTTTTGGTTAGGGGTGCAACTAGAGGCGATGGGGTAGCAGGAGAAGACATTACCCAAAATGTGCGGACAATTCGCTCTATTCCTTTACGTTTAAATTTTGATGGTTTAGAAGCGATAGAAAGGGTAGAAGTTCGTGGTGAAGCATTCTTACCTTTAGAAGTCTTTAAACAAATTAACGAGGAACGCCAGAAAGCAGGTGAACAGTTATTTGCTAACCCCCGCAATGCCGCAGCTGGTACACTGCGACAGCTAGACTCGCGTATTGTGGCACGGCGGCGGCTAGATTTTTTTGCTTATACGTTGCATATTCCCGGAATGGATGATGCCAGTATTGCTAATACCCAATGGGAAGCGTTGGAATTGTTGCAAAAGATGGGTTTTCGAGTCAACCCTAATCATAAATTGTGTGCGTCCCTGGTGGAAGTCGCCCAATATTATGAATACTGGGATACGGAACGGCTGAATTTACCCTACATGACTGATGGGGTAGTAGTGAAGTTGAATTCTTTTAAGCTGCAAGAACAGTTAGGGTTTACTCAAAAATTTCCGCGTTGGGCGGTGGCGTTGAAGTATCCGGCGGAAGAAGCACCGACGCGAGTAGAAAATATTGCGGTAAATGTTGGCAGGACAGGGGCGTTGACACCTTTAGCAGAAATGCGTCCGGTACAATTAGCCGGGACAACAGTTTCTCGCGCTACTTTACATAATAGCGATCGCATCGCCCAATTAGACATCCGCATCGGTGATACTGTCATTGTTCGCAAAGCCGGAGAAATCATCCCGGAAGTGGTGCGCGTCATTAAAGAATTGCGTCCTGATGATACTGAACCTTTCGTGATGCCTTCCCATTGTCCGGTTTGCGGTCAACCAGTGGTACGCGAGTCAGGTGAGGCTGTAACTCGCTGTGTCAATGCTTCTTGTGCCGCAATTCTTAAAGGTTCAATTGAACATTGGGTCAGCCGTGATGCTTTAGATATTAAAGGTGTAGGCGAAAAGCTAGTACATCAACTTGTGGATAAAGGTTTAGTACATTCCGTTGCTGATTTGTATAATTTGACAGCCGAGAAATTATGTACCTTAGAAAGAATGGGGCAGAAGTCAGCAGAGAAATTAGTAGATGCGATCGCCCAATCAAAAAATCAACCTTGGTCTAGAGTATTGTATGGTTTAGGCATCCGTCATGTTGGCAGCGTTAATGCCCAACTCATCACCGAGAAATATCCCACAGTAGAAAAGTTAGAAACAGCCAAGCAATCAGATATTGAAGGTATTTATGGAATTGGTGCAGAAATAGCCCAGTCTGTTTATCAGTGGTTTCATATTGATGCTAACCAAATTTTAATTGAACGTTTAAAAGCCGCAGGAATACAATTTGCTACCCAAGAAACAGAATTAGTTACTAAAGGTAATCAGAAGTTTGCTGGTAAGACTTTTGTAATTACAGGTACATTGCCAACCTTAAAACGAGATGAAGCCAAAGCATTAATTCAAAAAGCAGGTGGTAAAGTCACTGACTCTGTTAGTAAAAAAACAGACTATTTGGTAGCAGGAGAAGATGCCGGTTCTAAATTAGAAAAAGCCCAAGCTTTAGGAATTGCACAATTAACTGAAGGGCAGTTGTTAGCGATATTAGAGGAATAAACCAATTTGTAAAGGTATTCAGATCCCCGACTTCTCAAAGAAGTCGGGGATCTTTTTGTTCACTTCCCTGGATGAATCAAAAGGAAGAAGTACGGCTTGTAATATATATTGTAGTATAGAAAGGTTTCTTTGCTTATGGTGTAAGCGATGACACCTTCATTTGAATACAAGAGTCTTGTCCAGCCTGAAGACGCGAAACGTTTGGGGTCTATTCTCGAACAGTGCTTTGTCATGGCTGCTGGTGACAGTGAAATGTACTTTAACCGTATTGGGTTAGAGAACTTTCGCGCTATTTATCGAGATGGTTTAGTTGCTGGTGGACTAGCGACTTTATCAATGGGGTTATGGTTAGGTGGCCAGTCTGTACCAATGGCAGGAATTGCCGCAGTGGGTATTGCTCCAGAATATCGTGGAAGTGGAGCCGCGATCGCACTTTTACAAAACACTATCAAAGAACTCCATACCCAAGGTACACCCATCTCTGTACTTTACCCTGCTACGCAACAACTGTATCGCAAAGTAGGGTATGAGCAAGGTGGTAATTCTTGCGTTTGGGAAATTTCGACGAAAGATATCCAAATCCAAAAGCAACCTTTACCTTTACAACCGATAGCAGACCTGAATCATGAAATCTTTCATGATTTATATCAACAGCAAGCTAAACTAACTCATGGTTATCTAGACCGTAATCAAGCTATCTGGCAAGAAAAAATTCTGACAGATGGGCAAGAAACTGTCTATGGTTATTTTATTGGTAGCCTAGACCAACCCCAAGGTTACATTATTTTTAGCCAGCATTCCGAAGGCGATGAAACAGTAATTAGAATTAGAGATTGGGTAGTTCTTACTGATGCTGCTGCACAAACTTTTTGGGCTTTTCTTGCCAAGCATCGTACAACTCTCAAAAAGGTATTTTGGCGGAGTTCAATTATTGATTTCCTCACATTGCTGCTACCAGAACAAACAGCAAAAATTAAAAATCAAAAACGTTGGATGCTGCGAATTATAGATGTATACAAAGCACTCCAATTGCGGGGTTATCCACTTGGAATTGAAACAGAATTACATTTGGCAGTTCAAGATGATTTGTTAGCTGCCAATAATGATAAATTTATTCTCTCTGTTGCCAATGGACGAGGCGAAGTTACCCAAGGCGGCAAATGTGAGTTACAGCTAGATGTTAAAGGATTAGCATCTTTGTATACCGGTTTATTCACACCTAGTAATTTAAAACTAACGGGAAAATTAGAAGCAACGGAAACAGCACTCCTAGCTGCAACCCAAATTTTTAGTAGTCCTTCCCCCTGGATGGCTGATTTCTTTTAAAAAACCCTGTAGAAATACAGGGTTAGTTATTTCTTAACGTGAGTTCGACGGATTGAAAAAACCCCTCTCCAAACCTCTCCCCTACAAGGAGAGAGGCTTTAAAAGCTTAATTTTTCTTGCTATTTAAGCCCCTCTCCGCGTCGGAGAGGGGTTGGGGTGAGGTTCATCGAATTCACGTTATTTCTTAGGTTTTGGGGAGAAAAAATTTATCCGAGTAGGGTGTGTTACGGCTTCAGCCTAACGCACCCCTAGATAGAAGAAATCTAAATGGTGCGTTGCGCTGTACAACAACGCACCCTACTAACCATAAAGAAATTTACTTATTGGCTAAGAAATTAGGCGTACCCTTCCCACCATATTTACCAACAGCCGGAATCTCTAAAAAGCGATCTTTAGCTTTGCCATTACCGCCGCTAGTTACAAATGTAGAATCACCCTGATGTCCATTAGGAACAAGTAATTGTGGGTGGTCAAAGGGAGCTTTTTCATCGCGAACTCGGTCATCAGTTAGTGCCTTCATGAAAGCCACCAAATCAGCTTGCTCTTGTTCTGTGAGATTCAATGGTCTGAGGGCGCTTTGCTGACGAAAATCTCCGCCACGATTATAAAAGTCCACCACTTGTTCTAAGGTCAAGTAGCCACCGTTATGGAAATAAGGTGCAGTAAGTTCGATGTTACGCAGTCCTGGTATCTTAAAACTACCGTCTGCCAGAATTACGTCACTGGAAGTCACAGTAGTATTAGGTTCCGAGCCAAGCAACTTCTTGAAAGTGCCTAACAAAGCTAATCTCGGTTCCGATAGCGGATTACCAAAGGGATCACTACCACCAACACCAACATCTTCTAAGGTAGGTCTTACCCCAATATTGACCCAACCCTCATCAAAGACAAGTCTGGCGTTAGGTATTTGTATTGTCCCAATACGTTCTTTATCTACAGCACTCACTGTCGCTTTAGTGAGTTCTCCGCCATTGTGACAACCTATGCATTGAGCTTTGTTTTCAAATAACGCTTTCCCTCGTTTTTGCTCGTCGCTGAGATTAGCTTTGCCTTCTAAAAAGCGATCTAAAGGTGTATCGTCCGAAATGAGTGTAGACTCATACATCTGTACCGCCAGCCCAAAGAACAGAGGGAAGTTGTACTCCATCAATGTGTAGTCATTGGTCTGCAAGGAGTTATCTGGCTTGTTAACAAAAGTTCTGCTACCGTCAGCATTGACTTGAATGATGCGATTTGAACGCCACCATTGAGGTTGGAAGGCCTCGGCAATTAGTTTTTCATAGCTGGAAGTTTGCATTCCAGTTAGTGGCCAACGGCTCTCTTTTCCTAAAACGCTGTCTTGTGGATGGACAATCTGTTTACCTAAGGGTCTAAGAGCTTTACCTTTCCCTATTAACTTTTTCCCTAGCCTTCGGAGTATTTTCCTACCTTTGCCAAGGCCGTGAGATTTTTGATTAGCTGCTCCAAACTTATCACCAATCTCTGCAAAGGTGCGACCATCAGCAGACATTTCAGAGGAACTGAGTGGTGGCCCGACAGCTTGGGAAGCTAAAGACGCATGATTGAGGCTCACTTTCAAAGATTCTAGGCGATTGGGAGTAATTGCTTTCACAACAGTGGCGTTGGGGTCTCTTAACCCAAATTCATTCACGCCATTGAAAATTTCTTGCGCTCTCCCGTCCCAGAAGTTACGAAAGTTGAATACTGCGCCAATTACAGTTGGTGTATTACGCGGCTGAACGCGGCGTACATTAATATTATTTACATTAAATACTGGGTCGGGTAAATCTTTTACTTGGTCTGTATCATTACCAGGTTTAACATCCACAAACTCAGTCTTAAAGGCACCTTGAGAAGAGACAACATCGTTAGTCTGTAAGGGGAAATCTTCAGTCTTGAGTTGATAGTTAGGTGCGCCACCAACATCAAAAACTGTATCTGGATTTACTGTTTTATCAGCGTTAACTCGCAGCAGTCCAGGAGAAACCTGATTTTTAGATCTATTGTCGGCTCCAGCATGAAAGTGACAACTTGCACAAGCTGTTACGCCGTCGCTACCAATCTGCATATCCCAAAACAGGGCTTTGCCTAACTTGATGGCTGCTACTTTGTTTTTGACAAACTCTGTGAGGTTGTCAGGTTCTGGAACTTTTACTGTCTTCAGCGAAGTTAAAGGTCGCGTCGTCACCTGTGCTGATACGGTGTTTCCAGCAATAATGGCAATACTAACGATCGCCGCAATTACAATAGGTTTAGAAAATTTAGCTCCTAGCCGTTTAGATTGCAGATGATTTAATATCTGCCTTTTTTGCAATCTACTCTTTGAAGTAAGTAGAAAGTAAACAATTAGGCTAGTAACAAGTGTTAACAAACTTATAAACAATATAACTCTCACGTTTTTTGTTATTCAAAAATATAGATGTGCGACTTGATCAAATAATTTTTGCGTTAAAAAGCTTATCATAATTGGTTTGATTTTTTAATATTTATATACATCAACTGAATAAACTTTATATTATTATTGATTTTGGTTAATAATATCTTTGATAATCTACTTTAAAAAGCATTTAGAAGTAAAATATTTTTTTTGAATCATCATTATTTAACATAAAAGTTAGAGTTTTGATACCATAAATAAATGTCACTACATCAAAACTCTGGTCGCTGGCGTTTAGGGCTAGCCTTATCTCTCCTAACAGTCTTATTGTGGGGAATCTTACCTATTGCGCTAGCAGTGGTATTACAAGCACTTGATGTTTACACAGTTGTTTGGTTTCGCTTTTTGGTGTCTTTCGTACTGCTGGCTACTTATTTAGGCGTACGAGGAGAATTACCAAAGTTAAGACAAATACATTCTAATTCTGGGAAATTATTAGCGATCGCTGCAATTATGTTAGCAGCTAATTATTTCTTATTTATGCAAGGTCTAGGGCTGACATCTCCAGCAAATGCGGAAGTTCTAATTCAACTATCTACTCTTTTATTAGGCTTAGGCGGGTTAGTAATTTTTCAAGAACGTTATACGCTCCAGCAATGGCTTGGTGTCGGTATACTGACCTGTGGTTATGTTGTGTTTTTCCGTGAGCAACTAACAAATTTAATAACAGCGCATGGGACATATATTTTTGGTAGTGGTTTGATAGTTTTGGGCGCAGCCGTTTGGGCTATTTACGCCTTGGCACAAAAGCAATTGTTACAATCATTATCTTCTTCTAATATCATGATGATGATTTACGGGTTATGTACTTTATTGCTTACACCCTTTGCTACACCAGAGGCTATTTTTAAATTAAATGGTTTACATTTAGGCACATTAATTTTTTGTGGTTTAAATACATTAATTGCTTACGGTGCTTTTGCGGAGTCATTAGAACATTGGGAAGCATCCAGAGTCAGTGCCGTGTTAGCTCTAGCACCTATTGTGACATTAATGGCAGTTGAGTTAGTGGCAATATTTACACCTACACTAATTCCGCCAGAGAATATTACCTTGATAGGTATTTTGGGTGCAGGTTTAGTAGTAGCTGGTTCTATGGCGATCGCGTTAGGAAAAAGCTTTAATAGATAACTATTGCAAAGTTTAAATGTAGTCTAAATTACAATCAAGTTTGTCTATAGCAACTCTAAATGATATTCAAACAAATTTATTGCCTATTGCCTATTGCCTGCCCCCATGAATAATTTGTAAATTAAATATGATTGCTATATCCGCAAGTTACATTACATATTCACATATACCGAGGCAGAGTAATTTTTTATTTGTTATGATTTCTGAGGCTGTGCAATCTGATTTCGTAATCACCTCATGTCTATACTGGAGAACTCAAGGCACGGATATTAAGCTGTTTGAATCTCCAAATATTACAAATTAAGTATTACGAGTTACAAATTACTTTAATAGGGTGCTTGCATAACTACCAAAGCCAACATCCCGTGAAACATCACCGAAACAGTTGAGCGATGAATAGTTTGTTTGGTAATTGGGCCAGCACCCTGAAAAAAAATTCGCTCTTGCTGGTTCCATCACTTCTGCTGCCAATATTTGGTATTAATACATCTGTAAAAGCAGCAGAAAGAGTTTATGTATCATATTCTGCTTTAGAGCTATCAATTTCTGTAGCTGCTTTGGAAAACTATGCCAAAAAAGGTGTTGTTGATCATGAATTAGCAATTTATCAACAATATCTATCACCAAAACAGTTTCAGGAATTGCAGCGAATTTTAATCACGCCTGTAAAATCTAGTCCGGTGATAGTAGGACAATTTCTCTCGACACCGCAAGGAGAATCTTTGCTACGCCGTTTTGCAGAGGTAATTCAAAGTAAATCGCCTCAGATGCAACCAGAATTGGATAATATGCGTTCAGCGTTGGTTCTCGCGCTTGCAGAACCAGAAGGTTTAAATTTATTGAATCTGTTACGCAAGTATCCAGCTAACAATATCCGCATTGATTTAGGGCGTAGCTTTGCTATAGCTGGAGAACTAGAAGATATTGTCAAAGCAACTAATGAGGCGATCGCTAAAGTCACACAAAGGTCTAATCTAGAAGCTGTGACGATCCCCAAGCCGAGCAATCTTTCACAGTTAGCCGACTTACAAAAGCCAGGAAGCTTTAAATCTAATAAATATACATTAAATTTTTTTGACTACACCCGCAATAGATTATTACTCACTGATATTTATATTCCTAATGTTTTCCGTCCTACATCAGTCATTGTAATTTCTCACGGTTTGGGTACAGATAGCAGTAACTTTCAATATTTAGCCACCCACTTAGCTTCTTATGGATTTGCTGTTGTAGTTCCTAACCATCCAGCAGGTGATACCAAAGAATTATTCACTGCTAATGAATTTACAGATAGACCTTTAGATATTAAATATATGCTGAATCAGCTAGAGAAAGATTTGCGATTTAAAAGCAGACTAAATCTGCAACAAGTAGGTATTTTTGGTCAATCTTTTGGTGGTTACACGGCATTAGCTTTAGCAGGGGCAAAAATTAATTTTGAGCAGTTAGCACAAGATTGTCAAAGCGCAACCCTGCATCAAACTTGGAATATGTCGTTACTGTTTCAATGTCGCGCTTTGGAATTAAAAAATCGAGCCAATATCAATTTACAAGATACCAGAGTCAAAGCAGCGATCGCAGTTAGTCCAGTTACAAGTTCGATTTTTGGTAAGGCTGGTTTAAGCCAAATCCAAACGCCTGTTATGATTTTCGCTAGTAGTAACGATACCGTTGCACCAGCGTTAAATGAGCAAATTATCCCTTTCTCGTGGCTTGCTAATTCCCAAAAATATCTGATAACGCTTGTTGGCGGAACCCACTTCTCAACTATTGGTGATAGCAACTCTGCATCTGGGCAAATACAACTACCCTCAGATGTCGTTGGGGATGCTTCCCAAGCACGTCGCTACATCAATACTTTCAGTTTGCCTTTCTTTCAAACTTATATTGCTAAAAAGCCACAATACATCTCTTACCTGCATCCAGCTTACGCGCAAAAGATTTCTAGCCCATCTCTGGGTTTAAATCTTGTCCAATCTCTTAGTACTGTGGAAATTAGTAGCCAATTCCACAAAGCCCCAGTCTCACAAGCAGAATGGCCTTACGCCATAGTCTACTTTGGATTTTGGTTGTTGAATAAGGGTCAAGATTTACTGATGGGTAACGGACAATCGAACCACCGAGGCGCAGAGGACACGGAGAAATAAGAGGTTTGGAGAGTCAAGCGATCGCTAACTTAGAATTAGAACGTCAGCGCAATGCAGCATTAGCCGCAAAGTTACGAGAATTAGGCATAGATCCCGATGCTAGTTAAAATAGGGATTTGGTACTCAAAATTACTACTGTGCAAGGTTTTCTTAACTTAAACAAGCCCTTTGGCTGGACTTCTCACGATTGTGTAGCGCGGGTGCGAAAACTGCTGCGCCTCAAACGGGTAGGACACGCTGGAACTTTAGATCCGGCTGCGACTGGAGTTTTACCCGTGGCGTTGGGTAAAGCCACTAGATTATTGCAATATCTGCCATCAGACAAAGCTTACAACGCTACGATTAGATTTGGTGTCCGCACTACAACTGATGATTTGCAAGGCGAAATTATCGTTTCACAACCTTGTGCTGATTTGAGTTTAGCCCAGGTTAAAACTGCACTCAGCCAATTTCAAGGCAAGATTGAACAAATACCGCCAATGTATAGTGCAATTCAAGTTGAAGGTAAACGCCTGTATGATTTGGCGCGTCAAGGTGAAACGGTAGAAGTTCCGGTAAGGACTGTAGAAATTTTTAGTACAGAAATTTTAGACTGGCGAGAAGGGGATTTTCCAGAATTAGATGTGGCGATCGCCTGTGGTAGTGGTACATATATTAGAGCGATCGCTCGTGACTTAGGTGCAGCCTTAAATACTGGTGGAACTCTTGCCGCTTTAACACGTACGCAAAGCAGTGGTTTTCACTTAAGTAATAGTCTGACTGTGACCCAGTTAGAAGCCCAATTGCAAGCAGGGACATTTCAACCTACTCTGCCTGATGTCGCTTTACAGCATTTGCCTACTGTGACTCTACCTGGGAATCTGGCTCAAAAATGGTGTCAAGGGCAGAAAATTTCTATTGAGGCTGATATTTCTGGTGTTGTGCGCGTATATGAAGATGAAACGCGATTTTTAGGGATTGGACAATTAGAAAAAGAAGTCTTGGTTCCACTTATGGTATTTGAACCAATTTCTTAAACATAAATACTCAAAAATCTGTCTGTAGACGTAGACGGATAGCACCTAGCTACTTGTATAAAAAAAGGATAGCCAGTAAAATGAAACAATACTGGCTATCTTGTAATTGTTTCCTGTTAAGTGTATTTTATCAATGTCTAGAAACATTGGTGACTGATTACTGGTGACTTTACCAAAAAATAAAATTTAATGGTTACATCAACGTACCATCTTTATATGCAAGACTGGCTAAAACTAGCTCTCGCTATCTCTTGGGTTGTGTAGCATTCAGGGCATCTCAAAAAATCTGTTCTATTTTCTGAAAATCACGTTGTACCTCATTCCACAAAGCTTTGTTATTAGGGTCTGTTTTTAAAGCTTTTTTCAGGTAAATTCTGGCTTTGAGGACTTGATTTTCGTTAATTAAGGTTCTTCCCCAAATTTGATAGGCGATCGCTAGCCATTGGCGGACTTCTGCATCTTTAGGCAAACGGTCTACCAATGCTTCGGCCAGTGCGATCGCCTGGGGAAATCTTTTTTCTTTTAAAAATCTTTGGAGTTGCTCGTAAGTCTTCCACTTCAGCCGTTGTTCGATTTCCGCAATATTGGCTGGTGGTGTATTTGGCTTTTGGGTAGCAACTGTAGTTTTGGGCGCAGTCTCTTGACGAGTCGCCTTTGGTTTCTCACGTCTAGAAACAACTGTTTCAGTAACGACAGTTGTTTTTGGTGCTGTTTCTTGACGAGTCACCGTTGGTTCTTCACGTCTAGGCGTGAACGACTGATTTGACGGCTTTTCGACTGTTTCTTCTGGCGGTACTACCGTTAAGAGCAGCCTATAAGCTTCCGTCAAGGCAATAAACTTATCTTTAGCTTTTTTGTCATCCGGGTTGATATCGGGATGATATTGCTGCGCCAGTCGTCTGTAAGACGTTTTGATTTCCGCAAAAGAGGCTCCCGACCTTAAACCTAATAAACGGTAGCAATCTCCTAGATCCATTTCGAGCTATCAGCCATCTAATATAAAGCTAGCAGCTGTATGCTGTTAGCCTAAGGTTTTAATGATAAACGCTAATCTTCTAATTTATAGTTCAAACTAGACAATTTTGTAAAAGAGTAGGGAATAGTGAATTGTTCCGACTCCCTACTCTCTTACTTCTAGATTCGTTCTTCAATTACACGGTCAATTAAACCGTATTCTTTAGCTTCTTGAGCAGACATAAAAAAGTCACGATCCATGTCTTTCTCAATCTTCGCTAAAGGCTGACCAGTATTTTGAGCGTAAATGTTATTGAGTTGATGACGAATCCGCAGAATTTCTCTGGCTTCAATTTCAATATCAGTGGCTTGTCCACGGGTACCACCAGAAGGCTGGTGAATCATAATCCGGGAATGAGGTAATGCCAACCGCTTGCCTTTAGTACCAGCAGTCAACAAGAAAGAACCCATTGAAGCAGCTAGACCAACACAAATGGTTACAACATCAGATTTGATGTGCTGCATCGTATCATATATTGCCAACCCAGATGTGACCATACCACCAGGAGAATTGATATACAAATATATATCTTTTCCTGGATCTTCTGAATCCAGATAGAGCATTACCGCAATGATTTGGTTAGCAATTTCATCATCAACATCCCTACCCAAGAAAATAATTCGTTCCCGGTAGAGGCGATCGTAAATGCTAATCCAATCTGTGAACTGCCCTCCGGGCATCCGGTAAGGAACTTTAGGAACGCCGATAGGCATTTTCTTTACTCCGTTTGTGATTTAGTAATTATTTAAAGGAAGAGGAAACAGGAAATTTAATTTTTTCTACCTCCTGCCTCCTGCCTCCTGCCTTCTGCCTTCTTAAAGGACACTAGCAGGCAGTGGTGGATTGGCGAGTTCTTCTTTTTCAAACACGCGGTCGATTAAACCGTAGTCCCTAGCTTGGTAAGGACTCATGTAGAAGAGACGATCCATGTCTTTGGTAATTTTTTCTACCGACTGTCCGGTGGTGCGAGAGAGAATCTCAAGCATCGATGCCTTGTTCGCCAGAACTTCCTTCGCCCGAATCTGAATATCCGTTGCTTGACCTTGGGCGTAGCTCTTGGGCTGGTGCAGGATAATGCTAGAGTTGGGTAAGCTGGCGCGACAGCCTTTAGTACCAGCACTCAGTAGCATTGCCGCCATACCCATCGCAGAGCCGATACAGATGGTGTGGATGGGTGGCTTAATGTATTTCATTGTGTCAAAAATGGCGAAGGCTTCGGTTTCAAAGCCAACTGGGTCGCCACTGTAACCGGAAGTACCGGTCGAGTTGATATAGATTTTAATAGGTTTTTCGGGATCGTCTGACTGCAAATACAAAAGTTGCGCCACAATCAATTCTGTGACAGCAGGCACCAGTGGCATTCCCAGATAGACAATTCGCTCCTTTAAAAGTAGAGAGGGTAAATCTGGCGGCGGTGTCCGGTAGAAGTTATCGCCGTAGTATTGGGCTTGAACAGCCTTGATGGGGGAAATGTCCATAGCAACTGATCGCCTGAATTATGCCGTTAACTGTAATACATCCTAGCGTGATGCCAGCTTTCATCAGGTGCGGTTTCCTCGCTAATGGGCGAGATAGCTGGCATCTGCTAAAGCTAGGCTTCTAAGATATTGTGAATATCTTAATCGATCTGGGCAGAATCAGTTTTCCGTATCGCTGATTTGGTAATTTGAAGTTATTTATATGTATATGTCCTGTGTTAGGAAGTTTGGGTTATGAAGGTCAATTTGCAGCCTGCCCTGAATGATGGAAATGTTGATGCTAATCAAACCAGCAGCCAGCGTCAGCTGTCGGTTTCGGTTTCTGCGATCGCAGAAATTCAAGACCGTAAACTCCCGATTAATTTATGTTTAATTCTTGACCATAGCGGTTCGATGAATGGCCGACCACTAGAAACGGTCAAAAAAGCCGCTAGTTTGTTAGTTGACAAACTCAAGCCTAGCGATCGCCTCAGTGTGGTAGTCTTCGATCATCGAGCAAAAGTCTTGATCCCCAATCAATCTGTTGAAGACCCAGAACAAATCAAAAAGCAAATTAACCGCTTATCTGCTGATGGCGGGACTGCAATTGACGAAGGTTTGCGCTTGGCAATTGAAGAGTTAGCCAAAGGCAAAAAAGATAGAATTTCCCAAGCTTTCTTGTTAACAGATGGCGAAAATGAGCATGGCGATAATAGTCGCTGTTTTAAGTTCGCCCAGTTAGCTGCTGGCTACAATTTGACTTTGAACACTTTGGGCTTTGGCGACAACTGGAACCAGGATGTTTTAGAAAGAATTGCCGATGCTGGTTTAGGTACTTTATCTTATATTCAAAAACCCGATCAAGCCGTAAATGAGTTTAGCCGCTTATTCAGCCGGATTCAAACTGTCGGCTTAACTAATGCTTATCTTTTATTTTCCTTAATGCCTAATGTGCGACTGGCAGAACTCAAACCCATCGCCCAAGTTTACCCAGACACTATCGAACTCCCTTTCCAACAAGAAGCAGATGGACGCTTTGCAATCCGCTTAGGCGATTTAATGAAAGATGTAGAACGAGTAATTTTAGCTAATATTTATCTGGGACAGTTGCCCGAAGGTAAACAGGCGATCGCAAATGTTCAAATTCGCTATGATGACCCTGCACAAAATCAAACTGGGTTATTTACGCCTAATATGCCTGTGTATGGAAATGTTACCAGGGCTTACCAACCGGATATTAATCCTCAGGTGCAGCAATCGATTTTGGCTTTAGCTAAGTATCGCCAAACCCAACTCGCAGAAGCAAAATTGCAACAAGGCGATCGCGCTGGCGCAGCCACCATGCTGCAAACTGCTGCTAAAACTGCTTTGCAAATGGGAGATACAAGTGCAGCCACGGTTTTGCAAACTTCTGCCACTCAACTGCAATCTGGCGGAAATTTAAGCGAAAGCGATCGCAAGAAAACCAGAATTGTCTCGAAAACTGTGTTGCAAGTTAACCCACCGCAATGAAAGTTCAATTGTTCTGGTCGCTCAATGATAGTAACGTTGATGTGGCTCAAAAGAGCAGCCAACGTCAATTAGCAATTTCGATTTCTGCGTTTGCCGATCAGTTTGAGGAGCGTTTGCCGCTCAATTTATGCTTAATTCTAGATAAAAGCGGTTCCATGCATGGCAAGCCTATGCAAACTGTAATTAAAGCAGTAGAGCAATTATTAGATAGATTACAGCCAGGCGATCGCATCTCAATTGTCGCCTTTGCTGGTTCGGCAGAAGTGATTATTCCTCACCAAGTAGTTCACGATCCCAGCAGCATCAAATCGCAGTTGAAAGACAAACTCAACGCCAGTGGTGGTACAGCCATTGCAGAGGGTTTGCAGTTGGGAATCACAGAACTCATGCAAGGTGCAAAAGGTGCTGTTTCCCAAGCCTTTCTCCTTACCGATGGACATGGTGAAAGCAGTTTGCGGCTTTGGAAGTGGGAAATCGGCACAGATGACAATAAACGCTGTTTAGAATTAGCGCAAAAGGCAGCTAAAATCAACCTGACAATCAATACTCTAGGATTTGGCAATAACTGGAACCAGGATTTACTAGAAAAAATTGCCGATGCTGGCGGCGGAACTTTAGCTTATATTGAGCATCCAGAACAAGCAGTAGAGCAATTTAGCCGTTTGTTTGGTCGAATCCAATCAGTAGGGCTAACAAATGCTTATTTGCTGTTTTCCTTTGTGCCTAACGTCCGACTCGCAGAACTCAAACCCATCGCGCAAGTTTCCCCAGATACTATTGAGTTACCAGTACAGCCAGAAACTAGTGGCGGCTTTGCTGTGCGTTTAGGCGATTTGATGCAGGATTTAGAACGGGTAGTTTTGGCGAATATCTATCTGGGACAATTACCAGAAGGGGAACAAGTGATTGGGCATATTCAAATTCGCTACGATGACCCAGTAAGGAAGCAAGAGAGTATACTGTCACCGCTTGTGCCAATATATGCAAACATAGTTAAGAAATATCAACCTGCATTAAATACTCAAGTACAGCAGTCAATTTTGACTTTAGCTAAGTATCGCCAAACCCAGTTAGCCGAAGTGAAATTACAACAAGGCGATCGCATTGGTGCAGCAACCATGCTGCAAACTGCTGCCAAAACCGCCTTGCAAATCGGAGATACCAACGCCGCATCTATCCTACAAACATCCGCCACGCGTCTGCAAGCTGGCGAAGAACTCTCCTCAGCCGAACTGAAAAAGACGCGGATTGTCTCGAAAACAGTTTTACAAGATTCATAGTTATATTTTATTTCTAAAAAATATTATGAAAACAACTGGTATTCATCATGTAGCTATCATTTGTTCTAACTATGAACGCTCTAAAAAGTTTTATGTGGAAGTTTTAGGTTTTTCTATTATTCAAGAGACATTTCGTGCAGAGCGGAATTCTTATAAATTAGATTTGCGTGTAGGCGAAAATAGCCAAATTGAGTTATTCTCTTTCCCAAATCCTCCTCAAAGGCCAAGCCAACCTGAAGCTTGTGGTTTACGGCATTTGGCATTTAAAGTTAACAATATTGAGCAAGCTGTGATTGACTTAAAATCTCATAATCTTGATGTAGAAAATATTAGGATTGATGAAATTACCGGTAAAAAATTTACTTTCTTCAAAGACCCAGACAATCTACCTTTAGAGATTTACGAGCTTTAATTTGAAATTGAAAGTTACTTTTTATTCTTTTTAGCTTTCCAAGTACCGCCATAAACATAAAAAGGGTTATCTGTACTAATTATTGGCCAACATTCAGGACAGACAAAAACCCATTCGCCGTCTTCTTTATATTTAACCCTATATAACATGGGTGCAGGTTGACTACAAAGTTCGCACAATTTAACTCGAATGGAACCTGGCATTTTTTGTACACTTGTAAAGCATTTACACACCAGTTGATAAAATTGCAATATGTTTGACAACATTTGCAAATTTCTGGCTGAAAACTTTTCTGCTGACTTCGCTACTTGGTTGTTAGGAGAACCCATCATCCTAACAGAACTTAGTCCTTCAGAATTATCTCTTGAACCTATTCGTGCTGATGCGCTAATTCTGCTACAGTCAGCACAAAATGTTTTGCATCTAGAATTTCAAACCCAGACTGATCCTGAAATTCCCTTTCGGATGCTAGATTATCGGGTTCGCGTTTATCGCCGCTTCCCAGATAAGGCGATGAATCAAGTTGTAATTTATCTCAAACCAACAAATTCAGAGTTAGCGCGACAAAATATATTTAGTATTCCTGGAACCCGCCATGAATTTCAAGTTATCAGGCTTTGGGAAGAACCAGCCGAAGTCTTCTTGCGAACGCCAGGACTTTTACCTTTTGCAGCCTTGAGTAACACAGATGACCCGGAATCAATACTTAACGATGTGGCGCAACAAATTAACAGGATAAATGAATTAAAAACTCAAAGTCATATAGCTGCCTCTACCGCAATTTTAGCTGGTTTAGTATTAGATCAAGAGGTCATCAAAAGAATTTTGAGGTCAGATATTATGCGTGAATCAGTAATTTATCAAGACATTTTAGCTGAGGGTAAAGCTGAAGGTAAAGCCGAAGGTAAAGCTGAAGCTTTAATGGAAGTTGCCAGAAATTTAATTAATACTGGTATGCCATTAGAACAAATAGCACAAGTTACAGGCTTATCAATAGAGCAAATACAGTCTTTACAAGCTGGGTAGAAAGCATGAATTTAAACACCTTTCGAGAAACACAGGCAATAGGCAATAGGCAATAAGGCAATAAGGCAATAAGAAAAGAAATTGTGTTTCTTCTATATTTTGCTAGTGGCGTGAGCCGTTAGTAGGATGTTCATTAAATAAATAATCGGTGCAGTTAACCTGCACCGATATTACGCGCTGATAGATGATTTAATTTGAATTGAACAGGCATTTCCCTCACGCCAATGCTGAAGCTTGGGGTTTGGCAAAAATCATGCGTCCGGCGGAAGTTTGTAACGCGCTGGTGACTACTACTCGCAGTTCACCGCCTACATAACTGCTACCTTCTTCCACAACGACCATTGTGCCATCGTCTAGATAGCCTATACCTTGACTAGGTTCTTTCCCTTCTTTGAGAATTTTGAGGTCTAAGTAGTCGCCTGGTAAGTAGGTAGGACGCACGGCGTTAACTAAATCGTTAACGTTCAAAACAGGTACTTTCTGCACGCTAGCAACTTTAGATAAGTTGTAGTCATTGGTTAGCAATGTAGCGTTGATTTCTTGGGCAAAGCGGACTAATTTCGCATCGACTGTGGGAATATCATCGTAGTCTATGGAATTAATTAAGATGCGATCGGGGTAAGCTTCTTTAATCCGGTTGAGAATTTCTAACCCGCGTCTTCCCCGCACCCGTTTTTGGTCTTTACTTGCATCAGCTACTTGTTGCAATTCCTGTAAAACAAATTGTGGCACGATAATTTGCCCTTCTAAAAACCCAGTTTCTAGTAGTGCTTCAATACGACCATCAATAATACAGCTAGTATCTAAAACTTTGGTATTAGCAGGTTTTAATGTACCTTCTACTACCATTGTTTCCACAGTGTTCGGATTGATTAACCTTAACAATCCTCGCCCGTGGGTATCTGCCAAATTCATGCCAGTAACAGCTAGAATAATACTGCCCACAACTGCTACCAAGGGCTTAATAAAACTAAAATCTGGTGGTATGGGTAGCAAAAATAGCGGAGCCAGCATTAAGTTTGCTAGCAGTAACCCAATGACTAATCCAATAGCACGAGTTAAGATAACTTCGAGTGGCATTTCGCGGACTTGTGCTTCTAGGCGGCGGTAGGTCGTCTGGAAACTTAGTCCAACTGCACCGCCAATAATGGCGGCAAAGACGGCAACTGTTAGGCGTAAAGCTTCTAGGTTGGTGACTCGATCTAGCGTGCCATCAGGTAGCAGATCGGTGCTGTAGAAACCTATGCCTGCTGCTGCCAGGATGAATGAGAGAATAATAATGGCATCCAGCATGGTTGTGTTGTTTTCCTGCAATTGTTTGACCTGATAAAGTCAAATTTCTTTGATTTCATCGCAAAAGGGAATAATCAATATTGACTTAGGCTAAGGGTTTAAGCAGGGAATATCTGCAAATATTATAACTAAAGAGCTTTATTTTAATATTTTTCATGGTTTTGTTGTAAAACGATAAGAAATCGTAAAAAATCTAATTATTTTTGTAATTTGTAATTCTTAGTTAAGTTAAGTAATTATTGCTCAAAATGATTCAAAAAGTTGATATTTTCTGCATTGCAAGTTCTGCTTATGTGCATATTCCCTTTTGCAGACGGCGGTGTTTTTATTGTGATTTTCCTGTGTCTGTGGTAGGCGATCGCCTGCGGGGTGAAACCTCTGGTACTATCTCCCACTATGTGGAAGTACTATGTCAAGAAATCGCCATCACACCGAATTTTGGTCAACCCCTAAAAACAATTTTCTTTGGGGGTGGAACTCCTTCGCTGCTGTCTATCGAACAGTTGGAACGTATATTAGCAGCATTAGAAAAACGTTTTGACATTGCACCTGAAGTCGAAATTTCAATGGAAGTAGACCCAGGCACGTTTGATTTGGCACATATAACAGGCTATCGGAGCTTGGGAGTGAACCGTGTAAGCTTGGGCGTACAAGCGTTTCAGGAAGAATTGTTAAAAGTCGCTGGGCGATCGCATTCAGTTAAAGATATCTTTGCAGCTGTAGAATTAATTCACCAAGTCGAGATTCCCGAATTCAGCATAGATCTAATTTCGGGTCTGCCGCATCAGTCTTTAGATCAATGGCAAGATTCTTTAAATCAAGCAGTAGCTATTGCACCGACGCATATATCTATATATGACCTGACGATTGAGCCGGGAACTGCATTTGGTCGCTATTACCAACCAGGTGATAATCCTCTACCTACAGATGAAACTACGGTCAAAATGTACCGTATGGGTCAGCAAGTATTGACTGGTAAAGGTTATGAACATTACGAAATTTCTAACTATTCCCAGCCTGAGCATCAATGCCAGCATAATCGGGTTTATTGGGAAAATCGTCCTTATTATGGCTTTGGTATGGGTGCAGCAAGTTATATAGAAAAAAAACGCTTCACTCGTCCCCGTAAAACTCAAGAATATTATCAATGGGTACAAGCTGGTTGTGCGATTGATGGTGAAATAACTCCATCCACAGATATATTGTTAGAAACTTTAATGTTGGGGTTGCGTTTAGCAGAAGGTATTAGTATTTCCACTTTAGAGAGAGATTTTGGCAATGCAATGGTTGCAAAAATTCACCAATGTTTACAACCTTACTTTGAAAAAGGTTGGGTCGAAGTTTTAGAAGGAAGGTTGCGATTAAGTGATCCAGAAGGTTTTTTATTTTCTAATGTAGTTTTAGCTGATTTATTTAATAAATTAAGCTAAGGCAATAGGCAACAGGGAACAGGCAATAGTAAAAGAATTTCCTATTCCCCGCTCCTACTCCCTAACTTTCGTTGTAGGTGTCTTGATAAAATTGCAGACGACCAACGCCGAGAAATTGACCGACTGTTTGTTCACCAGATGGGAACGCTTTGACACCAAATAAATAAACTCCACTATTAGAGGGATTGCGGTAAGTCCGTAACGCAATAGTTACGGTTTGACCTGGTTGAATAGGTTGAGCAAAATTAACTGTGAAATTCTGATTATCGTTGCTGGATAAAGATTTGACAGCTAACTTTTCACCACGGCGATCGCGTGTTCCTAAAAAAGCAGCAGTATTATTTTGATTGAACTCAATCTTTTCAATTCCTGATACTTGCGTAAAAGTTACTTGTTGTAGTGATTCCTTAGTAGTGGCTGGGACTTCCACCGTAAAGTAGTAGGTCGTATTAGACGCACTCGCATCATTATATGGCGTACTAGCACTAACTAGACGTGGTGGTTGCTCAAAAGCGATCGTGCCACTACCTAAAGTAACTGCATTCGCTGCTAATTGAGGCAAGGAACAGATCCCTGCACCAATTAGCAGCGTGCTTAAAAAGCTGCTGACGTATTTCATGATTTTATTTTTGTCTAACTCGTTAACTCATTAAATGGGTTTAACTACCCATATAGAACCATCAGCAAATTTATTTTGTTTGCTGAGAAATTCTTATTTAATTAGATTATTAATTTAGTATAGCAACTATTTTTTAAGTTGATAAACGCGTAAACTCCCACAAAAGACATAAGTTTTATCTAAAGTTTATTCCACCTAAGACGATAGTATTATAGGGCTTTTGAGAGGGATAAATAATAGATGTTCTGCCTAGAGATTGATGTCTTTGAAATTAAAATTATAGCTTTTGATTACAGTTCTAATTGCTTTCTCAAACTTGCTTTTATCTTCAGGGCTAGATAAATAACCATACATTTTTTATCAAAATAAACTAGTTTCATACAACTTGAGCAGTATGTTTGCAGCTAGCGAAAAAATAAAATTACTAAAAGGATGAAGTCGGTACAAATTAAGCTAACTATCTAAAATTTCTTCTTGTCATTTCTCTACCTCTGCCTACCCTGACATCCAATACTTTTCGGTTAAGGGGGAAAAGAGAAGGGGAAAAATTAGAAGAAAACCTTTAACCCTTACCCTTTAACCTTTTCCCAAAACCAGATTACAAGTTAAAAATGCTTAACCGAAAAGTATTGCCCCCACACTCCCTTATCTCCCAAATCCAATTTTCTCAAGACAATCGGACTAATACGATCCCCAGAAGGTCTTAAAATATTGTTAATTTCCGCCAAATCCCTCGACATTAAATTTATAAGTATCACCCCGAAACTACTATGGCTATTGGCTACGTCGCGCTTGTACTCCATGCACACCTGCCTTTTGTACGTCACCCAGAAAGTGATTATGTATTAGAGGAAGAATGGCTATATGAAGCTATCACTGAAACATATATTCCCTTACTGAAAGTCTTTGAGGGCTTAAAGCGAGACGGTATCGACTTTAAAATTACGATGAGTATGACACCACCTTTAGTGTCAATGCTCCGCGATCCTTTGTTGCAAGAACGCTATGATGCCCACTTAGCCAAGCTAGAAGAACTGACAGAACTGGAAGTCGAGCATAATGCCCACAACGGACATATCCGTTATCTGGCTGAACACTACGCTACAGAATTTAACGAAGCACGCCAGATGTGGGAGCGTTACAAAGGTGATTTGGTAACTGCATTTAAGCAGTTCCAAGACACCGATAACCTGGAAATTATTACTTGTGGTGCTACACACGGCTATTTACCACTGATGAAAATGTATCCGCAAGCCGTGTGGGCGCAAATTCAAGTAGCTTGCGAACACTACGAACAAACTTTCGGTCGTCCGCCTAAAGGTATATGGTTGCCGGAGTGTGCCTACTATGAAGGTCTGGAACGGATGCTAGCGGACGCTGGGTTGCGTTACTTTCTCACGGATGGGCATGGTATTCTTTACGCCCGTCCCCGCCCCCGCTTTGGTAGCTATGCACCAATTTTTACAGAAACAGGTGTTGCAGCTTTTGGCCGCGACCATGAATCTTCACAACAGGTGTGGTCTTCTGAGGTTGGTTACCCTGGCGCAGCAGAATATCGAGAGTTTTATAAAGACTTGGGCTGGGAAGCAGAATATGAATACATCAAACCCTACATTATGCCCAATGGTCAGCGCAAAAATACAGGGATTAAGTATCACAAAATTACTGGGCGGGGCTTAGGTTTATCTGATAAAGCACTCTATGACCCTTACTGGGCAAGAGAAAAGGCAGCAGAACACGCTGCTAACTTTATGTATAACCGCGAACGTCAGGCGGAACATCTCTACGGCATTATGCAACGTCCGCCAATTATTGTTTCGCCTTATGACGCAGAATTATTTGGCCATTGGTGGTATGAAGGCCCTTGGTTTATCGATTACCTGTTCCGCAAGTCATGGTATGACCAAGGTACATATCAAATGACTCACTTGGCGGATTATTTACGGTTAGAACCAACACAGCAAGTTTGCCGCCCTTCACAATCAAGTTGGGGTTACAAAGGTTTCCATGAATATTGGTTGAATGAAACCAACGCTTGGATTTACCCGCATCTGCACAAAGCCGCAGAACGTATGATTGAAATCTCGAAGCTAGAACCAGCAGATGAGTTGGAATGGCGCGCACTTAACCAAGCTGCACGCGAACTGCTGCTAGCACAATCTTCTGACTGGGCATTTATTATGCGGACAGGAACAATGGTTCCCTATGCAGTGCGCCGGACGCGATCGCACCTTATGCGCTTTAATAAACTCTATGAGGATGTCAAAATCGGTAAAGTTGATAGCGGTTGGTTAGAAAAAGTTGAATTAATGGATAATATCTTCCCGGAAATTAACTATCGCGTCTATCGTCCTTTGTAAGTTTAGGTAGACAAAATATTTTTTGTCCTAAAGGTTAATTTTTGAAATTGGGTGTAAGAGAGCAAAACTCTTACACCCTTTTATTTTTTGTATCACTACATCAGTTTTATTCATCAGAATTAATCAAGTGGACTGCTAGACGACAATCATTTAAAAGTTCATTCAGTTCATTTACAACTTTTAGGGGGTTTCTTAAAGTGAACACAGATGCGATCGTAGCTTCATAAGGATTTCGACCTGTGCTTTTAACGGCTGCGATCGCATCTTTATTAGATAATCCCCGCACACTAACTAGCCATGCCGCTAGCACATGACCAGTACGACCAATACCACCAGAACAGTGTACAACTACTTTTTCATTTTGTTTGTCGGCTGCTATTAAAAAAGGCAATATTTTCTGTGTGAGTGCTTCTAAACTAGCAAAATGGAAATCTTTAATAGGTGTCCAGCAAACTTTTTGGCTACCAAATTCTTGTTGATATCTCTCTAAAAGATTTGAGTAAGAAGCTAGTTGTTTTTCGGCAAGAAGACAGCAAACTCGTTTGATATTTTGCTGTTTCATGAACTCAATCCAATCAGACACCTGTTGATTAGAGTAGCCTGGTCTGGAAGCCCCAAATACAATCTGCTCATGCTCCCAAGCAGCAGCAAATCTGTATGCGTTTCTAGTCATATGTTCTGATGGCTGTGAGTTTTGTAAGCAAGTTTATTAAAAAAAGCGAATAATAATTAATTATTTACTTACTCTGCCAATAGGCATCAATTTAATGCAGTTGACAATTGCATCGGATGAAGCAATGGCGGAGCAAGCAAAGCAATTAATCGAGCGGGTAAAATTAGAGTCAACTGCTGCACTGCCTAAAAACGAAATAATAGATATTATTACGACAATTGCTGTTTACAAATTTTCTTCGTTGAGTAGAGAGGAAGTAGAAGCTATGCTGGGACTGACTTTAGAAGAAACCAGAGTTTACCAAGAAGCAAAAGCTGAGGGACGGGAAGAACAGAAAACTGAAATGTTGAGAGTAGTCGTGCCTTAACTACTAAAAACGGGGATGAGTGCAGAACAGATTGCTCAACAACTTAATGTTGAATTAGAAGCTGTCCGGCTGGCTGCACAGGAGAATACAGACAAGTAAACCGTTTTTACAGGTAACAGTAGTAGTTCATGTTGCTGTTACCTGTGCATCAGTCCTATTTTACTGAGGTAAAGTCCTGCTGGCATAGGCATCCATTGCATAGGCAGGAGTGCGATCGCTATAATCTATTTCCTTACCTGTAATGGATTGAGCTAACTTTTCAAAAGACTCAGAACGCCAGTTCCTTTCGTGGATAGGCTTAGTTTGCTCACCTAAGAAATAAGCTAAAGAACCTAATGTTGCTGCGGCGACCCAGCCCAAAACTAATGATGCAACTAAGATTGTCATATCCATTACTGATTAATATTTATAACTTTATGTAAATAAACATAACGTTAACGTTACAAAACTTGCAATTACAGTATGAGTGTGCTTATCACGATAGAGTAAGTAGGGTATTCCGCACCTTGTGATCGTTTGCCCTCAGCGTAAGTAACAGTTTGGGTAATGTTATGAGTGGTAATTTAAACAGACGGCAACTACTCAAGTTATTAGGTATGAGTGCTTTAGGCACTTCGCTTTCTAATTGTGTTACCTCTTCAGCCGCAGCGACAACAGCAAATTGGGGATATATTGGCAAACAAGGCCCAGAGTATTGGGGTAAACTTTCATCTGATTTTCAGCTTTGTTATACAGGCAAAAGACAAACACCTATTGATTTAGAATTTGCCAGTGTTAAAAATGCTGACAAAAATCAAGATTTACTGGCGATTAACTATCAGCCATCACCATTGAATGTGATTAATAATGGCAAAACCATCCAAGTTAAATATCAACCTGGAAGTTTTATAGAGTGTAATCGCCAAATTTTCAACCTGCTTCAGTTCCATTTTCATCATCCCAGCGAACACCGCATCAATGGAGAATTATATGATATGGAACTGCATTTCGTTCACCGTCATCAAACAGGTAATTTAGCAGTCATAGGTGTATTTTTAAAAGCAGGAAAATTTAACCCAAACTTGCAAACTATCTGGGATACTATGCCGGAAAAACAGGGAGAAGAAAACACAGAAGCGGGTGTAGTGATTAATGCTTCTCAATTATTACCAGCAGAACACAGGTTTTTGACTTATTCTGGTTCTCTCACTACCCCACCCTGTTCAGAAAATGTGACGTGGTACGTGATGGAAAACCCAATTGAAGTATCTTATGAACAAATAGCTAAATTTGCACAGTTATTTCCTCATAATACCCGCCCAATTCAACCGTTGAATGAGCGAATAGTTTTGGAGAGTACAAATACTGTGTAAAATTTCTACTGCTTTTGGTTGATAGTGATCGCTTTCACCTGACAATATTTTATGGCAATCGGAGTATAGTTGAGGAAATCATTATACACTACAAGCCTTTTAAGCCTCTCACCTGTAATCTGTCCCCTGTCCCCTACTATATTTGCTCAAGACTGTTTATTTTTAGAACACAACCGCCAAGCATGGGGTGGTAAATCATGATGTTGGCGAAATTGACGCGAGAAATGGCATACGTGTTGATAGCCTAATAGTTTTGCAATTTGCTCGACTGTCTCATCAGTACTTTGTAATAAAGAGCGAGCTTCGGCCATGCGACGTTTAACAATCCAATTATTGACAGTTTCTCCTGTCTGTTTGGCTACTCTATTAGTTAAATAAGCAGGTGAGTAACCAACAGCTTCCGCCACATCACAAAGAGTAATCCCTTGATTAAAATAAGCTTCAATGTAATCAAATACTTCTTTGAGTTGCGGCATCGCCGGAAATATAGATTTAGAAGTAGAAGTTTCAGTTGAAGGTGGTTCGGGAACTACTGATTGTGTAGTTTTCTGCACTATGTTATTGCACCACTTTTGAATAGAATCTTGCTTTTGTAATCTAATAGCGATCGCTCTCAGTAATTCGTCTAATGTAGAGGGTTTAGTAATATAATCATCAGCTCCTAATTCCATTCCTTTACGAACTTCTTCTCTGGAGTCGCTAGCAGACAGAAAAATGAAGGGAATAGCTGCTGTCTGAGGATTTTGGTGTAGCGCGCTCAAAACGCTATAACCATCCATGTGAGGCATCATGATATCGCAAACTACCAAGTCAGGCAGATTTTCTTGGGCTTTTTTAATGCCTACCAAACCGTTTTCAGCACCTATTGCTTCAAAACCTTCAAGTTTAAGACCCTTTAGATAAAGATTACGGGTAATACTATCATCTTCAATAATCAGAATTTTTTTTGATGATTCAGTAATCATTTTTCTGCTACTAAAACTTTGAACACAGAATATCTAGCAAACTATTTGCCGAGTCATAAACAGGGATTGGGTTAACAGCTTAGTTCTAAGTTGTGAATTTTGAGTTGTGGAGGCTCAACACTCATAACTCTGAACTGCTACAGTTTTGCATACTGAATGGCAGCTTAATCGTCAATATCCTAAACTAACCTCACTCCAAAAATAATTATTTTTGTCCTTCCATGAAGTTTCCTACTGGAATTGAGGAAGAGTTAGCTATGACGTTGAAGATAAATGTTAAACTATGCAGATTTGCTTGGTAATACTGTTAAGTTTTGATAGGGTTGTAAATCTTATTCTTCACTTTTAAACTTTGAGGTTACAACTACCAAAACTTTCTCTAGCTCTGCCCTGATTGAAATATGGCTATGTAGTTTTCAATGCCATCCTATTGAAATTAAGATTGTAAGTTTTAGCTCATCAATGCCACCTCTTAATTTTTCTTAACTCCTTCCTCAGGAATCTAATATACAGAAATCCCATTTCTCATCTGTCTAAAGTAATACATTATTTTTAGTTCTTTCATAAGTATTATTGATTCATCTACCTTAAGAAGGAAGTTATATATAAGCGATTGAAAATATTCACTGAGTAATTTTTGAAACTTTAATTTAACCATAAAAATGAGCGATTAATGTGAAAATTTGACTATGACAGTGCTGAATAGCATGAAGTTATCATTAATTTATTTAAACTTAATTTGACACAACTTGCTAATTAACGCAAGATATCAATCAAGAAGCTTGACTAAGTGCCTAAATGTAGCGAGTGCAACAATTGCGAAAGAATTGGTAACGGCATCAAAAGATTTTTCATTGCAAATAGGTATTAATCTCCCCTAATCTGGATTTTATAAGTACTGCCTTGATTTTCTTCACTTTTTTCAAAAATTTTTTATTCCTGGGCTAACAAGCCGCACAAACATCTAGTCTTAACCTAGCCCGGTCATGTCCGTAAAATAAGCAACAAGTTTCTTAGTGTTATATATCACTGATTTACTAAGTGAATACTCAAGAGCCTTGTGCAAGTATCGGGAATTAAGTGAAAGCAATGAGCCAAAATTATACTGATTCCAATTCTCCGCTCGTAACTACAGAGCTGTACGAAGAATTACCCTCTAACGGTATGACATATCTAGAATCTGCCTCAAGAGATTCCCATCCGCTTGAGCATTTAGAAAAGAGTACTGTGATTGAGCAATTTATACCCACCGAGGTCAGCCCGACGCTGACGGTTGCAGAAGCGATCGCCCAAATGCTGTTCAACCTAGGTGTATGTGATGCCTTTGGCATTGCTGGGGGTGCAATGGCCAGCCTGTGGAATGCTTTGTCGAACAGCAAAATGCAGGTACTGAACTTCCGTCATGAAGCGGGTGCTGCATTTGCGGCTGTCGAAGCCTACTTCGCTAGCGAGCTGCCAACTGTAGTGTTTACCACCGCCGGGCCTGGAATTACCAACGCCCTCACCGGGTTATTCGCTGCCCGTGGTGAAGGTGCAAAAGTAATTCTGCTGTCGGCTTGTACCTCAGCACCCCAACGTGGACGTTGGGCAATTCAAGAAACCAGCAGCTACACCTTGCCTAGTGGAGGAATGTTCACCTCAGGGGCATTGTTCAACTATGCAATCACCGTTGAGTCTGCTGCCCAACTACCACAAATTTTTCGTAAACTAGCGTTGGGTTTAGCCCAGCCAGGCGGATTTGTCGCCCATTTGAGCATCCCAACTGCCGTGCAAACAAGTCTAGTCGAAGGCATTTCCTGGCCACAACTAGATGTTGCGCCTTATCGAATCACTGCTCAAAAAGAGAAAGTCGCTAAATCTGCGGAGTTATTATTCTCCGAACCCTTTGCTATCTGGGTAGGTTTTGGGGCGCGTCATGCTGCTGATGAAATTTACGCCTTAGCAGAGAGAACTGGTGCAGCCGTGATGTGTTCCCCTCGTGGCAAAGGCATCTTCCCCGAAGATCACCCGCAATTTGTGGGTGTTACAGGTTTGGGTGGTGATGCTTCCGTCATTACATATATGGAAAAGCATCGTCCTGCTCGTACCCTCGTACTCGGAACCCGTCTCGGCGAACCGACTTCTTTCTGGAGTCCGACAATGGTGCCTGCAAAAGGCTTTGTCCATGTGGATATAGATCCGGAAGTTCCTGGTGTGGCTTATCCCCATGCTCATACTTTCGCAATTCAATCTGATATTCAAGCCTATTTACAGGAACTTTTGGAGCATTTACCAGAAACTCCTTTTGCTACTGAGTTACTACCTAACCCCCAGCCTGAACCAATTGAAGCAGCCTCAGACTATCCAGTGCGTCCAGAAATATTGATGGAAGCAATTCAAAAGATAGTTGTTGAGGGTAGTGATGCATTAGTTTTAGCAGAGTGCGGTAACTCCTTTACTTGGTCTACTCATTGCCTACGATTCACCGAACCCAATCGTTACCGGGTGAGTACCGGAGTTGGCGCGATGGGACACGCTGTTACAGGCGTAGTCGGTGCAGCCCTCGCTCGTAAGGGTAAAGCTGTTGCCATTGTCGGTGATGGGGCAATGCTGATGAATAACGAAATCAGCACCGCCGTTAAATATCAAATCCCGGCGGTTTGGATTGTCCTCAACGATGCCCGATATAATATGTGCTACCAAGGCATGAAAATATTGGGCTTAAAAGGTGCAGATGCAGAGATGCCACCAACCAACTTTGCGATGATTGCGCGTGGTATGGGCGCAGAAGGAATCGGAGTCTTGAGAGAGTCTGATTTAGAAGCCGCCCTAGAAGAAGCGATCGCCGCCACAGGCCCCATTGTTATCGATGTTGTGATTGATCCTGACCGCCCCGCCCCATCTGGTGGACGCAATAAGAGTTTGGCAGCCCAGGGTGTAAAAGCAAATGGCTCAAATGGCTCAAATGGTATAAAAACTCCAGCCAAGCAAGTTTCCTTTCCCTTAGTATAACTTTCCGGCTGGAGTATTTAGGCCATTGGCGATCGCCAACTAAAAAGAAGACTTTTTAGCTAACCAAAACACCACAAACATTCAGTTTTGACCTGCCTGCATCTTACCAAAGTAGCAAAGTTAGCTAAACCTTTTGTTAGAATTTTTCACACTTTTAGCTAATTTTGCTGCCTTCATTTCATTATTCCTACCTCTAACCAATTCATCATCAAAATAAAGAAACCAAAATGCAACTATTTGAAACTGTTAGAGAAATGGGTCATGAGCAAGTACTTTACTGTCATGGAAAAAACCCCGACATTAGAGCAATTATTGCCATCCATGACACTAGCTTAGGCCCAGCAATGGGAGCTACAAGACTTTATCCTTATATCAACGAAGAAGCTGCTTTAAGAGATGCTTTGCGCCTCAGCCGTGGTATGACTTATAAAGCAGCTTGTGCTAATATTCCTGCTGGGGGCGGCAAAGCAGTTATTATTGCTAACCCCGCAGATAAAACAGATGAAATGTTGAGAGCTTATGGACGGTTTGTAGAAAGCCTCAAAGGTCGTTTTATCACAGGTCAGGATGTCAATATTACCCCTCACGATGTCCGCACAATTAATCAAGAAACTAAATATGTAGTTGGTGTTGAAGAAAAATCTGGAGGCCCCGCACCAATTACAGCCTTGGGTGTATTTTTAGGACTGAAAGCTGCTGTCGAATTTAGCTGGCGCACTGAAAGACTTGAAGGAATGAGAGTTGCTGTACAAGGCTTAGGGAACGTGGGCAAAAACCTCTGCCGCCACTTACACGAACATGGTGTACAACTGTTTGTTACTGATATCAGTCCAGAAAAAGCAGCAGAAGTCAAACACTTGTTTGGTGCGACTGTTGTCGAACCAGAAGAAATTTATGGGTTAGATGTAGATATATTTTCTCCTTGTGCGATGGGAGGAATTATTAACAGTCAAACAATTCCTCTCATCAAAGCCAAAATTATTGCGGGTGCTGCCAACAATCAACTAGAAAATGAACGCCTCCACGGTCAGAGACTGGTAGAAAAAGGTATTCTCTACTGCCCTGATTATGTAATTAATGCTGGCGGCATCATCAATGTTTATAACGAGATGATTGGCTATGACGAAGACAAAGCCTTCAAGCAAGTAAATAATATATACGAAACACTGCTCAAGATTTTTGGCATGGCTCAACAGCAACAAATTACTACGAACGATGCCTCTAAACGATTGGCAGACGAACGGATTTTAAAAGCCAGAACCAGAAAGACTCAGCAAATTGCTGCTTAGTACAGAGCAATTAGCTATTAAATTTAGGAGCCAAAAGTGGAAAAAAATACATTTGCAACATCAGCTTATATAGCTACTTCTCCAGAGAGTGCCTTTGAGTATCTTTGTAGTTTAAAAAACTTAGATGAATGGACACTCTATAGCCGGATGAAAGAGCAAATTGACGAAGATACTTGGCTTGGAACTGCCTCTGGCTATCAAAAAAATCTCTACTATCACGTTAAGAGGCTCGAAAGCTCCCTCTTTTATGGCATTGAGTGGCATTGCGGGCTGGAGTACAACAAATACTACCAAGTTTACCCCGTCCTACTTTTCCCACCCAACTATATAGAGCCAGGAACAGACGAACAAGGTGTGTACTTCCATTGGTTAAGCTTTGTTGACCCCAAACGCCAAACACCAATGATTATGCAGGGAATTCACACCGTACACACCTCCGAGTGTCGTTCTCTCAAAGCTAATTTAGAACGCAAAGTCGGTCATAAGACAGCAGCTAAAGGACGCTACTTTATTGATACAGATACGATCTATGTTGATGCTCCCGTAGAGATTGCCGTTGATTATTTAAAAGATGTCAAAAATATTGACGACTGGGCGCATTTAGTACGTCCCGTAGGCGAAGTTAGCGGACAGTCTGGTGACTTTTTGGATGAGTATGACCAAAAAGTAAAAATCTCAATCCGTGTTCATAGCCTGAGCAAGTATTACTTATTAGAAGAAGAATACTTCTATCCAGACTACAACTATTATCAACGTTCTGTAGCTCTGCTCATCCCTACAGCTTACGCTTTTAACGACCCTGATGCTTCTGGTTTAATCCTGCATCGCATTACCTTCTGGAAAAACGGTGAACAACTACCTCACGGCAAACTCCAGATAGAAGACTTCGGTGCCGAAAGCATGAACATCAAACGCCTTCTAGAAGGTAAAGCTGGCAACCTCAAATCCTTTGATAGAGGTATGAGCTATATACCAGTAGCAAAAGAACCAGAATTAGTTGGTAGTAAATAAAGGTTGTATGGGAGTAGGGGTGTAAGGAAAAGAATATCAACAACCTACCCTACACCCCACACCCTTCATTCTTCATTCCCCTCCGCGTTTACCTTTGCGATCCTCTGCGTTGAAAAAATGCAACACATCAAACTCTCACAACTCACACTCGCTCTTCTCTCATTCTGTGTTGCTGCTGTTACCGGAATTAAAACAGCTTCGGCAGCCTCATTTTCCGTCATCGCAGACGGACTAAATAATACCAGAGGTTTAAACTTTGGCCCCGATGGCGCACTGTATGTCACCGAGGCTGGAACTGGAGGGAATGGAGATTGCGTTCCAACTGTTAGCGGCCAAGGTGGTGATTTGTGCTATGGCACAAGTGGTCAGGTTCTTAAGATAGAGAACGGTCAGGCCAAACCTGTACTTACAGGACTGCCTTCTATTGCCTTAGCCAACGGTACAGAAGCCGGAGGGCCGCGCGACATCCAATTTGATGCGACAGGTAAGCCCTATATTTTGGTGGGATATGGGGCCGATCCGACCTTCCGCGATCGCAACTTTGGCAACACTAGTCTCGGAAAAATCATTACCCCGGATTTCCAAACTCATTCCTGGACAACTGTTGCCGATTTAGCCAACTATGAACTTCTCAATAACCCCGATGGAGGTGATTTAAATAGTAATCCCTTAGGCTTTGTGATTGATGGCGATCGCTTAGTTGCTGTGGATGCTGGAGCAAACAACTTACTCAGTGTCAAGACAGATGGTAGTAACTTGCAAGCACTCACAGTATTTCCCCAAGAAATATTGAGTAATCCAATCTTTCCCTCAGCAGGTACTCCATCCAACGAACCTGGACAAGTGCCAACTTCCACAGAAGCACCACCATCGCAGTTGCCGATTCAAGTAGTACCCTCTAGCGTCGTCAAAGGCCCTGATGGTGCATACTACGTCAGCCAATTTACAGGCTTTCCCTTCCCTGAGGAGGGAGCCAAAATCTACCGCATTGGTACTGACGGTAAAGCCACAGTTTATGCGGATGGTTTTACCCAACTCACAGACTTAGAGTTTGATCCTGCGGGTAATTTGTATGCTTTGCAGTATGCCAATAAGTCAGCGTGGAAAGGTAATTTCGATGGTTCTCTGATCAAAATAGCTACCGATGGCACACGCACCACAATTCTGAGTGGCAATGGCTTAGAGTCACCCAATGGTTTAACCATTGGGGCTGATGGTGCAATTTATATTTCCAATCGTAGCGATCGCCCAGGACAAGGACAAATCATCAAAATAGACAATCAAAAATCTATTCCTGAACCTACTTCTGCTTTTGGCTTAGTAGCATTTAGCGTTTTGAGTATTAGTTGGTTACGAAATCGCCAACCCAAACCTAAAAACTCACTCGCATAGTCATTTGCTTTAAAAAATGACTGACCACAAATTTTCACACTTTACTAATATCCTAATTTGCGACCAATGAAACTAAAGCATTTAACTATTACACTATTGAGCGTTTGTATTGCGATCGTTGCTGGGTCAAAAGCCGCCGAAGCTGCTAGTTTCTCAGTAGTTGCCGACGATTTGGATAATCCCCGAAATTTGGCATTTGGCTCTGACGGTAGTATTTATGTAACTGAAAGTGGTCGTGGAGGTGATGGCAAAGACGGAAGATGTATTGCTTCACCAAGCGCACAATATATTCCTTTATGTGCTGCACCCAATGGTACTTTACTCAAAATTGCTAAAGACGGCACAAAAACCAATATCCTATCAAATCTCACCTCTATAGCATTAACTCCTTCTGGAGAACAAGCCGCCGGGCCAGCAGATTTTAAATTTGATTCTCAAGGTAACGCTTATCTATTGACAGGTCTAGCAGGTGATCCAAAGAACCGAGATACTGTATTAAAATCGCCTGACCTGGGCAAATTATACAAAGTAAACTTAGCAACTGGCGCGCTGACAACTCTTGCCGATTTCGCCGCCTATGAAACCAACTATAATCCTGATGGTTCAGATTTAATTTCTAACCCTTATGCTTTTGCCATTAAAGGTGATAAAGCTTTTGTCGTAGATGGGGGTGGAAATACACTCTATTCTGTAGGTCTTGATGGCAGTGGAATTAAAAAAGTAACTGCATTACCAACTAAACAGCTATCACCTGATAAACTACAGTTTCCTACACTTCCGGAAGGAACAACAGACCCAACAGGAGGCGCACCGCTACCTCCAGGTTATACACAGGGTGCTGGCGGTCTGCCAGTATCGAACCAATCAGTACCTACAGGAATTGTGGTCGCTCCTGATGGCACTTTAACAGTCAGCGAATATACATACTTTCCTTATCCAGAAAAAGAAGCACGTATCTTCTCAGTTAATCCTGATGATTTGAGTATCAAAACTATCGCTGATGGTTTCACTCAGCTAACTGGTGTTACCTATGACAATGAAGGCAACTTATATGCCTTGCAACACATTAACAATTCCGAATGGAAAGAAATTCAGCAAGGCGGCATTATTACTGGTGATATTAGTGGTTCCATTATCAAAATAGCTAAGGATGGTACTCGCACAACTATCTTGGATGGCAATGGATTAGAAGCGGCTTCTGGTCTGACTTTCGGCCCTGATGGGTTTCTCTACACCTCCAACCGAGCTAGACTTGCAGGTACAGGACAAATACTCAGAATTGATCCGAAGAAAGTACCTGAACCCGGCACGATTTTCGGCACAATTTTGGTCGCGGCCTTTGGCAGAATGGCGATGAAAAAGCGCAAAAGTCAAGCTTTAACTAAAGCAGAGATAGTCTAATTCATTAACATACAGAATGGACTGCTGCCTCACTGGGAAAGAGTTGGATCACACAGGAGGCAGCAGCCCGAATTTTCGATTTCCCAAACGAGGTCTGGGAGCGAGATTAGTCTAGCAAAAGTATACCAGAACTGTAAAACTCATGGGATTAGTAAAACATTTTGCGATCGCTATTGCCAGTACCGGATTTATGGTATTGGCCACATCTGCCCAAGCTTTGTCGTTAAGTTTAAAATACGAACGTAGCATTGGTGGCCCTGGCTTTGCCCCTGGACAGCTGTTTGTCCCCCAAGGTATTACCGTGGATAAAGACGGCAATACCCTCGTCAGTAACGGGCGCGGTCTGAACCCCGACGGAACTTTTAACCCGAATATCGGTAACAAAGTTGAAGTCTTTGACCCTCAAGGTAACTATATTGGTGCAATTGGCAAAGGCGGCAAAGGGGTAGGAGAATTCGACGAACCATCAGCCCTAGAAATCTCACCGCAAACGGGGAACTTATACGTAGGTGATGTTTTTAACAACCGCGTTAATGTTTACGATCCTCAAGGCAACTTTATTAATTCCTTTGGCTCATTCGGTGGTCTCATTCCTGGTAGAGCTTTCTTTGGTCCCTCTGGCGTGACATTCGATAAAGAGGGGAATGTATATATAGGTGATTTTAGCGGCGATAAGATTAATAAATACACTCCAGATGGCAAGCTTCTAGGCTCCATTGGCTCATCTGGGACTGCACCTGGACAGTTTCAAGGGCCAGCAGGTGTAAGAATTTCCCCAGTTAGTGGTAATTTCTATGTGAGTGACCAGTTTAACAACCGCGTTCAGGTACTGAGTCCCGAAGGTAAGCCTATATTGACCTTTGGTAAACAAGGTACTGGCCCTGGAGAGTTTAATCAGCCAATTGGTTTAGAAGTAGACGAATTTGAGAATATCTACGTAGCAGATTCTATCAATAGCCGCGTTCAGGTATTTGATAAAAACGGTAACTTCCTAACTGCATTTGGTGAACCTGCCCGTGATGCTTCTGGCGCAATTGTGCCAGCACCTAGATTAGGTGAGCCACCCTTTGGCGACCCCCTTGACCTCACTCCAGGGAGATTTAACTGGACAGGTGGCACAAGCTACAAAGATGGCAAACTTTATGTCGGCGATTTCTTCCAAGGTCGCGTTCAAGTTTTAGCAGTTGAAGACAGAGCTAAAGTGCCTGAACCTACTTCAATCTTAGGTATAGGATTATTTGGCTTTGGTGCTGCTGCTGTTAAGTTGCGGAAAAATCGGCAACAGAAAGCCATCGGTTAAACACCAAAGAATGTTTTAATCACCTAAAGCTATGAAGGGTGAAGATACAATTTAGACTTTATCCTTCATACTTTCCTCAAGTGTATATTAAGCATTAGCATCTACGTATAAATCTTGATATTTCCTTTATCAAGCTTTTGCAAATTATACAGTATAGTAAATTTTATTCAAGGATAAAATTTGGTTTCAAATTTTAAGCGTTTAAACAATCACAAGCCATGCCAAAGCCTATTTTTAAATTGTTTGAATACATCTAGACTGACAATTTTTTGACAGGCTGGATTATAACTTTACGGACAAGTTTATTATGTCTGCTGTAACAAATTTAAAATTAACAAGCATTAATGAATTACTAACCTACTGGGTAACACGACAAGTAAGTTTGGAAGCTCTTACTTGGTTAGATGAAATAAGAAAGCAGATAAGCAGTGGTGCTGATGCAAAAGTATTTTTTAGTTCTTTTAGCAAAGTTCCGCGCTATGTAGGTAAAAATCAACTTCAGTTAACTACCCAAGACCTAAAAACAGCTTCAACCATGAGGATAGGTTGGTTTCCTAGCCATTGGAGCGTAGACCAAGCTGCACGTACATTGCTAGTATTAACTCTGCCACAAATAGATTCTGACAAATATTTATATATTTTAGAACAAGTCTTTAAAGCGGCTGATGTCGGTGAATTAGTTGCACTTTATCAAGCTTTACCTCTGTTACCTTACCCAGAAAAGTTTCAAAAGCGCGCCGCCGAAGGAATTCGCAGTAACATGACAGCAGTCTTCAATGCTGTGGCTTTACGCAATCCTTATCCAGCAGAACAATTTGATAATTTGGCATGGAATCAGATGGTGCTAAAAGCACTATTTGTAGGCAGTCCGTTGCATTTAATTCAAGGTTTAGATGTGCGTGCTAACCGTGAATTATCCAGAATGTTGATTGATTATGCTCACGAACGTTATAGTGCCAACCGCTTAGTATCACCAGAAATTTGGCGATTGGTAGAGAAATTTGCGGACGCTGAAATGATAGAAGATTTGCGAAGAAAGGAAGCGGAAAAAATTTATGGATAACAACATTATTACTAACAACATGATGTTTATCGACCCCCACATTCACATGAGTTCCCGTACTACTGATGATTATCAGATGATGCGGCAATCGGGAATTGTGGCAGTAATTGAGCCGGCTTTTTGGTTTGGTCAACCACGTACTAATGTTGGTTCCTTTCAAGATTATTTCAGCAGCTTAGTTGGGTGGGAAAGATTTCGGGCTTCACAGTTTGGCATTAAACATTACTGCACCATTGGCTTGAATTCTAAAGAAGCGAATAACGAAGCTTTAGCAGAGCAAGTAATGGAATTATTACCGTTATATGCTTGTAAAGAGGGCGTGGTTGCCATTGGTGAAATTGGCTATGACGACATGACCCCAGCCGAAGATAAATATTTTCGCCTCCAGCTAGAACTAGCAAAAGAGCTAGATATGTTGGTGATGATTCATACACCGCACCGCGATAAAAAAGCGGGTACAAGCCGCAGTATGGATGTCTGCATTGAACATGGTTTAAAACCATCACAGGTGATTGTCGATCACAATAACGAAGAAACGGTGCAAGAAGTTCTTGACAGAGGCTTTTGGGCAGCATTCACCATTTACCCGAATACTAAAATGGGTAATGCCCGGATGGTAGAAATTGTCAGGCAATATGGCAGTAATAACATCATCGTAGACAGCAGTGCCGACTGGGGTGTAAGTGACCCCCTCGCAGTACCGAAAACTGCCCTACTCATGCTAGAACGCGGCATTTCGGAAACAGATGTGCAGAAAGTCTGCTATCAAAATGCCCTAACGGCATACAGCCAAAGCGGTCAAATGCAGGAATCAGACTGGCTAAATCCCGCACCCATCGACCAACGACAAAAATTTAGTGATAATTCCGTCCTCCGTGGGCAAGAACCTTTAGTAGAGTCACCCCGTGAATACGCACTAATTGAATAATTCGTAATTCGTAGTTCGTAATTCGTAATTCCATAACTCCCTTCCTCTCTGCGCCTCTGCGTGAGTAAAAATCATGAACACCGCCACCTTAAACTCATCCCGCCTCTGGGCATACCTGCAATTACTCCGGCCTGCCAATATTATCACCGCCTGGGCAGATATTATGGCTGGGTTCGCGGCTTCAGGGTACTTTTTGCACTCTAATCAAACACCACTGTTATGGTTATTGTTAGCGACAACTGGCTTATATGGTGGTGGCATTGTATTTAACGATGTATTTGATGCCCAATTAGATGCCCAAGAACGCCCGGAAAGACCAATTCCGAGTGGTAGGGCTTCTCGGATGGGAGCGGCTTTATTAGGAAGTTTGCTGTTGAGTGTGGGTGTAATGGCGGCGGTGCAAGTTTCGTTGTTGAGTGGGATATTAGCGATCGCCATTGCCACATCTGCTTTATTGTATGATGCGATCGCTAAACATCACCCGATTCTCGGCCCGATCAATATGGGGCTTTGTCGAGGCGGTAACTTATTGCTGGGTGTAAGTGTTGTACCCGCAATGCTAGAAAATTACTGGTTTTTAGCTTTAATCCCCATCGTTTATATTGCAGCAATTACCGCCCTCAGTCGAGGTGAAGTACATGGAGCCAAACTCAGCACTGGCATAGTTGCAGTATTGTTGATTATGGCAGTTCTTGTCGGGCTTTTGGGATTGGGATTGCTGACAGATTATCAAGTTATTACTGCCTTACCATTCCTAGTATTTTTGGCTTTCCGTGTTTTGCTGCCTTTTATCAAAGCAGCGCGCCAACCTAACCCAGAGCAAATTCGCCTTGCCGTTAGAGCCGGAGTGTTATCACTAATTATTTTAGATACAACTTTAGCTGCGGGTTTTGCTGGCTTACTCTACGGCGTGCTAGTTTTGAGCCTTCTGCCAATTTCTATGATTTTGGCTCAAATTTTTGCGGTGACTTGAAAATAGGATGCTCAAGGTTAGAGACTAGAGGCTAGAAACAATAATAATACTTCTCCCCTGCCCCCCACGCCCTTTATTAGCCAGGTGCTTTTAAGAAAGATTAATAGCTCATGCACATTCTCATTTATTCTTACAACTACCATCCAGAACCAATTGGCATTGCACCCTTGATGACAGAACTCGCAGAAGGACTAGTTAAAAGAGGTCATCAAGTGCGGGTGGTTACAGGTATGCCTAACTATCCCGAACGCCGCATCTACGATGAATACCAAGGTAAGTGGTATGTCACCGAAGAAAGAAATGGTGTTACTGTCCAGCGTTGTTATCTGCGGATTAAGTCTAAACCAAATCTGATAGATCGGCTTCTGTTAGAGTTAAGCTTTGTTTTAACTAGCTTGCCTCAAGCTCTTAAAGGTGAACGGCCAGATGTAATTCTTTTAACAGTTCCGCCTTTGTTAGTGACTGTACCTGCGACTTTGTTAGGTTGGTTGTATGACTGTCCAGTAGTATTAAATGTGCAAGATATTTTGCCTGAAGCTGCCGTGCGGGTGGGGCTGATTAAAAATAAATTGATGATTAAGGCTTTTGAAGCCCTAGAAAAATTTGCCTATCGTGCTGCTAATACTATCAGTGTGATTGCTGATGGTTTTGTAGATAATTTGCTCAGTAAAGGAGTACCTGCTGAAAAAATTGCCTGCATTCCTAATTGGGTAAATTTAAATTTTATCAAGCCTTTACCTAAAGAAAATAACCCTTGGAGAACAGCACACAACCTTGACGATAAATTTGTGGTGCTTTATTCAGGCAATATTGCGTTAACCCAAGGTTTAGAGACAGTAATTAAAGCCGCAGCTAACTTGCGTCATATCAAAGAAATTGCCTTTGTAATTGCCGGTGAAGCCAAAGCTTTAGAAAGATTACAACAATATTGTGTTGATTGTGGTGCAGATAATGTTGTGTTGTTACCGTTACAACCTAGAGAAAAGATACCACAAATGTTAGCCGCAGCTGATGTGGGGTTAGTAGTGCAGAAGCAGAATGTAATTTCCTTCAATATGCCTTCTAAAATACCACTGCTATTAGCAAGTGATCGCCCAATTATCGGTTCAGTTCCGGCAACGGGTACGGCTGCAAAAGCTATTCGTAAAAGTGGCGGCGGTATTGTTGTCCCTCCAGAGTCACCAGAGGCTTTAGCCCTAGCTGTGCTGAAGTTATATGAAAATCCTCAACTTGCAGCACAGCTAGGGCATCAAGGCAGAAAATTTGCTGTCGAAAATTATGCTTTTGAACAAGCGTTGGATAAATATGAACAGCTATTTGCTGATATTATTGCCAGCCGCGCCACAAACTTAGAAGTATTGCCTGAATTGAGTCCCAAGGAATCAGTTGCTGATATTTGAAAATTGGAGACTGGCATATGGTTTTACAATCCTCATTTAACCCAGAATTGACATCAATCAATCATGTCAAACCCCGACAAATTACTATTATCGGTGGACATGGGCGGATGGGTCGATTATTTCGAGAACAACTTTTAGAAGTAGGTCATAAAGTAAATATTCTCGAACAAGAAGATTGGGAATATGCAGGACAACTTTTAAACCAGACAGATTTAGTATTAGTCAGTGTTCCTATTAAATATACGGTTGATGTTATTAAACGTGCAGCTAAATATTTATCTCCGGATATAGCTTTGTGCGACATTACCAGTATTAAAACTCAGCCATATCAAGCAATGTTGGCTCATCATTCTGGCCCTGTCCTGGGGTTACACCCAATGTTTGGGCCGAGTGTCAAATCTTTTTGTTCTCAAAAAGTAGTAGTATGCCCTGGACGACATCATGAATCATTTCAATGGCTATTAGACTTTCTGAAAAATCAAGGGGCAGAATTAATTACCTGCACACCAGAAGAACACGATCGTATGATGGTGTATATTCAAGCAACGCAGCATTTTTGTAGATTAAGTCTAGGGGTTTTTCTAGCAGAAGCCAATATTGATTTAGAACGCAGTTTATCAATTTCATCTCCTAGTTATTGCCAAGAAATTGACATTTTAAAACGTTTGTTTCGCCAAAATCCTCAATTGTGTGTAGACATTATGTTAGCGACAGAGGAAAGATGCGAAGCAATTAAATCTTTAGCTCATACCTATAGCCGTTTGGCAAAGTTGGTAAAAAAGAAAGACAGAGAGGCGTTAATTAAAGAGTTTGAAAGTACGCAAGTATTTTTTCAAAAAAATAGCTGATGTCAGAAAATAATCAGGGTTATGTGCTTTTTTAACGCAGAGTTACGCTGAGTTTAACGCAAAGTTACGCGGAGGTTTTATCTAGGTAGGTGCATCTTTATAAGTCGGCAAAAAATAAGATTAATTTTCTAATTTTATGCTGATTGACGTTTTTAAAGTTCTGCCTCAGGAAAATTATTTATCTAAGCTTTTAATCGTGCTGTAATAATGGAAGCAAAAATATGATAGTTGATATTAACAAAAGAACTAAGTTTAACATTCAAGCTATTCAGCAAAGAGTTGCAGTTACTTTTAACTACGAAGTTCAATTTACTAATAATATATTCGATTTAAAAAATCCTACTTTAGCACAGGCGATCGCAGCTGATGGTGAAAAGAAACCTAAAAAAATCATAGCTGTAGTTGATGCCGGATTATTAGAATTTTGGCCGAACTTAGCCGCGCAATTAACAAACTATACAAACTTCTATGCCGAAGTGCTGATACTAGCTGCTGAACCGATGGTAGTTCCTGGTGGAGAAGCTGCAAAAAATGATCCAAAATTATTAGAGCAAATTCAGCAATTAATTGAAACGGCTGGAATATGTCGTCATTCTTATCTGTTAGGAATTGGCGGCGGTGCAGTTTTAGATTTAGTAGGCTATGCAGCTGCAACCGCACACCGAGGAGTTCGCCTCATCCGTATTCCGACAACAGTGTTAGCGCAGAATGACTCTGGAATAGGCGTGAAAAACGGTATCAACGCCTTTGGTAAAAAGAATTTTTTGGGTACATTCGCCCCACCCTACGCTGTAATTAACGATTTCGCCTTCTTGAGTACATTATGCGATCGCGATTGGCGTTCTGGAATTGCCGAAGCCATCAAAGTCTCACTAATTAAAGATGCTAACTTCTTTAATTTTATTCATGACCATAGCACAGCCCTTGCCCGTCGAGACATGGATGCTATGCAACAACTTATTTATCGTTGCGCCCAATTACACCTAGAACATATTGCCACAGCAGGCGATCCTTTTGAAATGGGTTCATCTCGTCCCTTAGATTTTGGACATTGGGCAGCCCATAAACTAGAACAATTAACAGATTATAAATTAAGACATGGCGAAGCAGTAGCAATTGGTATTGCTTTAGATAGCACCTATTCTTATCTTTTAGGAATGCTGTCTCATACAGACTTGCAAAAAATATTAAACACACTTTCTGCACTCGGTTTCACCTTATATATACCTGAACTAGCCGCCCAATCATCTATCAACAATTCCCGTTGTTTATTCCGAGGTTTAACAGAATTCCGCGAACACTTAGGTGGCGAATTAACCATCACCCTACTGCAACATATTGGTAAAGGAATTGAAGTTCACGAAGTAGATATTTCCTTGTACAAACAAGCTACATCCCTGTTGCGTGAGTTTGAAAAACAATAATAAGTCTAAAGCAATCCTAAATCTTCTCTGCGTTCTCTGCGTCTCGGCGGTAGCCTGCGGCAAGCCGCTTGCGCGTCTACGTTAAAAAAATCATCTTGGTCTAAAAAATGAAAATAGGAACCGACAACAACCTTCACCTAACCTACTGCACCAACATTCACCCCGGCGAAGAATGGCAACAAGTCTTTGCTAACCTCCAGCAATATATACCACCATTAAAAGCAAAACTATCACCCAATAAACCATTTGGTATTGGATTACGTTTAGCATCCGTAGCAGCTAAAGAATTACTGCAAGAAAATACATTGTCTCAGTTTAAATCATGGTTAACTGAACAAGACTTATACGTATTTACATTAAACGGCTTTCCCTACGGACAATTTCATCGACAAATCGTAAAAGACCAAGTTTATGCACCAGATTGGACAAAGCAAGAACGCTTAGACTATACATTACAACTAATGCAAATTCTTGCCCAATTGTTACCTCCAGATATAGAAGGTAGCATTTCTACATTGCCGCTATCTTATAAACCTTGGTTTGAAGGAAATCAATTTGTTCAAGCATCAGTAATGAATACTGCTAGCCTTCACATAGCACAGCTAGTAGAACAAATGGTACGCATCCGAACTGAACAAGGACAACTCATACATCTAGGCTTAGAACCCGAACCGGACGGCTTAATAGAAAACGCAGACGAAGTAGTTGATTATTTTCAAAAGCACTTATTACCCATTGGTGGAGATTATTTAAGTCAGCAATTAGGCATTCTTCAAGAAACTGCCGAACAATACATCTTAGATCATGTGCGTGTGTGTTATGACACCTGCCATTTTGCTGTAGAGTACGAAGACCCCATCTCAGTTTTACAAAAATTCCAAACTGCGGGAATCAAAATCAGTAAAATCCAAATAAGTGCTGCATTACAAGTCAATATACCCAAAGATTCACCACAACGTCAATTAATCTTAGAAAAGTTACAACACTTTGCTGAATCTACATATTTACATCAAGTAATTGCACGCGCACAAAATAACAGACTAATTCACTACTCAGACTTAGAGAATGCCTTACCAAACCTAGCAAAAAATACAGATGAAGAGTGGCGAATTCACTTCCACGTTCCCATATTCGTGCGTGATTATCAACTATTACAATCAACTCAAGACGATATTGTAAACGTTTTAAACCTGCTGCAAAAGCATCCTTTTTGCAACCACCTAGAAATCGAAACCTACACTTGGGAAGTCTTACCCGATGAAATGAAATTAGACTTACCAGCCTCCATTCAACGTGAATATGAATGGGTTCTTACAAACTTATTAGCAAAACAATTAGTTCCTAGTTAAGATCGTCATTTGTCCTTGGTCATTTGTTTGGTTTCTTAACTCAACTCTTCCTTCGTGTCCTTAGCGTCCTTTGCGGTTCGTATGCAAAAAACAGTCATCCTCAACGTAGTCGGCTTAACTCCCAACCTGATAGGTCAACACACACCCTTCCTTTCCCGTTGGACATCCACCGGAAAAGCCGTACCCATCGAACCCGTCTTACCAGCTGTCACCTGTACAGTTCAAGCAACATACCTCACAGGTAAAACACCCGACGAACATGGAATTGTCGCTAACGGTTGGTACTTTCGAGATGAGTGTGAAGTTAAATTTTGGCGACAGTCTAACAAACTAGTTCAGTCTCCCAAAATCTGGGATATTGCCAAACAACTAGACCCCAACTTTACCTGCGCCAACTTATTCTGGTGGTACAATATGTACTCCTCGGTTGACTATGCTGTGACTCCCCGACCGATGTACCCAGCAGATGGGAGAAAACTACCAGATATATATACTCAACCAGAAAATTTGCGATCGCAACTTCAATCTCAGCTAGGTCAATTTCCTCTGTTCAACTTCTGGGGGCCTAACACCTCAATTCTATCCACTCAATGGATTGCAGACTCAGCCAAATTTGTCGAAGAATGCCATAATCCAACCCTAACCCTAATTTATTTACCACATCTAGACTACTGCTTACAAAAATTCGGCCCAGACGCAGATAAAGTAGCTAAAGATTTACAAGAAATTGACGCAGTTTGCAGCGATTTAATTCAATATTACGAAAATCGTGGCGCACAAGTTATTGTTTTATCAGAATACGGTATTACATCAGTATCTAAACCAATTCATCTTAATCGTGTCCTGCGGGAAAACGGCTTGCTAACAGTGCGTGAAGAACTGGGACGCGAACTGCTAGATGCTGGCGCAAGTAAAGCCTTTGCAGTTGCAGATCATCAACTAGCCCATGTATATGTTAATGATCCATTTTATATCCCGAAAGTGCGATCGCTCCTTGAAGAAACCGAAGGAGTTGCATACGTTCTAGACGACAGTGAAAAATCAACCTATCATCTCAACCATTCTCGTTCAGGCGAGTTAGTTGCAGTTTCACAACCAGACGCTTGGTTTACTTATTATTACTGGCTTGATGATCATCGCGCGCCTGATTTTGCCAGAACTGTCGATATTCATCGCAAACCAGGTTATGACCCTGTAGAACTTTTCATCGACCCTGAAATCAAATTTCCTAAACTAAAAATTGGTTCTAAACTTTTAGCCAAAAAACTTGGGTTCCGCTACTTAATGGATGTGATTCCTTTAGATGCTTCTTTAGTGCGCGGTTCTCACGGTTGTCTTCCCCCTTCGCCATCTGAGGGGCCATTGTTAATTACCCAACAAACTGGATTACTTGATTCCTCATCTATACCCGCTACTAGTGTTTGTCAGTTAATTTTGGAACATTTAAATATGAAATAAAACACCCGCCTTTTGGTAGAAATAAAAACTAATAAATCTCTCTCTTCAGGAAGCTTGCAAAAAATTTAAAAACTGATTTTGTATTCTTAAAAACAAAATTATATCAAACACAAATAAAATGTAACTTTATGCGAAAAATTATTCATTCATTAGCCACTGTTTATTGAGTAGGCTAAATAGAGAAGTATGATTTTTGCTAGCTACACCACATCTAAAAACCATACAGAAAATAAATGAGAAATTCTCAACTTTGATAATTTTCCCATTTTTCCAAGTTGTTTCCTGCAAATCTAAATAAATATTTATGATTACCGATTCCTATTCCTACACAACCTTGGATAATGTACGCGTCTCTCGCTCAGTGACAAAAGTGAAAATGGAGACTGCCGTTGAAGAAATTCTTTTCTATCTCAACTCTCAGCGAGGAGGTTTGTTAACCAGCAGCTACGAATATCCAGGGAGATATAAGCGATGGGCAATTGGATTTATCAACCCACCATTAGAATTAACTACAAGAGAAAATACTTTCACTCTCACAGCCTTAAACGAGCGTGGTCAGATACTCTTAGCCCTGCTGCATGAGCGTTTAAGTAAATTACAAGAACTGGAAAATCTCACTCAAAATCAAAACTATATAGCTGGTTCAGTTAAGCAGACACAAAAATGCTTTACTGAAGAAGAACGTAGTAAACAACCTTCAACATTTACAGTTGTTCGAGAAATTCTCCATACATTTTATAGCCAAGAAGACGAACATTTAGGATTGTATGGTGCATTTGGCTACGACTTAGTATTTCAATTTGAACCAATCTCTCATCACTTAGAACGCCCTTCAGATCAACGAGATTTAGTCCTATATTTGCCAGATGAACTGATAGTTGTCGATTACTATCAGCAACAAGCATTTAGATTAGAGTACGATTTTATTACAGCATACGGTAGCACTTATAATCTGCCACGTACAGGTGAGTCTGTTGATTATCGAGGTCAACGTTTAACACCTACTCAAAATGCAGATCATCAAGTAGGTGAGTATGCTAAACAAGTTGAATTTGCTCTTGATTACTTCCGTCGAGGTGACTTATTTGAAGTAGTTCCCAGTCAAAACTTTTTCACAAGCTGTGAAGAACAACCCAGTAAATTATTTGAAACCTTAAAGCAAATTAATCCTAGCCCTTACGGATTTATATTCAATTTAGGTGGCGAATATTTAATTGGTGCATCACCAGAAATGTTTGTCAGAGTTGAAGGTCGGCGTATAGAAACTTGTCCGATTAGTGGCACAATTACCCGTGGACAAGATGCCATAGATGATGCTGTACAAATTCGTTCCTTACTCAACTCTCACAAAGACGAATCAGAGTTGACCATGTGTACTGACGTAGACCGCAATGACAAATCTCGCATCTGCGAACCTGGTTCAGTCAGAGTTATCGGTCGTCGCCAAATTGAATTGTATAGCCACTTAATCCATACAGTAGACCATGTAGAAGGCATATTGCGACCAGATTTTGATGCTTTAGATGCCTTTCTCAGCCATACCTGGGCAGTTACAGTTACAGGCGCACCTAAACGGGCAGCAATTCAATTTATCGAACAGCATGAACGCACTGCTAGACGTTGGTATGGTGGTGCAGTTGGTTATTTAAATTTCAACGGTAATTTAAACACTGGTTTAATTCTGCGAACCATCCGCTTAAAGGATTCCATAGCCGAAGTGCGAGTTGGTGCAACTCTGTTGTATGATTCTATCCCACAAGCAGAAGAACAAGAAACCATCACGAAAGGCGCAGCTTTATTTGAAACTATTCGGCGTGCCAAGCTAACAGATATCAAAATAGAAGAGTGTATTGGTGCAAATTTGAGCAAATCCGTCCCTGATGTTCAAACTGGTAAACGCATTTTACTAGTTGACCATGAAGACTCATTTGTTCACACCCTAGCTAACTACATTCGTTCTACAGGTGCCAGCGTCACCACACTCCGTCATGGCTTTCCTGAGTCAGTTTTTGATACAGAACGCCCAGATTTAGTAGTTTTGTCTCCTGGCCCTGGTAGACCACATGATTTTAAAGTCCCTGAGACTGTTGCTGCCTGTATTCGTCGGCAAATTCCTATTTTTGGTGTGTGTCTAGGATTACAAGGCATCGTCGAAGCTTTCGGTGGAGAGTTAGGCGTGCTGAACTATCCCCAGCACGGTAAATCATCCCGTGTTTTTGTCACAGATGCCGATTCTGTAATGTTCAAAGGCTTACAAGAATCCTTTACTGTCGGCAGATATCATTCATTATTTGCCTTACCGCAACGCTTGCCAAAAGAATTGAAGGTGACAGCCATTTCTGAGGATGAAGTAATTATGGGTATCGAACATCAGACCCTTCCCATAGCTGCTGTACAGTTTCATCCAGAATCAATCATGACCTTAGCCGGAGAAGTAGGTATGGCGATTATTAAAAATGTGGTGCGGTCTTACACGCAAACTAAAGAGTCATTGGTCATTGGTCAATAGTCAATAGTTACTTGTCATTTTCCTTTCCCTTCCTTTCCCGCTTATGACAAACCAAATTGCCCCTCCTCGGCATATCCTTGACGAAATAGTTTTGTATAAACGTCAAGAAGTTGCACAGATGCAGCAAGAACTATCTTTGTCTGCTTTGCAACAGCAGTTAGCTGCTGCGCCGACTGTGCGAAATTTTTTGAAGGCTTTACAACAACATCCCAAACATCCCAGTTTAATTGCCGAAGTCAAAAAAGCATCGCCAAGTCGCGGTGTTATTCGGGCTGACTTTGACCCCATAGCGATCGCTCAAGCCTATGAAAAAGGTGGTGCAGCTTGTCTATCGGTTCTCACTGACCAAAAGTTCTTTCAAGGTAGCTTTGATAACTTGCGTAAAGTGCGATCGCAAGTATCATTACCTCTACTTTGCAAAGAGTTTGTTATTGATCCCTACCAAATTTATCTAGCACGGACAGCAGGTGCAGACGCAGTGCTGTTAATTGCTGCTATCCTCTCAGACCAAGAACTCCAAGACTTTTTACAACTCATTCATGACTTGGGTATGAATGCGCTAGTAGAAGTCCACACTTTGGCTGAACTAGATCGCGTGTTAAAGCTAAACGGACTACGTTTGTTGGGAATTAACAACCGCAACCTTGAAGATTTTACGGTTGATTTAAAAACAACCCAACAGCTTTTAACACAAAGACAAGAACAAATACAAAACTCCCAAATCACCGTTGTGAGTGAATCGGGAATTTATACACCTGCTGATTTAGCTTTTGTTGCTGAAGTTAGTGCTAGGGCTGTTTTAGTTGGTGAGTCATTAGTTAAACAACCTGATATAGAACAAGCTGTGCAGAGTTTATTACTTAAATAATTCATAATGACTACTATTTCTGACCATTTTCAAACTTTACGCGATCGCCAACAATGTGCTTTGATTCCTTTTATCACAGCTGGCGACCCTGACTTAAACACCACCGCCGCAGCTTTACGCATCTTAGACCGTAATGGTGCTGATTTCATTGAGTTGGGCGTACCTTATTCTGATCCTTTAGCAGATGGCCCCGTAATTCAAGCGGCTGCAACCCGCGCCTTGCAACGCGGCACAAAATTAGAGCAAGTGCTAGAGATGTTGGCAGAAGTAAGTCCTAGCATCAAAGCACCCATCATTTTATTTACTTACTACAATCCAATTTTGCATCGCGGCATTGAGCCATTTTTACAAACAATCGCTGCGGTTGGGGTCAAAGGTTTGGTAGTCCCAGACTTACCCTTAGAAGAAGCAGAAGAATTAATCCAAACTGCGGCTACTTTTAACATTGATGTGATTTTACTTGTAGCTCCTACCAGTTCTAGAGATAGAATTGATGCGATCGCACGTCAATCTCAAGGCTTTATCTATTTAGTAAGTGTTACAGGCGTTACTGGGATGCGTTCTCAAATCCAAAACCGTGTAGAACACTTACTAACAGACTTACGCAGCGTCACCGATAAACCAATTGGCGTAGGCTTTGGCATTTCTGCACCAGAACAAGCCCATCAAGTTAAAGAATGGGGTGCAGATGCAGTCATCGTCGGTAGTGCCTTCGTCAAACGCCTTGCCGAAGGTAGCCCAACCGAAGGGCTGCCAGCCGTAGAACAATTGTGTAAAGAACTTAAAGCGGCAATTGCACCAGCCTCGCAACCAGTAACAGCGTGAGCGCATAACTCTTTTAGTGTGGGCATTCTGCCTGCACTGGACAGGCTAGAGAGCTTATCCTATAATGCACTCTTTTAGTCTTGTCGTGCAGTAAGTTCAGTGCTAGGTGTCTTAAATTAGAGCAATGAAAATCTTGCAAACATCCTTTAAGGTATTAATTTCTAGCATAGTTGCAACTAATGCGATAGCACTGCCAGCTTTTGCTCACAATAGCATTGACCACACAGAGCATAAGGAGCATCACGAGACACCACAACAACATACTCACCTCAAAGTGAGAAAGAGCGTTACTAGCCTTACTTCAACTGATAAACAAGCTCTAGTCAACGCTATTAAAACTTTAAAAAATACTACTCTACCAGGTAATCAGATTAGTATTTACGACCAGTTTATTGCTATCCATTTGGGAGCGACCCGCTTAATTCATAATCATGAAGGCCATTCAAGTTCAACTCAAGAACTGGCTCATGAAAATACTGCTTTTTTACCTTGGCATAGAGAGTATATAAATAGATTTGAAGAAGCTCTACAAAATGTAGACTCCACTGTTACCCTACCTTATTGGGATTGGACTGATGCGGAAGCGTTGGATGTCATTTTTAATGATGACTTTCTTAGTCCCAACGGTCAAGGAGTAACTATCAATATCCCTAAATTTGGTAGCTTTACAGGTGGGCCTGTTCAATCTGGTGCTTTTTCAGTTGCTAACGGTTGGGTGCTTAACCCCCAATTGAATTTCGACCCAACAGCAGAAAAGTCTTTAGGCACGTCACTTGTACGCTTTTTGCGCGTACCTCCAGCTAGTGATTATCCCCTGCCGCAAAGAGATATTGATCGTGTCATGGCGATTAATGATTATTCTCTATTTCGCACTGCTTTAGAGGGATTTATCACTGTAGATGAACAAGGTAAGATTATTCCAGGCGGCTTTACACATAACTATATTCATGGGTTAGTAGGTGGAGTGCAGCTAGACCTCAGCACAAGACCTGTGAGTTTTAAAGGCTTGGGAACTATGAGCAATATTCCTAGTTCCCCATACGACCCCGTGTTTTGGTTGCATCATGCGAATGTAGACCGTTTGTGGGCTGAATGGCAGGAAGACGGACATCAAGGTAGTTTATATTACCCTGCTGACGGTCAGCCTTATGGACACAATCTTAATGACCTGATGTGGCCTTGGGACGATGGTATGTCTACACCCAAAGCGACAAAGTTAGGAGATTTATTATCTTTACTACCAGACTTTGATGCTAATGATTTAGTCAGACCTGTAGATGTTCTGGATTACAAAAAACTAGGTTATACCTACGATACATTGCAATCTGTTCCAGAATCTGGTTCTATATTCGCTTTGTGCAGTCTGGCGGCAATGCTCGTTATTTCGCGGCAAAAGCGTCATACCAATTCGCAATTAACAACTCGCAATTCGCAATTATAAAAGGAATCAAACAGTGGTCAGTACTCCAGATATCAAAAATACAGCCCAACCTGATTTATTAGGTAGATTTGGTAAATTCGGCGGTAAATACGTTCCTGAAACCTTAATGCCCGCCTTAAGTGAGTTGGAAGCCGCCGTTGAAAAATATCGTAACGATGCCAGCTTTCAAACTGAGTTACAAAATTTACTCAGCGACTATGTGGGAAGACCTAGCCCGTTATACTTTGCTGAACGTCTAACAGCACTCTACGCTAGACCAGATGGCACTGGCCCACAAATTTATTTAAAGCGGGAAGATTTAAATCATACAGGCGCACACAAAATTAATAACGCATTGGCGCAAGTATTATTAGCCAAGCGGATGGGTAAGCAACGCATCATTGCTGAAACTGGCGCAGGTCAGCATGGGGTAGCGACTGCAACTGTATGTGCGCGGTTCGGTTTGGAATGCGTGATTTATATGGGCATCCATGATATGGAACGGCAAGCCCTGAATGTGTTTCGGATGAAGCTGATGGGGGCAGAAGTGCGTCCTGTGGAAGCTGGTACTGGCACTCTCAAAGATGCTACATCAGAAGCTATTCGAGATTGGGTAACGAATGTTGAAACAACCCATTATATCTTAGGTTCTGTAGCTGGCCCACATCCTTATCCCATGCTCGTCAGAGACTTTCACGCCATCATCGGCAAAGAGACTCGCGTACAGGCTCAAGAGAAATGGAACGGACTACCAGATATTCTTTTGGCTTGTGTAGGTGGCGGTTCTAATGCAATTGGATTGTTCCATGAGTTTGTTCATGAATCTTCTGTGCGTCTAATTGGTGTGGAAGCAGCAGGAGAAGGTGTCAATACAGAAAAACACGCTGCGACTCTGACGCTAGGTAGGGTTGGAGTTCTGCACGGTGCAATGAGCTACATTTTGCAAGATGATGATGGTCAAGTTATCGAAGCTCATTCAATTAGTGCTGGATTGGACTATCCAGGTGTTGGGCCTGAGCATAGTTATTTAAAGGATTTAGGTCGCGCTGAATATTACAGCGTTACTGACGAAGAAGCACTAGAAGCATTCCAACGACTTTCACAACTAGAAGGGATTATTCCGGCTTTGGAAACATCCCATGCGATCGCCTATTTAGAAACCCTCTGTCCACAATTAGAAGGCAGTCCACGCATTGTGATCAACTGCTCTGGTAGAGGTGATAAGGATGTTCAAACTGTCGCTAAATATCTTAACCATTAACTAATCATGGTAGCTATAATTCAAACCCCATCTATTCCTGCCATTCCTACCTCTTCTGACTGGCCAGGGATATTACAACAGTTGCTCAAACGGCAATCGCTCACAGTTGACCAAGCTACAGATTTAATGCACGGTTGGCTGACAGATGCCATTCCCCCTGTCTTATCAGGCGCAATCTTAGCGGCGATTCAAACCAAAGGCATCTCGTCTGAAGAACTAGTAGGCATGGCCAGTGTCTTACAATCTCAATCTTCTGCTTCTACTCCCAACTCTCAACTTTCTACTCCCCTAATTGATACTTGCGGTACTGGTGGAGATGGTGCTTCTACTTTTAATATCTCTACAGCTGTGGCTTTTGTGGCCGCAGCCGCAGGGGTAAAGGTTGCCAAGCATGGTAATCGTTCTGCATCTAGCAAGACTGGTTCTGCTGATGTCTTAGAAGCTTTGGGGATAAATCTTAACGCCAATCCCGAAAAGGTACAAGCAGCCGTTGGTGAAGTAGGCATTACCTTTTTATTTGCTCCTGGTTGGCATCCAGCACTCAAGGCGGTTGCTGACTTGCGAAAAACGCTGAAGGTGCGGACTATTTTTAATTTGCTTGGGCCTTTGGTTAATCCTCTGCGTCCGACAGGGCAAATTATTGGTGTGAATGACCCATTGTTAATCGAAGAAATCGCTCAAGCCTTATCACAGTTGGGATGTAGACGAGCGATCGCCCTCCACGGCAGAGAAAGGTTAGACGAGGCTGGCTTGGCTGATGTCACAGATTTAGCTGTACTTCAAGACGGAAAAATTAGTTGTCTGACCATTAATGCTGAAGAACTGAGTTTAAATTCTGCACCAACGGGCGCATTGCGCGGTGGCGATGTGGAAGAAAATGCCGAAATCTTAAAGGCAGTTCTCCAAGGAAAAGGCACTCAAGCACAGCAAGATGTAGTCGCTTTGAATACAGCTTTAGCGTTGCAAGTCGGTGAAGCAATAGAAGGGACAACAGACATTTCCGAAGCTTGTATCAAAGGCATTGCTTTAGCTAAAGAAGTTCTTCAAAGTGGTGCTGCTTGGACGAAGTTAGAACAACTGGCAGCCTTTTTGCACTAAATCTTAATAGCAATTCCCAAACATAAATTATCCATCTTCATCTTGTGGGGTAGGCATTCTGCCCGCCATGAATATGGAAAGGGTGAGGACACCCATCCCACAAAAATTTGGTCATTACTTATAACTCTTGTTTGTTAACTATACGAAGGAAAAAAAGATGATTGTAGTACTTAAAAGTGGTACACCTACTGACGAAATTACTCGCATCAGCGAAGGTTTGAGAGACACTTGGGGTGTCACAGTCGAAAAAAGTGTCGGCGCACATAAAGTCATCTTGGGGATGATTGGCGATACTTCTACTATGGATCGGATGCAAATTCAAGAGTTCAGTCCTTGGATTGAGCAAGTATTGCGTGTGGAAAAACCTTTCAAGCGGGTTAGTCGAGAATTTCGCTATGGAGAAGCCAGCGAGGTTGTTGTACCTACGCCTAATGGTGATGTCTATATCGGTGAGCAGCATCCGATAGTAGTGGTAGCTGGGCCTTGTTCTGTTGAGAATGAGGAAATGATTGTTGAGACGGCAAAGCGCGTTAAGGCAGCTGGTGCTAAGTTCCTACGTGGTGGAGCTTACAAACCTCGCACCTCACCTTATGCTTTCCAAGGGTATGGTGAGAGTGCTTTAGATTTGTTAGTAGCAGCCCGTGAAGCAACAGGTTTGGGTATCATCACAGAACTGATGGATGCTGCCGATTTACCAGCATTAGCAAGAGTGGCTGATGTAATTCAAATAGGTGCGCGAAATATGCAAAACTTCTCGTTGTTGAAAAAAGTAGGCGCACAAGATAAACCTGTGCTGCTCAAGCGTGGGATGTCTTGCACAATTGATGAGTGGTTGATGGCAGCAGAATATATCCTCGCAGCTGGAAATCCAAATGTTATTTTGTGTGAGCGTGGTATTAGAACTTTTGATAGTAAATATGCTCGCAATACATTAGATTTGTCAGTCATTCCAGTATTGCGATCGCTCACTCATTTACCAATCATGATTGATCCCAGTCATGGTACAGGTAAATCTGAATATGTACCTTCTATGGCCTTCGCTGCGATCGCCGCAGGTACAGATGCGTTAATGATTGAGGTTCATCCTAATCCAGCTAAAGCTTTATCAGATGGGCCACAATCTTTAACTCCTGAGAAATTTGATCGTTTATCACATGAAATGTCAATAATTGGCAAAGTAGTTGGACGTTGGCCACAGCCTGCTTTGGTTACTGCTATTTAGTTTTGATCACCTGCATACAAATAAAATACGTAGGGCAAAATTCTCCATTGACTGCTATTGTCTCCTGCCCTACGTTTTCTCTTTAAATCTAATTGATATTAACCAAACACTTAGATATTTATTAAATAATAATTTTTATAGATGCTATTAAATCAAATTTTAATTTCTTTTTTACCTACAAAATTAGTTATTAAATTAGTTAAAAAATATCTAAATATTTATCATTGCAAATATAAATTTTTCTATCTAATATTATGTCTATAAACAGCATTATTCACAGGTTGTTTATTACAAAACCAAGCATTATTTCATACAATTCCATAAATAAAAAGTGGAATTTCTACTGTACAAATTCAACAATTAACCCTGGATTTTTGTTGTAACCGCTCCATTTAATATTCCAGGAGCAATGATTTTTTTAACTACGAAATAGGAGAGTATTTCTAATGGCAGATTCAAGTAATGCTAGTAGCAACCCATCTAATCAAAATGAAGAACTCCTTCGTCAATCACCCTTTGGTGCTTTGCTAGATATTCCAGGTGTAAAACCAGAAGATATCAGCAAATCTTTCGCCCAATCTGCTGGTGGTGCTGGAAATCCCTTTGGCCCTGGTGGTAGCGCACCAAATGCCAGTGAAGGCCCATATGGTGGTAATCCCTTTGCAGGCTTTGGCGATCCAAATGCTCCAGGCAGTCCGTTGACTGGTGGTAAGAACCCTTGGGCAGCTATCCCTAAGGGTGCTAGCGATCCTTTAACTGGTGGTGGCAACCCTTCCACAGGCGGTACAAGCGGTGGTAGCGACCCCTTCGCAGGCTTTGGTGATCCAAATGCTTCAGGCAGTCCGTTGACTGGCGGTAAGAACCCTTGGACTCCTCTCAATCAGATTCCCAGCGATCCTTCAACTGATAGCAAAAGCCCCTTCGCTAGCTTTGGTGATCCAAATGCTCCAGGCAGCGCGTTGACTGGCGGTAAGAACCCTTGGACTCCTCTCAATCAGATTCCCAGCAATCCTTCAACTGGTAGCGGCAGTCCCGTGCCAGGTGGTGCAAGCGGTAACAATCCCTTTGGAGGCGGTAGTAACCCCTTTGCAGGTGGTAGCAATCCCTTGGGAGGCGGTAACAACCCCTTTGCAGGTGGTGGCAACCCCTTAGGAGGCGGTAACAACCCCTTGGGAGGCGGTAACAACCCCTTTGCAAGTGGTGGCAACCCCTTTGCAGGTGGACAGTAGTGGTAATCCTTTCGCAGATGGTAGTAGTTTCCCGTTTGCTTCTTAGCAGTAGTCAATAGAATCTTTCTAAAAAACCGCAGTTAAACATAAATCATGAACTGTGAAATGGTTGTGTTTAACTACGGTTTCATTTCCTGTGATTGATTACTGTAACAACTCTACTGTTGGATTATTGATATAAATCTACGGGTAAAAAAGCAAAAAAATGTTATGTATATCAAAAAATAAATCATTGCTTAATAATTAAAAATATAATAGATTTGCTTGAGATATATTTAATAAGAACAAATTTAAAAAAATATAAAAATATTATCCAAGAATAAGAAAATAATCTATTAAAAATCTTAATCTAAGTAGAAAATACTGCTGTTATAAAAAATATTTGAAGTCAAAATAGGAGATTAAAGCTGATGGAAGAATCTGCTGTCAACCCATTCGGTTCAAGTAATCCTTTTACTAGCAATAATGGCAGTGTGCCTCAGCGATCGCCTTTTGGAAATCTGTCAGATATAGGTCAATATATACCAGAAGGCGTTAGCAATCCTTTTACAAGTCCCAGTACCCTTCCTGGTGGAATTAACCCTTTTGTCAGTGATGGTGGTAGTCGGTTTGAGCAACTAATTTTTGGTCGCTTGAAATTAGTTTTAGGCGACGACTTCTTTAATGGTAGTAATAGCCCATTTACAAGTGGTAAATTACCTCAATTTATTGGAGGCGGCAATCTATTTAATGTAGGTACGCCACCTTTTAATGCAAATAATTTACCTGTTGGTAATGGCAACCGAGATTTTGGTAATAACAACGCAATTATTGGAAATTTCAACTCAACTTATGGCAGTGACAATGCCACGATTGGCAATGGCAACTGGAACTTTAATACTAATAACACCACAATTGGCAATGGCAATTGGAAGTTTGGCGGCAACAATACAATAGTTGGTAATGGTAACTGGCATTGGGATGAGGGTAATAACAATGCCACTTTAGGCAATGGCAATTGGCAATTTGGTAAAAGTAATCAAACCGTTGGTAATGGTAATTGGAACTTTGGTAGTGGCAATACAACAGTTGGTAATGGTAACTGGCATTGGGATGAGGGAACTAATAATACTACTTTAGGTAATGGTAATTGGCAATTTGGTAGCAGCAATAAAACCCTTGGTAATGGCAACTGGGATTTTGGTAAAAATAACACAATTGTAGGTAATGGCAATTGGGTTTTTACCAATGACAACACAATTGTAGGTAATGGTGTTAGGCTATTAGAGGGTAATAACACAACAATTGGTGTTAATGGTAATGCTGAAAATTTAAATTCATTATTCCAAAACCAGAAAAGCGATGTTGATAGTTTAATTAACGCTCTGGTAGGAAAAATAGGTCAAGATTTTCTGCCACTAACTAGTAAATTTGATAGTTCTGAAACTGAGACGTTTAACCGACTCATCCTTTTTAGAGGTACTGACGGGGATAACAGTAATATATCTAATCAACTTGATCAGTTTTTCAGCAGCTTATTCGGTGATATCCCATTCAATGAATTACCTTATGTGCCTGGAACCAATTTTCAATCTGTTCCAGAACCTACAACTTCAGTACCGTTAATATTATGTGGCTTTGTATTTTTGCTATTGTCTAAGTTCAAACCAAAAATATTGCTAAAAAACAAGAATAATGAGTGTAGCAGTCTGAAATAAGTTATAAATAAATCTACTTCTTACCCCGTATTTCCTTCTTCAAGCAGTAACTTATAAATCCAAAAGCTTATTATAGGCGATCGCACTCAAAGAGCGGCTGATCTGCTGATGTTGGGTATATCAGCTAACATCGGAAACTTTTTGTAATTAGTTCTGTCTATCAGACTAATTCATTAGTTTATCAGGAATTTATATGCGATCGCCTATCGTAATGGGTACAGGCTTACTTGTATCCTTAATTTTTAATGCTCAGGTATTAGCGCAATCTACAGTACAGTTACCCCAACTCACTGCACAAAATACCACTCAACAAATCTTTAACAATAATAACAAAAAGCTCCAATCAAGCATTATTACTTTGGAAAGAACGGCGTGTTTTGGTGCTTGCCCAATCTATAAAATTACCATATTTGGTGATGGTAGGGTAGTCTACGAAGGACAGCGTTTTGTTAAAGTTGTAGGTAAGAGAACAGCCAGAATTAGTCCTCAAGCAGTTAAAAGATTAGTTGCAGAATTTCAAAAGCTCAACTATTTCTCATTGTCAGATAACTATCAAGGCGGCCCTACAGATTTACCTTCTGCAATCACATCTTTCACTATCGGTAAACAGCAGAAAACTGTGAACCATTACCTCGGTTCACCTAATGCACCGCAAGCACTAACAGCCTTAGAAAATAAAATAGATGCTGTTGTTAATTCTCAGCGTTGGATTGGTGCAAAAAATGAACCAACACAAAATCCTAGTGATTCAAATTCTACTCAGCTAAAAGTTAACCGCCAGTTGTGGAATCAGCAAAAGCTGTCTAATTATCGCTTTACATTTAGCAGGAGTTGTTTTTGTGTACCCAAGGCTACCCAACCAGTTGTAATTACAGTCCGTAATGGTCAAGTTGCTTCTGTTACTGCTGTTAACAACAATGACCCAGTTGATGCAGAATTATTCCAACAATATAATTCAATTCCTAAACTGTTTGGCATAATTGAGGATGCGATCGCCAGAAAGGCATCCAATCTGGCAGTCAAATATGATCCTAAACTTGGATATCCGACGCAAATCAATATCGATTACAATCAACAAGTTGCCGATGAAGAATTATTTCTTACTATCAGCAATTTGCAACCATTGAATTAGTTACTTTCAAAAAATAAATTATCCTTAAGGATTTATGCAAGATGCTATTCTGCGGCATTATATCCCAAGGATTGCTTATATTCCTTTGTTGAGAGCTATAGAAGAGTGGATATTTTTAGGGTGAAACATACTAAACCTAAAAATATCCGCTCTTATTTTCATAACCGTCTCAGACTTTAAATTCATTAAAACCTAGTTTAGGTTGCACTTTGCAATTGTTATTTACAAAGTTATAGGCTATCTTAAGTTACTAATGTAAATTTACCTGTAGCAAGGTCATAACGGCCACCGACTACCTTCAGTTTGCCTTCTTTTACTAAGCCTTTTAAAATTGTGGAACTTTCGGTTAATTTTGCTACTTGATATTGAACATTAGCAGCAATAGAATTTTCTATTAAATTACCAGTTTTGTTTCTAACAGATTCTACTGCGGGTTTTATTTCCTCTACAAAAGAGCTAAGTCTACCAGGAAGGGGATCACCTTTAACAGCAGCTGATACCGCACCACATTTTGCATGACCTACAACTACAATTAATTGAGAGCCTAATACAGCTGAGGCAAATTCTAGGCTACCTATAGCTGTGTCGCTGGCGACATTGCCAGCTAATCGAACGACGAATAAATCACCTAATCCTTGATCAAAAACAATTTCGGCAGGTACTCTAGAATCAGCACAACCTAATATAGATGCAAATGGATATTGAGCTTCAGCAGTTTCTTGTAAACGCAATTTTGATTGGTTTGGGTTAAGGCGCCTTCCTTCTATAAATCTTTTATTGCCCTCTAGAATTCTTGTTAAAGCTGCTTGAGGATCTACTGGTTTAGGTGCTTGAGGTTTTTTCTCAGTATTAGATTGTTGTTGAGCAGCAGCTTGCTCTCCGTTTAAAATAACATTAGCAGCAGCTGTAGCACCAATGCCAAGGCTGCCCACACCTGCTAACTTTAAAAAATTACGTCGTCCAACAAATCCATTAATCCGGCTCATCAATTCCCCCCCCACTTCCAAAAGTAAACAGAGACTAAGTTGCCATAATCTAAATAAAATTAATTCCTCTAGCCTTAAGATGCGATCCCTCCATAGCATACTTTGTCTTTCAGGCAAAGAGAAATTTATTGATGCAACTTAGAAATATTAAATCTTTGTTATTGATTGAACTATATCAGAATGGTGTATCGCACTTAAACTAGACTTGCATATAAGAATAATATGGTTAAGTATGTGTTTGCTCTATAGTTGGTATGAAACCTAAAAGCAAAATCTTGTTAAGAAAGCTTGACATAGACGCAACTTGTTGCATCTATGTAGTCTATAAATCAAGTAATGAAATTAACTTGACCAGTCTCAATATCGTAACAAGCACCAACAATTTTGAGTTTGCCTGCTTGGATCAATTTAGCTAATATTGTCGAATTTTGTTGTAATTTTTTCGCCTGATATTGAACATTAGCAATGACTGCATCGGTTGAATTTAAGCTGTTGAATGCAGGTTTGATGCTTTCAACAATATAGCCAATCCTACCAGGCAGAGGTTCGTTTGCAATGGCTGCTGCTACAGCCCCGCATTTTGTATGACCTAACACGACAATCAGCTGTGTGCCTAGTACGGTTGTGGTATATTCCAAGCTACCTATAGCCATATCACTAGCAACATTACCAGCGACTCGCACAACAAATAAATCTCCTAGCCCTTGGTCGAAAATCATTTCCGCAGGTACTCTAGAGTCGGCACAACCTAAAATAGCGGCAAAAGGGTACTGCGCTTTGGCGACTAATTGCAAACGTGCCAATGATTGATGGGGATATTGGCGTTTGTATTGGATAAATCGTTGATTACCATCCAGCAAAAGTTGCAAAGCCTGATTTGAGTTAACTGGATTAGGATTAACGGGACTAACATCAGCAATCGCAGTTTTGGGCGTAGCGCCTATTAGGCTACCACTAATAGCCGTAGCGGCGATCGCTAAACTACCTGAGCCGACAAACTTTAAAAAATCACGACGACCAATAAATCCATTAATTCTAGCCATTCATCTACCTGGCAACATTTGCGTTGTTGGCAAGAGGATATCAAACTTTGGCTATGTGCAAGAGTTAGTTCTGACACTGTTTTATCAGATATTTGTAGTTAATTAGCTAGTGCCTCAGGCTGACACTCAGTATTGATAAAAATATTATTTGAGAATTTAACAATTTAATTGTAATCTGCAAGCAATATTTTCTTGTTTGGTGAAAAAAAGATTGTAAAAACTTGAAAATCAATAGTAAAGCTATGCATTCTCCTCCTATTTAGGACTAACGCAGCTTTTTCACTATTTACATTGTATTAAAAATGCTCCGTATTTTTATAGCAATATTTTATACATATTTTTTGTAAGCAAATGTTTTTTAATAACACTGTTGCTTAGTAATCTCACAGATGGCACACTGAACTGTTCAATGTATCTTTGTATGGTGATATCAAATACAAGTGTGTTTCCTGTTATGAAAATTAGTTTGAGTATTGGCGCATCTTTTGTGCTTCCTTTGATGTTGACCAGTTTAATTGATGCACAAGGGATCAATCTATCTTCCAAGACATTTGCAAGTTCTTCATCTACTGTTTCCAAAGTTTCTACTGTTTCTAATGTTAAAGAAACAATGGTACGTGGCCGCAAGCTGATTAGCGCAGCAACAAGTCCAGTTACATATTATGTAAGTGGATCTGGAAGCGATAGCAATGATGGTCTTTCTTCCTCATCCGCTTTTAGAACCATTCAAAAAGCAGCAGATCTCACCAAACCAGGAGACACCGTTTTGATTATGAACGGACTCTACACAAATATGTACCCTGGTTGGGTAGTAAATATCACCCGCTCTGGAACTGCTAATGCATGGATCAAGTACAGAGCATATCCAGGACACTCACCTAAAATTAAGCATAATACATGGAATGGAATTGTCCTTAGCAAAGGAGCATCTTATATTGAGGTTCAAGGATTAGAGATTGAAGGAAATAATGCTAACATTACCCTTAGTTATGCTCAGAGTCAGAAGTATAACGCTAATAACGCACAGACAAACGGAAACTGTCTCTACGTTGATGGACGAATGGGTGCTACTCCTCACAACATACGTATCCTGAACAACAAAGTATATAATTGCGGTGGAGCTGGGATTAGTTCAGTTCGAGCAGACTATATAACTATAGCGGGGAATGAAGTATTCAATAATGCTTGGTATTCTGTAAACGCGAACAGTGGCATTTCCATTGGGCAGGGTATAGATATTGATAACTACAGAGGATACAAGATGTTTATCCTCAACAACAAAGTCCACCACAATCGGCAGTATATTCCTTGGATAAAATATGGGAGTATGACAGACGGTAATGGCATAATTGTTGATGATACTCAACATACCCAGAATGGTTCCACTGAACCACCATATAAAGGACGTACCTTAATTGCTAACAACATTACGTATAAAAATGGTGGTTCAGGCATTCATACCTTCAAAGGTGACCATGTAGATATTATCAATAACACTGCCTATATGAATAGCCAGAGTCCAGAAATTAATAATGGACAAATTTTTACCAGTAAGTCAAATGATGTCAAGATTATGAATAACATTATTTATTCTACTCCTGACAATAGGGTGAACAGTAACTGGGGTAATACAAATGTCACCTTTGACTACAATATATACGCCAACGCTAAAACTTCTGATATTTTAGTCAAAGGGCCTAATGACATTATTGCCGATCCCCAGTTTGTTAATCCCTCAGCAAATGACTTTCGTTTAAGGTCTAGTAGTCCAGCAATTAACAGAGGTGTTAAGTTTATGGACACAGATTATGTACAAAAACCTCGTCCTTCTGGCGGAGGATATGATATAGGTGCATACGAGTACCAATACTAGTAACGAGGTTAGTAGGAGGTTGTGTAGCAAAAACGTAAATTATCGAGAAGAACTTCTATTTCCTCTCCCATTTTGTAACACAACCTCTTTTCTTGATTTTTGAGGGCTAAAATATTCTGACGCATGGTAGAAATAATTGCTAGATTCATGTTTGTCAATTATTCCATTCACCACTAAACCTAAGATATTGTGATTAGCTCTATCTAACATCTCTTGCAGAGCCGATGCACTGCTCGAATCAATCACACCAGGTCTGCTAACTAATAAAATACCGTCAGACATTTGGCTTAAAGCTAGAGCATCAGCAGCTAAAAGAGCAGGTGGAGCATCAATAATTACACAATCATACTTAGATGAGAAATCCTTGATTAAGGATGCCATCCGCTTTGAGTCTAGCAAAGCCAGGGGATTGGGCGGTCTAACTCCCGCAGTTAAGACATCAAGATTATCTATTACTTTATTGACAGCAATATCAAATTGTGACTGGCCTACTAAAACTTCACTCAAGCCTGCTACATTTGTCAGTTGCCAGAGATGATGCTGTGAAGGAACTCGCATATCTGCGTCAATGAGTAAGACTTTTCGACCTAATTGCGCGATCGCCGTTGCTAAATTTGCTGAAACTGTAGACTTGCCTTCCTTAGGCACTGCACTAGTTACAACAATCGTTTTTACCACCTTATCAGAACTAAGGTATTTCAGATTAGCTTGAATCATCCGATATATTTCGCTAGTTAGAGAGTTAGGCATATCTCTAACAGCAATTTCAGGAGTAGTTAATTCTGTATCACGCTTGCGGGAGTTGGTTTTGTTTACAGACAGAGGAATAACCCCCAATAAGGGATATCCAAACGCTTCTCTAATTTCTTTAAGTGTTTTGAAAGATTTATCTCTCATTTCTAACAAGAGGACAGATGTAGTAGACAAGAATGTCCCAAACATCACTCCTATGACTAAAATAATCAGTTTTTTACCTGTTACTGGTTGTTCTGGAACTAAAGCTTGAGCAATAATCCTGGCATTAGCTGTATTTCTATTTTCTGCTACTTGTAATTCTTGAACTTTTTTCAGTAGAGTCTGATAGGTTGATTGAGCAACTTCAACTTTTCGCTCTAGTTCGCGCTGGGTTTGTCTTAACTGGGGTATGAATTTCATCCGTCTTTCGTAAGCAGCACGAGAACTATATAGAGAAGCTAATCTTTGGTTTAAGCCAAAGCTCTGCACTTCTTGTTGCAGAAAATTTTGGATTAGGTTTTGTCTAAGTTCCCCAATTTGCAGTAATCTCGGTGCAAATTGCGATTGTTGCCCAACGGTTTGTGTAATTTGCTGTTGTAGCAAGTTGTTGAGGTTAGCTTTTCTAGCTTCTAAACCTACAATTACAGGATTATCATCTAGAAAACGACTGCGTTCATTCGCTAACTGTCGCTCTACATCTTGAAGTTGTGTTAAAACGCCTTGCACTGCTGGTGACTGACTCAGCGCACTTACAGCTAGAGCATCTTGGGAATTTAGCCCTAGTTTTTGTTGAAGTTCATTACTTTGAGCATTGACTTCAGCTAGTTGAGCCCTAATAGCATTAATCTCGTTATCTAAGTTGGCAATAATCCCTACGGATGACCTGGTTTCTTCATCTAAATCTGCAATGTTATTCTTCTGTCTGAAGACTCTGAGTGCAACTTCTGCCCTATTTACACCATCCTGAGAGACTGGCAATTGCCTTGCCATAAATTTACGAGTTGCTTCGGCTTCATTACGGCTAGCCAAAATATCATTTTCTAAGTACAAATTCATTACTGTGTTGACTACTGCTGCTGCTTCTTCAGGGTTAGTATCTTGATAACTAACCCGTAACACATCTGTACCACCAATTATTTTTAGTGTTAGTTTCTTTTTTAGTATGTCAACTTCCAGTGGTTCACCGTTTTCATCTTTTAGTTGAACTTTATCAATAACTTGCTGAAGTAAAATTGGAGAAGAAATGACTTCTATCTGTGTATTAACAGGATTTTGAGTGGCTACTAAGCTCTTTAAATCTGGTGCTTCATCGCCTTCATTATTGTTAGGTAAAAGATCATTACCTACTACTTTAAAAGAAGGCATCCTGAATAAGAGTTTTCCTTCAGCTTCATAGGATGGCTTGGGTAATGTCGTGGCGAAAGCACTGAGGGCGACTGTACCTAGAAAAATACTGGCTAGAGTTAACCAGCGCCGTTTTAATATCATGAAGTAACGACCAAGGTCTAAATCCAGGGATTCGTTTGATTCGATAATGTTTTTTGACATAAATATATGACCCCGTGTATTGTATCTTGAGTTAATAACCGTTAAATTATTTATAATAGTGACTTCTATACTTAGATTTCATCAATTTTGAATGAAATTTACTGCATGAAATTTGCTATATTTTTAAAGTAGTGTAAAAAATGATTATACCAAATTGTGTCATCAATTTAAGGTAAGAAGACGGAGACAGATTGGGAATAGTATAAACTGAATTAAGTAAAAAAAATATATAATTTGTAATTTGCAGTCATTTTAGCGTTTCGGCGCATTATCAAAAGCACGAGCGATCGCATTCCAGGCTAATTTACGGTGCATCTGAGTATCAAAGGGCAGAGGGCGTACAGCAGATTTATCCCGTCTAGGTTGAAATCTACTTAACCAAGTATAGCGATCGCTTAGTCCCCAGGTAATAACTGCAATTACATCTGGTTCATCTAATATGGCTGAAAGATAATCTTCATAAACAGAGGCAACAATGCGATCGCGGATAGCTATGTTTTGAGGTAAATGTTTGTCTATCACATCCATCTCTGTAACCATAATTTTCAGACCTAAATCGCTGACATTCTTCAGAAAATTACGTAACCTTTGAGGATTAAAGCGAGTTTCATCAGCCAAAAGATGAGATTGTATACCCAAAGCGTGGATTGGTGTGCCTTTAGATTTCAAACGCTCTAGTAACTTTAAAACTGCATTTCTTTTAGCTTCATCTTTGGGTATGTCATATTGCAACCCGTAGTCGTTATAAACTAACAAAGCTTTGGGGTCAACCTCAGCCGCAATCCGAAAAGCTAAATCAATGTAATTTTCTCCTAAAAACTCTAACCAGGGAGTTTTTCGCAACCCATTCTGCTGTCCATCTTTAACCTTGATTGCTTCATTTACCACATCCCAGGAGTGCATTTGTCCAGCATAACGTCCTACAACCTGCGTAATATGTTGAATTAAAAACTGCTCGGCATTTCTCCTATTGACTGTCTCCTTAAACCAGGATGGTAAAGACTCATGCCATACTAAAGTATGTCCTCGCAAAAGCATTCGATTTTGACGAGCAAACCTAGCATACCAGTCACCCTGCTGAAAATTAAATTGCTTTGCTGTAGGGCGCAGAGTATCCCATTTGAGAAATCCGGCAACTAACATTTCACATTCTTGTGCTATGAGACTGCTTAATTTGGGATCAGATTGTAAGTTTAAGGTGCCACAATCTGCTCCAAATATTAAACCCTTACTAGCGGCTCGCTGTTTTAAAGTTCTTCGCTCATCAACTTTAAAATCTCGTTTTGAATTAATCAGAGCAGCAATTTGCCAACTGTTACTGATAATTTTGATAATTTGTAACAACCCTGTAGTTGCTAAAGCTCCTAAGCCTAAGTAAATAGTCTGCCGCCTAGTAAGGGGTTTTAGAGTAGACATTGAATTAATATTTATTATCTATCTTCACAAGACTCTTTAATGCTTTAGCTAACTGTAAAGAAAAAGTTTCTAAGTTATATTTTTCCTCCGCTAATTTCCGAGCGCGTTTGCCCATTTCTTTTGTTTCCTCAGGATGTTTTAGCATATAGGAGATAGCATCTTGCCAACCTTTAACATCACCTGGTTCAACCCATAAACCAATTCCCTCTTTTTCAATATCAATATTCGTTTGTCTATGCTTAGTCATGACTACAGCCTTGCCCATAGCCATTGCATCTAAGAGACTTGTCAGTCCATACAGTGGAGTAGTGTCTATCCTATGTGGAGGTATATACAAGGGAATAGCGATCGCATACGCCTTAGCATACTCTATCAATAATTCTTGCCATGACAAAGCTTTCCAAGCGAGAGCTAAAGTTTGTTGATTGCTATATTGAATCTTAACGTTAGGTGGAACAGGAACTATAGGTGCAGACTTGCTAGAACAATATATGTGCATTTGACAGTCTATTTCATTAAAAGCCTGAACAATTGTATTGTAATCGCGGCTTTCGTTTCCTGCACAAACAATCAAGGGATATTCATAAACATCATTAGTGTTAAATTTATAATCATCATAGGATGGCAGATATGGCCCCCAATCTAATAGAGCTAATTTATTTTTATCAATTTTAAAATCGTCAATTAAGCGGTTTTCTGTACTCTCACTTAAGCATAAAATTTTATCGTGTCCTGCTGCGAAAAGCTTGAGTAATATATTATTCAAAGCATTCTTTTTAAATGGACGTTCAAGCTTAACGACAAGTGGCTTTCTCAAAATTCCCAGAATGCGTAAAAATGCTAGAAGCAAAGTGCTGGTTTGGCAAGTTGAGTAGATTAAATCGTATTTATGAGCAATTAGCATGACTCTAATTTGTTGTTCTAAATCCCCAAGTTTAAGTTTTTCTCCTATCTTTTTAATAAACGGGTATTTTTCATATGGCAGCAGATCAACATCAATACCGTACTGATGCAAGTGAGTCACCCCCCAAAGGTGATGTTCTGGACTCTCTCGTTCTTGTTTGTTTTTCCATCGCTCCCAACTACGATCAGCAGAAGCATAATCGAAAAGACATAATATTTTCATAAGTGTTCCTGTACTTAGCTGTTTTGAAACTATTTAATAAAATCCAGCATTGCCAGCATTAGTTAATTAAGATATCCCCAAGCGTTGTTTTAATACCAACCAAATAAAAGTAGGATTACCCACAATATAACGCTTCCACAAACGCTGAGGCTCAACAATCAAGCGGAACAGCCATTCTAAACCTGTTTTTTGCATCCAAACAGGCGCTCTTCTCACCATGTTGGCTACTAGCTCAAAGCTTACTCCTATACCAACACTGATTGGCACCCCTAACTCTAAATAGTTAGCTGCTATCCATTTTTCTTGTTTGGGAGCGCCTAAACCTACAAAGAGGATATCAGGAGATGCCGCTTTAATTTGAGAATTAATAAAATCTAACTCTTCTGGTTGAGACTCAAAACCGTAGGGTGGGCAGTAAGTTCCAACAATTGCTAAGTTTGGATGTCTAGCTTCAAGTACCTCCTTAGCTTTTTGGGCTGCGCCTGGTCGGCCTCCTAGTAAAAATACTTTTAAACCTTTTTGGGCTGCCACAGCGCAAAGTTTTTCAAATAAATCTGTCCCATTAACTCTACCTTGAAGAGGAGTTTTTAAAAACTTAGCAGCCCAAAGCAAAGATACTCCATCAGGCACAACTAAAAAAGATTTGCTATAAATATTGTGGAATTCAGCATCTTTTTGTAAGAGTAGAATATGCATAGCATTAGGAGTAACTACATATTCGGGTTTTCCTGAAGCTACTGTGTGTTTGACAATTTGTTCTATTACTTCGTCAAAACTATATTTATCAATTTCTACTCCACAAATGTTAACTCTCATACCACACCTGACCTTCAAATTTAATATGTAAGCGAACTATATATATTAGCTAAAATTTGGCAATAATTTTTAATATCAAATTTTTCAACGTTTTCTCTGGCAACTTTACCCAAAGAAATTCGCAAAAATTCATTGTTAATAACTAACTTCATTGCATCTGCTAACTGTTGAATATTGCCAGGACTAACTAATAAACCATTTTGATTAGTAATAACTAATTCAGGAATTCCACCTACAGGAGTCGCAATTACAGGTAAACCCCAACCCATCGCTTCTAGTATTGCCATTGGCAGACCTTCGTTATAAGAAGGTAAAACAAATACATCTGCTTTTGACAATAAATCATCTCTCTGCTGAGAATTAATCCAACCTAAAAAAGTAACTTTTTCTTTCAAGTCAAGCTCATCAACCAGTTGTTGAGCCTTTTCGATTTCACCATCTCCTGCTATTATCAACTGAGATTGCCTTTGCTCATCATCGGTCAAATTAGCAAAGGCATTAATTAAATCAAATGCCCCTTTGCGCTGTCCAACTCGACCACAAAAAGCAAATTTAGTTTTAGCTTGATTTCTCCGATCTGGAATATGCTCTGGTAATTCGGTAGGATTAGGTAAAACAATGACTATTTTTTTATTTAAGCCAAGATTGTTAACATAATAATCTTGCCAATTGTTTGACAGAACTATAAACCCTTTACACCGACAAAAAACCCAATTTAAAGCTTGCTGGGCTATTTTAGGCAGTTTGGCATAAGTAACATGGAACTCAGCACCATGTGCATGCATCAATACAGGCTTACTAAATATTAAGCTAACAAGAGTAAGAATTGCTTTGCGTAAAACGCTACCTCCATCTGAAAGATGAATATGGACGATATCTATTTTCTCTGTGATTAATTTTTTAATTAAAATCAATACACTTTTAGAAAAAACCTTAATTCTATGGTTGATTGTACCCTCGTCATGGCTAGTAACATGCTGAATCTTAATATCAGAAATCATGTACTTAATGATTAGTTTTTCCACGGTTGCGATACCACCATTTTGGTCTAAGCTCGCACCAAACATTAACACATTAATTTTAGCCATTGTTTGTTAATAAATTTTATATGAATTGTTCTTTTTGACGTTCAGGGCGCATTAATACAGACAGAGCGGCTGCTACATAAAGAACCCATAAAATATTGTTTTGCACCATCAAGAATGATTCACTCAGGTTGGACAAAAACATATAGATCATATAAATTCCAGGCCAAAAACATTCTGGTGTTTTGCCATAGCGTACCCAATAAATTGACCGCAAAACACTATATACATATCCCATAGCACATAATATTAGACCTACAAGCCCTAAGGTGAGCCAAATGTCTAACCAACCATTATGAGCAAACGGTGCTTTCCAACCAACTATGTTCCAGATAGTTTCAGCTTCGCTACCTTGCCCTGCCCAGAATGCACCATAGCCATAACCCAGCCAAGGACGCTTCCAAATCATATCTAATACAGCAACCCACAACTGTGAACGACCAGTTAAATCAGAACTTTTATTGAAATAAGCTAGAAAGACATCAGCATTTGTTTGAATTATTACTGATATAGTTGTGCCTAATGTGAGCAGCATAGAGATCAGTGGCACCATTTTATCAACTCGCAAACGTAATGCATAAAATAAAAATAATGTACTCAGCAAATTAAAAAAGTTAAATAGAGATGATGTTGAGCGTGCCATCAACAATATTGTTAGCGATAATCCCAATCCAATAGAGAAAAGTAAACGTTTTTCCTTATTATTTATAGCCTGGAGCAGAAACACCATAGAGGTGAGAACCATGACAATTCCTGTAGTGTTCTTATGAGGAAAAATTCCTCGCCACGCTCCTGCATGTACACCCGTCATAACGCCATATCGTGGCAATAAAAAGATGAATAATAAACTCAATATTAATGAGATACCAAATGTCCAACCTAGTATTTTAAGCTGCTGTTCTAAGGTATAGCGAGTTGCTAAATAAACTCCAAATAAGCTTGTTCCTATTAATCCTATAATCCGCGTCTGTGTAATTGAACTGTTAACAGACCAGAATATAGATAGCACTGCTAGGGCTACTAAGCTCCAAATAAATTTATCTTTGTTAATTACATAAATAACCTTCTTCCAGCGCACAATCAATAATAGAAGCGTTATTACATAAATTAATATAAATAGTAGACGTACAGGAATTGGATCAAAAGTTTGGGTTATTTTATCTCCTTGACTTTGACCTCCAGATAAAATTACAACGAGCGGGCCGCCTGCATAGTGTAATAAAGATAAAACAGTAAAAGCATGCTCGGCAAAGCGTAAAACTTTTGTCATATATTGGTTAATTTAGAGCATTTGCTAGTTTGATGATAAACTGCAACTGGTTAAGCAGCAATACTTTGCAAATGCAAATCAGGCTGAAAGCAAGTTATTACCTTTGCTCTGATTTGATGGCAAATACTGCGATCGCTTAATAGAGAAACAATAGCATTACTTAGTTATCATTTTTTTAAAGCTTTGCACTAAGGCGTTAACTTGCTTACGCACATCTTGTGGAAACAACCACATAACCAGATATAAAAAATAATCTCTAAGTCTAGGTTTGCCGAATTTGATAGACTCTCGCAATAGTATCCAGAAAGCTGACCGGTCGTTTCTACTAGAGGCTTCGTAGCAGGCAACAGTCATGAGGTAACTAGAATATGCTTGTGGCGTAATTAGGTGCTGAACTGATTTAATCCATTCCAGGCAGTATTGCCAATTACCCTTATTACTCAATCGCTGTTGACCGATATCTGAATGCCAATATGCTGTTGGTTCCGGTACAAACTCAATCCCTACATCTTCTTGGTTATTAACTTCAAACAGCCATTCCCAATCTTCATGTTTAGATTTGTTTATATTAAAAGGAATTTTTATCAATAATTCTTTTTTAGTAAAAAGCGTTGAAGTGTGCATAAATCCTTCTCCAAGAAATAGAGATTTACGCACAAACAGATATTCACTTAGATGTTCAGTAGGCTCTAATAGCCTTCTTGGCCAGATAAATTCACCTTTTGGAGTGAATGCTACAAAGCGACTGGATACAACAGGAAATTTGAACTGTGAATTTTTTGCTACATCAATTTGAAGTTGTAGCTTTTGAGGCATCCATTCGTCATCATCATCTAAAAAGGCTATCCAATTACCTTTAGCTTCTCTAACCCCAGTATTTCTCGCGCCTGATGGGCCAACATTTGTTGCTAGTTCTATAACTCTCAATCTTGGGTCAGTTATCTGAGATAGTGCTTGGACTGTTGCTTCGTCAGGCCCGTCTACTACTACAATCACTTCGACAGTTGGCAGAGTTTGGGCTAATGCGCTTTTAACAGCTCTAATGACAATTTGCGGTCTATTTCTTGTAGGAATAACAACGCTCACTAGTTCTTGGGTATTTTCCTCTAGTAAGGCTAAATTTTGCTCTGTGAAATTTTCTGATTGCAAAAACTGAGTATTCATTACTTTAACCATTGGGAATTAAGAGAAAGTTTTAGCTATTATTGAATGTATTTATTTTTGATTTTTTTAAGCCATCTACTATTAAATCCATCTAAACTTTGTAGCAAGAAAAAGCTAACAATTAAAAAATAACAACAACTAGAAATTATTAATTTTGTTAAAAAATTTAAGTTAAGTATTTGTAGTATTATAAATATAGGTATTAATAAAATACTAATAATACTAGGTCGGCGCATCATCTGAATTAAATTTAAGGAAAAGAGACGACCATAAAGATAGTACATATTGTACCCAGCAATTAAAATTGTTGTACATAGGTCAGTAATAACTGCACCCATTAATTTAAATTGAGATACTAAAACAATTCCTGCTAAACTTCCTAAAGTTGAATTAATAATTAGTATACGTAAATTTAACCTTTCATAACCATTTGCTAATAGTACGAAGGGTATTGCCCGATTGAAACACAAGAAAAATAACGCAAAAGAAATTATATTAAGATATACGTTAGCTTGAGCGAAACTAGGATTGTAAATAAAAACAAGCAAGTCTTTACTAAAGAATAAACATCCTATGATTAATGGACAAGCAAAAATTAATAATATTTCTATAAGATTTTTAGTAATTTTTTGCTGATATTCTATACCCTGACTTACTGACTTAGAAAGACTCGGAAATATTGCTGTGGCTATACTATTTGCAATAATCAGAAATGGTTGAATTAATTGTGTAATTCCACCATAAATACCAACTAAAGCCTCATTCCCTATAAGTGAAAGTATTAGTATTTGGAACCTATTATGAACTACAGCCATTCCTTCAATGGCAAAAAAAGTACGTGCGGCTTTGAAACTCTCCCAAATAAAGTCTTTATCAATCTTCCATTTTACTTTTACAATCCTTACCAGCAATAACCATTGAGCTACTAGGATGATAGACTCTGAAACAAAGAAAATTTTTGTTATTTCTTCTACTCCATAACTCATTTGCATTGCCCAAATCATAACCAGTATACGCAAAATATAAACAGGCACTGTAGAGATAGCAATTAAATACATCCTCTCTTGAGCCTGAAAAATTGCTTCGGTGATATTAGACAATGAAAACGGAATAATCGTTAAACCCATAATGTAGCAAACATTAGAGGTTTCAGGAGTATAAGGGAGTAAAAAAACTAAAAGTACTAATGCTCCATAGCTAACAAGACTTAAAAGCAATTGTAGCCAGCTACCATTAGTGAGGAAAATTGGTGTTTTTTCAGGATTACGAGCTAATTCTCTGGTAAATAAGGTTTTTAATCCCTGTGAAGCAATGCTGACAAAGATAAAATAATAACTAAATGCTAGTAGATATTGCCCTAATGCTTCAGAGCCTAAAATCCGAGCAATTGCTGCTGTTAACACAAAAGTTGTAATACTTTGGGTTAAACGATTGATCAGAATAGAAAGCGAATTGCTAATTAACTTACCTTTTTCTACCATTAGGAATTCGATGATAAAGCTACAGTGAAATCTGATTTTAACAAAAGATTATCAACTGTTTCTGCGATATGCCATTTCGTAAACTAATTTATCTTTAAGAAGATAGGCTCTAAGACGACGGAATAAAATTAAGGGAATTTGATTTATAAACCGGACAAAAAAATAAGGGTTTTTTACTGCTTGAAATAAAGCTGTGACAAATTTTTTCTGCTTTAAAGGTTCGACGACGCAATAATAAGCTCTACTTTTCTTATAGACTTCCAGGTGATAGGACATTGCATTTAACAAATCTGGTTGATTTTTGACAGTTTCTTGTTGCAGAAAGTCATAAGTAACTCTACAATAGTGATTAAGACGTTCTACTTGACTTTGCTTGACTAAAGAACCAGGGCGAGAACGGTAGAAATAGTATGCTTCGGGTACTAGAAAGTAGCTTGCTCCGTTCATCAAGCATTTAAGGTAGAGCCAAAAATCTTGACCCATTCTTAAGCTCTCATCGTACTCAATTCCGTATTTATTCAGAAAGTCGCGTTTTAATAAAGGTTTGCTTAACCCCAGATGCAAACCTTTTTGTCCATAAATATCACTTGTAACAAATTTTATTAGATCAATTTGGCAAGTTTCATTAATCTTCTCTTCACTCTGAGTAATCAGAGTACTCCAAGGAGATGCGTCGCCATCTATGATGTAATTGATATCATCTGCAACCATATCGGCATTTTTGTCGTTAGCTATAGCTAAAAGTTTTTCCAGCCTTTCTGGTGCATACCAATCATCAGAATCAAGTACAGCTACCCATTTACCTTTGGCTTCTCTTAAAGCACGGTTTCGTGCGCCTCCAGCACCAAGGTTTTTTTCATTTGCTAACACTTTTAGTCGCTGGTCATTGAAACTCTTAGCTATTTTTAAGGTGTTATCAGTAGAAGCATCATCTACTAAAATTATTTCGATATTTTTCAGTGTTTGATCTAAAGCAGAAGTTATGGCACGCGCAATATAATCTTCAGTATTATAGGCAGGGATTATGACTGATACTTCTGGATTCATATTCATTGTTATCTCTCACTAATTATTAATTGTGAATAATGTCTACTATTTGAGTAAGATATTTAACTTATAAAATTAAATATCGCAAACTTAAACCTTAATATTCAAATTGTTTTTGATGAGTTTTAAGTGTTGTTGCAAATAGTAAGTGGTGCATCGCTGAATTTTATATTAGTGGGAGACATATCTACATCATTTTCAATTGACGCTGCAATATATAGATAAGATGGCTAATGTTAAATATATTAGCCATTGCTCTTATCTAGGGCTACTCTCTTAAGTTTAGTATGCGCCCTCTTTTTTTAAGACAACTTTAATGGTTCTCAGCAAAATTTCAAAATCTAGTTGCAGTGACCAATTTTCGATATAGCTCATATCAAGATTGATTACTTGTTCAAAATCTAAAATGTTAGACCGTCCTGAAACTTGCCAAAGACCTGTTACACCTGGGAGTACTTCTTGGCGAATGAAATGATGTTCTAAAAATTTATCTACATCTCTAGTAGGTAATGGGCGTGGGCCTACAAGGCTCATCTCTCCTAAAAGGACATTAAATAATTGTGGTAACTCGTCTAAGCTGTAGCGACGGAGGAATTTACCAATTCGGGTGATCCGAGGGTCATCTTTGATTTTAAAGATAATACCATCTTTAGTTTCGTTTAATGCTTCTAGCTCTTTTTGCAGTTTATCAGCATCAGGTCGCATGGTTCGGAATTTCCATACTTTAAATGGTTGTCCATGTAGACCAATGCGGGTTTGTTTATAAAATATAGGGCCTGGTGAGTCTAATTTTATGGCGATCGCGATCGCTAGATAAATAGGGAATGTAACAGTCAAAAACAGAGCAGTAAAACAGAAGTCAAAAAATCGCTTGATCCAAAAGTCTTTACTGATAATTGTTGGGCAGCTAACACTCAGGCAAGGCATTCCACCTACTTTTTGAAAATATACTTGTCTGTTTATTGGCCTTAATTGCATAGGTAAAACATGGACGGTTATACCAGATGCCTGAAATAACCAGCATAAAAACATCCTATTTTTGATGGCATCCCAATCAATGAACACTTCTGTGATGCCTAGTCTGTTCATCTCCTCTAAAGTTTGCTGACGATTATATCTATCTAGGGATCTAGCTGTGTCACTGCCACGAATAATGTACCGTTTTTCGTTCCTGATATAGTTAATAACTTGTTCTTTGGAGCCTGGATCGCAAATAATATAAACAGAGTTGCAGCCTAATATTTTGCGTTGACGGAGATATTGCAAAATTAGCACTACGAACAATCTACCAAGGGAAACAAAAGTTATACCCAGCAACCAGGATGAAGTGAGTGTAGAGAAGTTAAACTCCACAATTGGTTGATATAAAATGCTCCAGAGTAGTATTAACCCGTGAGCAAAAGTTAGCGTTTTAATAATATTGAAATAGTCATAACGTTGCTTACCAGGTTCATATGTGCCTTGGATCGCTAATGTGGCTATTTGTATCAGAATTAAACCAGGAATGTAATTACTTTGTGTATATACAGCACTATCTACAGGAGTAGGTTGATGCTGGGCTAATACCCAAGCTAAAAATAGAACGAAACAATCTACCACTAGTAGTGTTGCTAGTCTTAGCCACCAAAATCCTTTGCTGACCCTAAAAAACGCAGAAGCTCGTAAATCTACAGGAGTAGAACTCCAATTATTAGTGTTAGTTACCTGCTTAGTTGCGATGCCCTGATTACTCATACAATAACCTTGCTTTGGGTTTAGTGATTAACTGTCTTAACGAGTAGTAAAGTCAACCTCATCTTAGTTGCATACTTCAGACTTACTCTGCTTTACTGAGTGTGCTGAAAAATAAGCAAGTTATCTCTGCATTAGCTTCATGGTTTTTTTACACGTAGATGACTTTGTTGTAAACATGAATGTTTCTTATTTTTTTTAATACTTAGGTATTATTTGGTATTTCAAATAACTTTAAAATCTTAGGTTACGTAATAAATAGTACTCTTTGGAGATGCAAAGTTGGATATATATACTGTGACTTTATAGAAACTTTACATATTTTTAGTTTTATTTTAGATTTAGATGTGTACAACTTGCTTTTAGGTAAAGATAGTGTTATGTTAGTTTGCTGATTAAATGTAATTTATAAATAAAAGTTTATATTACAATAACAATACTTTTGTAAAAACTTTACTTAAGCTAAAAAAATTTACTTAAGTTATTAATCAGAGTCTTGGTTGATTTACATCTTGCACCTAGCCCTAGCGACTAGAAGTTGCACCCAGGGCGGCCGCATCATGTCAATAAGGCTAGATCATTCTCAATAGTCTCAAAAATAATCGCATTAAGCCATGTTTATTGACAAAGATTTTAGCGATCGCTTTGAGGTTTGGACAGTGGTTCAAATGATAAATGCTGATTTTTCCGTTGATTCTCAATTTCAGTAGTCACTAAGTATACTTTAGATGAGTTCGCCCTGAAGTTGCACCACATTTAGTTTGATTGAGCGATTTACTGATTATTGATAGAACTTAATGCTGAGTTGACTAGATAAAAGTTTAAAATCCATCCTGTCTAGTAGTTTCAAAAGAATCATCCGTTATGAAACAGAGATGGGCAACTGAATACAGATGTACTCAGCTACTTTGGAGTGTTTTATTAGTGTTGGCAATTTGGAATATACCCCAATACGCTCTGGCGGACACCAACCAACAGGATATCAACGCAATTATAAATACACGCGAGATTGCCCTAGAAGCCATTAACACTCGAAATTTTGGCAAAATTGAACCTTATTTGCATCCATCATTTACGATTACAACAGTTGATAACCAAGTTTTTCACAAAGTGCCAGAATTTGAAAAATATTGGAACCAACAGTTTTCCAATTCTATTCAAAATATCAAAATGGCTCTTAAGGGAGATGTTGTCAGAACTTTTCTTTCTCCTGAGACAGCTGTTTCTTCGGGAGAGGCGATCGCAACTTTCTCTTTCAAAGATGGTAACTCAGCTGATATGGCGATGCGGTGGACAGCAGTACTGCAAAAATTCCAGGACAAATGGACAATTCAATCGCTGCATTTTTCGTCCAACCTCTTGGATAATCCAGTCTTAAACGCCGCCCAAAGTCTAGGAATAAATGTGGCTATTGCCGCCGGGGTAGGCGGATTTCTGCTGGGTGGACTCACAATGATGGTGTTACGCCGTCGTCCCAAGCAAAAAACCGCAGAATCTAGCAACTAAGATGGCAAGTATCTTCCAGCCAAACCCCCATCGCCGTTTCAAAGCCATCCTTATATTTATCATGATGTGGGGTTTTGTAAGTTTGCTGCACTGGCAACCACAAACCCAGTGGCTAATAGTCGGATTAACAGTTGTGTTGGCTGTGCAAACAGTAAGGATGCTGGCAGCAAAACCAACCTCTGCGGTGATTGATACTAACGAGTATTTACCGCAAGTTTCGATTTTAGTGCCTGCTAAAAATGAAAGTGCCGTCTTGGCTGATTTAGTTCATAACTTATTTCAATTAAACTATCCCAGCGATCGCTTAGATATTTGGGTGGTAGATGATGAAAGTACTGATGAAACTCCTCAGATTATAAAAAATTTACAAAGTTCATTTCCCGCTCTACAAGTTCACCACAGACAATCACAAGGAGGTAAATCAGGCGCGCTGAATGCCGTTTTCCCCTGGACGCGAGGCGAGATTATTTTGATCTGCGATGCCGATGCTATACTGCCAGCAAATTTTCTGCGGCAAACAGTACCTTTATTTCAGCAAAAGAATATTGGTGCAGTGCAAGTGCGAAAAGCAATAGCCAATGCAGAGGCAAATTTCTTAACGGGTTGTCAGCAAATGGAAATGGCTTGTGATAGCTTTTTGCAAACCCATCGCATTGCTGTTGGCGGAATGTCGGAACTGCGTGGGAACGGGATGTTAGTTCGTCGGCAACTGCTAGAAAAATGTCACGGTTGGAATGAGGACACTGTTACAGATGATTTGGATCTTTGCTTTAGGCTGTATTTGACAGGTAGTGAAATTGAGTTTGTCACAGTTCCAGTAATTCAAGAAGAAGCAGTGACAACTTGGAGAAAACTTTGGCATCAACGCAGCCGATGGGCTGAAGGTGGCTATCAGCGTTACCTAGATTATTTTCCGCAAATTTTAAAACTGGGCTGGGCTAAAGAAATCGATTTGTTCTTATTTTTTCTCTTGCAATTTGTATTGCCCATTGGGCTAATTCCCGATTTAGTTTGGACAATATTTTACCGCGATCGCCCGGTTTTGTTGCCACTCCAGACGCTACTAAGCATAATTTTGACAGTTGCTTTCATCACTGGACTGTACCAATTTCAAAATTTACGCGGATGGTCTTTGCTCTGGGCAACAATTCAAGGTTCTGTTTACATGGTGCATTGGATTCCTGTGATGATTGTGACGACTTTCAGGATGTGCGTGCAGAAACAGCGATCGCAATGGATTAAAACCGAGCATCGCGGCCATAAAGTTTAATCATTTAATGGAGGTTAGCGGACTCGAACCGCTGACATCCTGCTTGCAAAGCAGGCGCTCTACCAACTGAGCTAAACCCCCGTAAAATTAAAAAGGTAGTCTAATTTATCTACCGTAGATATCTTAACTGAAAATTGTACCATTACTAAAGGAATGAACCAAGAAAATACGCAAATTGTTGCAGCACTTTATAAATTTGTCAGTTTGCCCGATTTTGCCGAGAAACAAGAGCCATTGCTGTCTTATTGCCTAGAACAAAATATTAAGGGAACAATTCTGCTCGCCGCAGAAGGTATTAATGGTACGATCGCAGGTTCACGCCAAAGCATTGACGCGCTTCTCGCCTATCTACGTTCTGATCCACGTTTAGTAAACCTAGAACATAAAGAATCTTACGCACAGACACCACCTTTTGAACGGATGAAGGTGCGGTTAAAAACAGAAATTGTCACTTTGGGCTTGCCAGAAGTTGATCCTAATCAGCAAGTTGGGATTTATGTCACCCCCCAAGAGTGGAATGATTTAATTTCCGACCCCGAAGTGATAGTCATTGATACTCGTAACAATTACGAAGTGAAAATCGGCTCTTTTAAAAGAGCGGAAAACCCCCAAACCCAATCGTTTCGGGAATTTCCTGAATATGTTCAAAACCACCTTGACCCTAATCAACACAAAAAAGTCGCCTTATTTTGTACTGGTGGTATTCGCTGCGAAAAAGCTTCATCCTTTATGCTGGCCCAAGGATTCACTGAAGTTTATCACCTCAAAGGCGGGATTCTAAAATATTTAGAGGAAATCCCCGCAGCAGAAAGCTTGTGGGAAGGTGAATGTTTTGTGTTTGACGAGCGAATAGCGGTTCGTCATGGACTGGAACAAGGAACTCACGAATTGTGCTTTTGCTGTGGGTATCCAATTTCTGAACAAGATAAAGCTTCACCTAAGTACGAAGAAGGTATTTCTTGCCCCTATTGCTTTGATAGTCTCACAGAAGAGAAACTAATTCGTCAACAAGAAAAATGGCGACAGTATCAATTGCTGCAAGAAAGGCAGCAGCAATAACGCTGAAAGCTTTTAATGATCAGCAGGCTGCTATTATAGCATTTCAACAAATAATTTTTCCTCTTGCCCCTCTGCCCACGTCAGTCGCTACAAGTCGGCAAAGCGCGATAGCTCCCCTGCGACCTATTTGTATCAAACTTAAAGTGAAACGGTATTAGTCGGGAGATATATATCTAACTTATACCAAAGTCAGCTTTTACTCATTCTCTTGCCACATGACGAAATACAACAATTATCGGTATGATTACAACCAAATTTGGTAGATGATGGCTTATATCAAACCTCTTTAACAAATTCTGGTTTCGGAGTTGTAAAAATGTACGACAAAAGTGAAATAGAAACACTGATTGAGAATATGAGCTTACCTGGTGTACTTAGCATCCTTTCTCAAGTTTGTTATGAGAAGGCTGAAGATCTGAGAAATAATTACCAAGACCTCGAAACAGCTAGAACCTGGGAGAAAGTTGGTAGAGCCGTAGGAAAAATTAAGATAAAAACTGATTTATAAATCTTATTAACTAAATACCGGGTTTGTTAAAAATACATCTAATTTCAAAGCGTCTAAATGTTTCTCAACCCGGTAAATGATATTTATGTAGATATAGCAACCCGTCTAGGAGATCTAAACAAATCTATTGTCTATTGCCTATTGCCTGCCTCCACGACTAGTTTGTAAATTAAGTAGGATTGCTACAGTCAAACATAAATATCCTTAAGATATCTAACTAATGTCATGGTAGGTTCATTAATAATTGCCCAGTGTAGTTAGTATGCGGCTAACTACACTGGGGCTTCCTCCGTAATTGATTAGGCCAACCAAGGAGGCACACCTTATCATGGCAAACAACTTTGACAACTCACATCTTCAAAATGAGATAAATGATTACCAATCTTTAGAAGGTTTACAGATTCTTGTTGTAGATGATAACGAAGATAGTTTGTTTTTGACTACTCTGATTTTGGAAAACTACGGTATGCAGGTGACAACTGCAACATCAGCGACACTTGCATTGGAAGCAATCAAAAATTTAAGATTTGACATTTTAATTTTTGATATTGCTATGCCAGAAGTAGATGGATATTCTTTAATTCGCCAAGCCAGACGAATGTTGCTGTTACAAAAACGGCATCCTCCGGCGATCGCTCTGACTGCTTTAAGTTCCGATGAAAGTTATAATACGGCTCTGCTTTCAGGTTTTCAAAGTTACATCAATAAACCTGTAGACGCTAGTATTCTCATAGAGGAAATTGCCAAGGTTTTGAGATTTTCTAGTTGGGAAAATGAAGAGTAATATCATTTTGTTGGGTTTAGCTATTGCAAAACCCAACGCAGATTTTGATGATTAATTATCTATTTTGTTGCGCCCAAATACGGGTGGGAAGACCCCAAACATAGATAAAGCCTTCGGCTGCTTTGTGGTCAAATTGGTCTTCAGCACCGTAGGTGGCTAAGTCGGGGGTATAAAGTGTGTTGTCACTCCAACGACCAACTATGGTGGCGTTACCTTTGAAGAGTTTCACCCGCACGGTTCCTGTGACGCGTTCTTGAGTTTTTTGAATGAAAGCATCCAAGGCAGCTTTGAGAGGACTGTACCACAATCCGTTATAAACCAATTGGGTGTAAGTCTCTTCGATACCGCGTTTGTAGTGGCTGACATCTGCGGTTAAAGTCAGGCTTTCTAAATCACGGTGTGCTTGAATGAGCAACATCATTGCGGGTGATTCGTAGATTTCCCGTGATTTGATTCCCACCAAGCGGTTTTCAATCATGTCAATGCGACCGATGCCATGATTGCCTGCTAATTCGTTGAGTGTTTCAATTAATTCAACAGGGTTTTTGGCTGTACCGTTGATCGTGGTGGGAATACCTTGGGTGAAGCCGATTTCAATATATTCTGGCTCATTGGGAGTATTGGCGATCGCCTTGGTCATCTGATAAATTTCTTCTGGGGGTTCGGCGGCTGGATCTTCCAACACACCCGCTTCAATACTGCGACCGAGCAAGTTTTTATCAATACTGTAAGGCGAAGATTTTTTCACAGGTGCAGGAATGCCAAACTTTTCACCATAGGCGATGGTTTCTTCTCGGCTCATGCCCCACTCCCGCGCGGGTGCTAAAATCTTGAGGCTGGGATTTAAGGCAGCACAGGAAACGTCAAAGCGTACCTGATCGTTACCCTTACCAGTACAACCATGTGCGATCGCATCAGCACCGTATTTCTCTGCTGCTTCTACTAATATTTTGGCAATTAAGGGACGAGCCAGCGCAGTTCCCAAAGGATAGCGATTTTCGTAAAGGGCATTGGCTTGAATCGCCGGGAAAGCGTAATCTTTAACAAAGCTGTCTTTGACATCAACTACCAGAGATTCACTAGCACCCGATTTGAGAGCTTTTTCTTTAATTGGATCTAATTCATCTCCCTGGCCTAAATCTGCTGCGAGAGTTATCACCTCTTCCACACCCCACTCTTGCTTGAGGTAAGGAATGCACACAGAAGTATCTACACCACCTGAATATGCTAAGACAACCTTTTTGGCGCGACCCATTGGTTTCTCCAGTTAGGAAAACAAAGAATGAGTCACTATTATAAGGGACTAGAGGCTAGGGGCTAGAGGTTAAGGATTAGTATTTTTATTAGGGGCTAGAGGCTAGGGGCTGGGGGCTAGGGATTAGTATTTTTATCAGGGACTATCAACGAGACAATTTCACACTTCATACTTTTGTTGTTGCAACCAGTCGCGGAAGTTGGAGTGATAGAGGCGGTAATGGGTTTTATCTGCGATTTGTTCTTGATGCAAGAATTCCGGCCAGTTTTCTAAGATTTCTTCGACATCGTACTCATCTGCATCAATTGTATGAGCGATCGCATCTACTGTGGTTGGTTGCTGTTGCACTAAAGCATTCAGCACTGCTAGGCTCAAGTCATCGTTTGCAAGCATCTGCTGTAAGTGTTGCTGATAATAGGCGGCTAAACCTGGGGGAATTAAATTGTCTGGGAACGGTTCAGGATAGAAACCCTCAGCAATGGCGGTGAGAACTTGACTGACGTACATGAAATTATTTTCGGACTTGGCGGTGAGGCGCGTGCAGAATTCCTGCTCACTGATATCGTGATTACTCAGCCAAGATTTGAGATTTGACCCCTCCCCCAACCCCTCCCCTGCAAGGAGAGGGGAGTAATTATTTCCCCCTATTTTGGCATCCTGTCCCCCCATTCCCTCATAGGGAAGGGGGGCTAGGGGGGTTAGGTTCTTGTGAATATAAGCCTGAATATCCGCTTGATTTTCTGCGTCATAATCTGCTAAATCAAGACTTTGAAAGGGTGCTTCAATTAACAAACCTGACTTCTCGCGCAAAAAAGGTCTGCGGGTGAGGAGAAAATAAACCCCATCGGGGAGATAGCGCGGAAGATAAAACAAATTTGCACCAGGAGATTGACTATTGCGGTCAATAAAATTTAAGCCATCAATTGCAATAATTAATTTTTGATTGGGTGCTAACCCATCACTGATTTGCTGAAGAAGCAACGATAAAAACCAACTCCCTTCTGTAGTGTTTTCGGGTTGGTTATCTAGAGAGATTGCAAACATCTCTATTAATTGCGTGCAGATATTTCGCAGAAATTCATCAGCACGATTTTTACCCTCAATGTCAACGTTGTAATAGACAACATCAGGATTATCTAGGGCATATTTAGCCAAAATTGCACTTTTACCGCTACCGGGTGCGCCAATGATAGTAAAGTAACCGCGATGATAGCGGTGAATGAATTGATTAATTGCCGTGAAGACAAAATTGCGCCCGATAAAGTTGTAGCTTTTTGCGTTAATAATTTGCTCAAACTCCCTAGGGTGTCCTCTGGGATGATTAGTAGTGTGTGGTGTAGGTGGTGAATTCATAATTATGAGAAATAATTAAAAGATAAGGTACTGCTTATCCTCCTGTCATTCCTTCAAGACACAAAAAATGCATCCTACCTGATTGTTCCCCTGCGACAATTGTTTCGCCATCAGGTGTAACTGTACAGCAATATATGATACTTTCCCCTGTGAAAGTGGCAATTACCTCCCCTGTCGCCAAATTCCAGACTTTGAGGGTGTTGTCATGGGATGCAGAAATCACCCTTTGCCCATCGGAGGTGACGGCGACGGCATTTACCGAGCGACTATGACCATTGAGAGTGAACAGTTCCTCCCCTGTCGCCAAATTCCAGACTTTGAGGGTGTTGTCCCAGGATGCAGAAATCACCCTTTGCCCATCGGAGGTGACAGCGACGGCATTTATCGAGTCACTATGACCATTGAGAGTGAACAGTTCCTCCCCTGTCGCCAAATTCCAGACTTTGAGGGTGTTGTCATGGGATGCAGAAATTACCCTTTGCCCATCGGGGGTGGCGGCGACGGCATTTACCGAGTCACTATGACCATTGAGAGTGAACAGTTCCTCCCCTGTCGCCAAATTCCAGACTTTGAGGGTATTGTCATATGATGCAGAAATCACCCTTTGCCCATCGGGAGTGACGGCGACGGCATTTACCGAGTCACTATGACCATTGAGAGTGAACAGTTCCTCCCCTGTTGCCAAATTCCAGACTTTGAGGGTGTAGTCAAAGGATTCAGAAATCACCCTTTGCCCATCGGGAGTGACGGCGACGGCATTTACCCAGGAACTATGACCTTTTAGGGTGAATAGTTCCTCCCCGGTAGCCAAATTCCAGACTTTGAGGGTAGAGTCAGCGCAAGCAGAAATCACCTGTTGCCCATTGGGGGTGACGGCGACGGCATTTACCGAGTTACTATGACCTCTGAGGGTAAATAGTTCCTCTCCAGTAGCCAAATTCCAGACTTTGAGAGTGTTGTCACTGGATGCAGAAATTATCTGTTGTCCGTTGGGGGTAACGGCGATGGCATTTACCGAGTTACTATGACCATTGAGAGTGAATAGTTCCTCCCCAGTAGCCAAATTCCAGACTTTGAGGGTCTTGTCACGCGATGCAGAAATCACCTGTTGCCCATTGGGGGTGACGGCGACGGCATTTACCGAGTTACTATGACCTCTGAGGGTGCATAATTCTTTGCCATCTGCCAAATTCCAGACTTTGAGGGTGTCGTCATCGGATGCAGAAATCACCTGTTGCCCATTGGGGGTAACGGCGACGGCATTTACCGAGTTACTATGACCAGTGAGGGTGCGGATTAAGCGTCCTCCTGGCGGGGTTAAACTGGGGGTTAAGCTACGTAGCCAAGGGGTAGTGGTTTTCTGCTGAATTTGTGTTAATAATGCCTGAATTTCTGCTGAGATTTGCTGATTTAGTAACCGTCCATGCAATTGAGTGCCTACTTGTTGCTGATCTACTACTAAAATATGTGCTGACAGCCTTAATGCACCTTGAATCAATTTGAGAATTTTGACTTTCTCAACTTTGTATTCTGGGCAATTAACTATCTCTTGATTATCAATCAAATCATAATCTTCTATTAGCGGCTGTACTCCGAACTCAGGATGGTTAAGCTTTGCCACTAAGAAATCAAAATCAGTCAGAGTTTGATAATACTTATCTAAATTTCCCGATTTCACTAAGTTTGGAGCTAAACTACCCAAGTAAGCACGTTGAAAAGCGGGATTTTGTGCCGCTAATTTGTCTGCAAGACTTCCCATTTTAAGCTATTTTCCTTAGCTCGACTTTATCCAAAATTAAGAACTTGACTACACAATTTATAGAATCACTACCAGTTTTAGAATTACCCCACCCTAACCCTCCCCTTGGAAAGGGGAGGGAACTAGATTTTCTGATTTCCCCCCTGTATAAGGGGGGATTAAGGGGGGTAAATCGACTGGTGTGAACACTGAAGCCTGTTTAAGAGGCGTAGGGGGGATCAATAAGTGCATGGCATCACAGTCAATTACTTGTCACGCCATCTTACTTACAAGGTAGTTGGCAATGCGTTGATTAACTTCTTGAAATAGCTTGCGTTCAGCGTCTAAAACTCGTTTTTCTTTCAAAAAGTCTAAAAAACTAGCGTGATAGATGCTATAGCAGTCTTCTCCTTTAATATTTTGCTGTTTTAAATACTCAACCCAATTATCTAAAACTACTTGCACATCATATTTATCTTGTTGGGCAATATCCACCATCATCTTGCAGGGAATTGGTGTGCCAATCTCGACTAAAATAAACAAAATAAATACCTTTAGTTCCTGGGGCTTTTTATCCATCCCCATACGTTCCCAATGGATTTGATAATATTCTTGCAAACCATCTGGTAATTGCTTTAAACTCAGGTCGTTATACTCACCCTTAGCAATTCCTGGCAAAACATAGCGCAGGTACATAAAGTTATTTTCACTTTTAGTTGCTACCTGCTCAATAAAATCATGCTCAGAAATATTGCGTTCTTCAATCCATTGTCTAATTGCATTTTTATAATCTGGATCATCATTTAAAAAGAACCGAATATACTTTTTAATATCTTCCCGGCTTAAACCAGCATACTGACTTGCTCTTAAATCTAACTCTTGTGTCGGCACATCTGGTGCAGACAAGCGTTTTTTATCAATAGTATATGGTCTTCTAGTTAGCAGAAAATAGACGCGTTCAGGAAGTACTGTAGGTAAATCTAAAAGATTCCCGCCTGTTTATTGTTCTACTTCATCTAGTGCATCAACTACAATTATCAAACGTTCACTATCAGCAAGTTTTTTACTAACCTGTCCTAGTAAATCAGCTAAATTAGCCTTATCAGCATTTTGCAACTGATAATGCTTAATTAATTGTTTGCGAATACTCTCAAGAAATAGCTCGGCTCGATTGCGACCATCAGAACGAATATTAAAATAGCATGGCGACTTATTATCCCAGACGTATTTAGCAGCAATGGTACTTTTTCCCATCCCCGCATCACCCACCACAGTAAAATAACCACTGCGATTTTTGTCACAAAATTGCTTAAATGTTTCAAAAACAAACTGACGACCACAAAACGAGCGAATTTTTTCTTTAATTAATGGCTTAAATTCTGTGGGATACTCGTCTAAATCCCATTCGGGAAAAGGCTGAAAATCAGCAGAGCCACTTTTTTTGGCAACTTTAATAAATGTTTCGCCAAACTCTTCTAACTCTGCGCGCAGGTCAATTCTCAATAATTGAATATCAAATTTTAAATCATTACCCTGCAAAAACTTTTCTACTTCCTTGTAGAAACCCAAGGCATTATTAGAAGTATAAGCACTCCAAAAAGCATTTTTAATTTCTCTTTCTCTAAAAAGATTTAAAATCGCTTCTGGCTTATCTACACCATACTCAATTAAAGAATAAACATAAACTCCATCAACATCTTTGGGTGGTTGTGTTGGGTCAAAATTGAATTGCTTTAAAAGTCTCACTACGGTTTCGTTGCGTTGAGCTTGATTAATAACTAGAGAAGCCGCAGGTTTAGCAATACTCTTAAGGGCATTAACTACAGGGTCAATACTCATTTTTGCTATGGGTAGAGATAATTTTTACACCTTTTAACTTATGTTAGCGAAAGATAGTGCAAATTAGCGCGTGTTAAGCCATATTACTGCTTTAGCTATCTCACGCAGAGGCGCAGAGGCGCAGAGAAGGACGCTAGAGGTATTGTAATTTTCTTTGGGGAAGTGCGTTAGCGCAGCTTACCGGAGGTATCGCTCGATCATACCTAAAATAACATCAAAAAAGGAGCGATCGCTCCCTCATTTCAGCCTCAAAGGCTCAACTGTCAGCCTCAAAGGCTCAACTGTCACCCTCAAAGGCTCAACTGTCACCCTCAAAGGCTCAACTGTCAGCCTCAAAGGCTCAACTTTCACCCTCAGAGGCTCAACTTTCACCCTCAGAGGCTCAACTTTCACCCTCAGAGGCTCAACTTTCACCCTCAAAGGCTCAACTGTCATGTTTTAAGGCTAAAGCTTCAAGTATAAAGGGCGATGTCTGCATCATTTCTCTGCATTGCTTACTCCATAATTAAAATACAAGAAACACTGGAGGTGGATATCAGCATATCCAAAAGTTTTCTCTTGGGGAAAGTTTAACAATTCCCGGCTTTGCTGATGTCACAATTACAGTCAATGAAATCTTCGGTAGATAAATTATTGCTTCATAATATTACTGCGATCGCACTTTTATTAAACGCAGAGGATCGCTGAGGTAAACGCAGAGTATGAGAAGATAAGCCTCTATATTTGACTGTTAACTGATAACTGATAACTGATAACTGTTTACTGTTTACTGTTATTGCGCCTAAATTGTTCGGTTCTACGACTGTCGCTGATACACAAATGCCGATAACCTCTTAATTAGGAGGAACTTATTACATCTCCGCGTTATTAGTCGCTCTCCACTTAAGGGGTGAAAACCTGTGTACGAATGGATCTTGCCAAGTCTGAGTGAAGTTTTAGCCGAAAGTCAATCAACTGTGGCTGAATGTTCACCAGCCAAAGCGGAGCGACAGTGGCGTATGAGTTTAGCAGCTACAGAACATTTGCTCATCAATACTTTAGCTGCTACTAAAGGTTTAGTGTTAACCGCACCAGCACCTTTATTTAGTCAACCAATCCTGACTCAAAATTTACAAACGGTGACTTTCACCGCCAAGCCATTTAATCCTTTGGCGTTGATGCCGTTTCAAATGCCTGCTACGGTGATGGAGACAAAAGAAGATGCGCCAGACGAAGCGGTGCTTCCTTTACTACCTGCTGATCCCCTAGTGACAGAGCAATTTTGCTTGGTGTTCACAGATAAGTTTAGATTAGTTTTGGTGTTGGCAGAACGCAGGGATGGTAAGAAAAAGTTTGCGTTTTCCTTTGAACCGGAGATAGTGCAGCAGGCTTGGCGAGCGATAGGGGCGCGGGTAATGCTGACTAACCCTGATTTTTGCGCTCAACTAGATGCTTTAGTGCAGGAATATTCACTAGTAGAGCCAGATTATCGAGTGGTGATGCAGTTTAGCCAGTTTTTGCTGCAAGAATTACCAGCAGAAGCAAGCAAAGAGTGGGAAGCAGGAACGAATGTAGTCAATAGCCAATCTTCAAGCAATAATCCTCAATGTCCAATTTCCAATTCTTCATCTTTAAAACCAGATGTAGAATTGCTGCAAGCTTTTGCTCATGAAGTCCGTACTCCTTTAACAACTATTCGCACGATGACTCGCCTGCTATTAAAACGGCGTGATTTGCCTCCTAATGTGATTAATCGCTTAGAAATAATTGATCATGAGTGTACTGAGCAAATTGACCGGATGGAGTTGTTGTTTAAGGCGGCAGAATTAGAAACTTGTGCTTCAGGGAAATCTGCTAACACTCATCTCACGCCGATGTCATTAGATCAAGTATTGCAACAAAGTATTCCGCGTTGGCAACAAGCTGCAAATCGGCGCAATCTCACTTTGGATGTGGTTTTACCTCAACAATTGCCCACAGTGGTGAGTAATCCGAATATGCTAGATCGGGTACTCACAGGTTTGATGGAGAATTTTACCCGGAATTTGCCGGCTGGTAGCCACATTCAAGTACAGGTTATCCCCGCAGGTGATCAATTGAAATTGCAATTATCGCCACAACCTCAGTGTCACAACACAGACTCAGCAACACCGCCAATTAAAAAAGCTCTTGGTCAGTTGTTGATGTTTCAACCAGAGACAGGCACAATTAGTTTGAATTTAAATGCAACCAAACATTTATTTCAGGCGATCGGCGGTAAGCTAATTGTGCGCCAACGTCCGCAATATGGGGAAGTCTTGACTATCTTCTTACCTTTAGAGGTTAGTAGTCAGCATAAGAAAAGTATCAAGTATGAAGTGTGAAGTCTGAAATCTGCTTCTCTGCTCCCTCTGGAGTCTTGATGATAACTCTTTCACCGAACACAATATTAGACTTCATACTTCATACTTCAGCCTTTTTTGATGAGTAGCTGTACTATAAAAGTAGAACCTTCATCGGGTTTACTTCTAACAAGGATGGAACCACCACAGCGCGACAATAGCCGCTTGACAATGGTTAAACCTAAACCAGCACCACCAAGTTCTTCTGCGGTTCCTGAACGCACCCGAAAAAAGCAGTCAAAGATTTTAGAGATTTCACTTTCTGCAATGCCGATACCTGTGTCGCGGAATTCTAATTGCACGTAATCTCCATAAATACGCGCTTTGATTGAAACTTGCCCGCCTTTGGGCGTAAATTTAATACTGTTATGTAACAAATTATTGACTATTTGTTTCAGTCCCCCAGTCACGCAGCAAACGGCTGGTAAATCTGGGGATATGGTAGAGGCTAAAATAATACCTTTTTCTTGGGCTACAGGCAGGTAGGTACTAACTACTCCAGGTACAACATCCGATAAGCGGACTAATTCTAGGCTGATTTGTTCTAAATGATGCTCTAGGTTGATCAAATCTAATAAACCAGTAATTAGTATACTTTGGCGATCGCACTGGGTATTGAGCATCTGTAAGTAACGTAGTCGCTGTGGCGGTTTGAGAGTGGGAGAATTTAACAGTGACAGCGCAGTTTTCATATGTGTGAGGGGTGTACGCAATTCCTGACACAGACTCGCTAAATATCCTTCTTTAAGTTGGTCTCTATTTTGCAATTTTTGATTTTGCTCTTTTAATTTGACAATGCGTTTATTGCCAATTTGACGATTGATTTCATTCTGGCGTTGGAGTTGTTTTGTTAAGAGTCTACTGATGAGTGCTGGTTCGATTGTACTTGGATAAATCAACTCAGCAGGTAAAGTAGGCAATGATTCTGGTGCGATCGCCTGTTGAATTCCCTCTAAAACTTGCTGAATTATTCTTGCTTCCATTGCCGTTACAGCTACTAACGACGGAGTTTTTTTGTTATTTTTGGCTTTATTTGAATTGCCGGGTTGGCTTTTTTTCCGCAGACGGCGGGCTACTATTAAATTACAAAATTGCGGCGAGACTACTATAAAAAAGTATTCTCGCCGTAGTTGATAATTTGGTAGCAGTTGCAGGTAATTGTCCTGGCTAGATTTGAATCGATACGTATTAATTACTCCAACTTCACCCATCGCAGATTGATAGCGTTCTAATTCTGCCTGCCAAACTTTTCCTGGTGGTAGCTTAACCCAAAAAGTTGCAGTAATTTTCTGCTCAATTAGTAAATCTATTTGCGACCTCAGTAGTGCTAACAAACTTGCAGGGTTACTGGGGAATGCTTGAGGTGGTGCTTCCACTCCCACGGTCAACTGATATATGGATAGCTGCTTACGTAGAGTGTCATTCATGAGTTAAGCCTAACAGGAAAGAGAAGGAATAATTATGACATTGTTTTTCAGTTTTATGTATCAGTCTTTTACAAAAGACTACGTGCTGTATATTCAGTTATGAATAGTCTCAAGAAACACAGGCAATAGGGAAGAAGGCAATAGGCAATAGGCAATAGGCAATAAGTAATAGGTAATAGGGCAATAATAGAAGAATAGTGTTTCTTCAATAGGGTATGAGAATAGAGACTGGGAACTGAGGAGGATGAAGGTTTTACTGCATAGCAGAACTCGCAAGGTAGGTGGCAATTCATACTTTTCTTTTCCCAGTCTCCACTATTTAACTCTCGATTTTTAGCCTAGCTTGTAAAGCGTCGCGTGCGTGTTCTCGGTCGTCAAAGTGGATTTTTTCGGTGCCGAGAATTTGGTAATCTTCGTGACCTTTACCTGCTAACAATACTCCGTCACCGGGCTGGGCTTCTAAAATTGCGGTACGAATGGCAGTAGCCCGATCGCAGATGACGGTAGGCTGTACTGTGTCGGGAATTCCTGCCAAAATATCTTGCAAAATTTTCTCTGGGTCTTCGGTACGGGGATTATCAGAAGTCACTACTGCTACATCTGCTAAGTCAGCAGCGATTTTTCCCATTTTCGGGCGTTTGGTACGATCGCGATCGCCGCCACAGCCAAACACGCAAATCATTTTGCCAGGAATAAACGGCCGTGCAGCTTTCAGCAAGTTTTCTAAACTATCAGGGGTATGGGCATAATCAACAATCACGCTGATATCTTGTTGTGGCGTAATTTGCACCCGTTCCATTCTTCCCGGAACACCAGGAAACTCAGCAATTGCATCGGCAATTAACTGTAAGTCTAGTTCTAAGTGTAAAACTGCTCCAACTGCTGCTAAAACATTTTCTAAATTATATTGTCCGACCAAAGGTGAACGAAATGCGACTTCACCTTTGGGTGTGTGTAAAACTCCACTGACACCATTGGGCTGATAGTTTAAATCACTCAGCCATAAATCAGCATTGCGATTGCTGACACTATAACTCCAAACTTTTTCCGGCGACAATGCGGCGATTAAACGTTTGCCGTAAGCATCATCAGCGTTAATTACCGCCCGTCCCTTGAGATAATTCGGACTAAATAACAACGCCTTGGCCGCAAAATAGTCTTCCATGTCGCTGTGGTAGTCCAAATGGTCTTGGGTGAGATTGGTAAATACACCCACCTCAAACGGACAACCCAAAACTCGACCTTGCGCTAACGCGTGGGAACTCACTTCCATGACACCAAACTCACAACCAGCATTTACTGCTGCTGCTAATTGCTGTTGTAATTCCACTGAGAATGGCGTGGTATGGACAGCAGTTTGCACAAACCCTGGCCAGCGAGTGTAAAGAGTACCCATCAAGGCGGTAGACAGATGCGCTTTGTTAAGGAGAAATTCAATTAGGTGCGTCGTGGTGGTTTTGCCATTAGTGCCAGTCACACCTACTAACTTAAGTTTTTGTCCGGGATAATCGTAAAAAGCAGCAGCTATTTGGGCGCAAGCTTGAGTCATATCACTGGCACTAATAACTACAGCCTCCGGCGTGGGAGGATTTTTTTCAGCAGCTTCGGCAGAAACAATCGCCGCTACCGCACCAGATGCGATCGCACTTGGCCAAAATTCCCCACCATCTACCCTTGTTCCTGGCATTCCAATAAACAAATCCCCCGTGCTACAAGCATGAGAGTTAGTTTTTAAACCCCTAACCTCTGCATCTTCTAAGCTGGGATTGCTGGGTATTTGTGCCACACTGTCTACTACTGCTAGTAATTCCCGCAATTTCATGTTGTGAACCTCGCCACAAGTTTTTCTTGCGCCTATTCTGCATTATTTTTTTTGGTATTGGATAAATACTTACACAACATTTGCTCAATTTGCAGGACATTTGCACGAGGAGAGGGACGCGGTAAAGGTTGTTCTACTATCTCGGAACCTTGAAAGCTAGCTAAAAACAGCACCGGCACTTCATACTGATACGCCCCAAACCAATCTTCACGAGTTGTAATGTCACGGATTTCTAACTGTAGAGATGTAAAATTTTCTGTCTTTAAGATTTGTTCTAGTTTTTCTTGTAAGCCCTCGCACAAATGACAACCGGGTTTGCTGTATAAAATCAATCGCATTTGCTGTTTACCAATACGTATGCTGTCCAGATGCGATCGCTCGCATCCTTAAAAGCCATGATAATCAGTTATCAGTAAACAGTTATCAAAGCGTATTATATGGTATTTTAGCGCATTACAACTTATCACCATATTGTGGCAGACTCTGACCTAAAGATACAGCGTTTCTCGGTTGGGTGCAGTACATCTTTCTAGGAGAGCTTATGCTAGAGACTACAGATTAGAAGTACTTAGGCTAGGATAATATACCTCATCCAAACGAAAAGTGCTGTAAATACATCACTGATAACTGTTAACTGTTAACTGTTAATTGAGAAGCCCTGCAATAACCTGCTGCACTCGCTCCAAACTAGCACTATCTTGTTTTTGAGAATAAATTTTTATCGCTTGTTCAAAGGCTTGTTTAGCTTCTACTTTCTTTTTCAAAGCTAATAAAGAATTACCTTTATTTTCATATGCTGCGGCATAATTAGGGTCTCTTTGAATTACGCGCTCGCAATCTTTAATTGCATCCTCATATCGCTTACGATTATATCTAGCTACACTGCGTTGATAATAAGCTTCAGTATAGTTATCATCTATTTCAATTGCGCGGTCATAATCTTTAGTTGCATCTTTATGTTCGCCGATAGCTGCACGGGCGAGTCCACGATTAAAATATGCCCAAGCCCAACTATTAGAATTATCAATTGCTCTATTATAATCTTGAATCGCGCCTTGATAATCTTCCAGTGCAAAGCGAGCTAAACCTCTATTATGATAAGCATCGGCAAATTTAGCATTGATTCTAATCGCCTGGGAAGCTTCTGTAATTACGGCTGCATAATCTTTTTGAATACGGCGAATTGTTGCGCGTCCATTATAAGCTTCTGCATTGTTGGAATCGAGGCGAATTGCTTGGTCAAAATCAGTTAATGCACTTTGATAATCTTTTTGCTGGATGCGAGTTAGCCCGCGATTGCTGTATGCTCTGGCATAGTTAGGGTCAAGTTCAATAGCTTTGTTATAATCAGCGATCGCAGCTTGATAATTTTTCAATTTACTAGCAGCAAAACCGCGACTAATGTAAATTTGAGCATCTTGAGGATTTAATTCAATAGCTTTGTTGTAATATGCGATCGCGCTTTGATATCGTCTTTGGCTGCTGAGTGTATCTCCCCAACGGCTGTAATCTCCAGCATCAGCACGAATATTGTTAGGTAGGCTATCGAAATCAAGACTCGCACCCCTTAAATCTACATTCTGCAAGTTTGCGCCATTTAGTTGACTCCCAATTAAGTTTGCACCCTGCAAATTAGCATTGTAGAGGTTAGCATTCTGCAAATTAGTACCATTAAGTTTTGCATTACTCAGGTCAGCATTTTGTAAGTCAGCATAACTGAGATTGGCATTTTTTAGTTCTACACCCCTCAAGTTGTAACCATTTAAATTTACTCGGCTGAGGTTAACGCCATTGAGAGACACACCACGGAAGTTAAAATTCCTGAAGTCTGCATTACTTAAATCAACACCATTGAGATTTACGCCTTGCAGGTTGACATTATCAAATCGCACACCCCGCAAATTGACATTACTAAGAGTAACACCACTCAAGTTAGCACCACTTAAATCAGCATTACTTAAATCTGCACTAGTTAAATTAGCATTTCGCAAATCAGCACCACTCAAGTTTGTTCCACTCAAGTCCGCATTACTCAGATTTGCACTTTGTAAATCAGCACGGAATAAATTTGCGCGGAATAGTTGAGCTTCACTCAAATTAGTATTACGTAAATTAGCACCACTTAAATCAACTCCACTTAAATCAGCAGCACTCAAGTTAGACTGATAAAGGTCAGCACGAATCAGGTTTTTCCGGCTTAAGTTGGCTCGGCTTAAATCGCATTTAGGACATTTGTTGGAGTCTATTAGCTGCTTAACGTGTTCAGGTTTTTCTGCATAAACCGGAACTGCGATTAACAACGGAGTTAATAAAGTAAGAGCAACAAAAACTTGCTTAATGATTTTTGGCTTAGTGATGATAGTAATTTCTTCTCGCATCCGTACCTAATCCTTCAGCTTTTTATCTTAGAGATAAACTACTCTACAATCTCAAACTCAAGAATTAAGGATAAACTCAAAGTTATTTTTGTTCCTTACGGCATTGTTTATACTGAGCTTTAGCAATTTAACTTACAAACTCTTCACGTATAGGAATGTGGTTTGATTCCTATACATACTTGTGTAGAGAGGCAATAGGCAATAGGGAACAGGAAAGAAGGAACAAAGGTAAAGGTATACTGAGTTTTTTTTCAGAAATCAAATATGAGTCCTATAGATTGACTAAGTATGAAAGTTTTTTGTGTTGATCCCAATTTTTTAGATAACAAAATGTAAAAACCCTGTTCAGTATTGAACAGGGTTATGTAAAGTTTCTTTGTTAAAATTCCGACAATTCAAAACTAGAACATATTCATGATTGTAATAACACTTGCGCTAGTCAACATAATCAAAGCGCCCATAACTACGGATACACCTAGGTTGTTGGGTTTGGAAGTGTTCATTTTTTTAAATTCCTAATAAGTGATTATGCTTTGTTTAAGAATAACAGTCTCCGTATAAATAACTATTAATGCAATGCAAAACTTAAAATAGCGTAAAGGTTCTTAGTAAAGGCTGTTGTATATACTCACAAACCCTGAGCCAGCAAATTTTTCTGCTTGTGTAATTACGGTTGACAACTATCTTTGGACATATAGCAATCTGATTAGATATGAAAGAAAGGCTCAGATCCCCAGCTTATCAAAGGATACTGTTAGCGAATAGGAGGTCTGACCACTTGTTTACCTACAAATTGGCTTGTAGAGACGTAGCATTGCTACGTCTCTACATTTGGTGGAATGTCGAAATTTCGTGAGGTGTTCCTTTAATATGAATAGCCTGAATGTAAAATTCCTTAAATGAGTTAACTTCTTTAGAATTAAGAGGAATTCATATCTATAAATTCCCAGCCCAAAGTAATTCACGTTAACTATAAACTTTTATGATTCAAATCCTCCACCTCTCCGACATCCACATGGGAAGCGGTTTTTCCCACGGTAGAATTAATCCGGCGACAGGTTTGAACACGCGTTTGGAGGATTTTGTTAACACTTTATCGCTGTGTATCGATCGCGCGTTAACAGATCCAGTCGATTTAGTAATATTTGGTGGTGATGCTTTTCCGGATGCGACACCGCCGCCCTATGTACAAGAAGCTTTCGCCAGTCAATTTCGTCGCTTGGTCGATGCTAATATCCCGACAGTATTGTTAGTAGGAAATCATGACCAACATTCCCAAGGTTTGGGAGGCGCAAGCTTAAATATTTATCGGACTTTGGGTGTACCGGGTTTCGTGGTTGGTGATACGTTGACAACTCATACTATCGAAACCCGCAACGGTAAAGTCCAAGTAATTACTCTCCCTTGGTTGACTCGTTCTACTTTAATGACGCGCCAAGAAACTGAGGGTGTGTCATTGGCGGAAGTCAACCAGTTGCTAACAGATAGGTTGCAAGTTGTCATTGAAGGAGAAATTCGCCGCCTTGACCCCGATGTACCTACTATATTATTGGCTCACTTGATGGCTGATAATGCTAGTTTAGGAGCAGAACGTTTGTTGGCGGTGGGTAAGGGTTTTACTTTACCGTTATCTTTGTTGACGCGACCTTGTTTTGATTATGTGGCGTTGGGACACGTCCACAAACACCAGAATTTAAATAAACATAACAACCCGCCAGTAATTTATCCCGGAAGTATTGAACGGGTAGATTTTAGCGAAGAAAAAGAAGATAAAGGCTATGTAATGATTGAACTGGAACGGGGAAATACTACTTGGGAATTTTGTCCCTTACCAGTTCGGAGTTTCCGCACCATTGAAGTCGATATCTCCAAAGCTGAAGATCCACAGGCGGCAATTCTCAAAGCGATCGCAAAACATGATATTCAAGATGCAGTAGTGCGATTAATTTATAAACTGCGATCGGAACAGTTGGATGTAATTGATAATGCTGCCTTACATACTGCCTTAAAAGCAGCCCATACCTACACCATTCAACCAGAATTACTCAGTCAGTTAGCACGTCCCCGCGTACCTGAACTGAGTGCGAGTAGCAGCATCGACCCAATGGAAGCCTTAAAAACTTACTTAAATAACCGAGAAGACCTCAAAGACATCGCCGCAACCATGCTAGAAGCAGCTGAAAAACTCCTATCAGATGATGTCGAAGTCTGGTTAGAAGGTGCTGCATCTAATTGATATGTGGGGTGTGGGGAATAGGAATTAATTTCTTCAACTCTCTGCGCGACGGACACTTTGACAGCAGTTGCTACAAGTCGGCAAAGCCGCCCAAAGCACTGCCTCCTCAAGTCGGGAAACCCGCCCACGCAAGCGGAACGCCTAGCGGCGAATGCGTGAGGCAAAAAATTCTTGTTTTCCAACACCTCACTTTCTTAAAATTTTCAGATTTTTTCTCCTAAATCCAGTTTTCAACCCGATACTAACGCTGGTTACTATTTTGGGATAGTTGAAATATTACAGATTATTGCAATCTCTGCTTTATCCTTGTCATCTCATAATCATTCCGACTACGCTATAGATACAAACTCATAACGACTATAAATAAGCTGACTATCTCAACAAATATTGCAACCTCTAAGTAAATTGCTGGAGAAATCATCCACTATGGCAGACCCCAAAACATTGACAACCGCCGATGGTATTCCTGTTGCAGATAACCAAAACTCTTTGACAGCAGGTGAGCGTGGCCCTGTACTAATGCAGGATTTCCACTTAATGGAAAAGCTGGCTCACTTCAACCGCGAACGGATTCCTGAGCGTGTTGTTCATGCGAAAGGCGCAGCAGCATTTGGTACGTTCACTGTTACACATGACATTACTCAGTATAGTAAAGCTAAGGTTTTTTCTGAGATTGGTAAGCAAACCCAAGTTTTACTGCGCTTCTCTACAGTAGGTGGCGAAAAAGGTTCAGCCGATGCGGAACGTGACCCTAGAGGTTTTGCAGTTAAGTTTTATACGGAAGAAGGTAACTGGGATTTAGCAGGTAATAATACGCCAGTCTTCTTCATCCGCGACCCGCTCAAGTTTCCTGATTTTATCCATACGCAAAAGCGCAACCCACAAACTAATTGCAAAGATGCTAATGCGATGTGGGATTATTGGTCACTCAGTCCCGAATCTCTGCATCAGGTGACAATATTATTTAGCGATCGCGGTACTCCTAAAAACCACCGCCACATGAACGGCTATGGTAGCCATACATTCAGCTTAATTAATGCTCAAGGTCAACGGGTTTGGTGTAAGTTCCATTTCAAAACTATTCAAGGAATTGAAAACTTCACCGCCGAAGAAGCCATTAAGGTGAAGGGAGAAGACCCAGACCATGCAACCCGTGACTTATTTGAATCTATCGAGCGCGGCGACTATCCTAAATGGCGAGTCTGCATTCAGGTGATGACAGAAGAGCAAGCCGCACGTCATCAAGATAACCCCTTTGACTTAACTAAGGTGTGGAAGCATTCAGAATATCCCTTAATTGATGTAGGTACTTTGGAACTCAACCGCAACCCGCAAAACTACTTTGCGGAAGTTGAGCAAGCTGCCTTTTCTCCTTCTAACGTCGTTCCGGGGATTAGCTTCTCTCCCGATAAAGTATTGCAAGCTCGGATTATGTCTTACGCCGATGCTCACCGCTATCGTATCGGTGCAAACTATCAGCAATTGCCAGTGAATCAACCGAAGTGTCCGGTGATGTACTACCAGCGTGATGGTGCGATGGCGTTGGGTAACAATGGCGGCAATACACCTAACTACGAACCCAACAGTTATGAAGATGCACCAAAGCAAAATTGTGCTTATGCAGAGCCAGCCTTGGATTTAGGCAATGTTAAAGTTGATCGCTTCGACCACCATACAGGTAATGATGACTACACTCAAGCAGGCGACCTTTATCGGCTGATGACACCAGACCAACAAGAGCGTCTGATTCAAAATATTGTCGGTAGTTTGAGCCAAGCAAGACAGGATATTCAGATGCGCCAACTCTGCCATTTCTTCCGCGCAGATATGAATTACGGTCGGCGTGTAGCTGAAGGCTTGGGGATTACAATTGATCCGTCCATGCTGCAAAAGGCGGCTCAAGCAGTTGGAGTGTAGGCAGGAGGCAGAAGGCAAGAGCTATCCTTTGTGTACTACCCTGCGGGTTCGCCGTCAGGCGTTCTCGAAGAATAGCCGCTAACGCGTCTATGCGACCTTTGCGGTTCGTTTAAAAAAATTCAGTCTTCCACGATGAGATAGACATAATTCAGATACGCGGCTTTTTTAGAGAGTCGCGTATTTTATTGTTAATTATTTCCAAATCTTAGGAGCGATCGCAGTATATTCCATTGTTTACTGATAACTGATAACTGATGTGCGATCGCATCCGCAAAGGTACAGCTACTCGTTTAAAATCTGCCCCACAAGAAACTGTCAGCAGTACTAAATCTTGAGTAAAAAATGTGCAAGTTTAATAAATTGACTATTAGTTATAGCAATTCTATTTGATTTCCAAACTATCCGTAGGGGCAAGCAATAGGCAATAGATTTGTTTGATTTATCAGGTGAGTATTACGCACCTGATTTTTTTTACGCAAAAAACCCTCAAACTCCTATAAGCTGAAGCACACATTTATTACATAATCGCTTCATAGATTCGTTAACCATTGATAATTGACTATCAACATCATTCAAAATCAACACAGAAATTCGTGAAGGCATTGGTATATATAGCAATCCTATTTGATTTACAAACTGCTTATGTGGATAGGCAATAGGCAATAGATTTGTTTGAATCTCATTTAGGACTGCTATGGTACTCATATTTGATTTTGGAAAAAAATCAGTATATTATTACCCTCCTTCTCTACTCTTGCCTATTCCCTATTCCCTTCTTTACTCTTGCCTATTGCCTGTTGTCTATTGCCTATTCCCTATTCCCTTCTTACACAAGTATATCCAGTAAGCAAACCCAATCCCTCTATATGAGAATTTCATAAAGAAAAGATAATAAGCAGTTAAAAGCTTGTGATTTCTGCTTCAATCAAAATAAATTAAACAATAATAGCTATGCAGCAACTTCATGGTTAATAGTGAACCGCACAAGTTGTTGTATACATCTTTTAACAAACTCTTAAAACGTTAGCTGGGCTATGTTTAGCAAACATTTATCTCTCATACTAAGGGTGTATTGCATGATGGAAAATAGCTTCAAAAAAGCTGTAGGAGTAGCTACAGTATTTGCCGTTTTAGCTTATTTAACACCAGAGTTTGCTCAAGCGCAAAGAGTACGTTCACCAGGGCCAAGTTCGTTGACTACGGTAGTAGGTTCGCCGGAAGAACAGGTGCCTACTATAGACTTTACTATTAGGCAAGGAAAACGTATACAAAGTAAGCAGGATTTAGGGTATTTTCCTAAAGCAATTAAAAACTTTACATTTGTATCTGGAGGTGTTTCTAATAATGTATTCATTTGTGGTAGACCAATTTGTCAAGATGGTAACGTGAGGGTTACTAAATTAACAACCGATAATAATGGTAATATCAGCAATCTCAGAGTTGGTATTAATGAAGCTCCCATCACTTTGGCAGAACTCCAGAGTATTTTTAATAGTAAGAATCCTTCGGGTATCAATTTTTATCAGGATGTCATCAGGTTTGATGTAACATTTGATGAAAGAAGTTCTAAACCTGCATTAGTCTGGTTTGTGCAATCTAATGGCAATAATGATTTCATTTATAATCTATCCAGCTTGACTAAAGTAAGATCAATTCAAGCTATGTTACCTAGTCGTGTTAAAATTAGTTATGGTACTGTCAAAAACAACAGTACATTTCCTCTGACTGTTAGCCAACAAACTCCGGAATCAAACACTAAAGTCGGTTTGTTAGGCTTGGGCGCATTAGGTGTAGTCGCAATTTATCAGCGCCATCAGTGCCGGAAAAGCAAATCTAATTTTTGACAATCACACAGGTATCATCTGTAAAATTATTGACTTTGAATGTTACATAACTAAGGTGCGATCGCAGTGGTAAAAGTAGATTCTCTGATGCGATTCTGGACATGGAATTGTAGTGCAATATTGTGGTTGTTAGCAGGCAACCCAGCAATTGCAGACATCGTTCCAGATACCACTCTCCCTACCAATACCACTGTCAGCAACTCTGGTAACGTGAAAGTTATTCAGGGCGGTACCCTTAGAGGCACAAACTTATTTCACAGCTTTCAAGAATTTTCCTTTTCTGTCAATACAGCTGCTACTACAGGTGATACTGCCTTCTTCAACAATGATGCGGCAGTCAGCAATATATTTGCACGGGTAACAGGTGGCTCAATCTCCAATATAGATGGTGTAATTAGAGCCAATGGATTAGCTAATCTATTTTTAATTAATCCTAGTGGGATAATATTTGGCCCCAATGCGAGCTTAAATGTTGGTGGTTCTTTTGTTGCCAGTACCGCCAATAGTATTAAGTTTGCTGATGGTCAAGAATTTAGTGCCACAAACCCAAATCCTAACCCATTATTAACAGTCAGCATTCCTGTAGGGCTAGACTTTAATTCTAACGTCGGTAGAATTGTCAATCAGTCCCAAGCTAGCCCCAATGGAGAAGTGACTGACGCTTTTCCGCCGAACCCCATTGGGTTGAAAGCTGCTATTGGTAAAACCTTGGCATTGATAGGCGGTGAGGTAGCCATCGAAGGGGGAAACCTGACCACGACAGCAGGCTCAATTGAACTTGCTAGCGTCAGTACAGGTTTAGTTAAACTAACAGACATTGCCAAAGGTTACGCCTTTGACTATTCAGGCGTACAAGACTTTGGACAGCTTCAAGTTTCGCAATTTTCAATTATTTACGGCAGTGGTAATGATGGCAGCGAGATTCACTTGCAAGGTGGAGATATCAAGCTGACTGATAGTTCTTTAGTATTTATTAATAGCTTTGGGGAAGGCAAACAAAATAATTTGTCAATCAATGCCAAAAATTTAACTATAGATGGTGGAGCATTTTTAGCAACCTTTGCTGTTGGTGAAGGTGACGCGGGAAATATACAAGTAAAAGCTTCAGAAACGGTGGACTTGGCAGGTACAACTCCAGACGGTTTTTTTCCTAGTGGTATAGCCTCTCAAGTTCTGGAAGCAGCCGAAGGCAATGCTGGTAATGTAACACTGGAAGCGAAAAATCTACTAATTAGAGATGGGGCAATTCTAGATTCTTCTACCTTTGGGTTTGGTCAAGCAGGAAACGTGAGTGTCAAAGCCTCAGATTCCATAGAACTGCGGGGAACAACCATAAATGGACTATTTCCGAGTGGAATTTTTGCTATAGCCGCTCAATCAAGTGCAAATAATTCCAGCAATGGCGGGAATATAACTCTTGAAAGTCAAAAACTTAGCGTTGTAGGCGGCGCACAGATATCTGCCGTGACTCGCAACAGTGGCACAAGTGGAAATATCGATATTACAGCTTCAGATGCGATACTTGTCAGTGGCACTGGGTCTTTAGCTACTGCTTCACCCTTTGACAGTTATCGTAGTGGTATATTTGTCTCGGCTCAACCAGGTGCTACAGGTAGTAGTGGCAACTTGAACATCAAAACTAGACTTCTGACTGTAGAAAATGGAGCGAGGATAACAGCCAGTAACGTTGATTCTCTTCAAGGAGGAGGCAATGCAACTTTCGATCTCAGCCAATTGCTAGTCCAAAATGGTGGAGAAATAAGGGCTGATTCTTTTGGTAAAGGGCCGGGTGGGACTTTAAATATCAAAGCTTCTGACTCTGTAGAAGTTGTGGGTGTTGGGAATATTGGCGGTGAAAGTGTCATTAGTAGACTGTCCACCCAAGCGCAAGCTTCTGGGAATGCTGGTAACTTAATTGTTAATAGCGATCGCTTGTCGGTACGAGATGGCGCAGAATTAACAGTAAGTAGTAAAGGCTCTGGACAAGCCGGAAATTTAGAAGTCACAGCCCGTAGAGTTCTCTTAGATAACCAAGGTAAACTAATTGCCGAAACAGCCTCCGGTAACGGCGGGAATATTAAACTCACATTAGATGAGTCATTAGTACTTCGGCGCAACAGTTTAATTTCTACTACAGCCGGGACTAATTTTGCTGGGGGAAATGGTGGCATCATCAATATTCAATCACCCTTAATTGTCGCTATCCCTTCCGAAAATAGTGACATCCGAGCTAATGCTTTTACAGGCAATGGCGGTCAAGTCAACATCACAACTAGAGGTATTTTTGGCATTCAACCCCGACTAACTGAGACACCCAAAAGTGATATTACCGCTAGTTCGACCTTTGGTATTAATGGCGTGATCAACATTAATAACCCAGATGTTGACCCCAGCCAAGGTTTAGTTAACTTACCTGAAAGTGTAGTCGATATTTCCAATCTGATAGCACAAGGTTGCAACGTACAACCACAACAGCCTATCAGCCAACTAGTTGTGACAGGACGTGGGGGTATGCCTCCTAGCCCCAATGATAGTCTTAGCGATGATACAGTGTGGTCAGATACACGCTTGACTAACGCAGTTAAGCTACAGCCTCCCGTAGCAACTACCACTGCGGCACCAATCAAAACACCTAATACATCTGTAGTGCCTGCATCTAGTTGGATGTTCAATAACAAAGGTGAAGTTACACTTATTGCTCACGTGCCTAATGCTACGTTAGATAGTATAGGGACTAATAGCACTACTTGCCGTAATCCCTGAGTTGAGATTTATAGTAAGCAACAAAATTAAAAGTGTGATGTCTACCAAAAGCCCCTTTGCATATATGTACTTTCAACATTACATCTAGTTTTTGCAACAGCGATCGCATCTGCGGAATGTAGGATCAACCATAAAGTGGCGTTCTTTTAGATAATTGGTATTAAAATTATAGTTAATCAGAAAAATTTAACTTTTTGACAAACTCAAATATTGCATACTTATCTGAATAAACATTGCGTATAGTTGCAATATATTGATAATTGAAACTCAAAAAAAGATAAGAATTAAAGTATAGGTATCATTAATTTTAATTAATTCGGAAAAAGGAGTGTAATACAGCATTTTTCATCCCAATGAGGTACATTCCTCTAGCCTAAGCGCCCCTATTTACTTGTACTGCACTCAACCGAAAAACGCTGTATTATGGCTATTTGCTAAATTATCTAGCCATATATTTTGAGTGTGAAAATCTTTTTCAGATAAAAACTTTGCTGCATCAGCTTTTTAGTCTCAGCCTGAAACTACTTTAGCTCTAAGATTACACGCCTCTTGTCGATTCTATAAATTTTATCGCATAGCAAAGGAGTGATAGCTCATGAAGGCTAAACTTTTTAAGTATTTGGGTTTATCTTGCGCTGTAGTGATGCTGAGTAATACAGCATCTCTAGCTGACAGTGCATCAGGTAAAATTAGAGAATATCATCTAAATAGTCAAGTAGCACAAAGGGGTGTGTGCATTCAACTAAACCCTACATTACCAACTCCTGGTGGCTGGTTATGTTTGTGGAAAGACAATTCTTTGTACAAGGAAATTACTGATTTACTTCTAGAAGGTTATTCAGCACAAAAAACTTGTTCGGTTACTTGGACTACTTATCGCGGTGGTTACGCAGCTATTGATTATATGAGCTGCTTCAACTAAGTTTTTCTAAAGTTGAAACCAAATACAGGCTCCCAGTATTTCAATGACAAATTAACTTTTGTCAAGATAAATTGATGGCGTAAATAATTACTTAGGCTAATAGTTTGCCAAAGAAAAAATGCAAAGTCAGGGGAAAAGGTAGTTTTATCTTTTCCCCTTTACAGCAGTTTCCTGTGTTATGAGGTACAGTAACAGCAATTAGTAAACCAGTTTCTTAAATGTTGAGGATTCATTAAGTTGAGTGCAACTGAGATAACTGT
>NZ_JACJRV010000080.1 GCF_014697475.1 Nostoc sp. FACHB-152
TTAACGTGAGTTCGATGAACCTCTCCCCAACCCCTCTCCGACGCGGAGAGGGGCATAAATCTTCCTAGTTTTGAACGAAAAAACAAGTTTTGAAAGCCTCTCTCCTTGCAGGGGAGAGGTTTGGAGAGGGGTTTTTAGCATCCGTCGAACTCACGTTAATTTATACACCTGTGCCAAGAAAAACCTGATTCTAGTAGCTAGATTTGAAATCTATCACCTCTCACCTAAATTAGAAGCTTTCACACGCAGAACATCAAATTTCACCAGATACATCAGGGTAGAAACTAGTTGTGTAGGGGAAATATTTGGAAATTGGTTGAGAATTGTTGTAATGGAGACTGTACCGTTTTGAGCGATCGCAGCTAACACTGCATCTATAGTTAAAGTTGTGTTTCTTCTTTCTGCACCATAATTAGTCATCCAGTTTTGCCGGATTTGTTGCAAACGTTCTGGTGTACTCATAGTCCCAAGTCCTAGTACTAAGTCCTGGCTAGATGTTGTACTTGAGTAATGGGCAAACACTCTAAAAGGATCGTCACATAAAGGTGCTGGTGGGCTACCAGGCTGAAGCGGTACAGATATCGGTGCAGTAGCTCTAATTTCTGCTAGTTCTTGCCATAAATTTTCATAAGCGGCGATGACAACCCGCCAATCGTAAATTTCCTTGGCGCGTTGTCGTCCATTCTCGCCTAGATGCTTTCTCAGTTCAGAATTAGTAATTAACTCTATGAGTCCTCTTGCAGCCGCATCAATATCAACCACTATTGCCATTGATGAATAGGCAATATAACTGCTGTAATTCAAGTTATTACTGAGATATCCAGAGGCTAAATCCAGTCCTGACCCTGGCTGAGGCATAATTGTAGGAATTCTCAAGCCATCAATTTCATGACGCACAGATTCTTGATAACCATCCCAATCTGAGACAATTACAGGTAAACCAGCAGCCATCGCCTCAATTGGTGTCAGCCCAAAAGTTTCTTGAACATTATCCGCTAAAGAAATAAAAATATCTGCCGCAGACCAAATTCCGGTACGGATTTCTGGTTTGCGTCCATCGACAAAAATACAATTAACAGAAGGGCAGAATATCTGAGAGCCTTGAATAAAACTAGCTTTCTCTCTATCATCTTCAAACCAACCAGCCAGCACAAAATGAATTTTAGCTTGAGTTGCTTGTGCGGCTTTTTCTAAAGCTAAATACATCGGTACAGGATGCGCCTTCGCATAGAAGCACAATCTGCCTACAAATAGCACGACAATATCATCTTGGGGAATGCCCAAGGCTTGACGTATGCTGCGCCTGATATTTTGAGTATGATCACCGTGATTAAATGTATCGCAATCAACACCCAAAGGAATAATTGGCAGTTGAATATCAATCTGAGGTTTACCACCTGTGCGTTGCGCTAAATATTCCGCCCAGGTATTGAGAAGACGTTCAACAGCATTCTTAACTGCAACAGATGTGCAGATGACAGCATCCCAAGGCTGAAGCGGCGCAATCAATAAATCACCAATCCCATCCATAACTCCCATACTTGCAATAGTATGAGTCACACCGCAGATACTATATCCCCGTTGATTATCAAATCTTCTAGTCCAAGCAAGTTGAGATAGTCTAGGATCGGGGTGATAAATTATCCCGGCTTGTGCAAGGATTTGATGATTGTTGCTAGGTAGCCAGGTAACTTTACGAGGACGTGTCATCCAAGGTTTAATGCGATCGCAAAATTCAGCAAATTCTCCTTTGCTAGATGTATAACAATAGAATGAATCAGCTTTTCCATACTGTACTAAAGCCTTGAGAAAACCTTCACCCGCAGCTTGACGACCAAGGAGCCTTGTCCCTGATGTATCGTAACCATCCTTTTTATAATAAATTGCGGCAGTCTGATTCATATAAAAGCTTTAATGTAAATTATGATTAGCTCTACTTTATTTAAGTTATTTCTACATTGTCAATTTAGAAACATAAATGAATCAACAAAAAGAAGCCCAACGAATTCAAATTCAGTTAGATTTATCACCAGAGTTATATGCAACTATAAACAATCTGGCACAACAAATTAATGGAGATAATGCTGAGGTACTATTAAAAGCGATCGCCCTCTTAGAATTAGCCATAGAAGCCAAGCAGCAGGACAAACATCTCTGGATTGTGGACAATCAGCAAAACCTTGAAACTGAAATTGTAGGCTTTTAACAACATGACACAGATAATAGATTTATCCCAAATAAGTGCTAATAAAGGTAAAAATGCACTAATTATTTCACCAGTAAATAAACAATCCCAAGAAGATGCAGAACTTGAACGCAAACTGCGGGAACTTCAGTTTAAACAAGAACTGAGAAAAAACTGGATTTTATTTATAGTTAGAGATGTAGTAATTTTTTCTATAACTATCTTTTTTGTTTTTGCGCTTAGTGGTTATTCTTTATTTATGCATATATATAGATAAAATGTTTTTTAGACAGATGTTGCTCGATTCATAGGGTGATTGGGACGGGCAGAATGATTATTGATTACGTTGAGCAAATCCTAATAAAGTGAAATAAATTAGTCCAAATGTATATGAAAAATCTTGCACCAAGCATTTTTAGGCAGAGACTGCTCATTGAAGGTTTTTACACTATTGATTTAGACAAGCAGATATTGGAAAAATATCTTCTCAATCTGGCAGCACATCTAAATCTTCGCACTTATGGTGAGCCTATTGTTTTTGTGCCGGCTTCAGGTATGGGTAAGGAAGAAAACTCTGGATATGATGCCTTTGTACCTCTGATTGATTCTGGTATTTCAGCATATATTTGGAGTAATGCCAAATTTTTCTCGATAGTAATTTATACGTGTAAAGGGTTTGATCAGCAAGAAGCTATTGAATTTACAAGTAAATATTTTGCTGTGTCTGATGAGATAGCCAGTGCTTCATTCTAAATTATGTAGATTACACTGCCTATTATTAGTATTGAACCACTTTTTAACACTTAAGTAAGAAAACCAATGAAGTGCGCTCTGTCTTATACCATTTGTGGCTGAATATATGTAAGAATTCAGCACCCAAGAGTCAGAAGTCAGAATTGAAGGAATTTAACCTGATTTATATATTTACTCATTAAATATTATTCAAATTCTTGAACTATTCTGACTCCTGAATTATTAGCAAGATATTATTTATTATTGGGTTTCAACGGTAGTATAGATAAAACTTGATAACCATCTCCTTGGCGCATACATTGACCGTCAGCTTCCAGAGGACAAGCAGTTTGGGCTAGTGTTGGACGAGTCCCTGCAATATACTCTGCTGTAATTTCAACTTGTTGATTGTGAAGCGATCGCAATTTATCCCGCGATACTTGCACAGATGGGCGCAAAACTAACCGACTTTGGTTGGGATTGTTGGTGATCAGAAAAAATTCCTCTCCGCGATAAGCCCTTACTGACATGACAGGAGGAATTTGTTCATAAATTAATTTTCCACGCCAAGTAGATTTTTTTGATTGTTGCCACAACCCCAAATGCTGATTTTTAGCATTAGCTTCGGCAATCAAATATTGGGTTTTATTTTCGTAACAATCTTGGATTGTTTCTCTGTCTACGACAGCATTACCTGACTCTACCAACAGCAGATTTACTGAGCGATTATTTAAGTACACTTCACCAACTGTGCGATCGCTTGCTAGTTGTTCTGTACTTCTAATCACCACAGGACTTGCCGATGGTAGCATCTGTTTGAGGCCGTTTGTTGCCTTTGGTACATTAATACAGGCTAGCTTGACTGTAATAGTTTTTCCTGCATCATCTTTAACTCGAATTGTCTGTCCGTCTACAATTCCAATTACTGTACCAAGCACTAAAAGTAATTCAAGTAAATTCATGTATTTGTGTAAATGACAAAGTTAGGTTGCGATCGCTATTCTTTAAATATTAGTATCTATATATCAATTCCTAGTTTGCATAAGAGATTTTGCCATTAATAAACATCTATTTAATATTAAAGATATGCCACCATCACTGTATACTTTCTTTAACTTATTAGATACTAGAGAAAGTATTTCCATCCCATTCAGATTAACATTAAGTTCTGCTGTGTTTTGTGAAGGATTATCCCACAGCCAAGATGCACCATTTTGATTTAATAAATGATAAATCTCTGCACCATAATCTTGATATGACTGAGGATGTAAAGCAGCAATTACCTCATAAAGATAAAGCAGTTGTTCTCGGTTACTCTTTTGCAAACGCGAATCAGAACGAATGCGATAGAAATAGTGTAATTCAGGAATTACAACTCCTAGCCAGCCTTTCTCGCACATATTTAGCCAGCATTCGTAATCTTCTAAATTTTCTGCCAATAGAGATTTCATACCGCCAGCAGCCAAGTAAGCAGCTTTTCTCACTACAGTACAAACGCCAAGAGTGTTGTGACACAGCAAATAAGGAAATTCCGTATTCCAAGCGACCCAAACTTTTTCGGAAGCACCAAATTCTTTAATCCAAGAAGCAACAAAACCCACATTTTGGTATTGTCTTAAAACTTTTGCTGCTTGTATATAAAAATTTGGAGAAACTTGATCATCAGCATCTAAAAAAGCTATATATTCACCAGATGCTATCTCTGCCATTTTATTTCTTGCTGTGGAAACACCCATGTTTTCAGAGTGAATAATTTTTAGATTCTTATATGTTTGCTCAAGAACTTCTAATGTTTCGATGCTGGTTTTATCGGTGCTACCATCATTGAAAATAATTACTTCTAAATCAGAATAACTTGAGGCAAAGACAGAGTGAAGCGTTTCTGATATATACTTGCCAGCATTATAAAAGGGAATGCACACAGATATTCTATCTTTGATACCTAAATCTGTAGTTTCAACTAAAGATGTGGGATAAGCAACTTTACCGTGAGGTGGATAGTTTAAAGAAGGAAAAATACTTTTATCTTGATGGTTTGCAATAACACTCTTTAAATGTGCTACACGTTTTGCTAACACATTTTCAGGAGCGGTAATATTTAAAATTAAAGTCCGAGCTTTTTGCCCAATTTCTAAAATTTCTGTTGTGGAATAACTAAGAATTTGGTTTAACTTTTGAGCAAAGTCATCATGTTTATGCCAATCAAAAATTACACCTGCTGTCATGTCTGCTGTTTGTAGCATTTCTACATGACCAACACCAGATGAGGCTAAAATTGCTTTACCTAAAAGCATAGATTCTAGGCAGGAATTAGGAAAATTTTCCCATATAGAGGGAAGGACTACGCACCAAGCTTTCTTGACTCGTTCGTATAATTGAGTTTGAGGTAAAGGCGGAGAAATTGTCAGCCTACCTGAATTAATATACTTACTATATTTTTCTGTTAAATAACCTTTCATAGAACAGCCTTGGAGATGATACCAAGTATCGCCACCAATAGCTGTAAGATTAAAATCCATGCCTGCATTCCATAACTGTCTACAAGCTTCTAACAATGGGATAATACCTTTTCTAACTTCCAATCTGCCGAAGTAAACTATATCTTTTGGTGTGGGTGAGGATAATTGAAATTGTTCTTGATTTAAAAGTTTCTGGGTTGCTGGTAAAGGAATAATTTCAATGTCTAAATCAGGATTTAAAGTCGTTTTTACTTGCTGGGCAATGTAGTGAGTGGGAGCAAAAACTCCATCAGCAGCGAGAATGCAAAACTTTTCCATCCTACCTACCCAGTAATCAGATAAGTGATAACTAGGCATTTTGTCAGCCGGATAAAGCAGATATTGAGGACTATGCAAGTTGAGAACTATCGGTACTCCTTGTAGTTCTGGACAGCCTAATAATTTTTTTTGTAATAAAAAATAAGCAATTCCGCTATAGTCTTCGCTTTCAATAATATCTGGTTGACCATGAGTGCGAATATAATTAATTACTTCTTGGGCTAACTGATAGCTGACAGCACCCCAATAACCCATGACATTATAAGGAAATGCCGGATGGTTTTCTGAACGTAGATGAGCTTTTGTAGAATTTAATAAATAATTATCTTTTGGAACTATTTTAATAAATTTTAGGTTGTTTTTTTGTTCAATTCCTGGTTGTGGGCTACGAGCAAAAACAGTGATTTCATGTCCAGCATCCGCAAACATGGCTGCCGTGTTGCCGACATAGGTAGCGATTCCGCCAGGAACAGGAGGGCATTCACTGGCAACCAAAAATATTTTCATATTTTATTAAATAACAAAGTTTAATTCTTTTATAGAGTTAATAGAAATTACTAATTTTGGTAATTGATTTGCCCTTTCTAAGCAATTCAAAATTTTATCAACGCTCTCATCAATAGTTTCTTTGGCAGTGTAACAGGTGATTGAAGGGTTGAGCGGTTCTTCGTATGGATCATCAATTCCAGTAAAGGACTTAATTTGTCCATTGCGGGCTTTTTCATACAAACCCTTGACATCCCTAGCTTCGCAAACTTCTATAGGTGCATTGACATATATCTCAACAAAATTACTCGTAGAGTAACGCAACTCTTCTCTGACAGCACGGTAGGGACTGATGAGAGATACTATAACTATTACTCCGTTACGGCTGAGTAAGTTTGCTACATAACCGACGCGTCTGACATTGGTATTGCGGTCTTCTTTAGTGAAACTCAATCCTTGAGAAAGATTTTGACGAATCGCATCTCCATCTAATAATTCAACTAAGTACCCTTGTTCGCGGAGGATATTCTCTAATCGTTGTGCAATTGTCGTCTTACCTGCACCGCTAAGTCCTGTTAGCCATAAGATTGGGCCATTTTGTTTCATATATTCAGATTTCCTCTTCTTGAGTTAAATTTAGCGATCGCTTTAGCTTAATCCATAATTTTCTTAACTGCCAGAATTTTGATGACTCCATAGCTTGTTTTTTCCAAGCTAATTCGTGTCTTTCTTGTGCGAGTTGATGTGTTTGTTTCTCCAGTTGATGCTTTTGGCTCTCTAGGTGACACTTTTCTTGCCATAAATGACTTAAAGTTTGTTCTTGATCAAGATATTCTAAAGCAAGAATTAGCATTTCTTCAGCCAATTCAAGATTGATGAGTGGTTTAGTTCTGGTTTTACATGATGCGATCGCCTCAGTAAATAAGCTATCTATCCGCTCCACCATCTTATCTAAAGAAAAGTGTTCAACAACTCGCTGCCGTGCATAGTAACCAATTTTTGAGCGCAGTTCACTATCTTGAATTAAAGGAATTAAAACTTTTAAATATGCCTCAATTTCGCTATCTTTATCGTCTATTTTTGGAATTAAAAAACCAGTTCCAGGTATAATCAGTTCGGCTTGTCCTCCCACATCGGAAGCCACCACTGGCAACTGCATCGACATTGCTTCGTAAATCGCTAGCGAAATACCTTCATAAGCCGAGGGTAGTAATAAAATGTCGGCAGCAGAATAGATGCCAAGCATTTCTTCGTTATTAATTGCTGGCAATATATGAAAGTATGAGTTTAACCCAAGCTGACTAATTTTTGTTTGCATTTCGGGTAATAAATACCCACTGCCGACAACAATTGTTGTAATGTTAAGAGAGCGATTAGCTAGTTCTTTTATAATCTCAACTAACAGCAGAGGACGTTTTTGTTCGACTAACCTTGCAGGAAATAAAATTACAATTGACTCATCAGAAATTTTTAGGTTAGAGCGCACTTCATAGCGCAGCTTTTTATCATGTACCCATTTATTATGATCAATGTTAGTGTAACTAACTTGCAATTTCTTATCAGTTTGCGAATTCAAACATCGATAATATTCACCTAGATGATGACTAGATACAATTTGCAAGTCCAGAAATTGGCTAAATTTGCATGAAAGACGCGGATAGCCACAACCCCGCCACCCAGGATCTACAGTATGAGTAAAGTCAACAAAAGCGACATCAGGAAATTCATGACGCAGTAAGGGTAAAAAGTAGTAAGCAATATAAGAATTTGAGATAAAAACAATATCGATTTGTCGTGATTTAATAATATATTTAGTAAATGCTAACCAGTCACTATCTTTTAAAAAATTAGGCAGATGAAATATATCTGCTGTGATTTCATAAAAATGTTTCTGCCAAGGATGTTCTGATTGTAATGTTGTAATAATAGTCAGTTCGTATCCATGACTAGCTAGTAGAGTCACTAAGTCGATATTAAATTTGTCAGCACCACCAACTTCTAAGTGCGGAAAAAAGAAAAGTATATGCCTGTTAGAGCAATCTCTTTCAAGAATGTTAACAACTTCTATGTTTTTAGAAGAGATAGCAGCAGGAAAGTCATGTTTCTCGATAACAATATCGCTAATATTATTTTGATTAAAATGCTCTTGATAACGAGAACGAATTAACTCTGTAACTCGTTTTTCTTCAGTAATATTGGCTCTAGAAGTTGTTAATAAACCAGAATCAAGGCGACGATAACAATCGAGATATTCCGGTATTGTCCAACCTTTTTGACCGTTAGCGATCGCTTTGAGCCATCGTTCCCAATCTTCGTAGAATCTCAGGCTTTCATCAAATCCACCAAGACAATCGAAGTCTGCTTTGCGATAAAGTAATCTACCTGTAACCCAATTTTGTTCAATAAATTGAGATGGTTTTGTGAAACCATGAGTCCACCAATATTCTTGCGCTTGAAAGCCAACAGAATAAGAATTGACGAATGAAAATTCTGGATGTGTTTCTAGAAAGAGAACACATTTTTCAATATAAGTAGGATCTAACAGATCATCTAAATCTACAAAGAATAAATACTTACCCTTAGCATGAGCGATCGCGGTATTTCTTCCAGCTGCAATTCCTCTATTGGTTTGGTGATCAAGTGTTTTAATTTTTGCAGATTTAGCTGGTAAAGAATCAAAAAGAGCGATCGCTTCTGGTTGTGTTGAACAATCATCAACAATTATCCATTCAAAATTTTGCCAAGTTTGATTGATTACAGACTCATAAGTGGCTACAAAATATTCATCCACATTAAAAAATGAAGAAATAATCGAAACAACTGGCGGATCTGGAAAAATTGGAGTATAAAAGTTTTGTTTACCTCTTTGTAACTCCCTAGTAAATTCACTGACAGTAGAGAAAGGTATAACTGTAGACATGAAATATACAAGCTTATAAAATATAGCCAAATTAATGATAACTGCTTGATACTTGATACTACACTAATACTCTTTCAGCCACTTATTTTAACATTTGTATACAAATTCTAAAGAAATTATAAAGTATGATTAAGCACTGGCTATTCAGAAATCTTTATCAGTATCGGCGTTACATTTTTTATAACGCTTGGTATGAAATGCGCTACCGCTATGCGGGTACAGGTATAGGTATTTTATGGAATCTGATTCATCCTCTATGTGAAATTCTTATTTACACAGTAGTATTTTCGTTACTACTTTCTCGTGGTGTACGGGGAAGTTCTTATGCTTTATATCTCATGTCAGGACTATTACCTTGGCGGACATTTGCAGAAACTATCGCTCAAGGTAGCAATGCTTTTATCCAAAATTCTATTTATTTGAGGCGTTTAGCAATTCCTTCTGAGGTTTTTGTAGCAAAAGCCAGTTTAACTTCTTTATTTTTGCTCTTGGTTTACTTAGCTTTAGTGCTTCCAATTGCCGTTGTATTAAATGGAAACTTAGGTTTAGGAATTTTTTTGCTACCAGTATTAGGATTGCTTTTACAAGGATTGGGTTTTGGTATGGGGCTAATTTTAGCTAACTTACAAACTCTCTTCCCCGATGTTAAGCAAATTCTACAATTTGTCATTCCCTTGTGGAGCTGGACAATACCTATTTTCTATCCCGAAACTGTTATTCCCAAAAATATTTTACCTTGGCTTTATCTCAATCCACCTTATGCCTTTATTGAGTCAGTTCGTCATCTAATTTTAGAAAATAAAATCCCCGAAATTCATGTTTGGTTAATTATGACAGCTTGGGTAAGTTTATTTATGTGGTTAAGCAATTTTATGAACTATTTGCTTCAAGATGAAATTAGAGATGTCATATGAGTAGCGATATTATTTTGCAGGTAGATAATTTAAGTAAATGTTTTAAAATTTATTCTAATCCTTGGCATCGTGCTAAAGAGTGGTTAAATTACGGAAATAGCATTTATCATCAAGAATTTTGGTCGCTGAAAAATGTATCTTTTACAGTTAAAAAAGGTGAATTTCTAGGTATTATTGGAGAAAATGGTGCAGGTAAAAGCACTTTATTAAAGATTATTACTGGGGTACTAAAACCAACCTCAGGGAGTTATCAATTAAATGGTAAAGTTCTCTCGCTTTTGGAATTGGGAACAGACTTTAATCCTGAATTGAGTGGTCGAGGAAATGCAATTTATAGTGCTGAATTGTTAGGTTTTCCTAAAGGTTACGTACAAGAAAGGCTAGACGATATTGCTGAATTCTCTGAACTAGGAGAGTTTTTTGACCGACCGATGAAGTTGTATTCATCGGGAATGAAGGCAAGGTTAGCTTTTTCTTTATTTGCATTTTTAGAATCTGATGTCCTGATTTTAGATGAAGTTTTAGCCGTTGGTGATATTTTCTTTCAACAAAAATGCTATGCACGCCTTGAAGAATTGATAGCCAAGCAGATTACGATTATTTTAGTGACGCATCAGTTAGGAGCAGTACAACAATATTGTAATGAAGTGATTTTGCTCCATCATGGAGAAAAAGTATTTCAAGGCGAAGCGCAGAAAGGAATTATTAGGTTTCATCAACTAAAGACAGGTATAAAACATAATTGGTCTTCATCTGTGCTTCAAGACAAAGTAGAAGTACCTTTAAAAGTGTCGGATGATTTTTTCTGGCCTGCTGATAAAGTGTTGATTCCTCTTCCTTTAACCGAAGCGAAATATGCTCAATTAATCCGTTACGCTATTTGTAATAGTAAGGGCGAGAGTTGTGCCAATTTTACACAAGGAGAACAAGCTTATTTATGTTGCGAGTTTCAAATAAAGCAAACTATTGGTGTACCAATTGCTGCCATTATGATTACCAATAAGTTCAATGTGATGATTCATAGTAAGGTGACTTGCCTCCAAAAGGTTGGTGTTCCTAATCAAGTTAATCAAGGTGATTTTGTACGTTTTTGTCACAATATTACTCTCAGTATTGCTCCTGGTGAATACGTTCTCGGTTTTGCTTTGGTCACAATGAACCCTGATGATTATGCTTGCATAGATGAACTTCCACAAACAGAATTTAACAGTCGCCATCAGATTTGTGATGTTTATGAACAGGTAGGTGTTTTTTATGTCGCCCCCTCTTACAGATTTAATCATCACTCCCATTTTGGCTTATGTAATTTGCCAGGAAATGGACAAATTCAAATTACTGTAAGTTCATCGTCATAATAAGATAGATGATTGATATTTAAGTTATAAAAATTATATTTATGAATATATTAATTTCTCAAACTAACTCTAAAACCTGGGAAGTTAGCTTTAAACAGATAATAAAAGATAAATTGCCCGCAGAAGTTACACGCATAGCATTACTTGTTACAACTGAATACGAAGGCATTTTTAGAAATGGAGGAATTGGTACTTACTATCGTACTCTTAGTGAGAAATTAGCAGCCGAGGACTTTTATGTTGTGCTATTGCTTTGCCAAAGTCAAGAGAAGTTTGGCGGCGAGTCCACTATTCATGCACTAAAACATATCTTTTCGACCAGTGAATGTCAGGATGTAATAGAATTACAACCGACTCACTTGGCAATATTATCTCAGTTCAAAAATTGGGAATGGATAGATTACGATAACTACTGTGCGCTATTTTTTGCTCAGGCGATCGCCACTACATTTCCTAATGCCTATATTTACATTGAATTTCCCGAAATGCTGGGATTGGGATACCGCACTGTTCAAGCCAAGCGAACAGGTATATTAGGAGAAAATTGTGTGGTAGCTGTAACTTTGCATAGTGGACAGGAGTGGCTGCAAGAAGCTCATGCAAGGTACACACAGGCTTATCCTGATTGGTATTGGCAAACTAGCCATTATGAGCAATATTCTTTTGAACAGGCAGATTTCGCATTTTTTCTCTCGCATTTTCTCAAAGAAAAAGTGACAAAGTATGGTTGGGAAACATCTCATGCAAAACATTTACCTTATTGTTTTTCAGTGATTGAAGAACCGTTAAAAACAATTACGCTCAGAAATGATTTGCAACAACTGGTTGATGAAGATAAAATTCCTCTGGTCTTCTTTGGACGATTAGAAGAGAGAAAAGGGCTTTTTACTTTTTTAAAAGCTATTGAATTATTAGACAGTAAGCTGCTGAAAAAAGTTCACATCATATTTCTGGGCAAGAATATTGAACTTCAGGTAGAAGGTTTAGAAGGGTTAGATAGCCAGCAATATCTTCAACAAAAGTTAGGCTCTAAATATTCTTACAGTGTTGTGACTGATTTGTTCAGTCAAGAAGCAATTCAGTTGGTGAGTTTGTTGCGTAGTGCGATTGTTTGTCTGACCAGTAGCCAAGAGAACTTTCCCAACACAGCCTTAGAAATGGGACAGTTAAGAGTCAGTTTAATCGTTTCCGATACAGGTGGATTTCGAGAAACTCTCAGTCTCATTGAACGCACTAGTGGTGTGCGCTGGTTCTTACCGCAGGATGTGCGATCGCTTCTACAAGCTATGATTCAAGCTATCTCAGCCCATCCACAGCAAGTTGATATACCTACGAGAGAGTTTCTCTGTTCTGTAAATCAATGCCTGCTGAATCAAAGATTAGAATACATGAACAAAGCATGACACGCATTATTATGACCAGTTGAATTTTATACCCAAGTAATTTTCTAAACGCTGATTATGCGGTTGAAAAAAATCAGTTAATTTTTGACGTAAATCATCGTTGACCTTCGGATACGAACTAGAATTATACTTGGGGTAATTTTCTAACGAAAAATTAGGAATTTCTAAAAAGTCAAAAACTTGTTTCATAGTTTGCTCAGTTTTATTATTCAAGGATTCATCACTCAAAATTAAAAACTGTTCTTTTGAAAAAGTAGCCATCCATTTTTCTAGAAAGTAGGTGTATAAACCAAACCAGAGATATCCTTGTTCAGTTTGCCAGTACTTACTACTGATTTCGCTAATATTTTTTATATCTTTGACATTTCTAAGAATTTCTATTTCAGAGTTTATTGCTTCTTCTAAAGAGCGTTTTTCTGTTACGTTAAAATGCATATAATAATGGGAAATTGCTCTATTAATAGGATTTCTTAACACAACAATTAGTTTAATATTGGGCAATAGCTGAAATACTTTTTCTTCTGCCCCATCGGTACCAAGATACCAAGGAGTTGCTTCGCCAGTTAAAAAATCTCCTGTCGTAGGAAGAGGAGGAAATTGAGACAAATACCAATCAAAACCAAGTTTAAAGTTGGAATTAAAAAAATGTAACTCTTTTTTTATAGGTGGTATAATTTGTGGATGTTGACACATATAAAAGTAAAGAGAAGTTGTCCCACCTTTACCCACTCCAATAATTAAAAAATTAATTTTGTAGCTTTTATTTAAATTTTTAGACTTAGTATTATAATTTTTATCAAGGCTAGTTATTTTACTACTGGCAGTTTTATAGTTGGCGATCGCCTCATCTAATTTGCCTTGTTTAGTTAGCATATCTCCTAATATAACATATGCTAATAAATTATTTAAACGCTTTTCTATAGCTTGTTTGTATAAATTAGTTATTCTTTCTAATAGGTCAGGACTAGGTGCAATATAATAGTTAATAATAGATTCTAACTCAGTATAAGGCCAACCTAATATCGGTGTAATTTCAAGAGCTTTAATATAGGCAAAAATTGCTTTATCTAATTGCTTATTTTCTTTAAATGTATGTCCTAGTGTAACCGCATCTCTCCACGTTTTTGCATCAGTAATATTTTTAACTTTATCTAAAGATAAAAGTGTCTTTCCAAAAGCGTGATAAAATGTCGTTATATTTGATTCTCTTTGAAGAATTTTTTGGAAAATATAAGCTTCCTCGCCTTCAAAACCTAGAATTTGCAGCAACTTAGCTAAAATTTTGGGTGATAAGGCTAAATTAGGTTCAATATGGAGAGCCAATTGGCAGAACTCAAGAGCTTTCTCTAGTTCTCCTTGCTCGTAATAAAGTTCTGCTAATTTATTGTAAATTTCGAGGTTATTCGGCTTTATATTTAGGGCTTTTCGATAATGATCAATTAAAGCTTCTTGGTATTTCATATTAGAGTTTTGTTATATTCAAAAAATTCTTGGTTGCAGTTGCAAAGCGCGATGGTAACACAGACTCGCTTCGTTCATGTGACCTCGTTCAGCTAAAATATCGCCTAAGTGTTTGTGCGACCAAGAGTAATCTGGATTTAGATTAATCGCATATTTGTAGGCATTTATCGCCTCATCCCATTTCTGAGCCTTTTCTAACGCCTTTCCTAATGCCAAATGAATATCAATGTTATCCGGTTGAGATTGAAGTGCGGTTTCATAAGTGGCGATCGCCTCTGCAAAGCGGTTTTGTCTAACTAATGCATTACCTATCTGTAAAATAATTTGTTCATCATCTGGCTTAATTGCCAATGCCTGATGGTAGAGTTGAATATCGTCGGGGTTGCATACAATGCAATAGCGATAATATCCGATTAAACCTTCTGTCCCCTGAGTTTGTAAGAGATAAGACTTAAATTGTGCTAATTCAGTTTGTGTGGTTTGTAGTTCAGACTGCGTGTATTCCAGTTTAGTTGCTGCTTCTTTCGCTTGAGTTTGTAACTGGTCGATTTGTTTTTGAGCTTGTTCCTGTAAGTTTTGCAAGCTTTTGCGATACTGATCTATTTCTGTTTTCGCTTGCAAAGCTTCACGTTGCTGTGCCTCAAGTTGCTGAGTTTTGAGAGCAAGTTGTTGTTGTAAATTCTTAAGTTTTACTTCTAATTGCTTCTTCTCCTGTGTTTTTTCAATTCCTAAGTTGCTGTGACTGAATAAAACTTGAAAAAGATTAACAATTTCCATCACTCGGATTTTGATGGATGGATAAAAAAGTATTAATGTCAAGCTAAAAAATATTATAAAAACGGGATTGTGAGTAGCCAGCAAAATTGCTAAAACAAGAGGGAACCAGACTTCGTATAAGTCATGAGGAATAATATTTTTTCCCTCTGGTGGAGATGGGTCGAGCGATGTTTGAGTAACGTTTAGTTTAATCAGAGTGATTAGCGCGTAAACTATAAAAAATACCTGGAGCAAAGGGGAAAATCTAGATAAAAATACAGCTAAACTAGAGAAGAATATAATTTCACATGGAAAAACTAAGCGATTAATATAGCTACGGACTAACTCAGGCTGAAGTTGAGTGGCGAAGGTGGAAATTCCTGCGTTTAAATCATTATCTCTGTCCCAAAGTTGATGCAGAAGAATACCTCTCACCCCTGCAAAAAATGCCCATATAGCAGCAACAACAGAAAAAGTTATAGCGTTTGTTTGTGGTGATGCACTGAGGTGTAAAAAAGTGGTAGCTACAAATAGAGTCGGAATCAAGTGTACTCCAGCTGCATCACTGAGAATTCCCCAAATTCCTCTTTCCTTCAGACGTAATGGTGGAACAGAGTAGAGGGTTGGTAGTAAATAGTTGATAGCCAGCAAGATTATTGCCAACATACCGAATTTCATCAATATGGGTACTGCAAAACCTGTGGCTATAAATAAAAGGCAAAATAGAAAGCGTTGCCAGGGCTGAAATTGAGCCATAGCATTGCTTTTAGCTGCTTTACGATCTACTTCGATATCAAATATGTCATTGATAAGATATCCATAAGCACCAACAGAAAATATAGATAGTAGGCAGGTTAATACAGTTGTTATTGATTTTAGAGGTGGGATTTTAATCAAGAAAATTTCAGCATAAGCTATAGCAGTTAGAGGTGCTATTTTATAAAGCCACCATTCACTGGCTCGTATGATCTTAAAAAATGATGATAAAAGTTCTATTTTTAAATGTTTTTCTTCAACCTTTTTTGATTTAGGTGTCAACTTTTGCTTTTTATTTCGAGCAACTACTGCTTTTCTTATTCCACCTTTAAATAAGGGATATTCAATAATCTCTACTAACTCAAAATGTTTTTTAAATAGAGCAAGCAGATATTCTACTTGTGGAGCAAACATATTTAGATGCTGTTTTCCGGCTTCTTCATCAATCCAACTCCAAATTACTCCTTCAAACTGAACGTTACCACCATTACCGCCTACGTTTGGACAAATATATGGCATTTTTAGCTCACCAGTTCCTAGCCCTTCAGGAATACAAATTGGCAAAAAACAGACACCCTGCTCAGATGTCCAATCTGCTAAATTTTCAACTACTGTTTCTAACTCTGATAACGACTCTACATAACAGTAAGCCCACCACATACAGGACACTAGATCCCATTTTCCTTCCCACTGCGGACGTTTATCTCTATAGTCACCTTGAACAAATAAGGCATTTGGGTTTGCTTGCTTGGCAACGTTGAGCATTCCAGGTGAAATATCTAGTCCTGCTCTTTCTATATTAGGAAAGCGACTTAGAAAGTACCCCGTACCACAGGCAACATCTAACCACTTTGCACTTTCGCCAAATTCACCTAAAAGTTTACGAATAGTTTCTTGTTCAAAATTAGCATTTTCTTTAGAAAAATCGTTGAGAAGAAACTTATGATTATATTCTTGAGCGTAGTTTGCATCGTAAACTTCGAGTACGTTATTTTTACCCATAGTTATATTCCAAATAGCGGTATTGTAGCTACAATTTTCCTATAGTTCGTTATCTGAATTGCTCAAAGCTAAATAGCAACCTTTCATATTAACTCAACGTTAAATCGCTGCTACTCACCCAAACTCTTTCTTCAACATTATGCAATTTTATGCCAGCTGCCCAACCGTGATAAACTCCTAAAATAGACTCATAAATGTATTGCAATAACAAATCAAAAGGTAAATCATGAGTCAACTTAAGACGTAAAATTCTTAATAAACAACGATAGATAAGTAATAATGTGAGCCGGATAATAAACACTGGTAAAGGTAGGGTTTTACAACCGTGTTTTAGGGCGAAATAGGTAGTATTTTTAGCTAAAGAGTACCAGCAAGTCAGGTGTCGGCGATCGCGGCGATTATGGCTTGGCTGCACATAATGTTCTACAGGCTCATCTATGTAATGAATTGTATATCCACTGTCTTGCAACCGCAGACAAACGTCAGTCTCTTCTAAAAAATATTCAAAAAACTCGTCAAAGTAGCCAATTTTCACTAATGCTTCTCGTTTATACGAAGCATTGGCCCCCATAATCGCTGGAAACCAATGAGGATTGGAGATATAGCTATCTGTCTCAGCTTTAGCCAAAACTGGCCGAGATTCGCTCAAACGGCTATTGACCCCTCTAGCGAACTGTAAAGAAAAATTTTGTTGAGTTTTATCTACAACCGCTCCACCTACGCAACCACAACTGACACCATATTTTTGGTAAATCTGTAAATGTAAATCTATCCAATTGTCTGGAGGAATAACATCGTCATCAAGATAAAAAATAATGTCTCCTGTAGCAGCTTTTAAACCTAAATTCCTAGCCACACTTACATTTCTATGATCAGTTAAAATAATCTTATTGATAATGTCTTGATATTCCAATAAAACTAAGTCTGTACTATCTTGTGACGGGCCAACAACGACAATTAGCTCTTGAAAAGAATCTCGCCAACGTGAAACAGCACTCATCACTTTTGGCAGAAATTTAGACCTGTCTAGAGTACAAATAATCACAGATGTAGAAAGATATAGCATTAGAGGATGTTGTAAATGTAGGGTGGTATTCTAAGAAGTTCATAGGATTTATGCTGAGATTTTTAGATAACAGCAACTGGTGAGAGGATGACTAAACTTTTGCTGGTTTAATAAGCCAGCGTGCTACAAAGTTTCAACGACAGCCCGCTCAAATAGAGCAACTGCGTTGTTTAAAATAATGAAGGACTACCTAAGAACTTCCAATTAGCTTGATATAGGTTGCCCAAATTCGTATGCTGTTCTAACAGGTAGCAGAATTTTATTTTTAACTTGCTCTAAATTCCAGAAAATTTCTTCCCAAAAATTTAATTCATAAATTAGAGCGATCGCTTAAATTCACAACACAGATTTGTCAAAGAATGCAGTAGTTTTGCCTCTGATCATGTATGCTCTGACATATTTGAAATACTGTTTGGGCTGACTAATAACCGAAATTATCCCCAGATTTCCAGCTACTTGTCGCTATTTTCGCTTTTATTTACAACTTAATGTACTTTTGTTAAGCAGAGTCACAAAATATATCATCAAGAGAGTAAATACTTTTGGCTACATCTGCCAAACATAAATAAATGTAAAGAATACTTCTGAAATCTAGGCAGTATGGAGTGAAATATACTGTCAAACATTTGCTATGTTATTGCCAGTTTGAAACTGAATATAACCAATCTAGGCAAATCTCAGTAATTACACTAAAAATTAACATTTTTAAACTACAAATCAACAACAGTAATTATTCTTGTTAAATCCAACACATTGTTAATGCTAGTAATTGAAAATTTGTTCTAAAATCTATAGAAAACTAAAAAAATGGAAATTATTGCAAACGTAGAAATCAACTTTAAGTCTCAGTTTTTAGAGAAATTTAACCCATCACTTCAAAAAGTAGCTATTCTTGTTACAAATGAGTTTGAAGGCTTTTCTCAAAATGGCGGCATAGGCACTTACTATACAACCTTAAGTCAAAAACTAAAATCTAATGGCTGGTTTATAATTTTACTGCTTGGTCAAACTGAAGCCCAGTTTCAAGGAGAAGCAAGCTTTTCTAATGTAGATTGTGTCTTCTCTACTCACGAACTAGAACAGGTTTTAAATCTCCAATCAATTCATCGTCAAATCTTATCTCCGGCGCAGCAAGATGCACTTAGCAAAAGCTTTGATTACCAAAGTTTCTGTGGATTATTTTTCACTCAAGCTGTGGTTAATAGCTTTCATGATGCAGTAGTCTATGTAGAATTTCCTGATATTTGGGGGTTCGGCTACCGCACAATTCAAGCCAAAAAAACAGGTTTATTAGGAAATAGTTGTCTTGTTGGCGTTACAGTTCATGGTTGCTTTGAATGGCTGCGTGAGGTTAATAGTAAATACACTGTGGAGCAACCCCAGTGGTTTTGGCAAGCGTACCACTATGAGCAGTTTTCTTATGAAAATGCAGACATTGCTTACTTTCCGTCTTACTTTCTCAAGTCAAAACTAGAAGACTATGGCTGGGAAACATCCCAAGCGAAACATCTACCATACTTTATCCCAACTATAGATCAGCAGCGTAAAAGTAATGAGTCCATACAACTAAGTAATCTTAATTCAGAGAAAATACCTATTGTATTTTTCAGTCGCCTAGAAGAAAGAAAAGGACTTTGTACTTTTGTAGAAGCTATAAAATTACTCAATCGGACTATAGCTGATCAAATCCAAATTATTTTTCTAGGTAAAATAATTTCTCTCCAATCTTCTGAGTTAAAACATCTAGATAGTCGGCAATATATTGCCCAAGAATTTGATAGCGACATCACATACAACTTAATACCAAATTTCTCCAGTCAAGACGCAATTAAATTTATCTCTAACTTAAATAATCCTATTGTTTGCCTCACAAGCTTACAAGAAAACTTTCCCAATACGGGATTAGAAATAGGACAATTAAGCGTCAGTTTAGTAGTTTCAGATACAGGCGGGTTTCGAGAAACTTTAAGTTTAGTTGAGCGTTCTGATGGTATTAGATGGTTTCATCCAGGAAACTCCTATTCCCTAGCCCAAACTATAACTCAGGCAATCAATGCGTATCCTGAAACTCCATTAATTACCCAACCTCAAGTTTTAGAACAAGTCAATCAATGTCTGCTGAATCAAAGATTAGAATATATGAGTGAAGCTTTTATAGATTCTGCCCCAAAAGAACCTCAAACTCCTAAAGTTACAATTGCTATTGTCTGCTGGCAGCCGGTAAAGACAATATTAGAATGCTTAGAAAATTTGGTTGCTCAAACTTATAAAAATTTTGATGTCATTATTGGTTATCTAGACTCAAATGATGAGTATTTACAACAAATAATTACTCAAGCTCAAACTAACTTTCCTAGCTATAAATATCTCAGTCTAGATCCAACTGGGAGTTTAGGAGAAAGTTATAACCACTTAGTCGGATTAGCAGATGGAGAGTATGTTTTACAGTTAGCTGTGGAACATATTGTTTTACCAGATATGGTAGAAAAGTTAGTGACTGCTGCAATTAATTCTGAAGCAGATGTTGTAGTATCTCCGCAGGTGAAACTACAAGAAGATGGCAAACCAGAAGCGATGCCTGCGGCGGTAAACTGCGCTTTTATTGATGGGTCTTTGCTCAAGTTGCTACAATTTAACCACAACCAAGATATATCTGCGTTATTTTCAGTCAAATTGCTGCAAGAATTTCCCTACTTGTCAGAAAGGGGATTGTTGGCTCTCAACTGGCATATCTTAGCAGCAGCGATCGCCACTGGTAAAAAAATTGCTTACTACCCTTATCCTCTTTATGTCACTAAAAATGCTGCATCAAAAATTGATATCGCCAAAGAACGTTATTATCTGCGGCAATACCTGTACCAAATAGAGCCAGCAAAGTGGAATCAACGCCAACTGAATTTGCTTCTGACAGGTGTCGAGCAACTTCTACAACAGCAACAAAATAGCCAACATTTATCTCCTCAATCTCAAGCTTGGATGCTAACTGCACAGAGTCTTCGAGACGAACTCACACAAACTCAAGCTACTCTCAAAAATGTGCAAGCCTGGAATCAGCAACTACAAGCAGGTAAAGACTGGCTAGAAGCACAATGGCAAATTTGGATGCTGCGATCGCAAAAAGCCGAGTTGGAGTGGGAACGTTGGCAATCTTTCAGCACAATGATGGCAGAAAGTAAGTTTTGGCAACTCCGCAGTGTTTGGTTAAAATTCAAAAAACTCATTGGGACGCAACAGCCTGATCAGCTTCAGTTAGTTAATCAAGTCAACTATGACGCTCGCATCCGAGATTTTGTGAGTCTGATTGCTAGTCAAAAAGTGCGGTTTTTCCAGCCGGAAACCCATGAAGAGCCTGTAGTTTCAATTATTTCGGTATTTTTTAACGACTCAGAGTATTTTGAAACTACTTACAGAAGTGTAATTAATCAAACTTGGCAAAATTTTGAATGGATTATTGTCAATGACGGCTCGACTAATTCTGATGCTGTAGCGTTTATTGAATCATTGCCTCAAAGAAGCAACAAAATTAAAGTTATTTCTCATCCTATTCAACAAGGTGACGCAGCCGGACGCAACAGTGCGATCGCAAAAGCAAGAGGTCAATATTTATTATTTATCAACTTGGTTGATATTCTTGACCCCACATATATCGAAAAATGTGTTTTATTCTTAGAAACTCATCCTGAATTTGCCTTCGTTAACTCTTACTCTGCTATCTTTCAAGCACAAGAATCCTGGCGCAATCATAGTTTTAGCCAAGCTGCGAACTTATTCCAGCAACATCAGCCTATGGGAGAAATACTATATCGCAAAGCCGACTTTGAGCAATTAGGAAGATTTGATGCAGACTTTAAAATGTATGCAGATTGGGAACGATGGCTAAAAGCACTTGCCAATCAACAAAAAGGATGGACAATTCCAGAATATCTAGAATGCGATCGCAGCATTAACTATATTGAGCAAAATTCTGAGGAAGTCAAGCGAGTACAAGAGGCAATTAAGTCACGCTACTCTGGAATTTTAAGCCACACCTCAACTAACAACATATCTCTTAACCAGCAACCCGTTAACTCGCACCAACTAAAATATCAAATATCAGTCCAAAACTCTCTAAATCGCTCTAATTCCCAGAAAAGTTTGCTGTTTTTCCTGCCTTCCCTCTCCAACAGCAATGTAGATAAATTTCATCTTGACTTATTAACACTGCTGCAACAAGAAGGATATGAAATAGCGATCGCTACACCCTCAAAATCAGAGCATCCATATGATGATTTTTATCGTCTCACACCAGATATATTTCATCTACCTAACTTTTTAGATAAAGTTTATTGGTTGGCGTTTGTCCGCTATATTATCCAATCTCGTCAAATCGATGCTGTTGTCATTTCTCACACAGACATAGCCTATTACTTTCTTCCTCTACTTCGTCAAGAATTTCCTCAAGTTGCTTTTATTGATTGCACTTACGTTGGGGAATCAAATACTCAAGATGATCATCACACTACAGTCTCTAAGCAATTTAGTCAGTACCTTGACTATCAAGCCCTATTCTCTCCAAAGATGACTACAGTTAAACATGATATTAGTGATTCAACTAACTCTAAGTTGAGAATTTGCACAAGTAATGTTGAAATCATCGATATCATTACCGCAGCTATCGAAGTGCCTCAAACGCCAAACCAATTAGAAATTGACACTGAATTAGCAACTTTAACTTTATCACTTGCACTCAAGTAGAACAATTCTTGCAGAAAATTCCTTTAAGTTACGTAGTGTATTTATAGCAGTCTTAAATCATTCGTGAACAACAAGATACCCGACTTATTTAAGAAGTCGGGTATCTGAACCTCCCAATTTTCACAAATCAAATAGCATTGCTAGTGGGGAAGTCCCCACAATGTCGTCTTCCCTACCCCCTACACCCTTCTTCTTGACTCAACTCTGAGTTTTGCTAACTTCTAAAGCTTGATTCGTTACTTCAATCACTTGCTTTGCGGCTTTTTCCTTGCGCTCACTGTAGCGATCTGTAAGGTAGTCCACCTTATCTCGAAGTAACAAGGTGAACTTATAAAGTTCTTCCATGACATCGACAACGCGATCGCGGTAGGGCGAATCCTTCATAGTCCCATCTTCATGAAACTCTTGATATGCTTTAGCCACCGAGGATTGATTAGGGATGGTAAACATCCGCATCCAACGCCCCAGAATTCTCAGAGTGTTGACAGCATTGAAAGACTGAGAGCCACCACTAACTTGCATGACAGCCAAAGTTCTACCTTGCGTTGGGCGAACGGCTCCTATATTTAAAGGAATCCAATCAATTTGATTTTTCATAATCCCAGAAATTTGACCATGCAATTCCGGGCTAGACCAAACTTGACCTTCTGACCATAAGCTTAATTCGCGTAGTTCCTGTACTTTTGGATGAGTGTCAGGTACACTGCCGTAAATTGGTAGTTCTCGCGGATCGAAAAACTTCACCTCTGCCCCGAATTCTTCAATGATGCGTGCTGCTTCCTCAGCCAAGAGGCGGCTATAAGAACGCTCACGCAAAGAGCCATACAAAAACAAAATTCTGGGAGGATGATCAAATGCTGTCATACAGATGTCAAGATACAAATTAATAGCTAGGACAAATTAATACTTTCTCAAAAGTTAAGAACAGGCACAGTTTTTCGTGCTGACTTCCACAGGTTTGATTTCTCGCACCTGTGAGTCACCTAACTTGATAAATTTCCCAAGGTGCGCCATCTGGATCATGTAACCAGACTTTATTTTGAAGGGCATAAACATCATACAAATTCACTAGTGCTGAGTTTAGCGAAACTTGCTGATTGGGCAATAAAAGCTAGACTTTTGGTAATTTTTAAACTTTTGTGCTTACAAGTTGCACAATTAAAATTTTGGCTAAAAACTTTAAACCCTCTCCCCTGCTCCTCTGCTCCCCTACGGTCTAAATTGCAAATTAGGTGATTAACAGCTTATCCAACAGGCGCAGATTCTTCTGTCAATAATTTAATTAACCCAGTCACCCGTTCCTGAATTTCATCTCGTACTCTGGGGAAAATCTCAGGTTGTTCAGCCGGGTCATCTAGCTGCCAGTCTTCAAATACTTCCCGCACGACCCACTCAGGAGGTAAATTTACACCACAGCCACACAAAGAAATTACTACGTCAAAGTCCTCGGCTTTGAAATCACTGAGCGGTTTGGAAGTTTGATCTGTAATGTCAATGCCAATTTCTTTCATGGCTGCGATCGCCTCTGGTCTAACAACACTTGCTTCTAAACCAGAGCTAATCACTTCAATTTTCCCCTGACCCAGAGTTTTAGCAAAGCCTTCTGCCATTTGAGAACGGGCAGAATTCTTTTTGCAGACAAACATTACACGTTTCATTGTTCACTCCTGTGAAATAATGGCTTTAAATTTATAAAACTCTGAAATTTAAGTGTTGCAAAATCAAAGTTTTGCCACGCTAGGTTTAATCATAGAGCCACAGATTGTTGGCTCTATAAAAAGTTGTGCTTATTTATAAGTACTAAAACAGCGCGGGTCTTGCAACGTTGCTTTTTCTGGTTCCCTGGGAAACCAAAATGCTGTGCGTTTACAAAACTCAACCAACATCAACATTACTGGTACTTCGATTAGCACTCCAACTACTGTAGCGAGTGCTGCACCTGAATTTAAGCCAAATAGCATAACAGCAGTCGCAATAGCAACTTCAAAATGATTACTAGCTCCAATTAATGCTGCTGGTGCGGCATCTTCATAGGTTAAATTCAGCTTTAATGCTGCTACATAACTAATCAAGAAAATGAAGTTAGTTTGGATAAATAGTGGTACTGCAATTAACAAAATATGTAAAGGATTACTAACGATTAATTCACCTTTAAATGCAAATAGTAATACCAGAGTGAGCAAGAGAGCGGTAATAGAAACTGGAGTTAAATACTTTAAAAATCGTCTTTCAAACCACTCTTTACCTTTGTGTTTAAAAATCCAGTAACGGCTGTACATTCCTGCTATTAATGGCAAGCCAACATAAATCAGTACTGACAAAACAATAGTTTGCCAAGGTACAGTTAAATCATTCGCCGCTAATAACCATCTACCTAATGGTGCATAGAGGAACAACATCGTCAAAGAGTTTACTGCCACCATTATTAAAGTATGTCCCTGGTTGCCGTAGGAAAGATATCCCCACAACAGCACCATCGCTGTACAAGGTGCAATTCCTAATAAAATAGTGCCAGCAATGTAAGAATTAGCTAGTGTTACTTCACTACCACGAATAATTTCAGTTCCGATAATCAAAGGACGGAATAACCATCCTAAGAAGAACTGAGCAAATATCACCATTGTGAATGGTTTAATTAACCAATTCACGACTAACGTGAGAATAACTGGTTTTGGAGCGCGGATAGCATTTGCTGCTTGCGTAAAGTCAATTTTAACCATGATGGGATACATCATGAAAAACAAACATATTGCAATCGGTATAGACACTTGATACACACTCATTGCATCCAGAACTACCGCTACTCCTGGAAATAACCTCCCTAAAGTAATTCCTACAAAAATACACAAAAATACCCAAACAGTTAGATATTTTTCAAAAAAACTAAGATTACTTCCCGCTTGTATCTTGCCTGTATTAGCTGGCGAATTATTATTCATTGAAATTAACCTACAACAAAAATTAATCGCTAAAATTTGGCTTCTTTGCGTAAGAGTTCGCCAATTGTTAAGTTCATTTCGGCTTTTCCATCAAATACTGTTCCCACTTTGTTTTTGTACAAGTGAACATAATTGATTTGATAGCCATCATTCGGTAACGGTATATATCCGACAGTAGAAACTGTTTTTGGTGCGTTCTTGAGATAAAAATCTACAAACTTGTACAGTGTTCCTCTATCCAGCAAAGACTGGGGATTCACATAAATAAATAAAGGTCTAGAAAGTGGTTGATACTGTGCTTTCTCTACGGTTTGGCGTGATGGCAATACTGCACTACGTCCGTTATCAATAGAGAGTGCTTTCAACTTATTTTGATGTTTCTCGTAATAAGCATAGCCAAAGTAACCTAAAGCATTAGGGTCTTTGCTTATCCTGTCTACTAATACTTCATCATCTTCACTAGCTGTATAGTCATTACGAGAAGCTCTGGCTTTACCTACAATGGCTTCTGTAAAGTAGTCAAAGGTACCAGACTTTCTCCCTGCACCGTACAAAGTTAAAGGCCGATCTGGCCAAGTTGCACGTACTTGGTTCCATCGCGTAATCTTGCTAGTAGCAGCAGGTTCCCAAATCTTTTTTAGTTCTGCTACTGTGATATCTTTTGCCCAGTTATTTTGTGGATTAACAGCAACCGTTAAAGCATCAAAAGCGATTGGCAGTTCTATGTACCCTACCCCATTTTTTTTGCACGTTTCCATTTCTGCAAGTAAAATCGGTCGGGAAGCATTGCTAATATCTGTTTGTCCCGCACAGAATTTTTCAAATCCGCCCGTAGTCCCAGAAAAGTTCACATCAATAGGGGACTGACTATTTGAGTTTGCCTGAAACTCTTTTGCGATTGCTTGTGTAATTGGGTATACCGTACTGGAACCATCAATTTTAATCGTTTTCTCATCTGTTGCAGTATTACTAGCCTCAACCGCATTTGAAGACTGTTGACTTTGATGAGTCGAAGTTGTGTTTGCTGCACAACTGCTAAAGAGCGTCAACATCAAGAGCGCAAGAGCCAATTTCTGGAATTTTGCTTTCATTGACCTCACCACCCTGTATTGTGGCTAACTTCGTTCTTCTTATATCAAGAAAACTTGATATGTTAGCTGCTTGTCAACCCCAAGATATAAAAATTCATCAAAAAAAGTTGATATGTTAAGTAAAGGCCTGGGAGGATCTGAGCAGGTGCATCTGGACGACTCACACTGGTAACAATACGCAGGTCAGTTTGCCAACGCTCACAACTCAAGTTAACTCGGAAGTAGCCACGGAACAAGAACTTGATTGCTACGAAGAAATTGATGATTACTTAAGCTTTGTTAATCGCACAATGCGTAATTTGTCCCTTGCGTCAACTCAGTCAGCATCGTGAATTGTGTCTTCTCGTAGTATGATTTATAAATCTATCCAAAATCAGGTACGTCAACGCGGCAAATACTTCTGTGAGTACTATGATGCCTCTAAACAACAGACGAACAATTTGGTAATCGGCAGCTTTAAATCACAAGAAAAATGCAATTTAAAGCTTGGTTCTGCCGTGCTTTAAAGTTTGATTTTGCCACCACATTGTTTGAAATCTCAGCAACTCAGTTCCACGAATATCCTAACATAATCAGTTTTTAAAGCCTGAGTTTGCCGAAATAGCAATTTTAAAGTTTGATATTGCCGAAATAGTCTGAACTTGTTATGGTGTTTTATAGGTAAAATTGTACTAATTTTAGAGGAGATAACCATGCTCCATGATGTCGAGTTTCAAGCATGGTGTAATAGTTTGCGACTCTCCCAACAACAAAGAGATTTAGTTAACCAAATTAGGACTTCCCCACCTGCTCGTAAAGTCAAAGGAGGAGGAAGAAACGTTCATGGCCCCTATGCTAGTTCAAAGATGGGTAGAACGATTCAATTTGAGTCTCATACTGTTGAATTACCAGCTATTACTCAATGTTATGAATATGACGACCAAGTTTTAGAATATTGGGATCAACCGATTAAATTCAGTATTAAATGCTCACCACAAGGTAAACAAGCCACAACTATCAGTCATTATCCCGATTTTTTTGTAATGAGAAAGAATTGTTGTGGTTTTGAAGAGTGGAAAACAGAGAAAAGACTGGAAAAACTTAGTGAGGAACAGCCTTACCGCTATCAAAAAATAGAAAGACAATGGGTGGATGTCATTGTTCAAGAATATGTCGAAAGCTTAGGATATTATTATCGCCTTCGCTCTGATAGTGAAATTGATTGGGTCAAATATCGGAATCAGAAATATTTACAACCATACAAACAAGGATATTTAAAGCAACAATATATCCTTAATGAACAAGTAGAAGCCAATGTTCAAGAGATTATCGTTAATTATCCCGGTATTAATCTCACCAATCTGCTTGAGAAGGCGAAAAATGCCACTATTGATGATATTAATACCTTAATTGCCCTCGAAAAAGTCTATGTGAATTTAAGCGAAGTAGCTTTGGTGGAACAAGAGAAAGTTCATGTATTCCGTGACAAAGCTACCGCAGAAGCTTATATCACTGCCACTCATGATTATTGTGAACCTGTATCCAGCAATGTGTCGATAGTTGAACTTAAAGTGGGGTCATCATTTTTGTTAGATGGAAAAAGCCTCACCATTGACCATATTGGGGAAAGTAAAATCATTCTTAGAGGAGAACAAGGAATTATTCGCTGGACTTATGCAGAATTTCAACAATTAATCGAATTAGGAGAAATTAGTAATCTTCAGACAGAAAACCACACAACTTTAGATGAAGAAGGATGGCAATACTTTCTAGAGGCCAGTCCTAAAGCCTTAGAAACTGCAAATTATCGTTATGCAGCTATTAAGCCTTTTTTAGGGAAAGAACTTGATAATTCTCAAAAATGCGATTTATCAGAACGAACTCTACGCGACTGGAAAGCAAAATATCGAAAAGCCCAACAAAAATACGGATGTGGGTTTATTGGCTTGATTCCTCAATATAAAGGCAATCCAACCCCTCGTTATTCCGATGAAGATTTAGAGTTTATTGATAAAGTGATTGAAGAACAATATGAAACTTTTAAACAAAAAAATGTTTGGCAGACGTATGAACTTTTAAGAGATAAATGGCAGAAATCAGGACGAATTTCTCCTCTTCCCAGTCATACCTTTTATTACGAGAGAGTGAAAAAACGCAACAGCTATCAACAAACTAAAAAACGAACGGGATCTCGTGCAGCAAATAATCTGTTGGGGCCTTGGTTAATTCGACCGACGACCCCTCGTCATGGAGATCGCCCGCTCGAAATTGTTCATATTGACCACACACAGCTTGATATTGAGTGTATCTGCCCCTATAGTGGCAAAAATTTAGGCAGACCTTGGGTAACAGGCATGATTGATGCCTATAGCCGGAGGATTTTAGCTTTATACCTTACCTTTGATAATCCAAGTTACCGTTCTTGTATGATGGCTATTCGCATCTGTGTACAACGGTTTGGACGATTTCCTGAATGGATTGTTGTGGATAATGGAAAAGAGTTTAGTTCTACTTATTTTGAGACATTGTTAGCGCGTTTTGAAGCCAGCAAAAAGCATCGTCCCAAGGATTGCCCTAAATTTAGTTCAATTATTGAACGTTGGTTCGGCTCACAAAATACTGAATTTATTAATAACTTGAGGGGGAATACCCAAATCATGAAGCACGTCCGCCTCGTTAAAAAAGCAAATAATCCCAAGAATTTAGCTGTCTGGAATTTAGAAGAATTATACGATTATTTGGCATTTGGTTATGCTTATGGAGTTTATGATAAAGCAGAGCATCCTGCTTTAGAAGGGATGTCTCCTCATAAGGCTTTTGAATTAGGGTTAGCTAAAACCGGACATCGCCCTCATCAATATATTAAGTATGATGAGCAATTCAAGATTTTAACCTTGCCGACGAACAATAAGGGAACGGCCAAAGTTATTCCTGGTCAAGGAATTAGAGTCAACTATCAAAATTATTGGACAGATGAATTTTACAGTGTTGAGAATCAATCTATTCCGGTTCGCTATGACCCACTAGATTGTGGTGTTACTTATGCCTATGTTAATAATCATTGGGTAAAATGTTTATCTAATTATTATATGAAGTTTCAAGGACATTCAGAAAAAGCAGTAGCAATAGCCACAACAATTTGCAGACGAAAACGGCAAATCTATAATCAAAGTCAATATGTAGGTTCTAAAGAGATTGTTGACTTACTTAATAACGCGGAAGAACATGAAGAATTAATACTACAAATTCGTCGAGATCAATCTGCTAAATTAGTTTTCAATTTAATTGAAGGAACCCTGAGTAGTGCTGTATTATTAAATGTATCAAATACTGAACAGCATTCATCTCATGATAGTCAAAAGATAGAAGAAAATCTAGATTTAATAGATTTAAAAGAGGATATTTTACAGCCTAGTCTACCCAAAAAATTTAATCCTGATGACCTTAAGGGGCTACAAAAAGGGCTAGAATGCAGACAGAATAAGTCTCATAGCTCTTTGACCTTGTTGGTAGAAAGGACGCTTATTAGGACTTAATGTCAATA
>NZ_JACJRV010000081.1 GCF_014697475.1 Nostoc sp. FACHB-152
CTGCAACTATTTTTTCGCGCAGATCGATTGAATATGCTTTCATAAAAAGATAATATTTTTATTCTTATTAACTGTACCCCATAACAGCAGGAAGTGCTGTAACTAAGGCAATATCAGAAAAGCCCGGAGTCGGAAAGAATACAGCTATTAATCGAGCAGTTCAAGACCTCAAGGCATATGACACTTGGGATTCTCAAGCTATTGAAGCTCGCCAGAAAATACTCACTAAGTTGGCAAAACAGGTTTGGGATATAGAAGAAGTAGCAGTAGTTTCAGAAGTTGTTGTAGAGCCAGCTATATTTGAATCTGGTTCTGAAATTTAACTTTTAACTTTTTCATCTTATCAACGAGACATTACCTTTCGATATATAAAAGCCATAAGTGATTCTCTGGGATCGCCCACTTTGAACCAAAACTACATAAATTAGACACAATGGGAATTCATACCATTGCAGGTATTCCCAAGAATGATGTGATTAATCTGACCCAAAATTCTAGGCTTCGTATTCGGATACCAGTAAATCAGGTGCGTTTGGTTTACCCATTAGCAGGCAAATCCCTGAGAATTGGCACCAAATCCTGTTTAACTTCAACTTAAGATTTTATTAATATTGAAATAACATTGATTCACAATCAGCTAGCAAATAATGGATAAAGACAAATATCACCTACCTTTTTGTAAGTATTATTCGGAAAAGGATTAATAAAAATTAATTGGTTATGTCATCTGTAAATTGGCTATTTTCAAGGAAATATAGCCAAAACATAGTTTGCAAATTGGCAAATTAACCTGGTAGGTTTGCAAAAGTGTATCCCTAAATCAACACATAAAAAATAGATATATTAAAAGAGATACTGCCATACAACACCTCTTTTTAGTACTAGGCTATGTTTTCATTACCTGCCTGTTTTTAAGCGAAACAACTTTGAACTGCTTTCCCATTATCAATACTTCTTATTACCCAAACCGCCCATTTACATAATCTGCTGTCTGTTTATTGGAGGGATTATTAAAAATTACTTCTGTCTTGTTAAATTCTACTAACTCACCCAAATACATAAACGCTGTATAGTCAGAAACCCTTGCCGCCTGCTGCATACTGTGAGTAACAATCAAAATCGTCACTGTTTCTTTTAGTTGAGTAATCAAATCTTCAATACTAGCGGTAGCTATTGGGTCTAAGGCAGATGTCGGTTCATCAAACAGTACCATCTCCGGTTCCGTGGCTAATGCACGGGCGATACATAATCTCTGCTGTTGACCACCAGAAAGGTTAAAAGCCAAATCATTCAAGCGATCCTTGACTTCATCCCATAAAGCAGCGTTGCGTAAGGCTTTTTCAACTTTTTCATCAATCACGGCACGTTTTGATTCACCCCGTACCCGCAAACCATAAGCCACATTTTCGTAAATTGACTTAGGAAAAGGATTAGGTCTTTGAAAGACCATGCTAATCCGCATCCGCACTTCAATCGGGTCAACCTTATTACTCAGTAGGTTGATGCCATCTGGTTTGAGTGTAATTTCTCCTTTGTAGCGATTACCGGGATACAGGTCATGCATCCGATTAAAACAGCGTAGCAAGGTAGTTTTACCACATCCAGAAGGGCCAATCAGGGCTGTTACTTGCTTTTCACCGATTGGCAAATGAATGTCTTTGAGGGCATGGACTTTGCCACCATAGTAAAAATTCAAATAATCAACAGAAGCTTTCAGAGGTGTTTCTACCATTTGATTTTTTGACGTAAACGATAACGAATATAAATTGCTACAGCATTCATGGCTAAGGTAATCGCAATTAATACGATACCTGCGGCGGCGGCGTTCACCTGAAATTCTTCTTGGGGACGAGATACCCAATCAAACATTTGAATTGGTAGGACTGTGAAGGGTGCAAGTAACCACGCAAAGGAGATGTAAGGAAACTGCCCTGTAATTGGGGGGTCTGGTAAGAACGCAATAAATGTAAGTGCGCCAATAGTAATCAGGGGGGCGGTTTCGCCAATGGCTCGCGCTAAGGCGACAATAATACCAGTGAGAATTGTGCCTGTGGAATATGGCAGGGCATGATCCCAAATCATCTGCCATTTAGAAGCCCCAGTAGCATAGGCCGCTTCGCGGATACTGTTAGGAATGGCGCGGAGAGCTTCACGGGTGGATACAATTACTACTGGTAAAATCAACAATGCCAAGGTTAACCCAGCAGTTAGGATACTTTGACCAAAATTTAGCCCATAAACAAACACACCCAAAGCTAAAAGTCCGTAAATGATGGAGGGAACTCCGGCTAAGTTGGTGACGTTAATCTCAATCAAGTCAGACACCCAGTTTTTTTGGGCATATTCTTCTAAGTAAATTCCTGATGCGATACCGATAGGAATTGCCGCTAATGCTGTAACTAGCATGACTAAAACTGTGCCGACCCAAGCGGAAAAAATACCTGCTTGTTCTGGCTTACGGCTGGGAAACGAGGTGAGAAATTCCCAAGAAAGGCGCGGCCAGCCATCACTAAATAAGTCAAAGATTAATGCTAGTAAGGTGACAATGCCAACTAACATTGACAACAAGCCAATAATGCTAAAAAAATATTGCGATCGCTTGTTACGATTAATAACTCTACGAATGTCAGGAATATTTTGAGTAACCATCTCAATAAATTTCTCGATACCGCTTGCTGAGAAAATGACCAATGATGTTGAAGACCAAAGTTATCAGTATGAGAGTCAGCCCCACAGCAAAGATAGTTTCGTACTCCAAACTGCCATGCGGTAAATCGCCCAGACTCACCGATACAATGTAGGCAGTCATGGTGGCGGCTGGTTCCATTGGATTAAAAGTCAGGTTAGGTTGTCCACCAGCAGCAATAGCCACCACCATCGTTTCACCCACCGCCCGCGAAATTCCTAATATGTAAGCTGCTGAGATGCCAGAAATGGATGCTGGTAATACCACTCGCAATGCTGTCTGTAAGCGTGTTGCCCCCGTTGCATAAGACCCTTCGCGCAAATGTGTCGGTACGGCACGCATAGCATCTTCACTCAAGGAACTGACATAAGGGATAATCATAATTCCAATCACTAACCCAGCACTCAACATATTAAAACCGGGTAAATCAGGCAAGAATACTTGCAGCAATGGAGTAACAAACAACAGCGCAAAGTAACCATAAACGACTGTAGGAATGCCTGCCAATAATTCTAATGCTGGCTTGACAATTTCCCGAACTACCGGAGGCGCAAATTCACTAAGATAAATAGCAATAATTGTCCCCAAGGGTACGGCTACTAATAAGGCGACTGCTGTTGTGGTTAAAGTGCCAGCAACTAAAGGCCAAATTCCATAGTGCTTATCATCAAATAATGGTGTCCACTGGGTGTCTAGTAAGAATTGCGATAAAGATACTTGCTGAAAAAATCTGATGGACTCGTAAAGTAAAATACCAACAATAGCTATTGTTGTCGCCACCGAAGAAAGGGCTGCTAGAAATAGGACAAATTCAATTGTCCGTTCTCGCATATTGCGTAATAGCTTAGATGAAAATCGGTTTTTTTTAACCATGATCATGCCAAGGATGCGTAGACGCTTAGCGGCTTGTCGTAGACATCGCACTATACATTTAATAGATAAAGAGAGGTACGATACCTCTCAATACTTGTTGGTTAAGGGGAAAAGGGGAAGGGGAAAGGAAAAGGAAAAAACCTTTAACCTTTTCCCCAAACCAAATTCACAGTTCAAAATGCTTAACCGAGTAGTATTGGGATACCTCCCTTGGTGAAGTTACAAATTTTGAGTTACTTGTAGTTATCGGGCTTCACGGCTTAGTAGTTCTTCAATTTTCAGTCCTACAGCCTCTTTACCACCAAAAACAGTACCAAATCTCTTTTTATTCAAGTGGTTTTGCGCGGTAGTATATGCTGAACTTGGCAGGGCAACATATCTTACTTCTTTAGCGAATTGACCTGCATTTTGCAAATAGTATTGAACAAACTGCTTCACTTCTGGTTTGTCAATAGATTTAGAACTGACGTAGATAAATAGAGGCCGCGACAAGGGAGAGTATTTCCCATTTCTGACAGTAGCTTCTGAAGGTAATACACCGTTAACGGGTACGGCTTTTAACCTTTTTTGGTTTTCTGCGTAGTAGGCATAACCAAAATAGCCAAGGGCGTTTTTATCACGCGAAACACCCTGTACAAGAACGTTGTCGTCTTCACTAGCTGTGTAGTCACCCCGGCTAGACTTAGCTTTGCCAACAACAGCTTCGGTAAAATAATCAAAGGTTCCCGAATTAGTTCCAGGTCCGAATAATTTCAACGGTGCATTGGGAAATCCTTGACGAACCTGACTCCAATTATTAACTTTACCCTGTGCGCCTGGTTCCCAAATTTTTTTGAGTTCGGCTACTGACAGACTCTTTGCCCAACTGTTTTGCGGGTTAACTACCACTGTTAAAGCATCATAAGCAACTGGCAATTCTATGTAGCGAATACCCGCAGCTTTACAAGCATCAATTTCTTTTTGCAGAATTGGCCGAGAAGCGTTTGATATATCTGTCTCACCACGACAGAATTTTTTGAAGCCACCACCAGTCCCAGAAACACCAACTGTCACTCTGGTTCTGCCTCTTTGAGACTTTTGAAATTCTTCGGCTGCTGCTTCGGTAATGGGAAAAACGGTGCTAGAACCATCAATTGCAATAGTTTTGACGCTTTGGGATTGAACCGCAGACATTGATAAACCCAAAGTAGCACCTACCATTGCGATCGCACCTAATGCTATCAGGCTGTTTAGCTTCAAATTAATTTTGCTCACAACAATGTTCCTTTTTTGTCTGATGCTCGATCACTCCAAAGGCATAAAAAACTAATCAGGTTAATAACTAGTAATTATTTGCCTTTTACTGTAAAAAATATGACACTTGTAGGTAATTTAAAAATTAACTATTGGTTATAAGTTAGTTAACTTTTAGCCATGAATATGGAAAAATAACAACTGCTGAGTTCTTAATGTTTTAAAGATATGTCTCTGTAGAGATAGCTGATTGGGCTTGTCAAGATTCCACTCTTAGGGGTTTGACATTCCAAATTTTTTGACAATATTCAAGAATTGTCCGATCTGAGGAAAATTTGCCAATCCTCGCTGTATTTAAAATAGACATTCTCGTCCAATGTTCTCGGTCAATATAAGCATGGCTAACTCGCTCTTGACAATCAACATAAGATTCATAATCAGCCAAAACCATATATTCATCCCTAATTAATAAAGATTCCACTATCGGTCTAAACAAATCTTTTTTATCTAAGGAAAAATCACCAGCAGCAATCATATCTATGGCTTGTCTAAGTTCTAAATTACTGTTGTAATAATGCCAAGGATTGTAATTTTGTAACTTTAAATTAAAGACTTCTTCAGCAGTCAACCCAAATAGAAAGAAATTCTCGTCTCCTACTTCTTGGCAAATTTCTATATTCGCTCCATCAAGAGTACCGATGGTCATAGCACCGTTCATAGCCAATTTCATATTGCCTGTGCCAGAGGCTTCCTTGCCAGCAGTGGAAATTTGCTCTGAAAGTTCCGCAGCCGCACAGATACGTTCTGCTAAGGATACACAATAGTTTCTCAAAAAGATTACTTTCAAGCGAGAATTAACATCTGGGTCATGATTGACTACGTTAGCTACTGTATGAATGAGTTTGATCACTAGCTTGGCAATAAAATAACCTGGTGCTGCTTTACCAGCGAATATAAAAGTTCTCGGCAATATTTCCAGGTTGGGATTTTGCTTAATTCGGTTATATAAAGTGATAATATGCAGCAAATTCAAGATTTGGCGTTTGTATTCATGGATGCGCTTAACTTGAACATCAAATAGAGAATTAACGCTTACATCAAGACCGTTGCATTGCAAAATGTATTCTGCTAAGTCATGTTTATTCTCATATTTTATATGTTGCCAAGCCTGACAAAATTCTGCATCTTCTACAAAAGCTTCTAATCGCCTCAGTTCGTCTAAATTGGTAATCCACTTCTTACCAATGTGTTCGGTAATTAACAATGCTAGTTTTGGGTTACTTAGTAACAGCCAGCGTCGTGGGCTAACTCCGTTAGTGATATTAGTGAATTTTTCTGGATAGAGTTCATAAAAATCATGGAGTAAACTTTGCTGTAACAATTTGGTATGTAATTGCGCTACTCCGTTAATGGCATGACTGCCCACACAAGCTAAATTCGCCATTTTAATTTGTTTTACAGGCTTTTCTTCAATTAATGAGAGTCGCGCTAGACGGCTTATATCACCAGGGAAATTCAGCCTAACTTGCTCTAGAAATCGACGATTGATTTCATAAAGAATCTCTAGATGTCTAGGTAAAAGGCGACCAAATAAGTTAATTGGCCATTGCTCTAATGCTTCTGGTAATAAAGTATGGTTTGTATAAGCACAACAACTTTGCGTAATTTCCCATGCTTTTTCCCAATCTAATTGATACTCATCAACTAGTAAACGCATCAACTCAGTAACAGCCAGAGATGGATGGGTGTCATTCATCTGAATGCTAACTTGTTGAGCAAAGTTATCAAAATGCTCTTGAGTAATTTTTATTCCTAATAATGCTTCGTTATACAAACCACCTCTTCTTCTGTGTAAACGGATCATGTAAAGGCGGATAATATCTTGCAAGGAACAGGAGACAAAAAAGTATTGTTGCTCTAGTCGCAGTTCTTTACCTTGAGGAGTGTTGTCATTGGGGTACAAAAGCTTAGAAATGTTTTCTGAGAAGGTTTTATCTGCAACCGCACGACTGTAATCGCCAGCATTAAAAACCTCAAAGTTCAGTTCTTCGCTGGCTCTGGCAGTCCACAGACGTAGGGTATTGACTGTGTTAGTGTTATATCCCGGTACAAGAGTATCGAAAGGTGTGCCTAAGACTGTGCGATCGCTAATCCACCGGACGCGGTAACGTCCATTTTGATCCCTATAAGCTTCGGTGCTTCCACCCAGCTTGACTTCCACTACATACTCTGAACGGGGAATTTCCCAAGGATTACCAAAACGCAACCATTTGTCAGGCCGTTCTACTTGCCAACCATCTTGAATTACTTGGTCAAAAGTCCCAAATTTGTAGCGAATACCGTAACAAATGGCAGGAATTTCTAAAGTTGCGAGAGAATCGAGAAAACAAGCCGCTAAACGCCCTAAGCCGCCATTACCTAATCCTGGTTCTTGTTCTTGTTCAATCAAATCATAGAGATTTAGCTCTAATTCTTGTAAGGCTTGATTAGCTACGTCCCATAACCCCACATTTACTAAGTTTTTCCGCAAATGACGACCTTTGAGGTATTCAACAGATAAATAAAAAGCGACTTTTGCGTCTTTTTCAAAATAAGTCTGTTGGGTTTTTAGCCATCGATAAATTAAGCGATCGCGTACTGTATACGCCAAGGCCATATAGTAATCGTATGGTGTGGCAAAAAACTTATCTTTACCTTGGAGATAAAATAAGTTATCCATAATTGCCCGCTTCAAAGTTTCCCCACTCATACCCGTGCGATCGTCCTCTACTTGAATTTTGGCGGGTTCTGTACGAGAAATGTATTTTTTGATATGGTTGTGATGTCTCTGATGTTGGCTATTAGTTGAGTGATGTTCAATATTGGTCACAACTAAATTTCCTTTCACTTAATAAATTTAACCAATGGTTAAGTATTGATTAATAGTTGTTTAACATCAGGTAAAAAAATACTATATAAGAAAATATTAATCGCGCTAGCAATTAGTACTTTTAGTTAATGTTAGAGGTAAAATGTGAGGATTTTGTGATTTATCAGAGTCTAAAAAACCTCACAAGTTCCTCACATTGTTCTTATATCATCAAGTCTGAGTTTCTATAAGTGAGATTGCACTTATAGATGATTTATAAAGTAAAGCTTAAATTGTAGGGTGCGTTATAGCAACGCTTAACACACCGAAAGATATGATTTCTTGCGGCTAATCCTGATTTTTTTAACCCCCTAAATCCTTACATTTAATTGCTATTTATTGTCATCTTTTACTCAAATATTAGGCTAATTCTCAGATTTAATAACTGCAAGTGAGAGAGCTTATGGAATCGAGTTTTAATGTATTGTCTATGGACTCTACTCCTAATCAAGAAGTGATTTTATATGCTCAAATTCAAGCTTTTTATTACGGTACTTGCCTGGCGTTACGTAATATTGATTTACCTATCTACAAAAACCGGATTACAGCTTTAATTGGGCCTTCTGGTTGTGGTAAAAGCACCTTGCTACGCTGTTTTAATCGTCTCAATGATTTAATTGAAGGAACTACAATAGACGGTCAAGTTCTCTATAAAAATCGTAATATTTATCATCCTCAAGAAGATCCAGTACTACTACGACGACAAATCACGATGGTTTTTCAAAAACCAAATCCTTTCCCTAAATCTATCTACAATAACGTTGCATTTGGCCCTCGAATTCAGGGTTATCAAGGTAATATCGATGAATTAGTAGAACGCTCATTACGTCAAGCATTTATTTGGGATGAAGTTAAAGATAGGCTGAAGGATAATGCTTTGTCTTTATCTGGTGGACAACAACAAAGGCTATGTATTGCACGGGCAATTGCTGTACAACCAGATGTAATTTTAATGGATGAACCTTGTTCCGCTCTTGACCCATTCTCAACTCAACAAATTGAAGAATTGATGGCTAATCTCAAAGAGCAATGCACAATTGTGATTGTAACTCATAATATGCACCAGGCAGCAAGGATTGCGGATAGGACAGCATTTTTTAATGTTGAACTACAAGAAGGTAATCGGATTGGTGAATTAGTTGAATATAACACTACTAATATAATTTTCAATTATCCAGTCAAGGAATTAACTTATCAATATGTCACAGGTCGTTTTGGATGATGATTAATTTTAAATAATTTGAGAAATTCAATAATTTTATAAAAAGGTGTCTTTCATCCTATTACTTATAGCTGAAAAACGCTGTTTTACTTAAATAATGTTAAGATATATAGTTGTTAATTTATAGAGAATTCATCAGTAATGATTATATAAAATGGTAAAATTTTTAATTATTATTTTAAAGATAAATGATAGCATAAAAGTGTAAATATTCTAGAGGTAAAAATCCTATGGTGCCGAAATTTGTACTCGAACTTGAAGAAGTTGTTGAAGGACTTGGTGTACCAGGAATCACCGCAATAGTTCTTCTTCCTGTTCTTGTTCCAGTCGCAGCAGGTATTGGTAAACCAATTGCTAAAGCAATGGTAAAAGGTGGAATTGTTCTTTATGAAAAGGGCAAAGGAGTAATTGCTGAAGTAGGTGAAAGTTTTGAAGATATTGTAGCGGAAGCAAAGGCTGAACTAGCCGAACAACGAACTGAAGAAATGGAACACCCAGCTACAAGTTGACAAAAATGAGTGAGTTGGTTTGATGATAAATTTGATTAACCTTACTTTGTCGAGATGGGTGCCTTACCCATCTTTATTTCTTATTTTTGGAGATATTTGGAAACAATAATTATGCAGCAGTTTTCTCCCGATAAATCATCCATGCCTATCCAATTACAAATTATTAGTAATACTCCTGGTCGTCTGCGTTTGAAGATTCCTAGCCAGTATCAAGGCAATCAAGAACTTATGGCAATGGCTGGTTCGTTGAACTCTTTGTTTCCTCAAATTGAAAAAGTGAAAACTAATTTGCAGACAGGCAGCATCACAATCTACTATTCTGGTGGGAGTGAAAGTCTGACAGATGCTGTAAGTAAATTAGAGGCTTTAGGTATAACTCTTGTCAAGGCCGCAGAAAAAAAAAGTTAAAATCTGCAAGCCTCATTCAAACTTTATCCAACTTGAATCAAGAAATTAAACAAGCCACAAAAAATACAGCAGATTTGCGATCGCTTGTAGCGTTTACTATTATTGCCTTTGTAATTAAACGGTTACTGCCTCAGTTACCACGCTGGCAATCAACAGTATTGTATCTGTTGTTGTGGTATGCCTTAGAAAGTGTGGTAGAAATCAGCGACAATCAAAAACCTTCTAATAAATAGATATAGCAACCATAAATTATTGTTTTGCTGGTGGTAATAGCTTTGTTGCGTCATTAACTACAAAAGGCAACAAAGCACTTGCACCAATGACTGCACTATCGGTAAGGCTAAGGGGTGTTAGTTGGAGAAGTCCTCTTAAACCAGGTACTAACGCAGCTAACATCTGTAAAGCAAAAGTGCCTCCTAACGCTAGGGTTAAATAATGATTAGCTGGAAGTTTTTCGTGACTAAAAATACTGTGTTTGGGTGAACGGCAGTTGAGGGCGTAGAACAACTCCGACATGGTTAAGCTCATAAAAGCTATGGTACTAGCTTGGGGACTTAAGCCATAACGCATGATCCCGTACCCATAAGCTGTCAACGTACTGGTAGAAATCGTAGCTGATTCAAAGATGATTCTGGCAAAGTCCGATTTTTTGATAATCCTTTCGTGAGGGCTGCGGGGAGGTTGGCTTAACACATCTGGTTCTGGTGGTTCTAAGGCTAAAGCCAGACCAGGGAAAATATCTGTTACCAAATTCACCCATAATAGCTGTATCGCGTTCAGTGGTTGTCCGATTCCAGCTGTAGTAGCAATTAGCATGACTATGATTTCGCTTAAGTTGCTCGACAGCAGGAAATGAACAGATTTTCTAATATTGTTATAAATTGTGCGACCATGACTGACAGCAATAATCATGGTTTCTAAATTGTCATTTTCCAAGACAATATCTGCAACTTCACGGGCTGTATCTGTGCCTGTGTGTCCCATTGCAATGCCCACATCGGCAGACTTCAAAGCAGGGGCATCATTGATCCCATCGCCCGTCATCGAAACAACTTGACCTGCACTTTGCAGGGCTTGGACAATTTGTAATTTGTGGGCGGGACTAACCCTAGCAAAAACATTAACGCGATCGCATAATCCTTTCAATGCTTCCGGTTCAATTTGATTAAGATGAGTAGAATCAAGAATTTCTAGTTGTTCACCCTGACTCAGATTCAATTGCTTACCGATGGCGTAGGCTGTTGCGCTTTGATCCCCAGTGATCATGACTGTATTAATTCCAGCCTGATGAAAAACGCCCATCAAATCTTTGACACCGTTTCTGATCGGATCTGCCATCCCGACGAAACCAAGCCAAATCAGGTTTTGAGTAGGATTGATATCTGCTTCGATGCCAATAGCATTGGCATAAGCTACGCCCAAGACTCGCAAGGCTTTGCCGGACATCATCTCATTCGCAATTTCAATTGCTGTTCTTTCTGCGTCTGTGAGTGTAACTATCTCTCCATCCTTCACCTGCCAATTACACATTTTCAAAACTTCTGCTGGGCTTCCTTTCACCGCCACAAATTTTTCTTGGTCATGATTGTGATGCAGCGTAATCATGAAATTATGGTTTTCGGAGCGGTGAGTAGTTGCTAGTAAGGGATAATTCTCTTTCAGTTGGCTAACATCTACCCCCGCACTGATCGCCATGTAAATTAAAGCATTTTCTGTTGCTGATCCTTTCAGAATATGCTTGCCATCTTCTTCAAGACTAATTTCACTTTCATTACACAGAACTAAGACATGGATCAACTTTAAGAGTTCATCGCAGATGTAGGGGTTGATGTCTTCTGCACCGTTGAGAAATTTGCCCTCAGCAGATACTTGCAAAGATTTGTTATTTATATATACCTCTACAACTGACATCTTGTTTTCTGTAATTGTCCCTGTTTTATCGAGACAAATTGTTTGCACAGAACCAAGAGTTTCGACAGCATCCAGCCGACGAATCAAGACGTTGTGTTTCCTCATATTGGCAATACCCAAAGCCAAAGTGGTAGTAGCAACCGTGGGTAATCCTTCAGGGACAGCTGCAACTGCTAGAGATATGGATGTTTTCAACATCTGAAGCCAACCATAACCCCTTAATAACCCTATGCCAAATACACCTGCACATATCACCCCAGATACAACAACGAGTTGATTACCAGCTTGGTCTAATTGTTTTTGCATCGGGGTTTCTGGCATGACTGCCTCGGAAACCAGGGTTTGGATTTTGCCCATTTCTGTAAATTTGCCCGTGGCTACCACTACAGCCAAGCCTTGCCCACCTGTTACTAAGGTTCCCATATAAACCATATTGACGCGATCGCCAAGGGGGACATCTTGTACAGTCAGGGTTTCAGTAGTTTTTGTCACTGGCAAGCTTTCACCCGTGAGTGCAGCTTCATCTACACTCAGATGATTAGCTGCAATTAATCTGGCATCGGCAGGTACATAACTACCTGGTTTGAGAACTAAAATATCTCCAACCACAACTTCAGAGGCGCTAATTTCTTGTAAATTCCCATCTCTAATCACCAACGCCGAAGGTTTTACTAAGGTTTTGAGGGAGTTGATAATCTTTTCGGATTGACTTTCTGTGGTGTAACCAATCCCCGCATTGATTAACACAACACCCATAATTACTAAAGCATCAATCAACCCACCAGTCGCTACAGATAGCCCGGCAGCAACAGACAAAAGAGCTACTGGTAAAGTTGTAAATTGTTCGATAAAAATACTTAGCTTGGAACGTCCGGCAGTTTCAGGAAGAACATTTGCACCATATAATTGCAGGTTTTTCTCGGCAGTTGTACGAGATAATCCGGATACAGTCGAGCTATTAAACTCTGAAATCACGGCATCTATTTCTAACAAATGCCAAGACAAACTTTTTTGTTCTTGATTTAAGGTTGATGGCTGGTGTAGTTTTTTTTGATTTATCGACTGATTGTTTACTTTTTCGCTCACTGAATTTATATACACCGTTGTTACTGGTGGTTTTTGGCTTTGTTTTCTGTAATCACTGACAATTTTTTCTATCATTACAGCGATCGCATTCGGACTCAAGCTTGGTTCAAAAGCTACAAGCACATTGCCTGTATAAGTATTAGCGCGAACTAGCTGTATGCTCTTGTGATTTAATAATCTAAATTCCAGGTATTTTTTGAGATATTCTGCATTTTTCAGCCCCAGCACTCTATATCTCACCCTTCCTTTGACAGCAGTATGTATTGCCTGAACCAAAGGAATTTCATTGAAGTTTTTACTAAAAAAAGTGTTCATTTTTTACTTAGCTCTTTTTTAAAACCACAAGAGATGAGTTAACCTGACATTTTTTACCCAAGTAAAACCTTGTTGTGGAAAATAATTAGATGGAATTTGCTTTATCAGTCAGGCAAAATAAAGGTTAATGAACAAATCTCAGTAATATTTCAATCTTAGTTATAGAAAAATATGTTGAGGAAATTGTGAGGGCTAAATCAGATTTTATATGCCTAGAGCATCGATTCAGTAATCAAAAACCTAACCCCCCAGCCCCCTTCCCTACAAAGGAAGGGGGTGCTAAACTCCCCTCTCCTCGTAGGAGAGGGGTTGGGGGAGAGGTTCTTCCAGCATTACTAAATTGGTGTTCTAGTGAGCGTTATTTGTAAAGACCTACTTAAACCAAAAATATCAATTTCTTAATCTTGCCGTGATATCAAAAGCAACAGCCTTAGTCAATCTGATTCAGTTGACCTGAGTTTCGCAGCTTTCACGGAGATTTTAATGGCATTATTTTTTTCAGAATACATTGAGGGCAGCAGCAACAATAAAGCTCTAGAGATTTATAATGGCACAGGCGCAGCAATCGATTTAACCGCCGGAAATTATGTAGTTCAGTTCTACTTCAATAGCAGTACTACGGCAGGATTAACTATTCCTTTAACAGGCACAGTCGCCGCCGGTGATGTGTACGTGCTATCTCAAAGCAGTGCCAACGCAACGATTTTGGCACAAGCAGACCAGACCAACGGTGCGGGCTGGTTTAATGGAGATGATGCGATCGTCCTGCGACAAGGTGGTGCAACTGGGACAATCCTTGATTCGATTGGCCAAATTGGCTTTGACCCTGGAACTGAGTGGGGAACGGGTCTAACTAGCACAGCAGATAACACTTTGCGCCGTAAGAGTATTACCTCTGGCGATACCAACCCTAGCGATGCCTTTGATCCGAGTGTGGAGTGGGAAGGATTTGCTACTGACACCTTTGATGGATTAGGAAGCTACACCACTACAAATCCAGGAGGTGGAGATAGTACTTTGCGAGAAATCTATGAAATTCAGGGAAGTGGTGCCAGCAGTCCTCTTGTCGGACAGAATGTGACAATTGAGGCAGTTGTGGTTGGCGACTTTCAAGGTAGCAGTGGGCTGGATGGCTTTTATGTGCAGGAAGCAGTTGGCGATGGCAATGCTGCAACCTCAGACGGGATTTTTGTTTTTGCGCCTAACAGCATAGATGTGAGTGTCGGTCAGACAGTGCGGCTAACTGGCACGGTTGGCGAAAACTTTAATCAAACTCAGATCAGTAATATTAGCGGACTGAGTGTGGTAGGTTCAGATGCGATCGCCCCGACAATTATTGATCTGCCTGTAAATGCAACAACCGACCTGGAACGTTATGAAGGGATGTTAGTTACATTCCCCGAAACCTTGACGGTTACAGAAAACTTTAACTTAGGTCGGTTTGGTGAGGTATTACTGTCTTCAGAAGAACGGTTGTTTAACCCAACAAATTTCATTGACCCTACCGATATTCCTAGTGCTGAAACCGAGAACGACGAAAACAACATTGCCGCAGTTACAGCACAACAGAATGCCAACAACCTGCGCCAAATTCTGCTTGATGATGGCAGCAATACCCAAAATCCGGCAACTGTTCCATATTTAAATGAAAATGGTACGCTGCGGGTGGGTAGTACAGTCACAAATCTTACAGGTGTGCTAGGCTTTGGGTTTGGCAGCTACAGACTGCAACCGACATCAACACCTAATTTTGTTGATTCTAATCCCCGCACAGCTGCACCGGAAAATGTGGGCGGCAACGTTAAGGTAGCTAGTTTTAACGTGCTGAACTACTTCAACGGCGATGGTATAGGTGGTGGCTTCCCGACCTCGCGCGGGGCTGACACCTTGGCAGAATTTGAACGCCAAAGTGCCAAGATTGTCAGTGCGATCGCAGCCCTGAATGCTGATGTAGTCGGTCTAATTGAAATTGAGAATGATGGCGATGGTACTAATTCGGCGATCGCAGAATTAGTTGAACGGCTCAACACATTTTTGGGTACAGCAGTCTACGACTACATTCGCGATCCTGCCACAGGGACAGGAACTGACGAAATTAAAGTCGCCTTTATCTATAAGCCAGGAACAGTAACTCCGGTTGGTGCTTCTTTGAGCGATCCTGAAGCTATTTACAATCGCCTACCCGTTGCTCAAACCTTCGAGTTAAACTCCAACGGTGAAACCTTTACCCCAGTAATTAACCATTTCAAATCAAAAGGTGGTACAGCTACAGGATCTGACGCAGACCAAGGCGATGGACAAGGTGCTTTTAACTTCACGCGAGTTCAACAGGCAGAAGCTTTGTTAGGCTTTGTCAACCAGTTAAAAACTAGCACGGGTGACAGCGATATCTTAGTCCTTGGGGATTTAAATGCCTATGGCGAAGAAGACCCGATTGACGTGTTACGCAATGGCGGGCTGATAGATGAACTGGGCAAATATATCCAAAACCCCTACTCTTATGTCTTTGAAGGTCAATCTGGAAGATTAGATCACGCCCTCAGCACTTCCAGTTTAAGCACCCAAATCACCGGAGCAACCGAGTGGCATATCAACGCTGATGAACCTAGAATTTTAGATTACAACCAAGAATTTAACCCTCCTGGACTTTATCAGCCAACCCCCTACCGTTCCTCAGACCACGATCCTGTTCTCGTCGGTGCAGAGTTAGCAAGTATCCTCAACGTAGTTAACGGCGGTAACGGCGAAGATACATTGACTGGCACTTCTGGCAGAGATGAACTTAATGGCGATAATGGCAGAGATACCCTGCTTGGCGGTAATGGTAGAGATATTCTCAACGGTGGTAATGGCGATGATTTACTAAATGGCGGTCAAGGCCAGGATACCTTGATTGGGGGTAGCGGGAGCGATCGCTACCTCTTGGCAGCAGGCGCAGGCGCAGATACGCTTCAAAACTTCAAAGACACCACAGATTTCCTTGCTCTGTCGGGTGGGCTGACATTCGGACAACTGACAATTACCGGAAATAGCAACAACACCCTCATCCGAGTCACCCAAACCAACGAGCTACTGGCTACTCTCAACAATGTTCAAGCAAACACAATTACGGAGGTTGATTTTGTAACTATATAGTTTAACCTCAGTTCGGGTTAAGGACTAAATCTTAATCTTTTGGACGATAAAATAAGGGTTTAAGGCGTTCAAAACTTACAACAGAATCAAGGTTTTAGCTTATCCCGAACTCAAGGCTAAAAACTTGCCGTAATAGACGTTAAGATTTTCAGTTTTGAGAAAGGTTTGAGTGCTATTCAACGGGAGTTTAGGGGGGAAAAGGAACAAAAAAGGTTGAGACTGTAATTAATGCTATACCATTGTTAATCCTACTAGCCACATAGTGGAGTGTTTTATACATCTACTAACCTCATCTTTAGTTATCTGAAATTCTGAAATTATGTATAGGTAGGCAATGAGCTATCACTCTTAATTTATTCAGTCTAAATACTAAACGTTGAGCTTGTTGTTTATATAAAGCTTGTGGTACTACTTTAGGTAAAATTTTCATCAATTCTCTAGCCGTACTAATACTGCAACCAGAAATAATACTAATCTCATTGGCACCATCAAAAACAGCATCACCAGTTAAGGCTCTTTCAATTCGCACCTGCCAATTTCGAGGGGCTAATTCTCCGCGTTCAATTCGTTGTAGACTATTGCTGGTTGCTAAAACAATCATGCGATCGCCTACTGCCAATCGAGTTTCGTAAACAGGTAGTAATTTGGCAGGAGATTGTAATGATTTTTGATAGAGAATTGGTACAGCACCATAACCATAAGCAATATCACTCAGCATTAATCCATTGAGTGTATCACCAGCCTCAATCATGTACTCTACAACTTGAATTGTCTGATTATTTAAGTGAAATAAGCCAAGAATATTTTCCCCAAAAGCAGCAGCAGCAAACACTTCTGCTGATAAAGCTGCGGTACACAAAACTTGTGCATAGGGAAATAATTGGGCTACTTTGTCACTAAAATTCCGGTTGTAAGTACGGATAACTAAGCTAATATTGGGATTTAGACCATGAGCCATCAAAGCAATTTCTAGATTTTCCATTTCATCATCAGTAACTACAACAACGCTTTTGGCATCAGTAATATTGGCGTTAGCGATATCGTTGGCAAAGTTACCAATAATTAACGGTATTTGGGGAAGATAATTAAAATCAACTGCTGTATTACTAATTGCTACTAAAGGTTGTTGAAGTTCTTGTAATAAACTAGCAATTTGCGAACCAACTTGGTTTAACCCCATCAACACAACATGATCTTGTTTGGGTATGCTTGGACGAGGACTAGTAAAGAAAAATTGGAACCTGGAAGAGAGAAGTTTCTCAGTTAGCAAAGCGTACAATACTCCGACAAAAGCTGTTCCTGCCAAAGTTAATCCCAAGCTGAACAACCGCAATAATCTGGGGATGGGTTTTTCAAATTCTACACCCCCATATACATCACCATATCCACCCAAAAGTAAAACAGCAGTAGTATAAAATGCTTCAGCAAAATTAATATTGGGGTAGTAAAAATCATAGAAAATAGTCCCACTTCCCCACAAAATAAGTACTGTCATGCCACAAATAAGTGCAACTCGGAGAATGTGATCCCGCTCACTAGCTTGCCATAATTGAATGAGCTTCCGCTTGAGGTTAAGCCATGACATCCTCAAGATTATCTTTTGCCAAAACTGTTGTGATTTGGCTTTAGATTTAATTGCCTGTTTTTGAACCAAGGGAAACAAATCTGCAATTTCGACATAAACAATTGTGTCCCCAGGCTGTAATATTGCTTCTGATTCCCATTCACAGAACTGATGAGGCAGTTGGGATAAACTAGAAGCGTAATTTAATACGCGACGAAAAGAAGTATTTAATTGATGTACCTGCCATTTATTGCACCATGAATCATCGGGTTTAATTTGATATTTTGCTACCCTCAACTTCTGACCTTCTAAATTAAAGTAGCCGAGATTTTCATTGCCCAACGCAGCAAAAGCAAAGGCAGAAGCAGTCAGTTGATTTGGTTCAAAAGCAATAAAGTTACCAAGATTTTGGCTTAAAAGCTGATTGAGATTTTGTTTATCAGAACGTACAACAAGGCGAACTTGGGGATTAAGCAACCGTGCTGTAAATGCTGCTTCTATATTTACACGTTCATCATTAGTAACTAAAATTACAGTCCGACATTGACTGATGTGTGCTTGTTCTAGAACATTTGTTTGACGACAATCTCCAATTAATAATTCTTCTAATAAATTATGTAAATTTGAGACTTCCCAGTTTTTAGGTTCTACTTGGTCAATGGCGGTAACTCTGGCACCATATTCTTTGAGGACAGCTACACAATGCTGACCTAAACTTCCTAGCCCACAAACCAAAAATAGATCTAGCTTAGGCTCACCTGGTTCGCAACCTTTACCAGCTTGAGGGTTATTGTCTGAAGATGGCAGCATTTTATTGCGCCGATAGTACCAACTTTGTATCTAAAATAATTATACTTTTAGCAATTTTATTTAAAAAAGTAAAATATTATGCCATCAGACTGCTAGTTGAATTATGCAGAAAGTTACGCTTAGAGCCGAGAGAGCATAGGATTTTGTAATCGAGAGTTTTTAGTATATAAATAATTTTTGTAACATTAAATCTTTATAAAATGCGTCGCTTTCAGTATTGAATATTGAATTATTAAGTAGTGAAAAGTATTTTCTTACATAGTCATAGAATAAGAGTGGTAAGAAGAGTGAAGGTAAAAATATTATGTCAGTTAAATTTTTACCAGACCTTGGAGATTTAGCTGAAGGTCTTGGTGTTACAGGTATTGCAGCATTGCTTCTTATACCTGTGTTCGCGCCAGTAATTGTCCGTATAGGTAAACCTATTACTAAAGCAGCGATTAAAGGTGCAATACATTTATATGAAGATAACAAAGGAGCGATCGCAGAAATTCGTGACGGTTGGGACGATATCGTAGCAGAGGCAAAAGCTGAGATTGCTGAAGAAAGGACAATTAAGTCGGCTCAACCTATAGAATAATAGCTTCTGATGGCTAGTGAATCTGAGAAATAAGCATACTTTGTCATCACACACTGTGCATTGCATCTTAAGTTTTACAGATGAATGCAATATATCTTCAGAGATGGGTATTCCCCATCTTTAATTTTGGCAAAAACTAATTTTAACGTGAGTTCGATGAACCTCTCCCCAACCCCTCTGTCTTGAAAAGTTTTGCGCCGGGAAACCCGGACGCGCAAACTTTTCGCTCCGAAGCGGAGAGGGGCTTAAATATTTGTAGTTTCCGACGAAAAATTAGTCTTTTGAAGCCTCTCTCCTTGCAGGGGAGAGGTTTGGAGAGGGGTTTTTATAATCCGTCGAACTCACGTTAATTTTAGATAAGGCATTATTAGCAGATAACAACTTATACCCCTCTTCTGTCACTTTCCGAAATAAGCAAATAGTAAATAACTGAAATTATCCAGAAGAGAAAAAAGGTTTAAATTGGTTCATTGTACAAATTAGGTGATTAAATCCAAGCAATAAATCGGAATTAGGAAAAACATTTATCCAGGGATAAAGCAACCAAAATAATAAAAGAGGTTGAACAATTAAACGAAGATTATTTAAAGTATTCTTCCATCCAGAATCATTATTCCATTGTTTATGATTAGAGAAATCTACACAATTAATACAGGCACTGTCTTGTACTTCTGCTTCAGAAGGAGCTTGATTTAAGGATAAGAAAGGTGGAGAACTTAAACTAATCATTGTGTAGACACAAAAAATAATCTCCCACCATCTCTCAATATGTTGGAAATTTGTAAACCTGTAATCTGTCCAGCCTAGTTCCTGTTTACACTGCCGAAAACCATATTCTCCCCATGTTCTTAATCCATATAGGTCGCCTAAAATCTTCTTGAGGTTCCCTGAAAGATTAGTCATAACAAATGAAGTAGAATTTTCTGGCATTGTTTCTGGGTCAGTTGTTATTTCCCAGTAAGTTATGGCTCTTTTTTTACTATAAACTATTTCTCTAATATATCTAGTTTCTGATTTTTGGTTACTAAATGTTCTCTGAAATTTGCACCACTTATTTGCCCTAACGCTCTGCCCTGCTGGCAGTCAGACTCCATGATTACTTCTAATTGATACCACATAACCTAAGTCATATTCAGCCAGTTTTCTAATAAATTGGCTACTTTCACCATACAAACTATCAGCCAATACTAATTCAATATTGAAGCCTGATTTAATTAATTCTGTAATTATTTCTGATGCTAACTCTATTTTAGTTTTATATTTATCTGACTCCTTTAGTGTTCCTTTTGGTTTAAACACTTTGAAGATTCATGGAAAAGTTATGTTGGCATAAACTCCATAAGCGTTAACTGAAACTATCCCATTATCTACTTTTCCCACGCTTCCTAAATATTGTCTTGCTACATAATCTGTCTTTTTACCTTTTTTTCTGTCTGCCAAAGTGATTTACCCTCTGGCATTACTTGCACACCATTTTGCTCTACCCACAGTTCATCAAAAGATGTATCACAATTACCGTTGTGTTTCTCTAAAACATCCAATGCGTGATTTGCAGGCGCGTAATTGCCTAATAACTCCCGTGCCACATTAATTTCATTACTAGTTAGTTGAGTATCCATAACTTTAACCCTCATCCTCATAACGCGGCTTTTTCCCATCCAACACCGCACTCACAGTCATATCTCCCATCACATTAATCGCCGTGCGACAACGATCTAAAAACCAATCAACCGTCACCAACAAAGCGATATACTCCGTCGGCAAGCGCACCGAAGTAAACACCAAAGTCATCGTCACTAACCCAGCATTGGGAATTCCAGCCGCCCCCACCGATGCAAAAATCGATGTCAGCACCACAATTAACTGCTGTCCCAAATTCAAATGCTGCCCAATCACTTGGGAAATATATAATGCAGACATCGCCTCATAAAGGGCAGTACCATCATTATTAAAATTTGCACCAACTAACGCCCCTAAAGATGCCGATGATTCTCTTAAACCGACTTTGGTTTGTAACACTTCCCAAGTAATAGGCATTGTCACAGTGGAAGAAGAAGTTGAAAACGCCGTGATAAAAGCATCCGAACCGCCAGCCAAAAACCTTAACGGGTTTACCCAAGAACCAAACTTAACTCTGGTGAGATAGTAGCAAGCTTGTAATAACAACGCTACCAGCACCGCTACAATAAAAGCCGCCAAAGAGATAAACGGGGCAAAGCCTTTCTCCGCCACAGTTTTAGCCACAATACCAAAAACAGCAAAGGGAACTAAGGCAATTACCCAGTTGAGGATGCGAATTACTGCTTCAAATAAAATTCCAATCACATCTTCAATGGGTTGAAATCCGGTTTTGTTTTGGGTAATTTGTTCTGATTTTAAGCCCCGTAAAACAATTCCAAAACAGAGGGCAACTATAATCAGTTGAATCACATTATTACTCACCAACGGCGCAAGGACGGCTTCGGGTACAGCGTCTCTGAGTAATCCCCAAGGGTCAATATTGGCGTTAGCAATTGTTGTTTGTGGCTTGGGTAAACTTCCCCAAGTTCCAGGACGGAGGACGTTAGCGACTAATAGCCCAATCAAAATCGCTACAGTAGTGTTAGTAACAAGTAGTAATGCTAACCGCCGTCCGGCTGTACCGGGAATATTCGCTGTCATAAAAGTATGCAGCACTGCTACCAAAATCAGTGGTGTAGCTAAAGCGCGCAGTGCCTTAAGAACCAGTTCTGCCGGAATTGCTAAATTAGTGATGAAAGCAGCATTGCTGGGGCTGGGATTTCCTGCACCCAGCGAAATTCCCAGAATCACAGCCAGTATTAAGGCGATCACAATTTGTAACGTGAGAGGGATGCGCCGCCACCAAGGACGGGAAGTAGTATCAGGCGGATGATGACTCTCTGTTTGACTCATTGGTAATGCTAGGTAACTAAACTAAGGTAACTATTAAAACAACAGTTGCGGAAGTGAAATTTACTTAAACAAGATAATCTAATCAATCTAGGGGTTAGGGGATGCAGGGGAGCAGGGGAGTAGAGGTGAGAATAACAAATGACCAATGACAATTGACTATTGACTATTGACCCCTTTGGGGTTCGCCAGTCGCTCATGGGGGAAACCCCCAAGACCACGCTGGCTCACCATTGACCATTGACTAAAAATTATGTCTTTTGTACCTTTACATATTCACAGTGACTATAGTTTGCTAGATGGGGCAAGTCAGCTACCAGATTTGATTGACCGCGCCATAGAATTGGGGATAAAAGCGATCGCAGTTACCGATCATGGTGTCATGTATGGTGCTGTTGAATTGCTCAAAATTTGCCGTAGCAAAAATGTCAAGCCAATTATTGGCAACGAAATGTATATCATTAACGGCGATATTGAAAAACAAGAACGTCGTCCTAAGTATCATCAAGTTGTTTTAGCCAAGAATAATAAAGGATATAAAAATTTAGTTAAATTAACCACTATTTCTCACCTCAAAGGTGTACAAGGTAAAGGTATTTTTTCTCGTCCCTGCATCAATAAAGAATTACTCAAAGAATATCACGAAGGTTTGATTGTCACTAGTGCTTGTTTAGGCGGCGAAATTCCCCAAGCAATTCTTAGTAATAGACCAGACGCAGCCAGAAAAGTTGCTCAATGGTATAAAGATGTATTTGGTGACGATTTTTATTTAGAAATTCAAGACCACGGCTCCCAAGAAGACCGAATTGTTAACGTTGAAATTATCAAAATTGCGCGAGAGTTAAACATAAAATTTGTTGCTACTAACGACTCGCATTTTGTTTCTTGTTTTGATGTTGAAGCGCACGACGCTTTACTTTGTATTCAAACAGGCAAGCTAATTATTGAAGATAATCGGATGCGTTATAGCGGCACAGAATATCTCAAATCTGCTGACGAAATGAGAATGCTATTCCGCGACCATTTACCCGATGATGTCATTGAAGAAGCGATCGCAACTACAGAAGAAGTCGCCGATAAAGTCGAGCCTTACCAAATTATGGGTGAGCCTCGCATTCCTAACTATCCTATTCCTTCTGGTCATACTGCTGATACGTATGTTGAAGAAGTAGCTTGGCAAGGACTTTTAGATAGATTAAACAGGAAATCCCGCGCTGAAGTCGAGCCAGTCTATAAAGAAAGATTGGAATATGAACTAAAAATGCTCCAGCAAATGGGATTTTCTACATACTTTTTAGTTGTGTGGGATTACATCAAATTTGCCAGAGATAACAATATTCCTGTGGGGCCAGGCCGCGGTTCAGCCGCAGGTTCCTTGGTAGCCTACACAATGGGAATTACTAACATTGACCCCGTACATCATGGATTACTATTTGAGCGTTTCTTAAACCCAGAACGTAAATCCATGCCTGATATCGATACAGATTTTTGTATTGAACAACGAGATAAAGTTATTGATTATGTAACTCAGAAATACGGTGCAGATAGAGTTGCTCAAATTATTACCTTTAACCGTTTAACTTCTAAAGCTGTATTAAAAGATGTCGCCAGAGTTTTAAATATTCCCTATGCTGAAGCCGACAAAATGGCGAAATTAATTCCTGTGGTACGGGGGAAACCAACCAAACTTAAGGTGATGATTTCTGATGCTACTCCCGAACCAGAGTTTAAAGAAAAATATGATCATGATCCGACAGTCCGCCGTTGGATTGATATGGCAATGCGGATCGAAGGAACTAACAAAACTTTTGGTGTTCATGCAGCAGGTGTAGTAATTTCTGCTGACCCTCTTGATGAAATTGTTCCTCTACAAAGAAATAATGACGGTTCTGTAATCACCCAATATTTCATGGAAGATTTGGAATCAATGGGTTTGTTAAAAATGGACTTTTTGGGTTTAAGAAACCTAACAATGATTCAAAAAACCATTGATTTGATTGAACAACATAAAGGTTATAAAGTTGACCCTTACGAAATAACTAATCAAGAGAGAAAAGCGCAAAAGATATTAGCCAAGGGTGAACATAAAACTCTGCCTAAAGACGTACAGAAAACTTATGAACTGTTAGAATCTGGAGAATTAGAAGGTATATTCCAATTAGAATCATCGGGAATGAAGCAGATAGTCCGAGATTTGAAGCCTTCTAACATTGAAGATATTTCTTCAATTTTGGCATTATACAGACCTGGCCCATTAGATGCGGGGTTGATTCCTAAATTTATCAACCGCAAACACGGACGCGAAAACATTGATTATGAAAGCCAGCTTTTAGAACCAATATTAAATGAAACCTATGGAATTATGGTCTATCAAGAGCAAATCATGAAAATTGCTCAAGATATGGCTGGTTATTCTCTAGGACAAGCTGACTTGCTGCGCCGCGCGATGGGTAAAAAGAAAGTTTCCGAAATGCAGAAGCAGCAGGAAAAATTTATTGATGGTTCTACAAAAAACGGTGTCAGAAAACAAGTAGCGGAAAAGCTATTTGATGATATGTTGAAGTTCGCCGAATATTGCCTTAGCTATGACACCCAAGTGTTAACAGTTGAATATGGCTTTATACCTATCGGCGAAATTGTGGAAAAACAACTTGAATGTAACGTGTTCAGTGTTGATAGTAATGGTTATGTGTATACGCAGGCGATCGCTCAATGGCATAATCGAGGACAGCAAGAAGTATACGAGTATGGTTTAGAAGACGGTTCGGTAATTCGAGCCACAAAAGACCATAAATTTATGACGACTGATAGGCAAATGTTACCCATCGATGAAATATTTGAACGGGGATTAGATTTACTGCAAGTTAAAGGCTTACCAGAATAAGCATCTTACCCTCACCCCTGCAAGCCAGCAGGGGATTTTTGATGAACCAAGTTCTGATATTCACCAACAAAGCTCCAAAATTTTTTCACGATATTCAAAGTAACGTTAGACTATCAAAAGCAACATTAGCGATCGCAAAATAATTCGGAGGCTTGGGTGGCTCATCCTTCCAGCATCCTTTGGGTAGAATCAATTTGGTTAGACAAAGCTAGAAGCTGGATTGATGATCAACTTACTCAACATAATATCCAGCGAATTGGCTTAATTGAACAGCCTCATATACGCCATTGGTCAACAGTGCTGAAAGTTCCAACAAACATAGGTTATATCTACTTCAAAGCCGTTGTACCAGATCTTGTATATGAAGCATCAGTTACTCAAGTTTTGGCAAATTGGTATCCTCACTGGATGCCGCAAATTTTAGCAGTCGATCAACAACAAGGATGGCTGCTAATGAAGGATGGCGGAATGCGGCTTCGGGAAGTTTTGAAAACCGAGAATGATATTCGATATTGGGAGTCAATTCTGCCAATATATGCTCAACTACAACAGCAGTCTGCCAAGCGTGTAGATGATTTATTAAATAGTGGTCTTCCAAATCGCTGTTTGGCCATTTTACCTACTAAGTTCAAAGATTTATTAGCCGATACTGAAATGTTAAATCTTGAGCATACTGGTGGGATTAGTTTAGCTGAATATCAACGTTTACAAGAATGCACTGATTTGTTTGCTTGGCTATGCGAACATCTGGCTAGTTATGGTTTACCAGAGTCACTCCATCATGGAGACTTACATGATGGAAATGTTTTTATTCATGAAGGATGCTATCTGTTCTTTGACTGGGGTGATAGTAGTATTTCACACCCTTTCTTTACTCTAGAAAGCACATTTACATCCTTAGAGAACAGATTCTCCTTAGAAAAACACTCATTCTGGTTTGAATTGCTCAAAGAATGCTATTTAAACTCATGGTTTGAATATGAGACTCAAGAAAAATTACTAGAAGCGTTTAATCTCGCACAAAGATTATCACCTATTCTATCAGCATTAAGATGGTTGCCAGTGCTATCAGGTATGGATGAATTAGAACGTAGTAAATATAGCACTCAGGTTCCAAGCTTACTGAGAGAGTTTATAAATTTAAATTTATAAATATAAATTTTGTTGGCATTCAAGTCTAAAAATGTAATCCTTTATTTACCAAACTAAGGCTTGAATAAATCGATTACCTTATCCAAAGTTGGAAAAATAAATAATAGTTACTATATTAGACTTATTATACGAATGTTGAAAAACAATAATTTTATGCCTCATCCAAAAACGCAAAGGCGCGAAGAGTAAGACAATTTACTTGTTGAATCGGCATAATTTGATTCGTGTAAGAAATTTATTATGGTTGATTTTTAAGACAATAAACTATAAAAATTCTGTAAAAATACTCAAATTTTATGCTTCTGTAATTTGCATTTCAAATTGCAAATCTAGTGGGCGCGATAATGCCAAATGACATAATCGCCGCAGCATGAAAGCGTGAATACAAAACTCCTCATTTCGCCTCAAGAACTCACGTCTTTATTAGCAGAAAAGTCATCAAAAACAGTCGTTATCGATACGCGCACACCAGAAGAATATGCCGTTGCTCACATTCCTAAATCAATTAACATTAGAGATTTTTTTACATATCTTTTAGCAATTTCGTCACCAGATGGGTTGAGAAAACTGCAAGAGTATTTTGCAGAAATTATGAGCAACCTGGGAATATCTGGTGGAGAGAAGTTAATTGTCTATGAGGATGCGTTAAATCAAGGTTACGGACAATCTTGTCGAGCCGCTTTTTTACTGAAGTATTTAGGTTGTAATCAAGTATCAGTTTTACATGGCGGATATCAAGCATGGTTGGCTGCTGGTTTACCTGTTACCGATGACGTACCTGAACCAGAAAGCAGCATTTTTAGATTGCATCCCCAAGCTGACATGATTGTGACTACAACAGAGATGTTGCAAGCAATAGACAATCCAGCAATTATAAAATTAGATGTGCGCGATCGCGACGAATGGCAAGGCTTAAGTTCTTCACCCTACGGTGCTGATTTTTGTCCTCGTAAAGGCAGAATCCCCAATTCTGTATGGTTAGAATGGCATCGTCTCATGACATCTGAGTCTGGAATACCTATGTTCCGTTCAAAAGCGGAAATTCTAGAAATTTGCCAATCTATAGGGATTACTAGCAACTCGATTGTTTACATTTACTGTTTTAAAGGTTCGAGAGCAGCCAATACACTTATCGCCTTACAAGCAGCAGGAATCTCTGCTAAAAATTACTTTGGTTCTTGGAATGAGTGGTCACGTGATTTATCGCTACCGATTGATAGCAGAGTTTTATAATTTGTAATTCGTAATTATTGCTTTGACCAGTTGTAAGTAATACTAGGGAAATGTTGATTTCTCCAGTATTTTAGTATGCAACAATTATTTAAATACTTATGCACCTGGGTAGTAATTACTTTACTATGTCTAGGTTTAGGCTGGTCACTGCCTGCACAAGCAGCTACCAAAATTGATGCCAAATTAGAACAGCAAGTATTAGAAATTATTCGCGCACATCCAGAAGTACTTATCGAATCAGTTCAGGTTTACGAGCAAAAACAGCAAGCACAACTAAAGCAAGCACAGCAAGCATTTTTACAAGATTTAAAAACGAATCCTCAGGCTGTGATTGGTAATTCGCCTAAAACTGGCCCGGCTGACTCCAAAATTGTGCTAGTAGAATTTTCTGATTTTCAATGTCCCTACTGTGCTGAGGCGCATAAAATACTGAAGTCAGTCCTCGAAAAGCATAAAGATAATCTGACATTGGTTTATAAGCATTTCCCCATAACTTCAAGTCATCCAGAAGCAATACCAGCCGCACAAGCAGCTTGGGCTGCACAGCAACAAGGCAAGTTTTGGGAATATCACGATGCTTTGTTTACTAATCAAAAGCAACTAGGTGAAGCTTTGTATTTAGATATTGCTAAAAAACTCAATCTAGATTTGCAAAAGTTTAATAGCGATCGCAAACTTGCCATTACTGCGATCGGGCAAGATATCCAGCTAGCTGAAAAGTTGGGCATTATGGGTACACCTTTTCTCGTCATCAAGTCTGAAAATTACACAGGTGCCATCCAAGCATCAGAAATCGAAAACAGATTAGCTAATACTAAATAAATTCAAAAATAAATGAGGTTTGTAGCTAAAGCTCGATAGCTTCTAACTACAAACCATCACAAGTCTGATCTTTAATCTTCCAATGATTTGGCTGGTACTTCTACTGCCGTGACATCAATTGTGCCTTCTGGTGCAAAGCGTTGGAAGTGGCCTTTCTGAACTAGTAGCCGTTCTCCACAATTAGGACACTCTAATTGGCTATTGTTTAAACCAGTAAATTCATATGCACAGACAGGACAATTATTAGTAACTAAGTTACTTTGCAGCCACCAGCGAAACCCGAAGAAGGCAACAACAGGTGCTAGTGCTAGCAATCCAAACAAAATAAATAACGATTTAACTAACCAACCCAAGCCCAATGAACCTAGCAACCAGATAACTGCTAATAGAGTGAGCAAAGGGCGGAGATTTACCATATTCAATTGAGAATTGTTAAAGCTCATTTTTGAAATACTGTCTTGCTCTATCTCTAGGATAGCGAGTTTGTGGTTAGTCAATAGTCATTTGTCATTAGTCATTTGTTAATGGTTAACGTGAGTTCGATGAACCTCTCCCCAACCCCTCTCCGATGCGGAGAGGGGCTAAAACATTGTGATATTTCAACGAAAGATAAGGGTTTCAAAGCCTCT
>NZ_JACJRV010000082.1 GCF_014697475.1 Nostoc sp. FACHB-152
GTAAGCTGTTTGGCGTTCTCTATTTTCACTGCTCCTCAAAGTCCTAATCGCAAATTGCCAAACCTCGTATCATACCATAAAACACTTTTGCAAGAGTTCTAGTGAAGCAGTTGTTGGTAGCTTGTACTCATATTTCGATTTCCAGTAATAGGCTAAAAATTTCGACCACGAGATAAATTCTTGAATCTGGTAAACTGATGGTCGAACAAAAGCTTGACCGTGCCAGTAGGGCCATTGCGCTGCTTGCGAATAATTAACTCAGCAATGCCACGATCTGGAGTATCGGGGTTGTACATTTCTTCGCGGTAGAGCATGATCACAACATCACTATCTTGCTCAACAGCACCACTGGAGCGCAAATCGCTGAGTATGGGGCGTTTATCGTTGCGGTGTTCAACTTCACGGCTTAACTGGGAGAGAGCCAAAACTGGAACATCCAAATCTTTGGCGAGTTTCTTTAGCCCTCGGCTGATTTCGGCAACACGTTCGGTCATGTTAGCCCTAGAGTCAGCAGCTTCAGCCATCAGTTGCAGATAATCAACAATCACAAGCCCAACACCACCGTAATGGGATGAAATTCGGCGGACTTGGCTACGGATTTCATTGAGAGAAGGGCAAGATTCGTCGTTGATGAAAATCTGTTGTTCGCTTAATGCAGAGATTGCTTGACTTAAGGGTTGCCACTGACCGTCAGAGACATTCCCAGTTTCCAAAAAATTATTTTCAATCCCAGATTCACTGCTCAAAAATCGCTGTACGTACTCGTCAGTTGACATTTCTAAGCTGAAAACACAGATAGGGAATTGACCTGTTTTAGCAACGTTAAGGGCAAGATTACCAGCCAAAGCGGATTTACCAACCGAAGGACGAGCCGCCAGAACATACAACCGCCCCTTGCGAAAACCACCGCCGAGTATACTGTCCAGGTCATAGAATCCGGTAGACAGCGCAGGTGAGGCAGTGCCAGCATGACGCGCCTCAATTTCAGTAAAAGTGTTAGCTAAGGCATGAGAAATATGAACCAAGTCACTCTTGTTCTGCTCTGATGCAATGCCGTAGACTTTTTGTTCGGCTTCGTCAAGAACATTGGTGAATTCGGCTTCAGTAGCATAGCCCAGTTGAACAATTTCAGTGCCGGCTTTGATCAACTGCCGCCGTTGGTATTTCTCCATCACCAAGTCGGCTAACGCATCAATGTTCACGGCTGTGACCGTGCGATCAACCAGAGTAGCCAGTTTATTACGTCCACCGATACGAAGCAATAAACCATTGTCAGACAACCAGTTGGTGATGCAAAGCAAATCCGTTGGTAATCCTTGGCTGTACAGTCGTTGCGCGGCTTGGTAAATGTCCTTGTGGCCATTGATGTAAAAAGCATCTGATACCAAGCGATCGCTGATTCGGCTCATTGCAGCAGGATCAAGCATGATACCGCCGAGTATTGCTTCTTCAGCCTCAATGCTTTGTGGGGGCAAGCGGTCTTGTTGGGATGTGAAGTTTAGTTCGTGTGTCATAAATCCTCTCGTTTAGAAAGCAGGGGAGGCAGGCGAAGCAGGGGAGGAAAGAGCTTTTTTGAGTGCTGAGTGTTGGGGAAGAATGGATAGTAAATTCTCCCCCTGCTGCACATCTCCCCCTGCCTCCCCTGCTCTCTTTAAGCAGCTTGTGGATGCAGGTAGGCATACATTTGGGGTTGCGTGAGCTTTAACCACTCCAGCCATTTTTCCGTTGCGCCTGGGTGTTGCTGGTCATAACGAGTGCTGAAAGAAGCGATCGCGCTTTCAAGTCCAACTTCATCCATACGGTCTAAAAGTTCGCTAAAGATGGCTTTATGCCAATCCAGAGAATGGTTAGCGAAATATCCGATGGGAGAAAATTCGCAACTTGCTGTACTTGCAGTTGATGGCGTTGTTTGTTTTTCAGCTAGAAATTCGTCCCACAAATCACTAGCTCTCTCGAAGCTATTGCGAATTTCGGCTTTCGCGTCAGAAAGCATTTTCCCTGGTTGATTCTTGTAGCGTTTTTCAAACAGCCATTGTGCAAATTCTTCATTAGGCGTATTCGTCGTTTTCATCCAGGGGTCAGACGCATTGGACTTGAGAGTGCCTTTTACGGGGTTCAATGTTCGATTGTTTAAGAACGGGTCTTGTCGAACTGAATTATTCGGTTGTTCGACTTTATCGAACGGCAGCGGGGTGGTATTTTTTCCACAAGAGAGATTTTCATGTTGATGAGGAGACTCGGATTTGTTTGACAACGAAGTGAGAGATTCGGGAATTAGTTCTTTCTCCTCGTTGTAATTTTTTTCAACTCCCCCCTCTCCCTCTTGGGTTTTAGGATCTTGCGTTAAGGCTCGTGAAGATGGAGAAGTAGTAGTCTCTGAAGTAATCTCTGAAGTAATCTCTGTTTCTATATATATATTTTCACCTTTTCGGAATTTTAAACTTAACCTTTTGGGAATTTTAAATTTAACCTTTTGGGAAATTTCCTTTTTAGGAAATTCACTTTTTGGTAACTTAACATTTTCGGAAATTACCCTTTTGGTAAATTCACTTTTTGGTAAATTACCATTTTCGTCACAACCAGAAGCCGCAAGGGTTTTGACACGTTCGGGAGCGATAACGGGGTTTTGTACAACTTGAGCCAGAGCAGAAAGAAAATTCTCCCAGTCAACGCGGATATGTTTTGTCGGACTATTATCAAATTTGTAGATAGTCGTTCTGATTAAATGCTTGGACTCTAATAACCTGATGGCAGAGTCAAACTGTTTGGGAGTAATGCGGCATTCATTCCACCAATCTAAACGTTTTTTAGCTAACCATTTGTGACCATCACGTTCAATCTTTAACCGGGATTGACCAGAGTCATCAGGTAAATGCCAATAGATGATTTGGCTCAGTAAAATTCCGGCTATTAAGTCACCACCAACAACATCAACATAACAACGTTTGACCTTCAGTGTATCCCTTGAATGTGCTTCCCAAGCTAGAAAACTAGCTTGATTTTTGAAGCAATTTGTCCTAGCTTTTGGAGAGGAAAGTTTTGGTATTTTTAATGCTAAACTCATAGTTAGATTAACCCCGATTACTTGGTTTTCTTCTCCCTCAGTTTGCGCCAAAAAACTGAGGGTTTTGCTTTTGTTTAGAAGTGAAAATTTTCATTATCTAAAGCTTGAGTATTGGTTGTAGGAAACTAATACTATTGGTTTTGCAGGTTTTAAATTTATAACCACAAAGCAATTCACCTTTTTTGATGTATAAGTGAATTGAAGTTTCACTCTTGATAAAATACTCATCTCTTCCCCCCAACGTGCGGTCGAAACGTCAGATTAATTCGTGTAGTTACAAACTTGGTGGTTTTAGGAACTTGGTGTAAATGAGTAGTTTGACAACCAGGAAGCATCACCAACAAACTGCCGTGTTCCAGCCAAAAGCCAGTCGGCTTCCCTCCGATGGCCTTAATTTGGAATTTGCGAACCGAACCCAAGCTAATAGAAGCGATTGCTGGGTCAAGTCCCATCGAAGCCTCGTTATCGTTGTGCCAGCCTATCGAGTCTTGGCCACTCCTGTACTGATTACCAATTACAATTCGGAAGCTGTAGCCAGTAGCAGCAGTAATCCTATCTCGCAGTTGTGCCAGCAATGAAGTCCAGGGCAGGGGTTTGAGTAAAACGCTTTTAGAATACAGGTAGTCACAGCCCTCATCACCATAAATACATTCCAGCCGAGGCACAGGCATAGTTTTACCCAGCATTCTGATTGTGTTTTGCTGCCACTGCAATTCCAAAGCGTGTCGGTAGAGTTCGTCGGCTTCCTGCTTGGTAAGAAAGTCTGGATAATAAGCGACTGGTAAAACGGTGGTAGGTTCATCAAAAAGTGACATCTGTTGCATAAATACTGCCTCATCCGATTTAAACTACTGCGGCAATTTCAGTTGAATCAAACATATTCGCCTCATCTCCCCAACAATCCCAGCCTGCTCTAGAAGAACGTGCGAACATCTCCAGCTTGGTCATATCTGGACACAACTTCTCTACCAGTTCAAAAAACGGTTCTGGTTTCCTGGAATGCTCACGGCGTGGTGCGTGTATGATGGTGGACTCGTTTGTGAGTGTCCGCCCAGCAAAAGCTTTCACATTTCCACGAACAGCCAACGCACAATGTTCAGTGCAATTCCTCAGCCAGTGGCCAGTTCCCAGGTGTGTTTTAGTGCCATCTTTGGTAACTTTTTCCCAAGTTAGGATGGTTTTGAGGTCGAAACCCCAAGTTTGTAAACATTGCGACGCTTCTACCATGTGGTTATTCGTGAACCACAAAAATAAAACGCAGCCAGCGCGATCGCTTAAGTCACCAATAGGCAACGCCAGAATTTCTTCAGTCCGCATTGGTTGGTAGGGAATACGATTGCGATGGGTCTTATCTTGATTGCGGAGGCGATAGAACCAAGGAGGGTCTATAACGATGCACTGGTATTGACCTTGTAGAGTTGAGAGTCTCATGCTGCCTCTTGTGGTTGTTGAACAATCGTTGCGTTCATAGACTCAAATTCAACCTGAAAGATGTTTAAATCAGGAGTCATTTCGCCACTGTTATATAGACCAACAATGTGCTGTCTGATGGTTTCTTCTGTCAGTCCATCTGGTATTTCTAGGTGTGCTTCTTGATAGACTTTTTCTACTACTTGAACTACGACTCTCATAATTTCTCCTAAAACTGAATGCGGCTCAAAGTTTGTAACTGTGCAACAAGTGTACTTAAGAAATCCTGGAGTTCTTCTGTAGCTTCTTCTTGAGTAATTTCTTTCTCAGAAACGTAAAGCCTTGTATTTCCCAGATAAACTTCTACACGAGTGGTATTGATTGCAGGTGAAGTCAGTAGAGTTAAAGCAAATTCCTCGTATTTGCAGAAGAAATACTGGCGGTCATCGCTCAATGGCTGTCCTTGCTGCCAAGTAATAACTTCTTCATCGTCATTACCAGCTAGTTCAAATTCGACTTCTTCAATTGCAACTAACGCCATTGCTACACACGCTTTTTCCGCCGGATGGGTGGAGTCTTGCATTCTATAGTTATCTCTAACTACATAACCTTGAAGTCGGTAAAATGCTTTGGCTAATTTTTCAACGAGTGCATCTGTTTGAAAGAGTCCAAGTTCCATTGTTTAAATTCTTCCCTTCAAAAACTCTATGGTCTTCCGCATTATTTGATTTCAGCTTTGAGCAATAGTCCTTTAGGAGATAACACCCAATATGTATAATCTCCGTTATTAACTTCTTGTACGAATTTCCAAGCTTGAAGCTCTTTAAGAGCATCTAAAAGAAATTCATCAACACCATCACCAGAAAAACTACCGCCCTCAGCAATCATGTCTATAGTGCCTTGCATTTCGGGGTCTGTGAGTGCTTCTTCTGCGGAAGTCAGGATTTCAATAATATCGACATAAACCGTACTGAAAATGCACTTTCTACCATCGGTGGCTATAGCTTGGGTTTGTAAATCAAAGGGAATAATCATAAAATCAAAAACAAGTCGTAAGTTCCAAGTCGCAAGTCGCAAGTGTTAAGAAAAATTGGTTTCAAGCCCCTTATATGGAAAAATAAAAACAATTGTATGGAAACACGCTGTACGACACACAAAGCACCTAACCCAAGCCGCTCCGCTTCCGTCTTCATCCCAAGCCTCCACTTTCGGTATAAGTTATTACTTGCGACTTGCGACTTGTCACTTGCGACTTGAATTGACAATCAAGCCGTAACCACAGCTTTCTTAGAGAATGCCCCCGCTTGCTTGAGTGCTGCCGCCGGACTTGGGTGTGAAAAAAACTCTTCAATTGCTTTGGTTAACCCCGCAACCACGATAGGGTCATGACAGGCATACACATAAACTGGTTGTTGAGTGCCGTTAACTAGTCTGTCTTCTTGGTGATCGCCCAATTGTGGGTAAAACGTGCGAACCCATGTCCCCAAATGTCCCCGATAATGCGAACCACTTAGCGGGACTTTTCTACCCAGTTCACTCTCTGCAAAGTTAACTACCCCAAGCCATCGTTCTTCTGAAGGAGCCAACATCTTGCGGTTATGTTCAGCCAAAAGATTCCCGGCGTAGTCCTTAAACTGTTGTTCCATGTACGGGTTGAGTCGTCCACCAGTCAACTCGGCTAAAGTCTTCATCGCCAGGACAAGAGTATGCAATCGCTGTTCAACTGGGGGAATTGCTGGTGCGGGGGGTTGTTGGGGTTGAGTTGTGGGTTTCGTCCAGCCGATGATGTCTTGCATCCAGGCACGAACACCGATGGTTTTGAATGTTCGGCAGATTGCCTTTGCTTGTTTTGTACAGTAGCGGCCTGCTTCGTAAGCGTAGTAGTCAAGGATGATAGCGATCGCTATGTCTGGGATACCATTTGTTTTCCACTCTTTTAGGTTCGCCGCATCAAAGCCTTGCTCCATAAGCATTAGGGCTAGTTTCGATGGTTCCAGGTTCGCGCTTTCTAAGGCTTTACCAATAGCTTTGTCGCTAACACCAGCTAATCGAGCAGTAGCTTTCATGCTGGCTTTACCTCGCCCCAAAGCATCAACAGTAATCTCTTGCTTTATCTGGTCAATGATTTGAGCGATTTCGATTTGTGACATAATCGTTGCTCCGGGTTGAAAAATACTTAAACATGAACTCGAATCAAATCTTGTTCGCCCACCAACGGAAAACGAGCAGGTGCAGCCAGTGGTTGAACCAAAGCCGGGGACATTAGCTCGACAACATAAAACCAAGCGTTATTCACCAGCACAATCCCCAGAATCAAACGTTGTTTCGTGGCATGACTGTCAAAGCGAAGCATGACGCGATCGCCAAGCACAAAGGCAGGTTTTCTCAAATAGGTGGACTGAACCCGTCCAGTACCGATGATTTCGTGTTTGGTGAAATACGTGATTGAGCGATGTCTAACGACAAGCCGCGAAGCGTCTACGCAGTTGATCGCATAAACCCATTCGTCTTCCTGCCACAACACCCCGCAGCAGTAGCCAAATGTTCCAGAATCGGTGAGGTAGACTTTCTCAGACAGATTGACTTCCAGCAAGGGCATAGGTTGACCCCAAGGCGGCGACAGATACCAGCATTTTTCAAGGGTAGCGATTGCACAAGTCATAGTATTTACCCAACCAAAGTTTTAATTGCGAGATGATCTAATGAGGCAATGAGATTTTTGATTCTTGAGGGAGGCTTTTTGAGAAATCGTTTCAAATCCTGACTTTTAATTTGGTATTGCGTGGTAGAGCGTTGTATCCCCCGAAGCCAACCGCGCTTGACCCATGCAACAACCGTCGAGGAATCCACACAAAGGGTTTTGGCGATTTGATTGCAGCTGTAGTTGTCCAGAGTTGTGCGGGTGGAATAGCCTAAGCGGTGAAGTTTTTTATTAATCCCCTCGGTTGTACGTCGATAACCGTGTTTTTTGAGCCGACGCGCAATTTGTTTAAGGGTGAAAGCTTCGGACATTTCTTCAAGGATGTCTATCTCTTCTCTCTCCCATTTGCGCCATTTGGTTTTCATGGTTAGCTTTGTTGATGAGTGAAGGAATTGGTGAGGCATGGGGACAGAATTACTGAGGTTTGCCCCAAGTGCAGATGGTTATATTTGAGACTGGTAAGCCAGATAAAGTAGTGGGCATCAAAGCCCACTCTTTCCCCTTACACCGCCACTAACTCTGCTATCTCAAACAACCCCTGCAATTCCCCCGGCGACAGTTGCTCCAACGGATGGTATTGCAAGTATTCGTTAGTGCTTGGTAAACCATCCGGTATTTGAAGTAGCCAAACGGCATCCTCAACAGAATCGCAAAAGGTTCGCTTCTGGTTGACTCGTGCAAACCACCAGAGGCCATCTGTACAGCCGACTTCGCCCAGCTTCTCTCCATCGCTGGTATAAATCCCGTCATCCAGCAGTTCCAAACCATATTTGTCGCATTCAGTGGCTATCTGCACCATGATTTCGTTTCCGGTGGTGCATGGTTCTTCAAACTGTACTTGTACTAGTAATGTGCCTTGCTGATACTGCTGTTTAACGTAGCTGTGACATCGAGCAGGTGTAATGTCTCGAAAAATCTCAACGTCGTTTACAAGCACACACCAGTACAAATTTTGGTAGTTGTTCTGGTCAAAACTAACGCTGGCCACCAGTTGACCGTCAACAGAAACTTCTTGGTCGTAGAAAGAGATTTCGGTAATTGTTGGGGCTTCTGGGTAATCGTTTGGTGCGGGTAAGGGTAATGGGAGTGTGCCGTCTTTGTAGTGCCAGTGGATGAAGCGTTGGCATCGAGCTTGGGTGGTGTGGCGGAAGATTTCGTTGCCACTAATCATCACTACCCAAGGCTGGGTGACGAATTCGCTGCTGTCGTAGCTGATGTACGCGATTAGCTGTTTACCAGCAAAAATCTCAAAATGGTGGGGGTTGATTTCTTTGATTGCTAATTCTTCTGGTGCGATCGCCTGGGCTTGGTCTGCGATGTACTGCTCGAACTCGCTTTGGGCTATGTCCTGCTCGTCAACTTTCTGGAGTTTGCTTGCTTGGTATCGGGCGATCGCACTCCTCCACGAATCCTTGCAGCGTCTGTCGTTTACTTCGAGTGTGCAGCCGATTTCGCTGTAGATGCGCTTTAGCTGCGGGAGGGATTTGCAGCGTAGCTGTTGATGTGTGTATGTAACGTGGGTCATAATGAGTAGGTTCTTAAATAGGACTAGAGAAGCGCTTCAGATTACCAGTCCAGGCGCTTTCTCTATGTTTATTAAATCAAGTTCACTTGTAGTTGTCAAGTTGGCTTGTAGTTCTTTCTTGTAGTAGAATCTTGTATAGATGAGTTCGGAGCATCCATTTATGAAGCTGAGAGAGTCTTTGGGTTTAACCCAGAGGCAAATTGCTGAAGCTGTGGGGGTCACAGATCAGACTGTTTCCAACTGGGAACGAGGAGTTTATTTGCCGCGATTAACTCCTATGCAGACAGCAAAATTATGTAAAATTACACGACTGTCTATTGAAGAGCTTGCACAAGTGTTTGAGAAGTAAACCGAAATGTTTATTAGTGAAACTGTTGATTTATTAGCTTTTTCATCATTTGTGTTAAAGCAGTGATCGCCAAAACTTCTTAACTAGTAACTTATAACTGCTTACCCTAACTTTGAGTGGAGAGATGGTAAAGCAGTTAAAGTGCTTGTTTTTAGCATCGTGTATAGCAAGTTGGCGGTTAGATATCACACTCAAAATTTAGCTGTGATGGTTTTTGAGCAAGCACTATATTAATTAGGAGAGGTGGATTTATGAACACCCCACCCCGTAAACGTAATAAAGCCACCATCTCCGCATCAACCAACCCAGAATCTCCCAACTCAGACATCGCATCTTTAGAAGATCCCGCTTCAGCAACCATTGACGTTTCTGCTGTTGAAGTTCCTGAATTGACCGAGGATGAATAACGCAATCGCTTGCACCTTGAGCAAAAAGTGGAAAGGGCGTTTTTTGAAGCGGGGAAGGCGTTGGCAGAATTGCGCGATTGTCGATTGTATCGTTCCACTCACCGCACATTTGAGGAATACTGCCGGGATAGGTTTGGGCATAGTCGCCAACAGTCAAATTATCTGATTGCAGCAGCTGGTGTTTACGAAAATCTGACAACCAATGGTTGTCAAAATGTAGCGGATAAAAATTTGACAACCAATGGTTGTCAAATTCTGCCGACGAGTGAACGACAAGTTAGACCCTTGGTTCCTTTGACATTAAATTTTTATTGCATCAAATTTATTATTAATTACCAAACATCAAGTAATTATTCTCCCAATGAGAATTGCTGTATAGTTTGAGGTATGCCAGATTATCCTTTCAAAAGTTGGTTTATGATTGCTCTACCTGGTATTGCCATCCAAAACAAGATATATGAAAGTGATAATTCTCTAGTTTATCGGGGCATCAGAGCCGATGGAGTAGGGATCGTTGTAAAAATGCTAAAGCTTGATTATCCCTCACCTCAAGAATTAACTCGCTACAGACAGGAATATAAAATTACCAGCTCCCTAAATTTAGCAGGAGTTATCAAAGTATATAACCAACAAGACTATCAACGCACTTTAGTAATTCTATTAGAAGATTTTGGGGGAGAGTCCTTAGAGCAATGGATACACAAGCGTCCAGATATTTTCTGCCCGATACCTTTATCGACTTTTCTAAATCTAGCTATCACTGTTTGCGACATTCTGGGCAGAATCCATGTAGCCAATGTCATTCATAAAGATATCAATCCTGGAAACATAGTCCTCAATCTCGATACTGGCGTTGTCAAAATTATTGACTTTGGAATTTCTACCCAATTTAATCGCACGAATCCGACGTTCAAAAGTCCTCATGTGTTGGAAGGAACACTTGCATACCTATCTCCAGAGCAAACCGGACGGATGAACTGTTTACTTGATTACCGCACCGATTTTTACTCGCTGGGTGTAACGCTTTACGAACTGCTCACCGGACAACTACCATTTCCCACCACAGACGTGCTGGAGCTAGTCCATTGTCATATTGCCAAACATCCTATTCCGCCTGATGAAATAAATACAACGATTCCCAAGGCAGTTTCAGATATCATTCTCAAACTGATGGCGAAAAATGCCGAAGATCGCTATCAAAGTGCTTGGGGAATCAAAGCGGATTTAGAAATCTGTGTTCAACAATTAGAAGAAATCGGTCAAATCTCTAGCATTCAACTGGGGCTTCAAGACGCTTCGGATCAGTTTCAAATTCCCCAAAAACTGTATGGACGGGACAAGGAAGTTGCAATTTTACTGGCAGCATTTAATCGCGTAGCGTGTCCAGATTCAAATCGCGTCGCTGCTTTACCAAATAATTCGGAAACAACTTTGCAAAGGGAACAAGCGGGCAATCCAAAATTTCAAGTCGAAATGATGTTAGTCGCTGGCTATGCTGGAATTGGGAAATCTGCGTTAGTGCAGGAAATCTATAAACCAATTACCCAAAAGCGTGGTTATTTTATCTCTGGTAAATTTGATCAGTTTCAGCGCAATATTCCCTACAGTGCGATCGCAGTTGCTCTGCAAAAATTGGTGCAGCAATTGCTGAGTGAACCAGATGAGAACGTGCAACAATGGCGAGCGCACCTTCTAACGGCTCTAGGAAGCAACGGACAAATCATCATTGATGTGATCCCCGAAGTTGAATTAATTATCGGCAAGCAGCCGCCTGTACCGTCCGTTGGAGCAACTGAAGCTCAAAATCGCTTTCATCGAATCTTTGGGCAGTTTGTGCGGGTGTTTTGTTCAGAATCACATCCCTTAGTGATATTCTTAGATGATTTGCAATGGATAGACTCAGCAACGCTGAATTTAGTTGAGTTGATGCTACTGGATGAGCAAGCCCAATCACTATTTTTGATTGGGGCTTATCGAGATAATGAAGTGAAGCCAACGCATCCATTAGCATTAATGCTTGAGAGACTACGAAAACAAGGAGTAGTAATTCAGGAAATTACCCTAACACCCTTAACGCTGGAGGCGTTGAATCAGTTGATTGCCGAGACGCTGCATCGGGATGCAGACATGGTTCGTCCCTTAGCTGAGTTAGTTTTGAGTAAAACTGAGGGCAATCCATTCTTTGTCAATGAATTTTTGAGAATGCTATATAGCGAGAATCTGCTGACATTTGATGCTGAACACTTCTGCTGGCAATGGAACATAGCTGATATTCAAGCCCAGGATATTACTGATAATGTTGTGGAGTTAATGCTTCTCAAGTTGAAGAAACTGCCAGAGAATACACAGCAAATTCTCCGGCTAGCTGCTTGTATTGGTGCTGAATTTAATTTAGATACTCTATCGATTGTTTGTGATCAACCACCTGAAACGGTTTTTCAAGATTTACTAGCAGCCATACAAGTTGGATTAATTCAACCACTATCTGAATTAGATGAAAACTTGTTAATTCAAGAGTATAAGTTCTTGCACGATCGCGTTCAGCAAGCAGCTTACGATCTAACTGATGAGTCAAATAAACAAATAGTTCATCTTCAAATTGGTCGCAATTTGCTTAAAGAAGTATTAGCAGTTCGTCTATCAGATAGACTGTTTGAAATTGTGGATCATCTCAATCATGGAATTGAACTAATTACTAATCAAACAGAACGAGATGAAATTGCCAAATTGAACTTGATAGCAGGGCAAAAAGCAAAGGGAACGATCGCTTATAGTACGGCAAGAAACTATTTAGCTATCGGTAGACAATGGCTAGAAGCCGCTACTTGGCAAACAAATTATGAGTTGACCTTAGCGTTATACGTAGAGACAACAGAAGTCGCATTTCTGTGCGGCAATTTTGAAGATGTAGAAAGATGGGCAGCAATCATTCTGCAACGTGTTAAAACAGTTCTTGATAGCGTAACAGTTTACAGAGTCAAAATTCAGGCTGACATCGCGCAAAACCAACCTCTGCAAGCAGTCGATACGGGATTGCAGATTTTACAACAATTGGGAATCATTTTCCCTAAACAGCCAAGTCACCCGGATGTTTGTATTGAGTTAGATATAATCACATCCCTCTTGGATGAAAAAACAATTGAGGATTTGATTCATTTGCCTAACATGGTTGAGCCAGAAAAGTTGGCAGCTATGCAAATCCTATCAGACATCACGACCGCAGCTAAATTTGCTGCTCCCAACTTACTGCTACCAATCACATCTAAACAAGTCAATTTGTCAATCTTATATGGTAATGCGTCTGTTTCGCCTTTCTCCTATGCCATTTTTGGATTAATTCTTTGTGGTTTGGTTGGAGACATCGAGTCTGGTTATCAGTTTGGACAGCTTTCTCTTAGGCTGTTATCACAACAGAATACTCATTCACTCAAAGCCAGAACATTGTTCACGGCACATGAACACGTCCTGCACTGGAAAGAGCATATTAAAGAATCACTGGAGCCATTGCTAAAAGCCTATCAAATTGGACTGGAAACTGGGGATTTAGAATTCGCAGCTTATTGCGCGCATTGCTATTGTTTTCAGCTCTATGTTGTTGGGAAAGAACTCGTAGAGGTTGAATACGCTATGACAACCTACAATGAAGCGATTAGTCGAATCAAACAGAAAACAGCACTAACCTGGAATCAAACGTTTCAGCAGGCGGTCGCAAACTTGATGGGATATTCGGTTAGTCCAATCCATCTAATTGGTCAATTTTACAATGAAAAGGACGGATTACAAAAACATGAAGTAGCAAATGATGGAACAGCAATCTTTGATGCTTATTTTAATAAACTTTATCTGTGCTATCTCTTTTCTGAGTATGCTCAGGCAATTGAAAACTCAGATGTAGCAGAACCTTATTTCATCCCAATTATGGGTACACCGCTTGCTCCTTTATACTATTTCTATGATGCGTTAGCAAGGTTGGCTATATATCCTGAAAGCAGCACCGAAGTACAGGCAGAAATCTTCAAAAAAGTTACGGCAAAGCAAGAGGCAATGAAACGCTGGGCATATTATGCGCCAATGAATTATTTGCACAAGTATCATTTAGTTGAGGCAGAAACTGCACGAGTTTTGGGCCAGTTGCTTGAGGCAGAAGAATTTTATGAGCAAGCAATTCAGGGAGCAAAGGAAAATGAATATATCCAAGAAGAAGCATTAGCTTATGAGTTAGCTGCCAAATTTTATCTGGCGCGTGGTCGAGAAAAGTTTGCCCAGCTCTACATGAAAGAAGCTCACTACTGCTATCAACGCTGGGGAGCAACGGCAAAGGTCAACGATTTAGAGACTCGTTATCCACAGTTTTTCCCTAACTCATTGGGTATAGCTAACACACCAATTCCCACCACTAATAGGACTACCTTGAATACTTCATCTATTGCTTTCGATTTAGCAACGGTAATGAAGACATCTCAAGCGATTTCGAGTGAAATTGAACTGGAGAGGTTACTCCATTCCTTAATGCAGATATTAATTGAGAATGCTGGGGCGCAAATGGGATGCTTGCTTTTGGAAAATGCAGGCGAATGGAAAATCGAGGCTGCTTGTGAACTCAATGAGCGTGAGCAGGTTTGTACTACACGAGTAATGCGATCAATGCCAATGGCAGATCTCCTACCCAAATCAATCATTCAGTATGCGATTAGAACGCATGAATCAGTCATTTTAAATAATGCAACTTGTGAAGGTAATTTTATCAGTGAACCATACATTCAACGCCACCAAACCCAATCTATCCTTTGCTTGCCACTATTAAACCAAAGTAAGCTCGTCGGTGTGTTGTATCTAGAAAATAAATTGGCATCTGGGGCATTTACACCGGAGCGATCGCAAATTCTCAGCCTACTTTCTACGCAGGCAGCGATTGCAATTGAAAATGCCAAACTCTATGCAAAGCTTCGGGCAAGCGAAAGCAGGATGACTCAATTTCTAGAAGCAGTTCCGGTGGGCATTGGCATCGTCAATGCAGAGGGTCGCCCTTATTACGCCAATCAACGAGGCATTCAACTCATGGGTAAAGGGATTGATCCTTCTGTGCCGCCGGAGCAAATCTCAGAAGCTTATCAATTTTATGTGACGGGAACGGATCGAATTTATCCCACTGAAAAACTGCCAGTTATCCGGGCGTTGAGCGGCGAATGCACCACCGTTGATGACATGGAAATTCGCCAAAATAACGCAACAATTCCAGTTGAGGTTTGGGGTACTCCAGTCTTTGACGAACAGGGCAAGGTAGTTTATGCGATTGTAGCTTTTCAAGATATCACCGAGCGTAAACAAACCCAGAAACTTCTAGCCGACTACAACCAAACCTTAGAACAGCAAATTGCTGAGAGGACTTTGCTCCTTTGGCAGGAGATTGAAGAGCGCCAACGAGTAGAGAATGCCTTGCGACAAAGTGAAGAGCAACGCAGGCTGACGATGGATCTCACGCACATCGGTAGTGGCAACTGGAATATCACAGAGAACAAAGTAGATTGGAACGACAATTTTGCTCGATTGCTGGGGTTAGTTCCTAGTGAGGTTGAGAGCAGCTACCAGGCATGGCGCGATCGCGTTCATCCAGAAGATGTTCATCGGGTTGAACAAGCTATCATAACATCTCTAGCAACTCATACTGATTTTGAAGCTGAATATCGAGTTATTCATCCAGATGGCAGTATTCACTGGCTGGTAGGTCGAGGTCGAGGCATTTATAACGCGGACGGACAGCCTGTGCAGATGCTAGGAATAATTCTTGACATTACCGAACAGCGAAATGCTGCACTGCGCGAACGCAAACGATCTGAACAAGCATCTATTCTGGAAGAACGCAACCGAATGGCGCGAGAAATTCATGATACACTAGCTCAATCCTTCACGGGTATTTTACTTCAGGTTAGAGCAGCAACACAAGTGTTGGCGGACGACCTAGAAGCAACTCAAGCACATCTAGAAATGATTGAGGAACTAGCACGCGCTGGGCTGGCTGGGGCACGGCGATCGGTATCAGCACTCCGTCCGCGGCTACTAGAAGAAGGTAATTTAGAGAGTGCCCTGCATCGTATAGTAGCTCAAATGCGCTCAACGACCGACACAGCTGTGATTTGCGAAACTCAGGGTACAGCCTATTCCCTAGCAACCGAAGTGGAGAATAACTTACTCAGAATTGGTCAGGAAGCATTAACTAATGCGATTAAATACGCTTATGCTAAGGAAATTCTGGTTGAGTTGGTGTACAACGAGACACAGTGTATCTTACGGGTTAAAGACGATGGCAGGGGCTTTGGAGTAGGTAGCATTCCTTTGAGCGGTGGGTTTGGCTTATTAGGAATGAGTGAACGGGCAGAGCGCATTGGCGCACAACTAACAATTCAAAGCCAACCAGGTCAAGGAACAGAAATTATTGTCACTATCAACCCTGAGTGAGAATTACAATGAGCCAATCCACTACGATTCGGGTGCTGATTGTTGACGACCATGCCATTGTCAGAAAGGGTCTAGCAACCATCATTGACCGCGATCCAGAAATGACAGTGATCGCTCAAGCTGAAGATGGGCAGCAGGCGATCGCCGCGTTTCGAGAATACCAACCTGATGTCACATTAATGGATTTACGAATGCCCAAAATGGGAGGCGTTGAAGCCATTATGGCGATTTGTTCTGAATTTAAGCAGGCTCGGATCGCGGTACTCACAACCTACGATGGTGATGAAGATATCTATCGCGGTTTACAGGCGGGTGCTCAAGGCTATTTGCTTAAAGATTCTCAACTTGGCGAACTTTTGAATGCGATTCGCGCCATTCATAATGGTCAGAAATACATTCCCCCAGAAGTAGGTGCAAAATTATTGCAGCGAATGAGCAATCCAGAACTGAGCGAACGAGAGTTGGAAGTGCTGCGTTTGATGGCACAAGGAATGGGTAATCAGGAAATTGGGACTACTTTGAGTATTGGTGAAAGTACCGTCAAATCCCATGTAAATCACATTTTGAGCAAACTGGGCGTGAGCGATCGCACACAAGCTGTAATTACTGCTGTTAAGCGTGGAATTGTTAATTTGTAAGTTGTATTAAAGTTGGAATTTGGACACCAACTTTAGTTGGAGACAATCTTCCACTGAGAGATGGATGGGTTCATCCATCACTGGATTGTACAAAAATATCAACCCAGAGTGGACGACAACAGAGGGCCAGTTGCCTATACTAAATCCATAGCAACGTTAGCACAGTTGAGTTGTAAGGCTTAAGTTTGCTTAATACAAACCAAAACATGACTTACGACCGTGATAATTATTCTTTATTCGTTTTGCCTTCAACCCAGGATCATCTTCAAGGTGTACTGAATGCTGTTGTAGTCCTCGTTATGTATGGAGATTATGAATGCTTTCAAAGTGCCAACGTCTATCGATTAATTAAAGTTGCCGGGCAGCAATTGAAGGTTTTGTTTGGAGAAAACAATTTAGGTTTTATCTTCCGTCATTTTCCTCAGGTACAGATTCATCCAAATGCTCAACGAGCTGCCCAAGCTGCGGAAGCCGCATCGGCTCAAGGGCAGTTTTGGCAAATGCATGAAATATTATTCATTCATCAACAGGAGTTGGGAAATGGCTATCTAGTTGAGTACGCCAATCGTTTAGGACTTGATATTTCTCAATTTTTGCAGGATTTATCCAGAGGAACGTATGTTGAGCGGATCAATGCGGATATCGAAGGTGGACTGCGAAGTGGAGTTGAGGCCGCGCCCGCTTTGTTTATTAATGGAATTCGCTATCTTGATCACTGGACTTTTGAGCAGGTAATGGCAGCTATTGTTGCTGCAAATGATTAAGGTTTTTAGTGCTTATTTTAATAAGCATTTCCTAATTTCTATACAGACAAGAAGAACCAGAGATTTGAGCAATTTAGTAAGAACACAGAGGCGATCACAATGATAGTTTTTACAAAGAAAAAAGTTCAAAAATTGTTGCTGTGGTTACTTGCATTTGGTGTTGTCGTTGGGATATTAATGCATCCAACATCAGCTATTTCAAAACAAGTACCTCAAGCGTCCGGCTCTAAACCTGCGATCGTTCTTGTTCATGGGGCTTTTGCTGACGGCACATCATGGCAACACGTTATTCCATTGTTGGAGCAGGATGGCTACAGGGTGACTGCTGTGCAGATTCCCCTCACCTCGCTTGCTGATGATGTCGCAACGACAAAACGGGTGATTGGCAATCAAAAAGGTTCCGTTGTTTTGGTCGGGCATTCCTATGGTGGCAATGTAATCACAGGTGCGGCTGCTAACAATCCACAGGTGAAAGCTCTGGTTTATGTCAATGCTTTCGCACCGGATGTCGGTGAAAAGACGAGTGATTTGAATAAAAAGTACGCAGCACCTCCGATTAGTACGGCAATTGTATCTGATGCGGCAAACTTTCTTTATATTGATCGCGGGAAGTTTCACGAATTTTTTGCCCAGGACGTATCGAAGGCTGAAGCGCGAGTGATGGCAGCAACCCAAAAGCCCATCGACAGCGCAGCCTTTGAGCAATCAGTGAATGACATCGCTTGGAAAACGATTCCTTCTTGGTTTATCGTGACTCAAAGCGATCGCGCCATCAACCCCGAACTTCAACGATTTATGGCTAAACGGATTGGTGCTAAGACAACAGAAGTTAACTCCAGTCATGTTCCTTTTATCTCTCATCCAAAAGAAGTTACTAAAGTGATTGAAGCAGCAAGTACGGCTGTGAAGTAATCCCAATTTAACGATTTGTTAGTGAGCCAAGTCCTGCAAACCAATGAGACGCAAGTTTAGTTTCTGGCAGAACATTTGGTAGATACACCATTGGTAAACAGTTAAATTCAGCAGATCGGGTATTGTAAATGAATAACTAACAGTATTTTAGTGATTGCTCTTTAAATCAGTTCATTCTTAGCTCCATTTATCCATTGTAGATAACAGAGGAAGAGAACTTTATGACTAATTATGACTACATTGTAATTGGTGGAGGATCGGCTGGTTGTGTAGTTGCCAATCGTCTAACCGAAGACTGTGACACAACCGTGTTACTCCTCGAAGCAGGCAACCCAGCTACAAAACCAGAAATTCAAATTCCGGCGCAATGCTTTAGCCTAATAGGCTCTGAAGTGGATTGGAGTTACATTTCTGAGCCAGAACCCTACCTGAATTCTCGCAAAATGTTTTGTTCCCGTGGCAAAGTCTTGGGGGGCAGCAGTTCGATTAATTTCATGATGTATGTCCGGGGCAATCCTCAAGATTATGATCGCTGGCAGGAATTAGGAAATCCCGGATGGTCGTACCTTGATGTATTGCCCTATTTTAAAAAATCGGAACACCAGCAGCGAGGCGCGTCAGAATTTCACGGAGTTGATGGGGAGTTGAGCGTTACCGATTTGATCTCCCCTGCTGTAGTATCCAAACGCTTTGTAGATGCCTGTGTGTCAATGGGATACAACTACAATCCTGATTTTAATGGAGTACAGCAAGAAGGGGTAGGACTGTATCAGTTGACAGTCAAGGATGGTAAACGGCACAGTGCTGCTGCTGCTTTTCTTCTACCCATTCTTCATCGTCCCAATTTGACTGTAACGACAGGGGCATTGGTGACGCGATTGCTGTTTGAAGGCACTTGCGCTGTTGGGGTGGAATATCTGTATGAAGGTATGCTCCACCAGGTCAGAGTCAACCAAGAAGTAATTTTAAGTGCAGGCGCATTTGATTCGCCTAAGCTGCTAATGCTTTCTGGTATTGGGAATGCAGAATATCTGCAAGCGATGGGAATTTCTGTTGTTGCAGATTTGCCGGGTGTCGGTCAAAACCTTCAGGATCATATTCTCACTTGTGTTGTTCAAGCAGCTACTCAAGATATACACCCTGCCATCACTAGTAATGGAGTAGAAGCCGGATTATTTTTGCATAGCAAGAGCAATGTGGAGTCTGCACCCGATTTGCAGTTCTTTTTCGGCCCCATTCAATTTTTGTCACCTGGTTATACCCCTGCTGATTTTGGATTTACAGGGGCAGTCTCTCTTACCCGTCTTCAAAATGTTGGCAGTGTTAGTTTGCGATCACCTGACCCCAAAAATCCACCAACTCTTCGGATGAATTATCTACAAAGTCAAGCCGATGTGCAGAAGCTGGTTGAGGGAATTAAATTAATGCGCCAATTGTTTCAAACCAGTGCTTTTGATGGGTTTCGTGGCAAAGAAATTGCTCCGGGTGCTGAGGTTCAGAGTGATGCAGCACTTGAAGTTTACATTCGGGATACTTGCAGCACTGTATGGCATCCAGTTGGTACTTGCAAAATGGGCATTGACTCAATGGCAGTGGTCGATACTGAGTTGCGGGTACATGGAGTTGAGGGATTGCGAGTTGTTGATGCCTCCATCATGCCAACAATCACCACGGGAAATACGAACGCACCAACCATCATGATTGGTGAGAAGGCAGCAGATTTAATTAAAGCAGGTCGCACAGAACGAACGGTTCTCAGCAAATATAACGTCGAAAATCCGGCGTATTCATCTATTTAGAAACGGGAGATAGTCTTTCTTTGATCAATCTCCGATTATCGTACCTGTTGAGTGTTTATCGGTCGATGTTAGGCAAACGGAACACTCAATCTCTGTCAAGGAATACACGATGGCACTGATTACAACACCATTCGGACGACATTCCACCGCCGCCGAAGTCGTAGAAGGAATTGATCTTTCCGGCAAACGGGCGATCGTTACGGGAGGCGCATCGGGCATCGGCGTAGAAACGGCGCGGACACTAGCTCAAGCTGGAGCGATCGTCACACTAGCTGTGCGTAATACCGATGCTGGAGCGCAAGTTGCGGCTGACATTATGGCTACTACTGGGAACCGGAATATCCATGTTGCTCCGCTTGATTTAAGCGATCGCAACTCAATTGCCAAGTTCATTGCTGCCTGGCGTGAGCCACTGCACATACTCGTTAATAATGCAGGGGTAATGGCACTGCCCGAACAGCGTACACCCGAAGGCTGGGAGATGCAATTTGCCACTAACTATCTGGGACACTTTGCCTTAGCTCTCGGACTACACGACGCTCTCGCTGCCGAGGGTGCTGCCCGTATCGTGGTGGTTAGTTCTAGCGGACACCTGATGTCGCCCATTGTGTTCGATGATATTCACTTCATGTTCCGTCCTTATGATCCGTGGTTAGCGTATGGACAGTCCAAGACCGCAACTATCCTCTTTGCTGTGGGTGCTACTGCACGCTGGTTCAAAGATGGGATTACCGCTAATGCCCTGATGCCAGGAGCGATCGCCACCAACCTCCAGCGTTATACGGGCGGTCTTAGAACCCCACCTGATCGGCACAAGACAATAGCGCAGGGTGCAGCAACTTCCGTTCTGTTAGGAACCTCTGGGCTACTCAAGGGCGTTGGCGGACGCTATTTCGAGGACTGCAATGAAGCTACTCTCGTCACCAACGGGAACGGCTATATGAGCGGAGTTGCTACCTACGCCCTGCACCCAGCTAATGCCGATCGGCTCTGGAATGAATCGTTGCTCCTGCTCGCTTGACCTGGCAATAAAGGACTTCCCACTAAAAAAATATCCCATCACTTTGTAGGCAGGGAGCAGGAGGAAGAAACAGTTGCGTTGAGTTTAAAAATTGGGATAATTTATTTTCTGGACTTCCCTAACAGTGAGCTTTTATAGAAGCTAGTGGTCTGTGTCATTAGTTCTGAAGGGTTAAGAGAACGAACTGCGTACTTTCGCGTTCGCGTAGTGTCTCGTAGATAAGGAAGAGGTAAAAAAGAAAAATTTAAAAACTGATTTATCCATCAAAATTAATGACATGAACTAATAGTTTAGAAATGAAATTTTACCCTGGTTGCGATTTTCGAGGAATGGTTGTAACTAGCTTACAGAGCCGATGATTTTCAGAGTTTATAACACCCTCTATACCGCTTAAAAACTGATCTATTACTTAAAAGGAACTCAAAACTATGAATTCACAAACAACTCAAACCACCACTATTGCTGACGAGTCAGTAATCCGTGCTTTCCATCGCCAAATGATTGATGCTTGGAATCGAGGTAGCGGCGAAGGCTTCGCTGCCCCGTTCAGCGAAACTGCTGATTTCATTACGTTCGAGGGTACGCATCTCAAGGGTCGAAAAGAAATCGCTGCATTTCATCAGCAAGCGTTCGACACGGTTGTCAAAGGAACACGCTTGGAGGGTGAGGTGGATTTTGTCCGCTTCGTGAACTCGCAACTCGCGCTCATGCTTGTAGTTATCAGGGTAATACTGCCCGGACAAACCGAAGCTTCACCATCACGAAATTCCCTGCCGCTATACGTCGTAACGAAAGGCGACGAAGGTTGGCAGATCGAAGGGTTACTCAATACCCGGAAGTTAACGCTAGAACGTCAATTCTTCTTAGACGACTTTGACTCACTGAGCGCAGAGGCTCAACGTCAAGTGACCGAACTCATTGCAGGTCTCAAGCAGGGTCATTAAGCAGATGAATCAAAGGAGATGTAAAGAATGGCACTAAGTTAAAATACAGCCCTTACCCCAACTGGTTAAGAGCTTCCAGATTCTTAACGAGAATACAACAGTATTTGGGCTTTTCTTAGTACCATTCGGAACAAACCAATGGACTGTTGAAGGCGAGCGTAGATAAGCTAATAATCATTCAAATTGCATCTTTGCGTCTCCCCTTCTCCGTGTCCCCATGTCTTTCTGAGGCTAAGGATTATGTAACTTAAAGACGGATTAGCTTACTGGGACGGGTCGAATTCTTAGGTGTTCACTGTTGTGTCATGCAGCAGGTGAAATAATTTCGGCGGTGCAGATGCTAATGCAAGTTCAGATACCTTATACTGTTTTGCGCGATCGCGTTTTAACTCATCCAACAATGACTGAAGGGTTAAATCTGTTATTCTCAAAGTTGTGATGCAACAGAACCGATAACACTTCAATGGTTCACACAAATCCAGAATCTTTATCAGATTAACCTATGAAAAAACTAGAAGGAAAAATCGCCCTTGTCACGGGTGGCAACAGTGGTATCGGTCTTGCCACTGCCAAACAGTTTGTTGCTGAAGGTGCTTATGTCTACATCACAGGCCGTCGCCAAGTCAAACTGGATGCTGCTGTAGAAGCCATTGGTAAAAATGTTACGGCTGTGCAGAGTGATGTTTCTAATTTGGCAGACCTGGATCGTCTGTTTGCCACCATTGAGCAAGAGCAAGGACACCTCGATATTATCTTCGCTAATGCTGGCGGTGGACAAATTGCCCCACTTGGAGCAATCACTGAAGAACATTTTGACACAACATTCAACGTAAACGTCAAAGGTTTGCTGTTCACCGTACAAAAGGCACTGCCACTGTTACCAGAGGGAGCTTCTATTATCCTGAATGCTTCAATTACTTCTATAAAAGGTACGCCAGCATTCAGTGTTTACAGTGCCACTAAAGCCGCTGTGCGATCGTTTGCACGTAACTGGATACTCGACCTCAGAGAACGCAAGATTCGGGTGAATGCCATTAGCCCTGGTGTGGTTCCGACTCCTGGTTACGATCATTTGGGACTGAATGACCAGCAGTTACAAGAATTCGTGGACAGCCAAGCCAGCACCATTCCACTGGGACGAGTTGGCAAACCCGATGAGATTGCCAAAGCCGTTGTCTTTCTCGCTTCAGATGAAAGCAGCTTTGTGAACGGCATTGAGTTGTTTGTTGATGGCGGTATGGCACAGATTTGAAGTCCAAAAGGGGTTAAAGATGAAGCTGATCTCTGTTAATCTCGGGTTGCCGCGTGAAGTGTCCTGGAAAGGAAAACCCGTCCGCACTGGAATTTTCAAAGAGCCAGTTAATTCGAGAGTGATGGTGCGTGAACTCAATTTGGATGGCGACCGCCAAGCGGATCTCACTGTTCATGGCAGAGTGGACAAAGCCGTATATGTCTATCCGTTGGAGTATTATGATTACTGGCGAAGCGAATTGCCTGACACAGAGTTAACACCAGGAATCTTTGGTGAAAATTTCACAGTCACAGGATTGAGAGAAGAGGAAAAGCTTTATGTTCGCGAGCAAAACAATCCAGAGTTACTGTATCGTGCTGCTCAACTTGAAGCCTTACCCCAAAGCTGGTGGGATTACTTTCAAGAGCAGATCCGTCGTCAGGATGTGAGATAGGTCAACCGGTCGTAAAACATCATCATGTCACTTTTATCACTTATAAGGAGTAATTTCATGACTACATATCGCACAGTTTCGGTTGATGATCTAGACATCTTTTACCGTGAAGCGGGTTCCCGTGATAATCCGACGATTCTGCTGTTGCACGGCTTTCCAACTTCCTCTCATATGTTCCGCAATCTCATACCTGCCCTCGCTGATAAATTCCATCTTGTTGCGCCTGACTATCCTGGTTACGGCAACAGTTCGATGCCCAGTGTCAATGAATTTGACTACACGTTTGATCGCTTGGCTGAGATTGTGGAGAAATTTATTGACGCGATCGCTCTCAAAAAGTACAGTCTTTATGTGATGGATTATGGCGCACCAATTGGCTATCGAATTGCAGCTAAATATCCAGAGCGGGTGCAATCTTTGATTGTTCAAAATGGCAATGCTTACGAAGAAGGTCTGCGCGAATTCTGGGAGCCAATTAAGGCATACTGGCAAGTGCGATCGCCTGAGAATGCTGAAAAGCTCAAATATCTGGTCACTCTGGAAGCAACCAAGTGGCAATATACCAATGGTGTTCGCAATCTAGAAGTAATCAGCCCCGATACCTGGACAGTGGATCAAAATTTCCTTGATCGCCCCGGAAACGAAGAGATTCAACTGGCGCTGTTTTATAGCTATGGCACCAATCCACCTCTCTATCCCCAATGGCAAGAGTATTTTCGCCAGTATCAGCCCCCTACCCTGATTGTTTGGGGCAAGAACGACTACATCTTCCCTGCTGACGGCGCTTATCCCTACCAGCGTGACTTGAAAGACATTGAGTTCCATCTACTCGATACCGGACATTTTGCTTTGGAAGAAGATGGGGATGCGATCGCAAACTATATCGAGCAATTTCTCACATCACGACTGCAATCTGTTCTCATATCAGGTTCGTCTAATTAGTTACGATAAAAACTTTGCTGACTTCTTTGCGCCTTTGCACCTACCCTGCCCCTGCGGATTCGCCGTTAGGCGTTCTCGTAAGAGTAGCCGCTCCGCGTCTATGCGTGAGATTTAGTTATAAGTATAAAGAGTATGAACAAGAGAGGACTGATGTAGTAAAGATCGGCTGGAATCGTCAAAAAATGACCAGATAAAAAACACCTACCTTTGTAAAGCCTTTTATTGAAAAATTAAGGAGGATTGGTCATGGCAGCAATCGATACAGCACCGTTAGAAAACAGCTTGGGATTTCTAGCTTTAGGAGCTTATATTCTCACCTTAATGCCCACGAATCTCAGAATCATTTTTCCTCAAACTAAACAAACGAACCTCCCCAAATGGCTGTTTAAATATCGGCGACTTATCGGTATTCTGGCTTTCTGCTTTGCTTTGCTTCACGCTTTCCTCTTAGTGAAAAAGAGAGACCTTGATTTTTTAGATCCCAATACCTATTGGATTTATATCCAAGGTATATCTACCTTCATAATTTTTACTCTCTTGGCAATTACTTCTAATGACTGGTGTGTCAAAAGACTGAAAAAAAATTGGAAGCGATTACATACCCTGACTTACTTCGCTATGTTCCTGCTCACTTGGCACGTTTGGGACAAAATGTTAGAGCATTGGAGCTATTTAACCCCGATTGGGCTAGTAGGGATTGTCACGACAACCCTTTTATTTCTGATGCGACGCTGGATTGAACATCGGAATAAACAACAAAAAGCGAAAAGAAAAGCGTTCTCATCTCAAATTACAGAAAAAATTACTCTATAGTACCGCTAGTCTCCGACACCGTTACGCAGTGGGTGCAAGCCAGATTATTCTCCCACTCGCACAAGGAATGTCCTGTTATGAGATCGAAACCAATTACCAGGAAATCTTCAGCAGTATTGGCAATCAGCACCCTAACAATCTTGGTTGGTAGTAGCAGTTGTGCTAGCCTATTGTCTTCCTTCCGAAACGCTAGTGTTGCTACTAACTCTGTTGCAACCATTCAACCCTTATGTTCTCTCCCAGGAAATTCAACTTGGGTTTACGCGATCGCAATTAGCCCTGATGGACGATTCCTCGCCAGTGGCAGTTACAATAAAAAAATTAAAATTTGGGATCTGTTTAGTAACACCTTACTTTATACTTTAGAAGGACACGGCGATGCAGTGGTCAGCCTTGCCATCAGTCCAGATAGCAAGCTGCTCGCTAGTGGCAGTTGGGATAATCGAATTAAACTCTGGAATTTAGAGACGGGGCGACTGCTTCGTACTTTAGATGGACATACAGATGATGTAGAAGCTGTTGCCATCAGCCCCAACGGAAAGTGGTTAGCCAGTGGTAGTGCTGACACAACCATCCGTATCTGGAACGTGCAGACTGGGGTACAAGTTCATCAGTTATTGGATGGAAAGTGGGTAAGAACTGTTGCTTTCAGTCCCGATGGGCAGACCTTAGCTAGTGGCAATGAGGGTGGTACACTCAGAATTTGGCGACTTATGGATGGTGCTGTTCTAAAAACCCTGAATGCTCATTCACAAGCCGTGCGCTCAGTGACTTTTAGCCCTGATGGACGAACTTTAGCGAGTGGCAGTGCTGATATGACAGTCAAACTCTGGCAAATGCCCACTGGTAAATTGTTGCACTCCCTAATTGGACATTCAGGAGTTGTGTGGTCTGTGGCTTTCAGTCCCGATAGTAAGAGATTAGCTAGTGGTAGCAATGATAGCACTATCAAGTTATGGGGGTTGCCTGAAGGCAAACTCTTGGAGAATTTGATCGCGCATGAGCGAGGCGTGCGGTCAGTAGTTTTCAGACCGTATGGAAACATGATAGCCAGCAGCAGTACTGACAAAACCATCAAACTCTGGTCTCTTCCTAAAGAGTGACCAGAAACTTTCACCAAACAATACCTTCACCAAAAAAAGAGGAAACGCATGACCACTTATCGCACAGTCTCAATCGATGGTTTAGATATCTTTTATCGTGAAGCTGGTTTTCGCGATCGCCCAACGCTTATGCTATTGCACGGCTTTCCAACCTCGTCTCAGATGTTCCGCAATCTCATCCCCGCATTGGCGGATCAATTCCATCTGATTGCACCTGATTATCCTGGTTTTGGCTATAGTTCTATGCCAATGGTTGATGAGTTTGATTACACCTTTGATCGCCTTGCTGAAGTGATGGCAGGTTTTATCGATGCGATCGGCTTGAAACGCTATAGTCTTTATTTAATGGATTATGGCGTGCCGATTGGCTATCGCCTAGCAACACAGCATCCAGAGCGAGTAGAATCGCTGATTGTGCAGAATGGCAATACTTACGAGGAGGGACTCGGTGATTTCTGGAAGCCCATACGCGCTTTTTGGCAGAATAAGACACCCGAAAATACCGATCGCGTGCGACAGGCTCTGGCAAGCAAGGGCGCAAAATGGTATTACATCACTGGAGCCAGAAATATAGAAAACCTCAGTCCCGATACCTGGATTCTGGATCAAGCACTTCTTGATCGCCCTGGCAATATAGATATTCAATTGGCATTGAAATACGACTACCAATCTAATGTGCGATTATATCCACAGTGGCAAGCTTATTTATGCCAATATCAACCACCGACGTTAATTGTCTGGGGCAAAAATGACCAGGGCTTTTTAGTCGAGGGAGCTTATGCCTACAAACGTGACTTAAAAAACCTGGAGTTTCATTTGTTTGATACGGGACACTTTGCTCTTGAAGAAGATGGGGATGCGATCGCAGACCATATTCGTCGCTTTCTGACCACTCACGTTGTAGAGAATACCAAGCTAACCACTAGTAACAAATAGTTTTGGCTTTTAAACGATGTCGCTAAAAAGTGATTGTCATTCTACAAATACTATTGATTGAGATTAAAAATGAAATTTACGCCCATTTGACTACTCTTTCTCCTTTACAACAGCGTATTCTTGTTTTGCTTGGGTTTGGGACTACTATTTACACCCAACTTGGTGGCCAATCTTTTACCCCTGAGTAGTCTTTCTTCTAACTCCCGAAAAAACGCGCGAACCGGAAGTAACCAGTCAGAACTTAATTTGATCGAGCGTTCTTGTTCTAATTTTTGGGGTAATTGAATGCTGTTGTATGTACGTGGTTCTTTTCTCTAACATTCTCCTAAGAACACTATGTCAGCTTCCAACTACCTTAATTTTCCTCCCCGCCTTGGTTTAGACCACAGTCCCTCTAACCCTAGCTTTTTCCATCTATGTAACACTTCTCGCACAATTTGTGCAGTCCAATCAATTATCATGATAATTTTGTTTGGGCTTTTTTTCAATAGTAGAGTAGTCGCTGCCAGCTTCAAATCAGATTTTACCGCCAATAATTTTGGGTTTTCACAATCAGTAAATCCTCAAGGTATCACAAGTACAGAGCAACAATTACGTGTAGATAAATTCTTAAGGGGCTACAAAAAGGGCTAGAATGCAGACAGAATAAGTCTCATAGCTCTTTGACCTTGTTGGTAGAAAGGACGCTTATTAGGACTTAATGTCAATA
>NZ_JACJRV010000083.1 GCF_014697475.1 Nostoc sp. FACHB-152
TTAAATAGAGCTTATTGCGAATAAATGCTCTTTTTCTTTTACCACAAATTGCTACACTCTTTGTAAGATAAGCATTCTAGACCATTTTGTCCCCCCGCAAGCAGTCAGACACACGAGATGCCATACGCCGTGCTGCTTTGGAGTTTCCTCCTTGGAAAATTTCTGGATGTGGATTTTGATTAACTGGTTTAGGTTTTACCCAACCACCGTTAATCCGGTAAAAATCGCCTCGGAAGTGGAAATCATCTTCTGTCCACATACCTTTCAACACTCTGATGAATTCCTCTGAACGACGATAGCGTTCATCATGGTCTAGCCAGGGTTCGCCATAAATTGTAAATTCGCCTTTGAACCAGCCACTGACTACATTCAAGCAGAAGCGACCTTTAGAAATAAAATCAATTGTTGCACCCATTTTGGCTACTACACCTGGATGCCATAACCCTGGATGAACTGCGGCAATCAATTTTAGCCGTTCGGTAACAGGTGCTAAAGCTGCTACTGTGGAGAGTGCTTCTAATTGATATTCAGCACCATAACTGGCAATAAACCGAGCTTGAGCTAAAGCGTAGTCAAAGCCCACTTGCTCTGCTGTTTGAGCCAGTTGAGCGTTGTAATCAAAAGTCCAATCTGTGCGTTGCGGAATTTTGCTGACTACTAACCCACCACTGACATTAGGAACCCAATATGCAAACTTAAGATTCATAAATTTTTTCCTATTTACTATTGAGAAGTTTTATTTGAGAGTTTTTAGCTCAACTCAATCTAATCCAGCCTTGTCTACGTTATTTTTGGCTAATTGTCGTAGGAGTGATGGCTGCATATTGTTCAGGTGTTAAGACGGCTTCTTTAATATTTACAGGTTTAGGAAGCAAGCCATTTTTATAAAAGTAATCAGCAACTCTTTGTTGTTCTTTGATTAATTCTGGGGAAATAGCTCTTAATCCATAAGCACGACGACTAAGCACTAAGTCCATCACGTCTGGATCGAGTTTTTGATAAGGCATAATTAATTTCGCTGTCTCTTTGGGATTGGCCTCTGCCCAGAGTTGAATTTTATTAATCTCTTCAATTACAATCCGCAGTAATTCTGGATTATCAAGAGCAAATTGTTTTCTGCCAATATAGTATCCACCTGGGGTGTCCAGTCCTTCAGCAGTTTTAATAATCCGCACTTTACCTAATTTCTCAGCCCTTGCTAAATGAGGATCGCCAGTTACCCAAACAGGAATTTTGCCTTCTAAAAATGCACTGCTAGCTTCTACGTTAGGTATACTTAGCACTTGAATATCATTTGGTTTTAAACCTACATCTTCCAAAGCTCTAATGATGAAATAATGCGAGGCAGAAGCTTTTTGGAATACTACTTTTTGTCCTTTAATATCTTTGACACTTTTAATGGGAGAATCTGGAGGAACAGCGATCGCACTTCCTCTACCACTTTTTTCGGTGCGTCGTGAACCCACTACATAAACAATATCAGCACCAGCAGCTTGGGCAAATATAGGGGGCGTTTCTCCTACAGAACCCAAATCGATTTTGCCCACATTCATCGCTTCCATTAGCTGAGGGCCTTGAGCAAATTGCGCCCATTCGACTTTGATACCCAAGGGTTCTAAGCGTTTTTCTAATACTTTTGTTACTCTGATTAAATCACCAGCTTGTTGATAACCCATCCGCAAAACTTTAGTCTTGATCCCACTGGTAGCTGATACATTCGTTGCGGTATTAGATGTTGCTGCTGTTGGATTTTTAGGGTTGCAACTACTGAGGACAAATGCCGTTGATAAACCTAACAAACCTGCTGTACCAAACCGGATAAAACGGCGACGAGTGTTAAATATACTATTCATACTTGCACTGGAATAAAAAAGGAAGGAAGAAATGGTATTGAAACTCAAGATAGGGATGTAATTTGTCTAGTTCGTCGTTTTTTACCTACTATGTTTTCACTACTTCAATGGCAAGTGCGATCACTCTATAATCTGCAAGCAGTTCATAAAGGTGTGTACAAGTTCGCGTTCCATCCACCTGTAGTGTATTATTCTGAAATACGGTAAGTCGATAGAGTTTTTGTATTTAACCTTTAACAAAGCTTTCCATACTTACAAGAAAAATGCAAGTACTGCTTAACACAAGTTTGTTCAAAATTGAAATACACGTATTTATAGTTGAGTTAGATCCCCGCAATAATGATTATGGATGAGAATCTTGAGAAAAGCGGCAAAGACCGTTTCTTTGGTGTGATCTGCCAATGAGGTTGGTGCTTTTGGCAGACAAAGTTGATTAAGATAATAAACAATAATTGAAGTGAAACCATGAAAGAAAATAGTATCATTAGCGGTTTTCATGCTCATGTTTACTATGATCCAGAAACACGTGATGTTGCCGCTAAGATCCGCGAAGGATTAGGTGAAAGATTTGAAGTGCAGCTGGGACGTTGGCACGATCAGCCTATTGGGCCACACCCAAAATCAATGTATCAAGTGGCCTTCGCACCAAACCAATTTACTCTAGTTGTACCCTGGCTAATGCTGAACCGTGAGGGGTTAGATATTCTCGTCCATCCTGAAACAGGCGATGATGTTACAGACCACACAGCACACGCTCTGTGGCTAGGAAATAAGCTGGAACTGAATATCAAATTTTTACAGCGAATTAGACCTAACGCTTCTTAATTACGCTTACGTGCTAAAGTTAGTCCATCTGCAAGGGCAATCAAACTCAGATCTATGCGATCGTCTTGAGCTAGCTTGCTGTTAAACTCACGAATAGCTATAGTGGCTGAGTCTTGGATTTCTGGCTGAATCAATCTTCCAGACCAAAGTACATTGTCAATAGCAATTAAACCACCAGGACGCACTAACTTTAACGCCACTTCGTAGTAACTATAATAGTTTTCCTTATCAGCATCAATAAAGGCAAAGTCAAAAATTGCTGCCTGATCTTGTTCTAAAAGATACTCTAAAGTCTCGATTACTGGAGCCATTTGATAGAGTGCGATCGCTCCTGATTTAATACCATTAAGAGCAGTTTGAAAAAATGCGATCGCTAATATTTTCTTATTATTTATCAAACACCAGCACTAATACTACCATTAACCAAAATAGCCAAGTCAGAAACTAAAAATCAAATGGATAAACAGTATCCTATAGTTATTTTTTTCCTATTGTAATTAAGCTTAAGGAAGAAGCTAATAATATCAAACCTTGGGTAGATACTTTCATTAATGGAAAGAGTTCAATTAGTTAATCAGTTCAGTTTATTAGGTTTGATGTTAAAAAATCCTGAGTTACCTTACTGAAAAATAATTGATTTAACTTTAATTGTATTTAATACTTAAAATTTAATCACAGCCAACTTTTATTAATTGAAATTTGCTTGGGAAGCTTGACAGAGAAGAAAAACAGAATATAAATTTTAGATAAAGATAAAAATTCATTAGGGTAGACATTTTGACTGTTTTTTGTCAGACAAGCTATATATCCTACCAGAATCAACCTTTAATTAAGTGACGCTCATACGGATGGTATTCAAGCAGCATGATAAACACGAGAGGATGCGATCGCTTCTCAACCTATTTCTCTGTTCCCTTCTATAAAAAATTACCGGAGCTGTAAAATTTAAAAACTGCTCCGGTCAGCTAAATCTACAAAAAATACTTAAAGCTATCAAACTGGATTTACGCAAAAAATTTTCTTGACAAATTTGTAGCAAACTATAATTTGTCAAGGCTGAGTAGGAAAGTTGTTCAACTCAGACTTTAACAGTTCTGTAATGCTGACTTGGGAAAGAAAATAATACAAGACTCTGGATCGGGGAATATTTATCAAAAGCAGAGACTATACCTCAGAAGGTTGGGCGGTCAATTGGTCTTTGTCAAATCTAAACATCCAAAAATATGCTCCCAATCCAAAATCTCAAATCACAGCCTAATTAGTCGTTGTCCCACTGTTCACGACCGATGAGGTCGCCAATGCGATCGCGTAGTAAAAAATCGCATTTCTCTAACTCACATTCAACGCACACCCACTCTCTTGCAGGGATGTATTGGCAGAGTGTATATATTGGTTGTTGTCTGCTAACCATCCCCTTGTGGACTAGTCGGCGTGCTTCGTCTTGAATTACATCTAGAGAGTAGTAATTGATAGAGGGCACCGTATTCACACTCATGATTTTTACTCACACATTTATACGTAGATAGTATTCCCACTTATAACGGGGAACGAACATGAAAGACATTTAACTTGTGGCTAGGGTTTTGTATTTTGCTATACGGAACTAATTTCATTTTGACGCTACTCACCCTCAAATTATCTAAAGAAATGTTGAGAAAGTCAACACTTTCTGACATTTAATGTAGATACACTGACTATAAAAATCTTACGGTAGCTTAGTTTACTTTTGTTTTAGATTATGCACTTCCTGTAAAAAAGCTCTAAGGCTTGTTAGTAACTGTCTTAAGACATAACTTGCCTGAAAAAAATAATTCATACGGCAAATTAGGATGTACGAAATGATGTTCCATACTTGTTTTAAATTGCTGGCATATGTGCATAACTGTACGTCTTAAAAGTTAGTAATCAGACTACAAGTATAAACTATTGCAAACTTTTAAGGCTAACTTCTACTATCAGAACTTGTACAGCAGTATCTATTAAGAATTTATTAAAATCTCATAAAACTTACTGTGTTAATTGCAGCACAGTAAATCAAATAATTTGCTTAGAACAACATCTCTCCCTATGGCACACAGTTTATGGTAATTGGTTCCTAAACATTCATCTAGCGAACTCAAACTAACAAAATTTTTGGGAATAAAATTATGGATTTCCATTAAGTTACAGATTTTTACTCACAGTAGATCTATTGACATATAACATTTTTGTCCTTGTAACAATCTCGTAATATTACTCAGAATAATTAGCTATCTATCAGTTGGACTATGGAAGTTTACTTACCTCAACATCAACGATGCGATTGGATATGTAACTAAACTTATTGAGGTATAGTCATATTGAAACAGACGTGATGAGAACACGTCTGTCAACTCCTTAGCGAATTTTCAGAAATCAATTGTTCTGAATTGACCTTTAATTAAGCTTAGTTAAGGCATAAATCTATCTAAAGCAGCCTTTAACTGTTCAATTTCCACATCTATGTTGCCATCCTGTGCGGCTCTGGCAATACACTCAGTCAAATGTTCATCTAATACAATTCTCGCAACCCTATCTAATGCACCCCGAACTGCGGCAATCTGCAATAACACATCAGGGCAGGGACTACTTTGTTGCACCATTGTTTTGATGCCACGAATATGCCCTTCTATGCGTGACAGCCGATTAACAATTTTTCGTAAAGACTCTTCACTATGGATGTGAACATGACCAGACTCTCCATGCCCATGATGATGCTCTGTGTCATGATTATGAATGTTTTCGGCTGGCTGAGAGATAGGCAACGATTCTGGCGTTAATCGGTTTGATCCATTCATGGGTTATTCAAGCACTGGTAGTACTAAAATCGTAGCCTAGAGGAGGGAATGGGAATAAATGATATTGCCTATAAAGGGCGATCGCATCTAATTTCTGATTCAATATGAGCGATCGCAGCAATGTGTGATTACAAGCCATAAAGCAACTTTGGTAAACTTTCAATCATATTCCAGCTAGGCTGCTGCTTACAACCTCAGAAGCAACTCGTCGTACTCTGTATGTGTACCAATCCAAAACCAGTAGATTTGATCATCTTCTAATAAGCCGAGAACTCGGTAGTCTAAACTCACACGAGCCGAATAAATTGGTTGACGCTGGCTAACCCGCTTGAACTGAAGACTATTGTGGTAAGGATCTGAACGCCAAAGTGTATAAGTTTTGGCGGCTTGTTCTTGAACAGATGCAGGCAGCCCATCAAGCTTTTTACGGAATGCTTTCGTTACGCTTGATTTCATTACTGGTTAAGAGGGAAAAATCTCATCTAGAGGTGTAATTTCACCAACAGCAATTTCCTGTCGTACCATCTGGGCTATCTGATCCCATTGAGCATCTGTTGTAGATTCAAACTGAGCTTTCCATGTCTGCTCATCCTCCATCTCAGCAAGGAGACGAGCCGCGATCGCATCCTGTTGGTCAGCAGGTAGAGTTTTCAATTGAGCGATCGCTTTTTCAAGTAATTCGGTCATCGCAAAATTACTCCCACCAAAGAGTTACTAATCATTATCGCTCAATGAATGGTTGAGAGCTTTGTCAATTAAGATTTGAGCGTTTGAGTAAAGGGCTTATACCAATTTGCAATTCGCAATTGGAAAACTTAAATTTAGCAAGACTTTTTCAGCTTCTATCTGTTGTTTAATTTTGGAGAATTAGTATTAAAAGCACTCGCACTAATGTGACATCATAAACTATATAGCAATTTTGCTCAAATTTCGGTAAAGGTGAACGCCGCCGGACACGAACCAATTTGCACGAAATTCGTGCTGGAGCTAACGTTCCGGTGTGCTTAATTGTTAACCTTGATTACACAACGATCACACCAATAAATTGAGGGCTAACTAACCTTCCAAGCGGAAATGAGTTCACATCTACACAACTTCAAGGGGTGATACCCGAACCTTGATGGGGTAAATGTCCATAATAGCTATTAAGCGAAATTTTCAATTAATTTAAATTACAGGTAGCTTCTACCACTTCTCAGTTCAAATATTGAGGAGAAAAAGTGAAACCTGAAGTAGTGAGCCAAAGTCACTACGCAGGTATCGCATTATAACTGTAAAAATAACTGTAGATAGAGTTGTCACGACTAAACAACTATTAGGTTTCTAAATTTAGGTTGTGATTATGCGATTTTCCAAAATACCTAGTTCTATACGTCAACTTACTACCCATGTTTTCGCCATATTTTTGGGAGTCTTACTAACTGTTAGCACTCTGCGGGTGTTGCCTTCTCAAGCGGAACCTGCACCTAGTTATGAGAAAATTGGGGATGCACCAGAATTGATTGCTCAACGGCAATCGCCTGCAACTACTGCTATAGGTAATAGTAGTTTTGTCACAGCAGCTGTAAATCGTGTGGGAGCAGCCGTAGTCAGAATCGACACGGAACGGACAATTACGCGCCGCCGCGCTGACCCGTTTATGGAAGACCCATTTTTCCGGCAGTTTTTTGGTGATGGTTTTTCCCAACAATTACCTCCAGAGCAATTGCGCGGTTTGGGTTCTGGGTTCATTATTGATAAAAGTGGCTTGATTTTAACCAATGCCCACGTAGTTGATAAAGCTGATAGAGTTACAGTCCGCCTGAAGGATGGTCGCACCTTTGATGGCAAAGTTCAAGGCATCGACGAAGTAACAGATCTAGCGGTTGTCAAAATTAATGCTGGTAAAGATTTACCTGTTGCAAGTTTAGGTTCTTCTAATGCTGTACAAGTTGGAGATTGGGCGATCGCAGTTGGTAATCCTTTAGGCTTTGATAATACAGTTACTTTAGGTATTGTCAGCACCCTCAAGCGTTCTAGCGCGCAAGTAGGAATTTCCGACAAACGCTTAGAGTTTATTCAAACCGACGCAGCAATTAACCCTGGTAACTCTGGTGGGCCGCTATTAAACGAGCGTGGCGAAGTGATTGGGATTAACACCGCTATTCGTGCTGATGCGATGGGTATTGGCTTTGCTATTCCTATTGATAAAGCTAAAGCGATCGCTACACAACTAGAACGGGATGGTAAAGTTGCTCACCCTTATTTAGGTGTGCAAATGGTTACCTTAACACCCCAGCTTGCCAAGCAAAACAACACTGATCCCAACTCTACTTTTGAAATTCCCGAAGTGAACGGTGTTTTGGTTATGCGAGTTGTACCAAACTCCCCAGCCGCTAAAGCAGGTATCCGCCGTGGAGATGTCATTGTTCAAGTAGATGGTGAAGCCATCTCTAATGCCGAACAGTTGCAGAACGTTGTGGAAAATACTAACCTTGGTCAAGCGTTACAGGTAAGAATACAACGAGGTAATCAGACACAACAGCTAACAGTACGCACGGCTGAGTTGCAAAATGCAACTTCATAAGTATTGAGTGCTGAGTGTTGAGTTTGGGGATAAGCCTCAGCTTATCCCCATATTTTTTGATAATAGTTGTATTAAAGTCATATACAGCAGTTTTTATCCCAATGAGGTCTATTCTTCTAACCTCTAACCCCTAGCCTCTAGCCTCTATCTACTTGTGATCAACAACAAACAATTGCTGAAATAGTTGGTCATATAAGATTTAGACTAACAAATCCTTTGGATGTGTTGGTCTAATTTCTTGAGGATGCTTGTAAACGTGACTTGCTAGTAGTGGACAGGATGTGGTAATTAATCTCTTGGGACTCAAAAAAGTTCACTATCTGAAAACTAAAAACCTGACTAATTTTACGAGTAGATAGATGTTACTAGTGTCAGGAATTGCCAAAATGCGACTATAGCGATCGCTTGATTGAGACTTAGTACCAAAAATCCAAAATCCACTAATGCTGTATAGAAGATTTGGACGCACAGAATTACAGATGCCGGTATTTTCTTGTGGCGGCATGAGATATCAGTTTAAATGGCAAGATGTTGACCCGTCAGAAATTCCCGCAGATAATCAGAAAAATCTTGAAGCAACTATTCACAGGGCTGTAGAAGTCGGCATTAACCACATTGAAACTGCTCGTGGTTATGGTAGCTCCGAAATGCAATTAGGAAGAATATTGCCAAAGTTTCCACGTGAAAATTTGATTGTTCAAACCAAAGTTTCACCTGTTCCTGATGCGAAAGAATTTAGGCAGACATTTGAACAATCGCTAAATAATCTCCAGTTAGATTATGTAGACTTGTTTAGTTTGCATGGGGTTAATAATGCTGAATTACTGGAATATAGCATCAGTCCTGGTGGGTGTTTAGACGTAGCAAAGCAATTACAAGCTGAGGGCAAAGTCAGATTTATTGGTTTTTCTACCCACGGAGCTACAGATTTTATTGTCCAAGCAATTAATACTAATCAATTCGATTATGTAAATCTGCATTGGTACTACATTAATCAATTCAATTGGCCAGCAATTGAAGCTGCTACCCGTCTTGATATGGGGGTATTTATTATTAGTCCTTCAGATAAAGGAGGACAGCTATACAACCCACCACAAAAATTAGTTAATCTTTGTGCGCCTTTGAGTCCGATGGTGTTTAATGATTTGTTTTGTCTGAGTCATTCTCAGGTGCATACCCTGAGTTTGGGAGCAGCCAAACCCCAAGATTTTGATGAACACTTGAAGACATTAGCGTTATTGGATGAGTCTTCAGAAATTTTGCCTCCCATTCTGGCGAGGTTGGAAGAAGAAGCGATCGCCATTTTAGGAGAAGATTGGGTAAAAACTTGGCACACTAACTTACCCACATGGGCAAACACTCCAGGCGAAATCAATATCCCAGTAATTTTATGGCTGTGGAATTTAGCCACAACCTATGATTTGATAGACTATGCCAAAATGCGCTACAACCTACTGGGTAATGCTAGTCATTGGTTTCCTGGCAACAAAGCAGATAAGCTTAACGAATTAGATTTACGCCAATGCCTTATACACAGCCCCCACGCCGATAACATTCCCCAAATTCTTGCTCAAGCCCATCAAATGTTAGGCGGTGAAGAAATAAAACGCTTATCGCAATCTTAGAGGCTACGGGCTAGAGACTGGGGACTAGAGTTAAGAAAATATATTGAGACTCTCTAAGCTCTAATCCCTAACCTCTACTCCCCTTCTTTCGCCGCGTCTGTTTTATCAATCATTGGTACAACTAGCACCTTATCTACTCGATTCCCATCCATATCCATCACCTCAACCCGCATCCCTTGCCATTCAAAATGGTCGGCGGCGGCGGGGATGCGGCCTAAATGGGTAATCACAAAGCCTCCCAAGGTTTGATAGCTACCGCGTTCGTCCGATTCCCATTCCTCCATCTCGAACAGTTCAAAGAACTCGTCTACAGGTAACATTCCATCCAGCAGCCAAGAACCATCTTCTCGCTGCACTGCTTGGGGATCATTTTCGCCTGGGTCTGCGGGAACATCGCCGACGATTTCGCTCATGATGTCGTTAAGAGTGACTAATCCTTGAATCACGCCGTACTCATCCACTACCAAGGCCATGTGTGTGATAGTTTGCTTGAATAACTCCAGCACCTTTAAGCCACGGGTGCTTTCTGGAACAAATACAGGTTGGCGCAATCCTACTGTTAAGTCTAGAGATTCCCCGCGAAAACTGCGAGCAAGTAAATCTGTCACCGGGATAATCCCCAGCACATTGTCTAGTCCTCCCTGACAAACCGGATACCGAGAATAACCATTCTCAGTCATCTTTTGGCGGTTCTCTTCGGGATTATCTTCTAAATCTAGCCAGACGATATCAGGGCGGGGTGTCATAAAAGAACTAACAGGCCGATCGCCTAGACGAAAAACTCGCTCTACCATATCCTGTTCAGCTTCTTCAAAGGTTCCTGCTTCTGTGCCTTGCTCAATCAGGATTCTAATTTCTTCTTCAGTAACTTGCGGCTCTTCAGAAGGTCTAATTCCTAAAATCCGCAACACCAATTCTGTAGAAGCACTCAACAGATGCACAGCCGGAGAAGCTAGGGCTGCTAAAGCCCGCATCGGTATAGCAACAAACGCCGCAATTTTTTCCGGGTTATTTAACGCCAACCGCTTCGGCACTAATTCCCCGATAATTAGAGATAGGTAAGTAATAATTAAAACTACTAAACCAAAAGATACTGGTTCGCTATAGGGAGCCAATAAAGGGATAAGTTTTACATATACTGCCAGACGGTTAGCAATGGTGGCTCCCCCAAAGGCACCAGTCAAGATACCGATAAGGGAAATTCCCACTTGAACGGTAGACAAAAAATTGTTGGGAGACTCTGCTAGTTTCAATGCTGCCCTGGCTTTGACATCTCCTTGATTGGCAAGCTGCTGAAGCCTGACTTTCCGCGCTGAAACAACAGCCATCTCAGACATTGAGAAGATACCGTTGGCAATAATTAGTACCAAAATGATTAAAATTTCAGAAGTCATGGAGGATATGTTTGGATTTGCCGCTATGGAAAGCAGGGTAAGCAGAAGGGCAGAGGAGCAGAGGAGCAGGGGAGCAGGGGGGAAATATCAGATTTCACACTTTATACTTCATCCTTAATACTTCGTTGACTATATACAAAGTCGTAGTTTAACTTTTTAAATTTATACATTTATATTTCAATCATCATTCTTCCACAGAAGTAATAAGAGAGGTATTAACACTTTTAAAATGGTGTACATAAACTACTCATAGATTTTCTTATCATCGACGACTTCCACCTCTAGTAGAACTTATGGCATTTTCTTCTATTGTGCGTGCCTTGGCGCGATCGCCTCTCACCACAGAACTGCTTTCTAAGCTCAATCGGCAAAAAGATTTACGCTTAAATGGAATTCCCCGCCTACCCAAGGGCTTGGTAGCATCGGCATTAGCACAAAATTCAGGAAGGAATTTATTTGTTGTCTGTGCCACCCTTGAAGAAGCCGGACGCGCCTACGCTCAATTAGAGGCGATGGGCTGGCAAACAGTACATTTTTACCCGACTTCGGAAGCATCCCCTTACGAACCTTTTGATCCCGAAACGGAAATGACTTGGGGACAAATGCAAGTTCTGGCGGATTTGGTGAAAAGTCAAGATTTGATGACTAATGGCAATGGGCAACAAGCGAAAATTGCAGTTGTTGCTACTACGAATGCATTACAACCCCATTTGCCACCACCAGCAGCTTTCACCCCTCTCAGCCTCACCCTCAAAAAGGGGATGGAATTTGACCTGAATACCTTCAGTACCAAAATTACTACCTTGGGTTACGAGCGAGTACCCTTAGTAGAAACAGAAGGGCAGTGGAGTCGGCGCGGTGATATTGTCGATATTTTTCCAGTGTCCTCCGAATTACCAGTACGCTTAGAATGGTTTGGCGACGAAATCGAGCAAATCAGAGAATTTGACCCCTCAACTCAGCGTTCCGCTCTTGACAAAATTGCTCAGATTGTGCTGACTCCCACTAGCTTTACTCCCATCATCCTAGACGCACTTAAAGATAGTGTTGAGTTCCAAGTGCTGAAGGATGAATTAACTTCAAATTCACAACTTGAAACTGAAGACACAGGAGTTTTAGAAGGAAGTCGGCGATTTTTAGGATTAGCTTTTGAAAAACCCGCATCGATTTTAGATTATTTGCCTGAAAATACTTTAATTGCTATTGATGAACCAGAACAGTGTCATGCCCATAGCGATCGCTGGGTAGAAAATGCAGAGGAACAATGGTCGCTAGGGACTGGGGAATTAGATTTAGGTTCTCTCCAATTGCCCAAAATTCATCGGTCTTTTGATGATTGTCTAACAGAACTTACCCAATTTCCGACTGTTTATTTATCGGAAATTGCTGAAGAAAACAACGGCATTAATTTAGCTAGTCGGTCTGTACCAGTTACACCGCATCAGTTTGGCAAACTGGCGGAAACATTAAGACAAGAACGCGATCGCAATTTCTCAATCTGGTTAATTTCTGCCCAACCTTCCCGTTCTGTTTCTCTATTACAAGAACACGACTGTCCAGCGCAATTTATCCCTAACCCGCGTGACTACCAAGCGATTGAAAAGCAGCAAATCAACCACGTACCAGTCGCCCTGAAATATTCTGGCTTGGCGGAACTGGAAGGGTTTATTCTGCCGACGTACCGCTTGGTAGTGGTCACAGACCGCGAATTTTACGGTCAGCATTCCCTCGCCACGCCGGGATATATCCGCAAGCGTCGTAAGGCTGCTTCTAAGCAAGTTGACCCGAATAAACTGCGTCCGGGTGATTATGTAGTTCATAGAAGTCACGGGATTGGTAAATTTGTCAAGCTGGAAAGTTTGACAATTAACGATGAAACCCGTGATTACATAGTCGTGCAGTACGCAGATGGGCTTCTGCGCGTTGCGGCTGACCAAGTAGGTTCTTTATCAAGGTTTCGCGCCACAGGCGATAAAGCCCCAGAACTGCACAAAATGACTGGGAAGGCTTGGGACAATACCAAAAACCGCGTCCGTAAAGCCATCAAGAAATTAGCAGTAGACTTGTTGAAATTGTATGCAGCGCGATCGCAACAACAAGGTTTTGCTTATCCTCACGATATGCCTTGGCAAGAGGAAATGGAAGATTCTTTCCCTTACCAACCTACCACCGACCAACTTAAAGCCGTCCAAGATGTCAAACGCGACATGGAAAGCGATCGCCCAATGGATCGCTTAGTTTGTGGTGATGTTGGTTTTGGTAAAACCGAAGTAGCAATCCGCGCTATTTTTAAAGCTGTGACTTCTGGTAAACAAGTCGCACTCTTAGCACCAACTACCATTCTTACCCAGCAACACTACCACACCCTGAAAGAACGCTTTGCCCCTTACCCCGTGAATGTTGGCTTACTAAACCGCTTCCGCAGTGCAGAAGAACGCCGCAATATACAAAAGCGATTAGCGACAGGTGAGTTAGATATCGTTGTCGGTACGCACCAACTTTTAGGTAAAGGCGTATCATTCCGCGATTTGGGTTTGTTAGTGGTGGATGAAGAACAAAGATTTGGGGTAAATCAAAAAGAGAAAATCAAATCCTTGAAAACTCAGGTTGACGTGTTGACGCTTTCCGCCACACCCATTCCGCGTACCTTGTATATGTCCTTATCGGGGATACGCGAAATGAGTTTGATTACCACACCACCCCCAACCCGACGACCAATTCAAACCCATCTTTCACCTCTAAATCCTGAAACAGTCCGCAGTGCAATTCGCCAAGAACTAGACCGAGGCGGACAGGTGTTTTATGTAGTCCCGCGAGTTGAAGGGATTGAAGAAACTACAGCCAAATTGCGGGAGATGATACCGGGGGGAAGATTTGCGATCGCTCACGGGCAAATGGACGAAAGCGAGTTAGAATCAACCATGCTCACCTTCAGCAATGGTGACGCAGATATTTTAGTATGTACAACAATTATTGAATCTGGGTTAGATATTCCCCGCGTCAACACTATCCTAATTGAAGACGCGCACCGCTTTGGCTTATCGCAACTATACCAATTGCGCGGTCGTGTCGGACGTGCAGGTATTCAAGCCCATGCTTGGTTATTCTATCCCAAGCAGCGAACATTATCTGATGCGGCACGGCAAAGGTTACGGGCAATTCAAGAATTTACGCAACTCGGTTCCGGCTATCAACTATCAATGCGCGACATGGAAATTCGAGGCGTGGGTAACTTGCTAGGTGCAGAACAATCCGGTCAAATGGATGCGATCGGTTTTGATTTATACATGGAAATGTTAGAAGAGGCGATTCGAGAAATTCGCGGTCAAGAAATTCCCCAAGTTGACGATACACAAATTGACCTAAACCTCACGGCATTTATTCCTGCCGATTATATTCCAGATATTGATCAAAAGATGAGTGCATATCGTGCAGTAGCGGCGGCGAAATCTAAAGAAGAACTCACACAGATTGCTGCTGAATGGAGCGATCGCTATGGTACTTTACCAGTCCCCGCCAATCAACTTTTGCGCGTCATGGAACTGAAACAAGTAGCGAAAAAATTAGGATTTAGCCGGATTAAACCAGAAAATAAACAACACGTAATTTTAGAAACACCAATGGAAGAACCTGCATGGAATTTACTTGCAGCCAACTTACCAGAACATTTGAAAACACGCTTTGTTTACTCTCCTGGTAAAGTTACAGTACGCGGTTTAGCTGTGATGAAAGCAGACCAACAATTGCAAAGTTTGATTGATGCAATGGGGAGAATGCAAGGTGCGATCGCAGAAGCGGCTGTTGTTTAAATAGTGTGTAGTTAAGTTTATAACTCTACTCTTGGTTAACGATAAAATTTAGAGGTGATTATACATAGCTTGTAAACATGAGTCAAAATATCAGGCAAGTAATCATGTATCGGGACGAAGACGACTACTGGATTGTTGAATGTCCCAGTCTCAAAGGTTGCGTTAGACAGGGGAAAACGAAAGAGGAAGCCCTTTTTAATATTAAAGAGGCGATCGCTGGTTATGTTGCTGCTCTCAAAGAAGATGGCTTACCTATCCCAGAAGAAAACGTTGAAACATTTCTGGTGGTTGTGTGAGTAAGCTACCAAGAATGTATCAAAGCTCTAGAAAAAATTGGTTTCTACCAAAAGCGAAGAGAAAGCAGTCACATTATTATGCGGCGAGATGAGCCATTTGCTCAAGTTGTTGTTCCCAATCATCAAGAGTTAGCTAAAGGAACTTTGAGGGCGATTCTTCGAGATATTGATTTAAGTGTAGAGGAGTTTATCGCATTACTTTAGGATAGAGTTCCCTATGGTACAGACACCAGCCAAAAATTTGACAATAGAGGAGTTTCTCAAGCTACCAGAAACTAAACCTGCTAGTGAATATATTTATGGCCAGATTATTCAGAAACCTATGCCACAAGGAGAACACAGCACAATTCAAGGTGAACTAATTATTACCATCAATGGAGTCACTAAACCGCAGAAAATTGCACGGGCTTTTCCAGAGTTGCGTTGCATTTTTTCAGGACGTGCGATCGTTCCAGATGTATCGGTGTTTCTTTGGGAGAAAATTCCTCGAAATGAGAACGGGGGTGTGGCAAATGTTTTTGCACTGGCTCCTGATTGGATAATTGAAATCCTATCTCCTGATCAAAGCCAAAGTAAGGTTATTGCTAAAATATAGCATTCTTTGAAACATGGAACTCAAATGGGTTGGTTGATTGATCCAAGCGAAAGAGTAATATTTGTATATTTCTCAAACCAGCCACCAGAGTTATTTGAACAGGCAGAGCAGTTACTTCCTGTTCCATCTTTTGCAAGTGATTTACAGCTTACAGTAGGTGATTTATTTGGTTGGTTATTAGAGTAGAAAATCAAAATAAAAATTTATGAATTTTAGTATTGTGGATATTATAGCTAGCTAATTACAAAATTTATAATAATTCTAAAGTTCATAATATTTATCTAAAAACTTTGCTGCGTGGCAGCGTTGAATAATAGTTGAGTATCACAAAAGCGATTTTACGGGTGTGGTAAATTATGTAATGGGCAATTATTGTTATAAATTAAATTGCTTTTTAAATGCTTCTATGGAAATACTTAAATCAGTTTTAACAATTTCATTTTTATCAAGTGAATGACCATAGGTAGAAATAAATAATTTTACTTCCCGCCAAATATTCTCAATGAGTTCCAATTCGGTAATCTCATCAATAATTTTATTCTCAATACCAGTTAATCTTAACTTATTAGACTCTGTTTTAACTATAAAAAATTGAAAAGAACTGCCAACTCCTACAAAATGATAGGTATTTTGAATTGAATTAATTAAAAATAAACGAATACCATCAAGAAGTTCACATAAAGATATAAAAATCATCATTGAATAATTTTTAGTTGAGAGCTTTGAGGAAATAATTCCATATTTTCCTTGAAGAGTAATATGACCTCTACTAAAACTATCCAATTTTTTTGTTAATTCAGTTTTTTCTAATTCTATTTTAAAATTTAGCATATTTTATAACTCTCTTTTAAATGTAAAAATAGTAATAAATTATCCCTTATGAGTAAATATGGCGACTTAAACTGTATCTCTTTTTCCATTAACTATAAAAGTATCGAGATTGAAATTAAACCTCAATTTTTATCACAACTATAGCGATCGCCTGTCCCATAATTACCCTTGACAACAAAAAACTCAATAATCAAATCTACTAAAATTGATAAACCAACCTTTGTTGGAGTATTTTCGTATGTCTTTGTAAGAGTTGAAAGAACAAGCTTGTAAACTTCCTGTAAGCGATCACAACCTTATACCCTTAAATAAAACTAAACAGAGATAATTGATAGTAGGATTTTCTTAAACATAGACAGCTATGACTGAGCTACTGGAATACGCTATATCCCGTTTGAAAAACTTACCTGCTGATGAGCAAGATGCGATCGCAGCCATAATTCTAGAAGAACTAGAAGATGAACACCGTTGGGATGAAGCTTTTGCTCGTTCCCCAGATTTACTTGCCAAACTTGCATCTGAGGCGATCGCTGAATATCGTACAGGCAAAACTCAAGAATTAGATCCAGATAAATTGTGAAGTCACGTATAACTGCTAAGTTTCGGCAAGCATTTGGTGATCTACCTGAGCAAATTCAAGAACAAACCCGTGAAGCATACCGCCTCTTCAAGCAAAATCCCAGCCATCCAAGTTTGCGCTTCAAAAAAGTACATCCAGAATTACCAATTTATTCAGCCCGGATTAGCAAAAGTTATCGAGCAGTTGGACAGTTAGAGGAAGATACAGTTATTTGGTTTTGGCTGGGTTCGCACGCAGAGTATGACAAACTGCTGTCTCAGTTTTAGGAATGTCGTGCGATCGCATTCGCTACAGTTGAAAGCAAACAGGTATGGTTGTTAGCATATTCTCAAAACCTAACTTAACAGGTGTATGAAAATTAGAGCAATCATTCATCCAGCAGAAGAAGGTGGCTATTGGGCGGAAGTTCCCGCGCTTCCAGGTTGTATTACTGAAGGGGAAACGATGGAAGAGGTGATAGCTAATTTAAAGGATGCGATTGAAGGTTGGCTTGATGTTGCAAACAGTCGTAATGTGATTGAATCAACAGATCAAGTTGTTGAAATTGCTGTATGAAATCTGTTTCTGGCAAGCAACTTTGTAAGATTGTCGAGCAAAAAGGTTGGGTTTTGCGAAGAATCACTGGCAGTCATCATATCTATGAAAACCCTGAAGTAGAACAAATCTTGTCAATTCCTGTTCACCGCAATCAAGATTTGAAAGTTGGAACTTTGAAAGCATTGATGAAGATAGCCCAACTGTCTGAGGAAGATTTACTCTAAATTGTTGTAGTTTACTGCTATATGCTTTAATACTTATTTGCTAGTTTTCATCCTAGTAGCTAAGGCGATCGCAGTCAATAATCCAGTATATGTTGAACCTTATTAAGGCTAATGTATTAGGTATTACGAACTACAAATTGGTATAAATCCTAAAATTCCTCCTTAAGGATTTTACACAAACACCTTGGGGAGGATGTCAGTATTAAGCCAAGCAGTATCAAATATATCAAGGAAGAAAGCGATATCCTCCAACAAGGAGACTAAGTAAATGAACTTACAGGCGGTTGTGCGACTATTTCAAGAAACTTTCCAAGAATGGAGTGAAGATAAAGCCTCACGTTTAGCCGCAGCATTAGCGTATTACACAATTTTTTCTATTGCCCCGTTATTGATTATTGTAATTGCGATCGCTGGTGCAGTATTTGGAGAAGAAGCAGCCAGAGGTGAAATTGTTCGCCAAATTCAAGGTTTAGTCGGTAGAGATGGAGCCGAGTTTATTGAAATAGCTATCCGCAATGCTAGCCAGCCAAAAACAGGAGCGATCGCTTCTATCATTAGTATTGTACTTTTATTTTTGGGTGCTACAGGTTTATTTACTGAATTACAAGATTCCCTAAATACAATTTGGGAAGTTAAACCAAAACCAGGACGTGGGGTAAAAAATGTTGTCCGTCAGCGTGCTTTATCTTTTGCAATGGTTTTGGGTATTGGCTTTTTACTTTTAGTATCTTTAGTGGTGAGTACAGCATTATCGGCAATTTTCGCCTACTTTAGCCATTTAATTCCAGGTGTTGATTTTGTTTGGCGAATTGTGAGTTTTGTAGTTTCTTTTTCTATTACTACAATACTATTTGGGCTAATCTTCAAAGTTTTGCCAGATGTCAAAATTACTTGGGGTGACGTTTTAATTGGGGCTGCCATCACTTCATTGTTGTTCTCTTTTGGTAGATATTTATTAGGGCAATATCTCGGCAATAGCAGTTTCGGCTCAACTTATGGTGCAGCAGGTTCATTAGTAGTAATTTTGGCTTGGGTTTACTATGCGGCCCAAATTCTCTTTTTCGGTGCTGAATTTACTCAAGTTTATGCCAGAAGATATGGTAGCGGTATTAGACCAACAAAGAATGCTATGCCTTTAAAATACAATGGTCAAGCTGATGATAGAAGCAAGCGTTTAAAAGATAACTACAAAAACAATTAATTAAAGTTGTGATTATTGTAGTGAATCAAAAGTAAATATTTTTGTCCCTTTCTAATTCTAAATAACTAAATAGTAGATACAGCAGGTACTAGGCAACAGGCAATAGGCAATAGGGTTAGAAGTCTTCTAGTATATGGCTTTGTTCTTAACATCTGTAGTTCATTTACCTGCAATCTGCTGTATATAGGAATCCGGTTTGATTAATGAACATACTTGTGTAGTCAGGCGATAGGCAATAGGCAAAAGTAAAGAATGCAGGTAACAATACACTGATTTTTTTTAAATCAAATATGATTCCTGTAGCAGTTTTAAATCATTTGTGAACAATAAGATTCCCGACTTCTTTAAGAAGTCGGGAATCTAAAGACCGTACATGAATAGAAAAATCTACACATGGATAAATGGTTCTATATCGATTGGGCTGCGATTTTTGTTCCTAGTATCAGCATTTTTGAATTAATTATTAGAGGATCTCTAGTTTATCTGGCGTTGTTCACAGTCTTACGCTTCCTTCCTAGCCGACAGATAGGAACCCTGGGAATTACTGATGTACTCGTGGTTGTGTTGTTCGCAGAAGCGGCTCAAAACGCAATGGCCAGCCACTATACATCAATTACTGAGGGTGGCATTCTGGTAGGAACAGTGATTTTTTGGAGTTACTTTCTTAACTGGTTGGGTTACAAACTTCCTAAGTTTCAGAAGTTTCTTAATCCGCCGCCGCTACTGTTGGTGAAAAATGGTCAAATGATTCATCGACATCTAGAGAAAGCGTTAATTACAGAAGATGAGTTGATGAGTAAGTTACGTCAGCAAGGAGTCGAATTTTTGGCTGAGGTGAAATTAGCTTATATGGAAGCTGATGGTGGTATCAGTATCATCACAACCGACACAAAACCTCTTTCTCCAGCTAAACAAAAAGTAAAGTAAGAGGGAATGGGCAATAGGGACTTGTATATTCAGAAGGAAACAGAAAATAGGTTGTTTTTTGCTGTTACCTGTATCCTGTCTGCTGTTTCCTTCTTGTTGAATATCTAGGCGAATTAGAATGTAAAATATGACAGTTGTATTCTGCCGCGAACGTTGATTGAGCGTTATACCTTGCCCGAAATGGGCAACCTGTGGACTGAATTTTATAAGTTCAAAACCTGGCTGCAAGTAGAAATTGCAGCTTGTGAAGCCCAGGCTGAACTCGGTTACATCCCCTCTGATGCAGTTGAAGAAATTAAAGCCAAGGCTAATTTTGACCCCAAGCGGATTCTAGAAATTGAAGCAGAAGTCCGTCACGATGTCATCGCTTTCTTGACAAATGTCAATGAATATGTTGGTGAAGCTGGACGTTATATTCACTTAGGTTTAACAAGTTCAGATGTACTAGATACAGCATTGGCACTGCAACTAGTTGCTAGTCTGGATGTATTATCCCAACGCCTAGAAGATTTGATTGGGGCAATTCGCCAAAAGGCGCGAGAACACAAGCATACAGTGATGATTGGTCGATCGCATGGTATCCATGCTGAACCAATCACCTTTGGCTTTAAGTTGGCTGGCTGGTTAGCCGAAGTTTTGCGACACCAAGAACGCCTGAAGATTCTCCGCGAAACCATTGCCGTCGGAAAAATTTCGGGTGCGGTGGGAACCTACGCGAATATTGAACCGCGTGTAGAAGCGATCGCTTGTCAAAAACTTGGGCTGAAAGCGGATACAGCCTCTACTCAAGTAATTTCGCGCGATCGCCACGCCGACTACGTGCAGCAGTTGGCTTTACTAGCTGCATCTATTGAACGGTTTGCCGTGGAAATTCGCAACTTACAAAAAACAGACGTTTTAGAAGTTGAAGAATTTTTCGCCAAAGGTCAAAAAGGTTCGAGTGCGATGCCGCACAAGCGCAACCCCATCCGTTCTGAACGGTTAACTGGGATGGCGCGGTTGGTGAGAAGTCATGCTGGTGCAACTTTAGAAAACGTGGCTTTGTGGCATGAACGGGACATTTCCCATAGTTCCGTAGAACGTGTAGTATTGCCAGATGCCTGCATTTTGACGCACTTCATGTTGGTAGAAATCACCGACTTAGTGAAAAACCTGCTGGTATATCCTGAGAACATGGCGCGAAATCTCAACTGCTATGGCGGTGTAGTTTTCAGCCAAAGAGTATTACTTACCTTAGTAGACAAAGGATTGAGTCGGGAAGAAGCGTATGCGATCGTGCAGCAAAGCGCGCACGCCGCTTGGAACAAGCCAGAAGGCAATTTCCATGCTTTGATTAGTCAAGACCCGCGAGTCACCGAAAATTTGTCGCCCGCAGAAATTGAAAAGTGTTTTGACCCACAACATCATCTCCAACATTTGGAAACAGTTTACCAACGGTTGGATATTTAGTTTATTACCTCCAAAAAGGGGGGAATGAACTAGCTATGCTGAGGCAAATTTTATTTAGTGGGGTGCGTTGCCTAAGCGACAACGCACCCCACTGACTTGACTCAACGAATAATTTCGATATCTGCTGGAATTACTACAAATAGTGGGTAATCTAAATAACAAATATTTGTTTATTTATAGATTGTCCTAATGATTGAAATTCTTGCAATGCTTTCTGCTTCTGCGGCAGCAGGAATGAGAATCGGCATACCTCTATTGATAATTGGACTCTTGCAGGGCAGCAACTTGTGGTCGCAAACGCCTATCTTATCTCACATTTCCTCACCGATATTATTAGGCTGCCTCACTAGTTTGTCTCTATTAGAATTTTTTGCTTCAAAAAAGCTGCTGGGGCAGAGAATTATGCAAGTAGTTCAGTTATTCTTATCTCCTCTTGTCGGGGCAATAATGGGATTAGCAGTCGCTTCTGCAACTGCAACACCTAATTGGTTAATTGCTTTAATTGGTGGTTTGTTAGCTTTAGTATTACAACTAGTACAAATTGGGTGGTTTTATCGCTTGCGAGGCCTACCTTTGTGGGCAGTATTTTTGCAAGATACCTTATGTATTGCTTTGGTGTTATTTGCCTTTGATGCTCCCTGGCAAGGAGGACTAATTGCTTTAATACTACTTTGGTTTGCTGTACGTAGTGCTAAACAATGGTATGACTGGCGTTTTAAAAGTCAAGTATACGTCAACAAAAGTTATTGAAAAAATCAGAGGAAACCGAAAAATTAGGAGTCAGAAACTTATTTATCCTGACTCCTGAATTGACCTGTTATTGATTTTTAATTTGTTACTGCAAAAGTCCGATCATATGTAACAGACCACGACCAGTAATTAGCTCAATAATTAAGGCAATAAAGCCTAACATGGCAATTCGACCATTCCACACTTCTGCGCTTGTAGTCATACCCCATTCCCAACTTTCTGGCGGGTACATCTTCACTCTTTTTTTCATTTGGGCTGCTTGTGACAGCTTGAAGTTGGGTTGTTGCATTGCCTCAATTACGAGGTCTGCCAATGCTCTAATAAATACTGGATGAGTATTAGGTGCAGGTACGCGACGGAAGTTGTGAATTCCTGCATCTTCGGCAATTTCTCGATATTCAATGTCAATTTCTTGCAATGTCTCGATGTGTTCTGAGACAAAACTAATAGGTACAACAACTAAATCTTTCACGCCTTGTGTGCCTAATTCTTTGAGCGCATCTTCAGTATAAGGCTGCAACCATTCTACAGGGCCGACACGGCTTTGATAAGCCAAGGTGTGAGCATTAGGACGATTGAGGGTCTGCATGATTAAGTATGTGCATTCCTCAATTTCTTGCTGATAGGGATCGCCTGCTTCTTCAACGTAGCTTTTGGGGACACCGTGCGCGCTAAAGAAGATATGCACGTCATCAGGATTAGGAAATTGGTCTATTTCTTGAGCGATGAGTTCCGCCATCGCTTGCAGATAGCCTCGCTGTTTATACCAAGAGGGAATGACAGTGTATTCCAGACGTTGCAGTTTTGGGTCTTCTTGCCAAAGTTTTTCTAATAGCCGGAAGCTAGAACCACTGGTACTGATAGAAAATTGCGGATAAAGAGGCAAAATGACTAGTTTTTCGATATCATCTTGCGTCAGGTGGGCGATCGCTTCTTCTGTATAGGGATGCCAATAACGCATACCTACGTAGATGTTAGCTTCTTGTCCTAAATCATTCAACTGTTCTTTTAAGGCTTCTCCTTGCGCTTCTGTAATTCGCCGTAAGGGAGAACCACCACCGATTTGCTTATAATTTTCTTGAGATGTTTTCATGCGCCGTGACGCAATAAACCACGCTAGGGGTCTTTGCAACCAGCGAAATGGTAGGCGAATGATTTCGGGATCAGAAAATAAGTTGTACAAAAATGGCCCAACATCTTCTAACTTATCGGGGCCACCGAGATTGAGTAATAAAACGCCTACACGACCCATAGCAGTTATTTTCCCCCAACCTTTTCAGATTTTTTACTAATGTTAACAATATATCTTTATTAAATATAAAGCTTAACAGTCAGGAATGATGCAATGGCAACAATTTTACGAGATTTAAGTTACCAATATCAATGGTTGTATGATGCTATTTCCCGCGTAGCTGCTATCAGCGTCGGTGGTGAAACCCGTTTTCGTCAACTTGCCTTACAAGGCTTAACAATTAATTCAGATACTCAGGTATTAGATTTATGTTGCGGTAGTGGACAATCTACACAATTCTTAGTAAAAATTTCACAAAATGTAACAGGATTAGATGCCTCACCGAAATCTTTGCAACGGGCAAAACATAATGTCCCCCAAGCCGCATACGTGGAAGCTTTTGCAGAGAAAATGCCTTTTGCAGAGAATACCTTTGATGTAGTGCATACTAGTGCAGCTTTACATGAAATGCAACCTGAACAATTACGACAAATTCTTCAAGAAGTTTATCACGTCTTAAAACCAGGAGGAGTCTTTACATTAGTAGATTTTCATGCACCAAATAATCCCATATTTTGGCCAGGAGTATCATTGTTTTTACTATTATTTGAAACAGAAACAGCTTGGCAGTTAATCAAAACTGATTTGTCAGGTTTGTTAAAGGAAATTGGCTTCAATATAGAGAAGACACAACTTTATGCAGGTGGGAGTTTACAAGTAATTCAGGCGAAGAAATAAACTGCATTTTCGAGCAATACAATTTACTTAAAACTAAAACTCTCTGCGCCTCCGTGTGAGGCAAGAAAAAATCAACCATTTCTACCCATCACAAAATCAAATAAATGATGCGCCATTTCTAATTTAGAACAATGGGCAATTTCTAATTGATGACCTTGCCCATCTAAAAATACGGCTTGATTATTGTTACTCCCAAAACCACTATCAACTTTATCGATAGGATTAGCAACAATTACATCTAATTTCTTCGTCTGCAACTTCTCCTTTGCTGGGGTAATAATATCTCCAGTCTGTGCAGCGAAGCCAATTAATAACTGATGTTGTTGTTTGAGTTTTCCTAGTTGAGCAACAATATCAGGTACAGGTTCTAAGGGTAAAGCTTGGGGGAGCGATCGCTTGGGCAATTTCTCTGTACTATAGTCTTTGGGCTTGACATCAGCTACAGCTGCCGACATCACAATCACATCAGCATTAGGTAAGTATTCCAGCATTACCTGTTGCATTTCTTCGGCTGAGATGACGGGTATTGCTTGCACACCCAACGGTACATCCCAACTAGCTACGCCATGTACTAAAGTAACATTTGCGCCACGGTGTAATGCGGCTTGCGCTAACGCCAAACCCATCTTCCCGGTAGAAGGGTTTCCAATAAATCTTACTGGGTCGAGATACTCTCGCGTTCCCCCAGCACTAATTAATATGCGTTTACCGACTAAATCTCGCTTACCGCCAGTATGTAATAAAGATTGAATGCGAGTGACGATTTCTGAAGGTTCCGCCATTCTACCAGCACCGATGCGATCGCACGCTAATAAACCTGATGCTGTACTCATCCCATGATAGCGGCCGTCTGTTAACAACTGTTGCCAATTGCGTTGCACCGTCAACTGTTCCCACATATCGGTATTCATTGCTGGTGCTAACAGCACAGGACAAGTTGACGCTAACACAGTATTCGTCAGCAAATTATCAGCCATCCCGTAGGTTAACTTAGCTAACGTATTCGCAGTTAAAGGCGCAATTACAATTAAATCTGCCCATTCACCCAACTCAATATGCAACGGACGAGAGTGAGTTGGTTGCCAAAAATCATTATCTGTATAGGCAGGGTGACGGGAAAGAGTAGCTAAAGTTAAAGGTGTAATAAATTCCTGGGCTGAATGGGTGAGAATAACTTTAACTTCCACCCCACTTTTAAATAGCGTCGAAACCACCTCACAAAGCTTATAGGCGGCGATGCCGCCGCCTACACAAACAAGAATCCTTTTTTTGCGATTTTCGCTTGGAGACTGAAGATTAGACATCAGAAGAAAAGATGAAGCCTGAAATTAATTTCATACTTCATACTTTATACTTCAGACTTCACCTAAGCTTCATCGTAAGGTTCTAAATCTAAGAGGTAGATATAGGGTTCCACTAATTCTGGACGCTGAAAGGCGATCGCTCGCAGTAGATGCCAATCGTTCAAACCTTCAAAAGCATTGCTATAATTATCAAGTTCCAGACGCGTAGCTAAATCTTCCACATCTGCTGCGGTCATGGCAGCTATTTCATTCCTGGAAATGCCTAGAGTCTTCATAATGCTTGCCCCTCCCTTATGCAGCATTTGCATTCAGCTTGGGTAAAGTTGCGCTTGACGCAACCACCCAATCTATATTACTCATTAGACGGCATTTCTTTCGTAAAAATTTGCATGATTTTTACCATAACTGTAAAAAATTTGTATTTCAGGCTACGCAATTATCTTTAAAACGAAATTTCGTAACGCATCTAACATTTGCAGATTAATTTCATGCCCCGCCTCAAATTGTATGTAATCTACCGCAAATCCTAGAGATTGCAAAGTTTCTCGCGTTTTTATGGCTGCTGACAAAGGCACAACTTCATCTCTAGTACCGTGCATAACCAAAGTTGGCGGAATCTCCTTTTTCCCCGTCGGTACAGCATCAGGATGTAAATAGCCACTCATCACTGTTAAGCCAGCTAGAGGTAACTTTAACCCCACTTCTAAAGTCATCGCCCCACCTTGAGAAAAGCCACACAAAATCGTCCGCGATAAAGGTACGCCAGTGCTGCTTTCTAAAGATTGCAAAAATTCGGTTAGTAATTGCCGACTTTCAGCTAAACCCAGATACATATTCTCATTTCGCAATTCATACCATGCCTTGCCAACCGAAGAATAAGGATGGGGATATGGTGCATTAGGGAAAATAAACTGGTAAGTAGGTAGCTGGAAATAAGGTAATAAAGATGCCACATCCTCAGCATTAGCGCCCCAACCATGCAAAGCGACAATTAAGCCAACGGGGGGCTGAGAATTAGCAGGGGGGATATTGATAAATTGTAAAGACAGATGCTTGCTCCTCAGATTTACTCTTCTAGAAAATTTTATATCTAGAAGTCAATGATGAATCACTAATACTACAATGTTTGTATGTATTTATTCTTAAGTATGCTTCCTTTACTTAGTGATCATAGGAGAGTAAGCTCATAACTCACACAAACAAATATGTAAAAACATCTTAATTGTTAGTTATTACAAAAGTTATTACATTTACGAATTTGTGCCATCAATCTAATATATGTTGCATTTCTATTGGGCTTTCCTACAGGTTCTACTTTTAGTATTACTAGCTTGTCACCTCTTTGTAATACATCAATTTTTGTTGAAGAAGAAGATTTTCCTTTTTTTAAATTCACTTTATACCTAACAGTTACTATTGTGCCTGGTGATGGAACATTAATAGAAGTAATACTAGGTGATTCTAAAACGTTTTTTGGTTTATTAATTAGTGTTTTTTTTATAAAGACACCACCAGAACTATTTTTGACCATACCTAACCATATCCATCCAGTAGGATTTAATTTTTGGGATAGTTCTGGATTAGAATTAGGTTTTGGTAAAAAACTTCCAGGTAAATTTGATGAAGGAGCTTCTAGAACATCATATTGTTGATAGGTTGAGCTTATAAATACAAGAAATGCTATAAATATAAGAATTAATCTTAGTGGTATCTTGTTTACTCTACGATACCTACGATAAGTTGGGTATTTAAATAAAAGGTTCCAAAATCCTCTTATTATATATACACAAGCATTGCCGATAAGCTTGAAAATAGATATTACAACTGGACTAGCTTGCCGAGAATATTTCTTAATATGAAAGGTAGGGTCGTTAAGTTCTTCGGCTGCTTCTTTAATACCTTCAGCAATATTAACAAAAGCGTTATCATACGGTTTCCAAGAAGTAACGGGTATTTCACCTTTGGGTAATGCTTGGAGGTTATCTAATGCCAGTTTCCAAGTATTAAGAACAGGACGAAGGAGAATAGGAATGACACGAGATTTCCTAGCCCTATGCTGTTGCATAGCCTTTTTTATTACAACTTCCCAGTGATAATCGGAAGCAATAAAATCCGAACTAATTAGCACCAAAATTATATCAGCCGTTTTTAATTGATTATCATTCTCTACTTCCCAGTCTTTTCCAGGGCTAATCATACCTTTGTGCCACTTAGTAATAACACCCTGCCGTTCCAAACCTCTAAGATGATTTTCTAGTTTTTGCCGCATTTCTTCATCTCGAACAGAATTGGAATAGCAGTAAAAGACTTTGACAAGCTTAGTTGCCGACATTGACCTTATACCTATTAACCTCAAGTAATGATTACGTTTCTGTTGAAAAATATTTTCTGGCTCTCCCAGACTAGATATGATAAATTAGTAGCAGAAATACCAATTGAGTAGAATTCTTCTTCTAAAATTATCAAAGTTAGTTAAACCATAAGCTCTTCT
>NZ_JACJRV010000084.1 GCF_014697475.1 Nostoc sp. FACHB-152
GCAAACGATGGAAATTGTGTTTGATGATTATTTGCCGCAATGGAATTACACTGCTAAACCACAGGTGACATAATTCTGGATTCTATTTAATCCGCATTCCTGATCTGTTTTTTCCTGGTACTAGCACTATCCATACCCGCGCTCGTTACTTTTTATTTATCCCTTGGATTTACCAGGATTTAGTGAGACGAAAAACACCATCCAGCCAAATCTATGCCAAATTGCGACATAAAGAAGGGGAGTTGATCAATAATCTCGCAAAATCTAAGGATACTGGAGGAATTATAGGTATTCAGGCACGAGCAGCTTTAAAGCGGCTTCCCAGCAACATATATTGGTATGGGTTAGGAGCCTGGGGTATTCGACATTTTCCAGGTTCTCAAGACGAATACCATCGCTCGTTAGATCATCTTTATAGTTCTACTAGCTGTACCTTGCGCGATGATGATGGCGAACCTGTTAAAGGTAAAATCACCAACTATTGGCATCAAGGAATTCCTTCCTCTCCACCAGACTTTCCCGAAAATGCTAATTTTTGGCTCACTTTAAACGAAGCTGATTATTTGGCAGAGCGCATTATTACTCAGCAACCCAATAGCTTGTTAGCATTTCTGGTTAACCGTCGTCAGCAATTTTTTTCAGTTGATTTTGTTTGGGAACATCCCTTGTATGATGAGTTTCCTACTCATATTCAACAACAGTTGCACCATGCTCGTAACTTTTCTGAAACTATCCAAGGAGCTGCTCTACTTTACAATTTAATGCTGGCAGAACAGAAAACAGCAGAAACACTGATAGAAGAGTATCAGCAAAAACTTCGCCATTGGGCAGATAGATTAGCTAAACGGCAGAAGTATTTAAGAGACTGGGATTGGCAAAAATTGCCGGAAATTGTTGCAGTTAATGGTGTAACAATATCTTACTTAACCCAAAACTTTATTAAACGGTGGCTGAATTTTGCCTTGAAAACTGAAGTAGCACAGACAATAGCTACTCACCAAGAAGCCCGCCGTCTGATTCAAGAGCGTGAAATTGCCCTCAAAGGTAGTCAAGCACGTCTGAGTAATCCTCGCGCTTTAGAACTTTGGAATGGAGGATCAGGAATAGCTCAACTTGACTATCGTTGGGGAACCACGCAAAAAATTTTGGGTGATATTCTTAGTGCCTTTGCAGAGGAGACAGATGATGTTACAGCCTAGCGATCGCCAGCATCTGTTTGAATCCCTACGTCCTCCAGATGGCTACTCCCTTGATTATGCTATCGGTACTACCTTCACCTTAGAACTACTAGCATTATTAACTGCACCCCTTGCCTTCACTACATTTGATTGGGCAGACGAAGACGGTCATCTAACTCGCAGCCCTCAAGCTTTATTAGCAACTATGCAGCAGTATGCCGAGCGCATCACTATTTTCTGCCAAACGGGTAAAATTGCTATACCCAAAAACCACAGTCTGCTTTACAGCTACTTAGAAAACTCAGTTATTGAAGTTAACGCTCCGCATCCAGGTGGTATATTTCATCCAAAAATTTGGGTGTTGCGTTTTACTGCTTCCAATCAACCTGTTTTGTATCGCTTTCTGTGCCTTAGTCGCAACCTGACTTTTGATCGCTGTTGGGATACAATTTTACTTCTCGATGGTCAGTTAATTAATAATGGGAAGGAAATTGTTGAGAACCGTCCTCTAAGCAATTTCATCGCTACTTTACCCCAACTAGCTCATAATCCACCTATTCGCCAGCAAGTACAAGATTATATAGATAAGATTCAGTCCGACTTGTTGCGAGTTAAGTTTGAATTACCAATAGGCTTTGAGCAATTAAAATTTCACCCATTAGGGTTGCCAGGGAATACTAAATCTCCCTTTAGTGGACGGATTGATCGTCTATTAGTTATGTCTCCCTTTGTGAGTGAAAAAAAGCTGAATCAACTTAGTCAGCAAGGAAAGCACAATATTTTAATATCTCGTCCTGAACAACTAGACCAAATCTTGCCAACGACTTTATGTACATTTTCGCAACTTTATCAAATTAATCCTGCGGCTAACGTAGGGGAAAACGACGATAATCAAGCTACTTCTACTTCTTTAGTTGGTCTTCATGCCAAACTTTACATTGCTGATGCAGGGACAAGTGCAAGAATTTGGACAGGTTCTGCCAACGCAACTGAAGCTGCTTTCGAGCGTAATGTGGAGTTTTTGGTAGAAATGGTTGGTAAACAGCAGAATTTTGGTATTGATTCCCTCTTAGCAATTCATGATAAAGAAGTTACTTTTAGGAGTTTATTAGAAACTTTTGTACCTAGTACTGAACCTATTGAACCTGATCCTTCTAAGTTGCTAATTGATGAACTTGTTCAATCCACAGTAAATACTCTATTAAAATTACATTTCCAAGCTCATGTTAAAACAACTGAAAATTCTGGATATTATGCTTTAGAATTGCAAGTTTCAACAAAAGAGGGTTTAAAATTTGCTTCTGATATCTTTGTGCGTTGTTATCCTATGGGTTGCATTGGACTAGCACAAAATTTTGATATACATACAAAAAATATTGTCAAATTCTCACCTCTCTCTTGTCAAGCAATTACTTCATTTTTTGTATTTGAAATTTATCTAACTAATGGACAAAGATTAGATTCTGTAATGTTCAATGTACCTCTTGCCGAAGTTCCAGCAGAACGACAGCAGCAAATTTTAAAAGCGCTTTTACAAGATAAAAATCAAGTTCTCAAACTACTTATGTTCTTGTTAGCAGATAGTAAAGCTGATGCTCGTGAGTTAATAGCTGCTATTGTTGGCGGTACAAGCAATGACAAAATCAAATCCAATTCTTCTAACAAGAGTAGCACCAGCACTAGCTTTCTATTTCCTGTGTTTGAAGCAATGGTGAAGGCTCTTGATCAAAATCCTCAGAAACTAGATTATGTTGCCCGATTGGTAGAAGATTTGCGTAAGCTACCTCCAGAAGAACAATTACTACCTGACAACTTTGATGAAATTTGGCAACCAATTTATACTGCATACCAAAAGCTGAAACTATGAATAAATTTCAAACTTGTCCTGACATAAAGCCTATTCTTGCTGGTTTGAAAGATTTTCAGCAAGATACTGTTGACTATATTTTTCGTCGCCTTTACCTTGATTCAGATGCTAGCGATCGCTTTTTAGTTGCCGATGAAGTTGGATTAGGGAAAACACTAATTGCACGAGGGCTAATTGCAAAAGCTATTAATCATCTTTGGGATCAGGTTAATCGCATTGATATTCTTTATATATGTTCCAATGCAGATATAGCCCGACAAAATATTCAGCGCCTGAACATTACAGAAAAAGAGGACTTCTGTCTAGCTTCTCGAATTACTTTACTACCACTTGAACTTCGGAATCTGCAACAAAACCGAATTAACTTTATCTCCTTTACTCCCGGTACTTCCTTTGATTTGAAATCTAACTTGGGAACAGCTACAGAGAGGGCAACCCTTTATTGGTTATTGCATAAAGTGTGGGATTTCCGAAACAAAACAGCACCAAAGAATATTTTTCAAGGAGGATCTAGTAAAGAACGATTTCGAGAACAGCTTAAAGGGTTTCAATATAATATTGACAAATCCTTAGCTCAAAAATTTCAACAAAGGCTAGAACAGCAGATTGCTACTGAACAACAAGCAGGTAAACTTGACCTTTATAGCCGATTTACCGCACTATGTGATTCCTTCTGCCAGACTCGTGAGTTAAATCACATTCCTTGGGAAGAAAAAAAGGAACGGAATAACTTTATTGGAGACTTACGTCTTCTTCTGGCAAAAGCTTGTATTTCTGCCTTAGAGCCCAACTTAATTATTTTAGATGAATTTCAAAGATTTAAACATTTACTAGAACCTAAAGACGATTTTAATGAACTAGCTCATGAGTTGTTTAATTACTCTGATGAGCTATCGCCTACTAAGGTTGTCCTCCTTTCTGCTACTCCTTATAAAATGTACACAATGCATCATGAATCAGGAGAGGATAACCATTATGAAGACTTTCTCCGGACTATTCAGTTTCTCCAGGGCAATGACACGCAAACAGTAGACTTTGAAGAGTTATTAACTAAATATCGGTATGAGTTATTGCAGTTAAATAAGAGCAGCAAGAGCAGCTACGAAAACTTAAAAGAAATTAAATCTAAACTAGAGTATGAACTACGTCGAGTTATGGTGCGAACAGAACGGCTATCAGCTTCACCAGATAGAAATGGGATGCTTGTTGAAATTCCCAGCCGTAATACAAAACTGGAAACACAAGACCTAGAAACATACTTGAATTTGCAAAGTATTGCTCGTATTTTAGAGCATCACGATACGCTGGAATATTGGAAATCAGCACCTTACCTGCTGAATTTTATGGATAACTATGAATTAAAACGCTTATTTACTAAGGCATTAAGTAATCGGCAAAATCAAGCTAATCTTGCCAGTGTTATCTCCACTACTCCTAGTCTACTTTTATCTCATCAAGAATTTTCTGCTTATGCCAAAATTGACCCTTGTAATGCCCGTTTACGGGGGCTACTTGCAGATACAGTAGGAGTTGGTTGTTGGAAGTTACTTTGGATTCCTCCATCTTTACCGTATTATCAGTTAAGTGGAGTATTCGCTGATTCTACCCTGAGCAAATTCACGAAACGTCTTGTTTTCTCATCTTGGCGCATTGTACCTAAAGTAATTGCCACCTTACTCAGCTATGAAGCAGAGCGCCAAATGATTAGCCGTTTTGAAGAATTTCCCCAGAACACATCAGAAGCCCGCAAACGCCGTCATCCTTTGCTACGGTTTGCTCGTACTGATGGCAGACTTACCGGAATGCAAGTGTTAGGGTTGCTCTATCCCAGTACTGTTTTAGCAAGAGAGTGTAATCCCTTAAGCTTTGCTAAAAATGCTGAAAGTACAGAACAGTTACCTACCAAATGTGAGTTATTAAAGCATATTCAACAAAAAATTGAAATCCTGTTACAGAAACTAGAGTTAAAAGTTTCTGTAACTGGAAACGAAGATGAGTCTTGGTACTGGGTAGCTCCCATTTTGCTTGATCATTATTTTGACTCTAAAGCTACTCAACAATGGTTTTCTCAACCTAATCTGGCTAATTCTTGGGCTGGTGAGAAAAATGAAGATGAGAATGCAAAGGAAGACCAATCATCGTGGTGTGAACACGTTAAAGCCGCCAAAGATGTGATTGATGAACTTCCTCGTTTAGGAAAACCCCCTAGCGATCTATCTTTAGTTTTGGCTCAAACAGCGATCGCTAGTCCTGGTGTAACCGCCCTTCGTAGTCTTGCTCGGATTGCAGGTGGGTTAGAAATGCTTACTAACAAAGAAATTAGGATAAGTGCCGCTAAAATTGCTTGGTCATTCCGGAGCATTTTTAATTCACCAGAAGCTACTGCTTTACTTCGAGGGATAGACCAACAACAAGCCCATTGGCGCAGAGTCCTAAATTACTGTGTAGATGGATGTTTGCAGTCAGTATTGGATGAATACGCTCATATCTTACGTGAGTCTTTGGGTTTGCTTAACAAAACACCAGAAGTAATGGCGGTAGAAATATCTCAAAATATTTGCAAAGCTTTAACGCTACGTACTTCTGTCATAAGCGTTGATAACATCCTGGCAGATACAAAGCGTGAGGAAATTACTCTCAATAATTATAGAATCCGCGCCCACTTTGCGCTGCGCTTCGGTGAAGAACAATCAGAAACCGAACAAGGCACAAATCGAGCAGAACAAGTCCGTGAAGCTTTTAATTCTCCATTTCGTCCCTTTGTACTTGCAACAACTTCAGTAGGACAAGAAGGATTAGATTTTCATCCCTACTGTCACGCCATTGTTCACTGGAATTTGCCATCGAATCCTGTAGACCTGGAGCAGAGGGAAGGACGAGTTCATCGTTATAAAGGTCATGCAGTTCGTAAAAATTTAGCACTCAAGTATGGTTTGGGTGAAATTGCAAACTCAGATACAGATCCTTGGGAGACCCTGTTTGCCGCCGGGAAACGCGATCGCCCCCCAGAAACATCAGACCTAGTACCGTTTTGGATATATCCTCTAGAAGAGGGTGCAAAAATTGAGCGTCACGTTCCGAACTTACCACTAAGTCGTGATTGCGAACGTTTAGAGTCTTTACGTCGCTCATTAACAGTCTATCGCATGGTTTTTGGGCAAAGTCGGCAGGAAGACCTACTTAACTATTTGCTTGAGCGTTTACCACAATCTGAAGCTGAACAAGTTATCCAAAATCTTCAAATTAATCTTGAACCAAACAATAGGGCGTAAATATCCAGAGTAATATTGAAGCTGTGATCGCTTCGTTACAGCAACAGCCTGAACTCCTTAACGAGATCATAGCCGATGCCAAAATGCGATTAGCCACACGCAAACGTGCAGGGCTAATACGGCGGACATTAGTAATGGTGGAAAAATAGGGGCGTTAAACGAAAAGTAAATAAAATACGTACAAATTCAATTAAAGCTAGATATGTCAAGCTGCAACAGCAATCTGAAAATCTTCTACGGTCAAACCCATGACACATAATGGCGACTCTAGTTTCTCCCAAATTGACACAACAGGGTTAGGGAGGAAATTCGGCGTATTTGGGAATACCTGTTAAAGTCAAATGGTCATGGTGACGTATAGGTGTGCTTGCGTTCTAAACTGTGCGAAGTCTTGTGGCGCTACAACTTTGAGTTTGGGTGACAAGCTTCTGGGGAATATTGGGCGTAACAACTATATATAAGATGCAGTAGGGGTCGCTTGGGTAAACCAACGTGCGATGACTTCCAGTCGGGCGGATTATTGTCGCCTACTTATGGCAAATAGTAACATGCTTTAGCAACTCAAAAGTAAGAAAGTCTAGCTTTAATCTCTGTCAAAAGTTGTTGCAACGTTTGGTATGGCAATGTTTTTGACAGCCAGTGCGGTGCATCTCTATTGCTCTGTCGAGGTTTGGGAAGTGCGATCGCTGCATAAGAAGTCGCTTGGAGTAGAAGCTTACAAGCCACTGGTGTTGAGTTGAAAGCTGGTGTCGCCGTTGAGAAATTGGCAACGGTATTGCTATTTACTAAGGCTTCTTCCTGTGTGGGCTTTGATTTTCGCCCACACAGGAAGAAGTTCTAAGCAATTATGATTCTGTATTTTGCTTAATGCTAAATCTTCCATACCCAAAGAAGCCCATACACATAAAGAATTAATCGCCATTGGGATATCACGGGCTTCTATAGACTTTTGCCATAATTTTTGAGCGTGATTTTGAAAGCGATGAGAGAGAAAGTTATATGCTTCTTGTACCTGATTTGGAATTGTTACTTTATATACTGACTCTCCTCTTGGTAGATAGTCGCCACGATAGGAAAGCCAGTTATGAGATCCACAAAGATGAATCTCCTGATCAACTATTACTTCTTTAACGTGAGAGTCACCTAACCAAAATATCTGTACACCAGGTATACCATCAGGTGTTTTAATTGCTTGTAGTTTTGCTTCTATTTCTGGTGGTATTGGTCTGTCTTCATCTTCTTGTCTTCGTGCAATTCCATGTCCGATTAATATCCAGACTCCGCGATTTACTAATGTTTGTAAGATATTGAGAAACTTTTCATCAACAACAGCATGGCTTACCCAAGGTGAGTAGATGAGAACTTGGCGTTTGGCTGATTTTAAAACTTCCAAGAAAGCCTGAGCAATTTGTTGATCACGTAACTGTATAGCCGTACCTATGGCTGATAAGTTATCTTGAGAGAAACTGGTTTTATTAGCAATTATTATTGCTTGATTGCGGATTTTTTCTAACCTAGATTCTACTTCATCATTTCTTCTTTTTAGAGTAGCTTCACGTTCTAAATTGATGATGTTGTCTGATAAGTATAACAATGATTGGAGGGAAATGATACCTTCAGATAAAAGTAATTCTAGCTTGTTTGAGGCAGATTCTAAAATTTTATTACCACTTCGTATTTGAATGCTCAGTTTATCATGATTGGCATCAAATATCACAAATATAGCTATGCTTCTCCAAATTATTTGACTTGACGAGGTGATTGAACAAAAACTGATAACTTTCCCTTCTTCTGGATTATGAAGGGATAAGCTAGAAGCTTGAATAAGTTGCTGTAATTCGTCTATCGATAATGTATTAATCTGATTATCTTTAATAGCATTTTTAACGAAATCAGCTAAATCTGGTAGAGCTAATAAAGATTTATCGAATGAGTCTAATGGTTCATATTGAAAAATATTTTTTTCTTCTAAAGGGTCACTAATACCATAGATTTGTAATGAGTAAGGAGGTTGGGGTACAGAACCATTTTCATAAAATAAACGCCCTTCAGAGGTCACATTAATTTGTGAATTAACTGCTAGAACTTGTAATGACTGTAGTGTAATAACAGTACTTCGCAAAAATACAGGATCAAGCCCAAGGACTGTTGCTAATTCATCAGAAGTTAGTGGTGGATTAAATTCAATTCCAGCACGAAGAATAAATTCTTCAAGTAAATTAAATCTCCGGGCTTCTTTAATAGTAACTTCTATAGGAGTTTGGTATAGACTATAGCGAAATTGACGTGCTGCTAAAACAGATAAACTAGAACTTTGTGCTTCGATTTTATCTACTAAACTTTTTAAATTGTCATCAATAGGTTTAGCCGCAGATGCGAGAAACATCAATTAGACCTCCTTGATGACGTATAACGTTAGAAACTTGAGAGTACATATCGCCGACTTTTCCTCGCTGAAGAGTAAATAATTCATGACAACCAACAATTATGAGTAGTTCTTGAGCGCGAGAAAAAGCTACATTAATCCGTTCTGGTTTTTTAGCAAATCCCACATCTTTGACTTTATTGTTGCGAACCATACTCACAATTACAACAGGTCTTTCCATACCTTGAAAACGGTCAACAGTACCAAGACGAATTTGTAAAGATGGAAATGATTCAGAACGGAGGACTTGATCAATTTTTCTAAGTTGAGCGCCATAAAATGTAATCACTGCTATTTCTTTTTTTTGTTCACCATTAGCCACTTTAGCTGTCCAAATATTCTCAAACTCAGTACATAAATTTTTAATTATTCCTATTTCACCTTCATTATAAAAAGATGTGTTTTCTTTTTTCTCTTGATAATCAGAATTTATGGGTGTTTTTACCCAAACTATATGATGTTTTTCTTCAATAATCTTACTTGTTAAATTATGGGAGCGTTTTATATTAGGTTCTAAAATGCCACATTCTAATCTATTTTCATAAAACTGATTGATTGCGCCCATAATAAAAGGGTGCATTCGATATTGTATGGTAAGCATTTGCTTAATGCTGTCATCAGCAGACTCAAACTGAAGTTTAAAAATAGACTCTTCTAAAAATTCTAGTTCTTCGCGCGTACAGCCAATTTCTTGAGCAACTTCTTCTAAACTATCTGTATCAAGCATTGGTGGTAATTAGCTACAAACTTATAGCCCCAATTTTGCGAATCTGGTTTGATGTTCTCAAAATTCTCTAGAGTTAGCACAGGAGACTTTACGCCTAATTTGTTTACCTGCAAACGAATACTTTCTGCTTCAGACTCGGAGATGATGCTTTTCACAGGAATATTAATTTGATGGCAAATTGCTAATAGCTCATTGATACCTAAATTTAATTCCTGTGATAGTTCGTAGATTCTAACTTTGCCGTTGTCCATCAGCAGAGATATTCGCCAATAAGGTTTTCTTGGTTTATTGTTCCCCAATATTGGCAAAGAAAAACATTTTAAACAGATATAACCATTTGATTTCGCCTGCTGTAACCCAGAAAATAACTATAGCTTGTATTGGCGGTAGGCTTGACTAGCGGCGCGATGTACTAAGGCATGTCGCCAAACTAGGGATTTCATATCATCAGCGTAGCCGCCACCGATGACACAGGCGACGGGATAGCGAGTACTGACACAGGTACTCATTTGGGAATACCTGTTAAAGTCAAATGATGTCCATTAAACAATTATTTGCCAATTTTAAGTAATTAGGGTGAAGATTATGTATCGGGATCTCCGCTTAATGTTATAGCTCGAAGAAGCTGATGTAGAACAGGTAATTTACGTCCAACTGCCACGCCACTTGGCTGGGGATAAAAAACAATATGCTGAGCCATGAATAGTTGACTAGGGCTTCAAATCAAGCAATTTTTATTGCGAATAGAACGCTTTCAGAATGAATACTATTTCGTTGTTTCACAACTTAACGGGAAAAGTCAGATTCCATTTTCTCCCATCATCGTCCATCAGTTTGGGTATCCTCAACATCTTCTTCTCCTGCACCACTGGAGCCTTCCCCAAAAAGCCAGTCGCTATCACTGTCAGAATTTCCTTCACCATCCACCTGAAGATTTAAGGAAGGTATTAGCTGTTCAATTTGGCTTTCAAGTCGGGAGATCGCCAACGTTAAAGATGCAAGTTGCTCCCTATCTTTCTTAATTTCATTTGAAATCCCCACCCGCAATTGATTTAACCGCTCTTGGAGGGTATGTACTTCCGATTTGGTCGCAGAAGGAATATTCACCTTCTCTTCCAGGGCGGCGATTTGAGCTTTCAAAGCTTCAATTTCGGCAGCAGTTGCACTTACACCATCCGCACTCTCTTCCACAAGTGCTTGTTTAATACAATTCAGCACAAACTCCTTAAAAGTTAAGCGCAACTCCTCAGCACGCTGCTTGGCCTGCTTCACCAACTCCCGGTCTTCTTCAGACAGAAGTTTTATATTTATCTGCGGATATTCCACCATTCCCTCGCGCTTTTGTTGTGGAGAAGTGATTTCTAACCAGTTCTTTAACCATTTGCTTCGAGTTCTAATATTTACTTACTCCCCCTACCTCCCTATCTCCTCCTACTTCCCCAACCTTCCCCACTACCATCATCGCATACGGGATATCCGCGGATATACGATATAGATGATTCTAGATGAGCAATTTAATCGTGTCCTGGAAACAACTATCATAAAGATACCGGGAATTATAGTTCTCGGCATCATAATTATCAGTGGGGGTTGGGGAATTTTATTATGGAAAATTTACCCGTCAAAAGCGTGGAATCACTTGCTGTGGAGGTGGTGACTCTACCGCTTGATGAAGCTCGTGTTGCGCTTGTGGATTATTATTTTCCCAACCGCCAGAAAATTAATTCGACACAGCAGCTAATTGAGCTATGGGTGCATTCTGTCACTATTAAAAGCGACCAAACGCGACGGGCATATCGGCAAATTGGTTATGAGCTTGTCGATTATATGCAGTCGCGGTTTGGGATATCTGATTTGAGGATGGCAACGTTATTCCATCTACACGCTTATCTGGCTTGGCTCAAGGATGAAAAGCCAGTACGGGGAAAGAAAAATACTTATGGAATTAGTAAAAATACTGCGGCTAAATACACGGCGGCGATTAAAAGTTTGTGGGAGTGGGGTACTAGAGCTTCTATTGGTTATTTTGCTATCGACTTGGGCAAGGACTTAAGCATCCAGTGGGACGATAAGCTCGCAGAGCGCATTCTCTCGGAACGCGAGATTGCTAAGTTGGAAAAAGCGGCGATGGCAGTAGACTTGCAACACAACACTAATAAGATGCACTGGCTGCTGTTTACTCTCGTCTTTTACAGTGGGGTGAGGGCAGGAGAAATTGCCCGACAAACTTCTGATTATGGTAAGCGCATAATTACGCCGGGGTTATTTTGGCGGCAGTTTCGGGAGGATGGGGACTGTCTATTGTTAACTGTGACGGGGAAACGAAATAAAACCAGAACTGTTAGTCTCGATCCGGAAACTAGTGCGGTGCTACTGGATTACCGTGGCGATGCAGGCAACGATCAGCCGGTGTTTCCTAGTCCCAGCCGGCGGGACAGGGGTAAACCTCTAAGCGATCGCGGGTTGCGACTGATGATGGAGGAAATTTCTACTTGTGCGGGAATTAAGTTCAGCGCCCACTTTCTCCGCCACACTCACGCAACGCTGGCTAAGAAAAATGGAGCTTCTGATTTTGACTTGCAAGCAGATTTGGGCCATGCTTCCCCGGCGACAACTGCAAAGTACATTCACCACGTCGGGCGTGTTGGGACTTCTCACGCACTGCGTAAAAAAAGCAAACATAGAGCGTAGGCGTTGGCGTAGCCTCTCGTAGAGAAGCCCGCCGTTCGCGTAGGTAGCGTCTCGCTCCAGAAGGCATCGCCTCCACCGGGCGGTTAGGCCATCGCACTCATACGCTCATCATGATAGTGTCAAGGTAGTTATCAAGATGGAAACACGCTCAGTTGTTCCTGTCCGCGGATAAGTTTACCTAGATAATACCTAGACATTACCTAGATATGAGCAATACAGGGAGAACAAAGAAGCTAGCATCTTTCAACTGTGACCAAAAGATGTGGGAGCAGTTTATCGCCCGTTGCAACTCGAAAGGCACGACGGCAACAGCAACGCTCACCCGTTTTATTGAGCTATACCTAGATGGTTCTTTAGATGACCTTGATGCAATTGCTGGTAATGAAGATAAACGTTTGGACTCTTTAGAACAAAAAACTGAAGAGATAACAGCCCAAATGAAACAATTTGCTGAGGCGATTATTAAAATTCAAAATTATCTCAACAACCAACCGAAACGGCAGAAGAAATCGTACAACAACAATTCATATTATCAAGGGCAAACTCCTCGAATCCAACCGCTAACGGAAGAAGGTTTAGCTTCAAGACTTGGTGTAAGTGTAGAAACTATACGCGAGCAGCGAATTAATCTGCCACCACCGCTTTTTGTGGGATGGTGCAAAGGCAAGGATAGAGCAGGGTTAGGATGGGAATTTAATCAGGATACGGGGTTATATCATCCGGCAAGTTAGAATTTTTATTAATTTTAATAATTTCTGAATTTAGACTGAATACTTCAGAGATTGCAGTTATCAATTTAACCCGGAACAGGTGAAAGCTGCCCAATAATAAGGATGAGAGAAAGGTTTAGATTCTCGACAAAAAAGTTCTAAATCTTTTTTTGCTTGATAAATCAATTTTCCGATTTTGTCGTATTTTTTGTATTCTTCATTGCATTGTTCATATAATAGGGAACTATGTGGATGACTATCGCGTTCTTTTTGAATTTTTTTACGTAGCGTGTCAGTTTCCTTGAGTTTCTGCGTCAAAAAATAACTTAACTTAGGTTTGTAAATTGTGGTAAGAGTTTCACCTGTAAGGGTACGCAGTTCAAATTGAGCTTGTCTGATTGATTGCAGTCGCTTGTTTCCCTGATGTCGGGATTGATAGTAAAATACTGAAAAGAGTGCTGTTGCCAAGTCATCTACTGCCCAGAGTGTACTGATAACACTTTTAGCGCCAGCACAAAGAAAACTTGTTGAAAGAGTGAGAATATCGTCAGTTATTTCAGTCACACCTAAACCAGTTTCGCAGCAAGAGAGAAATACGTCTTCTAACTGAGGAGTGCGCCAACTTGGAGTTAATAACTGACTTAACGTAATATAGCCATCTCCTAAAATTAATACTGATTCTAGAGGATTATCGAGCCGCGAACGCGCATGATGACTAGAATGAATTACTTGAACTTTTTGTATCAGTTGACGATAGTTGCTGACACTAGCTTCTTGACTACCTTTTAAACGTTGATTATCAGGAATATCATACAAATTTGCTAGTTGTTCTCCTTCCCAACTAGCGTAGGGTAAATCTTCAGTAGCATCTTCAACAATACCGTAGATCATAAGACTACTGATTGAGGGACGGTTGTGACAAAATTCTAAAATTTGGCAGCTAGGAACATAACGAATGAAAAATTTATCTCCCAGATATTGACTTTCTGCTATTGGTAAAGCAGCAAAAGGAATTTGATGTAATGCTAGATGAGGAACAAGAATCAATTCATCAATATTTTTTAGATGTTGTGCAATTAAATCATCTAACTTTAAGACTTCAGCTAGTTCTGCTATTAAAAAACTAAATTGCTCTTTCCAAGTATCTTGATTATTAAGATATTGCCCTAACCAGTGAGTTAAAATCGATGATTGTAAAGTCTCAAATCCCAAGTCAGTACAAGTGTGCAAAGTAATTTGATTCTGCCGGATGATAAAGATATGAGTGTGATTCGAGGTAGTATAAAAGCTCAGAATAGCTGTTGTAGGTACTTTAATTAGCTGCTGTATCGATGACAAATTCATGGGACTTACTTGAATTTGACCAGCCAGAACAGGATCTAGACGGCGCATTTGTTCCCAAATTTGCTGTTTTTCAGCTTCCAAATCTGCAATAGTTTCGTTATAAGCTTCGATAGCAGCCCGACTATGTGGGCTTTTACCGAGTTTATTACCATCCAAGTTACTGCTATTATAATGGTGTCTTAGTTCATTATCAATTTGCCGTTGTATAGCTTCAAAATCTTGTAAATACTGTTGAATTTCAGCAGGAATTTCACCATCTGAGTAAAGGTCATTACTTGCCATTAAATCTACGAGTCGTTTTGAGCGAGAACGTTCGACATATTCAACAGCTTTATTGAGTTGTTTATTATTAATACAAGCTTGCACCATATTTTCATAAACATGGAGAGAATCAGCTAAGATTTCTTGACGACGTGATTCTGAACTTGCCCAAGTGCGACTGGTTTCTACAGCTTCAATTGCCACACTATAGCCCCTAATAGCTTCAGTCCAATCACCAATGTTAAAAGCAGTGTTTCCCAGCATTTGTCCTGCTTTTAGGCATTCGTCAGGAAAAGCGGTGGGAGTGAAGATTTTTAAAGCTGAACGATAAGAGGTAATTGCTGCTTCTATTTGCTGTTGTTGTAAGAAGACATTTCCTAGATTCAGATGAGTCATCGCCCACTGTCGAGGATATTCTTCTTTTGTTAAAACTTGTAAAGCAGATTGATGAGCAGCGATCGCCTTTTCTAAATTTTCGCTCCTATCCCCATGAATTCGGTGAAGATAGGCATTAGCCAAATTCATGTGTACTTCTGCCCAACCTTGGCGGAAGGCTGCTTTTGTGTAGACTTGTAAAGCAGATTGATTAGCAGCGATCGCCATTTCCACATTTTCTGCTGCATCACCTCTGAGTCTGTGACGATAGGCAGATGCCAGATTCATTTGAGTTTGCGCCCAAAGTTCTGGGAAGTCTTCACGAGTACGAATGGAAAGAGCATTTTGATAACAAGCGATCGCTTTTTCTAAATTCTCAGCTTTGTCACCGAGAATGCGTTGGCTTTGCCCGCCGCAGGCATCGCGGTAAACAATGCCTAGATTGTTTTGTACTTGCGCCCATTGTTCAGGATCTTGATCGCGTGTGAAAACCCGCATCGCAGCTTCACCAGCCTGGATTGCTAGTTCCGCATTTTCCACCTGATCGCCACGAATCCTAAAACCATAAGCAATAACCAAACTATTTTGAATTGTTGCCCAGAGTTCGGGAAACTGTTCACAGTTACACACTTGCAAAGCATTGTGTAAGTAAGAAAGTGATTGTTCCAGGTTTTCTGCTTGCTCACCCTTTATTCGACGGTGGTAAGCATTGCCCAGCATACTTTGACACAGACACCATGCTTCTGGTGAATCTTCGTAAGTCAATACTTTAGAAGCAAGTTCATACCCCGTAATGGCAATCTCTAAATTATTCGCCTCATTACCGTGTCGAAATTCTTTAATCAGAAAGCTCAAACCTATAAGACTTGCAGCAAGTCCTTTTGCATACTCTGGCGGCGCTTCAGACAGCATAGCTTCCGTTTTCAAACACAATACGGTAGCAAAACGTTCATCAAGTTTATATTTATTTGCTTCCAGTAATGGGTATACAACAGCTTTAGGATTTTCTAGGTTCTTGTCTAGGTTCTTGAATACTGCTTCAAATAGCTGAATCTGAAATAGTTCGCGGATGGCATCTTGAATGTTTCCCCATTGTTCAGGGAAATCTTTTTTGGTATAAATAGTAGCGGCTACCTCATAACCTGTGGCAGCAATTCTTAAGTTAATTGCTTTATCGCCTTGTGGAAACTCCCGAATCAGATTACTAAAACTTAAAATAGTTGTAGCAATTTGAAGAGATTGCCCTGATGGTATGTGTCCGAAAACATCCTCAAGCCTTTGTAAGTGTTGAACAAATTGTTCATCTATTTTATTCAGGTTATTTTCTAGTATTTGATATACAGCTTGCGATTCTCCATTGCTTTCAGCAGTTACTTGTAATACCTGTCCGAGGAATTGGAAATTTGAGTAAATTTGTTGAAATTCATCACTATCTAACAGATTTAAAATCTCTTGATAACCAGAACATTCTGCATATTCTCTAGCTTTATCTCGTTCCCCATTGGTGATACAAAAAACCACCATCTCTGTGTATGCAAGAATTTCTTGTTTTTGAGAAATTCCAGCCCAATGACGGCTTTGTTCAACAGCTTCAATGGCAACTGCATAACCTTCAAAAGCTTCTGCTTTCATGCCAGCAGCCAAGGCTGTTTTACCTAAACTCAATCCAGTTTGTATGCAATCTCTGGGAAATTTAGTGGGAGTGAAGACTTGCAAAGCAGCGCGGAAACATTCAAGTGCTTCAGTAAATTTATCTGTTTCCCAATAAGCATTTCCTAGAGTGGTTTTTGTTCCTGCCCATCGTTCAGGATAATCAGAAATGGTGTAAACTTCTAAGGCGTTAATATATGACGAAATTGCCTTTTCTAGATTCTTTTGTTTATTACCCAGAATCCTTTGAGTGTAGGCATTGGCTAGGTTATGTTGACTACTAGCCCAATAATAGGGCGATGCCGAACGGGTACGTACTTGTAGCGCAACTTGATAACAAGCGATCGCCTTTTCTAAATTCTGTGCTTTATCGCCTTGAATTCTAAAAAGGTACGCATTCCCCAAATTATTTTGAAGAGTACCCCAAAGTTCAGGAAGTTGAGCGCGGTTAATAACTTTTAAAGCAGTTTCATAGCAAGAAATTGACTTTTCTAAATTCTCGGCTTTGTCTCCTATAATTCTGTCAGTATAGACAAGACCGAGATTACTTTGCAGACTCGCCCACTCTTTGATAAAACTGTCGCGGGTGTAGATAAACAGGGCATTATTACAAGCAGCAATTGCCTTTTCTTGGTTATCTGCGCGATTTCCTCGAATCCGATGGCGGTAGGCTGGTGCTAAATTTAATTGGATATTAGCCCAAATTTCTGGGACAATCTGACGGGTAAAAATTTTGGTAGCAGCTTCTAAGCCAGTAATGCTAATTTCTAAGTTAATTGCCCTGTTTCCTAAAGGAAACTGCCCAAGCAAGGTGCAGAAATCAACAATACCCAATCCTACTAATATTACTTGTTCTGTTATTGAGTCATTGTTTAGTAGGCTAAAGTTTATCCAGTAATTAAACTGTTCAGAAAAATCATCATTGAGTTTATCTAAGTTAGCTTTAAGTAGACGAACAAGGGCTTGTGGGTTGCTTTTATTTTGTGAGATCGCCCACAAGATTTCACCCAAGAAAGCTGGAGGTCTAATAAAATTGGCTGTTGCGGAAGGCTCATCTCTATATAATTCCAGTTCCTCACCTAGCCAATGAGCTAAATTTCTCAAAAAGTAAGCAGAACGAATATCTCCTTGGTTTACCCGGATTTGAGCTACCATTTCCAAAGTTTCTACAAACCCAGCATCAACCAAGTGTGCGTATTTCCTGAGAATCTTCATTTCCCTGCCACTAGGACAGTTGAGTAGCTGTTTAATCAGCTTGAAATAAGCTTTTTGGCGTTGAGTAAAATCTGGTGATTTTTGATAGCCGAATCCTTTAGCCATGACAATTGGATGTTTTGGGTAGTTATATACATCATTCCCAACGGGTCAAACTACGCAACATCTCCCCAGATTTCTGCTAACTTCTCCAATAGCATTTCGGCTAAATTTTGTAATTCGCTATCATCTTGCTGAATTGCTTCACGAGTAGCACCAACAGCGCGAGTATCTCCAGCTAATATTTCCCCTCCGGCGTAGCGCCACTCAAATTCATCGCCAGTTCGGTAAAGAAGCTCAAATTTTGCCACAATCTCTGATAAAGGTTTATTGTCTAATACAGAACGTACTTGTACTGCCACTGAGTCATCAGTTTGTAGAAAAGCGATCGCTTCTTCAAGACGGGTGATTTGCTGTAGGAGAGCGTCAATAGGTTGGAGTTGTGACACTTCTAGCTGTGCAGGCAGATTTACTTCATCAAAGGCAGGCGCAAATCCCAATAGTTGCACTGAATCTAGGCTTTCCTGAAACTGTATAGCTACATAGCCAATCCGATTTTCGCTAGTGCTTGGTAATAATATGACAGTTTCTTGGGGTAAAACCGGACGGCATTCTAAAGTTCCCACATTTGGAATTACCAAATCAGATGCATTCGATAAAGCTGCTTTTACTGGATTCCAACAATCTGATTCCTGAAAATTTGTTGGTATTTGCAACCATTTTAAATAGCTATGAACTGCGTAAACTGCTAACGCATTCAAATAAACTCGCTTACCTTTTTCTACTGTGCTTTGTTGAGCCGCTAAATGTCTGGCTCTAGAATGAATTTCTAAATCTAGCGGAACCATTAATAAAGGGGAAGTTGTGCTACTCATAACGATTGCTCCTGCTTATATCCCAAATCTTCAGCAATTTTTTGCAACATCGGTTTGCAATTTCTGTTCCAATGCGAATTGACAGTTGTGTAAGGAATGCTCAAGTCTCGCGCTATCTCTGCAACTTTGTCAGGTGGTTCTTTGAGTATTAATCGTTGGCTGAGAAATTGGCAATTACACTCAACACAAGAACGAGGATAACTATTTTTGAGCTTTGCTTCGTGATCTTGCTCAATATAAAGCTCTAATTTTAGACCAATTCGTTGGTTATTTTCTCGCTGAGAATTTTCAATTAGACTATCCAAACCACTCAAAGTAGAATTGGGTAATTTATCCAGCAGAGTTATTTCCCCAAAGTCTGAGGCTATGGGAGCATCTAAGCTGAGTGGAGCATTTTTATCTGGAGAGTACAAATCTTGAATCCGCCAGCGAAGGTAACCGTTAACCCATCTCACCAAACTTTCTGCAACCGAGTCAGAATTAGGCTCAAATTCAGAAATATTATTGCTAACCCACTCGAATGTAAGGGTTAGGGCTGCTAGATAATCAGGATGAGAGGATTTGCGTAATCTTGGAAATTGCTGAATTTCACGTAGTAATCGATCCATGGCCAATCGCCATTGTAGGCTCTTAGGTACGTGTTGACGTATCTGCGTAATTAGACCGATCAACTGTTGCTCTAGGTCATCCATACCACTTTTTTAACAGGCGGTTTTTGCGATCGCTATTATGGCATTTGGCTAGATGCTTACACCTATAACGATATCTAATAATTTTCGGGGGCATCTTTTCACAAAATTCAACTGGATGCTTGTTCTTAGGAAGTTTTATTTGCCAGAGCAAAAACATTTCTTAACCGTGGAGGTAACAGACTGTTACCACGAGAATTATTGCAACTGAAACAAGCCAAACGCAAATTCGAGAGACTATTAGATCCACCCAGGCTCTTGGGAAGCAAGTGTTCAATGGTTCTTTCCGATTTGGACATTTGTTTACCACACCAGCAACAATGGTTTCCATACATTTGTAGTAGTTGGTGTCTCTTGCGACGCTTAGAAGCTGGAGACATATTAGCCATAATTCATCTGCCTGAGTTTCAAGGTTTGAGGGTGTTCACTTGCTTAACAGGGCAGTATTAAAAAATGACGCAAAATTTTTAAGGGCGTTGTAAAAAGTAGAAACTATAGCAGTTCTTGTTTGGATGCAACGGTAGCTTATTGGTGCCAACTCAACCTTAAAAATGTGGTTATAAACCCCACGCCAGTCGGCTCAAGTCGAGCCAACTGCTTGCCGGGGGAAGCTCCATTGTGGGGACTGGAGTAGGAAACCATGCACGGCAGTACCTCCAGGAGAAAACCTCCAAAACCGGACTGTCGAACCGCGCTAACACCACAGCACTAGCTCGTCTACACAAACAAAATTTCCTTCCAGATAAGGTATTAGAAGCAACAGAGCGTTCTGATTATTTTGTAACTGAAAGCTAAAATTTTAATAATGTAGGGGTATATCTGACGAAGCAATGCAGGGAAATGACCGAACTATATAAGGCTGGAATCATTGAGGTAACAGAAGCCGAAGATGAGGATGAAGATTTATTTGAAGTCGCGGTGCATTTTGACGGCGATATTTTTCTTCCCAGCGTTGTTTTTGAAGGCAAAGACCACGCATTGCGGCAAGCTAAAAAACTTTATGATTGGCTAGAAGCTAATCCAAAAGAAATTAAGGGTGAGCGACTACGTTGGCAATCATACACAGTTAATCGCGAATCTTTAAGAGAATACCCAGCTTGCTATTTACCTTACTACTACTCAAGATATGAGCAAAGTTTAGAAGTTTCAATTTTTGAGCGAGACAAAGAAGCTATTGCTTATGGTTGGATGAGTGCTGAACCTTTACCCTACTATGTGGATAAAGAAAATAGTTTGGTAGTTATTGGAGAAATTTCAGATGATGCTGTGCTAGCTGGTTGGCATAAAGCCACTGATATACGCAGTTACTTTTACTCTTTTATTTAGTAGTAAAATAGCCGTTATAAGCTTTAAGAATAAGTTAATAACTAGGAGCTTTAGGTGCAGCGAAAAATTTTATTAAAAAGAGGTAGCGATAACACATCTGTTGAAGCATATTTGGTAGATTTAGGACAAAAACATATTGATGATTATGTCAATGATTGGGTCGAAAATTTAAGGTTATTTACTCAAGAAGATAAATACTGGGACTGGATATTTAAATTAAGATATATTGCCAATCAAGAAAATCTTGAAGGTTATGCAGTTGAGTGCGGAAACACAACTCAAGGTTTAATGATAATAGAAACACAAATGCACGGTTCACGGTTGAATATTGGTAAGAGACTAGTTTATGTTGATGGTATTGCAACTGCCCCCACTAACCGAATTGAAATTCAGCGTCCGCCTCAATTCAAAGGTGTTGGTCAAGCACTTTTAAATTTTGCAAGAATTAGAAGTGTTGAGCTAGGGTATGAAGGTAGAGTTGGGTTGCCAAAAACATGGGTTTAAAGTCTCGCCCTTCAAGGGCAACTTTGCTTAATTTAGAGAAAAATTGAGTTTTTATCCTCATATTTTTGGTAAAATATTAATATGAAAACACTGAATTTTAAGCTATATCAACACAAAAGAAATAGACACCTCAAACGCATGATAAATGCTGCCGGGGTAATCTACAATCATTGCATTGCTCTACACAAACGCTACTACAGAATGTGGGGCAAGCACTTGAGTTGTGCAAAACTTCAGTCTCATATTGCCAAATTGAGAAAACGTAATCCATTCTGGCAAACCGTAGGTTCTCAAGCAGTACAAGATATTTGTCAACGCATAGAGAAAGCTTACCAATTGTTTTTTAAACATAACAAGAAAGGAGTTAAACCACCAGGATTTAAGAAAGTTAAAAAATACAAATCATTCAGTTTAAAACAAGCTGGTTATAAGTTTTTGGGAGGCAATAGGGTAAAAATAGGTCAGCAAGTATATCAGTTTTGGAAGTCTAGAGAGATAGAAGGAACAGTCAAAACATTAACCATAAAACGTACACCGTTGGGTGAATTATTTATGGTTGTGGTGGTTGATAATTGTGCTGAGTCAGAAACCAAGTCCACGACTGGTAAAATAGCGGGTTTTGATTTTGGACTTAAGACATTTCTCACTTGCTCAGATGGTACTAAAATTGAGTCACCCCAATTTTTTAAGCAGTCCCTCAACGCCATCAAAGTAGCCAGCAGACAGCATTCCAAAAAATTAAAAGGCTCAATCAATCGTGAAAGAGCCAGAAAAAATTTAGTACGCAGATACGAAGATATTTCTCATCGTCGGCGTGATTGGTTTTGGAAATTGGCGCATCATTTGACTGATAAGTTTGATGTGCTATGTTTTGAAACACTCAACCTCAAAGGAATGCAACGTCTTTGGGGTAGAAAAATATCAGACTTGGCATTTGGTGAGTTTCTACAAATTCTAGAATGGGTTGCCAAAAAGAAGAAAAAGAGGGTTGTTTTCATCGACCAATGGTATCCCAGTAGTAAGACCTGTTCGCACTGTGGACAGATTTTAGAAAGTCTTGATTTGTCTATCAGAGAATGGCGTTGTTCGGGTTGTCAGTCAGTGAACGGAAGGGATGAAAACGCCGCACTCAATATTCAAATGGTTGGGGCATCAACCATTGGGTTAGGCGATGTAAGTCGGTTTGAAACTGCATTTGCTGTTTGAGCCTAGAATACCCACCATTGAATGGTGGGGAGTATGTCAAGAAAAACAAAATATGTTTAACTGCGGGCCTGAAGAAGAATACGATAATTTGGTTTACTTTGAGTATGGTGTATTGAGACGAAGATCAGGTGAAAATTTATGAATCATCAACAGCAAAATAATAATTCTCAGGTGAATGAGCCAGTAACAACCCAAGAAGCTATAGATTTACTTTTTGGTGAAGGATGGCTCGATGAGGCTGTTCGTATCGAAGATGAAGCCAATTGCACTATTGGTGCTGGTTTGGATTGGGGTAATGCACTACCACCTTTAATGCTTAACCTTCCTTTATTTGGTCGCCTATCAACGCTGCGTGTATCTCTTAACCGTGAAATCAGACTAATAATTGAAACATGGGATTTAGGTGTAGGTACTTCTTCAGCAATAGAGACTGCAAGGGGACGCATTAAAGAACGGTTGCTATCTCCTGCGCCTGAGCTATTACCTTACTTAGAAACCACCCTGCTGCAAGATGATTTATACGGTGAAGAGTTTATATCTAACCGCGAAGCTCTCAAATCGCTACTTGCAGTACTTCTTACTGATTCTGATAGAGCAGAAATTGCAGAGACAGCTGCTAATTCAATACGCGCACAAGTTATGTCGCAGGTAAATTTTTCCGAAAAACTTTCTGCTTAAATACTTAATATAAGAACAACAATACTATATTAAATTAAATCAAATTCATTAAAGGGGCAACCGCAAGAGTAATAGGTACTCCAGTAACGCGCAAGCCGAACCTAATTATTAAAATCATTGTGTTGACAGATTCTTGCTCCCAGCAGCAAAAGCGTGGTTGAGATGACTGTAAAAATTGCCTACCAACTTGACAAATGGCTTCAATCGAAGTGGCAAAGAGATACGCGATTCTACACCTTAACCCTTTGCCAAAACCTATTTGGAGAATGGACGATCACTAAAACTTGGGGCAGTGCCATATATAGAGGATTTGGCAAGTCAAAAGATTTAGATTGTCCTGATTATCAAGCCGCGTTAATAACTTACTACAAGCTCCAAGAGCGAAGAGAAAAGCGAGGGTATAAAAGAGTTGACCTATAGTCAAGATATTGATGAATCTTTAGCTAGTCGCCATGAAAGTAGTTCATAACCTGATAAAAATTTATCATTGCTGACTCTAACCAAAATTTCTCCTTGCTGTACTGGTAAATATTTTTTGTAACATCCTGACAGAAACCTCTCTCGGTAGCCTGACGATACCAAAGTTCAAAATCATCCTCAACAAGAGTAATCGCCCATTCTACCTTGACCATTTCCTACGTTGTAGAATTTAATTTAGAGAAATCACCAATAATTATAACTGGAGTTTAGACTAAGCAGCAAAAAATGACCCAGGAAGGCTGAGTTGAAAATAAATAGGCTTCAGACATAAAAATCGACAATCTTAAGCAGATTCTGATTGTTGCTTGCGTGGCTTAGTTGTAGTTTTTCTAACAACAGGATAACGAATTCTACGTTGTCGGGGTTGTCCGGTCTTCCAGCCTGGGGACTTTCCACGGGGTTTGGGCGGACGGGCAGGAGTACCAATCGTCGCTAAAATACTCTCCATTGCTTGGGCAACCCTTCCTGGAGTCAAACTAACCAATAACTTTTGCCAAGGTAGAGGGTTATCTGCAACGATATCACGCCCTAACCACAATTCCCAAGTCATGATGGGCATTAAATCACTCCAACGCTCACATTGCTTAGGAGAACTGAGTTTGGGGAGAGTCCAGTGTAGACGTTGCTTCAAAAATCGATACCAGTGGTCAACAGTAAAACGACGCAGATAAAGTTGCCAAACTTCTTCTAAAGGCGGCATTTGTTCTCCAAGCCAAGCCAACCACAAAGGTTTTGAAACTCTCAAAGTTCCTTGCTCATTCAAACGTTCAACCCGAATCAAGGACATCGAACGTGTAGCGCATGAGCGAAAGTGTAAATTTGACCACAAGCTCACCTTGATGCGTCCTAATTTGGCATGGTTTACTTCTATAGTTTGAGTGGCGTGACTCCATGTCGAAGCATCATTCAACTTAAATTTATCACCATGCTTTCTCGGTCGTCCCTTGCCAGAATATGGTGGCGGTGCGCCCCATAAACATAAGTTTGAACGCAAACGCACAAGAATATCTGCTTTGATGTCAGCTGTTTTCAACACGAAAGGGGCGCAGCCGTACTCACTATCCCAAACCGAAATTGGTCTGGTTGGTAAATTTTCACAAACTTGTTGTAGTTGCCATACTGCTTTCTGGATTGGGCTTTCCCAACTAGTAATTCGCTCATGTCTTAACGGTAATGCCCAACTGCCCGAACTCTCCGGTATCCAAGCAATGGTGCTATAACCCTGACCAACAGTAATTGGTTTGTCTCCCCCCATTGAAACACTGCTGTGTTCAATCGTCCTTTCCTGTAAAGTTACTGCATCTGGGCGTGACCAAGCTGTGTGGTCGCCAGCCAGCAATGGGCGACCCTGTTGTGGCATCTGTTTGATGTATAACTGCATCAATTTTTGTCGCTGTGGTCTACTATCTTGTAATGCTTCATAAATACTTGACCACTTGCGTCTAAATGCTGGTGATAGTGATAAATCTGCCAAACTGTAAGCGTTTCGCGTCAGCAATATTGCATCCATCAGTTCAAACGTGGCATCATGCGCTCTTCCTAAATAACTGTACGCTGCTTGACGAAATTCCTCTAATTTGGCACGTTTCATATTGGCAGATGAGAATTGGTGGTTCTTTTCTCAGATTCTGCTAATAGGGGGCCTGTGTTCAAGCACACCCCCTATTTTTCTTTGATTGCCTGGCATTTAGTCTAAACTCCAGTTATAAGAAGGGGAAAATTAATTTTCTCCCTTAATCATCAGAACTATAACAAGCACTAACGTGCAACTTCATTAGATGAATTGAAGTTGTATAGAGATGAAAACTGTTATAAAGTCTAACCCAAAAAAGGCACAAAAATCCCCAAAATCTACATTGCAGACTCAACAAGTTAGCAGCTTTTTAGATGAGGCAGATTACTACGACTACGAAGCAGAATTGGCACAAGAAAAGTCAGACTACTATCACTTGCAGTACGGGTACTAAATTTAATCTACTTTCAAGCATCAACTCTTCCTAGTCAACAACTAGTAGCAGGTAGCTGCTACTGGTTTTTTATATCAAAAAGTAAATCATGACTCAAGCAATCGAACGCGAAATCAATCAACTCACGCTAAAAGAGTTAAGCTTAGATGCTGCTAAACTCTGGTCACAGATAGAAGAAGCAAGCGAGTTAGGCGAAGAAGGTAAAGTAGAACAACTCGTACAAGAACTTATGGGTGTTCAAGATGGTATCGAAACCAAAATTGATGCGATCGCCTGGGTAGTTGACCAGTTAAATCTTGACCTTGAAACCTGGGAAGAAAGAAAAGTGCGAGTAGCCGAACTCCACGACCAGGTAATCTCACGTCGTAAAACTCAACTTGAACAAATCAAGCGTACCCTGATCCATCTACACGAGATTGGATTAATCAGTGACAAAAATATTGGTAAGGAAAGGGTAATTGAAATCAGGGATAACCCGCCCAAAGTCGCTAACTTACTAGTAGAGGTAGATGATCAAGAATTTCCTGATGAATTTAGGGTTATTAAGTACCAAGCTAATAATAAGGCAATTCTTGAAGCCTATAAATCTGGTAAAGATATTAGCGATGTTGCTGAGATAACTATTGGGAAACAGGTACGGTTTAAGGTGCAATCAGCTACTAAGGGGCGCAACAAGAAAAACCACAACTAATGGCATACGCCTCAACCATGTAAATCAAACATAGGTATATCCCATCATTTTACAAATAAATTATCAAATGGTTAAGAGTCAAATCTTAATCATTTTTATTTTTTTAACAACTATACTTCAATTTTAAAGTTATTAAAAAAATCATCAAAACTTTGCTTAGATTTAAAGCCAATGAAGATATAATCGGTAAAACAGTAAATATCAATTTTAGCAGCAGTAATTATGTGCCGGACTAGGTACAAACATCGTTACGATAGGTTAGTATATTTAACCTTCTGTGATGTGGTTCAGTAGGTAATTGCAATTGATTATGTATTTCCTAATTTCTAACTATCAAGATGATAACTCAAACTAGCCTTAAGTTTAACCTTAAAGTATGCAATCATCATAAATAAAAATTAAATATTAGCTATCGGGAGATATCTTCAAATGTCATATCATCAAAATCGAAGTATAGTTATCCGTAACGCTATTATCAACAGTTTGTTTATTATTTGGTGTTTAGTTTGGCGTACTGGTTTGGGGCTAACCTTTTTCATCATCTATGCTTCCCTTGGCTACATATATAACTGGCCATTCTACCTTCCCATTTCGATTATTTTGGGATTTATCCCTTGGGGCTGGAAAGTGCAAGAAGAAAGAAGGATTAGAGAAGAAGAACAAAAAGTGAGGAATTTGAAAAATCAAATTGGGGATGGTTTTATCTATGCCAGAGCCGAATCAAATGTCGAGATAAATTACAGGGGAGTTATCTTCCTAAAATCAGTATTTGGTCTATTTGTTAGCGGATTTTTGGGAATGATACTTGGCTGGAAAGCTATTTTGAATATGATACTACAGTTAGTTGATAATATTAGAACAGTTGTTAGATATATGTAGAGTGACATCTTTATCTAAGCAAACCAAGCCCAAGATATTTCATCACTGTTACACCATTGATTTATTCTCGGATCTTTACTTCAGAGTAAATTTACACAAGCTCACGCTTTGATATCAATAGAAAGCTGGTATACCGCTTCATTAAATAGCCAGTTACTAATTATATCAACAGGAGTTAAAACAATGGAATTAGCACAGTATATGCTAACAGGGCTTCTCTACATTCTTATTTACGGATTTTCTACTCTCTTCATTTTTCAATTCTTGCTAGAGATATCTATCGCTTTTGAAAAGCACTGCAACTGCACTACATTTATAAAACCCACTGTAAGTAAAATCGAAAACTTAACTGATAAATCCAAAGTTCGGATATCCAACAAAAATCAAGTATCTACCAACAAACATATCACTGTTCAACAGTTAAGGAAAACATGCTCACAAGCTGGAATAAAATGGAGTTACGCTATCCAAGTATCTAAAACAGGCAAGAAACGACATCTCAATCGAGAAGAAATGTTAATAGCTCTAAGCCAGATTAAGCAGTCAGCATAATAAAAATATAAACTGATCAATACCGTTGCCAAAATAAGAGCATGAAGAGGTAGGGCGTTTCGTAGTAGAGTTGTTGTCTCTCACAACGACAACTCAAAAACCACTAGTCGCCCATGCC
>NZ_JACJRV010000085.1 GCF_014697475.1 Nostoc sp. FACHB-152
CAAATCATAGCCTCGGCTTTCAAGATAACCAGACATCGTATCAATGTTTGCCTGATTATCTTCTGCAATTAAAATCAAAGGATGAGTCAGAGCTACTTCTGGCACTAATATTGGATTTTGCACCTTAGAACTGGCAGAATTTTGCAGTTTCTCTATAGTTGCCTGAAGTTGAGTGCGAGTGATAGGTTTAACGAGATATTCCGATGCTCCTTGAGCTAATCCTTTGGTACGCTCATCGACAACTGAAATAATGATGACTGGAATATTCTTAGTTTGTGGGTGTGTCTTGAATTGATGCAGCACCTGCCAACCCGACAAGTTAGGCAGTTGTAAATCCAGAATGATTACAGCCGGCTGAAGGTTTAGCACTTGTTCTAAGGCTCCTTCGCCTCTAGGGTAAACAACAGGCCGCATCCCTATTTCATCCAGGTAGCGCGTAATTTGCTCAGATGCTGGGACTGAATCTTCGATAATCAAAACTGGAGCATTCTTAGTTTTGAAATCATAGCTGGGTAATAAAGGTGTGACTTGGCTGGCTGGCAGATGATCACTATTAACGTAGGGAATGCAGACATGGAAACAACTGCCCTGTCCAACTTCACTAGTTACTGATACCATTCCACCATGTAGGTTAACAATCCGTTTGACCAGTGCTAAACCGAGGCCAGTGCCACTGTACTGACGGTTGAGACTACTGTCAAGCTGAATAAACGGCTGAAACAGCTTGCCAATTTCTTCCGCAGCAATCCCGATGCCGGTGTCTGTAATATCAAAGCAAATCTGGGAAGATGAACTAGACCTGGTAGAAATAACTTCCCCTACTCCTTCCCTGCACCCCTGCTTTTCTGCCTCTTCCACCCGGACTTCTAACGTCACAGAGCCTCCCTCTGGGGTAAATTTCACAGCGTTGCTCAGTAGGTTGATAAGTACCTGACGCAGGCGGCGCTCGTCTGCTTGAATGCTGCGAATATTGTGAGCAATGTGAGTATTCAGGCGAATATTCTTTTTCAATGCCATTTGTTTGATGAAAGCGAGGCTAGCATCACAAAGGCTTTTGACAGAAACATTACTTAGTTGCAGTTCTAGTTTGCCAGATTCTATTTTAGATAGGTCAAGAATATCATTGATTAGTTCTAATAAATGCCTACCACTACGCTCAATAGTGGATATCGCTTTGATTTGCCGTTCATTGATTGAGCCGAACACACCTTCTTGTAAGCCTTCAGACATCCCCAAAATGGCATTGAGCGGTGTTCGCAACTCATGACTCATGTTTGCCAAAAATTCGTCTTTGAGCCGTGTGGCGCGGGCAAGTTCAAGGTTAGTGTGAACAAGCTGCTTATTCGTGTGCCGCAGTTCTTCTTCGACTTGTCTGCGTTCGCGCATATCAAATAAGGTGCTGCGGCTATGTAAATAATTTCCATCGGCATCTTTGACAGCAGTGGCGTTAATCAATACTGGCAAGACTGTGCCATCTTTAGAAACCATTTCATACTCTAAATCTTTTACCCAGCCTTGCTGTTTGAAGCGAGAATAGTTTTGCGTGAAGGTTAAGCGACTGGCTGGGGTTAAAAAATTCGCCAAGGATTTACCAATCATTTCCTCACGGGAATAGCCTAACCATTGCAATTCAGTCTCGTTGACCTTGATCAATCGACCTTCGCTGTCAAGGGAATGGTAACCACAAGGAGCATGATTGTACAGATCTTCAACCTCACGAGCATATTTCGCCAGAGCCTGTTGTGACTGTTTGCGATCGCTGATATCACTGATCCGTACTAGATGTTTAGTACTTCCGGCGATAATAATTGGTTTGGCGGCAATATTTCCCCAGAAAATATTACCTTTAAGGGTCATATATTCAATTTCTCGGCTCCAGACACCTTTAGACCGCATTTCTGCTACAATCACATCTGTTTCACTGGCAGTAAATGGACGAAGTTGGAGCTTCCCCCCATTAATATTAATTAATTGGGTTTTGTCAGCTACCTCAAATAATTCCACTGCCCGGCGATTACAATCCAGGGTGAGCAGCGTTTGCGGATCAACTAAAAAGATGGCATCGGCAGATTCGTTAAAAATTGCTTCTCGCAAATCTCTGTTGCGGATGAGTTCTTGTTCAGCTTGTTTGCGCTCAGTAATATCAAAATTCACGCCGATTATACGTACAGGTTCGCCCTGCTGGTTACGGTTGAGAATGCCGTAGCCTTTGAGGTAAATAATGTTGCCACTCGGCTGAATAATGCGAAACTCTACATTATATTCTTGTTTTCCTTGGAGAACTTGCTCCAGGCTGGCCATCATATAATCTCGATCATCCGGATGCAGACAGTTCCACCAAGCTTCATAGGTGCCGGAAAAATCAGCTTTGCTCACCCCATAAAGTTCGTACATCCGGTCATCCCAAATTTGTTTTGCTTGGGCAAAATCATATTCCCAGATGCCGAAATTGCCTGAAGAAAGTGCTAAGGTAAGTCTTTCCGAAAAGTGAAGCAGCTGTTGTTCTGCTTGTTTGCGACTTGTAATATCTGTTAGTGTGCCAATATAACCCAGAACCTGGCCATTCACGTTAGTTTCAGGTAGTATATAGCAGTAAAACCAGTTGATACTGCCATCTGGACGCAAATGCCTGCCCTCGTTGCAAAAAATTTCTGTTGAGTCGAACTTTGCTTCCTGCCATTCCCTCAAGATGCGATCGCGGTCTTCTGGATGTACTGCTTGTAGCCATTCCATCCCTAATGCCGCCTGTGTTGGTCTACCTGTGAGATCGCTCCAGTGAGTGTTGACATAAATACAATTACCTGTCATATCAAGCTGAAAAATGCCTACTGGCGCAGCTTTTGCTAATGTTGCATAGCGGTGTTCGCTCTGCCGTAAGGCTTCTTCTGCTTGTTTACGTTTAGTAATATCTAGTATTGTGCCGACCAAACGCTGAGGTTTGCCCTCTTGATCTAAAATCAGTTCACCATGTGCCGATACGTAGCATAAACTTTGGTCTGGTAAATAAAAGCGATACTCTTCTTCATAAGGCTGTCCCTGGGTAATCGCTCGCTTGACCATAAAATCGTGACGCTCGCGATCGCTTGGGTGAACCCATTGCAGCAATTCATCGTAGGTTGGTGTACCAGAGTCAGGATTACGTCCAAAAATGCGAAATACTTCTTGTGACCAAAGAATCTCTTGCGTATTTAAGTCAAATTCCCAACTACCCAGATTCGCAATTCGCTGTGCATTAGCCAGATGAGTGGCATTCTTTTGCAATTGCGCTTCCATTTGTTTTTGTTGGGTAATATCTTTGGCAATACCCAAAAAACCAATCTTGTTTCCTTCTAGATCGTTTAGGGTTTTCACCGACAAAAATACAGGGAAGCGAGAGCCATCTTTACGAATGTAACTCCACTCGTTTTCATAGGTGCTGCCGTCTTGAGTAACGATCGTAAAAAATTCTCTACCGGGTGCAATTTCTTTACCCAGTTTCAAAGAAAGTGCTGCTGCCCGTTGTTTAAGTTCTTCTGGGTCGTGAAAGATACTTGGGCTTACTTGATTAACCACCTCATCTGCTGTGTAGCTCAACATTTTTTGAGCAGCCGCGTTGAAGATTTGGATGCCATTTGAGTTGTTATAAATAATCGCATAGTCACTGCCATCTAAAATTGCTTGTTGCAAATTATTAACGGCTATTAACTGCGCTTCTGTTTGTTTGCGTTTTGTAATATCAATGTGGCAACCAATCATGCGGAGGGGATTACCGTTTTGATCCCAGGCAATCACACGACCTGAACAAATGACCCAAACAGTAGATCCATTCTTATGCCGATATCGCACCTCGTTATAATAAGGAACTTGCCCACGACTTTGGATATGACGCTCAAAAAGTTCTAAAACACCTGGTAAATCTTCTGAAAAAATCAGACTTTGCCAGGATTCTGGCGTATTTGGCAACTCATGATCTTCATAGCCGAACATCTGCTTGAAGGTTGGGCTTAAATACTCCTGATTGCCTGGAATATCCCAGTCCCAGTAACCTGCCAGGCCGACTTCGAGAATCTGCTCTAGAAGCTCTAATTCAAGTTGCAGTATCTCTGTTCGCTGCCGCTCTTGTTCTGCAAGCTTGCGTTCTGTAATATCCATGAGTACGCCCAGCATCCGCAGCAGTTGTCCGGTTGCGTCGTAAATTCCCAGTCCTTTGACTGATACCCAGTGAATGCTGCTATCTGGACAGATGACTCTGTATTCCACAGCATAATCAGTTTGTGATGCGATCGCCTGTTTTAGTTCTTGCTCTACCCATTTCCGATCTTCTGGATGTACCTGACTCAACCACTGCTCAATAGTCAACTGCACATCACTCGACTGGGAACAAAAACAGTGAATTGTACTCTGGTTAACAAATATTTGATTAGTTATTGGGTTCCACTCCCAATCAGCAATACCCGCAAAATTTAACGTCAGCTTGAGTTTTTCTTCGCTAGCTTTGAGGGCTGCTTCTGTTCTTTGGCGTTCTGTAAGTTCTGTTTGTAGCTGTTCATAGGCACTCGCCTGTTGAATGGCGATCGCAATTTGCACCGATAATTGATCTAATAAGTCCAGTTCTGCTGATTGCCAATGGCGAGATGCACTACATTGGTGAGCAATTAATAATCCCCATAATTGTTCATTGACCAAAATAGGTACTATTAAATTTGCTTTGACTTGAAATTGTTCTAAAACTTTTAGATGACACTTTGTTAAGCCAGCCTGATAAATATCATCTATTGCTCGTTTTTTTCCTTGGCGATAATCACTTCCGGCTCCCTGTTGAAAGCAGGTGTCTTGAATATGCGTTCCTGAAGCTACCTTCCAACCAGGAAGCACTGACTCTGCCACAATAGTGCCACTCATATCTGGCTGGAATTGATATATAAGTACTCTGTCTGCTTTTAGAAACTGATGTACTTCTGTGGCTGTGGTATGCAGAATTTCTTCTAGTTTTAGAGACTGACGAATTCGTAATGCGATCGCAGCAATTAGTTGTTGTTGTTCTCGGCTTTGTGCTAACTGTCGGGTTAGATGCATCAGTTCAAGGGCATGATGAATTGCACCCAGAAGAACTTCAACCGTGAGCTTATCTTTCACCAGATAATCATCGACACCGCTTTTCATCGCGCGGACAGCCGTAGTTTCGTCTCCCCGTCCTGTCAGCATGATCACAGCAGTTTGGCTATTGGGGTAAAATTCTCGAAACTGCTCAAGAAACTTCAGTCCATCTCCATCAGGCAATACAAAATCCAGCAAAATTATATCTGGTATCTCTTGCTGACACCATTTCATTGCCTGTGTTGCCGACTCAACCTGCACAATGCGATAGGTGTAGCGGCTGTCCTGCTGTAAAAAGTGACAATATGCTTCCCGATGTTCAGCACAATCTTCAATTAGTAGGATCGTGAAGCAAGAAGGATGAGTCATAAGCTAAAAATACAAACGCTATCTCCATTCACAAAAAAATTAATTTTTATAAATCCTCATAAAAAATCATTTTTCAGGGAAAAAGTTGAGGAAAAATATTAATAATTTATTTTTAAAATCAAAATCAAATTTTCTATTATTAGAAAACTTAATCCACTATTCATGTCTATTTACAGCAGATTTTAAGAACAAAGCCATAAGCTAGAAGACTTCTAATCCTATTGCCTGTTCTCTGGTGTATGTGTAACTAATTGCGCTACAAAATTTATTCAATTTGATGACTTAAATATCTCCTTTTATAACTATGTATCTATGCATCACACAGAGCATAGATACAATTGGCAATCATATCTAAGAATCTGCTAATAACTTTCAGTAAATTTACTGTTAAAAAATCAATTGAGCTAGAGCGAAAAGATTAACAAAATATTAACCTGAGAACGATTCTAGCCTCTGGCTACTATTAGGCATTGATTTTGATCACTGTTGAGATTGATATTAAAATTTTGTTAATTGCAGTCTATTGCATATACAGTAGGCATAAGGCAATAGGCAATAGGCACCAGGCAATAGTAAAGAAAGCAGGTAGAAATGTACTGATTTTTTAAAAAATTAAATATGAATCCTATATTTCACTTTAATACTGATATAAATACGTGAGTAAGGGTTTAAGAGTGCTAAACCCTTAAATCCAAACAAATCTGTTATCTATTGCCTATCACCTATTGCCTCCACGACTAGTTTGTAAATCAAGTAGGATTGCCATATAGGTTTTTGAGTTCTGCTGCTGCTAAAAACTCTTGAATTATAGTTGCCAGTTGCTTGAGTTTTACGGGTTTTGAGAGATAGCCGTTTGCCCCGACTGCTAAACATTTTTCGTGATCACCTGGCATTGCTAAAGCTGTTAAGGCAATGATGGGGATATTGACGAGGTTTTGGTTTAATCGAATCTGCTTGATTGCCTCGAACCCATCCATTCCTGGCATTTGAATATCCATTAAAATAATATTCGGGAGTTCTGCCTGGGCGAGTGCGATCGCTTCTTTACCATTGTTTGCCAAGATGATGCGGTATCCTCTGGCTTCTAAATAGCTAGAAACAGTAAAAATATTATCTTCGTTATCTTCTGCCAGCAAAATTAGGGGTGAAGACTCTACTGTTTCATTGAGGGTGGAATTTAGCTCAGGTAACACTTGATTTACTGGCTTAGTAAACGACTCAAAAATATTGCTACAGGGTAAATCGATAGTAAAGCAACTTCCCACACCGAGTTCACTGCTAACGCCTACCTTGCCACCATGTATTTCCACAATTCGCTTGACGAGAGTCAGCCCCAAGCCAGTGCCAGCATATTGACGGTTTAAGGCACTATCAATTTGGATGAAGGGTTGAAACAGTTTAAGTAGATTTTCTGAGGCGATACCGATGCCTGTATCAATCACTGCAATACGAATAAAATCTTGCAGTGATGTAATTTCTGCTTCTGGGGCAATTTGTTGGCGGGTAATTTCTAAGGTGATCTGTCCGCCTTCGGGTGTGAATTTTACAGCATTATTCAGTAAGTTAATCAAAACCTGACGTATACGGCGTTCATCCAGCAGTAAATCTGGAAGATTAGGTTCAATTTTTAGCTCAAGCTGGATGCGTTTTTGGAAAGCTTGCTGTTTAATAAATGCCAAACTAGATTGGCAAAGCCCAGTAATAGCTATTTGAGCGTAGTGTAACTCCATCTGTCCGGCTTCAATTTTAGATAAATCCAGAATGTCGTTAATTAATTCCAACAGATGTTGTCCACTGAACTCGATAGTTTGCAAACTCCGACGTTGTTTTTCATTAATGGCTCCAAACACTTCATCTTGCAAGCCTTCTGTTAAACCGAGAATCGCATTGAGAGGGGTGCGTAGTTCATGACTCATGGTAGCGAGAAACTCATCTTTGTGACGGGTAGCACGGGCGAGTTCACGATTGGAAATGGCTAGTTGTTCATTAGCTTGGCGTAGTTTTGCTTCCGCCTTTTTTGCCGCAGAAATGTCCCGATGAGTTCCAATCATCCGTAGGGCATTTCCCTGTTCATCTCGGACTACGGCTTTACCATAGTTAGCAATCCATCTGTAGTCACCAGCTTTAGTTTGGACTCGATAGTCGAGTCTGTAGGGAACAGAAGCATCTTGAAGATGGACGTTGAGTTGTACTAGCATATACGCCTGATCTTCTGGGTGAACTAATTTTTCCCATGTACTGAAATGACTTGGCAATTCCCCGTTCTCAAAGCCCAGCATTCCCAGCCATTGAGGGCTGAGATAAAGTTCGTTAGTTGTGATGTTCCAGTCCCATAATCCATCGCCAGAAGCTTCCAATGCCAAGAGTAGACGTTCTTCACTCAGTCGCATGGCTTCCTCGGCTAGTTGACGTTCATGAAGTGCAGCTTGCTGTTCGCTAATATCTAAGTTAATGCCAATCATGCGTTGAGCGTTGCCTTGCTCGTCACGCTGTACCAATGCATAGGCTTTGATAAACTTGATTGTGCCATCAGGCCAGATAACCCTAAATTCTGTCTCGTATTCCTTTTCTCCGGCAACAGCTTGCTGACTAGCAGCACGGCAAGATAGTAAATCATCGGGATGCAAACCAGCTTCCCATGCTTGGTAAGCACTAGGACAGTCTGAGGCTTTTACTCCATAAAGTTCGTACATTCGCTCATCCCAGACGAGATGATCGTTAACAATATCCCAATCCCAAATGCCAATATGACCAGAGTTGATTGCCAGATTCAATCGGTCTGACAAGTTATTTAGGGTAATTTCAGTTTGTTTACGTTCGCTAATATCAAGAATTAATCCATCCCATAAAATATCGCCGTTGGCTTGCTGTTCTGGTTGGGAAATGCCTTGCATCCATTTGAGACGACCGGATGGGGTAATTAATCTTCCTTCCCAAGACCATTGTTGCAAGGAATGGGCTGAATTGATGATTGATTGCTGTAATGAGGAGAAATCTTCTGGGTGGATCAAGTTAAATAGAATATTTGCATCTTGTTGAATGGTTGCTGATTCTAGTTCAAAAAGTTCTCGACTGCGATCGCTAAAGTAGAGAAATTCATGGGAACCGTCAGGACGGAGAATATATTGATACATTACGCCAGGAAGATTGGTCGCTATCCTCTGAAACCGAGTCTCGCTTTGGCGTAAAGCTGATTCTGCTTGTTTTCTAGGAGTAATATCCCGATCCATACCTCGATAGCCGCAAAATTTCCCATCTGCATCAAAAATCGGAACTCCGTTGGTTTCTAAAGTAATTAATCGTCCATCTTTATGATGGTTAGTATTTTCTAAACATTCAAAGGGGGCTTGAACTGAAATGAATTTCATAAACTCGCCCAATACTCTTTGCGCTTCTTCTGGCGGCATTAAATCAAACGGAGTTTTGCCCAAAACTTCTTCTGGGGAATATCCCAACAGGTTAAAAATTTGAGGACTGATATAGGTGTAAACTCCAAATTCATTAACTTCCCATACCCAATCACTGGATGTTTCTACAAGATTGCGGAAGCGTTCTTTACTTTGTTGCAGTTGGGCTGTGCGTTGGGCAATTTCTGCTTCTAAAGTTGAATTTTGTCGCTCTAAAATTTGCAACAGGCGATCGCGTTCCTGTTCTGCTTGTTTGCGACTACTAATGTCAGTAATTGTGCCGACATAACCAATCACCCTACCATCTAAATTTTTTTCTGGAACTGCCTGCCCAAATACCCAGGCTTCGACCCCATCCGGTCGCCTAAACCGATATTCTAAACAAAAGTTTTCACCGCTTTGGATGCAGCGATTCCATTGTGTTGAAATCAGATTTCTATCTTGAGGGTGCAAACCTCGGAGCCAGCCCAAGCCTGCTGCTTCTTCAGGAGTTAAGCCAGAGATTTCACACCAATGCTGGTTAACATATAAACAATTTCCTTGTATATCCGTGTGGTAAATTCCCACCGGGGCGGTTGCAGCCAGGGTTGCATAGCGTCGTTCACTTTCCTGTAAGGCCTGCTCAATCTTTTTACGTTCTGTAATATCTTCATAGCTGCCTAAAACGCCAAAAATTTCGCCATCAGGGTTTTTGAGTGGCATTTTATTGGTGCGTAACCAAACAGTTTGTTGGTCACTTTTTGTCAAAGTTTCTTCGATATTAAACTTAGGTTGGCCTGACTCGATAACGATGCGATCGTCTGCTTGGTAAAGTAATGCTTCTTCTCGCCAAGGCAGATCAAAGTCTGTTTTGCCAATAATTTCTGCCCCAGATGACAGTCCAGCATCTAATATGAGCTTGCGATTACAGCCTAAGAATCTGCTGTTGCTGTCTTTCCAAAAGATAGCCATAGGTAGGCTATCCATGATTACCTGCAAAAGAATTTGGTTTTCTTGAAGTGCTTTTTCTGCCTGTGTGCGAATGATTTCATTGTGCTTAGTTTCGCTGATGTCTCGTGCTGCCCAAATTACGGTTTCTGATGAAATTGGTGAAACTTTGGCATGAAACCAAATTTCTTTATTACCAATCTGTAGGCTGTATTCGCACTCAGAGGGTTGCTGTGTAGCTAAAGTTGCCTGAATAATGCTGACAAACTGCTCTGCCAGGTTATGAGGTAAAACTTCATGGGCAGTTTTACCAAGCAAATCCTCAGGCGGTAGGTAAAGCTTATCTGCACCAGTAGGCGCAATTTTAAGATAACGTCCCTGTTTATCTACTACTAAAATTACATCGACCATTGCATTGAACAGCCCTCGCAGTTCTGCTTCTGAGGCTGTGAGAGCGTCTATAGCTTCTTGGCGTTCACCCTCTATACGCTTTTGATCGCTGATATTTCGTCCCTCTGGGATCAGCATCACCACCTGTCCTGATTCATCTTTGAGGGGACGCAGCGAAAAATCTATAGTGGCTATCTCACCTTCAGCACCCAATACATCTACTTCATAGCGGATAAACTCACCTTGGGCAGAGCGGGCGATCGCTTTTTTTAACTTATCCTGAGTTATTGGAGAAATTGTCCACCAATAAGTTTCCCAGAAAGGTCTATTGATAACATCTTCTAGTCTGATTCCGCCAAAGTTTAAAGCTGCTTGGTTAACCTCCAGTAAAATGCCCTCAGTTGTCAGCAGTCCTGTAAATTGAAAAGTATTATCAAAAATAGCCCGGAATCTACGCTCACTAGCTTGCTGTTGTTGCTCGTGCATCCGTAGTTGCTGCCTGAGACGGTTGTTTTCTAATAAGCAATCAACGGTGTGGCAGAATCTAACACAGGTGAGTTCATCCTTAAGTAAATAGTCTGAAGCACCAGCTTTTATGGCTTGAACAGCGAGTGTTTCATCTTCCTGCTCTATCAACATAATTACAGGAATTTGAAAAGTATTAAATTGCAACTCTAATTGCTTAAGAAATTCTAATCCATCTACATCGGGCAGTTGAGCGTCTAAAAGTATCAAGTCTGGCTGGTTTTGAGCCAAGTATCTCAATGCTGCTAATCCTGTCTCAAGCTCAATTAAATTATAGGTGCAAAGTATATTTTGAGTTAAATAACGGCAGTATTGCGATCGCTCTTCTGGAGAATTCGCCAGAATCAAAATTGAGTAATGGTAAATTGCCATACAAAAAAATTACGTATATATTTATACCTATTTATCTGTTGAGATAATTTTGTCAATTATCAGACTAAAAGACATTTTTTTGACATTAGCTTTTAATATCTAATTAAAAAATAGTAGTTAATTTATGTATTTATAATGACTCTTATTTTTTTACATGGCAAGTTTTAACGTCTGTAAACTTGAAAATCACTTTCTAATTTTTTACGTAATTATATGCAATTTTAAAATTATTTTATACTTTAAAATATTAATTACGTATTTATTATAGTTTTTACCTTTATATTGCCGGAAGGTATAAGTTAAATACTCGTCCCTACTAAGCTCTGCTTTGTCTCAGTGCAAGATATGTGGCTCGTTTGATAGCGTGATTTTAGAGTTACCACATCAGACATAACTCTTGTAATCTCATTCAAGGCTATGTTTTTATTCGTCCTTGAGCAATAGAAGATTTGAAGGTTTTTTGACTAGCTAACAACTAAACATGGCCAGTATGTTGCTAACTTTGGCTACTAAACTGTGGATTTATCGACCTATAGGACTCATATTTGATTTTTGAACAAAATCAGTACGTTGTTACCTAGCTTCTTTTCTGTTGCCTATTGCCTATTGCCTATTGCCTGACTACACCACTATGTTCACTAACCAAACCGGATTCCTATATGACTACGCTTTAATGCTCAGGGTGATGCATAGATGTAATTCGTAATCATACCTAATAATACCCTGATGATTTTCAGTAAACTTGCTCTTAGTACAATCTATCTAGCGATAGTTCAAATAAAAGCTACAAAAGCTCTATTTTAGAGCAATGTTAACATCTGGCTACGCTTAGGCATTAATTTTAATCACAGGTGAGATTGAAATTAGGCTGTTATTAATTGCTTTTTATCGCATATCCTTCTCTACATATCCTCAGCCTTACGGACAGTCCAGAACAATACCTACGCATTTCTTCTGCAATTACAAATTAAAACATCAGTAAAATTCGCCAAATTAATCAGTAATCAATTTCCTGCTTTTCCTCGATTATTTTTTTCTAGAAAACATGAATAATAAAGCTATGGTCAACAAGCAAGCTTCTGAAATGTATTGAATGATTGCGCCAGATAATTTTGATTCGGCTATAATCTCAAATCAAAATTCTGCAATACATTCTGCCTGAACTATTTGAAAAAATAGATTTTAATGAAGTTATCTTAGTTGACAACGATATTTTTAATTCCAATGGGTGCGGCTACCAAGAACACTGATATTTAGCAATTGTCAGCGTTTTGATACCAGATTCAATTAAATTAGCGAAGGAGTTTTTCAGTAATGTCATTAGCAGGTATAGGTCGCCGCTCTCAACAACAGGTACAACCTAAAATAAGTATAAATTCTTGGAATCCTACTAACTGTATCTTTTTACTAGGTGCTGTAGTTTCTCTATCTACTTCTAGCTTTATTATCACCTCTGCTGTACTTTCAGAACTTAGTTCTATCGACTTATCTCCTACTGGTCATCCGACATCCATTCCTTGGCTTAACAATAAGTTTGACTGTCAACATACTGGCAGAACCTGGGAAAATGGTAAGTGCTGGGATGCAGAACATAATCCTATGTTTTAAAGCTTTATTACACAGTTCAAAAGATTTATATACCTGAAGATAATAAATCAGATTAGATTCCTGAACCAATTGTAGAGACATAAAATAGGTAAGCTGTTACACACATAATTTGTTTATTTGGAGTGCAGGTGATTAGAGGAGAGAGATTGAATATTTTCTCCTCAATCCAAAAAAATAAAAGTCTACCAAGTTTTTATAAAAATGAAATGTGAACCTTATAGTTTAACAACTACCTACAAATATCATCCCTTACTAAAACAGTTTCTTGCTAGTATTCCTCCGCAAACAGCAGCCACTTTTACTGAGTGGCAATTGGCAGAAATCATAATTGCATTTCAAAATAGGTTTACTAATTTTAATGCTGTAGATATCCGAGTTTCTATTCCATTACAAAAACAACAGTTTTTTCAGATTGTCATATTTAGCAAAGGTAAAAAAAGCAAAAAACGCCTACAATATCCAATTTATCGGCAAGTAAATAAAGTTTTAGTTACTAACTATGGTTTGCTAATTATGACCTCTTTAATGGGTACACTTTGCATAGTAGAAATAGTACCAGAGATTAATAAACATTTAGGGCAAGAAAAAAGACGTGAAATTGCTCAATATTTAGATAGTAATTTTAAATTAAATTTATCATAGAAAACACTGATGTTTTTTAAAAAAATCTGGGCAAAACTATTGTTTATAGCTTGTTTAATCAAAATTTTATTCTAGGCATCTATACGAATGCTCCTTAACTCTCCCAGCCCTGATAATCTACACCTGACTATCATGCGTAACCCTCTGAGTGTGAACTCTGAGATTTTGGTTACGGATGTGATTGCCCGAATTAATGAAGCACAAAGTAATTCTGATGGGTTCCCAATCAAAAATGCCTATTTCTCGAACAACTCAACTCCAGAGATAGACCATACAACATCTCAAGCTGCAAGTTGTGTTCTAGTAATGGAAAACTCGCGATTGGTAGGGATAATTACACAAAGAGACTTAATTAAACTGACAGCAGAAAGAAAGAGTCTGGAGGGTATTAGTGTTGCTGAAGTAATGACGCGAGAGTTAATCACACTGAAGATAGATGATTTTAAAGATGTTTTTACGGCGTTAAATTTGCTGAAGCAATACCAGATTTGCCATCTACCTATTGTCGGAGAGCAAGGGGAATTAATTGGATTAGTCACGCCTAAAAGTCTGCTAGCAGTTTCTATTCAACAAGCAGCACTCTACAATTACGCGCGAGTTAAACTGGCAGAAAGGCAGCGAATCGAGGCAGAATTACGGCTGGAGCGTAATTTTATCTCTGCGATTTTAAATCTCACAGACGCTTTAGTTCTTGTATTAGATTCCCAAGGCAGAATTGTTCGCTTTAACCAGACTTGCGAACAAACGACAGGTTACACCTTTGATGCAGTTAAAGAAAAATTTATCTGGGATGTGCAACTGTTACCTGAAATAACAGAATGCATCACAAGTATTTTTCAAAATTTAACAGATAAAGAATTTCCCCAACGTTACGAAACTAGCTTAATTACTAAGAATAGCGATCGCCGCTTAATTTCTTGGTCAAACAAAGTATTAGTTAATAATCATGGACAAATTCAGCATATCGTTTGTACAGGCATTGATATCACTGAAAGCCGAAAAGCCCAAGAAGAACTCCAGCAGACTCGCAACTTTCTTCAGTCGATGATTAATAATCTTCCGGTTGCAGTGTTTGTAAAAGATGCCAAACCAGAAAATTTAGGAAAATTCAAACTCTGGAATCATACTTGCGAACGTCTATTTGGTATTACATCTGAGCAGGCTATTGGCAAAACAGATTACGAGTTTTTCCCAAAAGAACAAGCAGACATTTTTCGACAACAAGACCAAGCAACTATAGTTAGCGGTGTACCTCAAGATATTTCTGAAGAACCTATTAATACTCCCAGCTTAGGGAGGAGAATTTTACACACGACTAAAATTCCTCTCTATGACAAACACCAGCAACCTGAATATTTATTGTGTATTTCTGAGGACATCACAGAATACAAAAGGACAGCAAAAAATCTCCAACAAGCAAACGAGCAACTACAAACAGTTTTAGATGCTGTACCTGGATTTGTTTCTTGGGTAAACTCTGATGGATATTATTTAGGTGTAAATCGCCATTTAGCTGAAAGTTTTAACTTGACTACCGATGCTTTTCTTGGTCAAGAATTGGGGTTTATGAAAAATAGTCCTCAATTTACAGAATTTATGCATGGCTTTTTGGATAGGCCAGATGTTGCAGATTCTAGCGTTGTTGATGCCCAAATCAACGGCGAAACGCGCAATTATTTGCTGATAGCGCAAAAATATCAACAAAATACTGCGGCTGTTGCTGTTGGTATAGATATTACAGAACGCAAGCAAGCAGAAATTGCTCTCAGGGAGAGTGAGCAAAAATTCCGCTTATTAACAGATAATATTAAAAGTACATTTTGGATTACAGATATTAAAAATGATCATTCCCAGATTGTATACGTCAGCCCTTCTTTTGAAGAAATCTGGGGAATATCTGCCGAAGAAGTATATAAATCATTTGATACGCTTATAAATTCTATCCATCCTAGCGATCGCCAACAGTTTATTGCAAATAAACCTCAACGAATACAGGGTGCTTACGATGAAGAGTATCGAATTGTGCGTCCAGATGGGTCAGTACGTTGGATTCGCAGCCGTGCTTTTCCCATTAGAAATGAGCAGGGAAAAGTATATCGCATTACTGGCATTTCTGAAGATATTACAGAGCGTAAACAAACTGAAATAGCTTTACAAAGTTTGATAGAAAGCACTGCTTCTACGACAGGTCAGGACTTTTTTCCGGCATTGGTTGAGCATATTTCTTCTACTTTGGATGTCCGGCATACTTTAGTAACAGAGTTTGTTGATGGGCAAGCCCACACTTTAGGATTTTGGTCTGATGGAAAGTTACATCCGAATATTTCCTATAACTCAACCTCAACACCCTGCCAAACTTTACACAAGCAAGGATATTGCTACTGTGCTTCCAGAATGGAGAAACTCTTACCTACAAGTGAAAAATGGCAAGTAATCCCAGACGAAAAAGCAATGGGAGTTATTTTAAGTGATGATTTTGGTAAGCCTATTGGCTCACTCTGCATCATAGATGAAAAGCTGATAGCTGACACCCATAAATTTGAGGGAATTCTGAAAGTATTTGCAGCTAGAGCATCTGCTGAACTCCAAAGAAAACGAGCGCAAGAAGCTCTACAACAACTCAACATAGACTTAGAAGCTAGAGTTGAGCAACGCACTCTAGAACTGCAAGATAGTGAAGCAGAACTAAGAGCAATTTTTAATCAAGCAGCTGTGGGAATTAAATTAGAAACTTTAGATGGGCGATTTCTCAAATTTAATCAGAAACTATGCGATATTTTAGGTTACAGCCGAGAAGAACTTATAAATAAAACCTTTCGGGATGTTACCTATGCAGAAGACATTGAATATCATCAAAATAGTTTGCAAAAACTAATAACAGGAGAGATAGAAACATTCTCGATTGAAAAACGTTGTTTACATAAAAATGGTAATCTTATCTGGGTTAGTTTGACAGTTTCGCTAATTCGAGATGTAACTGGTAAACCGATTTATTCTGTTGGTATAGTTAAAGATATACAAAATCAAAAACAAGCAGAAGCTGATTTAAAACGACAATTTACAGCAATAGAAACTGCCATAGATGGTATTGCAATTTTAAGTGGCGATACCTACAAATATCTTAATCAAGCTCATATTGAGATGTTTGGCTATACTAAACCTGAAGAACTCATAGGTAAGAGTTGGTCAGAACTCTACGAGCCAACAGAAATTAAGCGGTTTCAAACTGATATTTTCCCAATTTTAATGCACCAAAAGCATTGGAAAGGAGAAACTATTGCTAAAAGAAAAGATGGTAGTTACTTGGAAGAAGAGGTTTCTTTAACTCTTTCTGAACAGGGTGATTTAATTTGTGTATGCCGTGATATTAGCCAGCGTAAAGAAGCAGAGCGACAGCTTGAAGAACAAAGGTCTTTTTTACGCAGCATCATTGATAATAATCCCAACTATATATTTGTCAAAGATACAGCAGGAAAGTTTTTGCTGGTTAACCAAGCAATGGCTGACTTTCATAATAATACAATTCAAGATTTTGTCGGTAAAACTGATGCCGAATTTTATTCAGCTTCAGAAGTTGAGCGATTTCAATATTGTGAGCAATCTGTAATAGCTACACTAAAACCACTTCAAATTTTAGAATCTAGTACTAATAAAGCAACTGGAAAGCAATGCTATTTTCAATCAATCAAAGTTCCTTTAATTGCACCTAACGGCGAACTCAGAGGAATCCTGGGTGTAGCGACGGATATTACAGAACGCAAACAAGCAGAAACTGAACTACGCCATGTCAAAGAAAGGCTGCAATTTTTAATTTCTTCTAGCCCTGCGGTAATTTTCAGTGCTAAGGTAACAAACAACCATTTTTGCACAACTTACATTAGCGAAAATGTCATCAATTTAGTAGGCTATCCAGCAGAAAAGTTTTTATCCGGCTATAGTTTCTGGCTAGAACGCATCCATCCTGAAGATACTGTGCAAGCTGCGAAAAAGTTGGCTCAAATTATCGAAGTGGAAGAGCAAAGTTACGAATATCGTTGGCAGCACCACGATGGAGAATATCGTTGGATGTTAGAAGAGCTAAAGTTGGTACGAGATGAACATGGTCATCCTTTAGAGATAATTGGTTTATGGATGGACATTAGCGATCGCAAAAAAGCAGAAGAAGATATTTGTAAAGCTTTAGCAAGAGAAAAAGAACTTAGTGACTTAAAATCTCGGTTTATTTCTATGACTTCCCACGAGTTCCGCACTCCTTTGGCGGTGATTGCCTCCTCTGCTGGAATCCTCAAAAGTTTTAGCCATAAACTCGATGAACAACAAAAGCAAAAACATCTCCAGTGCATTCATACATATGTGCAGCACACAACGCAACTTTTAGATGATATTTTGCTAATTAATAAAGCTGAAGCCGGAAAACTCGCATTTGATCCCAATTCTCTAGATTTAGTAAATTTTTGTCGCGTCTTAGTAGAAGAAATGCAGCTTAGTTCTCCTCAGCATAATTTAGTCTTCTCTCTTCAGTACCAAAACAATTTATCTGCTGGTGATAACTTCGTTGCTTGCATGGATAAAAAACTGCTACGACAAATCCTGAGTAACTTGCTTTCAAACGCTGTTAAATACTCACCAGACAACAGTAATATCCAAATTGATCTATTAATCCAAGACAAAAGTGCTGTTTTTCTGATTCAAGATGATGGTATTGGAATTTCGCCACAAGAACAGCAGAATTTATTTGAGCCATTTTACCGCGCTAGTAATGTTGGTAATATACCAGGTACGGGATTAGGCTTGGCAATAGTTAAGAAGTGTGTAGACCTTCATAGAGGCAGAATTACTATTGCCAGTCAGGTCGGAGTCGGTACAACATTGAGGATAGAACTGCCATTATTTATCACTAATAACTGTGGATAAGACTATCTTATTTGTTACTTCTAAATAATTTTTGGGAAACATAAACAAAGGAGATGATGTGTAGAGCTAAGGCTAGGTTTATAAATTGTTAATCTAGTAAATTTGTTTACTAACGGATTCTCCGATATCAGGGAAAACAAGCTATGTAGATAAAATTTTTATCTCAAACAAACAATGAACCAAAAAATATTAGTAATTGAAGATGAAATTCAAATCTGCTCAAATATCCAAGAGATTTTAAGTTTGTCAGATTACATAACTGTGGCTGCCAATAATGGTTTAGAAGGATTAAAACTTGCTAAATCAGAAAAACCAGATTTGATATGTTGTGACGTTATGATGCCGGGTTTAGACGGCTATGAAGTACTAAAAGCGTTACGGCAAGACCCAGTAACTGAATCTATACCATTAATTTTGCTGACGGCTAAAGTAGAGCGTGGTGACTTAAGGCAAGGTATGGAATTAGGTGCTGATGATTACCTGACAAAACCTTTTACTCCTGAAGAACTTCTCAAAGCGATAGAGATGAGATTGGCGCGGATAGCAAAGCCGACTTTGATTAAACAAAAGTATGAACAAGAACGCCAACATAATGCCAAATTAAAACAAGAAATGCAAGTAAATCTGCAAAAGTTGCAAGATAGCCAACAATTAGCAGATATGCGTAATGAGGTTTTAGAAAAACTCTTGCAAGACTTGGGTAATCCACTTTCTAATATTAATATGGCGGTTCATATGCTGAAACAGGCGCAATCTGATATTGAGCGCGATCGCTACTTGGCTATCTTAGAAGAAGAGTACGTTCGAGAAATTAAACTTTTGAATGAAATCAAGAATTTACAAACATTACTAACTCCAGAAAATGCCAAAATTCTGCAAAAATTTAATTTGTTGAATCAAAGCAAATAATAATGTAAATTTTTTGAAAAATATATTTATTTAAATATGTTTTTTTAATGATATCAGGGTTGTCATTCTACGCATTACAAAAACTTAAGTTATCTTGTTTATAGTAGTGACAATTCATCAGGCAGATTGGAATTACTATAATTAACAAGATTGACTTTAGTATATAAAGATAAAATTTATCTCATCAAAAATCATTTTAGTCAACATAAAAATAACATTTTTATCTTTGCATATCGTAGATGAACACAATTTTGATCATAGAAGACGAACCCCAAGTTCGAGAAAACATCCAGGAAATTTTACAACTTTCTGATTTTGATACTTTGACTGCACCAAATGGTAAGATTGGCTTAGAAATTGCTCAGGCAAAATTACCAGACTTAATTATCTGCGACATTATGATGCCTGAATTAGATGGCTATAGAGTGCTATCTGCTCTGCGTCAAAATGAAGCAACTGTCAATATTCCTTTAATATTTGTGACTGCCAAAGCAGAACGTTCAGATTTTCGTCAAGGAATGGATTTTGGGGCTGATGATTATTTGACCAAACCATTTACGCCAGAAGAACTACTAAATGCGATTGCTGTTCGGCTAGAAAAACAAGCTGTGATTGAGCGACAATCTCAAGCTAAACTTGATGAACTACGCATGAATATCATCCACTCCTTACCTCATGAAATAAATACTCCTTTAAATGGCATTCTGGGGATGTCTGAATTATTAATTGAAAATCCAGATATGAAGGAAGATATTGAAATTGTAGAATCAATTCACATATCCGCTAATCGTTTACATAGATTAGCTCAGAGGTTTTTACTCTATAGTAATCTGGAACTAATTGCTAGAGACCCTCAAAAAATTTGTCAAATTAGAGAAAAATTAAATAAATGCCTGAGTAAGACAGTTATTAGTAATATTTGTTGCAATCAAGCTAGAGCAGTAGACAGAGTTAAAGATTTAAAGTTGGAACTTCTGGAATCTACTGTGCAAATGCCAGAAGAAAAGTTGAGTATTATTGTTGAAGAATTGATAGACAATGCATTGAAATTTTCGTTACCAAGTAGCGAAGTTCGAGTGTTGAGTAAAATTGAGGATAATAAATTTAGATTAGATGTAATTGATAATGGTCAAGGAATGACAGTTAGAGAGATTGATAAAATTGGCGCATTTATCCAATTTAATCGGAAGTTAAATGAACAACAAGGTTCTGGCTTAGGGTTAGCTATTGTTCAGCATATAGTGAAATTACATCAAGGTGAATTCACAGTTAATAGCACTCCTGGTCAAGGAACTATTGTAAGTGTTTGTTTACCTTGCTAAGGTGTGTTTGAAAAGTATTATTAAACCTTGTTTTGTAGGGTGTGTTATCGCGCCAGCGTAACGCACCACAAATCTGGTGTGTTATGGACTATCGTCGATAACTGGCTACATCCCCAACACGTCATTGCGAATTGGTTTAATCAGACACAATATCAGCCCCTACAGTTTTATGTTCAGTTCTTGAAAGTGCTGAGAAGACTCGTTCAACGTGACTGTATTTGGTTGAGCGACCTGATCATTAACTTTGATGTGATAGGTGCTTTGTGGCAAACGCTCTAGATAATAAACGCCAGCATCATTAGTCACAGAAAAACGACGTTGGTCTGATTTTGTTGCAATTGCTTCTACACGCGCACCTGCAACTGGCTTACCGTTAGTATCTGTAACCACTCCAGAGAGAGTGTAAGAAAGACGAAGCGGAATTAAAACAGAAGTGTAACTACCAGCAACTACATCTACTGCATAGCTATCTACAGTAGCTTCCCAGTCTAGAGGAAATCCAGCCGGATCTATATCTAGACGATAAGCTCCTGGTACAAGAGGAACGAGTATCCGTTGTTTTTGGATTTCTGGACGAAATGATGTGATAGGTTGGTTATTAAGAGCAAAAAGTAAATCAGAGTTTTCTGTATATATCTGTTCGCCGCGATCGCGTTTATTGTTATTATTCTTGTCAAAAAAAGGTTGAATGGCTAATCCCCCGACAGAACGGAATCTATCTGATTTGCGATCGCCTGGAAAGATTCCCCCATCAAAGTTCAGGCTAGAAACAATCTCTAAACTATAAGAACTTTCATCGGAACTCAGAGAACAGCCTTCATATCGGCCTCGCACTAGCAACCCTGGGATAGCAGCAGTTTGCAAAGTCACTATTGGCCCGGAACTGCGGGAACCAATACCATATCCTAATTCCACATCCCAAAGATTTCTGCCATCAGATGACTGTTCTGGAGAGCGGTAACGCCAGGCTAAAGTCGCTAGGTTATCCAAACGGTTTAAGTTGCGTGTTTCATAACCTAGTTGTAAAGAATAACCACTCTCAGAAATCGAGCTACCAGATAAGTTGTATTCTAACTGTGATGTTGTACCAATGTCATTACCTTGATGACTAAACGATAACAGCCCCAAACGTTGATAAACATTCCAGTTTCTGTGGTTTTCTGCATCTATACTAAAACGCCCTAAAGACATCCATTCTCCAAAGCTAAATGATGTCTGCACTCCAGTTTCCCAACCACGACTGCTGTCATAATTGCCCAACAGAGTTAAATGAGGGGAAATACGCCAATCTAAGTTAAATTGGCTAGAAAACTTATCAGTATTAAATTGGGCAGTAACATTCTTAGTAGGAGATAAACGCACATTAGCATTAATATCCCAGTTGCCATTTTTATCGGCTGAAAGTACAGAGGCTGCAACCTCTAGAGGAAAGTTATTAGGACGATAAAATATTTCTCCTAATCCTTTGATATTTTGATCGTAGATTAAGCCAGCACCTACAGTTAAGTTTTCTGAGACACCCCACCTGCGAGCAATTCCCCCCTGAAATTCAGTAAAATCTCCCAAAAAATTTTGATTGTTTTCGCCTGATAATTGCCGCCGCCAGCCACCAGATACAATTGTTGCTGATGCTCCTTGGGGAATTTGTCCGGGGATGTTAGAGAAAGTTGCACTACGAATTTCTGGTTGAGCAGTTAGCCTACCTTCGAGATACAGTAAGACGCGATAACTACCTGATGACTGTCCCCCAACAGGTAAATTTTCAAAACGGTAAATTCTAGAGGAATCTACCAAAACTTCAGCAATGGGGCGATCGCCTAAACCTCGTGTTAGTCTGACTAAAGTTCCAGGTGCAGCGTTACCGACAATTGTGCGTCCAATTTCTTGTGCTTGTAAGCGTTGATTGGGACTAAAACTACCGCCTTCTAAGGGTACTACCGTTTTAAATCCCTGTCTTTGAATAGTTGTAAAACCCCAATATTGTTCGCTGGCTTGACTACGCCAAAAAGTCGGCTGAGAACCGATAGCGTAATCAGCTTTATCTGTTTCTCTTAAATACTGAGCTTCAGCTAAATTCCACGTGCTAAAGTCTGTCAGGTCTCTTTGATTAGCACGTAAAAAGAAACTACCATTGAAAACTGTTCCTACAGCAGTCATTTCTCCCGCCAAACTAGGAGTTGATGTTATTGAACCACTAGTATTTACTCTTTGCTCAATAGCCGTCAGAGCTTGTTTAGGAGCTTTAACTATTGGTAATCCTTCTAATTGGATAGGTGCTGTAGTGCTATCCTCTACAGATGATGCTGGTTTTTCTAACCAAGGAACATTTAAAGTGATCGCATAATCAATAATATCGAATTGGGCTGTTACCCCAAAAATAGTTTCTAATTGTTTAATAGAAAAAGCTAGTCCTAGTTCTGGGTCATTAATTAACTGCTTGGGGTCAATGCGAGTTACCAAACCAGGAGAACGTACTTCTAACTGACCATCTGGTAAAGATTTAACTGATAGTTTTAAAGATGCAACAACAGCATCATAAGATATTAACCAATCTGCAAAATTAATAGCTTCTTTGCCATTTTCCTGTCCTCGCACAAATGTGCTGGGTAAAATATTAAGTTTGCCCACATTTAACCCAACTGGGAAAACAGAAAAAGCCTCTGTAGTCGCTGTTTGCGGTGCAGAGGCTTGTGTTTGGCGGATAAAACTTTCGCTAGTATCTGCTGCTAATGCTTGTGTAGAATTGATTGGTAGCAGATAACAAGTTAATAATGCTAGCACCCAGTAAATTTTGTTCATTTGCCGGAAGAGGCAGTAAGTAGGTCTGTGTTAAAAATTGTCGTTATGGCAAAGCAGGAGGACGACACTTTGCTCAAGTCGGGAAACCCGCCCACGCAAGTGTCTCCAGAGGGCATAAGGCTGAAGGGAAGAGGTTTTTAAGCCGCTTTACTGTTCGTTAAATAGTTCGATTTATTTGCACCGTTCTACTTATTAGGAATTGTCACGTTGATATTAAATTTCTGCTGATTTTGATTATTTTCGCCCCAGAGTAATTCCCCAGTAATTTGGTACTCACCTGCAACTAAGGCTGTTTCTGCTTGCTGGCTAGAACTTAACGGAATATAGCGATCGCTCTCGGCAATAATGTAATTAGAATCAGTAAGACCTTGTTTAATTACCTTATTTCCTTGCTTTAAAGTCCATTTAACTGTTGTTCTAGCAGAAAGTTTACCTGTAGATTTAACTAATAGTTGAATTTGCTTTTGCTCTTGATTCCAACTTGCACTATCTACTACTAAGTTGTTAGACAGCTTACCTTGGCGAACATAAACTGTTGCACCTATTCTAGTAGCGATATTCACTTTATTACCGTTTTGATCTATCCTTTCATCCAACTTTTCCGTAAAAATAACTGCGCGATATTCTCCTTCAGGGAAATTAGGCGGAAAGCGAGTTATCAAACGCACTTTTCTGCTGACTCCAGGGGGTATGACTAACTCTCGCGGAGAGAATTGCAGATAGGGATTAAGGTCATTAGGGCTAGAAGTTAAAGTTTTAAACCCAGTAACGCGGTCATAAGTAAAAGGTTGAGCATAGACACGAGCGCGAAAAGGTTGATCACTATTATTACTGACATTAATACTAGCTTGAGCTTGGCCACGATTAGCTTGCAAATCTATAACCATTGGTGAAAGACTAACCTGCGCTTGTGCAGGAAAACTCGTCATTAAAGATCCACAGAAAACTAAACTGGTTAATTTTAAAGTAGACGTAAGCAGTGAATTTTTGTTAAACATTTTTTAAAATTAAGGTATGATAGTTAACTCCGCAGCAAAGGCATAATTACCTGCCGCCAGTGGGCTACCTTTATCTACAAATATGTTGATTATTAATGATGTTGTTCCAACAGATAAAGGTAATGAAGAAGCTTGATTAGAATTTATAGATAAACCAGTTGGTGTTTCCACAGTCGCAACAGCCGAGACAGGTGTAAAGTTAATGCCAGATGTTTGACGTGGAGGCAAGACCATTAATTTGGATGGCTGGTTACAGGTAACAGTCACCTCAATAGCTGTACCCCCAGTATTAGGAAGACTTGCTAACTTAGTCGGCAATATTTTATCGGTAGCTAAGTAACCTGGTAAAAACTGGCTAAAAGTACATCCACTCTGGGCAGTTTCGGCTATTGCTATTGAAGATAAGCTTATCGCCAGACTGAATGTAGAGACTAATAAATAAAATAGGCGAATAAACATTTACTTGCACATTAAATTTATCACCTAAGTAAATTGGTGGGAAAAAACAAACTATGTTGATTAAAGTTAATTAAGTTAAAACCCTCTATTTTAAATATTTACGCCGTTCTACTTAATCAATAAAATTCTTTATCAATAGCAAAAGTAATCTGATGTGATTTCATGATTTTTTGATTAAAGCTCCTAGCAAATATGATAGGAGCTTTAAAACTACAAACTTAAGTCAAGTTTGCCTTTATGGAGCAACTGTTAAGGTTACAGTGTAGTTATATGTACCTGCTGGAATAACAGTCGTACCGTTGTTTACATCCATATCTACATTGATAGTTGTTGCTTCACTAGTCTTGAGAGTTACCTTAGTACCATCGCTTTTTGCTTCAGATGATGTTAAAGTCGCGCTGCTTGCAGTAGCTTTGCTTGTAAGACTAGTAGGAGTTAAGGCACTTGCAGCCCCAGCACCTGCAATTGGTGCAGCGATACCCAGTTGCGCTCCATAGTTACAAGTAACGCTAGTTCCACCCTGTCCACCGCCTGTTGACGATGTACTTAATGTTTTTGAGTTAGGGCCACTGATTGCTAAAGTACCGGAACTAGCACTGCCAAAAACACAAACTTGTGGGATAATACCTTGAAAATTAACAGTTTGATCAGCAGTTTCTCCTGTAGTCCCTGCAAAAGCACCAGGAGCAGCAACTACGGTACCTGTAACGAACAAAGCAGAAGCTAATAAAAAACGACGGATCATGATTGTATTCCTCATCATTAATAAATTACTGGACTTGTTTGTTGATTTGAGATTTACTAGTAATAATTAGTAATTTTTAACCCAAACCAGATTCTTTCTAAACTCAACCTCGACTCACTGCAATTGCTGATTAAATGTGTTTTTGACTTCGCTTAACCGCCTTTTGCATATTGCTAATATAGCGAGTTAAAAAATTATAAATAATGGCAAAATTACTAAACTTTTATTGATTAGTATTCCGGTAAAAACACTCTAGAAATAGTCAGTAATTAAATAAGTATTCATCCTGTCACCATCGACAGCTACTGATGCTTAACTACTGATAAAAATGCCAAAGTCTCAGAATTCGTCAAGCAGGAAGCAAGCAAGTTATAACAGTAGACAGTAAACAACCAAACATGACCAGGCTTGAAAGCCGCTTTATATATGGGTTTTATCGGATTTTATGCCCTAAGTGCTTAGATAGACAAGCTTGCGTAAAATCCCCTGAGTAGTTTGGATAAGTATCCGTAGTTACATCAGCAGGGCTTATTCCCCTTTCTCCCAATTGTTCACAAGCACCAATACTTACCCAGCTGCTCAAAGCATTTTGCCAATGTTCTTTCTTCCAACACAGTGAGCAATTACGTGCTGTTAATGTGCTTAAGTGGAAAGGGTATTAGCCACGTTGGGCAGGAAAAAAGAGGACTGGATACCAGCTATAACGTAATAATTCAGCCGCAAAACTGGAAACCAACCATTCTTGGATTTTACCTATGGTTCCAGAAGAAACTGCGATCGCACTAAATATCACCTGTCGCAGACAGACGCTTTCAAAACCTCATTAATTAAAAACGTTGATGCTGCACATCTACATCAGTAGATTTAGACAAAAAGCCGTATTGAGAATTACTAGTTCTATTCAAGGATAGTTGCGCCAATTGCCTAAAGAATGCAACAATCTGAGTGAATTTTGTCAGATATATAGCCAGTAAGAAGAACTTAGTCATGAAATCATTTCTTAAGCAACCAGTTATTTGGTTTTGCATGGGACTTTTGCTCATATTTACTCTATATGCTTGCCAACCTCAACAAGTAGCAGAGTCACCCCAAATTCCTACTGCAACTCCTGTACAAACATCTACACCTACTACAAATACACGCCCTGTAGCTTATATTGATCGCCTGTTAAGCACAAATCCTGCCGAGTTACCACCATTACCTTACGCTGATAACGCCCTAGAAAAGGCGATTGACGCAGAAACAATGAAATTGCATCACGACAAGCATCATGCAGCTTATGTTAACAACCTCAACAATGCTTTAAAAAAATATCCGCAACTACAAAAGAGCAGCGTGGAGGCTTTACTCCTGGATTTGAATAACATCCCTGAGGATATTAGGACAACAGTACGTAACAATGGTGGCGGTCATCTTAACCATACAATCTTTTGGCAAATCATGAGTCCTCAAGGTGGAGGAGAACCAAAAGGCGAAATCGCCCAAGAAATTAACCAAACTTTTGGTAGTTTTGACGCTTTTAAAAAACAGTTTAATGCAGCAGGAGGCGATCGCTTTGGTAGCGGTTGGGTTTGGTTAGTCCGAAATGCCCAAGGTCAATTGCAAATTACCAGTACACCCAATCAAGATAATCCTATTTCTGAAGGGTCATATCCGATTATCGGAAATGATGTATGGGAACACGCTTATTATCTGAGATATCAAAATCGTCGTGCCGATTATTTAAATAATTGGTGGAATGTCGTCAACTGGTCGGAAGTCAACAGACGCGCCCAAGCTTCACGCCAAAATACTTAGTGGCATTAGTTTACGAGAATTTCCTCACTCTTTTATACAACAAGAGAAGGGTGAGGATAGAGTAGGCGCAAAGAATCTATCTTTATTCTTGATTCAAAAGCTCATTTCATACCGCATTTATGCAATGCCGGAAAAATATTCTCTTGCTATTTAAGTAGGAAGGCACAAATAAACTTAACTAGATAAGTCTTGGGCAAAATAGCTAAAAACCTCTTCCCTCCTGCCCTCTGGAGACACTTGCGTGGGCGGGTTTCCCGACTTGAGCAAAGT
>NZ_JACJRV010000086.1 GCF_014697475.1 Nostoc sp. FACHB-152
CGAACTCTAGCTAGTGCCACTGCCAAACTCAACCTCTGCTTCATCAGGCTCATGATTAAGAGGCTTGCAGGTTCTTCCTAAGATGTCAAATGGGTTCTATAAATCAGGAACGCTAGGTCGCCAGCATTTTTCTGGTAAACCAATTGGGACATCCCAGAGTGCGCCAGAGTGAGAACCTGTAGATTTGAAGGTAACAATACCTTGTCGAGAAGGGTCTTGGACTTTCAATTGATGAAATATCTGACTCTGAGCAGACCGATGAGCAACATTGTGCCTGACCATGACCACATCTAACAGGTCGCTATGTAAGCATTGTTGCGCTAAATTGATATCGTGGAACGATGCACCAATATAGCGGACGGCTCCCATCTTCTTGAGTCTTTCTGAAGCACCAAACATCCTTTCAATGGTGCGCTGATAAACGCTATTGCAGCCCCTTAAATCGGGAGTAAGCTGCAAACAATCTTGTAAAGCAGATCCATCATTCGAGCCAATCCAGCCCCAAAACAGTACATCAATGTAGTCAATTCCCAGTTCCACGAACTGATCTAATAAAGCGGCAAGTGCCATTTCTGGACTTTTGATGTAAGTCACAGTTGCCAGGACGACTTTCTCTCGCACAGAGGAACCACGTCTACAAAGCTGGCGCAATGCTCCAGACATTGGACTGTAGAGATAGTGGTGTAAGTCGCTAGAGTAGAAAAAGTAGTTAATTTCTCTGTCAAAAGCGTAAAGCGTATCTTCGCTGGAGATGCTACCGCCGCCACCTAGACCGAGACAGCTGACCGTTAAATCAGTCCGCCCCAGTTTACGGTAAAACGGTAAATCCGACTCAGGGAATTTCTCTGTTGCACGGACAACTTCGCTTGCTGATATTGCTGGCGGCGCGAGATCGGTTAGTTTCATAGATTTAACGGGGTGTAGATATCTTCAGAGTTGGCATTGAGGTAAGCACGCTGCCAGTCAATCCCTAAAACAGAGAAGTGTTGGCGGATAAATGCCATTCGAGTTTCTGGAGATTCATCCCCTGTAGCCAGTGCTTCTAACAAACCATTGGCAACAATTTGACAGCGATTCATCCCAAAGCTTTCTACAGCAGCAAATTTACAATCTGGTTCTTCTGCTAGAGCCAGTCCTGGTGCAAGTAATTTTGTAAATAAAGGTACTTCTGTACGAAAATGCAATTGGTTTTCTGCATAAACGCTGATTAGCACTTGTCTAATCACTTCATAATTACTTTTTTCAAAGTAGAGAACCCCACTGTCATAACGTCCGTAATCAGAAGGGTTGTATAAGACTTTAAAGGCGAAAGGAATTCTAATTTGGTTTAATTGCCGTGTCAGGCTTTCCATGAGTGCGATCGCACCATACGGTGTCAAGTTAAAGTAAACTCTAACTGTCTTTTGATGAGTGTCTGGGCCAGCATTGCTTACTGCCATGTAAAACCCGTTTTGAACTAGATTTTTGGGCATCCTGATGGCAACTGAATCACCTACAGTGGCGGATTGTTCGGTAGGTTGTAGATGTTGCTCGCGTTCTATATGTAAAGTCAAACCGCCCTTTGTCACGGCGAGGCTATTATCAGATTCTTGTCGCAACACCTGCCAACCTGGGTCAAAGTAACCTTCTCCAGTGTTGCTATTATGTAGGCGATCGTAGAACTCTAAGTCTACTCCTAAAAAAGTGTTGTTCTCTAAATTCTGATGAAGTGCTAGATTATCTGAACTTGCATCTGCTGCTAGGGCAGTCTGCATAGAGCCATTGTAATAAATACCGTAGAGAAAACTTTGCAATTGTAGACTCAGGTATTTATTTTGAAGCTCCAGAGGTATTCTTTGAAAACGAGTTTCTACCTCAGCAGGAACTTCAAAAGCTTTGTAAGCTGGATGAGTAATACAAAAATTGGACTGGATCTGAACATTATCGGCAATATCTTGAAGAGAACATAATACTCTATCTGGCGCGGAAACTAGCAGTTGGCTTTGAAGAGAATCTAGTAATTGCATATTTAGGTACAACTAAAATTACTTAAGCAAGAGAACGATGAAGACAAGTAAGTTCAGATTCTGCCACTCCAAAAACTGTTGGGATTGATTGTTCTGGGCGGCACAATAAAGTCTTGGCAACCTGAAGCATACAAATACCCGTATTACCAAAAGATTTTTGGTACTGGAGCATTGCTTGAATTTGTTGAATCAAAGCAAGACCAGAAAACTGCACAACTCGTCTCACAAAATTAGGACGGTGCTTTATAATTTCTGGAAAATTACTAAGATAAGCTTTAGTAACAGATGCAACAGAAGGTTGAATTACCTCAAGCGGTGTCATCGCTAGACGTAAAGATTCTTCAATATTGATCGCTTTGCTAACAACCAAACTACCGAGCCAAAATTGTAGATAACTGCCAATAAGCATTCCTAAATCGAATGCCGGATCTCCCCAAGTGCCGCGTTCCCAATCTATCAGTCGAATAATACTACGACTCGATTGTTCTGCTTGAGAAATAGTTTGCTCCCAATCGTTGTGCAAAAGGATATTGTTAAGCTTGAGGTCATTGTGTGTTAGACAACAAGCCTCGAAAGCATCTGTTAGTTGTGCGATCGCTTTTCCCAAGCTATCGTAACGTTGATAGAGAGCAAAGAATCTCAAACCATCTGCTGGCATCTGTCCAAAAATTTCCGGGCTAATTCGTTCTAGCCCACGAGCAAATTTAGGAGTCTGATCAATGGGTATATCTTCAGAATTGTGAGAAAAGAATTCCTGGTATTTTTGATTGTTAAAAGTAGCGCGATGGATTGTAGCTAAAGTAGCTCCGATTGAATTTGCGATCGCGGTTGGGAAAACATTCTCCTTTGTATAGAAATCAGCTAGATCAAGATAGTCATTGAAGTAGTTAAAAATAATAACAGAATGCTCTGTATCAAAATGTAAAGCCTCTGAAAGCATTAACTGGATGTTACTGAGTTCAGGAGTTTCTTGAAAAAACTGATAGATTAGCCATTCACTCAAAAATTCACCCGCAGTTTTCCCTTCTCGATCGTGACGCTCCTGTTTTACTAGCAGTTTGCGATTATCTTGTAAGCTCACTAATAGATTAAAGTTTTTGGCATCTTTTAGCTCGACTTTGCTTAAAGCTTTCTCTTGTTGAAACAATATCTTCTTGTTAAGTAAGTACTCTAAAACATTTTCAGAACTTAATAAAAATGTCACAGCTAAAACTCCCTTTAAATGTATTACACAAGGCTTATCACATAGATAATTTTTTTTGAAACTTCATTAGCTTTAATCTGCTAGGGCGTTCAATGAATATTAGTTCTAACACACCAAAAATTTAAGAGATTGGGTATGTCAGCCTGTGGAATAACATACCCTAATCACATAGCATTCAGTTGTTAATTGAATTAAGTTAATTTTTATTTACGATTATCCCACCAGCGTTTAACAGCATTCGCTGCTCCAGCTATACCAGCAGCACATTGCTGAGAGGAACGAGCAGCAGCATATCCAATTCGGAAGCAAATAAGAGTAGACCCTCCATTGACCTTGACAAGTTCGTTGTCACCTAACTCACTCATGTAACTTTCAGAATCAGAAAATAGATCGGAACCAGTAGGACGCAAATCAGAAATGCTGATAGTTGCCATTGAAATTTTCCTCTTAGATGAAGTTGTTTTGACTTGGATTAGCTGTGTATTGCTTAATCACATTTCTATCTTCGGAAATTCAATCTATAATTTCAATAATTAAACACTTCTTTTTTATGCATAATTCATGGAATTATGTTTTAATTATTCAAACATTTAATATTCAAAAATACTTTTATTTTTGTCTGGGAAATTACAGTGCAGTAGCCTGTCAGGACTCCGAATCATCTAATTTGAAATTGAAGCTATATTTTTTGTTGTATATAGTGCTGTTTTACGTTGTCACACCACCAAAGGTTGAAAAGCTACAGTTGTGACTGTTTAGCAGATTCTTGTAAAGCTTTGTAACAGATGTGGAATTCCCGGAGTTTTGATTCAGAGAAGTAATAGAGGTTCTCAAGGATGATCCAGATTAATTTTTATCTGGGCATTGCAAGTTATACCAGGAGGAATTGCTGTGGACAACCAAGGTCTATATTTAACAGCGTTTCAGCGTAAGCTTTTGCTCAAAAGTTTAGAAACAGATTTACGTCCAGAGTACCGCCGTCGCATTGAAATTATGTTGTTGGCAGATACAGGCCAATCTCAGACTCAAATTTGTGAAGCTTTAGGATGTTCTCAGGAGACGGCGCGGCACTGGATTACTATGGCCCAAACAGGTCAGGCTCACCATTGGAGCGATCGCCCGATGGGTCGCCCTAAGGCTGTGAATGAGCAATATCTTATTCGTTTGCAACAACTGGCAAGTCATAGCCCACGTGAGTATGGTTATCCATTTCAACGTTGGACAGGGCAATGGTTAAGCAAGCATTTGGCTAAAGAACTAGGGATTAAGGTTAGCAGTTGCCACATTAACCGTTTGCTCAAGGAAATGGGGCTTTCTACTCGTTCAAAAAACAACTCCACTGATAAATATTCATCAAACCAACAGGATTCCGGCATTAAGATTGGCGATTTGCCATCGAACGTCGAACCTAGTTTCTTGTGGCAATTCAGTTTGATGAAAACCAGTAATTAAAAGCTATGATTCAGAATCAATCTACGTTTCAAAAGCAACAACTAGGTCAACAACTCACCCAAACTTTGGGTCAACCTCTTTCAGGACAAGAACTGGCAAATTGCATTCAACAAATTGAAATCATAGAACCAAATGCAGGTAAACTGTTTTGGCAGGCAGCAGACGCTACAGTTGGCATCTATATTATCTTGGCAGGTAAAGTCAGACTGCTCAATAGCACAGATAACTTAATCGCATCCTTCGGAGTGGGAGCATCATTTGGTGAAATCACCCTGTTTCCCGAATCAGGCTTTCAACCTTACACTGCTAGGGCTTCGGTAAATCTCAAACTCTGCTATATTCCAGGAGATTGTTTGCGATCGCTCATCCGCAAGTATCCCTCCATTGGACAGCATCTTCATTCTTCAGCACTACTTTGGGATCTACTGTTGTTATGTCGTCAAACTCCTAGCCTTGCCAATACTCCTGTAGAAGGATTAATGCAAGTACTACCATTACTCGAACAGCATAATCTGCAAATTGGTAAACTCCCATCTTCTATTCTCAAAGACCAGAAACTTTTGCTACTGCGGCGTGGTGAATTATCGCATACATCAGGATTTAAACTTACCGTTGGAAATATTTACGCTGTTGAAAGGTTACCTCAAGAACGTAGTTGGCAAGTGACTCAACCAAGCCAAATCTACAGCCTCAGCCGTTCTCAGTGGGAAACAGCACTCACCAAAGAGCCACAATTGGCTGGACTAATTAATTCTAGCAATGAGATGGGGAAAGAGGACACAAGGACGCAAACATATGCAAGGCAGCACCATGTACAAGATTCCCCTATAAAGGTAATTGCCGTAGACAGTCAAAAGCGGAGAGAACCAATCCCTGATTCCCAGAAAAAAATCAGTAAAGCTTACTTTCCAACCCCAACTGTAAAAATTGGTCATTTGTGGCAACGTGTAACCAAGCGATATCCATATTTTGAACAACAAAGTGCCTCTGACTGCGGTGCAGCTTGTTTGGTAATGGTTGGACGTTACTGGGGTAAGCGTTTTAGTGTCAATATCTTACGAGATATTGCTAATGTTGACCGCAATGGGGCATCTCTGCGAGGTTTAGCTGCTGCGGCTGAAAGTATTGGCTTTGCAACTCGACCTGTAAAAGCCAGCCTCGACAAACTTGCCCTACAAAGTCTTCCAGCTATCGTCCATTGGGAAGGCAGACATTACATTGTTGTCTATGAAATAACAGGCGATCGCGTTATCGTTGCCGACCCAGCTATAGGACAGCGTACCCTCTCTCATGAACAATTTCAAGCAGGTTGGACTGGTTATACTTTATTAATACAGCCTACCGCCCTACTTAAAGATGTAAAGGAAGCCAGCACTCCTTTTTGGCAGTTTTTTGAATTAGCTAAACCTCACTGGTTGGTGTTATTGGAAGTGTTCATAGCTTCCATCCTGCTTCAGATTTTTGGACTGATCACACCACTATTTACTCAGTTATTGTTAGACCGAGTAGTTGTGCAGCGCAGTGACCTAACATTAACAGCCGTAGGAATAGGATTACTTATCTTTAGCCTATTCCGAGTTGCCATGACCGGACTGCGGCAATACCTTCTAGACCACACAGCTAACCGAGTGGATCTAGCGTTGATTGTAGGTTTTATTAGCCATACCTTTCGCTTACCCTTGAGCTATTTCGAGTCTCGTTATGTAGGAGATATCATTTCTCGTGTCCAAGAAAACCGCAAAATTCAACGTTTTTTAACTGGTGAAGCACTATCTATCGTTCTCGATTTACTAACTGTATTCATCTATGTAGGATTGATGTTTTGGTATAGTTGGAAGATGGCACTACTTGTGTTAGTAATTGTGCCACCATTTGTATTATTGGCACTGATTGCTACACCCTTCTTGCAGCGTGTTTCCCGTGAAATTTTTGGTGCATATAACGAAGAAACTGGTTATTTGATTCAATCTCTGACTGGTATCCGCACAGTCAAATCTATGGCGGTTGAGCAATCTGTACGCTGGCATTGGGAAGAACTTTTTGGCAAGTCAATTAAAAAGAACTTTTCCGGGCAGGTAATTGGCAACACACTGCAAATATTTAGCTCTGGCATTGAAGCTGTAGTCACCACAGCATTACTCTGGTTTGGAGCATGGCAAGTAATCCAAAACGAACTTACGATTGGGCAACTTGTCGCTTTTAATATGTTACTGGGAAATGTGATTAATCCCTTTGAGCGACTGATTATGCTATGGAATGAATTGCAAGAGGTGCTAATTGCTGTTGAACGCATCAATGATGTGATTGATGCTGAACCAGAAGAAGACTTACACTCATCATCTCGACAATCCTTACCACCAATTCACGGTCACATTGTTTTTGATAAAGTTACTTTCCGCTATCATCCTGAAAGCGATGTCAACACGTTGGAAAATATTAGTTTTGAAGTACAACCAGGACAAACGCTCGCGCTGGTTGGGCGTAGTGGTTCGGGAAAAACGACGATTTCTAAGCTGGTATTGGGGCTGTATCCGCCTACAGAAGGAAAGATTTTAATTGATGGCTATGATGTCACTACCTTGTCATTGCGATCGCTGCGTTCTCAAATTGGTGTGGTTGACCAAGATACTTTTCTTTTTGGCGGGACAATTCGGGAAAACATTTCTTTAGGTTATCCCGAAGCAATCTTAGAAGAAGTCATAGAAGCAGCACAACAAGCGGGAGCGCATGAATTTATTAAAGAACTACCAATGGGCTATGAAACACAAATTGGTGAGGGCGGAGGAACCCTATCTGGGGGACAAAGACAAAGATTGGCGATCGCTCGTGCTTTAGTAGGAAATCCTCAACTGCTAATTTTAGATGAAGCTACCAGTAGCCTTGACGCTGAATCTGAACGCATCATCCAAACTAACCTCAACAAAATTCTTCAAAATAGAACAACGTTAATAATTGCTCATCGTCTTTCAACAGTACGCAACGCTGACAAAATTTTGGTGCTAGATAAAGGCATTTTAATTGAAAGTGGAACTCATGAGGAGTTAATGGCTAAACGCGGTCACTACTTCTACCTTAATCAACAGCAACTTACTGTAGTCACTTGAATAACTGCCATTGAAACTATGCCAAACCAATTTAGTACACAAGAACAGTTTAGTCAGAACGGCTATTCTCCTGATCGAAAACTTTCTTTGAATAGCTTTAAACAAATATCTTCATTAAGAGAGTCAAAATCTTCTGCACCTTTAAATGAAGATTGGTCTTCCTTAACAAAAGAACTAATTGATACATTGCCACGAGTTTGGACACGCGGCTTGTTGTATTGGCTGATAGTATTTGCGGCGATTGTCTTACCTTGGGCAATGCTATCTAAAGTAGACGAGACAGGTAGTGCTAGAGGACGACTTGAGCCTCAAGGAAAGACTTTAAGATTAGATGCACCTGTTGCTGGCAAAGTAGCATTGATTAAAGTAAAAGAAGGTCAAAGCGTGCGTTCCGGGCAAACTTTACTCCAATTGGAATCAGAATTGTCTCGCACTGATTTGCAACAAGCTCAAGCCAAACTTGAAGGTCAACAAAATCGAGTTAATCAGCTTCAGTTATTAAAAAATCAATTGCAAATGTCTTTAAGCACTCAGCAATTGCAAAATCAAGCTCAAGAATCTGAACAACTTGCTCAACTTGACCAAATACAGCAGCGTTTAAATTCTGGAAAACAAGTATATGCTCTAGAAAAGGGTCGCCTTAAGCTAGCTAAAAACGAGGTACAACGTTATCGCTATCTTTGGCAAAATGGTGCTATTTCCAAAAGCAAATTAGAAGAAATAGAAGGCGCAATGTTTGACCGCCAAAGACTTCTAGAACAAGCTCAGTCAGATATTCAACAAGCTGACACTGAAATTGCTAAACAGCAAAGTGCCAATCAACGTATCAAACGTACAGGCGAACTTGCAGTCTTAGACAATCAAAAACAACTTAGAGAATTTCAAGCTCAAATTATAGATGTGCAATCAGAAATCGCCCAAACCAAAAAACAAATTCATTCGTTACAATTTCAGTTACAGCAGCAAACACTTCAGACTCCAATTGACGGCACAATTTTTCAGTTATCTGTTAATAACGCCGGGAGTGTTGTTCAACCAGGGCAGATGATTACTCAAATTGCACCTCAAGGAGTTCCTCTAATATTCAGAGCGCAGATGCCTAGCCAAGAAAGTGGTTTTCTGCGTGTAGGAATGCCAGTTAAACTTAAATTTGATGCTTATCCTTTTCAGGATTATGGAGTGGTAGAAGGTCAATTGCGCTGGGTTTCGCCAGAAACTAAAGTTGTGGAAACTCCTCAAGGTAAACTAGAAAACTTTGAATTAGAAATTGCCGTATCACAAACTTATATTCAAGGTGAAAATAAACGTATAGCTTTAACACCTGGACAAACAGCAACGGCTGAAATAATTGTTAGACAACGCCGGATAATTGATTTTGTTCTTGACCCATTTAAAAAGTTGCAAAAAGACGGTTTAAAACTCTAAAAACCAAGAAAAATCTCAAACAATTTATTAATAGGAAGTTAGACTATGCCAGAACTACTAACTGTTTCTGTGGATGAAATTATTCACCAAATTAAGCTTTCTTGCCAATTTCCATCCCTGGCTGAGGGTATACTTACTCGCAAGATTATTGCTAGCACAGCAGAAGAATTTGGCATAAAAGTAGAGCCAGAAGAATTACAGCAAGCAGCAGATAGTTTGCGTTTGATGAATAAACTTACTAGTGCTGATGCTACTTGGTCGTGGCTAAAAAAATATAACCTATCTGTAGATGAGTTTGAAGAATTAGTTTATTCCACTGTTATTTCCTCAAAGTTAGCTCAACATATGTTCGCCCAGAAAGTTGAACCCTTTTATGTGGAACATTATCTTAATTATGCTCAGGTAGTTATGTATGAGGTAGTTTTAGATGATTTTGATTTGGCTATGGAACTTTTTTATGCACTTGCTGAAGGTGAAATAAATTTTCATGAGATTGCTCATCAATATATTCAGGATGCAGAACTACGCCGAAAAGGAGGATATCGGGGTATATTGCACCGCGCACAACTAAGACCGGAGATATCATCTGCTGTATTTGCAGCAACTCCACCACAAATCATCAAACCAATACTCACATCGATTGGAGTGCATCTAATTTTGGTTGAGGAATTGATTGAGCCGCGATTGGATGAGATGCTACGCTTAAAAATTCTCTCCGACTTATTTTCCCAATGGCTACAGGGACGGATTGATCTAGTTGAAATCGCTACAAACTTAGCTTAAAGCAATTTTCCGATTTAAGCTGGCTCAGAGAGTCTGGCTAGTTAGTGTTTTCTTAAATCAAAATACCAACTAGGCGTAGATATTTTGTAAACAGCTAATTGCTTCAACGGGCAAAGTACGCAACGCACTAGCTCGCCTTTGCGCGAAACAAAATTCATACCTTTAATCTACAACGCCTGAATAGCTATGGGAGCAACGCCAAAAAATTTTGGCAACACAACCAGAAAGCTGAACTACTTAACTAGAGTATATTGCCTTATTCCAGCCTTTAGTTACGCACAAGGAATATAGAGTCGTTGACCAGGGTGAATTAAGTTAGGATTTGATCCAATTTTGCGTCTATTGGCTTTGTAAATTTGGAGCCACTTATTACCATTACCACAAAAAATATCAGCTAAAAGAAATAGTGAGTCACCCTTTAGTACAGTTTCCCAGCTTCCTCCTCCCATAATAAAAGTTTGGGTTTTATCTGAAATATCAACCATGTAGTTTTCCGAAGCATAAAATAATTTTAAATCAGTAGAACGCAGGTCAGAAATTTTAATAGTAGACATTGATTTTTCCTCTTCAGTGTATTTGGAATGGGATTGACTTGGTATTTGCTCATCCCATTTCAATACTCTAATATCGAATTTACAGCACTTCCTGCTGTTATGGGGTACAGTTAGTAAGAATAAAAATATTATCTTTTTATGAAAGCATATTCAATCGAGCTGCGCGAAAAAGTAGTTGCAGCACATATTCGGGAGAAAATATCAATTGAACGCGTCTGCTCCCCCTCGCCTTGCACAAAGCCCTGATCTACCGACTACCGAAGATTCTCCATAGCCCCCTCATCAGTTCCCTTGAGAGCCTTTCGAGCCAATTTCACGTAAGTTTTGACTGTCTAAGATTTCATTTGCAAGTCAAAGGCGATCGCCACTCAAAATGGAAGATTCGCAGACTCAAATTTGAGCCAGGATTCAAATTACTCGTTGGCCTCAGCTAACCGACAAGATTCCACAACGACTGATGCACAATGCGAATGTCATACCATTTGCCATGTCATTTCCTGCCCCGCCCCCAAAGGTACAAGCCCAGATTCCATAAATGGAACTTCATCAGGAACGCGCCAAGTCGTTTTGGACAAGGTAATTCGCTCGGTATTACGCGGCAGTTGATAAAAATCAGGGCCATAGAAGCTAGCGAACGCCTCCAATTTATCCAGGGCTTTTACGCTTTCAAATGCTTCTGCATACAACTGGAGGGCGTGCAGAGCCGAAAAGCATCCCGCGCAGCCACAGGAACTTTCTTTGCTGGTGCGGGTATGGGGAGCGCTATCGGTACCTAGAAAAAACTTCGGATTTCCCGATGTTGCCGCTTGCAACAAAGCCTGACGATGCTCCTCCCGTTTCAAAATCGGCAGGCAATAAAAATGGGGACGAAGACCGCCTTTGAACAGGGCATTACGGTTAAACAACAAATGTTGTGGTGTAATTGTTGCCGCGATGGTGTTGGCAGACAGGACATACTGCACCGCATCGGAGGTGGTGATATGCTCAAGCACCACCCGCAGGTTGGGAAACCGCTGCTTGAGGGGGATTAAATGACGCTCGATAAACACCTTCTCGCGATCAAACGTATCAACATCGTTATCGGTCACTTCCCCGTGCAGTAATAATGGCATATCCACCTGCTGCATCGCTTCAAAGACGCGATCGCCGTTGCGAATATCCGTCACACCGGAGTCTGAGTTGGTCGTTGCACCGGCTGGGTAGTACTTGACGGCTTTGATAAACTGGGATTCTTTCGCCCGGAGAATGTCGTCGGGGCTGGTGTTGTCGGTGAGGTAGAGCGTCATCAATGGCTCAAACTGTTGCCCCTCTGGAATAGCGGCGAGAATGCGATCGCGATATGCTGCCGCATCTGCCACCGAGCGGATAGGGGGCTTCAAGTTCGGCATGATGATCGCGCGGGCAAACTGACGCACCGTGTAGGGCAGAACCGCTTTCAGTGCTGCACCGTCGCGCAGATGCAGATGCCAATCGTCAGGTCGGGTGATGGTAAGCTTTTGCATCCTTTCATTATAAAACGGCAACCAGGGCCTCATGAGAATAGGGGCGATTATTCAGATATAGTATGGGGCGATCGCATCCTTTGAGATATTGCCTGTAAACAACAGCCGTTCTCAAAAAACCTTTGGTCAACTTATGAACAAAATAACGCTGTTTGCCAAAAGTTAAAATATTTACAATTGATGTTACCTTCTTTGAGGTTATGCTTGATAACGATCTAGAACAATGAAATTTATCTTTTAAACTTTTCTATTTGCTGCTGAAAGTAATCTCGCCAACCTGTAGGTAAAGCCTCAACTTGTACGGCGCGGTGTAACAGTTCTAGATCGTGTGTTTCCCGTGCATAAAGTCGGGTAATATCAGCAACAGTGACATTATTTGGATCTCGATGGATTAACGACAAAGTATCATCATTTCCGACTGTACCCTCTTGCAGCACTGAAAAGTAGAACCCCGTTAGACGGCTATCTAAAAACTGTTTAACTATATCAGCTCTTCCAAACTTAATTCCCAATTTATAACAAGGCATTCGAGGTTGAGTTACCATTACCTCTGCGCTACCAATCTGAAAGCGATCGCCAATATTAACCTCATCCTCTAATAGCCCAACCGTAGTCAGGTTTTCACCAAACATTCCCCAATGCAAATCCATCTCAGGTAACTTGCGCCGCCAATAGTCGTAATGCTCGAATGGATAAGCATACACGGCTTTATCTTTGCCTCCGTGGACACTCAAATCAGCTTGTCTATCTCCATCTAAATTGAGTGAGCGCATCATTACTCGTGCCTCAACTGGTTCTTTAAAAATCCCAGTTGTAACTGTTTTCCCCTTCCAAAGCACTTCACGGGGAAGTCCTACATTGATAGAGATAACTTGCACAATTTCATATCTCCTCTAATAAAATCTTCTACCGATATTCAGCCTGATAGATAATATGTTTGATATTACTTGATTATCAGAGGAATTCATTAAATATCTCACATCAATTTTGCAATTCCAGGTTGAGAAAAATGTTGAGGACATCTTGAGCAGATTTCGCTCTGGTTATGCTAGAAAATGTAGCCCTATTTGGTCACTGCATCTTAACTTGAGCATAATTACTCAATTATCCCATGCCAGAAATTTTTTCTAGTCAGCCTCCCCTAACCGCTATATGCGCCCAGTAATATCTATGATGAGAGGCTAATTGCTCAGGAGTATTTTGTGCAGATGAAATACTTCTGAGCCTTGTTGTTTTCAAGAGTTTTTAGGGAACTCTATAAAGGGATTTAAGCTGGCAAATTCTAGATATTAAATTATTAATGAGTAATTTTCCCTTGAAACTACTTCCAGTTTGGCGACCCCATCGCCTTCTCAGATGTTCAATAGGATTGGGCTTACTATTTTGTATCAGCGCGATCGCTACCAGTTGCACAATAGTCGATTCTCAAAACTCTCGCCAAGTTGGGACAACCTCTGCGACTAGTGCAGAAGTCACACAGCGTTTGCGGGTAGTGGTGATTCCAGCGCAAAGCCAAGAGGAACAGGAAAAGAAACTGCAACCTTTAGCAGAGTATCTAGAGAAAACCCTAAAAATGCCAGTAAATTTCCAAATTACTAAGGATTATGATACTGCGGTAGAGCTATTAGCGAAAGAAGATGCGGATATGGCTTATTTAGGAGCATTAACCTACATTCAAGCCCGTAATCGCAATTCTCATATTCAACCTCTAGTTATCCCAATCAATGAAAGCAGTGGGCGACCCTGGTACAATAGCGTGATCATTGCCAATACGGCTAAGGGTATCAAGTCACTAAAGGATTTGAAAGGTAAACGCTTTGCCTTTGTCAGTCCATCTTCCACATCTGGATTTTTGTTACCCATGAGTGCATTGCAAAGCCAAGGAATTGACCCCACACGGGACTTTACGAAAATTCGCTATGCGGGAAGTCACGACAAAGTTGAGCAGGAATTGACAAATGATTTAGTCGATGCGATCGCCAACGATAAAGCTGCCTTCTTGCGGAGTCAAAAATTAGGAAAACTCACTGCTAGCAAGTACAAAATTATCTGGGAATCTGACCCTATACCATCACCACCGATTGTCATTAACGACAAGAAGTTATCACAAAAACTCATCAAACAACTACAGCAAGCTTTAATTGATGCACCAGTAGGAACTTTAGATATAACTGGGACACAATCTGCTGGCTATACTTTAGCCAAAGATGCAGACTTTGAGCAAGTACGGCAAATTTATACTCGTCTGCAATCGGTAAAAGTAGCGGAAAAATGAAGATAGTCACTAGGTTTATTGCTTCAACAGCAATTTCTGTAAGCTTAGTAAGTGTATTACTAGGGGGAAGTACACTTTTAATTAAACAGATAGAAAAATCTGTTACTCAAAGCCGCGATCGCACTAATCAAGCTGTTCTTCTCACTCAAGATTTGCGACTTTCACTAGAAAAACAAACTTCTGTGTTGAAGAATTATCTCTTGCTAAATCGCAATGCCGCAGATATAGCCAGCTATCAACAGGAAATGTCCAATTTCTTAGCAAATTTGGCAGCATTAGAACAGTTACTTCCAGATGTAAAGCAACCTAATGTGGTGCGTCGTCGCCATCAATTTCTTGTGCGCTTAGTTGATGATTTAAAAAATCAAATAAGTTCTTCAACAGTGCAAATCCAGGAAGATGTCAAAGCTATCAACTCATTTCAAAATGATATTCAGTTGTTTCTTGATGCGCTGGTTGAAGAAGTTCAGCAACAAGATACTGTTACCCACCAAACTGCCGAGCAATTCCAGCAAAATGCTACCATTGCCACCTATGGTTTAATTAGTGTAGTTTTGCTAATTTTCATCGCTCAGTTTACTCTCACATTATTGCCAGTTATCCGCTCGATTCAAGCCCTGCAAATTGGAGCAACAAAACTTGGTAGTGGAAATATGGACTACCGTTTAAATATCCACACTGGCGATGAAATTGAACAACTGGCAGAGGAATTTAACCAAATGGCAGCCCAGTTAGCAAATTACTATACTTCACTAGAAGAAAAACGCGCCGCCGCCGATTTAGCTAACCAAGCCAAGAGTGAGTTTTTAGCGAATATGAGCCATGAACTGCGTACTCCTCTTAATGGCATTCTTGGTTATGCTCAAATCCTCAACCGCTCCCAAACTTGGGGCGAAAAGGAACGTAATGGTATTCACATTATCTACCAATGTGGTTCTCATTTGCTGACGCTGATTAATGACATCCTCGACCTTTCAAAAATTGAAGCCCGCAAACTAGAATTGCAACCACAAGATATTCATTTGCCATCTTTCTTACAAGGAATTGTGGAAATTGTTCGTATTCGAGCAGAACAAAAAGGCATCGAATTTGTCTATTTGCCGGATGCAAACTTACCAGAAGGTATCAAAGCCGATGGTAAAAGGTTGCGACAAGTTTTAATTAACTTGTTAGGAAATGCTGTCAAGTTTACCCAACAAGGAAAAGTAGAATTTATAGTCAAGCGGATAGATAATGTTCTGCCAGACAATAGGTCTTTATCTACTACTAAACTTATTTTTCAGATTAGTGATACAGGTATTGGTATTAGTCCAGAATCTTTAGAAAAAATCTTCCTGCCTTTTGAACAAGTTGGTGATGAAAAACGTCACTCAGAGGGAACCGGACTTGGACTTGCTATTAGTAATAACATTGTTAATTTAATGGGAAGCAAAATTCAAGTTACAAGTCAGTTAGGAGTTGGTAGCACTTTTGCCTTTGAGTCCGAGTTTCCCTTAGCGGTAGAGTGGCAGTATAGTGCATTGACTACCACTGGTCAAGAATTAGTTGGCTATGAAGGCGAACTAAAAACAATTTTAGTCGTAGACGATAAATGGGAAAACCGCTCAGTAATTGTCAACTTACTAGAACCACTTAGTTTCACTGTAATAGAAGCAGAAAATGGTGAGGAGGGTTTGAATAAACTTACTCAAGTCAAACCAGATTTAATCATTACTGATTTGCTAATGCCTATCATGGATGGGTACATATTTTTACAGCAAATCCGGCAATCAGAAAATTTTAAATCAATTCCAGTAATTGTATCTTCTGCATCTGTTTCGACAATGGATCAACAACAGAGTTTAGATGCAGGTGGGAATGCTTTTTTAGCGAAGCCTGTGGAGGCAGAAGAATTATTTAGGCTATTGCAAAAACACTTACAGATTACTTGGAAATATAAATCAGTGGCATTGATTAATGCTGAGTCATCCGTTGGACAAAATTATAGTGATACCAAAACTGTCACATCAGAGCTAGTTTTACCCACGATAGAAGATTTAACAGAGTTACTAGAACTTGCCCAACAAGGGCGATTAAAAAAATTAGTGGCGGCGGCTCACAACTTAGAGGAGAAAAATCCACAGTATGCTGAATTTGTTGGGCATATTGTGCAACTCACCAAGGGTTTTCAAGTAGCAACAGTAGAAACTTTTATTCAGGAATCTATCAAGAAGTTAAATCATATTTGAAGGAATACATTATGAAAGAATCTGAATTGATTTTAGTAGTAGATGATACGCCTGCAAATTTGGAAGTGCTATCTGAAGCACTGACTGACGCAGGTTTTGAAGTGGCGATCGCCACTGATGGCGAACGAGCTATCAAACAAGCCCAATGTAGTTTACCCAGCTTAATTCTGCTTGATGTAATGATGCCCGGTATTGATGGGTTTGAGACTTGCCGTCGCCTTAAAGCTTCTACTATCACCCAAGATATTCCTATCATCTTCATGACAGCTTTGTCTGAAACCAATGATAAAGTTCGTGGTTTTAATCTAGGTGCTGTTGATTATATCACCAAACCTTTTCAAGAAGCAGAACTAATTGTCCGTGTAAAAACGCAATTGAAATTGCGTAACTTCCACCACATATTAGAGCAGCAAATTACTGAACGTACCACAGAATTAACAGATGCTTTAAAACAATTGCAAAGCTCACAACTTAAGTTAGTCCAATCAGAAAAAATGGCAACTTTAGGGCAATTAGTGGCGGGAGTTGCCCATGAGATCAATAACCCAGTGAGTTTTATTCACGGCAATCTTGAACACATGGAGGGTTATACTCAAACGCTGCTTAATTTTCTGCAACTCTACCAAAAGTATTACCCTGAGCCTGTTGACGAAATTCAAGCACAAGCAGAAGAACATGATTTAGAATTTTTGCAAGAAGATGTAGTTAAAACTCTTGCTTCCATGAAAATAGGGACTCAACGTATCCGCGAAATCGTGCGATCGCTCCGTAATTTCTCCCGCATGGATGAAGCCGAATTTAAAGCTGTTGATATTCATGAGGGTCTTGATAGTACCATTATGATTTTGCAACATCGCTTAAAAGCCAAACCGGAATATCCACAGATCAGGGTAATTCGAGAATATGGCAATTTGCCTTTAATTAAATGTTATGCCGGACAACTCAATCAAGCATTTATGAATATTTTGGCAAATGCGATCGATGCTTTGGAAGAAATGAATGATCATCGCAGTTATAAGGAAATTCAGGATAATCCAGGGTGCATTGTCATTCGTACATCTGTAGTTAATTCACAATCAATAGAAATTAGGATTACTGACAACGGCCCTGGCATACCAGAAGAAATTCAACAACGCATCTTCGATCCCTTTTTTACAACAAAACCTGTGGGCAAAGGAACAGGTATGGGTATGTCTATTACCTATCAAATTATCACTGAAAAACATAATGGCAAGTTAGAGTGTTTCTCAACACCTGGAGAGGGAGCCACGTTTGCAATTCAAATTCCTATCAGCCAGCAAGTCCATGAGGTAACGGCTTTGTCAAAACAATGCCTTTAAACAAGAAATGAGATGATGACCTATAAATTAATAAAAAATCCCTTCTACTTTCAATCATTAGGAGGGATAAATACCATTTCCTGACATCCCCGCGCACAACCAACAACGCTTCTGACACTGCGATATTGAAAACGGCTCATCAAGTCCTAGCTGTTGCGGCTCGCAAACATAAACGCTCTCAAGTTGAGAGGTTTCATTTTATTAGATGATCTGACACCTGAAGAATATTGCCATGTCTAGTAATAATTCGTCAGTAGTTATCTTTCTTCGTATTCTGCCTCAATCAAACTCAACAGTTTCTCCTCCACAGCAGTAAGATAAGAACGCTTGGGCTTCCCCAACGACTGCAACAGATTTTTCACTGTCTCTTCCAGAGAATCGGAATATATTCGCGCAAGGCGATCGCAAATCTGCTGCATCTGTTCGCATTCTTGAGGCGTTTCTCTGGGTTCATATCTAGCAAGCTTTTTGGCTTTTTCTTACCGTCGAACTCACGTAATATTAGTAGGTCTGAATCCTTACGGCGAAATCATAGACTTGTTACTTTTGCCAAGTAACAGCTTTTAAAGTCAGGGATCAATTACTAGTAGTGATTTATGCTCTAATTGGTGAAAAATCCCACTGATGATAGAAGCTTTACTGATTCAGATTTTCTAGTATCTAGGATTGAAAATCTGAAACTAGCTAACAATGCGAATACTTCTGGTAGAAGATGACATAGCACAATTAGAACCCTTACAAACAGCATTGTCTCAAGCTGGACATATTGTAGATGGTGTAGAAACTGGTGCGATCGCACAATGGGCAATTTCTCAGAGAGACTATGACCTATTGATTTTAGACTGGATGCTACCAGAAATGAGTGGCTTAGATTTATGCCGTCAATATCGAAAAGCTGGGAAAACTGCACCTGTATTGATGTTGACTGCAAAAGATACCACAGGCGACAAAGTAACAGGTTTGGATGCTGGTGCAGATGACTATTTAGTTAAGCCTACAGATTTATTTGAATTATTAGCCAGAGTGCGCGCTTTAGGTAGGCGATCGCCTGTTTGGCAAGGAGAAAAACTTCAGCTGGCAGATTTGCAATTGCATCTTTCAACTGGGATGGTAGAGCGAGGAGAAGCAACCGTAGAGTTATCTACTAGAGAATTTCAGTTACTAGAATACTTAATGCGTCATCCATATCAAATTTTAACCCGCAATCAAATCGAACAAGCTTTATGGGAGTGGGGTAGCGAACCAGAAAGTAATGCTACGACAACTTTGGTACGCCGTCTGCGCCAGCGACTAAAGTTGCTAGGTGCAGCACACTGGTTAGAAACTATTTATGGTATGGGCTATCGCATCAATCCTGACAAAGAACAATAACCTTTTTCTTTGTTTTTACCCTCAGTTTAGGACATAAGCTGACTGTAAAACCCAGACATAAAAATACTTTCAACTCTATTGCCTATTTCCTATTCCCTGCTATCCCTTCTTAGCTATCAATTTCTTGAGTCATGTTCAACCGCAGCCGTCGTAACTTGGCTCATTGGTTTATCCTCTCAATGGGCGGTATTCTTTTATTTTTTTCTGGCACACTGTATTACCAAGAAGCAGTCCAGCAGCAAGAAGTTATAGATTTAATGCTGTACAAAAAAGCTAGAGTAATTACAGCAAATGTCCGGTATAAAACCTATCAAGGTCAGAAACGCGTATTTCTTAAACATTTACCAGTTTTGGGTAATAACCCACCACCAGCAGATACTGAAATAAATTATGCCCGTTGGTACGATACTGAAGGCAACTTAAAACGCTACTTTGGTCAGCTTCCCCAAAAAAAATTAAATCCAACATTTGAATTTGAAACATTAAAAATTACTGATAATTCAGATGTTGTACCTCAAGAAATTTGGCTGCGAGAAATCACTCTGCCAGTGCATTACCAAGGTGAGTTAATTGGCTATTTGCAAATGGCTATGCCAACGACGCGCGCCCAAGAATCTTTAAATAGATTTTTACTGTTATTAATATCAACGGTATTAATTGCTTTAGGAGTAACAAGTCTCACTGGGTGGTTTTTAGGCGGGTTAGCAATGCAGCCTATCCACCTTAGCTACCAACAACTCGAACGCTTTACTGCCCATGCTTCCCATGAATTACGTACCCCATTGGCAGCCATTCTCAGTAATGCTCAGGTGGGCTTGTTAGCTCCGATGGAAGACAGTGCCAGTAAGCACCTACGTTTAGAAAAAGTTGCAGAAGTTGCTAAGTCAATGAATACTTTGATTGGCAATTTATTATTTTTAGCACGTCGCGCCGGACGTTTAGCTCCAGAATCTTTAAAAAAAGTTGATTTGAATGACTTGTTGCGAGAATTAATTCAATCTCAATCTGTCAAGATTGCGGCGGAACATTTAAATTTTAAAGTTGATTTCGCAGAATACAAAATTGTGGCACGTGTAGAACCTGAGTTACTGTGTCAAGCTGTGATGAATCTAATCAGTAATGCTTGTAAATATACTCCGACTGGTGGGATGGTAGAGTTACGCCTATTTATTAAGTCTGGTCAGGTAGTGATTCAAGTAGCAGATAACGGTATTGGAATTGCGGCGGCAGATTTACCTCATATTTTTGAGCAATTTTATCGGGTAGAGCAGAAGACAAATTCTGCTAATAGCTTTGGGTTAGGATTAGCGATCGCTCAACAAATTATTGAAGCACATGGTGGTCATCTGAGTTCCAAAAGTGAACTAGGTAAAGGTTCTGTGTTTCAAATCAAATTGCCTTTGTAACCAAATAGGCTTTCTTTGTCACTTTCGCGTCACATTTATTGTTAACTATCAATAAAGTAATTCGTATCTTCAAAAAAATTGCTCGTTACCTCAATACCGCTCAGGAGTTAATGTGAGTAGACATGAAAATTACAGTTTACTTGAGGGTATAGCAAATACAGAAGCAGCACCTAAGCCATCGCTGACACTATCAGATGCAGTTGCATTGATTGTCGGGATTGTGATTGGCGCAGGAATTTTTGAAACTCCTGCTTTAGTAGCCACTCAAGCAGGTAGCAGCCAATCTGTAATGTTATTTTGGTTCATCGGTGGTGTTGTATCTTTAGTTGGCGCATTGTGCTATGCAGAGTTAGCCACGACGTATCCCGATATTGGCGGAGCTTACTATTATCTCAAACGTGCCTTTGGACGAAGAGTGGCATTTTTATTTGCCTGGGCGCGGATGACAGTCATCCAGACTGGTTCAATTGCTTTGTTAGCATTTGTATTTGGTGACTACGCTTCGCAAATCTGGCAGCTAGGAAACTTTTCATCTTCTACTTATGCCGCAGTTGCGATCGCAGTATTAACTGCTTTAAATATCATCGGTTTGCAACAAGGTAAGTGGACGCAAAACTTGTTAAGTGCGGCGAAAGTTCTCGGCTTGTTGCTAGTAGTATTAATTGGCTTAACTGCTACGCCTAATGCTACTGCTCCTGTGGAATCTGCTTCATCAGGAAGTTGGGGACTAGCAATGGTATTTGTACTGCTATCTTATGGCGGTTGGAATGAAGCAGCTTACATTTCCGCAGAAATCCAAAACCGTCAACGTAATATTGTGCGATCGCTACTTTGGAGTATCGGCACAATTACGGTAATTTACTTACTGATTAACCTAGCTTACCTGCGAGGGCTGGGGTTAGTAAACATGGCTAACTCCCAAGCCGTAGCCGCAGATTTAATGCGCGCGCTTTGGGGCGAACCAGGAGCTTGGTTTATTAGCCTATTGATTGCAATTTCGACTTTGGGCGCACTTAATGCCACAATTTTCACCGGAGCTAGGACTAATTACGCCCTTGGTCAAGATTTCTCGATCTTCAGTTTCATAGGACACTGGCGGGAACGTCCTAGCACTCCCAGCTATGCCTTATTGTTACAAGCTGCGATCGCATTGGCGTTAATTGTGTTAGGTACGTTCACCCGCAAAGGCTTTGAAACAATGGTGGACTATACCGCCCCCATATTTTGGTTTTTCTTTTTACTGTCTGGCATATCTCTGCTAGTTCTGCGCTACCGAGAACCCCAGATAGCGCGTCCTTTCCGCGTGCCATTGTATCCTTTCACGCCATTACTATTTTGTGCAGTCTGTGGTTACTTACTTTATTCCAGCTTGGTGTATACCGGAGTGGGCGCACTTGTTGGTGTTTTAGTTGTAGCCGCAGGTGTGCCGCTATTGCTGTGGAGCCGTTACCGCCAAAGGACGTAAACCGCAGTCATGAGGAGCTAGGGACTAGATAGTTCAGCAGTTTTTCAAAAGAGGCTAGAGGCTAAAGAATAGTCGATGACGCTAAAAATCCCCAATCAAACATAAAAAATGTTCTTCTCTAACCCCCAATCTCTAGCTCCTAGCCTCTAATCTCTAATCCCTAACCCCTAACATCCTTCACCAGATTGTTGCTCAAGGAGTAGATTCATGTTGAACAAAATTCTGCTTTCATTAATTGCCAGCGTTAGTGTTGCCAGTGTCGGAATCGTGGGATGCACCACCCAACAACAAGACTTAGAAGCCCAGGTGCAACCACCTACTTTAACTGGGCAGACTGAAGCACCAGCTGCTACAACTACAACTCAAGCACAAGAACGTCCTGGGGATGTTCCTTATGTACCAACACCGCAGCCCGTGGTGGATGCAATGTTGAATGTAGCCAAGGTAACTAAAAATGATGTAATTTATGACCTTGGTAGCGGCGATGGGCGAATTGTGATTACAGCAGCACAAAAGTACGGCGCGCGAGGCGTAGGTATAGATATTAATCCAGAACGTATCCAAGAAGCTAACGCCAATGCTCAAAAAGCGGAAGTTACAGATCGTGTAGAGTTTCGTCAGCAAGACTTATTCAAAACTGATTTGAGTGAAGCTACGGTCGTTACACTGTACCTACTGCCCGAAGTCAACCTCAAACTTCGCCCCACACTATTAAAACTCAAACCTGGTACAAGAATTGTCTCCCACGCTTTTGATATGGGCGATTGGGAACCTCAACAGACACTACAAGTAGATGGAAAAACTGTTTACTATTGGGTAGTGCCGAAAGAAATACCAGAGAATTTGCGTTAGTCAAGAGCTTCGCACAGGGTGTAAGGGGGCGGGGTGTAGGGTGTAGTGAAGAAAGCTCCTTCCAGGTGCTTGACACTCCGACCAATAAGCTAAATCAATAATCACTTAATTTGCTTGTTGAGACCGCAAGGGGAGCCAGCGCGTTGGGCGGGTTTCCCGACTTGAAGCGACTGGCGTGGCAGGGGAGCAGAGGAGCAGGGGAGAGGGTTTGAAGTTTTTCCCTAAAATTCCAATTGTGCAACTTGTAAGCACAAAAGCTTACCATCGTCTTGAAAAAACGGGGCTTGTTATCGAGAGCGGTTGTTCGATGCTCTCTCTTACTCTACACCCCACACCCGCCCCCACGACAGGACTGCTCAAGCATCTAGGCTTAAGTGGCAGGTCAGATATGGGAACTTAGACAAGTATCGCCGCCAATGCGCGTTGGCGTAGCCCGCCGTAGGCATCGCTCATCAATCCGTTAAAGGTCTGTGCTGCGTTTGTCTCGTCAAACCTTCAGAAGAGTTACATCATGCTAAATATGGCTGCGATCGCATTGGTTTAACTGTGTTTCCTGTCTGTTTAGATTGCCATGAGCAGGTATGTCATTCCTCTAAGAATTGGAATAAAGACAAATATGATCCAGTTTGGGGAAATCAGAATACACCTGAATTTATTGAACGGTTACAGCTTGGTTTTGAACTTTTATATGGGGAAATTGAGTAAGATTATGCTACTAGAATTACTGGATAACTGTATTTTATATACAGATATCTAATGCTTGTCACAAATCGTTATTGTAATTTGTGGCTAGAGTTGTGATGCACGAATGCCCGGTCAAGTAAAGCAGCATAAGATAAAACTAAGCTTTTAGCTACCGAAATTGTTGCAAACGCTCTCTTCAAGGCAGCCTCCTAGATTAAACCCAAGGAGGTTCAATAACGTGCAACGTTCCGTCAATATCACCAAAAGCAAAAAGACCGCATTTAATGCGGATGCCCCAGGCTGTCTATGTCTGGGGCTTTTGCGTTTGCGGTTTCTATTCACAGAAAAAAGCCCGGACTTCTCCAGGCCATCAATATTAATCCACCTTCATCATAGAGCCATGTTCATTAAAAAGAAAAACTCATCCCTATTTCCAAAAGGAAACTTGCCTACTGGAAAGTATGCTTACTTATTCCTTGCCCTTGTTGCGATCGCTCATATCGGCACTGCCTTACTATCTGGCTGCAACCCTGTGAGCTTTTACTTAAAAGGACTGGGCATTGAGTACCAGTTCCAAAAAGGAGCTTGTCAACTTCCCCCAAATCAACAGAAGTAGGATGAGTTAATCAAGATGTTCAGTGGTGCGTTAAATAAAGTCTTGTCTAAACATCACTGACATCTACAATTCAGCTGTGATCAATAATCTGTTAACAGTGATATCAATTTGTTAAACATGATATCACTCTTAAGAGTAACAAATAGCAGTTAATGCCCTGATTGTAAATAAAAAATCTTTTTATCTAGCTTATCAACTTCAGCCTCTAAACTTTTAAATCGCTCATGCACATAGTTTTCTAGAGTTCTAATGCGCTTTTCAGTGGTAGTAATTGAAGTTTCAGTGGGATTTTCTAGATAGGAAACCAGAGCTTTTAACAAAATTTTACTTTTAGACTCTCCTGTGGCTTCAGCATAGGACTCAAGCTGCTCTAGCACTTCAGAAGGAACTCTAGCAGATATAAATGGATTACCAGACATAGCATATTTACTCTCTTTTGTTATCAATTTGTGTGACATACCACATATTACTGCGAAATGAAAAGCTATGAATCGCCAGAAGTACGAGTTTTTGTAAAACTTTGGTCAATTTACTACTCACGGTAGAGCCAGTAGACTTTTTGATAACAAATTATTATAAATTGTTATCACTTTTGCTACAAAAACCTATAACAATAGGACTTTTATCCTGTTTATGTGACACAAACAGTGTTATATTGTGATCGTGTAGGAAAAACTTTTGTTTTCCTATATTCCTATAACGCTAACATTTATTGAGGGGAAAGCCTTATGGAACCGACATCAGCATCAATTGCGACTGGACTCATTGTGGCACCCGATCCAACTCAGGTAACTACTGTTATCGGTGTTGTGCTTCTGACCGCTCTAGTTGTAAAAAAAAGAGTCAAAGCAAAGGGGCTTGGCTTTGAGTTTTTTGCTGAATCATAGTAATGCTTTGCGACAAAGCATTACTATTACCTTAGTAAACTAGCAATTATATCAATTATAAATTCTCCAATACTGTACTATAGCCAAAGTACAGTATTTTTATTTAGTAACCTCATTTCACAACTTAATATTCTCGTTAATATTCTCGCCATTAACCCAACTGATACACGCTTCCTTTGCAACTTGAGGAGTGTAAAAAATCTGATTAGAATCAAATACTAAACCGTCTTGACTAACTACGCGAAACTGCCAGCATTTACAACTGGTGTAGAACACCAAAAGAGTACAGTTGTTGATTACAGAAAGTGATTGGATCTGCAACTGGTTCATGCCTAGTTACTTAGTGCTGTGTTGTATCAGTATTATTGTGCATTACTTATCAAAATATTAGTGTTCTGAATATGTTTTCCTAGAACGTCAATTTTGATAAGCGATGTCTACCAACACGGTTACAAAGTTGGTTTTGACAGTGCCACCACTGACAGAACACCCAGCTTGTGTTTATCTCTCCACTTTTAGTAATGTGGATGCGATCGCCTATCTGCAATTGCCGTGTACACTCGATAGGCGCAACTGGCACAGCTTAAGGCTGACCTTCCTCTAAGAATTTATTTATTAATGATTGGGGAGCGATCTCTATCCTAAATTTTTTTGTAGAAGCGATCGCATTCTTGATTGTAAATAGTTTGATAAAACAAGGGTAGAGTTTGAGCTACCACTCTACCACCAAGATCCACGCGCGTTGTTAGCATTCATAACGTTACTGGGTTGGTATTTTACACAGAGGCCGATTGCTGGCAGTTCCGGTTGATTAGTTCTGGTGGTGCAGTGAATGGTTACGCGCAAACTTTACTATACGCCCGAAGCTGCGGAGAAAGCAGGGCGTGAGTGGATTGCACAGGGTAACTAAACTTTGCTACCGTTCTCAATAAGTCCACCTGGGAGGTACTGCCCCTCCTATATCTGTGTTATCAGCACAGCGCCTCACTTTTCGGCTTCAGGTGGAAGGCGGAAGATGGAGGAATCGAACCCCTGGGTTTTACCCCACCCCGGTTTTCAAGACCGGTTGCCGACCATTTAGCGGCATCTTCCTTTAAGGGGTGTCTGACGGGGCTTGAACCCGTTATGACTGGTTCCACAAACCAGCGTCTCGACCACTTTGACTTCAGACACCATCATGGAATCAAGGGGATTTGTAGCTTGCTTCCCGAAGGGTACCCCTAACCTCCTGTGTGCAAGACAGGCGCAAAGCGCCACTTGAGCTATGACCCCATATTTGGTGGATACTGGTCGGAATCGAACCGACAACTTTCTAACGGCCAGTTAGAAGCTTTACCGATTAAGCTACAGACCCATAGGCGAGAGTGGTAGGACTTGAACCCACAACCTTCGAGGTAGAAGCTCGATGCTCTATTCCATTGAGCTACACTCCCAATATTTGGTAGCCCCGGCAGGGATTGAACCCGCGACTTCCTCTTTGTAAGAGAGGCACTCTCCCCACTGAGTTACAGGGCTATGAAAGCGAGTGATGGGACTCGAACCCATACGCTCTCGTGTGGCGCACTCAGATGCTAGCCACTACATCACACCCGCATTGAAGAACCTATAAGGTTCAGAGCGATCGACGAGACTCGTAGCTTGCTTCCCGCAGGGTACTCGTACCGTGAGTTTGGAAGACTCTGATGCTGCCTTTACACCACGATCGCATTAGTCAAGCTGGTGACAGGAATTGAACCTGCAACAAACCCGGTTTAAGCGGGCTACGTCTGCCAATTGCGTCACAGGGGTAAAATTTGGTGGGCGCTACAGGGGTCGTTCGCGCAGCGTTCCCGCAGGGTACCTGTGTCAGCCTGATTAAGAGTCAGGAGCATAACCGTTCTGCCAAACGCCCATGTTTATTTGATATTTGGTGGGTCGCCCAGGGGTTGTTCGCGTAGCGTTCCCGAAGGGTACCTGGATAAGTCCGCGCTATAGGCGGCTGCATACCCGCTCTGCCAACGACCCAAATTGGTACTCCCGACAAGAGTTGAAAGAGTAAGAATTCCGTATTTCAAACGGAAGCGTTTACCAATT
>NZ_JACJRV010000087.1 GCF_014697475.1 Nostoc sp. FACHB-152
CCGCGTCGGAGCGAAAAGTTGAGCCAGTGCGTTGGACGGGTTCCCCGGCATAAAGCAACTGGCGTTGCGCGTCCGGGTTTCCCGGCGCAAAACTTTTCAAGACAGAGGGGTTGGGGAGAGGTTCATCGAACTCACGTTGTTTTAACTGGTTGATTAATCAAAAGCGAGCCATTAAACAATTAAAAAAATTTATCAGGCAGTGGCTACAATGACGCTAAATTTGATAACTCCTGATGAAATTAGCCGATATTCTCAAGGACTCAAATTACAAGCTGTCGCAAATTGCGATCGCCCATTGTCTGCAAAATTCTTGATTTTCATAGAACAGCCAGTATGTATCCGGCAATTTCTATTTAGGATTTGTTAAATATTCCGATTACGCTACCAAAAGAATCTACTCGCCAGAAAATAAAAGAAAAGGTAAAGGCATCTCCCAAAGCGCGAGAGCAGTCGAAACAATTACTGGAACACGAAAATATCGACTTTTCAAACGTTTGAGTTTATCTGTAAATAACAAAAAAAGAGGTCTAATTTGACCTCTTAAGAACTCCCTACAATAAAGTTCAATTTGTATATATGAATTACAGAAGGCCCGCGTTAGTACCTTGCTTGCCAGTTGCCAGTTCCACTTTAACGATTTTGCCACCCATTTTTTGAATCCGTTGCTGTTCGCGGAACCAGTTTTCGTAGGGAACCAATTTGGTGAAATAGGTATTTTGTAGTTCGCGTTGAGTACGAATGCGGGTTTGGCTTGGAACGCAAGCAGTAATTTTAAACAACCGCGCCATGTTATGAATCTCCTGTGGTGAGTATGAAAACTTTTTTATCTGAAAATGAAGCGGGAGTATATTTTTTAGACAAACCTTAAATTAATCTCTCCAAGGCTGGAAATCAAACATCAATACTAGACCACTAACACTCATCATGATTTATGCAATTAAGATAAGCGACAAGACGTTCTAGCACTCACGGTTGATTTCCAGACCTTAATAAAGCCGCACCTAATTTCCTTAGATGCACACTAGCCCTTAGCTCAAGCCAGAGGAGATGTAGTCTAAGTAAACGCCCATTTCTTTACCAGCGTCGGGGCCGACTAAGCTAGCGGTTACTTCTTTGATTGCTTGGATAGCTTGTACAGTAGCACCTACGGGTACACCCAAGGAGTTGTAGGTTTCTTTCAAACCGTTCAGTACGCGCTCATCTAAGATGGAAGGATCGCCAGCCAGCATAGCGTAGGTAGCATAGCGGAGGTAGTAATCCAAGTCACGGATACAAGCAGCGTAACGACGGGTGGTGTACATATTACCACCGGGACGGGTGATATCAGAGTACAACAGAGACTTAGCAACAGCTTCTTTAACGATCGCAGCTGCGTTTGCGCTGATGGTGGTAGCTGCACGAACGCGCAGTTCACCAGTTGCGAAGTAGCCTTTCAGTTTTTCTAAAGCAGCAGTGTCGAGGTATTTACCTTGAACGTCTGAAGAGTTAATAACAGAGGTAATTGCGTCTTGCATTGTTGTTATTTCCTTATTTCCAACCGTATTGCAACAGTTTGTGTCAGCAGGGAGAAAACCTCGTCCTACTGCATTGCACCAACTAGGTAGTCGAAGTAGGCGCTAGCTTCAGAAGCATCTTCAGCAGACAGCAAGGAAGCAGCAACGTTCTTCATCGCATTCACACCTGCGGCAACTGCATCGATAGGAGTGCCGAGGGATTTGTACATTTCACGAACGCCAACTACACCGATTTCTTCAATGGGTGTAACATCGCCAGAAACTACTCCGTAGGTGATGAGACGGAGGTAGTAGTCTAGGTCGCGGAGGCAGGTAGCGGTCATTTCTTGACCGTAAGCGTTACCACCAGGAGATACAACATCGGGACGCTTTTGGAACAATTGGTCGCCAGCTTGCTTAACGATGCGCTCACGGTTGTCAGTCAAAACTTGAGCGATGCGGAGGCGACGTTCGCCACCAGTAACAAAGCTCTTGATCCGATCCAACTCGCCGGGGCTGAGGTAGCGAGCTTCTGCATCAGCATTCACGATGGACTTCGTGACGATACTCATTAATGGATTCCTCCAGTACTAATGAAACCAGGATATGAAACTGGTGCGATTTTAATTTCGGTCGAGTGTAGCTACGTTCTTTCGTTGTTTTTTAGATACAACTTTTGAGTAGCTGCTGTAGCTAGTACTTTACAGGTTCGGTAGTGTAAATTTCAACCACACGATTTGTAAAACTCAGCTACCTTCCGCAAAATATTCTCCGGCATTCTGTTGAGCATTTATGACTGCTCTTAATACTTTGTAATATTCCTTTTCAGATTTACACCTAAATCAGCAATCTGAGAAGAATGTTACGAAAGGTCAAGTGTCAAGAGTCAACAGGCATGAGTAAATAGTCAAGGGGTTCATCCTCTTGACTATTTACCTTGGACTATTGACTAAGTATTAGCGATCGCTAGGACGACCTGTTAACACAGAAGGTGACAAACTAGACCAAGATTGTTTCACAAGGTCAGCCGCCGCCTGGACGCTACCGAGGTAATTACCAGCAGGTAGAGATGGGAAACGTGGGTATGGAACCACATCTTCACCAAAGTAGCGAGCGTATTCTGGGCTATCCACAATTGCCTCTACAGCCGCCCTCAAACCGCTATCAGCCAATAGTTTGTTATATTGACGGATTTCGCCTTGAGTAGCTGGCGCACGTCCCAACAGGTGACGGAATAGGTATTCAATTACCTTGGTGTTGGGATAAGGCGTATAGAAGCGTTTGCGATAGATTTCTGAACTTGCTAGTTCACGGACAAATTCACGGACAGTGATTTCGCCATTCCGCAGTCTGCTGTCGAGTTCGCTACGACGATAGTAGTCGGGAATCTGACCGCTAAATATATCCAATACCTGACAGTAAGCAGCATTGATTACCTGTTGTCTTTCTGCTTGGCTACCACCGTCTGTTAGACGGTAAATCCGCGCAGGTTTACGACGACTAGTACCAACACCAACTTCTACAGACTGACCGCGACCATCGTTATAAGAACGACCCAACTCGATAAACAACGGCTTGGTCTTGTCGATTTGCCGTGCTTGGTAAGCCAAATCTGCGATCGCTTTCGCCAAAATTGGTGTATTGGCAGATTCAATCCGCGCTTTGACTGGCTTAAAGCTGGGTACAACCACATCATCATTTTGCTTGGTGAGTTGGTTGTAAAGCTTCTCTGTATTCGGGAAGTTAGCCGCAGGTAGAGTTGGGAAGCGACGGTAAGGAACAGTATCTTCACCAAATACTTGACGATATTCTGCACTGTTCAACAAAGCAGCAATAAACGCTTTCAGACCTTGGGTAGCCAAAATCTGGTTATATTTGCGGATTTCTGCTTGGTCGATAGGCGCACGTCCTAAGAAGTGCTTAGTTCCCAACTCAATTACTTTGGTGTTGGGATAGGGTGTATAGAATTCCTTCAGGTAAAGGTTAGAGTAACCCAAACCTTCGATAAATTCTTTCACGGTGATTTCACCATTCCCCAGCTTACTTTCTAGGCTGGTGAATTCGTTTTTAACAATGTAAGGTGCAATATCGCGCTCAAAAATCTGGCGGTAGGCAGCACTAATGACAGTTTGCACTGCAACCTTGTCAACTGTATTTGCTACCAGCTTGAAGACTTTTGTTTGTTCACGCTGCTTAGTAACACCTTGCTTCACGCGGAACTGAATATCGGGTTCTGTGCGGTTTTGGCTAACTGCACCTAATTCTACAAAGCGTGGTGTTTCTTGCTTGTCAACTTTGGTCGCTACAACATCGTCCCGGATAGTACCAACACGCAGTTGTCGCAATGCCACACCACCAGGAGTTAGATAGCGTTCGTAAGGAACTGTATCTTCACCAAAGGCTTCGCTGTACTCTGGGGTATCAAGAATGGCATCGACAACCCCATAGAAACCTTTCTTAGAGGCAATGTCGAAGTATTTGTTATTTTCTTGACGACCGTAGGTAGGACGACCTAACAAGCGACGGTGGATGTATTCGATCGCTTTACAAACATACAACGGTGTCCAGTAAAGCTTGCGGAATAAATCAGACTTAGCCAAAGCTCTGACAAATTCCCGCACAGAAATTTCGCCGTTTTCTAGCTTAATTTCTTGTACTTTTAGCCGTTGACCTTCGTAAACATCACGACCGATAACTTGCAAGTAAATTGCTCTAATTACTGCCTGTGTGGAGCTTTCAGAGAATTTAACGCTCACACCCTTGGGTGCTTTCTTGCCAATCGTGCCAGGAAGTTGATCCAGTTTGAATACTTTTGGCCCAAGAGTGCCAGGAGCTACACCCCGTGCTTTCGGGTTACTCAATTGGTTATTAATACCAGGCCCTTGGTGAATCAAAATCCGTCTTGTATCTTTACCAAACGGAGCCGGATTGCTGCTAGGATTGCGAGTTTCTTTCGGGAAAATCGCCCCAAACTGAATTTCTAATGGGTCGTTACCAGAACCGTAGGGGTGTTGATCTGGTAATGGCTGTTCGTAAGCTGCAAATGTTGTAATGAACTGAGGTACTTTGCGGAAAGGCGCACTGTAGTTAAACAGGTCTTGTTGCGGCCCCCAGTTACGGCATTCTTGAGCTTCTTGACCCAGGCCACGAAGGTAGGGTACTGTCTCTTCGCCAAAGTAATCAGAGTATTCGTCAGAGTCTACCAAAGCATCAACTAACTTAGGTAAACCACCGTTAGAAACAATCGAGAAGTATTTTTGAACTTCTTCCCGGCTACTTGGCCCACGTCCCAAAATGTGACGGAAAGCCAATTCGATTACACGGCTGTTAATAAAAGGCTGATAAAACTGTTTTTGGTAAAGAGGAGATTTTGCCAAACGGCGGACAAACTCTTTCATAGAGATGTCGCCATTTTTCACCTTGGATTCTAAGTCAGAAATCGACAAGCTGTAAGCACGGGTAATATCGCGCTCAAAGATTTGCCGATATGCTGCTTTAACTACCTCAGTTTTTTCGCCGGCTGACAACCCAGGCTTCATCACAAATTTGGGACGACGTTCTGCGGCATTAAAGTAAATTTGCGGCAGTTGTAAACCTTGTTGGTCGCCAGAAGGACGTTGACGTACTTTGGTCGAAGGTGTGGGTGCTTTGAATTCTGTCAGCAAAACATCCATGTACTGAGTCACAATGTCTGTAGCTTCAGGATCTCTCCGGAAGTAAGACAAGGATGCTGCCTTGATTTCCTGCAAAGCGACGATAGTTGCTTCACCAGAGCAAGCATTTTCAATAATTTCTCGCAGACCCCTTGTGTTCACCGCAATGATGTTGGGGTCGCCAGCTACGATCGCATAAGTAGCATAGCGCAAGAACCAGGATAAGTCCCGTAAGCTCTTGGCCATGTTGCTTGGGCCGTAGCGAGAAACGTTAATTGGTCTGAAACCTGGAGGTGTTGGGCCACTAGGTGAGGTATTGAAGATAGAACGCAAGTTTTCTAAGAATCCACCCCGACTTTCAACGTAGGTGACGGTTCCTAGTCTCATGCCATCTGTAACATCTCTACCAGTGCCTACAGCAGCAGCCAGTGCCAATTCTTGTTCTTGTGGCTTTTCTAAGAAAGCCATTGGCGAACCACCGACAAATATCCGGTTAGCAGCACGAGATACGATAATCTCGGAATTTTCTGTGAGAATCTGGGCAATTTCTAAACGTCTTGCACCAGATGCAAAATAGCTTGCTAGTTCATTTAATTCACCAGTTCCCAAAAAGCGGTCTTGCTGTTCCGCTTGGGAAATGGTTGCTACAGCTAGGGTTTGATATAGTTGCGGACGCGCAACTGAGCTTCCACCACTCGCCTTAACACTCATCGGATTTTTAAAACTCCCATCATAATCGTTTATGTGTTAAGTCTGGGTCGCTTTGAGGCTTGACACATTTGTGTGTTTATGCCTTCAGAGTACCGCCTTCAAAACTGCCAGTAAAATTAACCCAGTCAGCTTTTAGATTAGAACGTTTTGCGTTTTTCCTGGTAATTTATTAAGAAGTATGTAGATTCTGTAGCTTTGATTTAGCAAGTCTAAGAATAAATACTCCTATGGACATGAGACAAAATCTAAGTTTTGTATCTGAAAGTTAAAAACTTTACAAAAAATATTTTACTTGAGTCTCAACACAAGTTTTATTTAGCCACGACAAAAGTATACAAAGCTTAGTCTTTAGCGTCTGTGCGGCATAAGCTGATATTAGCTTGCTAATCTGAAACAGAAGCGATCGCCCGTTTTTCATTTTTGTAAATAAAATTAATAATTTCACTTCTGATCAATCACTAAGTTCTAAATTTCGGAAATAATGACCCCGAAATATTCCTGAGCTATGCTGTAGTCTTCAGCATGAGTACACAGGAAATTCTATGAGAAATAGTAATAAATTTAACTTATTCACCTTGGCGGCTTTATCATCTTTAGCGGTTGTGTTTGCTGTTACACCTGCTAATGCACTGCCAGGACAAAACATTAACACTGTTATCAAGTGGGCAAAAACAAAACCCAAACTACCACGCCTGACATATAGCAGCGAAGCACATGGCTACTCAGGCACAAAAGGTAACTTATACTTTTATGTTGATGTCCCATCTGAAGAGGGGACAATAACAAAAGAAGGAATCACAGTTAGTGGAGACTCAAGCATAAAATTCACTACCAAAAATGCCAAAGCTGTGAAGTTAATTCAAGCTATTTATAACGCCAACATCGCTAATGACTTCAGCCAATCTCGACGGATTACAAAAGTTGGGCGTGACCATTATTATAAAGGTCAAAAATATGCTTATATTCTTGCCGAAGTTCAAGGAGGTTCGGCATTTCAGATAATCAATCTAAAACAATTACAAGAAGAAATCGATAATGCAAAATATTGCCAAACTCATCAATGCGACTTGTGAGTAGAAGGCAGGAGGCAGAAGGCAAGAGGTAAAACGTTTACAATAAGCGTTTTTTTATTCGCCTTTTCTATGCAATTCTTTCTACCTAATTAATTCCTTTTTGTATTTAATTGCCTAAACAGACTGTTTTCTATAAGCGTTATCGGTAAATAAAAGCACACAACTGCTGACGTTGAACGCTGCGGCTAATTCAACGTCAGAGGCAAAATCCTTCGTAATTAACTCTTTACCAGAACTGCATTTTTGTAAATGTCCTAGTAAATCTTGGCGAAAAGCTTGGAAGGATTGGAGGGCGATCGCCGCCTCTGGTGATAAACTACCATCTAAATAACTCAAAATTGCCCCAGCACCAACCAAATCCTCAAAAGCAGGTCTGAGGCTACCATCTTCCTTCCATCTCTCACCCGCCGGAATTACAGCAATTTTACTCCCGTAGCTTTGAGCAAACCGCGCCACCGCTTCACTATTACGCAAACAACCTGCAAAACCGACAGCATCATCTACGGTGTTGGGTAAATCACCACCAACCCCAACAATACAGGCATGACCTTGACTAAAGAGTTTGTTCACTTTTGATTAGGTATTAGATAGTATGGCTATAATTTAGCATCTATCTTTAGGTATGAAAATTAAGCGTTTTGATACGATAAAAATTCTATTTTTATCATTACTTATTTTGATGGAATCTCCAGATTTGGCTCAAGCAGAGGTTGTAACTAACCCTAAAGCAATTACAGTCAACGCAACAAAGGGAGACAGTATCACCCGCACGATTACACTGCGGACTAACGAAAAAATAAATACTTTAAAAGTAGTTACTTCTGATTTATTGAGTGCTGATAATAGCTCTGTTTTACCAGCACGGATAATTCAACTCACTTCACCACCTACTCAAATTAATCCTCAAGAACTCATTAGTTTACCAATCCAGTTTGATTTGCATAATTATTCCAGTGGAGAATTTACGGGTGAAATAGTATTGACCTATGAGGCTGGAGAAAAAACCATTCCTGTGATTGTCAAACTCAAAGATCCGTGGCCATTACCTCTGACTGTATTAGTGTTGGGAATCATTATTGGTATGGCGGTTTCTGCTTATAGTAGTCAAGGTAAATTAAGTGATGAGGTAACAGTTAACTTAGAGAATTTGCGTACCCAAATTGCTACGGATAAGGTAGAGGCACGCTCATTCTGGTCACGGGCTGATATCTATCTTAATATTGCCAAACAAGCACGCGATGCTAAACAAATTGTTGAGGCTCAAGCAGCAGTTAATAATGCGAAGGAAGTTTGGCATAAATGGCTAAAGCAACGTCCTGATTGGCAGATTCTGTTTCGCTATTATGATAAACTCCGTGAACGGCTTGACCGAGAGGACTTAAAAGAAGATACATCGGCTCTCTATATTCAAGTTATAGATCGAGATTTAGAACAAGCTTTACAAAATACTCCTGTTCTATCAACAGCAAATGAATTGCAGCAAGTTCTAGATAAAATATCTCAACAAATTAATACTTATATTCAGTTAAAAACGCAGCTAGAAAAACTAAAAAACTTAATAGCAGGGTTAGAAGATATTAACCAACGCTATGACTGGGAAGATAAAGCATCTGAATTAACGCAGAGATTACATATGCTCATGCCTGCTCAAGAAGCGGAAATACAAAATTTACAATCGGAAATAAATACAGGTATAGAAAAAGTTAAGGCGTTAGAGATTCAGATTTTAGATGTAGAAAAAGGTATCGATGATGGTTCTGAAGTGGGTATGGTTATTCAAGCCCCGTCAGTATCCGAGAAAGAGGCTTATCAAGTTCCATTTTTTACTAAAACAGGAAAGGCGATCGCCAGCTTATGGCAAACTGCTAATGGGCGATTGAAATTGTTTTATCTCTCCAGTTATCTAATTTCCTTTAGTGTGCTTGCTGGTAGTGGTTTTAACCAGTTATATTGGACTAAGCCCACCTTTGGAGCTAATGGTTGGGGTGATTATTTTGCTTTATTAGCATTGGGTTTTGGTGCAGAAGCTACTCGGAACGTGGTCACACAAGTAGCCCGCAAAGCTGATGAATCAAGCTCATAGTATCATCAGCAGTAATTCACAGTATCAGCAATTTATAAGTAAATTTTTGACTTTTAGCGTAAATTAGCTACCAAAGACGAAAAAGCCTAAAATATTTTTAACTCAGTAACTAAGAATAGGAATTAGTGTGGCTAATCACGATCATCTCAGTGACATTCTTGACCGTATCCTAAATGGTAATCAGACTGAGGCAGATATTGACCAACTGAGGCGATCGCTAAAAATAGTTGAGGGTGTAGTACAGTCAGTAACTCAAACAGGCAAGTTCAATACCAATATTGGGCAGATAACTGGCGGAGATGTTCATCTAGGCGATCGCATTTACCAAGGTACAGATGCTGAAACACTGAGGCAAGTTTTACGGGAAGTTCTACCACAGCCAGATGAGAAGCCTCCCACTAACCTCACGGGTGCGGATGGGTTGGGTGAGTTGAGTGCTACCGTACCACCGCGACCCCTGAAATTTTTACCCCGTCCAGAGGAAATTAACTCATTAAAACAATTACTCTTGGGTGAATCAAACCATATAGTAGCATTGACAGGTGCTAACCGGATGGTTGGTGTACAGGGGATGGGCGGACTGGGTAAGTCGGTGTTAGCCGCAGAACTAGCACGAGATGAGGAGGTGCGACGACGGTTTTGTAATGGCATTGTTTGGGTAACGCTTGGTCAAACACCTACTTTGATCAATCTGCAAGCATCGATTATAGGAGCGTTAACGGGAGAGCCAACAGAATTTAAGGATGTCCAAGAAGGCAAGATTTTCTTGGGCAATTTGTTGAAAGACAAAGCTTGTCTGTTGATTTTGGATGATGTTTGGGATTTGAAACACGGTGAGGCGTTTACGGGTTTGGGTCAGACCAGCCATATACTCATTACTACTCGTAATGCCGAAATCATTCAAAAGCTGCGTTCACAAGAGTATCGGCTGGACTTGTTGAGTGATCAGCAAGCCCTAGAATTGTTAGCACAGTCCTCAGAACAACCAGTAGAAAGCCTCCCTAGTGAAGCTCAGGCAGTAGCTAGAGAGTGTAAGAATTTACCTTTGGCTCTGGCGATGGTGGGAGCAATGGCTAAGGGTAAGCCCCATCTCTGGGAAGGGTTAGTGAAACGCCTAAAGAATGCTGACCTAGAAAAAATTAGACAGCAGTTTCCGGATTATCCTTATCCAGACTTGCTGCGGGCAATTCAGGTAAGCGTCGATGCCTTAGAGCCACAGATAAAAGAACGATACCTAAACTTTGCCGTATTTCCAGAAGATATTCCCATTCCGGTACCAGTTTTGCAGACATTCTGGGAACCGGAAGGATTGGATGAATTAGATGTAGATGAAATTGTTACAACACTGGTGAATCGTTCACTGGCGCAGCAAGATCAATCAGGTTGCCTGAGTCTCCATGACCTCCAACTTGATTATGTGCGAAAGCAAGCCAGTAACCTACCAGCGTTACATGGACAACTGCTGCAAGCTTACGAAAGTAAATGTGCAAATGGCTGGGCAACAGGCCCCAAAGATGGGTACTTTTTTGAGCAGTTGGGCTACCATCTGCTGCAAGCTAACCACCGAGAAGAATTTCGGCAACTATTGCTGGAATTTAACTGGTTGCAAGCCAAACTGTCAGCAACTAATGCCACTTCCTTAATTGCAGATTTTTATACATTCCCAGAAGATGAAGAATTACGTTTAGTGCAGCAGGGAATTTTACTGAGTCTTAAAACCATAGCAATAGACCCCAAACAACTGTGGAGCCAATTATATGGTCGCTTAAAGAGTCAGGAAATGCCAGGGATTAAAACCATGCTGGAGCATCCCCTGCAAACTAGCTGGTTACGTCCATTGACTCCGAGTTTGCATCAGGCTGGTGGACTTTTACGTTGCACCCTAGAGGGGCATGAGGAGTTTGTCATTGCCGTAGCCATCACCCCAGACGGGCGCAGTGCTGTTTCCGCATCGGCTGACAAAACCCTGAGAGTGTGGGATTTAAACACTGGGCGATGCCTGCACACTCTAGAGGGGCATGAGGATGGGGTCAGTGCCGTAGCCATCACCCCAGACGGGCGCAGTGCTGTTTCCACTTCCATAGACAAAACCCTGAGAGTGTGGGATTTAAACACTGGGCGATGCCTGCATACCTGGACTGGTGACAGTGCTATTGTCTGCTGCGCCGTCTCATTTGATGGCGTTACATTCGTAGCGGGTGAAGTATCAGGACGAGTACATTTCCTACGCTGGGAAGGATTGAATTAAAAAAATCAAAACCCAAAATGGGAAACACTAGTAATGAATATATCCAATGACCCCCTTGTTATTATCGACCGCATTTTAGCAGGCAATTTCACAGAAGCCGACCTTGCAAGTTTACGCCAGTTACTAACTCCTAATAGTAGCCAAAATGTATTGCAGTTAGGCAAATACAACGTCAACATTGGACAAGGGCAAGATATTCACATTGGCGATAAGATTTACCAAGGCACTGATGCAGACACTATTAAAACAATTATTCAAGCTGTATTAGAAGAATTTGTACTTCCCCGCCGAGGAACAGATAAATCATTGCAAAAATGGAAATACTTGCACACCTTCAAAGGTCATCTAGGTGCAATCAAAGCTTTAGCAATTAGTCCCAATGGGCAAACATTGGTAAGTGGCAGCAATGACAAAACATTCAAGCTTTGGGACTTGAGAACTATGCAATTACTCTACAGTTCTCCCCCCAGCCAAAGTGCTATTACATCCCTAGCTATTAGTACAGATGGCAAGACTATTATAGCTGGTAGTCAGGGCGGCACATTGAGAACTTGGAACTTACCAACTAGAGAATTGGCTGGCAACCCCACAAAATTGCATAAAGGCGCAATTAACTGTGTTGCCATCAATCCTAATTGTCAAACTGTTGTTACCTGTGGCTCTGATAGAACGCTGAAGGTAATAGATTTATTTACTAAAAATATAATTCACAACTTAAGCGCAGGAAAAACCCCCATCAAAGCAATTAGCATTAGCCCAGATAAACAAACACTGATAACTGCTAGTGAAGCAGGCACAATTAAAACGTGGAACTTAACAACAGGAAAATTAATTTATTCCCTTGCACAAGCTCATGAAAGTTCAATCAATACAGTAACATTTATTGCTAATTCTCCAATATTTATCACTGGTAGTTCCGATAAAACCATTAAAATCTGGACTATAAATTCTGCTAAAAAAATAGAATTACTCCACACACTAGACAGAGGAAAAACCCCAGTTAAATGTCTAGCAATTTATCCCGATGGACGCACTCTCATCAGTGGTAGCGAAGGCGGCGTAATCAAATTTTGGGATTTAGAAACACAAGAATTACTGCACACACTCCTAGAAGTTCATCTAAGCTCAATTAACTCTCTTGCGATTAGTTCAGATAGCCAAAACTTCTTCACTGGTAGCGGAGGCGGTAACATCAAAGTTTGGCGCAGGTATTCTTAAATAACTTGTATTTTACTATATTTGTGCAATAGTTATAATACTTAAGTCTAAAATATTTTTAACTCAGTAACTAAGGAATACTTTGGCTAATTATGTGCATCCAAGTCACATTCTTGACCAGATTCTCAACGCAAGTTAAGTTGAGAAGGATATTAACTTAATGCTGCAAGTACCGATTATTCTAAGCTTTTCTGACTAGCTAGTCCATACCAACCCCAACGACAATGAGTTCTAATGAGCTAAACAATATCCTTGATGACATTGGTAGTGATAAGCACGATGAAAAAGACTTAGCTGCTTTACGTCGGTTACTGAGTTCAAGCGATCGCCAAAGTCTGTTACAGCTAGGCAAATATGGTGTCAACGTTGGGGAAGGACAGGATATTCAAATTGGCGATACCTTCGGTGGGTTTCACCAACGCATTTATAAGGGAGCAGATGCTGAAACAATTAGAAAAATTATCCAAGACGAACTGCAAGCAGTTAAGTATGGATACAACAGCCAATCTGTTCGTAGCGGCTTATATGCGTTGACTGAATTAATGGCAGTACCTCAAGTGCGTGCTGCTGTCTTTGCTTTCCGTACCGATTTTCAAGCTGTGTGCGAACAAATCGATGTTTTAGTCAATTACAAAGATTTGCATGACTTGTTACATACGCTGGAGTTCCAATGCTATGGCGGTATTGTTCAAGAGGCAAAACGATTTCCAGATGACGAGACAGCTTTAGACATCCTTATGGATCATCAGCTAACACTTCAGCAAATTGTCACCGACATACAAGAAATTGCGCTTCGGGGAACCCTAGCTAAAAACGAACTTCTTTGGCTCAAAGACCTTGTGCAAGCTACCGAAGAGTTACACGGTGGGATTGAAAAACTTGACACAAGACAGATCAAAAGGGCTGTATGGCTCATCAACCGAGTGCTGGCTATCCAACCTTCACGAATCAATACTAGTCTGAATATCGCAGCACGGGTCTTAAGGCTGCCTGCTCTGGTGAAAGCACTAACTTGCGTGCGAGAAATTTAGCACATTGCGAACTCGATGCAGACAAAGCCAGTCAATTCAATGACGGTGTTGAGGCTCTCGCCAGCCTAGAACATAGCTTAACTATTCTTGTTCACAGTCACAACGATTGGCAAGAACTCGATTTAGAATTACGCCGGATTGAAGCCAATATTGAACAAGATATTTTTGAACTTGAACTGTCTTGGCCTGATCTTAAAGCAATGGCAGAATCACTCTACAGCAGCATAGATGAATGGGCGTTACTGTTTCAGCAAGATAGTGAAAACTTGGATAGTGCGATCGCATCAAAAAATCCAGTTAAAGTCAAACGATACTTCCGAAGCTACCGCCGACGTGCAGGCGATCGCTTCTTTCGCGTTGACATGGATCTCAAGCGATTGTGCGGTAATTTGCGGATAGTTGGTGAACCCTTGGTATCTGTGCTGAGGTTAATTGAATGAGTGAATTTAGTATTTCTCTTACCTCTGACAATACCGTAAGCAGCTTTGCTTCGTTGGCATCTCTACGAGCTGCTCACAGTGAACTCCTGAAACGCCATCGAGAAAGTGGTAGAACATCTGAGTTGCTAAAAGAGATAAAAACATTTATTTGTCAAGGGCGAGCTACTGGTGCGCTACTCGATGCCGACGAAGACCGATGGGCTAGTCAAAGTTTATTAGATTACTGGACAGCGATATTGTACCGTGCTGGACAAGAACCGCCTGATGCTACATTAGCTGAATTTGATCCAACATTAGCTCCAGAACTGGATGAAACGCTATGTCCTTACTTGGGGTTGGAAGCATTTCGAGAGGAAAAGTCAAGCCTTTTCTATGGTCGCCAACGTCTTTTAGAAAAACTGGTTAATCACCTTAAAGAAAACCGTCTATTAGCCGTGGTCGGTTCTTCTGGCAGTGGTAAGTCATCAGTCGTTTTAGGCGGACTGTTGCCAAGCTTGAAAGCTGGTGTGCTGTCGGGTAGCGAGAACTGGCACTACTACTCGCCAATAGTGCCAGGAGTTAATCCATTAGAAAACCTCGCCCGGATTACTCAACTTCGTGATATTAACGCTACTGATACTCCCCAGCAGCAAGCCAAGAGATTTCAGAAAGACCCCAATCATTTAGCTAAACTGAGCCATGAGTTCGGCAACAGACCCAGTGTCCTCATTGTGGATCAGTTCGAGGAAGTGTTCACGCTATGTCGTGATGATAGTGTGCGAAAGGCTTTCATTGACAATCTCATCGGTTTAATTCAGTTGCCAGGTATCAGGCACACCGTCATCCTCACGATGCGAACAGATTTTGAAACCCAAGTTGCACGAGTGCCAATCTTCAAGGATTTGTTTGAGCAAGCACAGGTGCGGGTGACAGCACTCGATGTTAGCGAGCTACGGGAGGCGATTGAAAAACCTGCTGAGTTAGTGGGTTTGAAATTTGAGGAAGGGCTAGTTGAGGCATTGCTTAAGGATGTTTTGGGAGAACCAGCCGCATTGCCATTGTTGCAATTTACTTTGCTGAAGTTATGGGATAACCGGGAGCGTAATCGAGTTACCTGGGAAACTTATACACGCTTGGGTGGTGGTCGTCAGGCGTTGGCTCGTAGTGCGGATGAGTTTTACAATCAGCTAATTCCTGAGGAGCAGATAACGGTCAAACGCATTCTATTGCAAATGGTTCGACCCACTGAAGGGCTTGAAGTTACCAGCAACCGCTTCAACAGGCAGATAAAGTGAAGGCATTACTGTCCATAGCCCCTGAAGATGGATTGGTGATGGCTGTTCAAGTAGTCGGTCAGAGCCAGTCAGCATTAGGTCAGGTTCTTCCCCCTGTTCAGGACAGTCTGCGTAAAGCGATAGAAGTAGCTATTTTTAATCATCAGGGTTCTGCCGCTTCTGTTGCGTTCAGCCCTGATGGACAGATTATTGCTACTGCCACAGGGGATGGAAACGTAAGACTATCAAAACTGAATGGCAAGGAAATAGCTACTCTTGGTGGTCATCAAGCTACTGTTACTTCTGTTGCATTCAGCCCTGATGGACAGATTATTGCTACTGCCAGTGCTGATAAAACTGTGAATTTATGGAGACTGAATGGCAGTGAAATTGCAACTCTAAGGGATCAAGCTGCTGTTACTTCTGTGGCTTATAGTCCTGATGGGCAAATTCTTGCTACTGCCAGCGCAGATGGAACTATTAAGTTGTGGAATGTTGCGGTTGGCAAGGAAATAGCAACTCTGACTGGCCATGTGAATACTGTCACTGCTGTTGCTTTCAGTCCTGATGGTAAGTTTATTATTAGTGCTAGCGATGACAGAACTGTAAGATTGTGGACACGGGAGGGTAAGCTTCTTAAGACCCTTATCGGTGGGGCTGATTCTGTCACTGCTGTTGCCGTCAGCCCCGATGCTAGATTGATAGCCAGTGGCAGTGCAGACAAAACTGTGAAACTGTGGACACTGGATGGAAAACTCCTTAAAACTCTTGTCGGTCATGAGGATTTTGTCACTGCTGTTGCTTTCAGCCCCGACGGTAAGTATATCGCCAGTGCCAGTTTTGACGGAACTATACGTCTGTGGAATTTATCAAGCGGCACTTCTGTAAGGACTTTTTCTAACTCTGGAGGTGCTGTCACTAGTGTTGCTTTTAGCCCTGATGGAAAGACTATTGTAAGTAGTAGTAGAGACGGAATCTCACGTCTGTGGAATTTACAAAGCGGCGAACCTATTGGAAATTCTTCGCAAGGTGATGACTGGAAAACATTACTTAAGTCCGCCTGTAACAATCTACGCGATCGCCCTGTTTTTATTCACCCGCCAAATGACACTGCAAGAGAGGCTAAGAGTACCTGCCAAGAATATGTCTGGAATCTTAAATTTTAAGCTAATGTAATTTATTTCTTTTTTATTAATTCAGCAGGAAATAATCTCTTATACTTACGCAAAATGGGTTTTACCTGTAGATCCTCATTACTTAGTTAAAAAACTCCAAAGAACCTAAAATTTTATTAATTCAGCAACTAAGGAAGAGTGTGGCTAACCGCGAGCATCTGAGTAATATTCTTGACCGCATCCTAAATGAAAGTCAAACTGAGGAGGATATTGCCCAACTGCGGCGATCGCTCAAAATAGTTGACGGTGTGATACAGTCAGTATCTCAAAATGGGAAATTCAACACTAACATTGGACAGATAACAGGAGGAGATATTCACTTTGGCGATCGCATTTACCAAGGTGCAGATGCTGAAACAATTCGCCAAATAGTTCGCAATATTGTTCAAGAACTGCAACAATCTACATCTACAGAACCGAAATCTCTAGGCGCAGAATTGATTACTACTTTAAATAATGCGAAGTTTCAGGGGAAAGAAGGTGAGCAAGGCGGTACAGGAAGTTTTTATCAGTATGAGATTTACCTGGATGCTCTAATCCTTGAAAATGAACAGAACAAAGATAACTATCAAGAATATACTCTAAGCGGTAATTGGTCATCCTTTGTTTATAAATATGTTTATGTCTTCGACAAGGTTGTTGATACACCTTGGGGACATCACAAAAAACCTTATGGTCGCTTTCAAGTTGTAGTTAAAAGCATCAATGGAGTTGTGGAAGGTATTCGGGTTAAAGCTGACCGATATAACGATAATGCAAATAACTACGCAGCTAATAAAGTGGAACAGTTAATTGAGTCCAAAATAAAGGAGATAACCCGCAAAAATTAAAGACTAAGCTCAAGTCTATTTGAGTTGCATACTTAACTTTCATCAAAATTTTGTGTGGAGTAATAGTGTGGCTGATCAAGATAATTTGAATGACATTATTGAGCGTATCCTTAAAGGAAGTCAGACTGAAGATGATATTGAACAACTGCGGCGATCGCTTGCGGTGAGTGATAACCAAATTGTATCGCAACTGGGTAAGTACAACGTCAATATTGGCGAAGGGAAAGATATACACATAGGCGATCGCACTTATCAACAGTGGAATAAAGAAGCGATGAAAGCCTTAGTTAAAGCCATTCGAGAAACAAGTGGTATCCATCAAAATACTCAGGGTGGCGATGCAGCCGCTAGAGATATTGATAAAAGTATTACTTTCAAAAACTGTACAATTATTCAACTACTGGCTAAAGATAGTAATCTTGGCAATGTTTCTCCAGGTTTATTAAACAAATCATATTTTTCTGGTATTCCCTTAGAAAGTATTCAACAAGCATATCAAGAGGCTTTACCTCCTGATGCAGATGTGTGGAATTTAGAAGGAAACGATATCACACAAATATTACAAGTGATTGAAGAATTTAGAAAATCATTGGAGTTTGTGAAGCAGTTAAGCCAAGATGAAAATATTCCTCAAGAGATTCGTGATAAATTAAGTGGTTTAGCTGAAGAATTAGCAGCAAAAAAGCACTCAGGCGATAAGACTAAACCACCTACTGATTTTTCGTCTATTCCAAAAGGGCAACTGGAATCTTATTTAATTGCTACTATTGAGCGTTGTGATGATGATAATGAGCAGTTTTTAATGAATGCTTGGTTAATTATTGATGATTCCTTACCAGTAAATGACCTCTCTAAATTTATATCGCTATTAGATAAAGATGAACAACAACTAGGAATATTATGTAAATTTAATGAGATACCACAACAACTCAACAGATTTTTAAAGAAAAGCCTTCGACTACTTAGAGGTAAACAATATCAGCTAATTATTGAGGTATTCTTACCAAGTGATTTGATTGGTACAGAAGTAGACCGTTGGAAAATTTCTGACCCAATCTTAGAGGAAATAACTTTAGGAATTAAATACCCAATTAGATTGCGATCGCTAGAACGTTTAAATCTTGATTATTTAGATTCCTATTTATCTGATTGGTATAAGTATTGGGACAGGGTTATAGCTGTTTTACACAATGAAGCGGTTCAAGAATTATTTGAACATCTAAAAGAAATAGAGAGTTTTAACTGGAAAATATTAAAAAATAATTTACAGTACAAAATAGGGCTGAAGGTAACTTGCGCTCCTCCCAAAGCTAAAATTAAGGATTTATTTAAAGCTATCTTAATCTCAACAACACCGATTGCCATCTGGACAAGATGTGATATTGATATTCCTAATTTTGATCAGGTGACAGCAATAGATGAAGTCTTAAGCTTTAGACCATTATGTCATTTGTGTGAATCAGTTAGACAGACAAGAGAAGAAGCTGATGCTCAAACGGAGGAACATTTAGGTTTTCATTTAGCACTGCTTTGGGAAGATCCTCATCGTCTTACACCTAATGTCATGTTGCAATTAACCACACCAGGACAATAACAAGGAGTTGAAATTAATAAAATGACTGATTGGAAAATTTTTCAAGGTAATAGTGAACCACACGATAATATTAATCAACTTCCCCCGCCTCCCAGTTGGCGTAAATTTCTGGGTGCAGATGATGAATTAGTGAACGAAATTGAGCAACGCTGGCAAAAATTTTCTGAGGAATTACAGCAGGATACAAGGAACGAGCAACGGGGTAAAAGTTTCCGTATCCACACCGATAAAAGTAATGATAAAAATACTGTTATTAATATGGTCAATGCAGCCCTGTATTTAAGACGACCTTTGTTAGTAACAGGGAAACCGGGAACAGGTAAAACATCTTTGGCTTATGCTGTGGCGTATGAACTAAAACTGGGGGCGGTGTTACCTTGGTATATCACTGCTCGTTCTACCTTACAGGAAGGATTATATCGTTATGATGCGATCGCCCGTCTGCAAGATGTGCAGATGGGTGATAAAAGTAAAGATATTGGTCGCTACATTCAACTAGGCCCACTAGGTACAGCCCTTCTCCCTTCTCACCGTCCGCGTGTGCTGCTGATTGATGAAATAGACAAAAGCGATATTAATTTACCCAATGATTTACTCAATTTGTTTGAAGAAGGGGAATTTGAAATTCCAGAATTAGCGCGGATTTCTAAAGAAGTAAATCAAGTAGATGTTCGCACCTATGACGGGATGGATGTCCCTATTAAAGCAGGTCGAGTGCGTTGTCAAAATTTCCCTTTTATTCTGTTAACTAACAACGGTGAGCGGGATTTTCCACCAGCATTTTTGAGGCGTTGTTTAAGGTTAAATATGCCTTATGAACCTGATGCAACCGCTTTGAAGGATATTGTGAAGGCACATTTAGGCAGAGACGTGATAACGAAAGATGAAGAAAAGATCAATGAATTAGTTGCAAAATTTAGAACATTACGAGAAGGTGGTGATGTAGCCACAGATCAATTGTTGAATGCCATTTATCTAGTCACTCGTGAATTTAAACCAGCACCAGCAGAAGAAAAAGACCTGATTGACGTTTTGCTGAAATACTTAACCAGTGCGGAGGACAGATGATTGACCAGTTAATTGCTGCATTGAGTAAAGAAGTAGAAATGTCAGCCGAAGAAATTGCTGATACAATTTGGCTGGCAATGCAAATGCAGGAATTTCAACCTGAGTCAGTCTCCTCTGATTTAAACCTGAGAACGGAAGACGAAAGAGAAATTAACAACCAGGAAAGTCAGTCAAGTCAGGGAACATTGCCAAAACCAGAAATTTCCGAGTTAGAAGAAACACCAAATCAGTTACCAGAGGAACAAAAAGCAGGTATTTATCCTCGAAATGGGCAAGGAGCTTCAAAATCCTCAGATTTATCTTTTAAAGTTGCTGATGCTCCTTCTTTACGGGAACCTTTAACCTTAGCACGGGCGTTAAAGCCCTTAATGCGTCGTATTCCTTCTGGGAGAGAATTAGTTTTAGATGAAGCCGCTACTATCCAACGAATTGCTGATCAAGGGCTTTGGATACCTGTACTTAGACCCGCAGTAGAACCTTGGTTAGATTTGGAGTTAGTAGTTGATGAAGCCATCTCTATGCAAATTTGGAGACATACAATTAGAGAATTGGAACGACTGCTAAAAAACTACGGAATTTTTCGAGATGTGCGGGTTTGGGGACTAATTACAGATGAAAACGAACAAGTGCAGATTCGGCGGGGTATTGGTACAGCAGCTAAAAATCAAACTCTCCGTAGTCCCAAGGAATTAATTGACCCCAGTGGTCGGCGTTTGGTATTGGTAGTCAGTGATTGTGTATCATCTCTCTGGCGCAATGGAGCGGTTACACCTGTATTAGAACTCTGGGCAAAACAAGGGTCAATGGCAATTGTCCAGATGCTTCCTAAGTGGCTGTGGAAAAGAACTGCTTTAGGTAGAGCTTCAGAAGTACGGTTGCAGGGGTTGACTCCGGGAGCGTGTAACCAGAAATTAATTGCCAAGGAAGTATCATTCTGGGATGAACTGGATGAGGAAACGGGGGTTAAAGTTCCTGTATTTACCTTAGAACAAGATAAGGTCGCTACTTGGGCGCAAATGTTGTCCGGTAAGGGCAGTATTTGGACGCTGGGATATGTGTTTAAGTTAAATGCAACTCCTGTTGATAGGGAAAATAGTTTATTTAATCTTACTCATAGTGATTTGAGTGCAGAACAGCGTGTACAGGCGTTTCGGGTAACGGCTTCACCAATGGCACGAAAACTCGCAGGATTATTAGCTTCTGCACCTGTGATTAGTTTGCCAATTGTGCGATTGATTCGGGAAACACTGTTAAAAGATTCTCAACAAGTTCATGTGGCTGAGGTATTCTTAGGGGGATTGTTAAAACCTTTATCTGAGATTAATGTAGATACCAATCCTGATTATGTTCAGTACGAGTTTATAGAGGGAGTACGAGAGTTATTAGTTGATTCTGTTCCTTCAAAATATGTTTTAGATGTTGTAGATGAAGTATCAAAGTATTTAGCAAAAAAATTAGGAATATCGCAGGAAAATTTTGTTGCTATTTTGAAAAATCCGCAACAACTTAAGAATAGTGAAATTATTACAGAAGTTGAATATTTCGCAACAGTCACATCTCAGGCTTTGAGGCGATTGGGTGGGGAATACCTGAAGCTTGCTGATTCACTTGAATCTAATATACCAATTAATAAAATAAAATCTGAATTTGAAGAAAATGCCCATTTACTTGGGCAACAAGGTAATACAAAAATTTATAGTTTTTGTACTGATAAACCTTGGCTTTTACCTTTTGATGTTTTTGTAATCCCTATGGGTTTAGAATTTGGCTTTGGTAGTTTAGCTTTATCATTTAGAGAATGGTTAGGAAATAATTTTAAATTTCTGATTCAAGCAATTGAGCAGGAAAAAAATAATAAAAATAAATTTGAAGTTAGCCCTGAACAACCTTTATTAGTTGCCTTACCCTCCAAAATTAATAATCAACTTTTTTTATTTAATAACAATCAATCTCAGAGTTTCATAATTTGTGCAACAGCAGAATCTCCAAGGCCTACAATAGTGAATACAGGTAAAGTTGTTGAGTCTGTAATTAATATAGCCACAAATCAAGAATTAAAACGTATTGTAATACCCTTAATGGGAACAGGAAGAAATAACTTACCTATAGAGGCAGTATCTCATACAATGTTGTCGGCACTTGCTAAATCTTTAAAAAATTCATCATCAAATCAAATAACGGAAATTATTTTTGTAGATAAAGAAGAAAGCATAATTAACACTATCAATAAAGTTGCAAAAAATATATTTTCTAAGAAATTGCCCAATGAATTTGCTGTCCCTACTTCAACTAAAGCTAAAAAGGAAAATTTATTTAACAAAAGAAATGACGGTATAACAAAAGCTCATGCTGATAAAATTATCCGAATTATTGGGCCTAGAGGGGCTGGAAAAACAACATTTATGGCCGCCTTAGCTCGTTGGAGTAACGCTAAATCCGATAGTCCCATTTTGTCGGTCAGCCCTTTTGGTGATGATACTGTCCAATTGATTAAGGCATCACAAAATATACTAGAACAAGGTTTGCAATTAGCTCCTACATATCGTTTTGACAAAGTCGATGAGGTTCCTCTTTATAGTTTATTAATTGAACTAAAAGCAGCATTTTTAGTTGGCAGAAATGTCAGATTCCAAATCTCTTGTCCGGATTATGCAGGTGAAATTTTTCAAGATTTACGTAATCAAGTATTGACGAAAGATTTAACTGCTTATTTGGAGGATTGTGCTAATTCTTCAGGTCTATTGTTGTTGTTCGATGCTTCATCGAGAGAGGATAAGGAAAATTCTCGAACTTTGAACTGCTTGCAGACACAACTAGCTAATATTTTGAACAAGAGAAAAATCCCTTTGAGAAGCTACCGCATAGCTATTGTGTTTAACAAAGCTGAGTTAAATCAGGTTTGGATTTATCGCGATCAAATTGATAAATTTCTCAATCTGAATTTTCGTGAAACAAAAGCTGCTGTTCAAAAATGGTCTAGAAGCTGGGAATGTAGTGTTAATTACTTCTTTTGTTCAGCATTTGGGATGAAAGGAAACCCACCACAACCAAATTTCAAACAACAATCTAGGGATAGTGAAGGTACTTACGGTGTGATTGCTAATCCTTCAGCTTGGAGGCCTTTTGGGTTAGTTGCACCCATTTACTGGTTATCTACAGGTAAAGATGATATCCGTTTAAGGGACTAGAAAGTAAGTTAAGTTGACGAGCAATAAACCAACACATTTGCTTTGCTATAAATTCTTATCCAATAATCTAAGAGTATTAAACTGAATTTTAGGCAATGCTAACAATACTAGAAGAATGCGACTTAGCTGCGATCGCCATCTCAACCCAAATACAAATTTCCTGCTGAACCATAATCAAAATGACCTCCCCTGAAGAACTAAACGCCATACTTGAGCGCATCGTCAAAAAACAGCAGACTGAAACTGACATAACAGTCCTGCGAAAATGGCTCAGTGGTAGTGGTCAGATTGTCTCTCAGCAAGGGAAATATGCAGTCAACCTGGGACAAGGACAGGAAATTCACATAGGCGATCGCACTTATTACGGCGCAGATGCAGAATTAATTCGAGAAATAATCCGGTCTCTGCTTGAGGAACTAAAAGCTACTGGTCAATTTGCCCCATTTCAAGAGCAGAACCAGCAGTCTGTTGATGAACTGGTGCAACAAGTGCGATCGCGCATTCATGATGATATTCAGCGATTACATAGCACAATGCCACTATGGGGTGTAGATCACTGGGTTCCTTTAGGTGATTTGTTTGTAGATGTGAACATCCTAGAGGAACTGAGCAGTAGCCGTCGGTCAGAACTCGATGACTTGTGGCAAGATTTCACAACAGGGATGGAGAGATATTCAGGCGATCGCAGTTTGGATCGCATTGGCTTAGGTAGAGAGAGGCAAAGGGTTTCAGGACTAGAGGTACTGGCGAAAAATACAAATCTTATGGTGGTGGGTAAACCAGGTTCAGGGAAGACCACTTATTTCCAACGAGTAGTTACCGAGTGCAATGCTGGCAAGTTACAAGCACACCGAATCCCAGCTTTGATTAAATTGCGAGAGTTTGTAAAGGATGGACGTAAGTTTGCCCATTCGCTGGAGCATTATTTTGAGCAGTGCTGGCAATTATCAAACACAGAAATTAATTTAATTTTCCATCAAGGTCGAGCATTAGTATTGCTAGACGGATTAGATGAAGTAACAGGGGAAGATGGTAAGGACATCACCAAGCAAATTAAGCAGTTTGCTCGTTCTTATCCGCAGGTACAGGTAATTGTGACTTGTCGGACGCAAAGCTTTACAGGAGAGATGGATTGGAAATCTCTACGTTTTAGTTTCGTAGAGGTAGCAGATTTTAAAGAAACTCAAGTGCGATCATTTTCTGAGCATTGGTTTAAGGCAGTTATTGAGGATGATTCAGCAGGAATAGCACAATCGCAGGAGTTTCTAAATCAGCTTTTTCTAGATGCAAATAAACAAATTCGGGATTTAGTGATTACACCAATTTTGCTGAGTTTGACTTGTGCCGTGTTTCACCAAACTGGCAAGTTCTACTCAAAACGTTCCAAGCTTTATGAGGAAGGGTTAGAGCTATTACTAGAGCAGTGGGATAAGTCACGGGAGATTGAGCGAGATAAGATTTACCGAGATTTATCACCGGAACGAAAGCTGGAATTACTTAGTTATCTAGCGGTGAAAAAGTTTGAGCAACCGCAGTATGTTTTGTTTGAGCGGGAAGAAATTGAGGGTTACATAGCAGAGTTTTTGGGAATTGGGTTGCGGGATAGTCGAGTAGTTTTGAGGGCGATCGAATCTCAGCATGGGTTGTTGATTGAGCGAAGCCAGAAGATTTGGTCTTTTTCGCATTTGACATTTCAAGAGTATTTAGTAGCGAAGAGGTTTTGTAATGACTCTTGTGAAGATTTTACAGCCCATATTTTAGATAGATATTGGCAAGAAGTTTTTCTATTAACTGTTGAAATAGTAGATAATCCTGAAGAAATACTCTGCTTACTCAAAACAGAAATTGACTATTATTTGTCCAATGATAATAAACTTCAGAAATTTCTTTCATGGTTAGTTAAAAAAGCAAATTCAGTACATACTAGCTTGAAACAAGCATCGATTAGAGCATTTTATTTCGGTCTTGAATTTGCTGTGCCTGAGCAGACTGCACCTGATATAGCCTTTGATACAAGACTTGTTAGTAAACTTGATGATATTCCGGATGACCTACATCCTCTTGAATATGGATGCAATGATATTACTATTGACGTGTCTCTCGCTAATATGATCGCTATATCCCAGGATGGATTTATCGATTCTGATTTTGCTATGCCAGAATGTAGTGAAAGACTTGAAAGTAATTTTTTGCAAGAAATAAAAAAAATAATTGAGGAAATTCCTAATTTCCACATTGATAGAATTAAATTTGATGCTTGGCAAGAACAATATGGTTTGATGTGGCTGAAGAAATATCGAAAATTAGTAATAAAATATAGACAAATTTGTTATATTTGGAGATTTACAGATCAGCAAAAAGCAGTATTAAACCAGTATTATGATGCCAATGTTGTTTTGATAGATTGCCTATATAGAAACAATTGCATAAGCGATAAGTTTAAAGGGCAAATTGAAGAAAGCTTGTTACTACCGATCACTGAAATCGAAAAACGCAAACTTGAAACAGCCGAATAGAGCGTTCATCTCATGATTTGTATAAATTTTAGGCTACATCATCAGACAGAAATTTAGGAATTTGATTATAAACTTCTGAATTTTCTTCAAGGGCTTGACGTAAATCATATTGTGTTTGTAAATTTAACCAAAACTGGGCAGTGTTGCCAAAATAGTGGGATAGACGCAAAGCTGTATCTGCTGTAATACTGCGCTTTCCAGATAAAATTTCGCTAATTCGTGTCTGAGCTACACCTATATCTTTGCTTAATCGATAGGCTGTGATATTCAACGGTTCTAAAAATTCTAGTTGGAGGATTTCGCCTGGGTGAATGTTTGGCAAACGGTTGTTATTCATAATGATTTTTATACTTAGTGGTAATCGACTATTTCAACTTCCGAAGCATTGTTTTCATCTGTCCAAACAAAGCAAATCCGCCATTGGTCATTAATCCGAATACTGTACTGCCCACTTCTATCACCAACTAGCTTTTCTAAGCGATTTCCTGGTGGAACGCGCAAGTCATTAATTGATGTTGCTGCGTCAAGCATAAGTAGTTTTCGTAAAGCAGTCTTCTGAATATTGGGTGGGTATTGAGAAGATGTAAAGCCTTCAAAAATTAGCTTTGTCTCATCAGATTTGAAATTAACAATCACAATAATATCGTTTTGCGTTACTATCGTCAAACGTTAGTATACATTTCAAGTGGTAAATTTTGACATTGATCCAGCGATCGCTCATTCATAAATATGCCTGACCACAAGCTGCGTTGCATCTACGCTTACAATTTAACCGTAAGCATATCCTGTAAATATTTGTCAGCGTGGTTAATATGACTGACGTGAATCCCGACATTACTGGAACTATTACGATCGCCGTGCAGCATCAAGACAATGGACAGTATATTTGTCAGTTATCATCGTCTCTGAGCGATTCTCCTAGAGAAAATATACAATGCTACGGCCAAACCAAGGAACACGCGATCGCGATCGCCTTAGAACAACTAGCCGATGAGTATCGCCGAATAGCAGAAGAACGACAAAATATAGCTTGGGACAGAGTGGAGCGATCTAACTCTGGAGAGCCAATTGCCAAGCATTACCATGTAATTCTGCACTACGAGCGCATTGCAGAAGAAGAATCGAAGTTCGAGGCAATGCACAATACCATTATGGGAAATACGGTGGTGGAGAATGCTAATATCACCGTGATTGAGATTGATCCAGATATACCAATTGAGCCATTAACGCGATCGTGGGATTGAGCTAGTAGACTTGTCCGAAAACTTCAAAGCCAGACTGTTCAAAGCTTTGAGATAAAACTTTGATATTTGCGTCAAAACGTAATTACAAGGGGTTGAGATAGTTACT
>NZ_JACJRV010000088.1 GCF_014697475.1 Nostoc sp. FACHB-152
ACACCCCTTTTTAATAACTCTGCTATTTGCGATCGCTCAACCAAACTATTCGCACATAAAATACCAGAAGCGGCGACTGCTGGCACACCAATTCCAGGCATAGTGCTATCACCTACACGATACAAACCCTCAATTGGCGTGTGTGTACTGGGAAACATCCCTTTATCGGCAGCAATAGCAGGGCCATAAGTTCCTTGATACCGTCTGAGATAATAAGCATGAGTTAGCGGTGTACCGATAAGTTCCAATACAACCCGTTCTCGAATATCAGGAATAATCCTTTCTAAAGCCCGATATAAAGATTGCGCTTTGGCTTTTTTATGCTGTTCATAGCAATCATTGCGTTCCCAACCGGCAAAAGGCTCAAGGGTATAAACATGAACTACATGATGTCCTTGAGGTGCTAAACTTGCATCCCAAACGCTAGGAATCGATATCATGCAAGTGTTCCCTGGTGTGGTGATATCTTGCTGAGAATCATGAACTACTACATGATGTCCTGTTAAATTTTCTAACCCATCGGCTCGAATACCTAAATGCAAATGCATAAAGCTATCAACGGTGGGTGTTTTCAATGCCGTTTGGCGGTAAGCTGTGGGCAAATCTTCAGGACGCAAAAGTTGATTGTAAGTATCCCAAATAGTAGCGTTAGAAATTACAATAGGCGATCGCAAAATTTCACCGCTTTTTAACTTCACCCCAACCGCTTTACCAGACTCCACCAAAATTTGCTCAACGTGGCAGCCTAAACGCAATTTACCACCCCAACGTTCTAAACCGCGTATTAAAGCCTTGACAATTGCTGCACTACCCCCAACAGGATACTCAACCCCAGCGCGAGAACGTTCACCCAGCATAAAAGCCACCTCTGGGGCAATGGTTCCGTGGGCTTTTAACCCAGACAGCAGAAAACATTCTAAATCTATTAGTCTTCGTACCCAAGGGTCTTTAACTGTAGCATCCATGATGTTGCCTACAGAAGATTGCACCAATGGCAAATAAGGTAGCATTTTCCCTAAAGATGGCAAATAATTCAACAACATCAACATTACCTGCCAGTCTGCCCGTAAAGCTAGTGTAGGAATACCTTTCATCGCCTCGTATAAACCCAGCAAACGTTCGGCAAAACGTTGAAGTTCTTGTGCGCCTTGAGGTGTAACTTTTGCTATTTCGTGGTAGTAAGTTTGAAGATTGCTATATACAGCAACACTAGCTTCCGGAAAATGGTAATGTCCCAAAGGATCGTAAGCTATAACTTTCAGGGATTCTTCTAAAACATCAAGAACTTGTTTTAGAGGGTTTAAACTAAAGGTTCCTGAGAGTCCACAATAAAAGGAGGGGCCAGAATCAAATTCAAATCCTTGTCGTCTAAAACTATGGGCTGCACCTCCAGGAATTGTATGACTTTCACATACAGTTACCTGCTTGCCATAACGAGCAAGTAATGCCGCAGCACATAAACCACCGATACCACTACCAATAACTATGACATCATTATTTGTCATTGGTCATTTGTCCTTTGTTCTTTGTTCTTTGTCTAAATCTTAATGACTATTGACCATAGACTATTAACCATTGACTATTGACTATTGACTAATGACTGAACCATTAATTGAACTAAAAGGCGTTTCTAAAGCCTTTGGCAGCAATAAGGTTTTAGATAATATAGATTTAACTATTTATCGAGGAGAAGCCCTAGGAATTATCGGCCCTTCCGGGACGGGAAAATCAACAGTTTTAAGAGTGATAGCGGGGTTAACAAGCCCTGATGAAGGCGAAATATATGTACAAGGGGTACGAAGAGAAGGGTTGATAGAAGATGGTGCGGATACTGTGGGTATTGGGATGGTATTTCAGCAAGCGGCGTTATTTGATTCCTTGACTGTAGAAGAGAATGTTGGTTTTTTACTGTATCAAAATTCCAAATTACCGCGATCGCAAATTCGAGAACTAGTTAACGAAAAGTTAGACATGGTAGGCTTACCCGGAATCAGTCATCTCTACCCCTCGGAACTTTCTGGAGGGATGCGTAAACGGGTAAGTTTTGCCCGTGCGATTATGTCAAACCCGGAAAATCCCAAAGAAGGGCCAGAAGTTTTACTATATGATGAACCAACCGCAGGCCTTGACCCCATTGCTTCTACGGTCATTGAAGATTTAATTCGTTACCTACAATGTACGCAAGGAGTCTGTAGCACCTATGCCATTGTTACCCACCAAGATAGTACTATTCACCGGACAGCTGATAGACTAGTGTTTCTCTATCAAGGTAGAGTGCAGTGGCAAGGTACAGTTAGTGAATTGGATAGCACTGACCACCCATTAATAAGACAATTTATGAGTGGAAATGTGCAAGGGCCGATTCAGGTTGTTGGTTAGGTGGGTAGAGATAAAAATGCGAGATTTTATTACAAACCGCTTCACATCTAGACGAACACTCAGAGAAGGTTCAGTCGGATTATTAATTCTACTGGGGCTTGGTTCTTTTGCAGCGATTCTTCTTTGGCTCAATGGAGTAAATGCTAGAGGCAACTCTTATAAGTTTATTGTCGAATTTGCCAACGCTGGTGGAATGCAAAGAGGTGCAACAGTCCGTTATCGTGGGGTAAAAGTAGGCAGAATTTCTAATATTGTAGCAACTGCTAACGCCATTGAAGTAGAAGTTGAAATTACTCCAGATGACTTAATAATTCCCAATGATGTCATAGTTGAAGCTAACCAAAGTGGATTGATTAGTGAAAGTATTGTCGATATTAGACCAAGAACAACATTCGTTGCCCAAGTCAAGGCTAAACCTGTAGATAAAAATTGTAATCCTAGCCTCATCGTTTGTAATGGTTCTCGGTTAAAAGGTCAAATTGGTATTAGTATTGATGACCTAATTCGTAGTACCACTGAATTATCTAACTTATACAACGACCCAAAATTTTATCAAAGAGTTAATCGACTGTTAGAAAGTTCTTCCGCCGCAGCCACCAGCGTTGCATTACTCAGCCAAGATTTACGAGGTTTAAGCAAAAGCTTTCAAGGACAAGTAGGTACATTTGGTTCCACTGCTAATTCCATACAAAGAGCAACTAATCAATTAACGGCAACTACTACGAAAACAGCAAATCAATTAGGAGTCACTGCTAGTCAATTTGGTACAACAGCGCAGCAATTTGGAGCTACAGCTAGCACAGCAAATCGTTTATTAACTAACTTAGACGAGCTAGTTACTAATAATCGTTCTTCCTTGGTTAGTGCTTTAAATAATATTACCGAAACTAGTAATCAATTGCGCGTTGCCTTTAGCACTTTATCTCCATCACTAAATCGTTTAACTCAAGGAGAAGTAATTAAAAATTTAGAAACTCTATCCGCGAATGCAGCCCAAGCTTCAGCTAACTTACGCAATGCGACACAAACTCTAAGTGACCCCAAAAATGCCTTATTACTGCAACAAACTTTAGACTCAGCACGCGTAACTTTTGAAAATACTCAAAAAATTACCTCTGATTTAGATGAGTTGACAGGCGATCCCGCTTTTAGAGAAAATCTTCGGCAATTAGTGAATGGTTTGAGTGGTTTAGTATCTTCCACCCAACAAATGCAGCAGCAAGTAGAATTTGCCGCCACTTTAGACACTCTTAAATTAGCGTCTCAAAAACCACATATAGTACTTCCTACCCCACCTGCAACCGAACAAGCAACTACTATTGATCCTTCAACGGCTACTGTAAAGAGTATCGACAAAGAACCTCAACCAACTCCCCCAGCCACTCTCAATGCTTCACAAGAAAAGCTATTGCAGCAACTACGAGAGTATAGCAAGCAGCGTGAGCAAAATTCAGAGAAATAAGCATAATTGACACAAAACCTGTCAAAATTTTACTCCTCTGCGTTCTCCGCGTCTCTGCGGTTCGATTATTAACTAATAACGTGCGTTACAGATGCTTGCTCGAACGCATTAAAAATTTTAAACGGTGCGTTGCGCTACGCGACAACACACCCTACTGTCTGTTTCCGCGTCTCTGTGTGAGATAAAATCACGTTAAAATCGCACCACCCATCAATCGTTCATATCGATACTTCAACTCTTGCTTCATCCCATACCAACGCTCTAACGTTACATCTATTTCTATCACCTTCTCTGCTGCTTGCCGCGCTAACAGCAGAACTTCCTCGTCTTCAAGCAAACTCGCTAAAGTAAAATCTGGCACACCAGATTGACGCGTTCCCAACACTTCCCCAGGGCCACGAAAACGCATATCCATTTCCGAGATGAAAAAGCCATCCTGAGACTGTTCCAATACCTTCAGCCTTTGTTGAGCATCAGGGCTTCGGGAACTGCTCATCAGCAAACAAAATGACTGAGCCGCACCCCGACCAACACGCCCCCGCAATTGGTGGAGTTGGGACAAGCCAAATCTCTCTGCATTTTCAATGAGCATAACCGTAGCATTTGGTACATCAACACCTACCTCAACTACAGTTGTAGATACCAAAATTTGCGTTTTATTATCTCGAAATTTGGTAATTGCTTCGTCTTTTTCGGCTGAACTCATCCGCCCGTGTAGTAACCCAACTTGAAATTCAGGAAAAACGCTTTCTTGTAACTTTTGATGCTCCTCTACAGCCGATCGCAAGTCTAGTTTTTCTGATTCTTCTACCAAAGGTAACACTACATAAGTTTGCCTACCTTGAGCAACTTCTCGGCGGATGAGTTCGTAAGCATGGTTGCGCTGCTGGCTAGTTAGCGCGGTAGTTTGAATTTTTTGTCTTCCTGGTGGTAATTCATCAATTTGGCTAACATCCAAATCCCCATGAATTGTCAGGGCTAGTGTCCGAGGGATAGGAGTCGCAGTCATTGTTAATACATGGGGTTGTTCGCCTTTTTGTTGTAATAACGCCCGTTGCTTTACCCCAAAGCGATGTTGTTCATCTATCACCACCAACCCTAACCGCTGAAAATTTACAGGGTCTTGAATTAAGGCATGAGTTCCCACTAATAAAGGTAATTGCCCTGTTTCTAACTGTGAATGAATTTCTCGGCGTTTAGCCGTCCTCGTGGAACCTGTGAGTAATTCCACAGGTAAATGTAACAAATTAAACCAGCTAACTAACTTGCGATAATGCTGTTCTGCCAATACTTCTGTAGGAGCCATTAATGCTGCTTGGTAGCCAGATTGAATTGCAGCTAAAATTGCCACGACAGCCACAACAGTTTTACCGGAACCAACATCACCCTGTACCAAACGATTCATCGGTGTGGTTTTCTGCAAGTCAGTCAAAATATCGTTGAGGACGCGTTGCTGTGCGCCAGTCAGCTGAAATGGTAGAATTTCGTAGAAATTTTCAATTAATTGACCTTTAGGAGCAAGAATTGCACTGGTTTGAATAGCCTTTGCTTGTTGCTGACGTTGGAGTAAGCCGAGTTGCAGGTAGAAAAATTCGTCAAAAACTAGACGACGACGGGCAGCTTGTAAAGTATCGCTGTCAGAGGGAAAGTGGATATTAGCGATCGCATCTTTTAATTCCATCAAACCATACTTTTCTCGCAAACCTTTGGGTAAGGGGTCTTTGAGAGAAGCTGCCGCCGGTAAAGCTGCAATCACCGCTTGGCGCATCATATTTGCCATTATCCCCTCGGTTAGGGCATAAATTGGCACAACCCGCCCAATAGTCAGCGACTCAATGGTATCGCCTGGATTTGCCAAAACTTCTAGTTCTGGGTTATCTAGTGTCAAGCCATATTTACTTTCTTTCACCAACCCACAGGCGGCGACCACACTACCTACTGGATAGCGGCGTTTCATACTTTCTTGCCAACCACGGCTAGTAAACCGCGCCCCAGCCGAAAAGCGTCCTACTTTAATTTGGCCAGTATTATCTTTCAGTACCAGTTCTAAAATCGATAATTTTTGATTTTTTGGGCTAGTGAAGCAATTGCAACGCTTCACACTAGCCACGATAGTTACTGTCTCACCCGCCTGTAACTCGCGGATATTTACCTGACGCGCATAGTCAATATGGTCGCGGGGATAGTAAAAGAGCAAATCTCGCACGGTATACAAACACAAAGCTGCTAATTTGTCAGCTTTACGGATGCCTATTTCTGGTAAGTCGCTGAGTTTTTGGTCAATTTTCGGAGCTAGTCTACTGCTGACCTCATTAACAACAGGCGTAGCCTTGGGAACTTTAGATTTATAAATCCTCCCCTGCTCCCCTGCTGCCCTGCTCCCCTGCCTTTCTAGCTCCTCTGGATCTTCCAGTTGCTTTTGCAGTTGGTCAAGATACCTACGAGTTGTGGCAATTAAATTTTGTCTTTCTTTGACTTCCAAATTGGGATAGCTGGCAAACTTTGTCGCCAATTCTTGCCAACGGCGACGCTCAAGTGCAGGCAAAGCCATCGGGAATTTCCCAAAAGTCAAGCTGAGAAATTCACTAAAGCGGTATTGTCTGCCCATCAAGTCTGTAAAGCCATGCTCTGCTTCTATTGCTAAGGCTTTATGTAAGCGTATCCAATCTGGTGTGTCATTAGTCATGGGTTATTGGTCAATGGTCAATGGTCAGGTCAATAGTCAATGGTCAGGAGTCTTTACTTTTGACTTTTGACTAATCCTCATACCAACTTGAACGCCAAGCTGCTTCGGCTTCTGCAATCGAACGTTCCCGTTGCTTCTTTTGATACTCCCGTCCAAGTTTTTGCAGTTGTACTAAGATATTACGAATTTGTTTGCGGCTAGAGGCAAGTGTCGCGTCGGCAAATTCGATTTCTCCCAGTCGCAAATTAATTGCCATGATTTGTGTCAGGCTAGAGTCTTCTTCATCTTGCTCATTTTCAATTTCAATTACCAAGTTTAGGAGATTTGGCGGCCCTGGCATGATTTCGGCGGCGGCTTCTGAGGCGGCGGCGGCGGCTTCTAAAATTGGTTCTGGTATTTTTTTGGGTAAGATACCAGCTTGCTGCAACAACACATTCGCATCGTGAGAAACTTTTTTTAATGCTTGTTGTGTTAATTCTTCCAAACTACTTTGCCATTTTGCGAGTTCTACAGGGTTAGAAGAGTCAGGTTTTTCCAGTCCTAAATCTTCAGCAATTGGCTCTTCCTCTTCTTCCTTATCTGCTTCATCTTCTATGCTTGGCAAATCCGAATCAGGCGTGTCTATATCTGCCTTGACTTCTTCTACTTCACCATTGACGTAAGTGAGTAATTCTTCTGCTATCTCTTTACCTAATTTGCGGATGGCTTGCTGCAATTTTTGCCGTTGATTCAACGACAATTTTAAGAAGTTTTCGGGATAACCCTGAGTACACAGGTGATAACTTGCCAGGATCAACTGTTTTCGCACAGCTTCACCCAAGAGGGTGAGATAAATAGTATAGGCACTTTGAAGTTCTGCTGCGATCGCGCGTAGCGCTTCTTCCAGCATCGCCAAATCCCGCTCAATTCGCTCAATTGCTCTCGCCATATGTTTTCTAATTGCTCATCTGAACCTGCTTTTGGTACAAATGTACGCAGTTATCTTCTAATAATAAAATACAGGTCAGTTTTAGTGTAAACTGACCTGTTTTAAAAAAGTCATTTGTCATTTGTCCATAGTCATTAGTCAATAGTCAAAAGCAATAACCGTTGACCATTGACCCTTGACTCTTGACCAAATTACTTCGCTCCAATTTGAGCCGCAACTTCATCAGCGAAGTTAGTTTCTTGCTTCTCAATACCTTCGCCTAGGATATAGCGCACAAAGCGGTTGACTTGAACTTCTTCACCGACTTTCGCCTTAACTTGCTTGACCAATTCTTCTACAGAAATACTTTGGTCACGGATGTAAGGCTGATCGAGCAAAGTCATCTCTTTGAGACGTTTTTCAATCCGTCCTTGAACAATTTTTTCTCTGATGTTCTCAGGTTTGTTCGCCAAATCTTCCTTGCCCATTTCGATGTCTTTTTCTTTTTGGACAACGGGAGCCGGAATTTGGTCTACGCTGACATACTCAACGTTGGGACAAGCTGCAACTTGCATCGCCGCATTCCGTGCCAAGGCTTGGAATTCTTCGTTACCAGCAGCTGCATCTGAGGCAGATTTTACTTCAACCAGCACACCAACACGACCACCAGTGTGGATATAGCTGTCTACTACTCCTGCTGTACCGTCTGCTACTGCAAAGTTGACAAAACGGCGTACCTGAATGTTTTCACCAAGGCTAGCAATGCTTTGCTTGATGAATTCATCTACAGTAATGCTGTTGTTTTCGATGTAAGGTTGAGCTAGCAAAGACTCAAGAGTATCAGCAGTTGCAGCTTGCTGGGCTAGGTTCTTAACTAGAGATTTAAAAGCCTCATTTCGGGCAACGAAATCGGTTTGGCAGTTAACTTCTATCAGTACGCCTACTTTGCCGCCTGGCTGAATGTAGGTTTCTACTAGACCTTCAGCTGCGATGCGATCGCTTTTTTTACCCGCCGAAACTAGGTTCTTTTTACGTAGCCAATCTATAGCTTGTTCAATGTCGCCATCAGTTTCTTTTAGCGCCTTTTTGCAGTCCATCATGCCGGCACCAGTTTTTTGGCGTAGCTCTTGGACGAGTTTTGCAGATATTTCCGCCATGTTGCCTCAATTCCTAACTTGACCTAGAGTTTGTATCGCTTACGGGCGTTAAGTATTTCTATCTTACTCAGAAGTGAGAGCAGTCTGAAGTCTGAAGTGTAAAGTCTGAAATTTAATCTTTCATACTTCATACTTCATAACTTCATACTTGATTTATTCTTCTTCGTCTTCGTCGTCAGGAATCAACGAGTCTGAGTAGTCAGTTTCCTCGTACTCGTAATCTTCCTCACCGCCTTCGTAATCTTCGTATTCTTCTTCTGCATCCAGCTGACCATGACGGCCTTCGTAAATTGCATCTGCCAATTTGCCAACTATCAGCTTGATAGATCTGATAGCGTCATCATTTGCTGGAATGGGAATATCTACAACATCAGGGTCACAGTTGGTATCCAACATAGACACAATGGGAATCGCCAATTTTTGGCATTCTTGAACTGCGTTATATTCCCGCCGTTGGTCTACAATCACTACCACATCAGGAACTTTCCGCATGGTTTTAATACCACCCAAATACTTTTGCAGCTTTGCCATTTCTCGGCGCAGCATGGAAGCTTCTTTTTTGGGTAATAAATCTAACGCACCATTTTCTTCGCGGCGTTCTAAGTCCTTCAAGCGGTCTACTCTGGTTTTGATGGTTGCCCAATTGGTGAGCATTCCACCCAACCAACGCTGGTTAATGTAGTGAGCGCCACAACGAGATGCTTCTTGAGCAATGATTCCGGCTGCTTGGCGTTTGGTGCCGACAAACAAGAACTTCTTACCTTGCTCCGCTTGGGTTCTCATATAGTTATAAGCGTTATCCATCAACTGGGCAGTTTGCACCAAGTCAATGATATGTACACCGTTGCGGGCAGTGTAAATGTACGGGGACATTTTAGGGTTCCAGCGACGGGTCTGATGCCCAAAGTGAACCCCTGACTCCATCATTTGAGCCAATGAAACTACTGGCATATATTCTTAACTCCTATTCGGGTTAAACCTCCACCCAGGTGTATTTTCATAAGAAAACACCCGAACTCCTGGATGTGCGGAATTTAGACAACTCTACTAGGTTAACACATAGGTTAACCTACTATGTCAACCTGCTAATTTTTAATCTCATGCAACCTTGTGCATTTGAGCGTAAGCCTCATAAACGCCTTTGACGTTATACCAATTGAGAAAAATTCGGGCTACTTCTAAAGCTAATTGGGGTTTACCTGATTTAATTAACCATCGTAAAAAGGGAGCCATTGTGCGTTCATTGAGTAACCCATTCAGCGAGAGAATGCCCCAAAGTAAACGATGCAGCCATGTCATTTGAATCATCATCCGCACTTCCCAAGTAGGATGCTTTTGATAAAACAAAACACCCATGCGACCGCGTTGAATTTCTTTGTCGATCAAGTTGGGAATTTGCTCTAAGTTAAATGGTGGATGCCAGTGATAGCCAACGGCTGCGGGGCATTTAATCAACTTTAAACCCAGGTTTTTCAGCCTCACACCTAATTCTAAGTCTTCCCAACCGTAGAGTTGAAAGCCAGTATCAAATAATCCGGCTTTTTCTAACCAATGTTTAGGAATAGCTACGTTACCTGTGGCAAAAAAAGCAGCAGAGAAATCTGTAATTTTATAAGGTTCAGCCGTAGGATTATCGAAGTTACAAGTATTAATTACTGCACCGTAGGTAAAAAAGCGATCGCTCCCTATTGTCTCTTTCCCCTGCACCAGAGCGTCAGCGTGAGCTTGCAAAAAGTTTTTCAGCACCACCAAATCGCTATCAATGAAGATGATGGTATCTCCTAGTGCCTGTTCTACCCCCAAATTCCTAGCCGCAGCTGGCCCTGCATGGTTTTGCTGAAACCACCGTACATGGGGAAACTCTTCTTTATTTGCCACTAGCCAATCTAATGTCCCGTCAGTAGAACCATCATCTACTAGGACAACTTCATAATTAGTAACTGTACTTGATGCACTCAATTCCTGCATTTCCAAGGCTCGGAGGCACTTTTGTAAAATCGGCAAGCGATTGTAAGTCGGTATAACAACGCTGAAAAACACAGTCTCACCCACAACAGTATTACCCATCTCAAGCATAGGACAGTGCAGCACTAAACACTGTTCCTTACCTGATGGCTACGCAAATGACAGGCTAATAAAATTGCCTTGTTTATTCACTACACTCACAATACAGACGAGTCTTCAAATTTATAGCCGACCCCAACCACAGTTTTAATAAAAGAAGGGTTCGCCGGGTCAGGTTCAATTTTCTTGCGTAACCGTGCCACATGAGTATCTACAACCCGTTCATCACCAAAAAAATCATCGCCCCAAAGTTTGTCAATTAATTGAGTACGGTTCCAAACTCTTCCGGGGTTGCTGACAAAGGTGCTTAACAAATTGAATTCTAAGTTTGTTAAGTCTAGAATTTCTGGTTCCTGGGAATTTAACAGGCGAGAAGCTGTGCGTTGTTCGACATCTACGATAAAATTTTGAGTCCGAGTTACCTGATGTTGTCCTCCTTGGCGGAGGCTACGTCTTAATAGTGCGCGTACCCTAGCAACTAACTCTCTAGGACTGAAGGGTTTAACCATATAGTCATCAGCACCAGTAGATAGACCAATGACGCGATCTATTTCTTCACCCTTCGCAGTTAACATCAATATATAAGGGTCTTTCGCGCCAGGTTTTTGACGAATTCTGGCACATACTTCCAACCCATCCAACCCAGGAATCATTAAATCTAGAATAATTAAATCGGGTGGTTGCTCCTGAAACATTCGCAAAGCACTCACACCATCGCGGGTCATGCGACAAGAAAATCCCTCTTTTTCTAAAGAAAGTTGGATTAACTGAGCAATTTCAGATTCATCTTCAACGATTAAAATGTCCATTGCACCTGGGATTAAGCGGAATACGTAGAGTTTCCTGGCTTGTCATTGTACTCTAAAAACTAGCCAGGAGTTAGGAGCTATAAAATTTAAAAGGCAATAGGGAACAGGGAATAAGCAAGAGTATAAAGTTAAGGATAAAACTTTTTACTATTGCCTCTTGCCTCTTGCCTATTGCCTATCCCAAAAGAAGTTAAATTTGAGAATTAGACAGTGAGCGATAGTTGTAGCCTACATGGGAATCCTTTTGAATCTCTTGCTTAATGCTATCAAGATCAATGAAATAGTCCGCCACATCAATTAAGCTGTCGCTGGTCATGGTTCGCAAACTTACAACTTCAACCCGACCGCCTTTGCTAGTGACAGCATCAACTGCATAAGCTAAAGCTCCATCGCCGCTAACCAAAATAGCAGTATCGTAATAAGGAGCTAAAGTGATCATATCGACAGCAATTTCTACGTTCAAATTAGGTTTTTTGCAATTATCTGTCAGCTGAACTTCTTTGGTAACTACACGATAACCATTCCGACGCATCCAAAACAAAAATCCTTGTTGTTTTTCATTTGCTTTGGGACGTGTTGGGTTTTGTCGTGCATCAACTACTGTGTAAAAGAAAGCCCGTAACAGCCGCGAACCGGAAGTTAAACGACACAGCAACTTGAGATAGTCAATTTCAATTCCTAGTTGCAATGCTGCATGAAATAGATTTACGCCATCAATGAAAATAGCCACTCGTCCACGGTTTAATCCGTTGATGGTAGAACTCTCCGTTCTCGGTTCTCTGTAATGAGGATGCTCGTTTCTGAGATGACTTTTAACTAGGATTTTTCCTGATGAATGCGATTCCTCTTCGAGGTGTTTATATGCATTTTTAGGTTTGGTAAAATTGGAGAAAGTCATTGAATCCTCGGAAAAATTTTAATTTGTCAAGGCTGTTGAGAAATTACCAAGAAAACATCTGTGCTAGTTTATCTATCTAGCAGCCACTGGGATTAATTGACTGGTCATTAAGTTGATACATTTAATTTGCACATTAATTTGTAGTGTGTGTTTTGTTAAAAACTATTAGCCATTGGTAGTGATTAAAAACAAAATAATGGCTAATTAAGGTATTAACAAAAACAGTGCAATATTGAAATATATGAGCTTAAGACACGCAAATTGTGTTAATGCAGATTCCAAAAAATAATGCCCCAGAGTGATCAACTCTTATGAGAGCAAGGTTTACGAGATATTCCCTTTGCCTATATATACGCGGCTCTTTACTTTTACTCACCGCCTGTCAACTTATCACAGAATTAGAAGCTGCTTTCTGTTAGGTGAATGATAAAGAGTGCTTGGCATCTCTTCTCATTGTACAACCGCAGTGCAAAATACTTCAATCCAGCATAAGTCGATATTTATTGAGTGGGTATTAGCTACTGTTTTTGTGATTTATATATACTTTTCATGAAAAATGTACGACTAAAAAATACTGAGTTTAACTTATATCTCCAAAATTGTTTTATTGTTTATGTTTTCCAATTAATAATATTGTATTGTTAATTGCAGAAATTATTGATAAATTTAGTTAATCAACCTGATCAAGTGAAATAATCAATCAAATAAACTGCTAAAAATATTGTAATTAATATAACTGGTAAAGTTAATCTTTAATTCTTCTTAAGATAGAGGGCATTACTCTAAAGATAGAGATAGATTTATTTATAGACTAGTCCACAAAAATGTCTTTGCTCATCTCCTCCAATGGTTTTTGACCACGGAGGTTGTTTTTTGAGATTTTGCTGGAAAATTTGCATAAAAACATAATTTTGGCAATTTAAAATTCCCAACAATTTAAACTAGTTGAGAATCTGATTGTTTATGATTGATATATCTAGTGATCGCAATCATCAACGCAGACTATAAAATGTGAAAAAAAGCACATTTCTCTGTTAATCAAGCGAATTGTAGGTTTAAACAACAGATTTCGTCAATTTAAACTCAATATTTCTAGTAGAGATCGCTCTATAACTCCACTCACGAATTGATTACCTTGCAAATTCATGTGGATAGTGTCATGATACAAGGCTTTGGGGTTCGGGCTGGCGTTAAATAGTGGCAGAAAATCTATATAAGGAATTTGCTGGACTTTGGTAAAGTCACTCAACCGTTGACGTGCTTTGATTTCATAATCGAGAGGGACTGGTTTACCTATCTCTCGCAGTAAGGGAGTCATCGCTAACAGAAATTTACTGTTGTGTTGATTAGCTAAGGCTTGGATTTTACCGATCGCCTCTAGATTAACACCTACGCGATCGCCCCCTTCTTTCTGAATTGCTTGCAGTTCGGGTATGGGTTGCTGTTTGGTGAGGTAACGTTGCCAAACTTCTATTAATGCTAAAGCAGGTTTACTATCTGGATAGTTGCGATCACGTCCTACTTGTACGGATGTTGGGTTAGTAGCAAACAAATCATCGGTATTAATTAATAACACTACAACCTGAGCCGAAAAATTGCCAAACCTCTGCAAATAAGCTAACTCGTTTCTTGGCCCCCAAGAATTAGCCGAAGCATTCAGAACTTCGACTTGCTGATATTTGTCAGCGATCGCTGATTTTAGCGAATCCAGCATCAAGTTGGAAATAGTATTCTTTTGATCTGTCCACCAACCACCATTGGCAATTGAGTCGCCTAATAACAGTACTCGCAGCGTTGCGGGTGCAGGTATTTTTTCGATGGGACTGCTACGCATCGAAAATTGGTTAATCTCTATTTTATTGCCATAGCGGCGGGTGTGTTGGTTGGGTGCTAATAAGTAACCAATCTGAGAATCGCCTAAGTAAATTAAGGGTTTCCCAAAACCAAATAGCGATCGCAAACCTATCTCCAAAGCAGTTAGCAGCCCCACCAGTACTAATATTATTAAGAATAATATTTTCATTTTCTCATTTTCTCCTCATTAAATATAAGTAGTTAAATATACTGTATGTTTTTAACATATTTAGTTGCATAAACTGATTGCCTAAATGTAAGGATTACTGAAACCAAGCAATAGTTATCGTCCAATATTATTACTTCTAACTAAGTAAATCTAAATATAGAGGCATTCCTTGTATAAAGTGAGATAGTACCTCTAACGGCGTAAGTAAAATTGGTGATGTAATTGTTGCAAAGCTTAAACAAAATATTATTAGAAGTTTCAGATGTTTTGCGAACAGAAGGACTACAATCAAAACGGACAAAATTGGACTCTAACAAAGGAGGATTTAAAAGTCATGTCCGACTTAAATAGAGGAATTATGAAATTTGAGGGTGCAGACTCCCCAAAATTAGTTACGATCTCTACTGTCTTGTTGTTAGGTTCCATTGCTGGCCTAATTATTTGGGCGTTGCAAGCTGCCTATGCGCTAGACTAACTCACGAACAGATCTAGGAATTAGTATTTAACAGGACACTGGCAAAAAACGGTTTCCGCCGCCGCTTAGTGTCCATTAACCTAACAAAAAACCACCTGTAAAATCGTTAAATAACTTTCAACAAAATTTTATAATTTGAAATTTGAGATTTTAGATTAAGATGGCATCTAAAATCCAATATAAAAATGCTTGAACTTTGGGGTGCCTTAGTTATTTTAATTGCCTGCCCTTTATTAGGAGCGTTACCCCTCATTGCCTGGATTACCCACGGGTTGACAGGTAGGCAGTTATCGCAAATTGGCACAAGAAACATAAGTGTATCAGCCGCATTTTATCATGGCGGCACATGGGTAGGGCTTTTGGCGGTGCTGTCAGAAGCTTTGAAAGGAATTGCAGCAGTTTTGCTGACGCGTGCTTTTTTTCCTGAGGGTTCACCTTGGGAAATAGTAGCCCTAATTGCTTTAGTCTTAGGTAGATTTAGCTTCGGCAGAGGTGCAGGTACAACCAACGCTGCGTGGGGATTTGTCATCCACGATCCACTAGTGGCAGTGTTTGTTACCTTTTTAGCAATGACCACATTTCTAGTATCCCGTAACAAACAATTGGTGAAGTACGGAGTATTAGTTTTATTTCCTCTGTTTGTCATCATCTTACATTCGGATGACTTATTTAGAATCATCGCCGCGATCGCTCTAGCTGCCTTATTAGGGTGGATTTACACACAACTGCCAGACGATTTAGATTTACCAGTCGAACAAGCACAAACAGATTCTCAAGAAGCATTCAAGAATTTGAGTGGCAATCGCCCGATTTTGACTTTAGATGATGAGTTAGAAGCAACTTTAGTTGGGCAGAAATCTGCTACTCTTTCGCAAATTAAACGCTGGGGCTATCCTGTACCAAAAGGATGGATACTCGCCCCTGGGGATGACCCTGAAAAATTAATTGCGATTCTCCAACCTTCAGATTTATCGCCTTTAATCGTGCGTTCTTCGGCAATTGGCGAAGATTCCGAACAGGCTTCCGCCGCCGGACAGTATGAAACGGTGGTGAATGTCACCAGCAAACAGCAGTTGCAAGAGGCGATCGCCATAGTACGAAATTCCTATAATCACCCGACGGCTGTACAATATCGGAGCGATCGCGGTTTACCAGATACAGCAATGGCAGTTTTGGTACAGCAGCAAGTCCAAAGTGTGTATTCCGGAGTCGCTTTTACTCGCGATCCGATTACTCAGCAAGGTGATGCCATTGTTATTGAAGCTTTACCCGGTAGCCCGACACAAATTGTCTCTGGGCAAGTCACCCCAGAACCATACCGCGCCTTTGTCGTGGAAACAGACAATATTTCCTCAGTTCATTTAGAAGGTACAGGACAAGTCCCGCAAGCCATTATTAAACAAGTCGCCTACCTTGCCTACCGCATCGAAAAACGTAACCACGGCATACCCCAAGATATTGAGTGGAGTTATGACGGTCAAACTTTGTGGGTGTTGCAGTCCAGACCAATTACTACCCTGTTACCTATTTGGACACGCAAAATTGCTGCCGAAGTGATTCCAGGTGTGATTCACCCCTTAACTTGGTCAATTAATCGCCCGTTAACTTGTGGAGTGTGGGGTGATATTTTCACACTTGTTTTAGGCGATCGCGCTTCTGGATTAGACTTTACGGAAACTGCTACGCTGCACTATTCTAGGGCTTATTTTAATGCCTCCCTCTTAGGAGATATTTTTCTGCGGATGGGCTTACCGCCTGAAAGTTTAGAATTTCTCACCAGAGGCGCGAAAATGAGTAAACCGCCTTTGCAGTCAACGGTGCAGAATTTACCAGGACTGATGCAGTTGCTCAAGCAGGAACTCAATTTAGACAAAGACTTTAAGCAGGACTATCGAGAGTTATTTATTCCAGGGTTATCGCAGTTGGCGCATGAGTCAATTGAAGAACTAGAAGCGTCTCAAATATTAGAGAGAATTGACTTTAACTTACAATTACTGCGTCGGGGAACCTATTACAGCATCTTAGCTCCCTTGAGTGCGGCAATCAGACAATCTATTTTTCGGGTGAAAGATGGGCAGATTGATAACAGTGTGACACCAGAAGTGGCCGCATTGCGATCGCTCAGTGCTTTAGCCGCCGATGCTAGGCAGGTACTAAATGAGGTTGAGCCAGATAAAATTTTTGAACAGTTAGAACAAACCCCTGAAGGACAAAAAATTCTTTACGAATTTAATGAACTATTAGAGGATTACGGCTATTTAAGTGATGTAGGTACTAACATAGCCGTTCCCACCTGGAAAGAAGACCCCCGACCGATTAAGCAGTTATTCTTACAGTTAATTCAAGGAAGCCAATCAGAAACAGGTGGTGTCGATCCGATTAATCAGGCTTTATCAGGCAAACGCAAGCGCGGATTTGTGCAAGAACGTATAGATATTAAAGGGCGTGTCACTGAGGTGTATTCGCGCTTATTAGCGCAATTGCGCTGGCGATTTGTGGAGATCGAAAAAACTTGGTTAAAATCTGGATTGCTGAAGGAAGCAGGAGATATCTTTTTCTTAGAAATCGGAGAAGTTAGACAACTAATTGCTGGCGAAGATGCTGCCTTGAGAGAACGCTTACCAGAAATCATAGAATATAGGCGATCGCAATTCCTCAAAGATAGCCAGATTCCCCAAGTCCCACTATTGATTTACGGCAATACGCCACCCCATCCGCTTGCGCCTTCGCCCCTATATTCTGACCAAGTTTTACAGGGTATCCCCGCCAGTCATGGACAAGCCGAAGGCCGGGTAAAAGTAGTGCGAAGCCTAGAAAATATGCCCCACATCGACCGAGATACAATTTTGGTCGTACCTTATACCGATTCTGGCTGGGCTCCTTTGTTAGTTAGGGCTGGAGGGCTAATTGCCGAAGTTGGCGGTAGACTTTCCCACGGTGCAATTGTCGCGCGTGAGTATGGTATTCCGGCTGTAATGGATGTGAGAGGGGCTACTTGGTTGTTACAAGATGGTCAAAGAGTTAGGATCGATGGCTCTAGGGGTATCGTAGAACTATCTAACGACTTAAGACCATAATGATTATCACTTCCCTCAATAACTTGCCCCAAGAATCCGTTTCCCATAATCCCGAAATCAAAAAAAAGGTGATGTTACGCCTTGGCGATTTACCTCACCTCACCAACTTTTCCCAAGCTCGTTTTGCTCCCGGACAAACAGCCCCAGCACACGCCCATCAAGATATGTGTGAAGTCTTTTTTGTCGAAGCTGGTTCCGGGATAATTCGTGTAGATAACCAAGAATACCCCTTAATTCCGGGAAATTGTATAGCCATAGAACCAGGAGAAAATCACGAAGTAATTAATAATGGTGAGACAGAACTGATTCTCACCTACTTTGGTTTGCGAATGGAATAAGCAAATCTCTCCTCTGCTCCCTTTCTTCCCTGCGGTCTAAATAGACAAATTAAATATGTAACAACTTACTTACCTGCTTGCCAGTGAGGATTAGTCAGACTAGTGAGAATATGATCTTGCCATTTGCCATTAATTAATAAATAGTCCCTGGCATATCCTTCAACCACAAAACCTAACCTTTTTAAAACATTACCACTGCGTTGGTTATGTGGCATATAATTTGCCATAACGCGATGCAAGTTTAAGTCTTCAAATACATAATCAATTGCTGCTTTTAAGCCTTCGGTCATGTATCCTTTGCCTTGAGACTTTTCTGCTAGGCTATATCCTACATAACAAAAATGCGCTACTCCCCGAACAAAATTGCTGAAATTGATAGTGCCAATAATTTTGTGGGGGTTATTTTGGGGAAAAATAAATAATTTTAAAGATTGGTCATGAATGAATTCTAAGAAACTATTTTCTAGTTGATATTGCCAATATTCTTCTGTAAAGAAATGCTCTGCCCATTGAGGATAGAACGGAGTTAAGTAAGCTTGATTCTCAATAAAATATTCGAGGATTTCGGGAATATCCTCTTGAATGGCAATTCTTAATAATAGGCGATCGCTAGTAATAATTGGTAATTCAGATTTCATCTTAAATTAATTACAGTAATAACTTACGCTGACAATATTTAGCTTTTTGAACCTCCCTGATCCCAGCCAACTGCGGCTGAAACTGCTGATCGAAGATAGTAAAACTGTTATAACAAGATTTATTAAGATTAGCATTTTCTAGGTTTGCTACACGTAAATCTGCACCGCGCAAGTCTGCATAAGCGTAATTTGCACTTTGTAAATTTGCAGATTTTAAGCTCATACTTTGGGAAATCGTGAGTAGTGAAGATAACTATTGACTATGGACAAATGACCAATGACAAAAGACTGCCATCCAATCAAAATCTTGGTAAGCTGATGTCTAATGTCTACAACCCTAGGATTGAAAGCGGTACTTCTAAAAATCCAGTAAAAAGACAGATATTAATCAATCCAATCAACAAGAAGGATTATGTCGGTGGGAATACGCTACGATTGGCAGGAAGCAGAGATTCGGAAAATTTACGATATGCCATTGCTAGAGCTAATTTATCAAGCTGCTAGCGTGCATCGTCAGTATCACAACCCAAGGAAAATACAGGTCTGTAAACTCATCTCCATTAAAACAGGAGGCTGCCCTGAAGATTGTAGCTACTGCGCCCAATCTTCTCGTTATAAAACAGAAGTGAAACCACAGGCGCTATTAGATAAGGACACAGTAGTTAGTATTGCCCAAACAGCTAAACATAAAGGTGTCAGTCGTGTCTGTATGGGTGCTGCTTGGCGAGAAGTCCGAGACAATTCTCAATTTGAGACAGTCTTGGAAATGGTGAAAGAAGTTACAGACATGGGTTTAGAAGTCTGCTGCACTCTGGGAATGTTGACAGCAGACCAAGCAAAGCGACTGGAAGCGGCAGGGTTATATGCTTACAACCATAACTTAGACACTTCTGAGGATTATTACAGCACAATTATTACCAGTAGAACTTATAGCGATCGCCTGAATACAATTGAAAATGTCCGGCAAACTAATGTGACTGTCTGTTCTGGCGGTATTCTGGGTTTAGGCGAAACTGCTGATGACCGTGTATCGATGTTATGCACACTGGCAAATCTCAGCCCGCACCCAGAGTCAGTCCCAATTAACATTCTTTCCCAAGTCGAAGGCACACCCCTAGCAAATCAACCAGATGTCCCCTTCTGGGAGATAGTGCGGATGATAGCTACAGCACGTATTGTCATGCCAACTTCTGATGTGCGCCTCAGTGCAGGACGGGCAAGGCTTTCTCAAGTTGAGCAAGCTTTTTGCTTCATGGCAGGAGCCAATTCTATCTTCTCCAGCGACGATAACAAAATGCTCACTGTCACCACGCCTTGCCCAGACTATGATGCTGACCAAGAAATGTTGAACTTGCTGGGCTTAGAAATGCGTCCACCCGCCCAAAGACCAGAACCAGCAGTAATTCCCCGTTAGGGACTAGAGACTAGGGGCTAGGGGCTAGTTTTGGATATTTGGTTGTCAGATATTCTTGTGAATGGCTGACTTGAACGTGCTGAGAAGCCCAGTGCATAAGCGGATATGCCAACTTTAGCGGACTAGAATTTGTCAAATCCTCAGTAAAAAATCCTAACCTCTAGCCTCTAATCTCTAGTCTCTACTTGAATTAGAGAATTTTAGCAGCACGTAAACCGAACAGCAGACCAGTTGCTAGTCCGGTGAATAAAGCTAAAAAGCCGATGTAAGCCACTACTGCAAACATTTTGATGTTTCTCCACAATACTTCACTAAATCTATTGAATCATTAGTTATTAGTCATTGGTCAATGGTCATTAGTCATTAGTCATTTGTCCTAAGTTTCTTCCCTAGCCAGTCTGCCCCTCTACCCTCCTGCTCACCAAATTGCGGTAGAATACAAGCCCACGGGCGCATTTTAGGGTTGGGCAATGACTTCTGTAATTAACGTGAATTTACCGCAGCAGTCTTATGAGATTGCGATCGCACCTGCTAGTTTAGATCAAATTGGTCAAAGGATGGCCGATCTCCAGCTAGGCAAGAAAGTACTAGTAGTTTCTAATCCAACTATTTTTAAACATTATGGCGAAAGAGCGATCGCATCGCTACAATCTGCGGGCTTTGACGTAGTTAGTTATTGCTTACCAGCCGGGGAACGTTACAAAACCCTTAATTCTATTCAAAAAATCTATGATGTTGCCTTAGAAAACCGCCTGGAACGTTCCGCCACAATGGTAGCTTTGGGGGGAGGCGTAATTGGTGACATGACTGGTTTTGCCGCCGCTACTTGGCTGCGGGGAATTAATGTCGTGCAAGTCCCTACCACTCTCTTAGCAATGGTAGACTCCGCCATTGGCGGCAAAACAGGTGTAAACCATCCCAATGGTAAAAACTTAATTGGTGCATTCCATCAACCGCGTCTAGTTTTAATTGACCCAGAAGTCTTAAAAAGTCTACCTGTGCGTGAGTTTCGTGCAGGTATGGCAGAAGTCATCAAATATGGCGTAATTTGGGATGCTGAATTATTCGCCCAACTAGAAGCCAGTAAAAATCTCAACCAACTCCGCTACATCAAGCCAGAACTACTCAACGAAATCTTAACTCGTTCTTGCCAAGCCAAAGCAGATGTCGTTGGCAAAGACGAAAAAGAAGGTGGACTAAGGGCTATTCTAAATTACGGTCACACCATAGGCCATGCGATCGAAAGCTTAACAGGCTATCGTTTAGTCAATCATGGTGAAGCTGTAGCCATTGGCATGGTAGCCGCCGGGCAAATTGCTGTGAACTTGGGAATGTGGCAACAAGAAGAAACCGACCGTCAAAACGCCATCATTCAAAAAGCGGGTTTACCGACTCAAATACCTGCTGGGGTTGATATTGAAGCAATTATTGACGCACTCCAACTAGATAAAAAAGTCAAAGCCGGGAAAGTGCGATTTGTCTTACCAACCCAAATTGGTGTAGTCACAGTAACCGACCAAGTACCAGCCGAAACCATCCGGCAAGTATTACAAAAAATGCAATAAATTACCTAATTACAATTAAACTAGCCAACTGCTAGTTTGCGTCATGATTCTCCAAGCTAAAAATCAATTCCTAAATGAATTATAAAAATTAGATTTGTCCAGATCCCCGACTTCTCAAAGAAGTCGGGGATCTAACTTCTTACCAATGCTTGATTCCTACCATAATATAAATCTTTGACTGGCAACATTACGGACAGTGCAATTATTAAGAGCAATAAGAAGAAATCGTTAATCTGCTCAATGATGAAGTAGTGGCTGTTAACCTAGTGTATGGATAACATGACAACAAAGCAAACCATAACACTCTAGGATTGTTCGATGATCAGATTCATGTGTTTCCCTGTAATGGCTTTTTTATTATTGGATTTTGAATGCCAATTAGCTTTTTCTCAAAGTCCTAATAATGACCATCGAACGAAGTTAATTAAATCACAATCAACATTTAAAGTAAACACAGCCAATATTATAGAAGTTGCTGAAGTCACCAGAGAACTTGATGAAAAAACAGCACGAGATTTAGTTTGGCAGTTACCAGAGGTACAACGTAAAGCGCGGGAAATAGAAAGACTTTCTAAAGGTGCTATCAAAGTGGGTGCTGTAGTTGATGTTTCTCCTACTCCCAATGAACCTTACTATACAATCCGCATATTTGAAGACCAACCAGAATATGATTCCACAATTTATTGGTTTCGTGTATCCAGAACTAGTCGAATGATTGAAGTTCTTGACTTGATTGAAAATCAATACATCAGTTTAGAAGAATGGAAAGAACAATTAAAACGTTAAAAAATGAAAAACTCAGGTTTTTTATAATAGCCTGAGTTCATAAATTTTGAATTTTTAATTAGATAAGATTACTATAGTAACTTATAGCAAACGAAACATAGTTTAAGACATCAACAGATGAAAAAACCTAGACTATACAAGGATTTTAACTCTGTTCTCTGTCTCCTCTTCCCTCTCACCTGCTATAGCTATTATTTTTTGTGAGCTATTAAACTTTGCTCTTTATCTTGCATTTCTAAAAGTTCTGGAATAGTAACAAAACGGTATCCCTGCTTACGAAATCTAGCAACAATCTCTGGTAAAGCTTGCACAGTTCGAGAGCGGTTTCCACCTCCATCATGCATCAGCACTATTCCACCGGGTTTAGCCAACCGAAATACATTATCAACTAACTTTGGTACAACTGGCTGGGAATAATCTACAGAATCAGATGACCACATGACAACTGCATATTTTCTATTTCTCGCATAAGCAGCCACACCATTATGCATGATCCCGCCAGGTGGTCTAAACAAATTTGTTTTCACACCTGTAGTTTTATAAATTAGGTCTGTTGTATGGTCAATTTCGTAAGCAGCTGCCTGTTGATTCATGAAATGATACCAGTGATGCCAAGTATGATTCCCAATAGCATGACCTTCTATATTTACACGCTTTAATAGGTCTGGATAATTTTTGACGTTGTTCCCAACGACGAAAAATGTCGCTTTGATATTATTCTGTTTGAGAATATCTAATACTTGGGTAGTGCTTTGGGGCCAAGGGCCGTCATCAAAAGTTAGGGCAATTACTTTTTGCGCTGGGCTGAGTTTAGCTTCTTTAATTGTTGCACCTTGAAAGCGAGCAGCTAAGGCATAACCAAGCCCTTTAGCTTGTGCTTCTTGTTGCCAACTTGTAAGCATAGCTGCTTTTAAGCTCTCAATACGTTTTTGAGTGCCTACTTTAGCAACTAAATGACTATTGTCATTTATTATTTGGCTACTTTGCGCTTCAGAGGTATTTGGCTTAATAAGCATCATGACACCGACACTCAAGGTAGCACCTAAGGCCAGCAACGCAATTAATATACCTTGCGGCCAAAGTAACGATTTATTGTTTTCCACTTCATAGCTCCTTCAAGGGTAGAACCATTCATGACGGTTCTGACGGTACTTTATAGCACACTTTTTTCTAAGAATTTATATACCCAAATTTTCTTCTTTAATCCTGAAATTTTGAATCTAGATTAATTGAAGTTAACATTTGGTTTTGCTTATACAGCTTAAATTACAGCAAAAGCAATCTACCTTGGAGCGATCGCTACCCAAAAAATATTTAGGTATTATTCAACCGAATTCTCATTCTCCCTACCCAACTAGTATGGAGGTTTTGCTTAACAAGAGATTCAGTGAAATCACTTATTTTGGTATACCATTCTCTAAACTTAGTCAGCACTTTCACTTTTAATAACTAAGTTTTATTTCAACATTCCAAAATTACGCTTACATGGTAATTACATCTCTATTTTTGGTATTGCTGCAATGACTGCAATTGATGTAAAGGAATGTTATCGAAAAGTTCTCAGTTAATAAGTACAAATTTCAATAGTCTGACTTGTTTACCAAAGACTTATGAGTTAGGTTTAAATCTTTCTCACCTCCTGAGATTAATAAGATATAAACAAAATATCAAGCATTGATTTGCTCAGAAATCATCTCATTAGCTATAAAGGCTTTATAGGTATATTTTATTACTAAGAGACATTTTTTCCATTTAATAAAAATTAAATTTCACTCTACTACTGTGCTAATTGCTGTTTATCAAGTTAATTAACAGCAAACTATAGAAAATAGTTTCTCATCTCTAAAGCACAGCAATTAGTCAACCTATATACGCTTTCACTATTTAATGAGATGATGTGAGCAAATCATAATAGTTAATTTTGATAACAGATTAAATTATTTTCAATTAACATCAGTAAATAAGTTTCTTGATTAATTCTTATAGTACAATTATAAAACTATTTTAAATAATTTAATACATAAAAATCAATACGTTACAGTAATTAAAATGGCATTTTTTTTATTGTACGATTAATTTTATTTTTTTGATATGTTTGCATTTCGAGATAAAGAATGGCTATTGCTCTTACTTATAAGTTCTTTAGTTATATGGTTAGTATTTTTAGGCAACTTACCTTTAAGAGATTGGGATGAGGGTACTGTAGCACAAGTTGCCCGTGAAATTTGGCGCGCCCCATCTGGTTCTTGGCATTGGCTATACCCCACTTTGGGAGGTGAAGCTTATCTCAACAAGCCACCCTTAATGCATTTACTAATTGCTTGGGCTTACTCTTTGGGAGGTGTAAGTGAGTGGACAACACGCTTACCGGGGGCTATCTTCACTGCGTTAGGAGTACCTTTGCTGTACTTAGTAGGGCGTTTAGTTTTTGACCAAAGTTTACCTGCTTTGTTTGCTGCTTTGGTTTACTTAACAATGTTACCTGTGGTGCGTCACGGACGCTTGGCAATGCTTGATGGTGCAAGTATTACTTTTTTTATATTGTTATTATTTTGTCTGCTCAAAGCTCGGCATAATTATCGTTGGACTTTAGGCGTAGGAATTTCTCTAGGACTAATTACCTTAACCAAGGGGATGCTAGTTTTGCTTTTAGGCGGAATCGCCGGATTATTTCTCTTAGCATCTAAACAATCTGTTTTGTTGAAAAGTCCTTACTTATGGGTAGGAATTTTTGTAGGAATCACGCCTGCGATCGCTTGGTATTTGGCCCAATGGCAACATTATGGTAGTAATTTCTTACAGGTAAATTTACAAGCCCAAACCTTTGCTCGCTTAGGACAGTCTGTTGAAGGTAATGCCGGGCCTCCTTGGTACTATTTAATTGAGTTACTCAAATATTCCTTCCCCTGGTTGTTGTTTTGGCCCGGAGGGTTTTATTTAGCCTGGAAACAACGCCAAACTAGTTGGGGTAGCTTAGTTTTAATTGGCACCACTATTTACTTAGGAACTATTTCCTTAATGACTACCAAGTTACCGTGGTATATTATGCCCGTGTATCCATTTTTAGCTTTAGCAATTGGGGCAAAATTGCATGAAGTTTGGCAAAAAACTGATTTTAAAGCCAGAATTTGGGGATATTTGATTTTTGTAATTGCTATTGCTGGCTTAGGCGGCTGTGTTTACTTTGCTATTGGCGATTATCAACCTGTGTTAATTGCCATGAGCATAGTTTTAGTAATTACTATGAGTATAGGAGGATGGCTGATTTTAGCAGGCGATCGCAGATTTATTCCAGTTTTATTTGTTGGAATGTACTTAGTCTTACTACTATTAATGAGTTCTCAATCTTGGATTTGGGAATTAAATGAAAATTTTGCAGTCAAACCAGTAGCAGCCTTAATTCGTACCCACCTACCACCAGGGACTAAAATTTATACTTCTTTTGCTTATAGTCGTCCTAGTTTAGATTTTTATTGCGATTGCAAGGTTATTTCTGCGAATACCCAAGTCTTAGAACAAATGTGGTCTAATAAATCTTATTTATTATTAGATAATTCAAATTTGGATAAGATGAATTTATCTAGAAATCAAGTTATCGGGACTAGTGAAGGGTTTACCTTGATTGCCCCAACTAGTAATTAATAGTTATTTAGTTACTATTAATTTTGGCTCTCCCAGACTAGATATGATAAATTAGTAGCAGAAATACCAATTGAGTAGAATTCTTCTTCTAAAATTATCAAAGTTAGTTAAACCATAAGCTCTTCT
>NZ_JACJRV010000089.1 GCF_014697475.1 Nostoc sp. FACHB-152
GCCCCTCTCCGCGTCGGAGCGAAAAGTTTGCGCGTCCGGGTTTCCCGGCGCAAAACTTTTCAAGACAGAGGGGTTGGGGAGAGGTTCATCGAACTCACGTTAATTGAGGTTAAATAGCAATACAGTTTAAGTTAAAGATTTTGTGAAAAGGCGACCATCCAAAACTAGGCTAAGTTGTCTATTCGCAATAATGCTAGTTCCTAGGATATAAGGAGCAACTGGAATTGTTTCCCCTCGAGGATGGATCGCAGAGGATTGCTTGCCGATGATGCAATCTACTTCTAAAGCACATCGTTTGTCTAAGTAACGAAATACTAATAACGGTTTATTCTGCTTGAAAGCATTTAGTGTATCTGTACTGTCAGTGGTCACTGGCGTGGGAAGGTGATTAGAACAAATCAGCACATCAGTCAGTAAATGGATAGGAACGAGCATTTCTGTTGTTGGACGATCGCGATCGCCACGAAGCAAGTCACTGGTGCCAGAAGACTGCAAAAATAACATACGTCCCGCTTGAGTTTGGAGAATTTGTTCGGACTGGGATAAACAAATCTGCTCTACGGAATCGGCAACAAATGCATAGATTCTGGAGTTAGCTTGACAGACGATTAGTTGAGTAATTTCTTGTTCAAGTGGAATTTGCAGCGAGAAGGCTGTACCATGTCCAGCTTTAGACTTCAATACTATTCTTCCCTGAATAGCTGTTAATTGCTTGCAAACTTCAGTTAATTCTGCTCCTAACTCTAAGCCAGCAAGATCGCACAAAACAGATGAAACCTCTGGTTCAAGTATTAGTTCAGTCAGTTGCGTTGCTTGTAGAATATCTCCTGGTTTTGTCAGAGCGAATCCTTGGGCTAAAGCCTGTTGATAAATTTGAGATAAGTTAAGTCCTGCGCCATCATCACAGCCGTCAATAATTAGTTGATTTCCCTGCTGGTAAACTTGAAATTCAATAATACCGTTGCTATTTTTACCTAACTCTTGGCGTGTTTGACAAGACTCTATACTTTGCTCTAGTAAATAGCAACTTATATGCAATAGGAGGACACGGAGGCGATCGCTAAACGCGCGATCAACTTGGATATCGTTAATTTGTAAATGTAGTCTAGCAGACTTATCTTGTAGAGCTTGTAACTGTGACCAAAGCCGATGCAACGATTCTAAGGCTACTTTTAAAGAAATAGTTGTAACTTTTTTGACTACATTGGCAGAACTGTTAAGTAACTTTTCCTGCTGTATGAGTTCTTGTTTGAGTTGGTGATGATTGTTATTCAAGGAATGAACAGTTGATGCCACCTGAGACGCTTCAGCCAAAACAGATTGCAGAGTACTGTACAATTGCTGAGAACGAGAAGCAGCTAGAGGAGAAAGAGTATCTGAAATTGCTGCTAAACGTCCTGACCATTCCTGTAGATTGTCCAACAAGCGTTGTAATCGTTTAACTTGTCGGAGCAACTGCCCGATAGTATGTTGCTGTTGTTCTTCCTGACAAACTTGCTGATTATAGTTAATTAATAATGTTGCAATCAGCGCGTTTAGTTGTTCGAGATGGTGAATATTGATGGGTGTGGCGGCTGGAATACTAGTTGCAACAATGGTGGGAATGGATTCTTGCAAAGAGAGTGTATGGCGATCGCTCGAAGATTTAACTAAAGATGCTTCAGATGTTTCAGCAGGCAGGTAAAAATCCCCCAACCAAGCTTGAAAATCTTCTTCCCCATAATCCTCCAGATTTGCTAGTTCCCTTACCTTGACGGGAAGCTGCTCGGTATCTACGTGAAAAAGGCTGCCAGACTGGGGGCTAGTTTCATCTATAGGTTCTCTGACAAAACTTTCCTGGTCTTTAACCAGAACTTGCTCTGATAGAGATGCAGAAGATTCTACCTCGGACAAGGAATCGTTAAATTGAATAACTGGTTGATGTCCCGATGTCTTAAGGTTTGTTTCCTGGGAATCGCCAAACTCTGCTTGTAGACGAGCCACAATGGCAGACATCCTCTCCAGAATTTCTATTTCCTCAATTTTCGAGGCTGTTAAAAATGCCATTAGCAGCATTTGTAGGCAATCCAATCCTTCCGACAACAGGGAGGCGATTGTGTCGTCAATGGTTGCCCGATACTGATACAAAAGCTGAAAAATCTCTTTTAGTGCAGCTGCAACTATAGCAATGGTATCTAGCTCGGCTGCTATAGCAATCGAATGCAGAGAGCCAGCAGCTTCCATGAGAGCCAAAGCTGTAACAGGGTTACTGTCTTTTGTATAGTTAGGCAACTCCTGCTCCAAGAACAGTAACAGATCAATCGCTTCTTCTAGAAAGCGATCGTCGTTCTGCGGTTGGGGGACAAAATCGGTACTCATCGAAACTCCTGGTTTGTGACAATTTTATAGACTTCTTGCAGAAGTGGGGAAAAGGGTAAGGGGTAAAGGGGAAAGGCTAATAAAAACCCTTTTCCCTTTAACCTTTTCCCTTTCCCCCTCTTGCAAAAGTTACTTTTGCAAGAGGTCTATTGATTTGAGGGTACAAGCAGCGACGATGTGGGCGATCGCTCTAAATTGCTCCTGGATTTGCGCGATTGACTCCAGCCCAGCATTGATTTGGCGATCGCACGGTTCGATAGCAGAAACAACGTCTGCTGTTGCTACTTGAAGTTCTTGGAACCATTCCTCTATATTTAACGTGCTTTCGCGGGCTTGACGGGCGAGAGTTTCCACCTGTTCGGCAGCAGCTAACAAACTTAGTTCCTGCTCGCTAGCTTTTGTTGCTTCGATGGCTGTATTTAGGGACAAAATCTGAATTTTGCTACTCAAGCCTTCCACAAGACCAACAAAGCTAGAAGCTTGCTGACAAAATTCACCAAGGTATTGCAGCTGTTTATTTGTAAAAGCAACAGTATCTTGAATAGACATTAAATACTCGCGCTCTAGCTCGGCGATTTTTGCTCCTTCTTGTACGGACTCGCTCACCTGTTGCAATGGCACTAGTAACTGTGAGCGATCGAAAGATTCAAGCTGTTGAGCAGGTGGAGCTACTATTTCAACCGAGTGCAAGTTAATTGTCAACATCATTCCGACTTGTTGCAGCAAACTGCGCTCTGCTTCTTGCCATTGTCGGGGTGCAAGGCAATTCTGAATAACTAACAAACCCCAAGGCTGTTGTTTAACAATCAAGGGCAAGCACAGACTCCCTTGCACTTGAAAGCGTTGCCAAAATTGCTGTTGGCGCGGAGTTAATTCTAATACTTCAGTTAGGTTATTGAGTAAGTGTTGTCCGTTACTAACATCGGTAGTAACAAACAAATTTATCGGTAGGGATTGGTTGAGCAGGGATGTCCAACCCGCTTGTATAGCTTCTGCGATCGCACGAGAGCGATTATCTTCTTCAAAACGATAAATCAGGACGCGATCTGCGTTGAGAACATCTCGTAGGGCGGTGGCTGTAACTTCCAAAAGTGCAGTTTGACCTTTTGCCTGCTGCATTTGCTGCTTGATCGCTGCAAGTTGTTCTCGCTGGAGCTGAAAAGCCCTTTGAACATTGTCATCATTATCACTGGACGAATCCTGAGCCAAAGCTTGGATAAAAGCTTCGATTTGACTTACCTTCTGCTGCAATTGAGCGACCTTTGGCCCCTTAGCAGATTGAAAGACTGCTTTGAGTACAGCCACATTAGCCAAAATTTCTTCTATCGGGATTTGATTGTCAACAGGCTGGGTTTGGTCTAAAGTTGCGATCGTCACGGAAAACTCCTTGGCAGCATTCAAGTTAAATCAGTGGGTTTGCCATTGCAATGTCTGGGCGATGGCTTTGGTGTCTAAAATCCAGCGATCGCCCGGTAGAATACCTCGAACAAAATTTAGTAGTTTGTTGGGGTAAAAGTCGGTTGGTGCTGATTGCGCTTGCTGTAAATCCTGCCACTCTACATCGTAGACATGAGCGACCAAAAACCCGACTATCTGATTTTGAAGCTCAACAACCAGAACTATTGGCTTTTCTGGTCGTGACTGCCGCTTAAAAAGCGGTGCATAACCAAGCAAATGTTCTAAGTCAACCAGCCGCAGCATCTGTCCTTGCCAATTATAGAAACCTAAAATCCAACTTGGTAAGGCCGGGGCTGGGGAAATTTCTTGGCTAGCGATATGAATCATGTTCATTACTGAGTGGAATGGTAGCAATCCACTTCCTTGATCGCCCAAGGAAAAACGCAAAAATCTTTGCCGTTGTTCGCATGATGTCAGTCCAGGAGCCAATGACTGGGTTGTTCCGGGCAACCCCAACTTATCAGCCAATATCTGGTTCATACCAAAAAGAAGTACTTTGAGTGGTTCCTCGTTTGGTGCTATAGACAAAACAGCCATGTGGCTCACACAGCTTAAGTCCGCCACTTGCCGATAAGACCAAGGCACGGGACGCACAGTTGACAAAGGAATATCGATTAAAGCAGGGGGCTTGTCCACAGGAATGCCACAAAGTTCTCCAGTCCGCGTTTGAGTCAGAAGTAAAAACCGCCCTGAAGTTTCAACCGCAGAGAGAACTTGTTGCGTCTGTTGGGTTTGTACTTGCGGAATTAACTTCTGGCGCAAGTCCACAATCGTAATAGTTTGCGCTCCCAAATCGACCATCCCGATTCCACTTTCAACCGTACTGCTAATAGGGGGACAAGCAATCACCTTGAGAACTGCACCAACTGGCAGGGCAAATAAATAGTCGGCGATCGCAAAAACAACGACTCGTAATGAGTCGCTCTCGCTCACAGCGCCAGATAATCGCTTAAACGGAAAGGGAGTGTTGAGCATAAATATTCATGAAGAAGGGGAAAGGGTAAAGGGTAAAGGGGAAAGGGGAAGGGGTAAAGGGTGCAAGCCCCTAAGCTTTATTTATGGAGGGGAAAAAGATTCAATTCCAGACTATTGCGAGAGAATTGAGGCATCCTTACTTCAAGCCCCTAACTTTAGTTATGGGTTCCCTTTCCCCTTTCCCCTTTAACCTTTTCCCTGCCCGAAGGGCATTGACTGATTTATAGATTTAATTTGATTAGATAGCATACGGCTCAACTCCATAGCTTGATTAGAAAGTTGTGTATAAGTTGGTTGGTCTAGATAGCCCACTTCTAACGCTACTCTTAAAAGACTGCGAACTTCACCGGCAGACCCTTTAGCAATATTTAAAAAGTTTAAGTATTCTTTGCGAGAATATCGTTCAAATCCTTCTGCAATATTTGTAGGTATTGATACGGATGCACGTCTTAACTGATCTCTTAAACCAAAGTCTTTACTCAGTTCACCTTCCTTAGTCCTTAAGTATATTTGCTTAACTAAGTCAATACCTTTTTGCCATACTTTTAAATCCTCAAAAGTTTCAATTTTTTTCCTTTCCATTCCTTCCTTTTCCCCCTTACCCTTTTCCCTTTCCCCCTATCTTATTGATACTCAGCTAAGGGCTATTAACTAATTCAGCGATTGTGGCTAGGAAATTCTGCTCGGAATAGGGTTTGGTCAGGTAAGCTTTCGCCCCTAGAGCTAAAGCTAATTGGCGGTGCTTCTGTCCGCTACGAGTAGTCAGCATCACCACAGGAATTCCAGACAAACGCTCGTCTTGGCGATGGAGTTCTAAAAACTCAAATCCATTCATCCGTGGCATTTCAATGTCGCAAATCACTAGATTGACATCACCGTGTTGCAGCATTTGCGCGATCGCCTCTCGACCATCGCCTGCTTGCAATACTTGATAATCGGCTTTCTGGAGTGTTTGCACCAAACTCTGCCTTTGTACAACTGAATCTTCCACCACTAACACTGTCAGTCGGTTAGGTTGAGCAACGGCTGTATTAACTTCCATTGACTGTTGCTGCGGTTGCGTTATCATTAGCTCGGATTGCTGCCCCTCTAGAGTAAGAACAGGCTCAGGCGCAGGCAATAGTTTAGTTGTAAGACTTGATGCCGGGGAAGTCGGTATCATATCTGTCTCCCAGGTTTGCCGAACTAACTCCAACGGGTCAACGGTTAGGGTGAGACTACCATTTCCCAACACGCTGTAGCCTTGAATGTAACTAGGTAAAGTCACGACTCTGCCGAGGAACTTAATTACTAATTCCTGCTCGACTAAAATCTGATCGACTTGCAAACACAGGTATTGCTGCTCTGTTTGCAACAGTAGCAGAGGTTCGACGGTGTTTCGTTGTTTGACTGGAAAAGGACTGAGGGTTAAATTGTGGTCTTGGGTGAATAAAGGATATTTGTAATCCAGCAAATTGGCAAGTGAGCGGATGGGAACTAGTTGCTGATTTTGCCCTTCTCCCCACTGCCAAAATTTTTGCATACCTTGCCCGTGTAAAGATTGCTGCACTTGAATCTGGTCTGGCTGGGGTAATAAAACTTGGCTAATTCCTTCCGATAGCAAGGCATAAGTAATACCTTGAGATTGACAAACAAGCAAGCGTGCCGTTGTCAAGCTCAGAGGCAATTGCAGAATGAAGGTGGTTCCTTGCCCTGAAAGCGATCGCACCACAATCGAACCATGTAAAGCTTGCAATTGCGTGCGAACCACATCTAAGCCAATACCGCGGCCAGATAACTCACCAACCTGGTTAGCGGTAGAAAAGCCTGGTTCAAACAATAACTCTGCCAGTTGGTCTTCGGAGGCGTAGACTGCTTGTTCGGGAGTCAGTAAGTGTTTTTCTATACCTCGCTGACGAATAGATTCCCAGTTTAAGCCTCGACCATCATCCCGTACCTCAATAGTAGTGCGGTTGCCTTGATGGTAGGCTTGAATTGTAATTGTTCCGGTTTCTGGTTTACCTTGCTGGCGGCGGGTTTCTACTGGTTCAATGCCGTGATCGAAGGCATTGCGAATCATGTGCAGCAAGGGATCGTACAGCTGCTCAGAAATGGCTTTATCCACCAGTACCTTCGTACCGCCAAGCTTGAGTTCAACAGGCTTATGATAAGTTGCTACCATCTGTTGCAAGAGGCGGGGTAAGCGATTTAACACTGTTCCCAGGGGAACCATTCTGGCTTGCAGCAAATCTTCCTGCGCGCCTGAGAGCAGTTGCTTGCGCTTGCCGAGACTAAAGCGAGATTGCTGAACTAAGCCATTAAAAGCCTCAATCCGTTCTCCTAATTGCACCATATCTTCTGTGAGATTTTGCAGGAGAATGTGCAACTCGCTATAGGTATCCATTTCTAAGGCATCAAAATTAGATTGTGCCTGGGCAGTTGGGGAAGCACGGACAATTGAGCAGCGTGGGTATCGCTGCTTTGCGCGTTCAGGAAGCAGTTGTCGATCCGACCAAGTAGAAACTTTACTAAGTTGTTGTTGACAGTGCAAAAACTGTAGTAGAGTCTCTTGAGCTGCTTTGTGGATGTGATTAGATTGGAGGTTTTGTTGGTTTTCGTTGATTAGCAATTCCCCAATCGTGTGGCTGAGGCGATCTAGCTGTTCGATCGCTACTCGGATACTGGGAAGTGATGCTGATGACTGAGTCTGGAGGCTTGGTGCTGGTGGTGGAGAGTCCGGCCGATCTGAGTCTGAGTAGCGGCATGATGTCTGTGGATCTCCGAGCCAGATTGACTGTAAAATCCGATCTATGGCAGAGGGGGCTACTACCGCATCCTGAGAAATTGGTTCGAGTACCTCTGGTGCTTTCGCTACGGAGTTATCAGTTCGCTTCGGGAAAAACGACCAAATTGATTCCACTTCGCTGGCACTGAGGAGAGGAAATGGCTGATTCTCAGTTGTAGTCGTTGGTGTTGGTTGGGCAGCGATCGCAACTGGCGGCCCTTGCGGTTCTAGGACAGGAGTAGTGAGCCTTGCCCATTCTCGCAATTGTGGAAATATCTCTCCGCCTTGAATGCGATCGCCTGCAAGTACTGCTGTTTGAGCCGCTTTAAAATTTTCTAAAGCCACCTGAGCGATTTCTAATACTTTGTCTGGATGTGCTTTGAGTGCGTTTAGGGTCGCCTGGGCAATTTCTTCCAATCCAGATAAGCTATAAGATGCTGCTAGTTCGGCAAAAAATTCTGCTTGAGAGTTGAGTGTGGTTTGAATTTGTTGCGGATCTTGGCTTTGGATGTCAGCTTCCAACTGGTGCAAATCCTGGGTTACACTCCCCGAAAAGATTGACTCTACCACATCAAAGCCAAGTTCTTCTGAACTAGGAAGCGGAGCCTCACGACCAAAAAAGTCGCCTAGTTTATGTTGGAGTTGGGCGAAGATTGAGGCAGTTTTATCAAGTATTTCTGCCTCATTGTAGGATAAGCCCATCAAGGTTGCACTCAAGGGAGTTCGCAGACACTCATACGCATCTAGAAGCAAAGCACCCAATTCTGGATCGATTTCCAATTCTTGAGGGTATAACGCCTGGAATACATCTTCCAAGTGATGGGCAATTGTCTTAATCGTTTCCTGTCCAACACTGGCAGCGCTCCCTTTGAGAGTGTGGGCGCTTCGCATCAAGGCGTGAACTTTTTCTGTGGTTTTTTCATCAAGTAAACCGATCAGACTTTGCTCAATGGTTTGCAACAACTCTGCCGCTTCAGCCAGAAAAGCCTGCTCTAACTGCTCTTGATTACTGAGATCGAGGTTCATAAGAGTTTTGCGAGATTAGTAGTCTGCCAACCCAAAATTGTTAGGTGAGGGCTGGGAAAAGGGGAAAGGTTAAGGGTTAAAGGAGTAAACATCTTTTCCCTTTCCCCCTTGCCCTTTACCCCGCCAAGTTTCCTTGGCGAACTATTAGTCAACTTTGAACTGGCTAACGCTGGTTTCCAGTTGTTGTGAAGTCATCCGTAGTTCCTCAAAAGACTCGGAAATGTTCATGGCACTTTGCGAAGTCTTGCGAGCGATCGCTGAAACATCCATCATCGCTTCTGTCAACATTTGAGATTGCTGACTTTGAGTGGAAACTGCTTGGGTAATTCCTTGTACCAGTCCACCAATTTCGTTGGTAGCTGCCACGATCGCACTCAGGGAATGACGAGTCTCATCGATTAAGTTCGAGCCTTGGACAACTTGGGTAATCCCGATTTCCATTGCTTCGGTAACTTCGTTGGTGCCAGTTTGAATTTCTTGCACGAGTCGCTCAATTTCTGTGGTAGCACTAGCTGACTGATAAGCCAGGGAACGAACTTCATCTGCAACCACCGCAAAGCCTTTGCCGTATTCTCCAGCACGGGTAGCCTCAATCGCCGCATTGAGTGCCAGCAAATTAGTTTGAGTAGCAAAGTTTTCAATCAAACTCACTACTTTCGAGATTTTCTGAGAAGCTTCACCGAGGCGTTTAATCTTCTTCGCTGTTTCGGATACAGTTTCCCGAATCTCCAAAATGCCTTCTACGGTTCTTTCCATCAGAGAATCGCCAGCTTGGACGGTTTTATTAGCTTCTTTAACCGCCTGTCCTACTCTTTGGGCATCACTAGCGACTACCTGGGTGGAAGTTACCATAATTTGTAATTGTTCTAGAGCGTGTTCGAGCCGTTCTGCCTGCTGTTGAGCTTGGTCAGATAGTTTCACTACTGAGTTAGTGTTATTACTGGAATTTTCACTCACCCTGCTGGCAGCAATCTGTACTTGTCGGACTAAATCTCGCAAGCTTTGGATCGTAGTATTGTAACCATCAGCGATCGTGCCAATTTCATCTTCAGATAGGGGAGCGCGAACGGTGAGATCGCCTCTAAAGGATGGTTCCAAAGCCATGAGAACGCGTATTGCTCCTTGTTGCAGTTTTTCCCGTGCGGTGCGTTCGCGCTCTGCTGCTTCTGCTAGTTGCTGCTCTTGAGTACGCACCTGTTTGAGGTAGTCTGCAAGATTCAGGGCAAGACCAATCTGGACGCTGGCTTGGTTGAGAACATCCTCCTCGGATTGCTCCCACTGGCGGGGTGCGCTATTTTGATAAACTCCCATCAGCCCCCATAACCGATCTTCTTGAAAAATCGGAGCAATCATGTAGGCTTTAGTTCCCCAGGTTTCTAACAATTGAATGTGACATTCGTCATGACCGACAGTATATATATTGTCAACCTGTAAACTTTCTTTGCGAGCATAACGCCCGCCTTTGTTGTACTGGAGATAGGTATCTCTAACTCTAGCCATGCTAGTTCCTACAAGCTTCGGCCAATCCCCACTCACAGACTCAACGACAAATTCTCCAGACCAGTCAGGCTCAAAACGGTAAACTCCAACTCGATCTACTTTCAGCAGTTGACGAAGTTCTTGGGTGGCAAACTGGACAAATTCCAGAACATCACCATCACTTTGAGCCATCTCTGTTAACCGACTTGGCAGGCGATAGGAAAATCTGGCGTTTGCTACTTCCCGTTCTGCCAGTTTTATCAGTTCCTCATTCTTGTTTAAGGTTTGCTGTAAGTATTGCGATTGTTGGACGGCAACCCCAAACTGTGTGCCGATTTTCGTTACCAAGCTGATTTCATTATCTTGCCATTGCCGCGGCCCGTCATTCTGATATGCTCCTAATAAACCCCAGAGCTTGTTTCCGGCAATAATTGGGGTGATGATATAGGCTCTAATCTGGAATTGCTCTAGAATTTTTAAGTGGCACTGGGCATGACCAGCAGTGTAAACGTCATTGATTACAAAGGTCTCGTTGTTGCGATAGCGGCCACCTTGGGTTTGTTGTAGGTGTTCGTCTTCCCATACAGTCCTGATATCGGGGCCAACCAAAGCCACCCATTCACGACTTACGGATTCGGCAATAAACTCCCCACCCCAATCTGGATTGAAGCGATACACTGCAAGCCGATCGCATTCCAAGTGCGATCGCAATTCTGGTAGGGCATTGCGGAAAATCGTATCTAGCTCTTGAACTTGGCGGATTTTTTCTGACAGCCTTGTTAATGCTCGTTCCCCTTCTGCGGTTCGCGCTAACTCTGCATTTTTCTTCTTGAGCTGTTCGATATATTTAACCTGTTGCAAGCCTATACCCATTTGCAGAGCTAGTTTTCGCAACAGTTGCACATCCTTGGATTTCCACTGCCGAGGGCCAGTATTTTGGTATGCTCCTAAAAAGCCCCAGAGTTTGCTGCCAGTAAAGATAGGAGCAATCATGTAAGCCTTGGCCTGGATTTTTTCTAATATCTCTAGGTGGCACTGAACGTGACCGACAGCGTAAATATCATCGACAACACAGGTTTCATGATTGCGATAGCGTCCGCCTTGAGTTTCTTGCAAGTGTTCGTCCATCCAAATCGTTTTCCTATCGGAACCAGCTAAAGATAACCATTTATCTTTTACGGATTCGGCAACAAACTCCACACTCCAGTCGGGATGAAAGCGAAATACTGCAAGGCGATCGCATTGTAGTTGTTTGCGTAAACTTGGCAGCACATTCTCGAAAATTGTGTCTGTATCCTGGGCTTGGCGGATTTTTTCTACCATCGCTGTCAGCACTTGTTCCTCTTCTGCTGTCCGCGCCAACTCAGCATTCTTCGTTTTCAGTTGTTCGATATACTCGGCTTGCTGCACGGTTAACCCCAACTGAATGCCCAATTTGGTCAGCAATCGCACTTCCTCGGAATTCCACTGGCGCGGGCCGTTATTTTGGTAAGCTCCTAATAAACCCCAAAGTTTGTTGCCAGCAAAAATCGGGGTGATGGTGTAGGCTTTAACCTGGAACTGCTCAAGTATGTCGATGTGGCACTGGGCATGACCGACAGTATAGATGTCATTGACGACAAAAGTTTCATTGTTGCGATAGCGTCCGCCTTGGGTTTGCTGTAGGTGTTCGTCTGCCCATACAGTCTTAATATCGGGGCCAACTAGAGGTACCCAGTCACTTCCTACAGATTCGGCAATAAATTCACCACCCCAATCTGGATTGAAGCGATATATTGCCAAGCGATCGCATTTGAACAATTGCCGCAATTCTGCCAAGGTAGTGCGGTAAATCGTTTCTGCCTGTTGGGAATTACGCATTCTCTCCGCCATACGCGCAATGGCGTTTTCCACTTCAGCTACTTGGGTCATTTCTAGATTTTTTAACCGTAGCTGTTCGATATATTCAGCTTGCTGGAGGGCAATGCTCAACGATTCGCCGATTTGCAACAAAGCACCAGTCTCTTCATCAGTCCATTTCCGCACATCAGAATTTTGATAAGCTGCTAACAAACCCCAAAGCTTACCAGCGCGGAAAATGGGAACAATGATGTACGCTTTGGCTTGGAATTTCTCTAATGCTTCTACATAGCAAGGTGAAAAACCAGCAGCATAAATATCGTTGACTTTGCGGAAGCGTCTTTCTTTGGCGTAGATTCCACCCTGCGTTTCCTTGAGATATGTATCGGGATCGAGTTTCGCAGGGGAGCCATAATCCTTCACACTGCAACGCTCTGAAGTTACCATACCTGTTTTTAGAATGGTTTCTTGTTCCTGAATATCCAACAGGGACGACCAACCAGCAGCCACAGATTCAGCGATAACTTCTCCACTCCAGTCTGGATAAAATTGATAAACGATTGCGCGATCGCATTTTAAAAATCGCCGCAATTCTTGGGTGGTAGTGCGGAAAAGGGTGCGAAGCTCGGTTGCTTGTCCAATCTTTTCAATGATGCCGAAAACGGTACGTTCTCGTTCAATGAGTTTGGCTGACTCCTCAGAACGTTGATAAAGTTGTTGCTGATATTGCAACTGTTGAATAGCAATACTAGATAGAGTTGCAACCTGCACCATCAGTCGAACTTCGCTATCTTTCCACTGACGAGCCTGAGAATTTTGATAGGCAGCTAGCAAGCCCCACAACTTTTCTCCCTGGAAGATGGCAACAATAATGTATGCTTTGGCTTGATAGGTTTCTAAAACTTTGATATAGCAGTCAGAAAAACCAGCACTGTAAATATCATTAGTGACTCGATAAATCTGGCCGCGATGGAAAGCTTTGCCTTGGGTGTGCTGAATGTAGCTATCTGCACTTTGCGATCGCCCTGTTATCCCAGCTAATCCCCCTTCGTCTGCAAAGTTCCTAACACTGCAATAGTTAACGTTCTTGACAATTGCTGGGTTGTTTCGCTGTTCTTCTAATAGAGAAACCCACTCCGAACCAACAGATTCCGCAACAAATTCTCCACTCCAGTCAGGATTGAAACGATAGATTGCTACGCGATCGCATTTTAACGACTGCCGCACTTCTTGGGTGGCGACGCGAAAGATGGTATCCGCATCTTTGGACTGGAGAATTTTATTTGCTACACCAGTCAGGATTTGGTCTTTTTCTACTTCTTGTTGCAACGTAGCTTGAATCATGGCAACTTGCAGTTGCGCTTCTAATTCCTGCGCGAGCAATTTTAGCGACTTAATTTCAGCATTCTGCCACTGGCGAGGGGCAGTACATTGCTGCACTACCAACAAACCCCAAACCCCATCTTTTGTTAAGATTGGCAAGCTCAAACAAGCTCTGATCTGAAACCGATCTAAGAGTTGCTTTTGGTAAGGAGACAAACTTGCACTGTAGGTATCTGCGATCGCTGCTAATTTTTCTTGTTGATAAAGCTTGTTAGAACCTAAACCAAAAGTGACTACGGGTAGTTTTTCCTTCAGCATTGGCGTAAAGCCGTCCCTCATCGCCTCCGCAACAACTATCCCTAGCGTCGGATTCGTAAACTCATATACGATCACGCGATCGGCTTGCAGGGTGCTTTGTACCTCCATGACAGCAGTAGCAAGCAAGGTATCTAGATCGGAATATTGACGAATTTTGCTAGCGATCGCCTGTAGTTGCTCTACTTCTAATCCATCTCCGGCATCTTGATATGGCAACACACTTACCAGTTCTTTTAACTTGCGAATTCTGTCTCGCAATGGCCCTGTTTCCACCCAATCAGCTTGATCCAGTTCAGTTCGCAATTCTTCTAGAGTGGAAGTAACTTGTTGTTGTGTAGGTACAACGGTATGCCCATTATCGGTATCTTTATGACCGTTGCTGAAATTTGAGTGTGGTTGGTTGGGTGTAAGATTGGGTTGCGTTACCATAATCTTTCTTGCTATTAAGGTTGTCGGAGTTAATAAGTAGAATAGACTTCTTGCAGAAGTGGGGAAAAGGGTAAGGGGTAAGGGGTAAAGGGGAAAGGGCTAATAAAAACCCTTTTCCCTTTAACCTTTTCCCTTTCCCCCCTCTTGCAAAAGTAACTTTTGCAAGAGGTCTAATGCAGAGTTTTAAATAGATTGAAGGGCTTGAATCACAGCATGGGTGTCAACTAACATCAAAGGGCTACCTTGAGCATCCATAAAGTAGCCCTGCAAGAACGATTTAAGACGGGTGGGTAACATTGATGCCGAAATCGCTAACCGCTCTTGGGAATCGTAAACTTCAATGGTATTGACTTGCTCTACCAACAGCCCGACAGTTTGATTCTGGACTTGAACAAGCATCGCCATGCCAGAGTTGCGTACATTTTCTCGCCGACACCAGTGTGTTGCTCCCAGTAAAGCTGCTAAATCAATAATCCAGAGAGCTTCTCCTCGCCAATTCATGATGCCTAACAAGAATTCTGCTACCTGCGGTACTGGTAAAACCTCTGTGAGTGTAACTTGAATTACTCCCCGCAAATCAGCTAGTGGGAGTAACCCATTTACCCTTCCATTTAACGGAAATCTTAAAAACCTCTGGTTGTTTCCTTGGGGAGAGTTTTCAAGAATGGGTAGCGCTCTAAAGCTATCATTGACCTGTAACATTGCCCCAGTTTCCTTTAGCGAATAAATTTACTAACAGTCTGGAGCAAGGTATTTTCATCTACAGGTTTGACTAAATAGGCATCGGCACCACTCATATTGCCCCAAGTTTTATCAACATCTGTGTTTTTCGTTGAGCAAATCACTACCGGGATTGCTTTTGTTATCGGATCGGCTTTCAACTTGCGGCAGAACTCAAATCCACTTTGACCTGGCAAAATCAAATCTAGTAGGATCAAGTCAGGTTTTTGTTGTTTCAACCGCAGTTGAGCCTCTTCACCACTACGAACTTCATAAACTGAATATCCTCCTTGTTCCAGGTAACGTGTCATCTTTTCGGATTCTGTGAGGCTATCTTCAACTAATAGAACTTTTTTCATTTTGATTCCTAACTATTTAATTCAGAATTTGAAAAATAATTGCGACAAATGAATTAGCAAGAAGGCAGGAGGCAGAAGGAAGATTTAAGAATTTTCATACTTAGTTGTGTCAAAACTGTGCATGAATAGCTGTTTTAAAAATGGGTGTTGGGAAGCCACTGTCATAACTAATGCTTCAACCTAAACGCTTAAATACTTGTGCAGCACATTGAGTACTTTTTCTGACTCTACGGGTTTACCTAAAAAGTCAGTTGCCCCTACTAATTTTGCTCGCATCCGATCTACTATTCCATCTTTCCCCGTTAAGATGACAACCGGCACATCTTTGAGACTTGGTGTTTTACGGATTTGAGAACAAATTTCATAGCCATTCACTTTTGGCATCAAAAGATCCAAAAAAATGAAGTCTGGCTTGCTTTTAATTAGCTTTAAAACTGCCGTTAAAGAGTCTTGAATACCAACAAAGCGATAACCTTGTTGGCTGAGAATTTCCTCTAAACTGCGGCAGATTGTCGGGCTATCATCTACACAGGCGACTAAAGGCCTAGAGACATCAATAATTGCTGCTGGGGGGGCAGTTTGTATAACAGTGTTCTCTTCTGGTTTCCGCAAAGAATTGGGATGATTAACTGCACTGGATGGGGTGACAATTTGTTTGCTAGTCGCTGGGGGTGCAGTTTGTATAACAGTGTTCTCTTCTGGTTTCCGTGAAGAATTGGGATGATTAACTGCACTGGACGGGGTGACAATTTGTTTGTTAGTCGCTGGGGGTGCAGTTTGTATAACAGTGTTCTCTTCTAATTTCTGTGAAGAATTGGGATGATTAACTGCACTAGACAGGTTACCCGTTTCTTGACTAATCCCAATTTTTCTGGGGCTTGGGGTGGGTGAAAAAGCGATCGCTCCTGCTTTTACCAATGGCATCAAGAACCGAGTCAAAGCTAAGACATCCCGACTAGTTTTCTGCCCTAGACCTCGTAAGGTTTTTGTGCCATCAACTAGCGAAATAATCTGTTTAGAGGATGCTTGTCCTTGGAGTAGTTCAAGTTGTTGAATTACAGGATATAGATTAGGTGAGTAACTTGCCAGTCCTGCATCTCGCCATTCTTGCCAAGCTTGTGTAGCCTGTTTTAAAACTTCCTCAGTTGGTATAACAGCTAGGAGAAATCCAGGAACTGCACCAACAACGGTAGTAGGTGACAACTGCCCTGCTGGATTGTTAGCAATTCTTGTAGCTTCAATGTGCTGCATTATATCAAACAGGACTTCAGCTATTAAGCTTGTAATCAGGCTAACAAGTTGTTGTTGTTCGATTAATTTTTGTTCTCGCAATTTAGCAAGAATGCAATACTCTCGATAACTTTCCTGGGGAGAGACAAGCCCCTCCAACTTTGTCACATCCAGAAGAGGACAGTATTGCGACAAGTATCGTCGCCATCGCTCATCGGTATTAGAACCGCCTGCCTGCCAAATTAATCGTCCTAAACGAAAATATAGCGTCCAAGTCGGCCCCTCCCTGGCTCCAAGATTCAGCTTGCCTGTAAATAATTTAGTTTGAAGTTGCTCGATCAATTGATTCACAATGGATCGCACCTCCTCATATATCTTGAGTTTTGCATTTACATTAGAATTCCCCAAACAATCCAGCTTATTAACCTCATCGTGCGATCGCCAATAACACAGTTCAAAACCTCGATCTATCTACCCCAACTTGTTATTTCCAATCAGAACATTTTTAAAGTTCAAAGTCAGAAGCTCGAACAAAAATTTAAGCTCTTTCTCTAATTAGCAATCAGTTATATATATTACTTTTTTAATATTACATATACTGAAAATATTGCTTGTATAGATATAGTTGCAATACAGACCTTAAAAAGATGGAAATTTTGAATACTAAAAAGCATAGACCAACTTTAATGCTTATGGATTGTGTATTATATCTGCTTTAGGCAAAAGATATAAACAATCGCCCAAGTGCCAGTCTACAAATATAAAAAGTCAGCTCGATCAAATTTGTCAAGAAATTGCTTGTTGCCGAATAAAGTATTGGCGATCGCGTTGTTCTAGTATCCCTTGCTTGATTAATGAGCGTAGGATATCTATTGTTTGCACCCTGGTTAAGCCTATTACTTCTTCAATTTCTGTTAGAGTAGCTCCTTCAGCTTGCTGAATGTATTGCTGCACTTTAGATTTAAGAGTATCTGCATTTAAGGCAGGCACTTTCCTTGTCATGGTATTGACGGCAGGACGAAAACCAGTGGCTTTAATTGAAGAACGGGAGATTGACCATTTTGGAACTGTTGCAACTATTTTCTCTTGTGTAGCAGGAGTCGGGGAAACTGCTTGTTCATGACTGCGATTGCCCCAAACATTTTTATGTAAAGTTGCCCGAAAACTTTGCAAATCTTGGAATAATGCCTGAGCTTTTGCTGCCCGTTGTTGACGGTATTCTTGCTGGCGTTGGCAGACATCTGTTTTTATTTGCAATATTTCTAATTGCCGCTCTACAATCTCTTGCTGAAATTGCTGCTGTTGTAACTTTCTGTTGTTGTGAAGGTTAGTAACAAAACTGCTCAATTCTTGATGAAGCAAATCTGCTTGCAGCTGCAATTCTTGTTGAGTTAGCTGTTTCCATTGGTTAACTTGTTGACGGCGTTCAGCAGTTATTTGCAATCGCTGCGATCGCTCTTGTTCCCATAAATTCTTGAGAGCCATCAGCTGAAATCTCCTATTTTGTTAACTATAAACATTAAATGGGAGCCATGAATAAAGACTCCCTTTTTTAATGTGGTGTTAAGCAGCAGATGGAACAGCCGCCTGAGATGTTAAACCAACTGCCTCTGCATATCTTAAGTAAGTTTCAACTGAAGCAATCACAATCCGAGCTTCTATTGCTAGCAGTTCAATACCAACTAAAGAAACACGTACCCAAGCATCAACTACAATTCCCTTGTCTAAAATGCGGTCAATAACTTCAGCCAGACTTGAAGATGAGTTAACTTTTTCAACAGCCATTTTCTTTTCCTCTCATAAATCTAATTATTGGTTAGCCGTAGGTAAAAATTACACAATGTGTTTTATTCTTCCTGGATTTAGTGTTCCCAAAAACATAAGATAAATAAAGGAAAATAAAAAAATATTTAAAAGTTAACAATATTTTTTAGACAACAAAATAACAGAAAAAATCATCTCGTCTTGATTTTTTCTGGCAAAGGTTAAAATATTATTTTTTATGAATTTATCCGAGAGTATTTTTGAGAAAATGATAGGGTGGCAAAGGTTCACTCAGTGCCAATTGCCAGTGCGAGCATTGTACTTGCCAAAGGGAAAATTGCTCCGTACTGACCGTTAAATTGTTGCGCTGTGTTAAAAAGTGGATTTGTCGCACATCTGGCTGTCGAGTCTCATAGGTAACGTTTGTATAGGTTTTGAGAATTAACTGGTTCAAGAGTTCCCACTGTTCGCATTGTTGTGCTTGAAATGCTTGCTGTGTTTGGTAGCGTTGTTTTTTAGCTAATAGATAGGCTTTTCCTTTAGCATCAATAGTGTCAGAAGTGTCAGATGCATCAGACAAATTACAGGGTGTAGCTTTTAAAGTGTACTCAACTTTATCTGCTAGGTGAGTTAGAGTTTCTAGATATTGCTGTTGGTGCTTTTCTAGATGATTAAGCAGTGTTTCTTGCGAGGTAAAACCGTTCCCAAAGCGTAAGGGAAGAAGGGGAGTTTGTTGAAAAAGTTCTCGAATTACGCGATCGTGGGTTAATACAGATTGAAGTAAACGCTCATCCGTTGCTTGTAATGCTTCCAGTGAGATTTCCGGCTCTACGATCGCGGCTAAACCAGAAGAGTAAACGAGTTCGGTATTCCTTTCCATCCCTACAGGGAGAACAAGCGGTGATGTGATCGGTACTAGAAGAGCATAGGCGTATATTGACATAAGTAGGTTGGCGTGAATGTTTATCGTTGAGAGGAGGCAGAGACTAGACTTCTTGCAGAAGTCGGAAAAAGGGAAAGGGGGAAAGGTTTGTTATTTTCCCTTTAACCTTTTCCCTTTTCCCACCTCTTGCAAAAGTTCTTTTTGCAAGAGGTCTACTATTCAGATTCATGCTGATTAGCAAGCATCTGATATGTAACTTGGAAATCATCATTTGTAATCTGAATTAGGCTAGAGTCGCTTAATCCTTGAGCGCGGTAGCGACGAATTGCGCTTAAAGCAGCTTGATTGCTCAATAAAGCCAAATCTGCCCCATTCCAGCCCTCGGTAACTGTCGCCCAGGTTTCTAAATCGACATCAACCAAGGGACGATCTAGATTGTGAACTTGTAAAATAGCTAATCGACTGGTTCGATCTGGTAGATCGATTTTGATTTGTAAGTCCAATCTTCCGGCTCTAAGTAAGGCAGGATCGAGGGTTTCTGGACGATTGGTTGCTCCTACTAACAATACTTTCGGGCATTCATGCAACCCATCTAATTCGGTGAGCAGTTGACCGACAACGCGATCGCTAACTCCAGAATCACCACTGAATCGTCCCCGTGCTGGTGCTAGAGTATCAATTTCATCTATAAACACAACGCAAGGTGCTGCTTGTCGAGCTTTGCGAAAGAGTTCTCTGACTGCCTGTTCTGCGGCACCTACCCATCGGCTGAGTAATTCCGGGCCATTCACAGCAATAAAGTTGGCTCTTGCCTGAGAAGCGATCGCTTTTGCCAGTAAGGTTTTTCCCGTTCCCGGCGGCCCCCACAACAGAATCCCACGGGGAGGCTTGGCTTTAGTTTGTTCGTATAGTTCGGGATATAAAAGTGCGCCCTCTACAGATTCTTGAAGTTTTTGTTTCACATCATCCAAACCACCAATGTCATCCCAACTGACACTCGGTGCTTCAACTGCTACAGACCTGAGAACTGAGGGTTTTATCTCTTTAATTGCTTCGAGAAAATCCTGCTGCATGATAGTCATGTTCTCAGGAATGGGACTGTTGAGCGAGGGGACTTGACGACGAAGGGCAATGTAGGCTGCTTTTTGACAAAGTGCTTTAATATCGGCACCGACAAAACCGACAGCCAAATCAGCGATCGCTCCTAAATCAACCGCAGCCTCCAAAGGCATGGCACTTGTTAAAATGGTGAGAATTTCCAATCGTCCATTGCGATCGGGAACTTGAAAATGAACTTCGCGATCGAAGCGTCCCGGACGACGCAGCGCCGGATCGAGATAATCGGGGCGATTTGTTGCCGCTAATACCAGTACACCCTCGGTTTTGGCAAATCCATCCATTAATCCCAGCAACTGCGCCACTAGTCTTTTTTCAACTTCACCTTCTACTTGGCTGCGATCTGGGGCAAGGCTGTCAATTTCGTCAATAAATATCAGGCAGGGAGCAGAACGAGTTGCTTTCTCAAAAATGCTTCGTAAACGAGCTTCTGCTTCCCCGTAATACTTGCTCATCACCTCTGGGCCATTGATGGCAATGTAGTTTAACTCTAACTCTTCTGCCAAAACACGGGCTGTTAAGGTTTTTCCCGTACCGGGCGGACCAACTAGCAAAACCCCACGCGGAGGCTCTAAACCTAATTTCGCCAATAAATCAGGACGTTTTAGGGGAATTTCAACTAACTCTCTGATTTCCTTGAGAACATCACCCAAGCCGCCGACATCTTGCCAAGAAGTTTTTGAGTTTGTCCGAGGTGATGGGGGGGTGACATCAGTATCATCCATTGGTGTAGTGCCAACGGTGGAATTAGATCTGACTCGGCTGGAATTATTTGTTCTAGGAATATTGCCTTGCCGGGGAATACTACTGAGATTATGAGAGCGAATTTGAATAGAAGTTTTTAACTCGCCTTTCTCTACTTTTTCTTCTAAAGCTTTGGCAATTTCTAATAGCTGTTCAAATCCTTTAAATATGTCGTCCATTCATTTTAGTTAAATAAAAGGCAAAGAAAAATTTAATTTTCAAAATAATTAAAAGTTTCAATAGGCTTCTTACATAAATATTTTTATCTCTCTCAAAGGTGCCGAGAGAAAATTTGAAATTAGCACTTTTGCAAGAAGTCTAATAATTTTTGATTTTCCATTTTTATTGCTGTTTAGTTAGAACTAACTAATCGCAGGCGAGCAAAGTTAAAAGGGGCAGTGAAATTGTTGTAGCGAATTCGCAAACGTTCTTCAAATTGACGATCAAGTGCTTCAACCTGTTCGCTAAATTGTGATTCTGCTTCCCAAGGAATTAGGTAGGCTGCGTTATAAATCATTGTCTCCATTTGGGGAGTATTTTCCACCATATCGATCGCAATAGAGTTGAGAGTGCCTTGAAATAAATTTATGATGCCTTGTTTGCGATCGCTCATTCCCTGTTCGATAAATTGTCCTATTTGGATTACCTGCTCCATATTCAGAGGTTGACCCGCTAGCTTATCCCTTTCAGTTTTGAGATCTGGATTTTCTGCCAATAGTCCCTGAATTTCTGCCTCGGTATTCCAAAAAACTTTGACACTAACTTCTCGGCGACCCGATAACTTTGCTAGTAATTGCGTCAATTCTTCTTGATGAGGACGAATTAATTGCTCTGAAAACGTTTCCCAGCTTGCAACCAAAAGTCCAAATTGCACGGGGAGTAAATTGCGTTGGCGTAGCCCGTCGTAGACATCGCCTGCTTGCATGATGTCCTCAAGGACTTTCTCATGACTCAGCAGATTACGACGGCTTGCTAAATAACGCTCTTGCTGTGCTTCGGAGTAGATGACTGCAAAATCATCCAAAATTTTAATTTGTACCGGTTGCCGATCTAAACCCTCTAAATTTAAATCTTGCGGAGCAGGCAAGGTCAAAATTCCATAAATGTAAAAGCCATAACTCATATAAATGTATTACCAAGAAGAATGTAGATAAAAAAGGATAGCAAGTATTGTTTGAAATTCTTGGAAAACCTTCCTAGCAAAGGCTTTTAATCCAAAATCCAAAATCTAAAATCCAAAATTGATATTACAGGGGTTTAGAGGTGAGTACTAGTCTTAACTTGGCGTGAACTAAGTTTAATTGAGCCAGTCCTAAGTCTAAGTCACCTTCAACTACCACACCCGTATTTAATAGGCGATCGAGGAGTTCTAGAATAGAGGGTTGGCTAGAGGTTTCACCAGGGTAATATCCTCCAGATTGGGGAAGTAAAGTTCCCATTTCACCCAAGTTAATATTTAGCTCGGCTGGGTCAATATCAAATATCTCGCAAAGCTTAACAACCTGTTGTTCAAGCTGTCGCAAGCTTTCGGCAGCCCGATCTAACTCATAGTCGTTGAGGGTGCCAGCATCCATTCGCCGGATTACCTGAGCTTCCATGAGTTGGCGTATCAGTTCAACAACCGTCAATAACAACGGTGCTAAACCTGAATCGGAACCTTTTGATTTACTAATCGCCTGCATTCTGATGATTAATAGGATTGAGTGCTTTGAGCGATCGCAGTTCTGTTTCTAGACTGGCAACACGCTCTTGAAGTTGTTGATTAGTTGTTAATAAGGAACGAGCTTGACTATTAAGATAGGGGTCGCTCTCCCACCAGTTAATTCCAATCTCTTTGGCTTTATCAACAGAAGAAATCAACAAACGAATCCTGATGTTGAGCAGTTCTGTGGAGCCTACGGAAATAGAAATATCTCCTGCTATAACAATGCCTTTATCTAGAACCCGTTCGAGAATATCCGCCAAGGTAGAACCCTGAGTTGCTGTGATAACTCCCCGGTTAGTATGAGTACTCATTTGTTTATTAAACTGCCAGAATCAAAAGCAACTGCCTGTGATATGTTCGACAGTTCGCTATTACCTTGCATTTGCAATAATACTCCTTGCTCTCTGAGAGACTTGAGTGCAGCTACAATTTGACTGCGATCAATCCCTAATTCTGCTGCCAAATCAGAGAAACGCCTTCCCGGAGACTTACACAGGTAGTTGTAGACTTCATGCTCGTAAGGTACTCGTTGTTCCAATACAATCTGATTTTGACTGTCTGGTATTATCTCTTCTGCCAGCTGAGATTGAGTATTTGTACTATGATACAATTCACTCAAAACCTCTTCCAGTAGCCGAGTTGCTTCCATACGAGGTTGATTTGTGCGAGAAAGCAGGATATCGGCACAAATATCTTGGAAGTTAGGCTCTTCAAAGTTTACGGAAATTTCGTGTTCGTGGCAGATTCTAGCAATCATCAGACAGGAACGTAATCCACCACCTTGCCCAGAGCCAGAGCGACTCCAAAACATCCGCACCAAGCGCACGATTTTGTCTGCTTTCTCAGAATCTATGCCTGTTTTCTGAACTACAATCTCCTGCTGAGTTAGTTCATCAGGTGGAGGCATATCGATGGTAATAACACGATCCATCAAAGCATCCTGAGTTGCATGAACTCCACAATACTCTTGAGGATTTGATGTTAAGATTGCCCGAAACTGAGGATGAACCCGGATATACTCGGCTCGATGTTGGTTTGTTGGCAAGACTAATAGCCTTTCCTCAAGTACGGAGAGTAAAACGTTATTTACCTCTGGGTGCGATCGATTAAATTCGTCGTAAACCAGCGTAAATCCTTCTTTACAAGCTAGGGTTAATCGGGCATCAACCCAGTGTTGTCGGAGTTCGTCCTCAACTTTCACAACGCTGTGGATGAAGTTATCAACAACCTTTTTACGGGTATAACCTAATTGATTACCAATCAAGTCTGAGGTTTTAAACTCATCATCTCCAAATAAGAGGATGATAGGCTGGTTGAGCAAATCAGCTAGATGCATTGCCAGAGTAGTTTTTCCAACTCCAGCCGCACCACGTAAATGTACTGAAAAACCTGACTGTAGATAGCGCAAAGCACGTTGAGCGACGCGTTGAATAGCTGGGGTATTGACAAATCGTTGGGGAGATGCATTTAATACTGTTGTCAAGCTCTAAGTACCTCCTAAGTAGGAATTTTTATAAAAGTAATTTTTTGCACATCGGATATATAAAATACGGATGTCAATAAGCCTTAACTGGACTCAAATCCCATGCATTTTGGCATCAACATAAGACTAGTAATGTTTAATATTTATGTCATCAGCATGATTACGGTCTTGCAAGGACAGCTTTCATAAATCCACATAAGTAAGTGTAAAGTGATATGGTTCTGCGCTTTTTACTATTACCGATTACCGGCCCATTAATGGGGGTAACGTGGCTTGGGGAAAAAATTTTAGAACAAGCAAGTACTGAAATTGATGATAAAGAAAATCTCAGCAAGCAACTTCTTGCACTGCAACTTGCTTTTGATATGGGAGAAATTCCGGAAGAAGAGTTTGAAATTCAGGAAGAAGCTCTTTTATTAGCGATTCTGGAAGCAGAAAAGCAGGAACGCGATCAAACACAAGAGTATTGAAATTCTTTCCTAGCTTGTGTGATTTATTGCTTTAACCAACGTGAGTCTACAACGGAGGCGCACGTTAATTTAAAAAATGTTGTTAGGTATTTTACTTAAATAAATTATGCTTCTACTATAAAAGTATTAATTTAATGGAAGCTTTACCCAATAATTGGGCAGATATTCAACCTGATAGCGTATATCTTTCAATCAGTAGTTTGCTAGTTTCATTTGGCAGCGAACAAATAAAGCTGGGATTAAAATATGATCGCAAGGGGAAACATTTAAAAGCCATTGAGAAAGGGCTTGTACCTCCTCGCGGTAATGTTGGGTTGGTGGCTTCCCAAGAATCTGGTTACGATTTGAAATCTAAAGTCTTAGGTAAAGGTGACGACCGCCGATTTCATGCAAAATTCATTGATGATATATTGTACTTTCCTGGTTTGGTAACAGAACATTAAACCCACATAAGTATGACAAGGCTCGAATTAAAAAATCATCAAGTTTGGCAAGATTTAACTGAAATATTACAAAGTTTAGATGCTAATCTTCTTGTTCAAGAACATCTTGACCAGTGTGATTATCAAGTGTGTGGCTATTGGGATGAACAAGATGAATATTATGAGAAAATTACGTTACCTCGTACCCTAGAAGCCGAATTAATTAGCAGTTCAATAGGCGTTACTCACAAAGAACGTTTTTTACAACTAAAGTTTTTGCTCATAGCTGATGCTGTTGATAATACGAAAACTGCAAGTAGCAATGCTCAAAAACTTGGTGAATTGGTTCTTGTTTATGATGAAAATCTAGAATTTATTGATGAGAATTGGTTTTTAGATGTCGATTCTCCATTCCTTGTGAAGCAATCTGGTTAATTTTAGGGAATTGAGTAGAAGTAAGAAATAACTAAGCAACGAATTTTCGTACCTAGTGCAAAGCTGAGTTGGGTTTCACTCCGTTCAACCAAACTACGTATCTAAATATATAGCAGCTTTCCAATATTGAAAGCTCACTGATCCAATTGTGTTTTGCTTCTCTAAGTAAAGCTCCTCAAGCGCGCCAAAGAACTTCGCTGCATACACAGACAAACCCAATAATGTAATCGATCTAAGAATTCTAGTAATTCTAAGAAAATTGTGATTATTAGGTGTCACCCACTTTTGTATTCTATTGTCGTAATTCAGATTTTTAATTATTTTGACATTTCCTTTATCCTCTAATCTTACGAAGCCATAAAAATCCAGCATCAAGTCAAGAGATTTTAACAATCTATCTTTCAATTTCTCACTACTTTTAAAATATGATATATCTTCAACTGTCAGAACAGGAGCATTAGGATTATAAATACTTAGCTCAGGCAAAGGGAATATCCATTGGATAAAATCATGAACATCTTCTAGTTTTTCATAATTCCATGACCATACATCCTCAATTTTCCTACCTTGACGATCAATTCCAGTTCCAGCATAGAAATTCAACAACTTACTAAAATTTTCGGCTCTCCCAGAGTAACTATGGTAAAATAATATAAGAAAATTAAATAAAACTTAGATAATTTAGATTGGTTAATAGAGAAAACCCAAGCTATAAACCGAAT
>NZ_JACJRV010000009.1 GCF_014697475.1 Nostoc sp. FACHB-152
CTGCATCAGTGAAGTCGCTGGAATACGCCATTAGCATTGGATTTTAGATGCTGAGGAGTACCTTAATTCAAAACCTCATAAGATGTCAAATGGGTTCTATATTGTTGCGATCGCAAATCATAAAAAACTTCTGGTAATCTCTCCCCTGTCCAGAGATCGCAGCGAAAGGGGTGTGTAAATTCTCTCAATAAAACTGACTCTACTACTTCACTGTAATCTGGACGTTGGATGTTAAAAATCATTTGTACATGTAATTCCAGGTTAGCATCCATGCGTTCTGTAAGTACCTGGAATAATTACCGCTATCACGGCTTTGAGAACTACCTTTTGGTCAGTCCATACCAACTCATGTGATGTATACGACAAACTGCTCCGCGTCTACACGTATTTGTTGAGATGCACTTCGTTCTAATACTCTATTTGTCGCAAACATTTTTTGAATTGGTATAAGTTTTTAGAGGAATGGTTTTTTTGGTATCATTTTTTTAGCAATTATCCTTAGTTAAATTTCCTCCGAAAAAAATATTTACTTAAAAATTCTAGATGAATTTATTTGAAAAATTACTTAATTGATACTTTTATAGATATTCACAAGCTAATTGAATTATGGCTCGTAAACTTTTAGAACTGAATGCAGATGATGGCGGAACGATTTTGGTAGCAGTTGATGTACCAGATGTATCAGTAGGCCGTGTATCGGCCCCTGGTGAATTGCCTATAGAAAAAGTAGAAGCCAGCTTTGATGCAGTGAGAGATTTGATTGTTCATGGGTGTCGCCCAATTACAAAAGCATTTCGTACTTTGCAACAAGAATCGCAACCCATGAGTGGAGAAGTTGAGTTTGGCGTGAATTTTACTGCCAAAGGCTCTGTCTATATAGTCGAATCTGCTGGACAAGCATCACTTAAGGTGAAAATCACATGGAATCTGACACCAGAAGTAAACAAGTAATAAATTTTCATGAGTTGGGATTTAGTTAAAGCTTGTACTGTGGCGATCGCTACTCCAGAAGGCAATATCCAAGGCACGGGCTTTTTCATCTCATCTACAGGACATTTACTCACCTGCGCCCATGTAGTTGAGTCAGTCGGTGGTTGGACAAAAGTCCGAATCAATGGTCGGAGAGTTGAGTTAATTTATTTGGGTGATCGCACCAGCGATGATTTTGCCATATTGCAATTACCTGGTTATCAGGGTGCTTCAGCACCTATATCTTTAAATTTTCAGCCAATGGATCGATTTTTGTCTATTGGCTATGGACGGCTAGATTTTCCTCTAGGCGCTTCGATTGATGGCACGATCACTGACATGAACTCCCAGTCTGAATTTGGCAATTTGCCAATGCTGCGATTGCGTGTCAAAGCGAATTCTCAACAGGTACAAGGAGGTTACAGTGGTTCACCTGTGTTTGATGCTGAAACTCAACGAGTCATTGGATTAATTGCGGCTTACGACAACACAGAAGGTGCATTGGCTCTACCACTATCGACAGTGTTAGAAAAATGGTCAAATTTATCAAAGTTTATAGATATTCATCTCAATGTGCCACCATTACCACCAGCCAGCAAAACTGCCAGAGTTTTCATTAGCTATCGCAGTCAAGATCCAGATTTGAGCCTTGCCCAGAATTTCTACGAAGCTATCAAAGCTGCTGGGCATCAAGTATTCATGGCAGGGGAGAGTATTCGCTTAGGAGAAAACTGGCCTCAACGCATTGATAGAGAACTAGAACGTTGTGATTACTTCTTACTGCTGTTGTCTCCACAATCAGCCACTAGCGAAATGGTGACAGAAGAGGTGAGACGGGCAAAACAGTTGCAGGATTTACGTTCAGAACATAAACCAGTAATTTTGCCGATTCGCGTCAACTTCCCTTGGAGTGAACCACTTAATTATGATTTGCGAGGTTATTTAAATCAGATTCAGCAGCGAGAATGGAAGTCGCCTGCTGATACTTCTAGAATTTTGCACGAAGTCTTGAGTTTACTGGCAGGTAGTAAGGAAGCTAAAGACTTCACCACTCACACAGAGGAGAAAATTATCCTTCTGTCTTCAGATCCACCCATGCCAGTAGCAGAACCAGAATTACCTGAAGGACAAGTGGATTTAGCTTCAAAGTTTTATGTTGAGCGTCCTCCCATTGAATCTCGCTGCCATGAGGCAATTTTGAAGCCAGGTTCTCTGATTCGGATTAAAGCACCTCGGCAAATGGGTAAAACCTCTCTCATGGCGCGGATTCTTCATCAAGCTTCACAACAAGATTATTTAACTGTGCCTTTAAGCTTTCAGTTAGCCGACGGAAAGGTTTTTGCTGATTTGGATAAGTTTCTCCAGTGGTTTTGTGCCAGTATAGGACGGAGGTTAAAGATACCCAACAAGTTAACGGATTACTGGGACGAGATTTTTGGTAGTAAAGATAACTGCACTGCTTATTTTGAGGAGTATCTCTTGGCAGAAATCAACCAACCGCTAGTGTTGGGATTGGATGAAGTTGATTGTGTATTTCAATATCCCGAAATTGCTGCCGACTTTTTTGGACTATTACGCGCTTGGCATGAAGATGCAAAAAATCGAGAGATTTGGAAGAAACTGCGGTTGGTAGTGGTACATTCGACTGAAGTTTATATTCCTTTGAATATTAACCAATCGCCGTTTAACGTAGGCTTGCCAATTGAATTACCGGAGTTTAATGCCCAACAGGTTTTGGATTTAGCACAAAGGCACGGACTTGATTGGAATTTTACCGAAGTTGAGCAGTTAATGAGAATGGTAGGAGGGCATCCTTATCTTGTACGGGTAGCACTTTATCGCATTGCCAGAAAAGATATTACCCTCGATTTGCTTTTACAAAAAGCACCCACAGAAGCGGGGCCTTATAGCGACCATTTACGACGGCATTTGTGGAATTTAGAACAGCGTCCAGAATTAGCTGCTGCAATTAAGAAAGTAGTTGCCACTACTAGCCCTGTTCGCTTGGATTCGATAGAATGCTTTAAATTACTCAGCATGGGCTTGCTACAACAGCAAGGAAATGATGTCACGCCGCGTTGCAATTTGTATCGTCAATATTTCCGCGATCGCCTGAGAGTGAGTTAATGAACGCAGCACCAAACCCAGCCTACGAATATCAAGTCGGAGGAAGTCTGCCAGTAGATGCCCCCAGTTATGTGGTGCGCCAAGCAGATATAGATTTGTATGAAGCGTTGAAGGCTGGCGAGTTCTGTTATGTTTTGAATTCGCGGCAGATGGGCAAGTCTAGCTTGCGAGTGCAAACAATGCAACGGCTACAAAAGGAAGATATTGCCTGTGCTGTGATTGACTTAACAAAAATTGGTAGCCAGTATGTTACACCAGATCAATGGTATGCGGGTGTAGTGCGGATTTTGGTGAGTAGTTTTGAGCTTGTAAGCAAGTTTAATTTACGTAGTTGGTGGCGCGATCACGATCATCTTTCTCCATTACAGCGATTAAGCGAATTTTTTGAAGAAGTTCTGCTGGTTAAAATTTCTCAACCCATTGTCATTTTTGTAGATGAAATCGATAGCGTTCTCAGCCTAAATTTTGCGACTGACGACTTTTTTGCATTAATTCGAGACTGTTATAACCAGCGTGCCGATAAACCAGAATACAAACGGCTGACGTTCGCCCTGGTTGGTGTCGCCACACCTTCAGATTTGATTGCCGATAAAAGGCGCACACCTTTTAATATTGGTCGTGCCATTGAAATCAACGGTTTTCAAGTCGATGAAGTTGAACCATTAGCCCAAGGATTGGTGGGGAAAGTTAGCAATCCCCAAGCGGTGCTGCGTGAGGTGTTGGCTTGGACAGGCGGGCAACCTTTTCTGACACAGAAGCTTTGTGAATTGATTCGCCAGGGAATGGAGGCAGGGAAAGTTGCAGAATTAGTGCGATCGCATATCATTAACAATTGGGAATCTCAAGATGAACCAGAGCATTTAAAGACGATACGCGATCGCATTCTTAGGGATGAGCAACGTGCAGCAAGGCTGTTGGGGTTGTATCAGCAAATTTTGCAGCAAGGAAAAGTAGCCGCTGATGACAGTTCCGAACAAATGCAACTGCGGCTGTCGGGTTTAGGAGTCAAGCGTCATGGAGAGTTAAGCGTTTATAACCGGATTTATCAGTCAGTTTTTAACACTAACTGGGTAGATAAGGCATTAGCAGATTTGCGACCTTACGCTAAAGCAATAGCGGCGTGGTTCGATTCTAACTGTCAAGATGAATCTCAACTACTAAGAGGACAAGCCCTGATAGATGCTCGAAATTGGGCAGTTGATAAAAGCTTAGGCGATGCGGATTATCAGTTTTTAGCTGCTAGCCAGGAGTTAGATAGACGAGAAATGCAAATTGCTTTTGAGGCTGAGAAGCAGGCAAAGCAAATATTGGAAGAAGCGCAAAAAAAAGTAGAAATAGCCTTGGAAAAAGAAAGGAAAGCAAATCAAAGACTTAGAAAGACACAACAGAAAACAGAGCGAACACTTCGTAGAGGTTTGATTGGGTTAGCTGGGATTTCTATGGTGGCAGCAAGTACAATCTTGCTAACAGCTAGAAATATTGAAAATACATATGAGCTAACTCCACGAACTTCATCAACTTCATTAAGTGTATCTCAGAAATTAGGAATATTCATCAAACCATCTGTAGTAAGAATTTTACGCTCTTGCAGGGGTATATTTCAATATAAACAGAAAACCTATTCGGTTGAAAAAACCTCCATTGGTTCAGGTTATTTTATAAATTCTAATGGCTATATAGTAACCAGCGCACATCTGGTAAAATCAGTAGAACTTGTAAAACAAGAATGTGAACCCCTGCTTTTAAACCAACTAGTCAAAGATATCATTTCAAAATATCCAGGTGAAGTTGAAGAAGATATAAAAAGAAACAAGCAATCTTTGGAATTTAACTTTTTAAACTATGTATTACTGCCAAATATGGATGGTTTTTGGCCTTTTGAATTGAAATTAATCAGTACACGTGCAAGCTTTCAAGATGTTGCAATTATCAAAATTGAGATTAAAAATGCCCCAACCCTGAAATTAAGAGATTCAGATACGGTACAGTTATTGGATGATGTCTTAGTTATTGGATATCCATATGCTGGCGATATTGGTGATGAACTAAAAGCGGAGTCAATTTCAGAAGCCAGCGTAAGTGAAGGTAAAATTTCAAATACTAAAAAAAAGTTATCAAATAATTCCCCAGTACTCCAAATTGATGTATTAGCCGATAAGGGTAGTTCAGGCAGCCCTGTACTAAACTATAAAGGTGAAGTGATTGGTATGATCGCGCGTGGTGGCAGAGATGAGGATGAAGAAACTTTCATACCCTTTGCAATACCCGCAAACACGATTCAGGAATTTATTAGGAGAGCCGGTACTGTAAATGAGCAAGGCGTAATTGACCGTCTTTATCGCGAGGGTCTCGAATTGTATTGGAAGGGAGATTATAAGGGAGCTAAAGCAAAGTTTGAAGTTGTTAAGGGACTTTTTCCGCAACAATCGGAGATAGATCAACTCATCCGTGACAGCGATCAAAAAATTGCTAATTGGTATTCATCAATATCAATCGTAAGTTTAATTAGTATTACACTTATCATTACAACTATACTCTCACTTAGCTATTTTCTGATGCTGCTTAGATCAAGTCAATCAACTAATTCGAGATAGAGAGGTTTTACTTTGAGCGCAAAAACAGCGATCGCACCCTCACCACAAAGTAAGCGATCGCCGTTTTTAGCTATAGTTATGTAGCTTTGGGCTAATTACCTAACTGGGGTGCTTAATTGTAGCGATCTGCCCAATCAAGCTGCTATGTCCTGTGAATACAAATACTGCTGAAACCCGATAAATACTTCACTAATATTCGCAACGCTTCCTAGCTCTTCAACAGCATCACGAACGGTATGGTATTTCAACTCTAACAGTTGAGGTAATTTAGTGCGATCGAGTTCTCCCACTCCGGCTTTGATGTATTGCTCTAGTACAAAGTCAAGAAATTCTTGCTGTTTGCCGAGATACTGCGAGAATATTAAAGACTTGTGAGCAAGGACACGCTCTCGTCGGCTAATGGGTGGAAAGGCATAAGCGATATAAGCCAGTACATCGTATAAATCGCTTTTCTCGGCATCAATCAAGCGGCTAATTTCTGTAAGTTGTTCCTCCCCGTAGCCCTTCTCTGCTAGTCCTTCTAATAAAGCTCTACGAGTATCAGGGCGACTCCAGATGGCTCGTAGCTGGTCTTCGTCTTTGAATAGCTCAGGAATTTCTCCAAACAAACGTTCTACAAATTCTGCTGCACTCATGGGTTTACCGTTTGGACTCCAAAAGCTGGTAGAAATCCGGTGTTGGAGGGTGCGTTCTTTACCGTCAGCGAGTTTGATTTTGATGGTTTTGGGGCGGTAATCTTCTGTACTTTCGTTTCTATTGTTGCTTCTATCTTTGCCACTATCTGCTGTGGAGGTATTGTATTTATCTGATTTCTCCCCACCTTTGGAAATTGTAACTACACCAGGTTCTTGGGGTTCGCCGTCCCATTCAGGATCGTCGAAGCGTTCGTAGGCTTTGACAAAATCATAAATGGTGAAGTAGTCCTTCCCTTCAAATAAGCGAGTACCGCGACCAATAATTTGCTTAAATTCAATCATCGTGTTGATGGGACGCATCAGCACGATGTTGCGAACATTCCGAGCATCAACCCCAGTGGACAGCTTGTGGGAGGTGGTGAGAATAGTGGGGATAGTTTTTTCGTTATCTTGAAAGTTTTTGAGGTGCTGTTCTCCCAGTTTGCCATCATCGGCGGTGACCCGGACACAGTAATTAGGGTTACTGCTAATCTTCATTTGATTGATTAAATCCCGCACAGCTAGAGCATGGGGTTGGTTAGCACAAAACACCAGAGTTTTTTGATTCTGGTCAATTTCTTCCATGAACAGTTGCACTCGGTAACGTTCGCGCTCGGCAATTTCGATGATGCGGTTGAAGTCGGCTTCAGTATATGTTCTGGCTTCGTCTACTGCACCTTCAATCAGTTCATCTTCACTGCTGTAAATATATTCGTCCAGGGTGGTTTCGATTTGCCTGACTTTAAAGGGAGTCAGAAAACCATCATTAATGCCGTCTTTGAGGGCATAGGTATAGACTGGCTCGCCGAAGTAGGCGTAGGTGTCTGCGTTGTTTTTTCGTTTAGGAGTAGCGGTGAGTCCCAGTTGTACTGCTGGGGAGAAGTATTCTAAGATGCCCCGCCATGTGCTTTCGTCACTGGCTCCGCCTCGATGACATTCATCAATGATGATGAAGTCAAAGTAGTTAGGGGGATAGTCGCTGAATTTGGGCGTAGAATTGCCAGCGTCGTCCCGTCCGGTCATAAATGTCTGGAAAATGGTAAAAAAGATACTACCATTTTTGGGGACTCGACCGCGTTTTTTGATGGCTTCGGGATCGATGCGGACTAAGGCATCGTCAGGGAACGCAGAGAAAGAGTTATAGGCTTGGTTGGCTAAGATATTGCGATCGCTTAAAAACAAAATTCGCGGACGACGGGTAGGTTGTCTGCTGAGGTTCCAACGACTTTGAAAGAGTTTCCAGGCGAGTTGGAAGGCGATGAAGGTTTTACCTGTGCCAGTTGCCATTGTTAACAAAATCCGGTTTTGTCCTTGGCAGATTGCTTCTAGGACGTGCTTAATGGCATTGTGTTGATAATAACGGGCTTCCCATGTGCCGCTTTTGTCTTCAAAGGGGATGGCAGCAAAGCGATCGCGCCACGCATTATTTTCGCTAAAGGTCGCTTCCCACAGTTGCTCTGGGGTAGGATATTGCTTGATGTAGCCTTCTGCCCCTGTGAACATATCTACTTGGTATATACCGATGCCATTTGTAGAGTAGGCAAATCGAGTCTGCAATTTTTCGGCGTATTTTTTGGCTTGTCCTAAACCTTCGGTATCTGGTAAGTCACGTTTTTTCGCTTCGATGACTGCGAGTTTTTCACCACGATGAACCAGGACATAATCGGCGATGTCTGATTGAGCGCGTCTACCGTTGCCAATTAATCGACCAGGGGCAATAACTTCGCGGCGAATGCGACTACCTTCGATAACTCCCCAGCCTGCGGCTTTGAGTGCGGGGTCAATTAGTTCGGCACGGGTTTCGGCTTCGTTCATTATGGCTCATCTCTCGAATATGGGAGTCGGCGGCGAGCAGAGGCGATCGCTTCTTGCAGTTTAGCTTGTAACACCTCTTTCGGTGGTAATACGGTGAGGTATTCGGCAACGTGAATACCGCTTTTATCTAGTTCTAATAATTCGATTTGCTCTTGCTTTTTACCTGCACATAAAATAATTCCTAGTGGTGGCTGTTCGTCAGGCTCTTGGTCATATTTAGCCAGCCAGCGCAGGTAAAGTTCCATTTGTCCTTTATATTCGGGTTGGAAGCTACCTAGTTTGAGGTCAATGGCTACAAGGCGTTTGAGTTTGCGGTTATAAAATAACAGGTCAATATAAAAATCATCGTTGTCGATTTGCAGGCGTTTTTGACGGGCGATGAAGGTAAAGCCTGCACCGAGTTCTAGTAAAAATTGCTCAATTTCTCTCAGTATGGCATCTTCGAGGTCTTTTTCGAGATAGCGATCGCTCAATTCCAGAAAATCTAAAATATAAGGGTCTTTGAGTAAAATATCGGGTGATACCTGTTGAGTTTGGCGCAGTTGCTCTAAATCATTGCGGATGGTTTCTTCGGGTTTCCGGGATAGGGCAGTACGCTCAAATAGCATAGAGTTAATGCGTTCTTGCAGTTGGCGGACGCTCCATCGTTCCAGTTGGGCAATTTCAATATAAAATTCTCGTTTTAGGGGATCGTCTATTGCTGTTAAAAGTCGCAGATGTGACCAACTCAATTTGGAACACAGTGTGTTCACAATCTCGATATTTGGAAATGTCTCGGCAAACTGGAGGCAATGTCGCAGTTGTCTTTCACCCCAGCCTTTACCATAGGTTTGGGTTAGCTGCTGAGATAAAGAAACAATGATTTGTTTACCATATTCAGCGCGTTGACCTTGTAAAACTTCGGTTTGGATGCGTTTACCAACTTGCCAATATAACAAAGTTATTTCTGCATTGATGGCAACGGCGGCGCGTTGTTTGGCAGTGTCGATCAGTTGACGGATTTCTTGAAATAATAGATCGTTTGGTTGCGTCAAATCATCGCTCATGCTGCCATTTCCTGTTTAGCAGTTTTTGGGGTATCTGCGGTGAGTTCGCCAGTGAATGCTTTTTGCAGGATGGATTGTTTGAGTTCGTTGAGTGCAGCGATTTTTTGGCGGTAAATGGTTTCGAGGCGACCAATTTTTTCTGATAAGGCATCGAGTTCAGCGACAATTATTTCCTGTTGTTCTTTAGGGATTTTAGGAACAGAGAAACGCCGAAGTCCACTCAGAGAAACTGTTTTTTGTGCAGTACCCGTGGCACATTCATCAGCTTGAGCCAAAAGATAACGTGATAAAAGTATGTAATACAAACATTTTGAATTAGTTTCAGCGTTTGGTCTTATCAACCCAATATGTCGCTGAAAGCAAAAATCAATATCATGATCAACGATAACTGGAATTCCATACGAACCAGTAACTGTGTAGAGCAAGTCACCTTTACGCGGTTTTCTATTGCTCTTTAGCTTTTCAAAATATTCAGGTGGAACCTTAAATGTATTAGAGAAATCAACTTTCCGATTTTGTTTATCTATGTTCGATATTGTAATAAACGGAATGCCAGATTGTGATTTAGGCGGAGGTTGATGATCTCCATCAGTAATATCCGTTGTTATCTCAGACAAACTGATCCATTCCCACCTGTTGTTTTTCTGGGTAAAAATGGAATTTAGATAGCTTTCAAATAGTTCACGGGAGTTAGCGAGGTTCTTTTCGGTGTTTGCGATCGCTCTATCAATCCCCTCAAACGCCTCATCCAAAATTGCCACAATTCGCTTTTGCTCAGATATCGGTGGAACAAAAATAATCTGCTCCTTAAAAATTTTATGCGTAATATCTGGTTGTGCTGTTCTTGAAGCTAATTTTAAAATTTGGTTTTTAAAGCTCTCACTCTGCAAAAACCAAAAAAGATACTCTCTGAGCAAAGACTTGTCAGGTTCAATTTTAAAGCTGTTATTGTGTAAAATTCCAAACCTTCCAGTAAAAACCAGCCCAATTTGTCCTGTTCTTGTATAAATCAAATCCTTCTCAGTAACTAAACAGTTTTTTGGATAATTATTTGGATCGACATATTGTTCTACTGTGTTATTTTTCAGATCCTTGATTCTCAATAGTGGCAAATCACTTTTTTCAACTAGATAATGTTTTGTTTTGACATTAATTGCTAGTCCTTGAGAAAGTTTGCACACTTCTCCTATCTTCTTCCTTTCCCAGTTATTCTTCACAGCCTTCCCCCAATACCCGCCAAAATCTCTGCACTCTCTGCATCCAAGGCCGCAATTTCATCCAAAATTTCCTGCGGTTCTCGTAACGTCGATTCCTCTGCTTTATTTGGATTCTTCACCGACAAATCGAACGTCTCCCGATCCACATCAGCAATATCCACCAGCCAAGACTTTTCTGTTTCCGCAAACCTAGCCTGTAACTCCACAAACTCGCGCAAATCCTCATCATTCAGGGAATTGGTTTTACCCATATTCCGCCCCGGATCGAGTTGATAATACCAAATTTTCTGAGTAGCCATCCCCTCAGTTAAAGGTTTCCCCTGAGAAAATAAAGGCGTTCCCTGAACGGAGTCAAAGGGCTTTCCTTTCTCAAAAAACAGCACCACCGTCTTCACCCCCGCCCCGATAAAAGTCCCACTTGGACAATCCAAAATCGTGTGCAGATTGCAACTACTCAAAAGCTCTTGACGCAACCCCCGCGAAGCATTGTCCGAATTTGACAGGAATGTATTTTTTATTACCACCGCCGCCCTACCGCCTATCTTCAGCATTTTGATGAAATGCTGCAAAAACAGAAACGCCGTTTCCCCAGTCTTAATCGGGAAATTCTGCTGTACTTCCTTGCGTTCCTTACCCCCAAATGGCGGATTAGCCAAGATGACATCAAAACGATTCTTGTCTTGAATATCACTGAGATTTTCCGTCAGCGTGTTGGTGTGGATAATATTCGGCGCATCAATGCCATGCAAAATCATATTCATGATGGCAATCACATACGCCAAACTTTTCTTTTCTTTACCCGTAAACGTATGTTTCTGAAGAATCTCAAGTTCTTTTGTTGTCAGCTTACCCCGACGTAAATAGTCATAACTTTCACACAAAAACCCAGCCGAACCACAAGCACCATCATAAATGCGATCGCCAATCTTCGGCTTCACCACCTGAATTATTGCTCGAATCAACGGACGCGGTGTGTAATACTCACCCCCATTGCGTCCTGCATTGCCCATATTTTTGATTTTGGCTTCATAGAGATGCGATAGCTCGTGTTTCTCCTGTTGGGATCGAAACCGTAGCTCATCAACATACTCCAGCGCATCTCGCAAGCTGTAACCACTTTGAAACCTATTCTTAATCTCGCTAAAAATTTCCCCAATCTTGTATTCGATTGTGTCTGGACTAGTAGCCCGTTCCTTAAAACTTTGTAAATACGGGAATAATTTGCGGTTGACATAATCAATCAGATCATCGCCAATCAGCGCATTATCATCATCCAATGTGCCATCCGCTTTTTTCGGTGCTGCCCAAGATGACCAGCGATGCGCCTCATCAATAATAAATTCGTATTGCTTGCCAGCTAACTCCGCCTCTAACGCCCTTTCCTGCTCCAAATCATCCAAATACTTCAGAAACAGCAACCAAGACGTTTGCTCGGTGTAATCTAACTCTGTAGTACAACCCGCCTCTTTCCAGAGAACATCATCAATATTTTTAAAAGTCTGCTCGAACATTTAGCCTTACTGTGGGATTTTTAATATTAATAGCTTGGCTCATAATTTTGCACCTACAGGGTGACATGAGCGTATGATTTGTTAAATGCTACGTAACGGTTAAAAACCATACATAGTTAATGAAGCCCAAGGCTCCTAACCCTAGATTTAACTTCCTGATTAATGCAAGTGTAAACCTTGATTTTTCAGAAAGGCTAAGGAATCAATAATTAATAAGTTTTAAGCCATATATTATACAAACGTTTCAGGAGTTTTAACCATAACCCTTTAACTCCCCTGCGACTTTCTATCAGTAGGGGAATCTTTTTTTTGCAACCAATCTCTAATCGCTTCCTCCAAAGCCGCAGTCTGTGTGATTTCCAGACGCGCACAGGCAATTTCAAATGCGATTTTTAAGTCTTTAGGGAGTCTCCCCCGAACTTCTCTTGTTTCTTCTGCCATCCTAATTTGAAGCCAAAGCTTGCGGCTTTCATTTTTGCACAGCCTCTCAGGAAAAAAACATTTGCGTCATTGCGCTATTGAGGAATTGCGCTATAATCTGATAAGTAAAAAAACAATTAACAACCCTGTCAGTTTTACCGAAACCACAAAGCTGAGGACACCATGAGCGTTATTACAATTCAATGTCGCTTGGTCGCCGAAGAAAAAACCCTCCGCACTCTGTGGGAACTTATGGCTGGCAAAAATACACCACTTATCAATGAACTATTGGCACAGGTAGGAAAACACCCAGAATTTGAAACCTGGCTAAAAAAAGGCAAAATACCTACTGATTTACTTGAAACACTTGTTAATTCCCTCAAAACTCAAGAGCATTTTGCTAATCAACCTCACCGCTTTTACGCTTCCGCGATCGCTCTAGTAGATTATTTATATAAATCCTGGTTCGCTTTACAAAAAAGAAGGAAGTATCAAATAGAAGGGAAAGAACGTTGGCTCAAAGTTCTCAAAAGTGATATTGAACTGGAACAAGAAAGCCAGCGTAGCTTAGAGGTAATTCGTACTAAAGCCACCGAAATTCTTACCAAACTTACTTCCCAGTCCGAGCAGAATAAAAACCAGAGAAAACGCAAACAAACTAAAAAACCTAAAAAGTCCGAGAAACCTTCGCTTTTTCAGATTGTTTTAAATTCTCACGAAGAAACAGACGACCCTCTTATTCGTTGCGCTCTTGCATATCTGCTCAAAAATAATTGTCAAATTAGTGAACTTGACGAAGACCCAGAAGAATTTACTAGAAAAAAACGTAAAAAGGAAATAGAAATTCAACGATTAAAAGACCAACTCCAAAGTCGCATACCTAAAGGTAGAGATTTGACAGGGGAAGAGTGGTTAGAAACTTTAGAAATAGCTACGACCACTGTACCTCAAGATGAAAATGAGGCAAAAGCTTGGCAAGCATCACTTTTAAGAAAAACTGCTGATGTCCCCTTTCCTGTAGCTTACGGTTCTGGCGAAGATATGACATGGTTGCAAAATGATAAAGGTCGCTTCATTGTTCGATTCAAGGGTTCAAAAGAACTAATCTTTGAGATTTACTGTGATAAGCGTCATTTGCACTACTTTCAGCGTTTCCTAGAGGATCAAGAAATTAAACGCAACAGTAAAGATAAACACTCAAGCACTTTGTTTACGTTACGCTCAGGAAGGCTTGTTTGGTTGCAAACAGACCAAAAAGGCGAAGCCTGGAAAGTAAATCAACTGAATCTTTACTGTGCTTTAGATACTCGATTGTTGACTATTGAAGGAACTCAACAGGTAATTGAAGAGAGAGTCAGGAAAATTACTAAAACTTTAGCGAAAGAAAAAACCAAAGAAGACCTCAATGCTCAAAAACAAGCTTTTATTACTCGTCAGAAATCAACGCTAGATCGAATTAATAACCCTTTCCCTCGTCCCAGTAAGCCTAATTATCAAGGGCAATCCTCCATTCTTGTTGGCGTTAGTTGTGGTCTAGAAAAGCCAGTAACAGTAGCTGTAGTGGATGTTGTTAAAAATGAAGTTCTAGCTTATCGCAGTGTCAAACAACTACTTGGCAAAAACTACAACCTTCTCAATCGCCAGCGACAACAACAGCAACGCTTATCTCACGAACGCCATAAAGCTCAGAAAAAGAATGCGCCAAACTCCTTCGGAGAATCAGAGTTAGGGCAATACGTGGATAGATTATTGGCTGATGCAATAATTGCGATCGCCAAAACCTATCAAGCAGGCAGCATAGTGATGCCAAAACTCCGCGATATGCGTGAGCAAATCACTAGTGAAATCCAATCCAGAGCAGAGAAGAAATGCCTTGGTTACAAGGAAGCTCAACGCAAATATGCCAAAGAATACCGTATAAGCGTTCATCGCTGGAGTTATGGTCGATTAATTGAAAGTATTAAATCCCAAGCTGCAAAAGTCGGAATTTCTACTGAAATTGGTACACAGCCAATCAGAGGGAGTCCACAGGAAAAAGCGCGTGATTTAGCCGTCTTTGCATACCAAGAACGTCAAGCTGCTTTAAGTTAACTCAACAATCCGAACCTTGAAAATATAATATTGTTGTAATAGCGCCGCAGTTCATGCTCTTTTGAGCCAATGTGCTGTGAAAAATCTGGGTTAGTTTGGCGGTTGGAAGACTGTCATGCTTTCTGACCCTGGTAGCTGCCCGCTTCTGATGCTGCCATCTGTAAAATTTTATAGATGGGATAGGTGCGCTCCCAGCAATAAGAAGTAAGGCTTTGAGCTATAGCTGTTATTCATAACGGTGTGGATTACCACAGTGGTGGCTACTGAATCACCCCCTTCGTCGGGGGAACCCTCTCAAATATTTTTTTGGCATATCGAAGCGGGGTCAAAAACCCTGGAGACTTGCCAAAATCTTAAAACCCTTGTCATATCTTAACTTTAGAAACTAGTATGTCAGTTGATTTACTTTTTTGATGTAAGACAAAGGAGGCTTTTTCAGAGATATGCCAAATTTGTATCTGGAAAGCTTTATTTACAAGGGGTCTAGACGGCGGGGTTTCAACAACCATTCCGGCTAGGGGTGGGTTGAAAGATTCTTTACGCGCATTGCTACGCACTAAAAAAGCAAGTTTCAACAACCATTCCGGCTAGGGGTGGGTTGAAAGAATATACCTAGTTGCTCTGTAACTCAATGGCTACGTTTGTTTCAACAACCATTCCGGCTAGGGGTGGGTTGAAAGATTCATCAAGACTATAGATGCCGTGATACAGTACCGTTTCAACAACCATTCCGGCTAGGGGTGGGTTGAAAGATCAAACCGCTTCCCTTTCTTTGGATGGCAGCACTGTTTCAACAACCATTCCGGCTAGGGGTGGGTTGAAAGAATATAGAAACGATAAGCGGAATGTAGAAATCGCTGAAGTTTCAACAACCATTCCGGCTAGGGGTGGGTTGAAAGGAAGCAAGATCGTTCAACACCACTACCCCAGATAGGTTTCAACAACCATTCCGGCTAGGGGTGGGTTGAAAGGGCAGGACAACTTTGGCTAAATGGCGTGTTGTTTGGTTTCAACAACCATTCCGGCTAGGGGTGGGTTGAAACAGAAAAGACTCACAAGTAATTCTCGTGAGTCTTTTGGTTTAAATAAACATTACAGTTAGAACTGGGTTAAGAAGAATATTTGAAGCATTAAAATTTTTTTGAGAGGGTTGAAAGGCGCACTTCGTTCGGGAATATTCTGAACTTTTTAGCATATTCTACAAGTGTAGTGGAATCACTCCACCACATCACAGTTGCGACATTAATTTGCGAAAACTTAGTATAATCTAAGTTGATTGCAAAAAACAGTCAAAGCGACACTAATTTGCAAAAAACGACATTAATTTGCAAATTGCGACATATAATGTGCGAATGTACAAAAACATATCGGGATGACTGGATTCGAACCAGCGGCCCCTTCGTCCCGAACGAAGTGCGCTACCAAGCTGCGCTACATCCCGCCAAAAAATGGCACTATCTGTCTATTTTACCACAACAAACAATGAAAAGCGAGTGCTAGCAATCAGGCTGATGAAAGTAACAAAGGACAAATGACTATTGACCAATAACTATATATGTGTGCAGCAAGGGCTTTGCTTGCTACGATTAAATTTGTATAACTTTCAGTGGTAAAAGCGGATTGTGACTGTAAAGCCAGACTGGTTGCGAGTAAAAGCTCCTCAATGGGAGCGCGTCGGTAACGTTAAAGAAATTTTGCGGGATTTAGCACTCAATACGGTTTGTGAGGAAGCGTCCTGTCCGAATATTGGTGAGTGCTTCAATGCAGGTACTGCCACATTTTTGATTATGGGGCCAGCTTGTACACGCGCTTGTCCTTATTGTGATATCGATTTTGAGAAAAAACCGAAACCTTTAGATCCTACCGAACCAGCAAGATTAGCCGAAGCAGTTCGCCGCATGAGGCTAAATCATGTGGTAATCACTTCTGTGAACAGAGATGATTTACCTGATGGTGGTGCTTCTCAGTTTGTAGAGTGCATTACAGAGGTGCGTAGTGTTTCACCTAAGACCACAATTGAGGTACTAATTCCTGATTTGTGTGGCAATTGGGATGCTTTGGAAATAATTCTGCAAGCTAGTCCAGAGGTAGTCAACCATAATACAGAAACGGTTCCCCGCCTATACCGTCGGGTGCGTCCTCAAGGAAACTACGATCGCACACTCGAATTATTGCAGCGAGCGCGTCAAATAGCACCTTGGGTCTACACTAAATCTGGCATCATGGTGGGCTTGGGCGAAACCGATAGCGAAATTCGCCAAGTTATGCAAGATTTACGCGCAGTCGATTGTGATATTTTGACAATAGGGCAATATCTCCAACCCAGTCAAAAGCATTTGCAAGTCGATGCATTTATTACCCCAGAACAATTCGCTGCTTGGCAAGCATTTGGCGAAGAACTGGGATTTTTACAAGTCGTTTCTTCTCCGTTGACACGAAGCTCATATCATGCAGAACAAGTCCGGGAATTAATGCAACGTTATCCTCGACAAGTTCTGAGTGCCAATAAATCAGTGAACAGGGAGTAGACTTGATAACTGATAACTGATAACTGATAACTGTTGAAAGTGGTGCAAGAAACTACCATTGCAATTTTGGGCGCAGGTGCTTGGGGTACAGCTTTAGCAAATCTAGCTGCTACCAATGGCCACAGGGTACGAATATGGTCGCGTCATGGCAAAGAAACTCTAGAAGCTGTTCTCCAAGATGCTCAAATAGTGCTATCTGCCATTTCAATGAAAGGGGTAAGAACTGTCGCCTTGCAAGTACAGTCTTGCTCCCTTTCGCCACAGACAATTTTTGTCACAGCAACAAAAGGCTTAGACCCACAAACAACTGCAACGCCATCGCAAATTTGGCAAGCTGCATTTCCTGACAATGCAGTAGTTGTATTGTCAGGCCCGAATTTATCAGCAGAAATTCAACAATCATTACCTGCTGCAACTGTAGTAGCCAGCAACATCACAACTGCGGCAGAAAAAGTTCAATTGGTATTTTCTTCACCGCGTTTCCGAGTTTATACAAATCCTGATCCCTTAGGTGTGGAATTGGGGGGAACACTTAAGAATGTAATGGCGATCGCATCTGGTGTATGTGATGGCTTACAATTAGGAACCAACGCCAAAGCTGCTTTAGTCACCCGTGGACTTACAGAAATGGTTCGCATCGGCAATTTTTTAGATGCGAAAACGGAAACTTTTTATGGTTTGTCAGGTCTGGGAGATTTGTTAGCCACCTGCAATAGTCCTTTGAGTCGCAACTACCAAGTCGGCTATCAGATGGCTTGTGGCAAAACCCTGACAAATATTCTTGCTAATTTGCCAGGTACAGCCGAGGGAGTCAACACTTGCCAAGTTTTGATGCAATTAGCCAAGCAGCAAAATATTTATATGCCAATTACAGAGCAAGTTTATCGATTACTCCAGGGTGAAGTTACGCCTCAACAAGCACTTGATGAACTGATGCTGCGGAACATTAAGCCAGAGTATCACTAATATTTAGTTATTTGTCATTAGTTATTATCCCTACTCCCCACTCCCCATATTTTGCTTTTCTTTTTACCTTCTGAGATTCCCAAAAAATCCTGAGACAAAAAATAGTAAATCGTCAGGAAATCACTTTCATAGCTCTGTAGATAGGACTAACAGATGTTAAACATAACTTTACTGAAAGATGTTTATACCACTTAAAAAGTAAAATTTAATACTTATTAAGTTAAAACACTGACGAGGTAGCGCAAAATTTAAAGCCTATCTATAGATTTGAATAGCTATTGGTTCAATCAAAATCTTCAGCAGCCGAAGCTTTTCGGCATTAAATGTTGGAAACACTAGTGCAATTTTTGAAAAAAAATTGTATTGGAACCCTTTACCGTGTTATTTCATCTTGAATCACGGGAACAATAGCAACAGTTGATTCTGATTAGCTGACCGAAATCTATTGTTACCTGGAGCCATTGAGACTATGCCAGCAACATCTTTTTACCCGGATGCCGCCTACAATTCCCAAAAATCCCGCCAGGTTTTAGACCCAGATCTCACGGTTGACGACGGTGATTTGTCGGTCGAAGATCTCCAAGATTTGGAGATAGTTACTGTTGACCCTGCTAGCTTTGGTGCAAATACTAACCGTCGTAGTACTGATTTAGTACGTCTATATCTTCAGGAAATTGGCCGAGTCCGGTTGTTGGGGCGTGATGAAGAAGTTTCAGAAGCTCAAAAAGTTCAACGCTACCTGCGGATGCGGACAGTACTAGCCAATGCTGCCAAGCACGGAGATGCTGTAGTTGGGCCTTATCTGCGATTAATTGAAGTTCAAGAACGTTTAGCATCTGAACTCGGACACCGTCCTTCTTTGGAAAGATGGGCTTCTACTGCTGGTGTGCAAGTGTCGGATCTCAAGCCGATTTTGTCAGAAGGCAAACGCCGTTGGGCCGAAATTGCCAAAATCACAGTAGAAGAACTGGAGCAAATTCAATCTCAAGGACTTCAATCTAAAGAACACATGATCAAGGCGAACCTGCGTCTTGTGGTTTCTGTTGCCAAGAAATACCAAAATCGTGGTTTGGAATTATTAGATTTAGTCCAAGAAGGAACTCTTGGTTTAGAAAGAGCTGTAGAAAAATTTGATCCTACTAAAGGCTATCGCTTTAGCACCTATGCTTACTGGTGGATTCGTCAAGGGATTACAAGAGCGATCGCTACTTCTAGCCGCACAATTCGCCTACCTGTCCACATTACCGAAAAATTAAACAAAATTAAAAAAGCTCAACGCAAAATTGCTCAAGAAAAAGGTCGGACTCCTACCTTAGAAGATTTAGCAATTGAGTTAGAAATGACACCATCTCAAGTTAGAGAAGTGTTATTAAGAGTTCCTCGTTCTGTTTCTTTAGAAACTAAAGTCGGCAAAGATAAAGATACTGAGTTAGGAGAATTGCTAGAAACAGATAGCGTTACTCCAGAAGAAATGTTAATGCGAGAATCTTTACAAAAAGACTTGCAAAATCTGTTAGCTGATTTAACTACCCGCGAACGAGATGTAATTCTGATGCGGTTTGGTTTAGCAGATGGTCATCCTTACTCTTTAGCCGAAATTGGACGCGCACTTGATTTATCACGGGAACGAGTACGCCAAATTGAATCTAAAGCTTTGCAAAAGCTACGTCAACCCAAACGGCGCAACCTCATCCGCGATTATTTAGAGTCTCTGAGTTAACAAAGTATGAAGTATGAAGTGTGAAGTGTAAAGTATGAAGTGTGAAGTGTGAAATTTTATCCTTCATCCTTTATTCTTTACATTTCCAACACTTTTTAATTTCGGACTATTCAGTTATAGCAAAATTAATTTGCTTGTCCATAGGTAGAATTTATAGCAATAGTAAAAAGATCGGCGATTTTGAGAGCGTGAATGTTAAGAACAGTAATGTTTTTACCGCCTGCCATCTTTAGCTTATGAAAAACTTTTGCAGCTAGTCTAATCTATGCTAATTTATTCGGCTGCCGGATAGAGCTATAGAAGGGGATCGCTACTAGATTAGTCGCTTGAAAAGTTCAATAATAATTTATGGGAACTTAATAAACATTATCAATAAGCATTGTTTGTTGCAAATTGCTCAAGACATTTGTTATATTCTCAACTAATAGGCTTTGTTGAGAAAAATTAGTATGACTGTCTACACAACTACTTCACTCAAAGCAGAATTAAATGAAAGAGGCTGGCGTTTAACTCCCCAGCGCGAAACGATTTTACATATTTTTCAAGAACTTCCGCAAGGTGAACACCTCAGTGCCGAGGATCTTTACCATCGATTAGAAGCCGATGGCGAAGGGATAAGTCTTTCAACCATCTATCGGACGTTGAAACTGATGGCACGGATGGGAATTTTGCGGGAACTAGAATTGGGGGAAGGCCATAAACATTACGAAATCAACCAACCTTACCCCCACCATCACCATCATTTAATTTGTGTTCGGTGCAACAGCACTATTGAGTTTAAAAACGATTCGATTTTAAAAATTGGTGCAAAAACTGCTCAAAAAGAAGGATTTCATCTGCTCGACTGTCAAATGACAATCCACGCAGTATGCCCCAAATGCCAACGCGCACTCATGCCGTTGTAACATTGGGGCTGGATAATCAAAAGAAGTTACTCAAAACTATCAATAATTTGAGCAATTTTCTATTTGATGTTATCGGAGGCAAGTAACCGATTGGGAATTCACATTGGCAAATCTAAGCGGATGTTAAAAGCGTCCGCTTCTGATATCGCTTAGACTGACACCATAAAATTCTTGGGCTTGTTTGATGGCTTTTTTGGTGTCGTCTGCCATCACTCCGGTTAATTTACCTTTGTAGAAGCCCTTATCTTGGAGTCTTCTTTGAATTTCTAACACACTAAAATTATTTTTTGATGCAGGGTTTACCTTGTTGTATAACCGAGCGCGGGTAGTAGGGCCAGCGATCCCACTTGCAGCTAAGTAATTGTCTGCTTGGAAGCGACGCACAGCATCGGAAGTGTAAGAACCAAAGTATCCATTTGGCTCTCCTTGTAAATATCCAACTTTAATTAATTGTTCTTGCAGAACTCTAACAGCTTCACCGCGATCGCCCCTGCGAAGATTGTCTCTATCAGCTGACCGTTTTGGCGCAGGATCTTCTCCATAACCTACGCCTGCTGGCGGCAGTTTGCTGGCGGTTGCAGGGCCAACAATCCCATCAACGCTTAATTTATAAGCTTCTTGGAAGCGTTTGACAGCTTCTTCGGTGATGGGGCCAAATACACCTGTGGCGTTTCCATAATAATAACCAGCAACCCGCAAACGTTCTTGCAGATTTCTGACTTGTTCTCCTTCATCACCTTTTATCAGGTATTGAGAATTGCTGCGTTTGGTAGCGGCTGTAGTATTTCTGGTAGATTGTGTTGTACTAGCAGCCGCAACCCTAGTTTTTTGGGTTGGTGTACTAGCTGCCGCCGCCCTAGTCTTGGAAGCTGATGTCCGCGCCACTGCTGGTTTTTTGGCTTGGCTAGTTGCAGATGATTTCCGCCAGTTGTCTAATTTTTGCAGGGTGCTGGTTCCTACTACGCCATCAACTGGTAAACCTGCTGCTTTTTGAAAGCGTCTGACAGCTTCTTCTGTAGGAAAATCATAAACTTGGGTGACAGGAGCTTGATAAAAGCCTGCTTGTTGCAGTTTTTGTTGCAAGCTTCTGACGGAAGGGCCTTGATCCCCTCTTTCTAGAGCCAAGACACTATTAACACTACTGAGAATAGACAAGGTAAGAGCCAGAGGTAACATATACTTCCAAGCCTTACCAGAAAGTTTACTCCAGTCTGGTGCTGATGCTTTGTCTAACAAAGCACTCAGTGACACCAAATCACTAGATTCATAGTCTTCATAGGCGAAAGCTAAGTGCAAATATGCAAGGTTGTCCATAGTAGATTCCTACACCATTTATTTGTTTGGAATATATTTTTCTTCGATGGCTGCTTCAGCTTGATGTACTAAATTTCTTAAATTATCTAGTGTCAGTAGATCTACATTTTCCCATAAACCACGCTGATGTGCTTCAAGTAATCTTTCAGCAATATCACGCAATGCATGAGGATTATTGTACTGAATAAATGCTGAAACATCTGTATCAAATAAATAAGACTCTGCGATTCCTTGATACATATGGTCTTCTACGCATTTGGTTGTGGCATCATAGGCAAAAAGAAAATCAACGGTTGCTGACATTTCAAATGCACCTTTATAACCGTGGCGCATAACTCCGGCAATCCACTTAGGATTAATCACGCGAGAACGATATACCCGCGCAATTTCTTCTTTAAGTTGGCGAATGCGGGGATTAGCTGGAATAGAATTATCCCCGAAGTAAATTTGCGGATTTTTGCCTTGCAGAGAACGGGCGGCAACTGTTAAACCACCTTGAAATTGATAATAATCATCAGAATCAAGCAAATCATGTTCGCGGTTGTCTTGGTTATGCAAGACAATTTGCATTTGCTGTAAACGCTGTTGAAATGCTTCTGGTGCAGCAAGTCCTGTGAGTCCTCCCTTTTCTTGGGTAGAACTAAAACTAGTGTAGGCGTAACAACTCCAGTTGATATAGGCACGGGCTAAATCTTGGTCATCAGTCCAATTTTGCGATTCAATTAAACCTTGGAGTCCCGCACCGTAAGCACCTGGTTGGGAGCCAAAAATGCGATAACGCGATCGCGCTACTGCTTCTTGTTGGGTTAAACCTTGTTCTATCCAATACTGGGTATCTTGTTGAACTTGCACCGCTAAGGGATTTTCTGCTGGAGATTCATCTAAAGCGGTGACTTCTGTCACTGCTTGTTCAAATAAGCTAATCAGATTAGGGAAAGCATCGCGGAAAAATCCAGAAATTCTTAAGGTGACATCCACGCGCGGACGACCCAAAATCGACAACGGTAAAATTTCAAAATCTACGACTCGTCGCGCTGCACCATCCCAGACAGGACGCACGCCTAACAATGCCAAGGCTTCGGCAATGTCATCACCACCAGTTCGCATGGTCGCCGTACCCCATAAAGATAGCCCTAGTGTTTTGGGATACTCACCATGCTCTTGAGTATAGGATTCAATTAAGTTTTCGGCTGCTTTTCTACCAACATCCCAGGCTGTTTCGGTAGGTAAGGCACGAATGTCTACTGAGTAAAAGTTTTTGCCTGTAGGTAGAACTTCTGGCCTGCCGCGTGTGGGTGCGCCGGAAGCACCACTGGGGACGTATCCGCCCTCAAGTCCGTGGAGTAAGTTGGTGATTTCTGTGGGGGTTTGTTGGAGGGCGGGGAGGAGTTTGGATTTGATCCAGTCTAGGGTACTGGACAGTGGGGAAGGGGGCAGGGTGGGGAGTTGTTCTACTAGTTCGGCCGCTTGTTGTTCTAGGAGTTCGACGACATCACCGATGGTGCGACAGGAATTAAGTTTCGCGCAAAGGCGCGGAGGCGCGGAGAGTGATTCTGGAGGGGTAAAGAAGGAGCTAAATTCGGCTGTGAGGGGGTCGATGTCTAGGTTCCAGGTTCGGGCTAGGGCGCGGGTGATGCCGATGGAATGACAGTTGGGGATGCGGGCGATCGCAACGATTAAGTCTCGCAGTTGTCTACCTTGGGGACATTGCCCAAATATATGTAAGCCGTCGCGGATTTGGGCTTCTTTGAGTTCGCATAGATAGCCATCTAATGAGTTTAATATTGATAGTTCAAAGTTGAAAATGGCTTGTTTGTTTTCTAGCCCTAAATCGAGGTGGAGGTTTTCTTTGATCACTAGTTCACGGATGCGATCGCGGATTGCTGGTAATCGGGAAGGGTCTAAACTTTCGGCTTCGTAAAATTCATCAATTAAATTTTCTAACTGTTGCAATGCACCATACAGTTCTGCACGGGTCATTGGTGGGGTGAGGTGGTCGATAATCACAGCTTGGGCGCGGCGTTTAGCTTGGGAACCTTCCCCAGGATCGTTAACGATAAACGGGTACAGGTGCGGCATTGCCCCTAAAGCGACTTCGGGATAACAATTGCTGGATAAAGCTAAACTCTTCCCAGGTAGCCATTCGAGGTTGCCATGTTTGCCGACGTGTACCACAGCATCAGCACCAAAACATTCTCTTACCCAGTAATAAAAAGCTAAATATGCATGGGTGGGTTCTAAATCTGGGGCGTGATAATTCAAGCTAGGGTCAAGATCATAACCCCGCGCTGGTTGGATGCCGATGAAGATGTTTCCTAATTGAATGCCGGGAATTGGTATAGGAGTTTGAAAAGCTTCTCCCTCAATCCCAACTCCCCACCTTTCACAAATACCTTGCTTGACTGATTCTGGTAAGGAAGCAAAATATTCTCGATATTCTTCGCTTGAAAGACTTTGGTGGATTGGACGCAACTCTCTGGCTTCGGGATCATTGGTTACACCATCTGTGAGGCGTTGAATTAACTCATGACTATCTGCGGGTAAATTATCTAATTCATACCCAGCAAGTTGCATGGCTTTGAGAATTTCTACACAACTAGCTGGCGTATCTAAACCTACGCCATTGGCAAGGCGACCATCGCGGTTAGGGTAGTTAGCTAAAATTAGGGCTATGCGGCGTTCTTGGGGTGGTTTAGAACGTAGGCGTACCCAATTAGCTGCAAGTTGAGCGACGAAATCAATGCGATCGCTCACTGGTTCATAAACGACTACATCTGTTTCTAGGTCAGGGTTGCGCGTTTGCAAAGCTTTAAAAGATACAGCACGGCTAATAATCCGTCCGTCTACCTCTGGTAACGCCACATTCATGGCGATATCACGAGGAGATAACCCTTGAGATTGCGATTCCCACTGTTCAGCCGAACCGCCACTCAGGATTACTTGTAACACTGGCACATCCAATTTTTGCCACAGGTCTGTTTGGGGCGTTTCTGTGTCCAAACGTGCCAAAGAAAAACTAGTAGTATTCAAAAGTACCGCTATTTGCTCGGCATCTTTAGGTTGGAAAAATTCGCTCAGTTCATCTTGAACGCTGGGGTCACGTAGCGAAGAAACAAAAACTGGGATTGGTTGTAAGTTTTTTTGAACTAAGGCTGTACATAAAGCATCAATCACCTTGGTATTTCCCGCTAAATAATGAGCGCGGTAAAATAAAATGCCGACTTTGGGGAGTGGAGATAGGGGGGGTGCAGGGGTGAAAATTTCCTTAATATCTCCCTTATCTCCCCACTCACCACTTCCCATACTCCATTCATATAAGCCAACACGGGGAACAATTTGCGGTGGTAAAGGGTTAAAGGATGTGTTTGAGCAAGTATCAGCGATAAACTTCAAAGCATTAACAAAATTATTAACGCCGCCTTCGCGGAAATATTGCCATACTTGGTTAACAATATCGACAGAAACTGTAGATTGCGAAATTAATTCCGGGTCAAGTCCATCATCTCCTGGGATGACAATTAAGGTTGTACCGTTACGTTGTACAATTTCCTGCACCACTTCTAAACCATAAGCCCAGTATGCACGTCCGCCTAAAAGACGTAAAATAATTACCTCGGCAAGTTCCAAAACTTGCTCGCCATAGGCATCAATACTGATTTGTTGTTGTAACTGCAATAAGTTAGCGACTCTTAATGCAGGAAAATTTGTCGGTAATTTGGTAACTGCTGCTGCCAAAGTTTGAATGTCAGTATCCGCGGCCGTAATAAATACAAACGGCGCTGGAGTTTGTTCTACAAAAATTAATCCTTCTGACTGATTCCATCCGACTGATTTGGCATTTATCCGATGCATAATCCCGCCTTACCGTCTTAAACTGTTGATTAGAACACAATTAAAAAACATTTCAGCCTAGCAAAGCCAGTTGCTAAGACGGAGTTAATATCTCCAATACACTGGCTCTTCACCCCCTCTCACCCGACCATTGAAAATGCTTAGTTCACCTGATTTGAGCTTTTCTCGAAGTTTGCCTTTAGTTGTATTTAATCAGCTTGGGAAATTATTACAGCAAATGGCTCAATCTGTGGAAAGTTCTGTGCTAGTGCTGACAGAAGCCTTGCTGGCGAGAATTATCATACCTGAAGAATGGCAAGGTCAAAGATTTACATTAGTGGTTTCTGAACAGTTTAGTGCGCTTTTGCTAGGAACCTGTGAGCAGGGGAGCAGGGGCGCAGAGGCGCAGAGGAGCAGAGGAGCAGTGGAAGAACTTAACACTAGCTTGACATTTAGTTCAGAGGCGATCGCTTCTTTTGTTGGCAAATTGAAAGATTTGTTTGCTAGTAATTCTGATACTTATCAAAATCTTGAATACTACAGTCAAATTCTGCGTCCTAATGATGCTACGCTCCAAAGTCAATTCACGCTGTTGTTACTAGAATATCTGCTGCCGCACAAGAATGAGCAAGCCACAGAAGCTCTGATCGCAAATCAGGGCGAAAATTTCTGTCAAGCAATCGAAATTGCTTTGCAAAAACAAATATCTCAAGAGCGACTGTTAAATCAAGTTACCACTCAGATCCGCAAAAGTTTAGATTTGCCACTCATTATGGCAACAGCGATCGCACAAGTACGTGATTTTTTAAAATTAGACAGGTTAGTAATCTATAAATTTGAGAGTGCAAGGGTCAATACTCAAAACTCAACCCTGAAAGCGCAAAATTCTTCTCAACCCCCAATCCAAGACTGGCAAAAGTATGGGGGTTGTATAGTCTATGAAGCTAAGGCTACGGATGCGATTCCTTCGGTGTTACATTCTCAAGAGGCAAACTGCTTTACACGCCATTCTGTTTGTTGGGATAAGTATCGCCAAGGTTTTACCCTAGTTGTCGAGGATGTGGAAAAAACTTATGCCTTAGAAGAATGTTTATTGAATTTTCTCCGCGCTAACCGTGTTCGGGCAAAGTTGGCAGCACCAATTATGTTTGAGGAAAAACTTTGGGGCTTGTTAATTGCTCATCAATGTGATGTTCCCCGCCAATGGAATGAAAATGATAGCAATTTACTGACTGCTATTGCCGAACAATTAGCGATCGCAATTCATCAATCGGAGTTAATGCGCTCATTAACTCAAGAAAAACAAACCCTCGAACAACGAGTCCTTGAACGGACAATGGCTTTACGTGATGCCTTATTAGCTGCGGAAGCTGCTAGTCGCTTGCGTAACGAATTTCTCGCCACAATTAGCCATGAATTACTCACGCCGTTAACTTATGTTATTGGGATGTCTTCTACATTGTTACGCTGGCCTATAGGAGAGTTGAGCCAACGTCAGCGAGATTATCTGCAAACAATCCACGACAGTGGAGAACATTTATTAGAAATGATTAATGACATCCTTGATTTATCACAAATTGAGGCTGGCAAAACAGTTTTAAATATTAGCGAATTTTCCTTGGCACATATAGGAGAAAATGCTATTTCTGCCTTAATAGATAAGGCCACTGAACAACAGGTTAATCTCAAACTAGATTTGCAAATCGATCCAAAACGCGATCGCTTTAGCGCAGATGCCGAGCGTATAGAACAAATTTTGTGGAATTTATTAACCAATGCTATTAAATTTACTCCCGAAGGTGGCAGTGTAACCTTGCGCCTTTGGGTAGAAGAGGATACAGCTATTTTTCAAGTAGAAGATACGGGAATTGGCATTTCTGAAGAGCAATTACCAGTGATGTTCGAGAAATTTCAGCAACTCGACACGCCATATCGCCGTCGCTACGAAGGTACTGGACTCGGTTTAGCTTTAACAAAACAACTCGTAGAACTGCATCGCGGCCGAATTGAAGTAGAATCCACAGTAGGTATAGGTTCAATTTTTACTGTCTGGATACCTGCTCAGTCAATAAAGGTGCTGAGTGAGGAGTAAGGGGAGCAGGGGTGCAGGGGGGCAGAGGAGCAGGGGGGCAGAGGAGCAGGGGTGCAGAGGAGAATAACTTTTGACTATGGACAAATGACTAATGACCAATGACCAATGACTACTCAATTAAAAGCCTAAAAAACGGGCTAATTGTCTCTTGCCAAGCACCTGTTGACTCACCCCTGCATGAACCAAGAATTATGGCTGCAATGGCGCAGGCTGCTGTTAATAACGGTGCAGTTGGTGTACGGATAGATACGCCAAGCCATATCAGTGCAGTCCGAAGACGGGTGAAAGTTCCCATAATTGGGCTATGGAAACAAGTAATACCTGGATATGATATATACATTACGCCGCAGTTTTACCATGCGGCTGAGGTTGCTCAGGCTGGAGCCGATATAATTGCGATCGATGCAACGACCAGGCATCGTCCTGATGGCGAGACAGTAGGCGATATAGTTACCCGAATTCATCAGGAATTAGGTAAACCTGTCATGGCTGATGTAGATACTATTGAAGCAGCAAGAGCAGCCACAAGCGCAGGTGCAGATATTTTAGGCACAACACTATATGGCTACACTGCCAAAACTAATAATGATTCTCCTCCCGGCTGGGAACTCTTGACGCAGATAGTCGCAGAATTAGACATTCCGGTAATTTGTGAAGGCGGTATTTCTTCACCACAGATGGCGCGTCAAGCTTTAAACTTGGGTGCTTATGCTGTTGTAGTTGGTACCGCCATCACTGGAATTGATGTACAAGTGAAGAATTATCAACAAGCACTCAAAAATTCCGGATAATGCCTAATACTAATTCAGAAAAATCCTGATACAAATTACATCGCCTGCTCTTCTAATTCAAGAGCAGGTTTTTCTAGTTTGTGCCGAAAAACTCATATTTATTTTAGCTTCGTTATTGGTGATGTCACTAAACAGTCACCAAGTTCACAAATTAAAAGTGAACAGGCTTGAAAGTGTTTTTTTGTATAGGTTTTATGAAGCTTTTATGTCCTAAGCTATTAGGCGAAAGCTACAAAACTTATTAACTAGTTACAACTCTAGATAACAAATAATATGTTTTGGAATCTTAGCCTTGAGATGAGATAGCCTGATTTAGTGCGCGGCGTTTGAAAATAATTATTTGATTGCCGACAACAGGATTTCTAGCAATCAACTTATCTTGAGCATCAACTATTTCCAAATGAGTAAAGTCGAGTTCTTGAGAACGTTGTAGAATCTCATCTGCGAGTTTATCTTGTTGAGATTCTTTAAGAGTGTACCAATCGTTACTAATTTTGACAGTTAAATTGCTAGTACGAAAGTTAGCTTGAATTGACTGTATCAGACCAGAGGCAATGCGATCGCTAATTTCTGCCACTTGATTCTCGATGGATGCAATTAAAATTTGTTCTGGTGTCAATTCTACGGCTGGTGTTGGTGTTGGTTCTGGTGTCGGCGTTGGAGTTGGTTCTGCTTCTGGTGTAGGTGTTACTTCGGGTTCCGGTTCCGGCGTTGGAGTTACTTCTGCTTCTGGTGTTGGGGTGGGAGTTGCTTCGGTTTCAGGTTCGGGTGCGGTTGACTCTGGCGGAGTAGTTACTGTTGGCGTAGGTACAGGAACCTCTTCAACTGGTGGAACTGTTGCTATCTCAGTAGGTTTATTCGTAAAGATGCTAGAAGTTGTCCAAACTAAAATCACAGCAATTCCAGCAATAATTCCGGTCAAAGCTGTGTCTGACAACTGCCTTGATAAATTTACTGGTAATAAAGACCGAATTTTAGCTAACAGTCCACTCCATAGCGACTGTAACTGTTGCCAAAAACCCGGAGTTTCCTCCGTTCCTGGAGGTGGTGCAGTCTCTAGCTTGACCACTGCTGTTTCTAAAACCCCAATAGTTCCCCGCAGAATTCGGATAATTGTAGTCTTCCAAATTGGCTGCTGTCTCTGGTAGCGTTCTTGGCGAGAACGATTTCTCTTTGGTTCAGGGGAAGCAGGGGGTTGTGAATTCTGGTTGTCTTGTGACATGGTTTCACCAAAAGCAGCGAATCAAAGAAAAGCAACTATGATATTGCTGCTGTTTCTTCTGCCTTAATGTATCTTATACTGCGTGCTTGTATGAAACTATTGATGCATAGAGACAGTCTAGCCAACTTTCATACTTTACACTCTACATATACTTCATACTGAAAAATTATGAACCTAAAACGTCGTCAATTTTTATTTTTAAGTAGCTTAGGAACTATTGGTACAGGATTTCTCGGCTGGAGTTTAGCGCGTCAAAATAATTTGGCTGTCATAGCTGCTAAACCAGCGAAAAAAGACTTACTATTGCGTTTTGTCTCTGTAGCCGATACAGGTACAGGTGCAAAAGGACAGTATGCTGTAGCGGAGGCAATGAATTTTTATCATCAGCAACATCCTTATGATTTAGTCGTTTTAGCTGGAGATAACATTTACAATAACGGTGAGATAGAAAAAATTGGTGCAGTCTTTGAGCGTCCCTATCAAGCATTGCTCAAAAAAGGCGTAAAGTTTCAAGCTTGCTTAGGAAATCACGATATTCGTACAGACAACGGTGAACCGCAGGTAAAATATCCCGGCTTTAATATGCATGGCAAACGTTACTATACATTTCGCCGCAATCAAGTACAATTTTTTGCTTTAGATACTAACAGCAATGCTGACTGGAAAAAACAATTACCTTGGTTAGAACAAGAATTAAGCCGTAGTAAAACACCTTGGAAAGTTGTATTTGGTCATCATCCAATTTATGCTTCTGGTGTTTATGGTAATAATCCAGAGTTTATTAAAATTTTTACTCCTTTATTTCAAAAATATGGTGTTCAACTTTATATAAATGGTCATGAACATCACTATGAACGTACTAGATCTATTAATGGTACAACTTATTTAATTACTGGCGGTGGCGCGGGTACTCGTCCTGTAGGTCGTTCTGAGTGGACAGAGTATTCTGCTTCTAGTTTAAGTTTTGCTGCTTATGAAGTTTATCCAGATAGGATTGAAGTGAGTGCGATCTCTACTGATAAGCGTGTTTTTGATAAGGGTGTAATTCAGATTAAAAGTGTTTAATTAAGTTAGTTAAATTTAAATTTGCGCGCAATAGCACAAAATTGCATGAGTAGCTTGATGCTAATGGGTAGTATACTCAATTTTGTGCTGCGATCGCTTATTTACTTAAAAACTATTTCTGCAATAGCTAAACCATAGAAGACTGCCATTTTCGGCATGATTCATACCAGAGTTAGAAGCCAAACGATAGAAAGGTTATCTAGGATACTGGGGTAAGAACGGTAATGTACCTCTAAAAACCCTAAAAATAGGATTGCCATTTTTGAGGAGATAAAGATGAGGTCGTGACCGACTAGAGTGGTGGAATTCATTATGAATGAACTGCTACACGCTGTACTGAACAGTGATGAAAAAGCTGATTTACAGCAATTGATATTTTTATTAACTGCCTCAGGTAAAAATTATTTCCTGAGAAATCAAATTCTGCAAGTATTTGCTGATTATTGCCATAACTCCCAAAAGCCTGCATATTTTTACTATTCTTCCTCTCTTGGCAGACTTATTGACTATACTCATGAAATAATTTTGGCAGAGGAAAATACTTGGTTTGTGCTTCGTCCCAAGATTGCTAGCCAAGAACTATGGCGACTAAACGCTGACTTGAGTCAGTGTGAGTTAATGTCACCGCAGGCTTTTTTAGATATGAGAGATCGCTTAGTTAATCGCTACCAACCTCATATTCTCGAAATTGACCTCGACCCGTTTTATGAAGATTTGCCCTCAGTCGATGACCCCAGAAATATTGGTCAAGGTTTAGCGTTTCTCAACCATTACCTGTGCAATCAATTATTAAATGATCCTCAACGTTGGTTAGAAATATTGTTTCGAGCCTTGCGGCGAGTGCAGTATGATGGAAAACGCTTGTTAATAGGCGATCGCATTCGCTCAGGTATACAATTTGCCAAACAAATCAAACAAGCACTCCAATTTTTAAGTGACAGACCAGCTGACGAACCCTACGAAAAATTTCGCGTTCATCTCCAAGATATCGGTTTAGAACCGGGATGGGGAAATACTGCGGCGCGTGTTAGTGAAACTCTATCATTACTTGATAGGCTAATTGATACCCCCCAACCTGCTATCTTAGAAGCATTTGTTGCGCGTGTTCCTGCTGTTTTTCGCGTCGTCTTGGTTTCCATTCACGGTTGGGTGGGACAAAAAGATGTTTTGGGACGCGATGAAACATTAGGTCAAGTTGTCTATGTTCTCGAACAAGCACACAGCTTAGAAAACAAACTCCGCGAAGAAATCAAACTTGCTGGACTTGACGTATTAGGTATTAAACCTCATATCATCATTCTGACTCGGCTGATTCCCAACTGTGAAGGCACATCCTGTGGACTACGCTTAGAAAAAGTTGAAGATACAGAAAACGCTTGGATTTTACGCGTACCTTTCGCTGAATTTAATCCAGAGATTACTAACAATTGGATTTCTAAATTTGAGATTTGGCCTTATTTAGATAACTTTGCTAATGATGCTGAAAAAGAACTCCTAGCTGTATTTCAGGGTCGCCCAAATTTGATAATTGGCAATTATAGTGATGGTAGTTTAGTTGCCTCAGTTTTATCCCAACGTCTCAAAATAACTCAATGTAATATTGCTCACTCTTTAGAAAAACCCAAATATCTATTTAGTAACTTATATTGGCATGAACTAGAAGATAAATATCATTTTTCGGCTCAATTTACTGCTGATTTAATTAGTATGAATGCAGCCGATTTCATTATTACCTCATCTTATCAAGAAATTGTTGGCACACCCGACAGCATAGGACAGTACGAATCCTATAAATGTTTTACCATGCCTCAGCTATATCATGTAGTGAATGGCATTGATTTATTTAGCCCTAAATTCAATTTAGTACCACCAGGAGTTAATCAAAAAATATTCTTTCCCTATTCACAAAAAGCCGGACGGGATCTCAATCGAACTAAACAAGTTGAAGACCTAATATTTAACCGCCAAGACCAGCACATATTGGGTAATTTAGATGAGCAAAACAAACGAAATATCTTTGCTGTAGCTACGTTAACATCTATTAAAAATATGGCGGGGTTAGCCGAATGCTTTAGTAAAAGTGAGGAATTACAAAAACGGTGTAATTTAATTTTATTAACAAGTAAATTACATCCATCAGAAGCGGCTAATGCAGAAGAAGCCGAAGAAATCCAACGGCTGCATGACATTATTAATGAACATCATCTCCATAATCATATTCGCTGGTTGGGAATGCGTCTTTCGAGCGACGAGCTTGGCGAAGCCTACCGTGTAATTGCCGATCGCCAAGGAATTTATGTTGATTATGCTCGCTTTGAAGCTTTTGGCATCAGTATTTTAGAAGCAATGATTTGTGGCTTACCGAGTTTCGCTACTAAATTTGGTGGTGCTTCCGAAATTCTAGAAAATCGAGAAGATGGATTTATTGTTAACCCGACCGACTTAGAAGGAACAGCACAGTCAATTTTAAATTTCTTTGATAAGTGTGAAAATAATCCTCATTATTGGGAGGAAGTTTCTGAATGGATGAGTCAGCGAATTCTTAACAACTATAATTGGTCATCACACGCTAACCAAGTATTGTTACTAGCCAAAATGTTTAGCTTCTGGAACTTTGTCGCTCCGGCAAACAATGAAGCACGCGATCGCTACATGGAAACCTTATTCCATCTCATCTATAAACCAAGGACAGAAAAAATTTTAGAACAACATATGCACAAGCACAATTAACCTATTTTCTCAGCTTTTATAGCAATTCCCAATCACACGAGGTGTACATTTCCTAGCCTCTAGCCTCTAACCCCTAGCCTCTAACCTCGCATTTGGAATTTAGCTTAACAATGGATACAAAAAGTAAGACTGGCAATTTTATCTATACAGACTGGACATTAACCGAAACCCAGTTTGAGCCTGAGCAATTGCATTCTAGAGAAACTATTTTCACGATTGGCAACGGATATTTAGGAACACGCGGTAGTTTTGAAAGAGACTATCCTGGTGAATTGCCAGCTACTTTTATCCACGGTGTCTATGATGATGTGCCTGTGGTGTATACCGAGCTTGCCAACTGTCCTGATTGGCTACCTTTGGTAGTGATTATCGATGGTAATCGCTTTCGCCTCAACGAAGGAGAAATCACCCATTATGAACGGCGGCTTGATGTGCGTCGCGGTCTTCTCAGCCGTTCCTTACGTTGGCGCACTCCCAATGGCAAAACTATAGATATTCACTTTGAACGTTTTGCTAGTCTTGCAGATCAGCATATTTTGGCACAACGCTGTCAGTTAACACCGCTAGATTTTGACGGCTTGATTGAAGTGCAAGGCAGCATCAATGGCTATCCTGAAAACCAAGGATTCAATCACTGGGTAGATTTAGACCAAGGTAAAACCCAGCAAGGCATCTGGTTGCATAGCCGCACCCGTACTTCCCGGATTGCGATTGGCATGACAGCTACGATGACAGTATTAGGGACAGAAGCATCTATACAAGTTAACACTGCCCCTGGTTATCCCTCCTTAAATGCTACCTTTATCGCTAAAACTCACCAAACTGTGACGGTGGAAAAAATTATCACAGTGTTTTCCTCACGAGAGATTGATAATCCAGTCCTAGCTGCTCAAGAAAAACAGGCTCAACTCCCAGATTACGAAATCCTATTCAATGCCCATACTCAAGTCTGGGATGAAGTTTGGCAGCAGAGTGATATCCAGATCGAAGGTGATAATACAGCAGCTTTTGCGATTCGGTACAACATTTTTCAACTGTTAATTGCTGCGCCTCGGTATGACGATAGGGTGAGTATTCCAGCAAAAACTCTTTCTGGGTTTGGCTATCGCGGTCATATTTTTTGGGATACAGAAATTTTTATCCTGCCATTTTTTACATTTACTCAACCAGCGATCGCCCGAAATTTACTTAGTTATCGTTACCATACTTTACCAGGAGCCAGACGTAAAGCATCGCATTCTGGGTACAAAGGCGCAATGTATGCTTGGGAAAGTGCGGTGACTGGGGATGAAGTTACGCCCCGGTGGTCACTTCCCAATGATTTTTATGGTGAGGATATACGGATTTGGTGCCGCGATCGCGAAATTCATATCAGTGCAGATATTACCTATGCTGTTTGGTATTACTGGTTAGTCACTGGTGATGATGAATGGATGCGAAACTACGGCGCAGAGATTGTTTTAGATACGGCTATCTTTTGGGACAGCCGGGTTGAGTATAATCCAGAACAAGAACGGTATGAAATTCGGGGGGTAATTGGAGCCGATGAGTATCACGAATTAGTGCATAACAACACCTTCACCAACCGCATGGTGCAATGGAATTTAGAAAAAGCACTAATTATTGATAATTGGCTGCGGCAAAACTTTCCAGAACAGGCGGCAGAATTAGAACAGAAACTCCAAATCACATCCGAAGTGCGATCGCACTGGCAAGACATCATTGATAAAATCTGGATTCCCTACGACCCAGAAACCGGATTAATTGAACAGTGTGAGGGATTTTTCCAACTCCAAGATATTAACTTAGATGACTACGAACCACGAAGGCGTTCCATTCAAGCTATTTTAGGTATTGAAGAAGGCAATAAGCGGCAAGTCCTAAAGCAGCCAGATGTCTTGATGCTGCTTTATTTAATGCGGGAATCGGCAGAATTTCCTTACAATCCAAAATCATTACAAGCAAATTGGGACTACTACGCACCGCGCACAGATATTACCTACGGTTCATCTCTCGGCCCAGCAATTCACGCCATTCTAGCTGCCGATTTGGGCAAATCAACAATCGCCTACAAACAATTTATGCAAGCTGCAATGGTTGATTTGGAAGATACTCGCGGTAATGCCCATGAAGGAATTCACGGTGCAAGTGCTGGCGGTGTGTGGCAAGCAGTAGTTTTTGGATTTGGTGGAATTCAGTTAACAGAAAATGGACTCGTAGCGAACCCGCACCTACCTTCTCACTGGACGCGCCTCAAGTTTAAACTGCACTGGCGCGGCAAATGGCAAGAATTTGATTTGCACCCCAAACAAAAGACAATGGAAACATTTACCCAATCCTCAACCCCGGATATTCGTGGGGTGATTTTTGACCTTGATGGTGTACTGACCGATACAGCAGAATACCACTATCAAGCTTGGCAGAGGTTAGCTGATGAAGAAGGTATTCCTTTTGACCGTGAAGCTAACGAAGCATTGCGTGGTATATCTAGGCGGGAATCTTTAATGTCAATTATTGGGGATCGAAAGTATTCAGAAGCACAAATCCAAGAAATGATGGATCGGAAAAATGGCTACTATATAGAACTAATTCACCACATGACACCACAAGATTTATTGCCAGGCGCGATCGCACTTTTGGATGAATTACGGCAAGCTGGAATTAAGACTGCGATTGGTTCTGCTAGTAAAAATGCCCATACTGTTGTTGAGTTATTGGGAATTGCTGATAAAGTAGATGCGATCGCTGATGGTTACAGTGTGGAACAACCTAAACCTGCACCTGATTTGTTTTTATACGCTGCTAAGGAACTAGGACTGCAACCATCACAATGTGTAGTTGTAGAAGATGCCGCCGCCGGAATTGAAGCCGCTTTAGCAGGCGGTATGTTAGCAGTAGGACTAGGCCCCGTTGAACGCGTCGGCGCAGCCCATGTGGTATTACCAAGCCTAGACGGTGTGACGTGGGTAGACTTAAAAGCCAAGTTGAACGTTGCAGTAAAAAACAGGTGAGTAGTGATTGTCAATAGATTTTTGCTGCGTGAGCGGTATGAACCCAAGGATTTATTTGATGAAATCAAATCAAACATTCAACTTGGTAAGAGGGACATTAATTAAGTGGAGACGATACTGTAGTTGATAAACCGCACAGCGACTCAAAAATCACAGAATTAATTGGTTACTATGCTTTTAGTGCTAGGGTTTCACCATCAACTCTAGCAAGACAAACTTTATTTAACGTGAGTTCGATGAACCTCACCCCAACCCCTCTCCGACGCGGAGAGGGGCTTAAATATGTTTAAAACTCAACACAAAATAAAGGTTTTGAAGCCTCTCTCCTTGCAGGGGAGAGGTTTGGAGAGGGGTTTTTTAGCTCTGTCGAACTCAGGTTTATTTAATTATCCTCTGCAAATAAAGATTCTAAATTTCTATAACCGCTAACCACACGCACAATTTCAATACCGCTATCTATAATTCGGTAAAGAATAATGTACCCATCCAATGGAACACCTCTCAAATCATTGTTAATGTTGGCATAACTGCGTCCCATATTAGGAAAATTAGCTAAGTATTTACACTTTTTTTCAAACTCATCAATAAAACGCTCTCCTGCTTCAATATTTCTGATAGTAAAATAATCAATAATTTCTGCTAAATCAAGGCTAGCTGCTGGAGAGATAATATGTTGTTTCATCCCTGTGTCTCTCTCGGTTGACGCAATTTGGAGCGTAATCTTTCAATTACAACTTCCCCCTCTATCCCTTCCCCTCTATCCAACTGTTCAATAGCTACTTCAACTTTTTGCCGTGTTTCTTCTACCCATTGTTGATAACCTTGTTCCCACTCTAATAACAGCTTTAATGCTTTACTAATTACTTCTTCAGGATTACTATATCTACCTGTAGCAATTTGTGCTTCAATTATTTGCTCTAATTCAGGTTTAAGTTGGATATTCATGATTTTTACTTTTAATTTATGAAAAGCTTTAATCTTGTTATAACAGCATTCAATTGTTATCAGGGGACACTGGACATTTTTAATCGCTTCTCATAGGGCATTATGCCTTCTGCCAACATAAGATCTGCAAGTTTGTTAGTGAGTTATAAGTGCTATAGTACCAGCTAGAACTCGCTAACTATATAAACTAAACAGTATATAATACACCCTACTTCAGCCTTTACCTAGAAACCAACTGCGCGTTTAACGCTTTCGTAATGCGATCGCCTGCAAATTCTAAATGGGCTACTGTGTAAATATCTAATGTTGTGCCAAATTGTTTCAGCTTGGTGTCAATTGCTTTTTGCAGTTGCTGCAATTGGTACCAAGCTAATGTTCGGCCGTCTTCTAACTCATCATGATTATTCAACACCATTTCTAACAAAAGATTGAGATGTTCTCGTTGCAATGAACGGCGAATGCTAGAAATTGATTTTGGTTGTTCTGGGGTTAAAACTTCTGTCCAAATGCCTGTTTGCAGGGTGTCAAATAACTCTGGCAGAGAAAGTGCTTGCCCAGGTTGAGTTTTTAATTCTACATCTCTTAGACGATTAAGGCGATCGCTATCTAAAAGCGATCGTAATATGGCACTCTGAAAACTAAGAATGCGATCGTGTATGGGATAATCAAGGCGGCTGTGAGGTATAGGGCTTCCCCAATGTTGCCAGCGCGACGGTGCAAGCTGATTTAACAATTGTGGTGAGAAACTAAAAGCATCTTCAGCAAAGACATACTCTTGCAACTTTGCTAAAGCCTGACGTTGCTGTGATAGCGTAACGGGTACAAAAGCCCAAGAACTTTCATCACCAGTATGAAGTCGCCGAAATGATTGTCCACCAATATACTGAGCAAGTAAACTAGCATTACGAAAATAGTATCTCAGCACTCGATTAAATAAGACGCGTAAGCTACTATAGCTTTCTCCCCTTGGTAAATCACTCTCATCAAGACGTTGCCACATCATACGGGCGTTGTCCATTTGCCATTGAGAATAAACCAGTACATCACTACTCATATCCCAAAGATTTGCTAGTGGGTTGATGTCGCGGATATCTTCATCAGTTGCATAAGATAATTCTGGCTGCGGCGATGCTAACGCAATTTCTTCTAAAAAGCTTTTTTCTGCTTCCGGCGTGACTACCTCACCTACTACATCAGGGATTTTTTGATACCCATATTGAATCGCCCATTCATCATAAGGCCCAACAACACTAGGAAAATACTCACCTTGTTTTACTCCCTGAGGTGCAATATTCACGGGTAAATAATCCATCACCGAACCCGCTAAACCTTTGGTATGGGTAATTTCCGTGTTATTTAACTCTTGGGGCGATAACATGGTGCTGCCATGAAAATTGTGCCGTAAACCGAGAGTATGTCCAACTTCATGGGCAATTACAGAACGTAAATATTGATCTACATACTCCTTCATCGTTTCACTATTGGGTTTAGTATTTTGTAGCAGGGATAATGCTAATGCTCCCATAGCTACTTGATCTGTAGATTCTGCACCATAACAAAACTCTGATGCAGACATTGGTAAAGAGGAGTGGGGAGTTAGGTGTGGGGAATAGGGTAAAAAATGAGTTTCATCATAAATGCCCCCCTGCGCCTCTGCGCCTCTGCGCCTCTGCCCCCTAACTTCTGCTTGACACATTGACGCAGCCCCTATCAGTGCATGATATTCTTGCCCAATTGAGCGCACCATATTGGCATCAACAATAATATCTGCATCTAAGATTTCGCCAGTGAGTGGGTTAACCCGCATCGGCCCTCTAGCAAAACCTGCATCTAAAGAATTGAACCAGCGAATAGTGTTATAGCGCACATCTGCTGGATGCCATTCAGCATCATCTGGCATTTGACGCACTTCAATCGCATTTTGAAATCCGGCTTTTTCAAATGCTTGATTCCACATCAAAACGCCTTCACGAATTGCATCTCGATAGATAGGTGGGACAGCATTTTCAATCCAAAATACAATTGGCTTTTTAGGTGGAGATAAAGGTACGTTAGGGTCAGATGGTTCTAAATGCCAACGATTAATATAACGAACAAAGGGTTCTTGAATATTATTCTGAGAAAAGTCTTGAAAAGCAGTCAGAAAATATCCTACTCTGTCATCAGCAATTCTGGGAATATAACCGTTGTTTTCTGGCAGTTGAGAAAAACTATAATGAACTTTGAGGCTCAGAGCGCGGTTATCAGGTAAGGTGACTAAATTTGCACCTTCTGGTGAGGAAAAACCATAAATTGAATCAATCTCTACGTTTTCAGAAAAACTGTTGACATCACCAAAATAAGATTTATTTTTATCTAATCTATAATCAGCCTGTAACGAGTACTTTAGTAAAGAAGTTAAGTCTGGAAAATCTTCCAACAGCAAATCTTCTAGGTTAATTAAAATATTTTTACTATGTGGATCAATATTAGCTATATCTAATGAATAAAGTACTGAATCGCTAAATGAACGAGCAAGCGATCGCTGTTCTGGTTCACCAGATTTTATCCGAAATTTGACATTCTGAATTACAAAATGCAAGTTACTATTTACGCGTTTAAAATAAAACAAAAAATCAGCTAGGTTTAATCCACTATAAATCCCACTTTCACCAACACCTGATTCTAAAGTTACTGTTGCTAGATAACTTTTATTTAGCTGTTCTGGTTTAATTTCTAAATAAACTTTGCCAGATTCTTCATTACTATAAAGTGTGAATAGTCCTTCTTGCTTATTCCCCCCTCTAACTATGTCACGGTATCGGCGAAAGTCTTCTTTTTTAGTCTCTCCCAGATTATTAGCAATAGCTAAATTTTCAACTACTGGGATGGGGTTGAATTGCTGAACATCATGTTCTGAAAGTTGATTTGCTGTTGCCCAACTATTGTTTAGAAAAAAATTATATAGCAATATAATACAGATTGCTAATTTGGAGATCCAGTGTTTCATCCTTTAGCGTTGGTTATGAAGTGGTTAGTGTCGGAGAAAAACTGTTGGAATCATGTGTAGTGATTCAGTCAGCTTATCCAAGACTTCTTCAATACTTAAGGCTGACCTTTTGTGTAAATTTACTGTGGTCAGACAAAAGATTGTTGTATCTAAAAAACATGAAAAGTTTTGTAATTGATAGTTGGGCTTTTGAAAAATTTTCATGTAGGAAATGGAAGCAATTGTATCTTAAGGTAGATGATTTTTCCATCTGTAGATATATGTTATTTTGAAATATATATGGTGTGTATGATCCAAGAAAGTATTGACTGCTACATTTATCCGTGCTTGCACTCTTCAACGGCTCCGATGTAGCAGCTGATGGTTAAATATCGACTTGAATACTTCGTTGCGTTAAGCTACACCACAACACGCCCTACCTCATCTCAAAGTTAGGAAATGTGTACTTCTGGCGTTTTGTGCTGCAAAAAATAGAAAAATAGTGGCATCACAACATTGTTGAGTTCTGAATTATCAGAGGAAAACAACATGGAACTCAAAGCAGTAGAATTGCAAATTCCAGAGGGTTGCAACTTGATTTTGGGGCAAACCCACTTTATTAAGACTGTAGAAGACTTGTACGAAATTATGGTGGGTACATCCCCACAAGTGAAATTTGGCATTGCCTTCTGTGAAGCATCGGGGCCATGTTTAATTAGAATTGTGGGTAACGATCGCTCTTTACAAGAAATCGCCACTCAAAATGCTCAAGCTGTTGGCGCAGGTCATAGTTTTATAATTTTGTTAAAAGAGGCGTATCCGATTAACTTTCTCAATGCAATTAAGCAGTGTCCTGAAGTCTGCACGATTTATTGCGCTACAGCTAACCCAGTGCAGGTAATTGTGGCGGAAACTGACCAAGGCAGAGGAATTATGGGTGTAATTGATGGTTTTTCTCCCAAAGGCATTGAAACAGAGGCGGATGTCAAAGCGCGTCAGGAGATACTACGTCGGTTTGGCTATAAGTTATGAAAGGTAACAGGTGACAGGTGACAGAATAAAGGAAGCCAAAATTGGTATGATGCCAGCGATAGCATATTAAGGAAAAAAGATTCAGTGAGCTTATTTTTGGACTCAGCGATCGCGGCGGAAGCAGAAGCTGCTAGAAAATTAGGTTGGGTAAAAGGCATCACTACTAACCCAACATTATTAGCCAAAAGCCCATTACCAGCCGAGACTACACTCAAACAGCTGGCAGAATTGACCACAGGCCCAGTATTTTATCAGTTGATAGCAGATGAATTTGAAGAGATGGTAGCAGAAGGAAGGGCTGCTTTTAAACTGATAGGAAAACAAACTGTTTTAAAAATTCCCGCCTCTTTGGTTGGTTTTCAGGTAGTAGCTGAACTAGCGTCAGAAATTCCTTGTGCAGTCACAGCTATATATAGTGCAGCGCAAGCAGCCGTTTCTCAAGAAGCTGGGGCAAAATATGCGATCGCTTATGTCAATCGAGCCACTAGACTTTTAGGTGATGGAGTAGCTTTAGTGCGAGAAATGGCGCGTGTTGTAGCTGGAAGCAACACAGAAATTATGGCAGCTAGTATTAAATCTCCCGAAGAAGCTGTCGCATCTTTACAAGCTGGCGCGCATCATTTGACATTACCTTTAGCTATGTTGCAAGAAATGACAAATCATGAATTATCACTGCAAAATATTGATGAATTCGCCGAAAATGGCCGCGGAATTTTACATTTATAGGTAGTAATGGGGAATATTAAAATAAAAATAAGTTCCTGGTGCGTTGCACTAAACAACAACGCACCTTACATTTGTCTAGACTCATTTCTTTTGAATTTTTCTGTTGAATAACGCATCTAAACTTAAAGCAGACAATAAACCAATCAAGCTAACAGGTTGAGGTTCAGGAACAGCAGCTACAGTATATATACTTACACTACCACCAGGCACAAAAGTATATCTATTTGGTACAGTAAATACCCAATTTTGTGTCTTATCGAAAGTTAAATCTTCAGAGATTGATGGGGTGCTGTTATTTAATTTGAAAGGGTTAGAAACTGAAACAAATGCATTGGAATGTGCAATATCTACAATAATAGAACGAAAAGCTATACCTACTCCACAGGTGTTAGTTACTATGAGCGTTCGACGAGGACAGACAACATTTGGTAAAGTACCGCCTGCTATACCTTGATAAGTGATTGTCGCACTCTGGACAGGGTTGCTAAAAGCCATGATGTTTCCTACAGCCAAGAAAGATATCAATGGCAGAAATAGTTCATATTTCATACATTCGGAAAATTTTGAGTTTAATTACCAGATGACCATGCTTTTATGTTGAAACAATTGCCCTGAAAAATGCAAGGAAATTTAAGACTTAAACATTTAATAAAATTTACCTAAAAAAATTTAGCTTAACCTTGCCTAAGAAGATGTTTGAAAAGCGAATAGACTTCGCTACTACACAAGCAAAGTCCACCTGCGTGGACTAACACAAAATCAAGGTTTTCAAACCCACGTAGGTGGGTTTCGTCTGTGTAGCCGCGATTTCCAATCGCTTTTCAAACAACCTCTAAGCTTTTGTCCTTACAAGTTACACAATTGAAATTTTGGGTAAAAACTTCAAACCCTCTCCCCTGCACCCCTGCGGTCTGAATGAGAAGTCTTTTACCGGACACGATATTACCCCTTGGGAGAGTTAATTCAAAATCTTGGGTATGTTATGCTCCGATTTACAAGCGAAATTCCAGATGGTTAGATCCTAAGCAGGCAAGCGATCGCAAAATCCGACTAACTTTAGGGTTTTAGATTTTGGTTCAAAATTATATGTAGAAAGCCAAACTAAATCATAATGCGCTCTTGGTTAAATAGCCGACTCTTATCCAGCCTTCGTACTCGTCTAATTCTTCTCGTCCTTTTAGCTGTAGTTCCAGCATTAGGGCTAATTTTTTACACCGCTTCAGAACAACGGCGTACTGCCATTACAGAGGCACAAGAAAATACATTACGGCTAGCAAGATTAGCAGCTAATAACCAAAGGCAGACTTTTGAAATCACACGTCAACTTTTAAAAGTATTGGCACAGTTGCCAGTTGTCCGGCAAAATAACTCAGCAGAATGTAATCAACTCCTAGCAGATATCCTCAAACAGGATTCTATTTACGCTAACTTTGTTGTTTCGGATACCAAAGGAAACCTAATTTGCAGTGCAATTCCTGATTCTGGCTCGGTAAATGTAGCAGACCGTAGTTATTTTCGACTTGCTTTGCAAACCCGCAAATTTGCAGTAGGTAATTATCAAATAAGTCGGCTCGCTAAAAGAGCAACCATAAATTTTGCTTACCCCATTCTCGACAAAGCTGGGCAAGTGCAAACTATAGTCGTGGCGGCGGTTGATTTAGCTCATTTGAATCAATTAGCGGCGCAAATCAAGATGCCCCCAGATTCAGTCCTGAGTTTAGTTGATCATAAAGGAACACTATTAGTTCGCTATCCTGATTCGCAAATTTGGGTAGGAAAGTCAATATCACAGGATGCCTTCAACAAAATGACAATTGGTGGAGAAGGTGTCTATGAAGTGAATAGCCTTGATGGTGTGCGTCGAATGTTTGCTTTTGTTTCGTTGGGTGAAAACCCACTGCAACCGGATGCATATGTGAGAATTGGTATTCCGACATCTCAAATATTGTCAGAGGCTAATGGTTTATTAATCTGTAATTTAGTCAGTTTAGGTGCAGTAACTATTTTGGCGTTAATTGCTGCTTGGGTTGGTGGAGATGTTTTCTTTCTCAGGCAGATAAACTCTTTAATCCAAACAACCCAGACTTTAGGCAGTGGTAAATTAAACGCACGTACTGGACTTGCTCATTTATCGGGAGAAGTTGGTCAACTAGCGCAAGCAATTGATGAAATGGCTGCGGCACTCGAAAGGCGGGAAGAAGCGATCGCTTCTTTGAACCAAGACATAGAAACTCTGTTTAAATTAATTCCCATCGGGATTATCATTACTCCCAGTCTGGATTTCCAAGAGGTACGAGCAAACCCAGCATTTGCTGAGATTTTGGGACTTGCATCAAAAGCTAATGCTTCTTACACTCCAGCAAGTGGCGATCGCCCTTCATATAAAATTTTGCGCGATGGCAAGGAACTCTTACCAGAAGAATTTCCGCTACGCTATGCTGCCCTAAATAATATAGAAGTCAAAGGCACAGAAGTTGATATTGTCCGGGGCGATGGTCAAATATTTAATTTGTTTGGTTATGCTGCCCCTTTAGTCGATGAGCAAGGTAATGCCAGAGGTGCGGTAGCTGCGTTTTTAGATATTACTGAACGCAAACAGGCAGAAGCACGCACACATCAGTTAATGAGTCAGGTGCAACACCAAGCTAATATTTTAAATGCCATTCTTTCTGCCTCGGTAGATCACATTTTCATTTTTGATCGGGATGGTCGTTATCAATATGTTAGTGGAGATGGTGCTGCCGTTTTGGGCTGGAAACCAGAGGAAATGGTAGGCAAGGCTTGGCAAGAACTTGATTTTGCCCCGGAATCTTTGACTACAATGCAACAGCTAGATAGCCAACGCGAACAAGTGATGGCAACAGGGCAACCCTTCAGGGCAGAGACAGAATATACTGCCGTGGATGGGCTGCATTGTTACGAATATATTTTGGCTCCTCTATACAATCGGGAGCAAGCCATCGCTGGTGTGATTGCAGTATCGCGCGACATTAGCGAACGCAAACGTACAGAGGAAGCACTGCGACAAAGCGAACAAAGGTTAAGGTTGGCACAACGGGCAGGAAAAATTGGCACTTGGGAATGGCATTTATCTAACAATGAGGTTTCTTGGTCGGAAGGAATTTGGGATATTTTAGGATTGGAAGTAGGTACAGAAGAACCAGGCTTGAAACCGTGGGTAAGTTTCATCCATCCTGAAGATCGCTCACGGGTGATGGAAAAGGTGGAAAAAGCCTTGGCTGAAAGTGATGAATATTACGACGAATTCCGCATTATTCGTAATGACGGCACAGTTATATGGTTAGCATCAAAAGGGCAAATTATCCGAGATGCCACAGGACTTGCCGAGCGATTTTTAGGAGTAAACATTGACATTAGTGAACGCAAGCAAGCCGAAGAGGTGCGGCGTGAAAGTGAGGAACGCTTTCAGGCTTTCATGGCACATAGTCCTGCTGCCTCTTGGATTTCAGATGTAAACGGTCAAATTATTTACCTTAGCCCAACTTATGTCAAGACATTTGGACTGTTTACTCAAGATGCGATCGGTAAAAATGTATATGAACTGTATGATGCTGAGTTTGCCACGCAATATTTAAACAACATCAGAACAGTCGCTCAAAGTAATCAAGTTTTAGAGACAATTGAAACAGCACCGCGTTTGGATGGCACAATCGGCGAGTTTCTCGTGTATAAATTCCCCATTACTGATTTATCTGGGCAATCTCTGGTGGGAGGAGTCGCAATTGATGTCACAGCACGCAGGCGAGCCGAAGAAGAACGCGAAGAGTTACTCCAACGTGAACAAGCAGCACGAGAAGTTGCTGAAACTGCCAACCGCATCAAAGATGAATTTTTGGCAGTGTTATCTCATGAATTGCGAACGCCACTAAATCCGATTCTTGGTTGGGTAAAATTGCTGCGGACTCGCCAACTAGATGAAGAGAAAAAAGCGATCGCATTAGAAACAATTGAACGTAATGCCCAATTACAAACTCAACTAATTGGCGATTTATTAGATGTTTCTCGCATTCTGCAAGGCAAATTAACCCTAAATATTTCTCAGGTGGATTTAGCTACAACTATTGCCGCCGCCAAAGAAACCGTGAGGTTAGCCGCAGAAGCTAAATCGATAGAGATTCATACCGAGATTGCACCAGATGTGCAGCCGTTTATGGGTGATGCCAGTCGTTTGCAACAGGTGGTGTGGAATTTGCTGTCTAATGCAGTGAAGTTTACTCCTGTTGGTGGTGAGATAAAAGTCAAACTTGAATCTGCCTCTAACTATACCCAGATTCAAGTTAGTGATACCGGCAAAGGCATTACACCAGAGTTTTTACCTTATGTATTTGAAACTTTTCGCCAAGCCGATAGTGCCACAACCCGCAAGTTTGGCGGTTTAGGATTAGGATTAGCGATCGTGCGTCACATTGTAGAAATGCACGGCGGTACAGTTGGTGCTGATAGTCTCGGAGAAGACCAAGGAGCTACCTTTACAGTTAAATTACCGTTTATCACTACAGTTGCACAAACAAATTCAAACCAACCTGTAGCCCAAGACTCGATAAATTTGCGCGGTGTGCGGGTGCTAACAGTTGAGGATGAACCTGATACACGAGAATTTCTTGTTTTTATGATTCAGCAATATGGTGCGGAAGTTACCGCCGCCGCATCAGCAATTGAAGCCTTAGAAATTTGGCCACAATTTCAGCCAGATATTCTCGTGTGTGATGTTGCGATGCCAGAGATGGATGGCTACACCTTTATCCGTGAGGTAAGAACTTGGACAAAACAGCAAGGCGGAGAGATACCAGCGATCGCATTAACTGCCTATGCTGGTGAAGCTAACCAACAACAAGCCTTAGCCGCAGGGTTTCAAAAGCACTTATCTAAACCAGTAGATCCAGAAAAATTAGTGCAAGCGATCTCTAGTTTAATTTCTGATAAAAGGCAATAGGCAATAGGCAATAGGCAATAGGCAACAGGTGACAGAGTTAAAGTGTCAACACAAGTCCAATTACCCCCCTTAATCCCCCCTTGGAAAGGGGGGAAATTGTTCCCTCCCCTTTCCAAGGGGAGGGTTAGGGTGGGGTATGGCATTCGGTCGCTAGACTCTCTCACTGGCGTGTGAATTGCCCACTTCACGCTTCATTAATCAAAATCTGTTGGCTTATTTGGATCGCGGTAATATTCAAACAATTGAGTAATTTGCGATGGCACAACACGAGTAAGCGACAAGTTTGGAATTTCTTGTTCTCCGAAAAAGGCAACTTCCTCGGTTTCATAACTTGCTTTTGGCATTCCACCGATCAATTCGCACTGAAAAAACAGCTTGTAAACATGGTGTGCCAGTGGTGGATGTCCATGACGAATGTGATTGCGATCGTAAACAGCGACTAATTTAACAACTCGTGTCTGATATCCAGATTCTTCATATACTTCTCGAACAATAGCTTCACTGGGCGAATCACCTATATCTGCCCATCCGCCTGGTAATGTCCAGCAACCATCTTCTTTTTCTTTAACTAAGAGAATTTTATCTGATTGAAACACAGCAGCGCGGACATCTACTTTTGGCGTGGCATAACCGACTTCACCACTGAACAAATCAAGGATATAACTAGTTTCAACATTAGAGTAAGTTGAAAGAATTTCCGCAGCAATTTGACGCACTTGCTGATAACGTTCTATATCATATGGGTTGTTATTGTAAGTTAAACCAATTTGAGCGATCGCTTGTAATTTTTGTCCCCACTCTAGCCACTTATGGCTCATTTCAGCTTCTTGTGTGATTATTTCTGGCGGAATTTTGGTCATAATCTTGCAACTGCGATTTGCTACCAAGGCTAATTCTAGCGAACTGCAAACATAACCTTATTTCCATTCACCTTGTAAAGTAAAAGCCGCCCAATAATAAGGTGCAGTGTATTTTTGACTGCGCCAAATTTCAATTTGTGCTGCACGCAACGCCGCCGCAGGCTTTAATTTTGCTTTGAGCATCTTCTCATAAAATAGTTTCATCAACTCTGATGTCGCTTGGTCATCTACACTCCACAAACTCACTACAACTCGCGGACTCCCCGCGTACATAAACCCTCTAGTTAACCCAACTAATCCTTCTCCTTGTACTTCTTCACCCAGTCCAGTTTGGCAAGCGCTCAGTACCACTAGTTCTGCTTGCAGTTTCAAATTGAAAATATCATGCAGGCGTAAAAATCCGTTTTGTGGTTTTCCCGACTGATCAAATAAAGATAAAACAATTCCCGAAAGTTCTGGATGTTTGCTGTTAATAATGCCATGAGTAGCAAAATGTACAATGCTATATTGACTCAACTCATTACTAGTGGCGGTGCTACGACTAGCGGTAAAGTCAACAGCTTCTTTGGCTTTATTAGCAGGAACAAGAGCCAAAATTTGCTCTGCTTCTTGGCGTGTAAAATTTAAACGATCAAAACTAATATCTGCATCTCTAGCAGATCTAGTTAAAGCCAAACTTTCTAAGTTATTGTTAGCAACAACTTGGCTTTTTCCCTGGATACGCTCATCATCGCTGCTAAAAATAGGATCTGCCAACACAACTAATGTTTTTGCCGCAGATTTACGCTGTTTTTGTTCACGTCGGAGAATAGCTACTGTAGACGCTGAAGGTAAAGTAATAATTTCGTGGTTAAGTAGCAATGGTTTATAGCTACTTTTTTGTAAATTAGGTTGAGTTAGGGCGGCAAATGGTACATACTGCAAAGCACCGTCACTAACAATTAGTAATCGTTTATTTTTTAGTTGTTTTGCTACTGGTGCAAGGACTAACTTAGAAAGAGAATTTATCGATGAATTATTTCTAATATGTGGGCTAGTTATCGCTTGACGAAAATCTTGTACGACCGCTTCAATATCTGCACGTTTAGGCAGTTCATAACTAGTAATATTTTTATTAGTAACCAGCCAAAGATAACTGCAATTTTTCCCTAAAGAATATTCTAAAAGTAAGGTGTCATCATCAAGTACTTGCTGCTGAATTTGTGTCAGAGAAAGAGGTTGTGGTTGAGTTAGGGCTGCATAACGCGGACTAGTAGCACGAATCTTTGCTTGGAGTTGCTGATATTGTTCTAAAAGTGTTTGACTTTCTGTTTCTAAAGCTTCTACCTGGGCTGTCGTAGGTTCGCCACTTAATATTTGGATTCGACGTTTTTCTAAAGTATCCAGTTGTTGCTGCAAGTTTTTTTCTTGCGAAAGTAACTTTGGCTCTACACCTTGGCGAATATCCGCGTTTGCTTCACTCAGAAGTTCTAAAAGACTGCGAGCGCGAGCGCGTTCACTAGTTTGAAGTGCCAAAGCATCATATCCTTTTGCTGGTTGCTGTTTATGCAACTGCATTAGCAAATCAATGTAAAATTGATAATAGTTTTGAACTGTTGCAAAATAAGATGTGCGAAGTTCTTGAGAGTTAATTTTAGTGCGTTGGTCTTCAATAATATTGATAACTATTTTAATATTATTTAGGGCTGCTTGGAGATTTCCTAAATTGCGTTGTGCAGTAGCAATGGTATATAAAGCCTGAGCTTCTCCGCCTCTATTGCCGACTTGTTGATATAGAGGTAGAGATTGCTGAAAATAATCTAGTGCCTTTTGTTGTTCTTTGGCATCTAAATAGACATAGCCAATATTATTGAGATTAGCAGCTAATCCTAATTTATTTTCTACAGATTTAAATAAAGGTAAGGATTTCTGAAGATAATCAAGAGCTTGTTGTTTATCTCCCAAAGCTAAATAAACTCTACCAATATTATTAAGAGTTCTAGCTTCTCCTAATTTGTCTCCTAGAAGTTGTCTGAGAGCTAGAGATTTCTGAAAATAATCAAGAGATTGTTGTTTGTCTCCTGAATTTAAGTAGATTGATGCAATATTGTTGAGTGTATGAGATTGGGCTGATTTATCTTCTGTTTGTTTATACAATGGCAAACATTGCTGAAAATACTCAAGAGCTTTTTGCTGTTCTCCTAATTCTAAATAAACTACGCCAATGTTATTGAGAGTCCGAACTTCCCCTAGTTTGTCTTTGACTTCTCGCCTAATAATCAGAGATTGCTCGAAGTTATCTAAAGCTTTTTGTGGTTCTCCTAATTCTAGATAAACATTGCCAATATTATTAATACTTATAGCTTCTCCTGCTTTATCTCCCATCTGCCGCTTGAGTAATAAAGCTTGCTGAAAATATTCCAAAGCTTTTGGCAGTTCGCCTATATCTGTGTAAACATTGCCAATGTTATTGAGAGTAATAGTTTCGCCTTTTTTATCTCCTATCTCTCGCCTAAGTACCAAGGCTTGATTTAAATAATCAAGTGCTTTGCGCTGTTGTCCTAAATCGGAGTAAATTTTGCCAAGGTGCGCTACAGTAAAAGCTTGTGAAGTGCGATCGCCTGCTTCACGATATAGTAAAAGTGCTTTTTCAAAAAATCCAATTGCTTGTTGTAGAGACTCTCCTGTACCTTGCTGATATAGTTGCTTTGCTTTTTGATAAGCTTCATCAGCAGCAGTAGAAGTTGTATCTGCTGGTTTTGTCTGTTTCAATTGTGCAATATTGACTGGATGCTGTTCAGTTATTGCCAAACTTGAATGAGAAAATAATATAATACTGCTTAAGAGAAAAATACTGCGGCTAAATGCAAATAGAAGAGATTGCCGTTGTAGTGACTTAGATATCTTCCATTTGCTCATAAAAGCCTCTTGTTTCTTTGCAGTTTCAGATTTTTCTAGAGTTAGAATTCCCAAAAATAAGCTAAAACTCGCATGACAGTATCGGACAGAAGCAAAAAAGCTTCATTCATGGAGTTCCGATACTCATTAATGAAGAAAAAAGCTTCATTCATGGAGTTTCGATACTCATTAATGAAGAAAAAAGCCTCATTAATGGAGTTCCAATACTCATTAATGAGCAAAAAAGCCTCATTAATGGAGTTCCAATACTCATTAATGAAGAAAAAAGCCTCATTAATGGAGTTCCAATACTCATTAATAAAGAAAAAAGCCTCATTAATCTAGCTTGAATAGTAATTAACAAGCTAAAATACTCATCCACCCATTTCTTACCGAGACTTTTTACTCTGTAACCTGTCACCTGTAACCTATCCCCCACCATATGACCAATTTTTTCCGCGCCAATGTTGATGCAATGGCTAGCTACATTCCTGGTGAACAGCCGAAACGTGGTACTGGAGTCATCAAACTCAACAGCAACGAGAATGCTTACCCTCCCTCACCAGCAGCTTTAGCCACACTACAAAACATTGACGCTGAGTGGTTACGGCGTTACCCCGAACCTTTTGGCGGAGAGTTTCGCCAAGCCGCCAGTCAGGTTTTAGGTGTACCGAGTGATTGGATTATTGTTGGTAATGGTAGCGACGAAATTTTAAATGTCATCATGCGCGCCTGTACAGAACCAGGACGCAAGGTAGTTTATCCCACACCAACCTACGTCCTTTACCGTACACTTACAGAGATGCAGGCGGCAGATATTGTCGAAATTCCCTATAGTGAAGACTATCAATTACCTATTGCAGAATTAATTGCTGCCAATGGTGCGGTAACATTCATTGCTTCACCTAACAGTCCTTCTGGTCATGTTGTACCCATTGAAGACTTAGAAAAACTCGCCAGTCAGTTATCTGGGGTTTTAGTTATTGATGAAGCCTACGTAGATTTTGCTGAAGGGGATGCCTTAACTTTGGTGAAAGAATACGAGAATGTAATAATCATCCGCACCTTATCTAAAGGTTACTCTTTAGCAGGTTTACGCTTGGGTTTTGGTGTAGCGCATCCCAAGCTGTTGCAGGGATTATTTAAAGTTAAGGATAGTTATAACATTGATGCGATCGCCTGTGCAGTTGCCACAGCCGCCATCACCGACCAAGCTTATAAAAACGCCTGCGTAGCTAAAATTAAAGCCTCACGCACTCAACTAGCCAGCGAATTAAAACAATTAAACTTCCAAGTTTGGGACTCTCACACCAACTTTTTACTAGTGCAACCACCCCAAGGAAACGCCGAATTTATCTATCAAAAACTCAAAGAACAAAAAATCCTCATCCGCTACTTTCCCCACCCCGGACTGTTAGATAAACTCCGCATCACCGTTGGCACAGATGAGCAAAATCAAGTTTTAATAGATGTAATAAAAGCGTTAATATGAGAGTTTTAATGTAACTCAGAAATCATCTACTCAGCATACAGTCATACAACTCAGCTTTTTTCAAATCTACCTGTGATAAATCAAGGCTACTCAGGTCAGTTTTAATCAAAATAGTTTTAATCAGACTGGCATAACTCAGATCTGTATTACTCAAAATTGCCCCAGTCAGGTTGGCACTATTAAGATTTGCGCCTGCCAAATTTGCCCCACTGAGATTTGCATAGCTTAAATCTGCACCACTTAAATCTGCACCACTGAGGTCGGCTTTTTGCAGTTGTGCTAAACGCAGGTCGGCTTTTTGTAGCGCAGCTTTGTGTAAGTCTACATCATTCAGATTTGCCCGAATCAAATTAGCTGCTTTCAAATTTGCCCAAATTAAATTTGCGCCACTTAAATTAGTTCGCCAAAGACAAGCCGCAGTTAAATTTGCCTCAATTAAGTTCGCTCCCCGCAAATTAGAATGAGATAAAGTCACATTCACTAAGCTTGCTTTATCTAAGTTAATCCCAGCTAAACATACCTCGCTGAGATTAACTGAGTGCAGGCATACATGAGTAAAATTTCTCTCTCCTGCCTGATAGCGTCTGAGAAGTTCATCAGCGTTCATACAGCCTGCCTTCCAAATCTTCATTTACCTAAAAATCACTGGGTCAGTTGACATTGGTTAATAAATGCACGCTTGAACAGGCTTTTCCATTGGAGACTGAGAAACAATGCTTGAGTCTGCCGCCTACAATGTAAAGCGTGTGAGATATCTTTTGTCTCGTTATGTAAAGAAATATAACAAAACCGTTACAAAATCACAATAATTTCTCAGCTATTGGCTGATAGTTCCTAGTTATATGAGAGATAGGAATAAATAAAACTAACTGCATAAACGCGCTAGTACGTTAAATATACAGTATCTCCATGACCTCTGCTCTACGCCAGTTCTCTCAAGTCGGGAAGCCCGCCCACGCGACTGGCTCCTCTGTGGTTCGTAATTCTAATATTAAAATGGTGCGTTGCGCTGCGCGACAACACACCCTACTGGCTACATTTTATGTCTAATTAATTTTGCTGCTTGTTATAATTTCAACTTCACACCCCGAATGGAATAATCTAACAACTCCATTGGATGGATGACAGAAATATTTTTACCCTGCAACTGCAAATGCTTGGTAATTTGCAAAGTACAACCAGGGTTAGCAGAAGCAATTAATTCAGCACCAGTATTTAATAAATTCTGTACTTTTTGCTGACCCAATTCCTCAGCTACTTCTGGTTGCAGCATATTATAAACACCTGCGCTACCACAACACAAAGCCGCATCTAAAGGTTCTCTTAAAGTTACACCTGGAATTTGTCGCAATAACTGACGCGGTTGTAAGCTAATTTTTTGTCCATGTAATAAATGACAAGCATCTTGATAAACCAAAGTTAAAGGTTTATTTGTGAGTGGTGAAAGTTTTGCTGTTAAGCCAACAGTTGCTAAAAACTCTTGCGCGTCTTTTACTTTAGCAGCAAAATCTCGCGCTTTTTCCCGATATTCTGGGTCATCTTCTAAGATATGACCGTATTCTTTTAATGTATGACCACAACCAGCAGCATTGATAATTACGAAATCAACATCAGTATCAGCAAAACTATCAATCATCTGTCTTGCTAATGCTTTTGCTTGTTCTGTTTGTCCTTGGTGTTCGGGAAGTGCTGCACAACAACCTTGCGATTTAGGAATGACAACTTCACAACCATTTGCTGTTAATACTCGTACTGTCGCCTCATTTACAGGTGAGAAAAACAGCCGTTGTACACATCCTAAAATCACGCCGACTCGGTAACGTTTCTTGCCTTTTGCCGGAATAATATCTGGTAAATTATCTTGAAAAGTTTTGAGGGTAATTTTTGGCAGAATTGATTCCATTGCTGCCAACCGAGGAGATATATTCTTGAGAATTCCCGTAGACTGGACTAACTTATAAATTCCTAACTTTTGATAGAAAAATAATGGTACAAGTAAAATTCTTAAAAGGTCGGGGTTAGGAAACAGTGAAAATATCAGTTTGCGAATAAGTGTATCTGGTAAACTGCGAGGATAATTCCGTTCAATTTGGTGGCGAGTTGCTGAAATTAACTTGTCGTACTGCACACCAGAAGGACAAGTTGAAACACAAGCCAGACATCCTAAACAACTATCAAAATGCTCGACTGTAGCTGTATTAAGGGCAATTTCACCTTCATTAATCGCATCCATTAAATAGATACGTCCTCTAGGCGAGTCCATCTCTTTACCAATTACCCGATAACTAGGACAAGTAGAAAGACAAAATCCACAATGTACACAAGTATCAATTAATTTTGGATCGGGCGGATGATTGGCATCAAATCCTTTTAAATTTTTTAAACTAGCTGTATTGTTAACAGAATTGTCTGAAACTTGCATAATTCCCCTCTTTGCATCCCTGTAACTTGGTGGTTTGTAATTAAATTCCACCGACAAACCGACCTGGACTTAGAATATTTTTGTGATCAAACTGTTCTTTAATGCGGCGCATTAATGGCAAAGCGTTACCTGTATATCCCCAAATATCAAATTTTTGTTTAACTGTTACAGGTGCATCTAATATAGTTAAAAAACCTTGATTAGCTTGGCAGTGATCGCGCACTTTTAAAGCCTGTTTTTGCTCCTCTAATTGCACCATTCCTAAGCCACTGCTCATGTGAATTAAACCAATTTTTACCTGATTCAAAATTTCGACAGCAGCACTAGGTAATACTCCTATTTTGCAACTAATTGTAGTTTCTGTGGACGGAAAGTGGATTTGTTTTTGCAATCTCTGCCATAGATTAGCATCAGCTTCATCAGCATATATTGCCCCATCTAAACCTAAATTTCGCCCTACTTCCAAAAGTCGGTTTGATTGTTCTTTGACACTCTCACTAATACTTTGAAAACGGGCAATTAATCCTAGTCCTTTACCTATCTCTAGGTTAGATACCAGTTGTGCAGATAGTAAATCTGCTTGAGTTGGTGTTAATGCTGAACTGCGCAGGATAGATGCAGCTTGGGCTATAGCATCGGCTGTACCAGTTAAAACTACGCTGCCCGATACTTCTTGGCTAGGGTAAACACGGAAAGTAACTTGACTAATAATTCCTAATGTACCGTAAGAACCAGTAAATAGCTTCATCAAGTCGTAGCCAGCCACATTTTTTACTACTCTTCCGCCAGCTTTGGCAATTTGGCCATCAGCACGGACAAAGGTAATACCTAATAGCTGATCTCGCACACTACCATAACGTTGGCGCAGAGAACCTGTATCACCGGTGGCAACAATACCACCAATAGTTGCTGCTTCTGGGTTAGTAGGATCAAGGGCGAGAAATTGGCGCGATTTAGCCAACATTTCTTGGAGATGGGAGAATTTCATTCCAGCTTCGACTGTGACAGTTAAATCTCCGATCGCGTGTTCAATAAGTCGATTGATGCGTTCTGTACTAACTACGATATCAACACTTTTAGCTAAACCACCCCAGGTAAGTTTACTACTATTACCACAAGGAAGGACGCGCCACTGATTACGGTAGGCAGTTGCAATGACTACGGCCAGTTGTTCTTGTGTAGATGGATAGACAATACAACTAGGAGGATTGACGGATGTGGTTGTCCGTTGAATAGATTTTTGCTGACGGATTTCTAAATTTTCCCAAGGGCAAACAATGTTTTCTTCGCCAACGATAGATGCAATATCAGAAGCGATACCTTTCATTAGTTATTTTCTTATCCTTACATTTAATGAGTAAGCTTTCAGATACCCGACTTCTTAAAGAAGTTGGGTATCTTGCTGTTCACGAATATTAAAGACTGCTATAGCCATCCTAGATCATTCATGAACAACAAAATTCCCGACTTTTGCAAAAAGCCGGGAATCTGAACCTACCGATTTTGACAAATCAAAAACTAAACGTTGACAGGTTGCCTCGTATCTGATGCTTTGTAATACTGACTATTTTCGACTGTTCGCAACGATTCTTGCCCGGTGATCAATCTTGCGCCACGCTTGCGGGTGACGTAGTTCCATGCCCACTGAATCATGACTATTAGTTTGTTGTCGAACTCGATTAAAAAGTAGATGTGAATTAATAGCCAGAATATCCATGCAAAGAAACCTTTCAGTTTCATAAAGCCTAAATCAACGACGGCTAAGTTCTGGCCAATCATCGCTAAACTACCGCGATCGCTATACTTAAATGCAGATAGAGTTTTACCTTTGAGTTTTTGCTTAATTAATGTGGCAACATATTCTCCTTCTTGCATTGCTACTGGTGCAACACCAGGGAGGGGTTTGCCGTTTTGATGGGAGAAGTTAGCTAAATCTCCCACTACGTGAATATTGGGATATCCTTTAATACTTAAGTCAGGTTCAACCATTACCCGTCCGGCGCGATCGCATTCTGCACCTGTGCGTTCGGCTAAAACTTTACCCATTGGCGAAGCTTTCACACCTGCTGCCCATAATACTGTTTTGGCAGCAATCTCTTTGACTTCATCACCTTGTTTAAGGGTGACAACATCATTTTCAATGTTTGTAACTAAAGTTTTTGTTTGGACTACTACGCCTAATTTTTCTAAAGATGCTTCTGCTTGTTGCGATAACTCTGGGGCAAAAGGTGGCAATATCCGATCCAATCCTTCTAAAAGCAACACTCTGGCTTCAGATGTGTCGATATTGCGGAAATCTTCTTTGAGGGTTTGATAAGCTAGTTCAGCGATCGCGCCTGCTAATTCCACTCCGGTAGGGCCACCACCGACAATCACAAAGGTTAACCAAGCCCGGCGTTTTTCTGGATCTGTTTCTTTTTCTGCTGCTTCAAACGCCGAGAAAATTCGGCGGCGCATTTCTATCGCATCTTCAACAGTTTTTAAACCAGGGGCAAACTCTTCCCAGTTATCTTTACCAAAATAAGAATGTTTAGCACCCGTAGCAACTATTAATGTATCGTATGGTATTACTTGTTCGCCCAAAGAAACTTGTTGCGCTTTGGGGTCAATATCATTGACTTCCCCTAATAATACTTTTGTATTTTTGCTCTTGCTGAGTACGGAACGCAAGGGTGAGGAAATATCAGCTGGTGATAGTGTACCTGTGGCAACTTGATATAGTAGTGGTTGAAATAGGTGAAAGTTTCTTTTATCGATCAGGGTAACATCTACCTTAGCCTTAGCAAGTGCCTTTGCAGCGTACAGTCCGCCAAAGCCACCACCAATAATTACAACCTGATGGGGTGGTTTATTGTCAAGGGAGTCTACCATAAGAAATATTTCCTAGTGTTACGAGTGCTGTAACTATTCTTAACAAAAAAGTATCAAATTTGTCATATGTTTTTCTGTTCACTTTGCACAAACAAAAAAAATGTCAAGGTGAGCAGCGATACATAAATAAGGTAACAGATATTACCTTTGTATACGTAAACTACATTTATTGCTGTGGCTAGGCCAGCTTAAAACCTGATTCCTTGTGAGTTTAGAGCATTTCTAGCTTGTTTTAGACCAATATTGAAAAGTTTGTACATTGTTTAGGGAGCATAATATTTTTCGACATCAAAACGAATTTAATTGCACAGATTAGTAAATTAATTGAGTTTTAGCGATCGCCACAGTAGAATGCACAATAATTCAGTTGTAATTCATAAACCGTTAACAAAAATTAACAAGCCGCGTCAGGTAGATAATTACTATAAATTTTTAGTTCGTCTAGATTAATGTCCTACTTTCAGGTAGAAACAATCAATTATTTTTTTGACCTTAGATAGATAGAAAACATATCCAATTTCAATAAGCTGTAAAAGATTGGAAATAAAAACAAAATCCAATATTAAATTTTCTCGGCTTCATTAATTTCTATGAGAGAGATAGTCACCTTTTTATTTGGGTTAGGCTTTGTCTTTAATGCCAGTCTATTTATTCCTCAAGCTATTAGAATTATTAAAACTAAAAGTGCGCGGAATATTTCTTTAATAACTTTCGTTGGCTTCAATTTGATTCAATTAAATAGTGTTCTTTATGGTTACTATCAAAAAGATTTGATTTTAATGTATGGAAATTTGATTAGCTTTATTTGTTGCTTTGCTGTAACATCTCTGGCAATATACTACAGAAAAGCATAGTTACTAGTAGATGAATGGCGATCGCAAATGTTTTTTGTTTTTTATTTTAGGTAATTGATGAGAGCAGGTAAAAAGATGTTTACCTAAATTGATGTATTATTCTTTCGGTAATCTTTAGTGCTAACTTCTCAGGATTCAGGCTTGTTGATGCCAAAATAGGCAGGGTTATTAGTTAAGCTGTTCAGCCTGCAAACTGCACTATTGAAATTATGAATCACTGACTAAAACCCCTCCTCTGCGGTCTAAACTGCAAATTAGGTGATTAACAGCTTAATTCAGGCTGTTGCACTCAGCACTTTTAATGCAGTTAAGCTAAGGTGATGAATACAGCCAGTGCCAACGACTGTAAACTTTGCCTTTCACCGAAAGTTAAACAGATCGTTTAAGCTAGCTGAAAGATTATTTGAGTTGTGGTTAAGAGGCGGTAGTGTGCCTAAACACGTTCGTTTGATTTCGTTTCTGGCTGCCTGTAGTTTATTGAGTATGCCTAAAGTGGCTCACGCCCAGGCACTAATTCCCCATACACTGCAATTAGACCCAGCCAAATTAGAGAAGCAAGGGTTGGTTCTAGCGCAAGAAGCTGCTCAATTAGCCCAGTTTCAGCAGATTGATTTAGCTTTGCCGCGAGCGCGACTGGCTAGCCAATTAGCTCCCAAAAATGATAAAGTGTGGCTTCTATTGGGTGGATTGCATTTACAAAATCGGGAATTTGATATGGCGATCGCGTCTTTAAAAAAGGCCCAATCGCTTAACCCCAAAAATCCCGATGTTGTTTTTGCGATTGGTTCGGCTAATTTCCAACAGAAAAAGTACGATGCTGCTATCGCTAATTATCAAGCAGGCTTAAAACTTAAACCAAATGACCCAGAAGCGTTGTTTGATTTAGGTAACGCCTACTATATGCTTGGTAAACTACCAGAGGCGATCGCGCAGTACAATCAGGCAGTCGTCCAAAATAAAAAATTCTGGGCGGCAATCAATAACATCGGTTTAATTCAATACGAACAGGGTAATGCTGATGTCGCAATTAAACAATGGCGAACAGCTATATCTATCGATAAACAAGCAGCCGAGCCTTTATTGGCTTTAGCCGTGGCATTATATGCCAAAGGCGATCGTCAACAAAGTCTGACATTCGGAGAAGCTGCTTTACGCATCGATCAGCGTTATGCTGATTTAGATTTCCTCAAAGAAAATCTTTGGGGTGAACGTCTACTAGCTGATACAAAGAAATTTTTGGAACTACCACGCATCCAAGCTGCTTTACAGCAGCAGCCAAATCAGGAGTAATTGTTAAAGAGGCAGGAGGCAGGAAGCAGGAGGAAATTCCTATAAATAAATTTAGGCATTTTAACCTTGTTGACAGAGCGAAGAATTATTTTACATAATCTTCTATCTCCTGCCCTACTCTAGCCTGTAGCAAGCCGATACGCGTCTACAGCAAAGGCTACGCCGAACAGGTGACGCTCCTACTTTGCTAACGGTACAGCGTCTCACCTCCTACTCTCTGCCTTTATTTCGGCTCTTCTTGACTATTACTTGCGAAAAACTAGTATTATATAGTACGTCTATACTAGATAAAAGTTAAATATTCGCCTACCAATGTCCCAGGCGAATATTCCTTATAAAGTCTAGTCAATTCTCAGTGGTCATTATTTGGGGAGAAGTGCCATGATTTGGTCAACAAATAGTTGGTGGTCAACAACAGGCTTAGAGATGTAACCATCAGCACCGCTTTGCTTGAGGAAGTTCTCGCGATCGCCTTCCATAGCGTGTGCCGTCACCAAAATTACAGGTAAATTTGCTGTTTGCGGATCAGACTTTAACATTTGAGTAATCTTAATGCCATCAACAGATTTACCTTGATAAACACTTCTAGACAAAGAAACATCCATTAAAATTAAGTCCGCTTGCCCCGATTGAGCAATTTCGATCACTTCTTCTACATTTTCAGTATGTTTTACATCTAAGCCACCGCGCTTGGTCAAAATTTTGGAAAACACGCGAGCATTAATGAGATCGTCTTCAACAATTAAAACAGTTTTCATGAGAATTTTATTTATAGAGGTGAAGGGGAGAATGACCTAAGCAACACAGTTGTCTAGCTCCTTTTTAATCATCAAAGTGCATCCCCGTCATCAAGGATAATACTACTGCTTTTTATCCTCTGACTAGCAAGATTATGTTAGGAATCCCTTTACATCCGTTATGCTGTGTTTGCTGCATTGTTCAGTTATAGCGATTTTTGTATAGTGAAATTTCAGGGAAAAAACTCATGGCAAAACAGTTAAACCTTCTCTCCACGGGACAGGTAATTACAACAGCCCTGCACACCGAGATGCAACGGTCTTACTTAGAATATGCCATGAGTGTGATTGTTGGGCGAGCCTTACCAGATGTGCGCGATGGCTTAAAGCCTGTGCATCGCCGGATTTTGTACGCTATGCATGAACTAGGTCTAACGCCAGACAGACCTTATCGAAAATGCGCCCGTGTTGTCGGTGATGTACTTGGTAAATACCACCCTCACGGAGATCAAGCAGTTTACGATGCTTTAGTCAGGCTGGTGCAAGAATTTTCCAGCCGCTATCCCTTACTGGCAGGACATGGCAACTTTGGCAGCGTGGATAATGACCCACCGGCGGCGATGCGTTACACCGAAACTCGCCTAGCATCCATTAGCCATGAGGGTATGCTGTCAGAAATTGGTGACGAAACTGTAGAATTTATCGGCAACTTTGATAATTCCCAGCAAGAACCAACTGTATTACCTGCACAGTTACCCTTTTTATTACTCAATGGTTGTGCGGGAATTGCGGTTGGTATGGCTACAAATATTCCGCCGCACAATTTGGGGGAAATAGTCGATGGTTTAATTGCCTTAATTGACCAACCTGATTTATCAGATGAGAAATTACTAGAGTTAATTCCCGGCCCAGACTTTCCGACAGGTGGGGAAATTGTTGGTGATACAGGAATTCGGGAAGCATACACCACAGGTAAAGGTGGCATTGTCCTGCGGGGAGTTGCCCAAATAGAAGAGGTTGCTGGTAGTAAAGGAACCAAACGCCGGACAGCAATTGTGATTACCGAATTGCCTTATCAAGTAAATAAGGCTGGCTGGATAGAAAAGGTAGCGGAGTTAGTTAATCAAGGTCGCTTGCAAGGAATTTCGGATATCCGAGATGAAAGCGATCGCGAAGGGATGCGCGTCGTAATTGAACTTAAACGCGATACGAACCCTCAAGAAGTGTTGCAACACTTATATCATCAAACCGCATTGCAAACTAATTTTGGAGCAATCCTTCTGGCGATTGTCGAAGGACAACCCCGACAATTAAGCCTGCGGCAATTGTTGCTAGAGTTTTTAAATTTCCGTGAAGCAACCTTAAACCGTCGCTATAGTTACGAGTTAGGTAAAGCCGAAAGTCGTTTGCACATAGTAGACGGTTTACTCACAGCTTTATCTCATGTGGATGAGGTAATTAGCATTTTGCGGCAAGCTGCTGATGGTAGCACAGCAAAAATTAATTTGAGCAACCAACTAGATTTGAGTGAGGCACAAGCAGATGCAATTTTAGCAATGCCTTTGCGCCGCTTAACTAGTTTAGAACAACAGAACTTGCAGCAGGAATTTGAACAACTAACTGAACAGATTGCCCTCTTGCAAAAGTTACTTGGCGATCGCCGCGAATTATTAAAGTCACTGAAAAAAGATTTGCGATCGCTCAAGCGTAAGTACAGCGATCCTCGGCGCACTCAGCTAATAACGCATATTCCTGAAGAATTGCCGAAAAACAAAGCAGCAGAAGGTAAAAGAAGCCGCAGCCCAGAAGAAGATGAGGAACTCAAATCAGAACAGCCAGCAGAAGAAGCAATTCTAGAGTTTACCCAACGGGGTTATGTACGTCGTCTGTCCACCTCTGGGAAAAAATCAAAAGTAGAAAACGGTCTTCCCGATCATGATTTCCTGATCCAAACTGAATTAACCGACACTAACCAAGACTTGCTCATCTTGACTAGTGGTGGCAAAGTCTACCCTGTGCGAGTTGGGGATATTCCTTTAACCACTGGGCGTTCTCCACGGGGAACACCATTAATTACCACACTCACAACTACTGCCCAAGGTACTCAAGAAGCTGTAGTCAGTCGCTTTTTATTACCAGAAGATTTCGACTCCAAGCAAATGATTCTGCTCACAAAACAAGGCAGAATTAAACGCTTATCTTTTGTAGAATTTACTAACCTGACTCGTCGCGGCATTACAATTGTCAAACTCAAAGATGATGATGAATTGTTATTTACCCAATCTGCTAACACAGGAGAACATTTAATTTTAGCTAGTTCCGGTGGACGGTTATTGCGGTTTGCCCTGAATGACGAACAACTACCCGTTATGGGTCGAACAGCGATGGGTTTACAAGCCTTTCGTCTGTTGAGAAGTCAGCAAATGGTTGGCTGTGCAACTGTAGGCAAAGATGATCAATTGCTATTAGTCACTCAACAAGGCTATGCCAAGCGCATGGCTGCAAGCCAGTTAAGAGCAGCGAACCGAGGAGATTTAGGCACACAAGCACTGAAATTTGCTAGTAAAACTGACAACTTAGCTAGTATGGTGAAGACGATTACTCCTGAAGTGGCGTTGGTAACCAACAAAGAACGTGTAGTTCGACTAGCTGTAGACACAGTACCTATCTTGGGTCGTGATGCTACAGGTGAGAGCATCATACAACTCAACCGGGATGAAAAAATTATCGCTGTTGTTGAAGTACGTTAGTGTAGATGCTCCGAAAAATCTTAAATTTTTGGTTGCGATACATACATCCACGGATAGCCCCCTTGATTGCCACAATTGGTATTTTTGGGCTGGCTAGTTGTCTATTAATTCTGTTTGTTTTAGCAGAGCTTTTTGAAGAAGTTTTAGAGCGAGAAGCTTTTGAATTTGATACCCATTTCTTGTTGTGGTTGCATCAGTTCGCTAACCCCAGCTTAGACAATGTGATGCTGGCTATAACAAACCTGGGCAATCCTAATGTGGTGGTGATTGTTGTAGTTGTGAGTTTATCTCTACTCCAGTGGCAACGTTTATTTCAGGAAGCCAGAGTATTGGCCATTGCTTGTTTGGGAGCTTTCATTCTCAATACCGGACTGAAGTTACTTTTTACTAAACCTCGTCCTCAACTTTGGCCTCAATTAATTACTGAAAAATCTTTTAGTTTTCCTAGTGGTCATGCGCTAGGTTCTTTAGTGCTGTATGGAATGCTGGCTTATTTGTTAGCAACGCACTATCCCAGATTTTCTCAATTGATTTACAGTGTGGCAGTTATTGCGATCGCTGCTATTGGTTTCAGTCGTCTCTATTTAGGCGTGCATTGGCCTACAGATATCATTGCAGGTTACGGAGTCGGCTTTCTCTGGCTAACAATTTGTATCACAATGCTCAAACTGCAAAAACTTAGACAAAATTAGTATTAATTTTTTTATTGATTTCTAACTTTAGTAGTAAAAAGCTGAATTAACGTTACATTTTTTAAAGATAGTTGTTATATTAATTTACATAAGGCAATAAACCTTAGTAAATCCTGATTAGAGTGCAAACCATGACTAACACAACCACCACAAACATCACTGCCCCTGTAATTGAAGACCGCAACGCTTGGCGTTGGGGCTTTACTCCTCAAGCAGAAATTTGGAACGGTCGCTTGGCAATGATTGGATTTTTAGCGGCTGCATTGATTGAGATTTTCTCTGGTCAAGGTTTCCTCCACTTTTGGGGCATTCTGTAGTTTTATAGCAGGGAACAGGTGATAGGTGACAAGAGACAGAGTTAAAAATCTTCTATAGTCTCAGTTTTCTTATTTACCAACGTCTTAATTACCTTGACTATTGCTATACAAAAAACAAAATTGTTGAAATATAAAAAATAAAAACCTGGTAGCAGTATTTAACTACCAGGTTTTTTATTTTCTTAGTCAATTGTCAAAAGTAGAAAGCAATTAAGTGTTTCACTATTGACTGTTGACCATTGACCATTGACTACCGAATGTACTCTTTAAGGACGCTGTTACGGTTGGGGTGACGTAATTTGCGGAGGGCTTTGGCTTCAATTTGGCGGATACGTTCGCGGGTAACGTTGAAGATTTGGCCGATTTCCTCAAGGGTTTTCATCCGGCCATCATCCAAGCCGTAACGGAGTCTGAGAACATCACGTTCACGGGGGCTGAGGCTATCAAGAACTTTTTCTAAATCTTCGCGGAGCAAATTTTTAGAAACTTGATCTTCTGGGGTTTCGCCATCAGACTCAATAAAATCGCCCAATCGAGAATCTTCTTCTTTACCGATGGGCGTTTCTAAAGAGATGGGTAGCTGGGCGGATTTAGCAATAAACCGGAGTTTCTCGATGGTCATTTCCATACGAGTAGCGATTTCTTCCTCAGTGGGTTTGCGTCCCATTTCTTGAGAAAGTAGCTTGGTAGTTTTCTTAATCCGGGAGATAGTTTCGTAAAGGTGAACTGGTAGGCGGATAGTACGCGATTGATCGGCGATCGCACGTGTAATCGCCTGACGAATCCACCATGTAGCGTAGGTGGAGAATTTATAACCTTTTTCGTGGTCAAATTTCTCAGCCGCACGAATCAAACCAAGACTACCTTCTTGAATTAAGTCTTGGAATGACAAGCCACGATTCATGTATTTCTTGGCAATCGAAACCACAAGCCGCAGGTTCGATTGCACCATTTTATCTTTAGCCCGGCGACCAACGTGCAGACGATAACGGAATGCGGGCAAAGGTATTTGTACTGCTTCTGCCCATTCGCTATCACGAGGATCACGATCTAACTGTTCTGAAAGTTTTTCCCGGATTCTTTCTAATTCTAGTAAATCTGCGATTTTCCGCGCTAATTCAATTTCTTCGTCTGCTCGCAACAAGCGAATCCGACCGATTTCTTGCAAGTAAAGGCGGATCGAATCTTCTGTGTAGTGCTTTTTCTTGCTTTGTGTGCGACGACGCGATTTAGCGGCTTTTCCAGACTTTGCGTCGTCCTCATCAGACTGAGGCTCTAAAAATTCATCTTCCATGCCCTCATCAACGAGGAGCAAGTCATCCTCTTCTTCAATCAAGAGGTCTTCTAACTCCTCAAAATCAGGCTGATTTATTATTTCTAGGTCAGGCTGAAAATTGCTTTCGAGTACGTTGTTAGCCTGGTTCATGCCGCGTTCCTCATGCTCCTTGCAGAATCAATTACTTCAATTACTCAAGATGTATTTAGCACTCTTTTTATGAGGGCTAGTTAACAACCGAAAATCGGGTTTTAGGCTGTTTTCCCTGAAATTTTTTCGGCAGTTTCACTCCAGTTTGCAGGAGTTTATTATTGAAGTGTGAAAAGTCGCACTAAATGCTAACTTACTCACTTTTGTAACAGTCACGTGTTGCTGTCGCACACCACTTTTAACTGATTTGTTGAAAAAAGGGCTTGTCTTTGTCTTGATAAAAAATTAACCGTTGCATATAAACAGTGATGACTGTTGGCATATTTTCTTACAAAGACTGTTCCGATTGTAGCCTGTTTCACAGAAATTGCACTCTTTTTGTGTGTTAATCGTGAGGCCATTATGTAAGTTAAAGCCACTACTATCAAAAAGATATTAAAAATGGTAGGTTTCCCTATTAAATTTTTTTTAACCTTTTTCAACAGTGGCAATACTTTGACATTTAAAGAGAATCGCTCCCATCTTTACACAATTTTAGGTATTAACTACAACATTAATTACCTAGAAACAGCGTGTTTTATATTAACCGAAGTGAGAATCATTTAGGCTGATATTTTTACATTTCCTTCATAAATGACTCATTCCAAACAGTTAGACGACAATTCCCGCATGGTAGATCTGAAACAACTGAACTTTGGTTTATGCCAGCCACCTTAACTGAGGAGTTGAGGGTACGGCACAATCTGCCAGATAGCGTTCAATTGGGTTTTCCTTGTTTGGTCTTATTCACACATTAGCGCACAGATGAGATTTCAACCCTATGAATCTTGACAAACTGTTCCTATTGTATACAAAGATATTTTAAACAATTCATAAAGGATTTGGCAGTTGGAAATTTGAATATTTAGCTACTTAAGACAAAATTTCTGGAGGTAAAGATGAAATCAAAGATTTAGCTAGCACAAGAGTAAATATATGTCCATGTTTGTTATCAGGAATTGTCTGTCGCCAGGAACGAGTAATTTGAACATAGAGAAGTTTGTGTCTGGGTGAGGAATATGTTAGTTATTCATCTTACGTAAGCATATGTGAAATATAATACTTTTTTTTCAAAAAAAGTATTACTTACTGTAATTTTTACAATACTATGATATTCAGGTAAGTTTGTGGAATAAGCAATCTTGGGCTTGGCACCTCCAACAGCAGAAATGCGCTTCTAGATTGTATAAAATTTATCCACACAACTTATTAAAAGTTTTATATTCTCCGAGAATAAGAATGGAGTTCCGATGCATAAGCAAAACTCAATAAATCAGACTGCTTGACAATATTGTTATTTTGTGCAGGTGCTTGTGCGGAAAATGCTAATGATTTTAGTAATTAATACTTATGTATTTTATCAAACAAATTCTATAGAAGAAAATGTTCACAAACAATTTTTCTGTATTTTTACTGAAAACAAGGACTTTGTTCCCTGCACAATTTAGCTATTTTGTAAACTAATGTAAAGTATTTGCTTTACTAGGGTCTCAGGAATTTAAGTTAATGCAGCACTTAAGATTCACTGAAACTTAAACCCAGTAAGGATTTAAGCCTCCTTAAGATTTGATTTACAGAGCATATCTTAGAAAAACTGCCAAAAAAAAGGTAATGAGCAACAGCCCATTACCGCCCCATTACTGTTCATCAGGATACCAAATATTGATATTCGCTTGATACTAGATATCCAACTCTGCCAAATTAAGTTTAGAGCCGTAGGTTTCGATAAACTCACGTCTAGGGGCAACGCGATCGCCCATTAAAATCGTAAAAATGCGATCAGCTTCAGCAGCATCTTCAATCTCAACTTGTTTCAGGGTGCGAGTTTCTGGGTTCATTGTGGTTGTCCAGAGTTGTTCTGGCATCATTTCACCCAAACCTTTGAAGCGTTGGATGGTGTAGTTGGCGTTAGCAGGGAACTTAGCAATTGCTTGTTGTAGTTCTCGTTCGCTATAACAATACTCATGATTCTTGCCGCGTTCTACCTTATATAACGGAGGACAAGCAATATATATGAAACCTTGTTCGATGAGCGATCGCTGATATCTGTAAAAGAAAGTTAACAGTAATGTCCGGATATGCGCTCCATCTACGTCAGCGTCCGTCATGATGATGATACGGTGATAGCGCAGTTGGGTGGAGTCGAATTCTTCACCTTTGACCCCTAAACCTAGGGCTGTAATTAACGCCTGAATTTCGTTATTTTTATAGATTTTAGAATCGTCTGTTTTTTCGATGTTCAGGATTTTACCACGGAGGGGCAGGATAGCTTGGGTGCGGCGATCGCGTCCTTGTTTAGCACTACCACCTGCTGAGTCACCTTCTACAATATAAATTTCTGATTCGGCAGGATCACGAGAACTACAATCAGCCAGTTTACCGGGCAATGGAGACGATTCTAGGACTGATTTGCGTCTAACTAACTCCCGTGCGTGGCGTGCGGCTTCTGCGGCTTTAAAAGCTTGAATGGCTTTATCTAAAATAGAGTCTGCTATCCCAGGATGAAATTCGAGGTATTCAGTCAGAACTTCGCCTACTAGAGAATCAACAATTCCCCGTACCTCGGTGTTCCCAAGTTTGGTTTTAGTTTGCCCTTCAAATTCAGGATCGGGAACTTTAACCGAAATTACTGCTGTTAAACCTTCGCGTACGTGTTCACCGCTAAGGTTCGGTTCATTCTCTTTGATTTTATTGCGCTTGCGGGCGATCGCATTTAATGTGCGAGTCAGCACCGCCTTTAAACCTTCTAAGTGCGTTCCACCATCAACGGTGCGGATATTATTCGCAAAACCTAGCACGTTGTCTGTATAAGCGTCAGTACACCACTGCAACGCCACTTCTATCTGGACGTTGCTGCGTTCTCCCTGCACATAAATAATTTCTTCATGTAGTGGCTGCTTATCGCGGTTCATGTAGGCGATATATTCTTTGATCCCACCCTTATATTCATAGGATTCAACCTTGGGTGTATCGCTTTTGAGGAGTTCTAAACGGTTATCTGTGAAAGTAATCTTCACCCCAGCATTAAGATAAGCCAATTCTCGCAAACGGCCTGATAGGGTGATGTAATCAAACTCAATACCAGTAGTAAAAATTTGAACATCTGGCTTGAAAGTTACAGAAGTTCCGGTTCTTGCTTCCTTATATGGCTTCGCTATCAATTCAGTCACCGGAACACCCCGTTCATAGCGTTGGGTGTGAACCTTTTTATCCCGCCAAACTGTAACTTCTACAACTTCAGACAAGGCATTAACTACAGAAATCCCAACCCCGTGCAATCCTCCAGAAACTTTGTAGCCACCGCCGCCAAACTTACCGCCAGCGTGCAGCACTGTCATTACGGTTTCCAAAGCTGATTTCCCCGTCCGCGAATGAGTGTCAATAGGAATACCCCGACCGTCATCTGTTACACTCACAGAACCATCTGCATTAATCTCTATTTCTATATGAGTGCAGTATCCTGCTAATGCTTCATCAACAGAGTTATCTACCACTTCATAAACTAAATGGTGGAGTCCTCGCGGCCCGGTAGAACCAATGTACATCCCCGGTCGTTTGCGGACGGCTTCCAGACCTTCCAGAACTTGAATCTGATCGGCACTGTAACTGCTCGTCATGAAAATTCTCCTGATGCGTGGGGTTAAAATCGCCTAAAGGCTAAAAAAGCAAAATCACACCAAAATTCTAACACAAAAGCCTTCGTGACGACTGTAGGGCTTTTTTGTGAGAAGTTTATGTAGGGGCTGTATCCTCATAAGTTTTTCGTATGGATAGCCTCTTATTTTCAAAATGAACTTACTTAATCCAGACTCCGTAAATTTGGAGTACAGAAAGTTTATTCTAAAAAGTCCAGAAGCGACGAAAGTTGAATAATTAAGCCTTTATGTTATTTCTGGGTGAGTATTTGTTTTACCATGCTGCGAGATTGTAACATAAAAATTTTGAAGGCAACTTCAAGAGCAGGGTAAGCCACAAATGACTAATGACTATTGACCAATGACGAAATTAATTGTAATTTGTGGCGCAACAGCAACAGGTAAGTCGGGATTGGCTTTAAGTTTAGCTACGCGCTTAGGTTCGGTAATTCTCAGTGCAGATTCGCGTCAGGTATACCGTGAGTTTAATATTGGCACAGCTAAACCAACTTTAGCGGAACAAAAGTTAGTACCGCATTATTTAATAGATATCTGCAATCCCACAGACACAATGACGGTAGCAGACTATCAAGAGCAAGCACAAGCTTTGATTGCGTCTGTTCCGGTTGAGCCGATTTTATTAGTGGGTGGAACTGGTTTATATATACGTTCAATTGTGCAGGGGATGAAAATTCCCCCAGTTGCGCCTCATTACCAATTGCGATCGCAGTTAGAATCTCTCGGTCAACATCAACTGTATAGGATGTTGCAACAAGTTGATCCTACTGCTGGACAAAAGATTCACCCTAACGATCCTGTGCGAACATTAAGAGCATTAGAAGTATTTTACATAACTGGAATTCCTATCTCAGAACAACAAGGCGAAAACCCACCAAATTATCCAATTTTGCAGATAGGCCTAGATTGTGATGTTGATAAATTAGATGCGCGCATTCACAAGCGTACTGAACAAATGATAGCTGATGGCTTAGTCGTTGAGGTGGAATATCTTTGCCAAAAATATGGTGCTGATTTATCTTTGTTAAACACCTTGGGCTATCAAGAAATTAGGCAATATTTAGCTGGTGAGATTTCCTTAAATGAAGCAAAAGAATTAACAGTTTTACATACCCGGCAATTTGCCAAGCGGCAACGTACATGGTTTCGAGCATATCCGCAAATTGAGTGGTTTAATGCAGATGATCCTGATTTAGTAGAAAAAGTTTGGCAACGTATTGATGAGTTTATTAATTGCCCTGGTCATTAGACCTCTGGCATAAATCTTTTTTGTCTCACGCAAAGGCGCAAAGGCAAGGCAGTGCGTTGGGCGGCTATGCCGACTTGAAGCAACTGCCGCGCAGAGAAGAGCGCAATAGTTTTATGTGCGTAAAAAATCCAAAATTTAAGGGGTGATTTTGTAATCACCCCCATATTCCCCTCATATTAGAATTTACTTTCAGCACCTTTGTTTAGAATCTATTTTTACTTTGAAATATTAACTAAACTATCAACTGGCGCATTAGCCAAGGTTGGTGCAGTAAAGATTTGAGAGTATAGACTTGTTGGTTGTTGACGAGCCACAACTGGTAGCACTTGACGAGCGTGAGTAGCTACTTCTACTGTTTTCACATCATAAGTCTGCGTTACTAGTTTGGGATAGAAGCCAATACCGATGATGGGAAGTAGCAAACAAGCGGTGATAAACAACTCACGAGGTTTAACATCAGAGACTACAGCATCTAAATGTAAATCTTCACTTTGTTTGCCGTAGAATACTTGACGGAGCATAGACAGCAGGTAGATTGGTGTCAAAATTACGCCAACTGCTGACAGTAGCACAACTACAACCTTGAAACTGGAACTGTAAACATCACTGGTAGCGATACCGAGGAAAACCATCAATTCGCCGACGAAGCCGCTCATTCCAGGTAACGCGAGAGAAGCCATTGCACCAGCAGTATACAGCGCGAAGGTTCTAGGCATTACCTTACCAATGCCACCCATTTTATCCATCATCAAGGTGTGGGTGCGTTCGTAAGTTACACCAGACAGGAAGAATAAGCTAGCAGCAATCAAACCGTGGGAAACCATTTGTAACATGGCTCCACTAATACCAATTTCTGTGTAAGAAGCTAAACCAATTAGTACAAACCCCATGTGGGCAATTGAAGAGTAAGCCAAGCGACGTTTGAGGTTGGTTTGAGCGAAAGCGCAACAAGCACCGTAGACAATATTGACTACACCTAAGATGGCTAAAACTGGAGCGAAGTAAACATGAGCGTTAGGCAACATTTCAATGTTGAAGCGAATTAGGGCATAACCACCCATCTTCAACAACACACCAGCCAAAATCATGGAACCAGGTGCAGATGCTTCACCGTGAGCATCGGGTAGCCAGGTGTGTAAGGGGAAGATTGGCAACTTCACACCGAAGGCAATTAAGAAACAAGCGTAAACTAATAATTCAAGAGCTTTAGGATATTGTTTCATTCCTAGAGAAGCGATGTCGAAGGTGACGGTATCACCAGAGAATGCCATCGCAAAACCAGCAACAAGAATAAATATGGAAGCAGCAGCAGTATAAAGAATAAATTTGGTAGCAGCATAGCGGCGTTTTGCACCGCCCCAGATGGAAATTAGCAGGTATACGGGAACTAGCTCGATTTCCCACATCAGGAAGAACATTAGCAAGTCTTGGGCAAGAAATACACCCAACTGGGCGCTGTACATCACCATCATCAACCCATAAAACAATCGCGGCTTGTTGGTAACTTTCCAAGCCGCGAATATTGCGAGGGTATTGATTAAGCCTGTTAACAAGATGAGTGGCATCGACAAGCCATCAACTGCTACAGACCAATTTAAACCTATTTGTGGAACCCAAGAGTATTTTTCGACGAATTGGTAAGTTGAGCTTTGAAAATCGTAGTTATGCCAGAAAGCATAAATCATTAAGGCAAAGTCCGCGATCGCTACTCCTAAACCATACCACCGGACTGTTTTTCCTTCTTTGTCTGGAATTATGGGGATGGCTAAGGCAGCCACCAAGGGCAAGGCAATTATGGCAGTTAGCCAAGGAAATTCGACGACATTCATCACTTCTGACAATCGTTTTTTGTTTTTGCTTTTAATTACATTATATTAAGGAATTCGTATATTTGTAAACGTTATTTATCTCTAGAAAATGAAATTTTGGATAATGATGAGGATATATACTCATCAATTCTGCAATTTAGAAGATAAACAAGAATAAATACTCATCCTTTTTAAAAGCAAATCCATTCTAGATATAAACTTTTGTAAAGTCAATAAAAACGGTGGCTTATACCACCGTTACATTTCTTAACTTAAAGTATGTCACAAGAGCGATCTTACCCTAAAGATTTTGGGTCAACGCTTAAACTATGCGGTTGACAATTGTCCAAACTTCCCCATCAGAACGGACATAGGGAACTGAGATAGTCTTGAACCCGGTAATAAAGGGTTTGTAATAAACCTGCCAATATAAAGGACTGAGATAATCAGCAGTGGCTTTTAATTGGCGGATTTCGCTGGCTAATTCCGCCGCCAGTTCGTTAACACGTTCGGCGTGAACCTGCGCCACCTTTTTTGCTTCTTCTAGCTGCTGCTGTAGGGTAAGTTGTTTAGACTCAACTTGCCAACGAACTAATTGGGCTTGTTTCTGCTTTAACTGCATTGACAAAGCGGCGATCGCATCATCTATACCTTTAAGTTCCACTGACAGTTGAGCATTTTCTCTAGCTTTGCGGCGGTAAGCCTCAACAATCGCTGAAGGTGTATTATCGCCAGATATCTCATTATTAATAGTCAGAGCAGCGCGTTCTTGCTGAAGAACTTGAATGTGAGACTTGAGTGCTGCTATCTCGGACTGAATCTGATCCATAGTTAAAATGCTGAGTAAAAGAGTTTTATAAAATGGTTGCGCCTTGGGTGTCTAAAGCAAGCGATCGCACCTCGGCTTCAATACCTGCCACTTTCCAGGCTGTGATCATTGCTAACTCGACAGCTTGGGAATGTGCGACATCAGCTAAAGCCAACAGCGTCGGCCCTGCACCACTAATCACCATGCCATAAGCACCAGCCGCCACAGCCGCCGCATTCACAGCATCGTAACCAGGAATCAAAGCTTTACGATAAGGCTGATGCAATTTATCTTGTAAAGCTGCTTTTAGCCATTCTGAGTTACCAGTTTCTAAACCGCGTAACAATAAGCCTAAATGGGCAGTATTGAAAATTGCATCTGCACGACTAAATTCGGTGGGTAAAACGCGGCGCGCTTCTGAAGTAGACAACTCAAAATTAGGAATTGCCACTACAGGGACAATATTTTCATGCCAAGGAACATCACAAATTTCCCAACCAGTTTCACTAGTAGCTGCCAGACGACATCCGCCGATTAATGCTGGAACTACATTATCAGGGTGTCCTTCCATTGCGATCGCTAACTCCATCACCTGCACTTGAGACAGAGGTTCACTCGCCAGTTGATTCGCCGCCACCAAACCGCCGACAATTGCTGTCGCTGAACTACCCAAACCCCGCGCCAATGGTACACCCAAAATAATCTCAATTTTCACGGGCGGCGGTGTCTGATCTATATATTGATAAAACTTCAAAAACGCCTGATAAAGTAAATTACTCTCATCAGTTTGCACTCGTTCGGCTTCTGCACCTGTGACATGAATAGTTAAACCGCCTTCGTCTAAGCGTGTAAACTTAAACTGGTTGCAAAGCGTCAAAGCTGCACCAATGCAATCAAAACCCGGCCCTAAATTAGCAGTTGTAGCGGGGACATTAACTGTGACAGAAGAAATAACAGACATCTGCAAATACTCACCTAACCGATCAACCAGCATCCCATGTAACTGGTTGATTAGTCATTATTTGAGGTACAAATGGTGTATAGATAGATAGCGTATAGATGTTGTATGGATGGAAGTTTTGCAACTGACGACAACTGTTGATGCATCTGGGCATTTGCATCTTGACATCCCAACACAGCTATCGCCTGGACAGGTAAATATTGTGGTTGTGCTAAGTCCGGTTACATCAGACAGCACACAGAAATCTAATTATGATTTTTCCGATCTTGCTGGTAAATTAGTTTGGCAGGAAGATGCACTAGTAATGCAAAAAGTGTTGAGAGATGAATGGTAGTCGGTATTTTTTGCATACTATTACTCAAACTTTCGTCCCTTGTAGCTATTGTTTAAAGACTTTCTGCAAATGCGTTCTCAAATTTTCTATATTTTCCCAGCGAGACATCAGTCTTTCGCCAGTTAGTAACTTTGCTTGTGTATTGTACCAACCCCAATTTGCTTGCATTACTTCTTTATCAAGAGGAATATTACTAGGATTATTGAAATCAACCACCCAATGAACCTTCACCCATCTAAAAATACCCCAAATATCTAATTCGTCCCATTGAAGTTTATCTTCGCTTCCTTCATTAACCAGTTCAACTATATGCGTCAAGTACCGCTCTTGATCGAATGGATTTTGGGACAGGATGATCAATGCGCCTTTAGGTAAGTGTAAGGCATGATTCTCTACTCCTGCACTCTGTTTAAAGTTTAAATGGTAGTAACCGCTAACTTTGTAGTACTCATATGCCCATTTTTTATCATCATCACTTATGTTCTTGATGTATTCCAGACGAGAAAAATTCATTCTTCTGCCTACCAAAGATTTTCGATCGCTACTTTAGCTTTACTTGAGCAATATCGTCAATTTCTATACCTAAATAGCTAATCAATCTTTCTCGGCGTTGCGGATTAATTTACCCAAGAGATCGCAGGTATTTTCAAGCAACAGCAAATCCCGTATATTGCCTAACATTAGGTTCGTGAAATCCTAAAACAATATCTTCTTTAGGAATACCAGCTTGCACCAGTTCATTAGCAATACCATCTTCGGTATTGTCGCACTGAATCCAAACTTTACCATTAGTAATTTCGATATGAATTAAACAACTGTGCAAGTGTTGTTTATCTTGCCAACCTTCAGAGATAATCAAATACTCATCATTTTCTGAATCAAATGCGGCTCGATTACGGATATCAGCATTGGCATAGGAAATGTCCAGATATGATTTGAGTATTTTACGGATTATATTTCGGTAATTATCTAGTCTATCCATTTGGTAATTGCCTCCGCTTGCGAGTCGAATACAATCAGTTTTATGGTATTGTCTTCTAACAAAATCCTGCCAATTTCTTCTATAAAAATCTTGTTAAATACTGTGTCACGAATAGCTAAATAAAGAATTTTTTCTGATTCAAGACGTTGCAAAATTTTTTCATACAAGATGTATTGACCAAGAGCATTTTTGAGGTCTTCTACTTCTGATATTCCAACAAAACTTTTTATTTCTACAGCTATCTTTGTTCCTTATTTTTCTGCTGCTATAAGTTTTTCTGCTGCTATGTCAATAAAAATATCTTTCTTGCCAATCTTAAGGCTAAGTGGGTCATGGGTAATCTGCCATCCGTCTTTAATAAGTGCATTTTTTACACATTCATGATAAATGTCTTTAGCTGGCATTATTTGATTTTTATTTAGCTTTCACTGGAGTCATAGATTAGTGAATATTATTTTTTTCGGCTGGGTGTTACCCAGCCTACTTTTTACTAGAAGTTCTCGAAGTTAGCGATCGCATCTTTCAATTTCTGCACTACTTCATGTACAGAAATTGCGCCTAATTCCCCAGAAGCGCGGGTACGGATGCTTAAGGAGTTGGTTTCCACTTCCTTTGCACCTACCACTGCCATTACAGGTATTTTATCTTTCTCGGCGTTGCGGATTAATTTACCCAAGCGATCGCCACTGGTGTCAACTTCGGCACGGATACCCAAAGCTTGCATTTTCGCTACGACATTTTTCGCAAAGTCTAGCTGTGCATCACTCACAGATAGCAATCGAACTTGCACAGGTGCTAACCACAAGGGGAAATCACCTGCATATTCTTCAATTAATATTCCAATCAGCCGTTCTAAGGAACCGAAAGGTGCGCGGTGAATCATCACCGGACGTTTGCGCGAACCATCTTCAGCAACGTATTCTAGATCAAAGCGTTCTGGTAAGTTGTAGTCAACTTGCACAGTTCCTAGTTGCCATTCTCTTTCCAACGCATCTTGGAAGATAAAGTCGAGTTTTGGCCCGTAAAATGCAGCTTCGCCAATACCTTCAAAATGATCCATTCCTAGCTGTTCCACAGCGCGGCGAATTGCACCTTGAGCTTTTTCCCAAGCTTCATCGGAACCGATATATTTATCACTAGCAGGGTCGCGGAAACTAAGTCTGGCTTTGAAGTTCTTCAGTTGCAGTTTATTGAATACCGATAAAATCAAATCCACTACGCTGAGGAATTCTGCGTCTAGCTGTTCTGGGGTGACAAACAAGTGTGAGTCATCCACAGTAAAGCCGCGCACTCTGGTTAATCCGCCTAATTCCCCTGACTGTTCGTAGCGGTAAACGGTACCGAATTCGGCCAAGCGCATCGGTAATTCTCGGTAAGACCGCAATTCACTCTTATATATTTGGATGTGGAAGGGACAGTTCATCGGCTTCATGACAAAGCCTTGCTCAAGAGCTGCGGCTGCTTCATTCTCTGCCATTAAAGGGAACATATCTTCCTTATATTTTTGCCAGTGGCCGGAAGTTTTAAATAAATCCACCCTAGCAATATGCGGAGTCACCACAGGTAAATAACCACGCTTTAGTTGCTCCTGCTTGAGGAAGTCTTCTAAGATACTCCGCAATACAGTACCTTTGGGAGTCCACAAAGGTAAACCCGGCCCTACTTGGTCAGAAAAGATAAATAATCCGAGTTCTTTGCCGAGTTTACGGTGGTCACGACGTAGGGCTTCTTCTTTGCGGCGTTTATACTCAGCTAGTTGTTCTGGAGTTTCCCAAGCAGTACCGTAAATGCGCTGTAGTTGCGCTTTGGTTTCGTCTCCACGCCAATAAGCACCCGCAACGCTTTCTAAATCGATCGCTTTCGGGTTTAAATCTTTGGTATTTTCTACATGAGGCCCGGCGCACAAATCCCACCATTGATCACCCAAGTGATAAATAGTAATGGGTTCTTTCAGGTCTGCCAGAATTTCTAATTTATAAGGCTCGTTAATTTCCTTAATGCGGCGTTCGGCTTCTTCCCGGCTGACTTCTTCTCTAATTACTGGCAATTTGCGATTAATAATCTTAGCCATCTCTTTTTGGATGGCTTTCAGGTCTTTGTCAGTAAATGGCTCTGGACTGTCGAAGTCGTAATAAAATCCATTTTCTATCCACGGGCCAATTGTAACTTGCGCCTTGGGAAACAGCTTCTGCACTGCCATTGCCATCACATGAGACGTTGTGTGGCGAATCTTTTTTAAATTCTCCGATTCGCTGGTACGGGGTAAATAAACTTTTTCTGGTTGTTCTGCTGGATGCAAATCTTGATTAGGCGACATTGGCTGCTGAACCATTGGCGAAGGATTACAAAAGGTAATTTATTAGTTAAAATGCTGAAAAACTTACCCAAATATAACATATGGTTATCTTTCAGCTTGACAGACTTTTAGCTGCTCTGGATGCACTCTAGCATTCTATAAAAGTCTTAAGTATGTAGACACCCTATAGGTGGCTTCCCGCAGGGTAGTCTGAAGTATGAAAAATTAATCCTAGCTTGCGGCAGGGTGCTTCTAGACGACAGTCTTGAGCTTTAATTTTTCTATATAAAAAGAATTATATTTATTTTATTAAAACTAAAAAATTGTAACTATTATGACAGATTTTTTTAACTATCTTTCTAGAGACATAGCATATAATAACGTTAAGTTTTGTAAAAAACGTTAATATTAGTCATAAGAATAGAAGTATCCTTCAGATCTATGCAAGACTCAAATTTACCAGGGACTGAGTTGCTCAAAACGGTCTTAGAGCCTTTGTTAGAAGACTTTCAATATTGGTTTTCGCGATCGCGTAACCTGTTGGAAACTGAGCAACTATCATTTATGAGTCATCAAGAACAATCTGACCTGCTGTTACGAGTCAAGCAAGCACAAGCAGAATTAAATACAGCAAAGATGCTATTTAATGCCACTGATCAACAAGTCGGAATTGATATGACAACCATAATGCCTTGGCATCAACTGGTAACCCAATGCTGGAATGTAGCTATGCGCTTCCACCAAGAAAAAGAAAATTAAATAGGTAATTATCACTTATTCGCACCAGAGATACATGACATCAATCGCATAGATACTATAAAATCCTTAATAAATTTTTTATTAACAAACTAATGTATCGTATGCTACCGTTGACTGAATAAGGTTCACGATTTTTTTACATAAATAATATAGATGCACTAAAAGTGCGTCAAACATCTACACTCACTGCAATTGGCATCATTAACGAAGCTTTTTTGTCTATAGTTTTTTAAACTTGCTGCCCCTGGAGGAAATCTTTATGTTGCACTTACTTTACATTCTCGCTTTTACGATTCTTGCTTGTATCGCGGTTGCCAATTTAATTCGTAACCTAATTATGTTTAGTTTTGACCGAGAGCGAAGCTATCCAGCTAGAACTTCAGGAATGGGGAATCAAGGTTATTATTCATCTAAAAAACAAGTACCCCATCCAGAATTATTAGATAGTGCTGGAAACATAATTAAAGAACCGCTTTTAGTTATGCGTTCGATTAATGTTGAAGATGCTAGGCAACAGCTAGATGCGATTTACGAAGCTTCTCCAGGACAAAAGAGTGAAAATCAGGAAAAATAGGGGCTAGAGACTAGAGACTGGAGACTAAATATTATTAATAAACCAACAGACAAGAATCAAATTTCACGTTCTAGCCCCTAGCCTCATTGATACTTCACATTGTGTGATTAAGCTTCGATAACTACACGGAGATTCCCACGTTTTTTAGCTACACGGCAGGCTGTAGTATTACCAGAACGCTCAAATTCTAAATCTAAAATAGTTGTGCCAACTCGCAAATTGTGAAAGGAAAGATGATTAATCGACTCTGGTAAAGCGGGGTCGATAATTCGTAAACAGTTGTTTTGCGCGTCTGGTACTAAGTTGACGATCATTTGCAGCAGTTGGAATACACTACCAGTTGCCCAAGCTTGCGGCGTACAAGCAACAGGATATTGTACAGGGGCATTGTCACCATTGCGTTCGTAACCGCAAAAAAGTTCTGGAGGACGTTGGTAGGGCTGCTGAATAGTCATGTCGAAGATGCCTTGAAAAAGTTCCAAAGCTTGATCAATTAAGCCGAGCGATCGCAGACCAATCGCAATCAAAGAGTTATCATGCGGCCACACAGAACCGATGTGATAACCCATCGGATTATATGCAGGTGATAAACTGCTTAAAGTTCTAATCCCCCAACCATTAAACATATCTGGGGCGCGTAACCTTTCTGCCACACTGTAAGCTTTTTCGGGGGTAAAGATGCCCAAGTGCAAACAGTGACCAGGGTTAGATGTAATACTATCGACCTGTTTGCCCTCACCATCTAAAGCTAAGGCACAAAAATCTTCATCTGCCATCCAAAAGTCACGATTAAAACGCACCTTAAGATTTCTGGCTTCTTCTTGCCAACGGTCTGCTAAATCCAGCCGCTTCTTCATTCTGGCAATTTCAGCTAGGCGAGTCTTAGCAGCGTAAACATAGGCTTGTACTTCACACAAAGCAATGGGGCCATTAGCCAAATCACCCTTACGGTCAACAATACAGTCGCCTGAGTCCTTCCAACCTTGGTTAACTAAACCACGTTTAGATCTGAGATAGTAGCGCAGATAGCCAGTTTCTTGCAGATTGCGATCAATCCACTCCATCGCGGCTATTGCATTCGGCCAAAGCTGTTCTAAGGTTTCTTGGTCATGAGTCCAAGTGTAGTATTCTGCATACAGCATCAACCACAGGGGCGTAGCATCAACTGTACCGTAGTATGGTGTGTGGGGAATTTCTTGACAGCGTGCCATTTCCCCTAAACGTAATTCGTGCAGAATCTTGCCTGGTTCTTCTTCTCGCCAATCATCCTCAACTTTTCCTTGATATTCTGCCAATAACATCAAGGTTTCTTTGGCGACTTGCGAGTTTAACATCAAGGTTTGAGAAGCCGTAATGATAGAATCTCGACCAAACAGTGCTGAAAACCAAGGTACGCCAGCAGAAACAGTCTTGTATTTGCCAAAGGATTGACGTAACAAGTACATATCTTGTTCAGCACGGTCAATTACATGATTGAGTAGACTTTTGTCTGAGGTAAGACGGGTAGTTTGTTGTACCCAATGTTGTTCTTCCATCAATTCTGCGGCTTTGGCTTGTCCTAAGGTAAAAGCGGCACTAACGGTAGAACTAGAGGTATTGTTGGTTAATAAATTGATGCGGTAGCCAATTTTTTGAGTTTCATGAGAAGCTAACTCTAAACACCATACGGCAGTGTAACCTTTGAAGTGATCTGGTAGGCGATGCTGAAATTGGATACGAGACTCCATGATTAAGCCATCCAGACCTTGATAGGCTAAAGTTAGGAATTCTGTTTTGTGTGTACCAGAGTGAGAAGATACAGACACAGCATCACCGCTTAGTGTGCTTCCGTCTTCGTGCGTCGGTTCTACTAAGCGTAAAAGTTTACCGCGTTTATCTCTGTCGTAGCCTCGCACTTCAAATAAATCGACAAAATCTGCATCAAAGCTAATACTGAGTTCAAAACTAACGGTAGTAGTGCTGTAGTTAGCTATTTCTATTTCTTCAAATAATGCGCCATTCAGAACAAGTTCGCGGCGTAGTCCGACAGTATCGGCTTTGAGGCGGTCGTCAATTCTGGGGTTTGTACAAAGAACTGAAAGCGAAAATCCCTTTTCGGCTGTGCTGCTGAGGAGTACAGGCGATCGCCCTTCAATTTGCAATTCTAGACGGTTGAGAAATCGCGTATCACAACAAAACAATCCCATACTAGGATTGCCATCATTGAGGGAACAGCCAGAAATGTTCCCTATTGTATCTGTGACTAAAAATAAATCATCATCTTTCACTGTCAGCGTTGGTTGTGGTCTTTCACTCACAACACAAGGCCACTCTGGGATAGGTAATTGTTCTGCTGGAATAAAAGTCTTTCCGTCCAAAGAAATTTTTTCTTGAGTAATTTGCAAATCCGGTGTCATCAGCAAAAATTCCGTGTACAGGTCTGTATTGTCGTAGCAAATCTTTATAAATCTATATTGTCTTAATTTAAAGTCAAGGCTGATAATAAAGGGTTTTTGGCTTAATTACATCAATCTTGCTAGATACTCTTGTTTTGTTAGCCCTAAGGTCTAGTTTGAACATAAATCTCTGTCAAAAAACTTTTAGTTAGTGCAATAGCTGTACTGGCTGAGAATGTATATTGAGCTTAGTAGCTTATGATTTAAAAGATCCCGATGTTCACAATATAGGTAAACGGTAAAGACCACTGCACCTGTGGCGCATGGCTATGCCACGTCTATGCCGTTCTCCGCTTGGGTGCAAACGACATCTATTGCCGTTGTTGGTCTATTTTTTACTCTCAGCGAGGAAATTTGTAAAGAAAGTTATAGTAGCTTTGCCTTATGCAGTTCGGCCGAAGTAATTTGCCATCTCAACGCTAGAAGTCCCAAACTCCAGACCAAACAGTATTGAGTAAATGCAAATCCTTTTTACAGCCTTTATGAACAGTGCAGTTTAGGATTCTTTACATAATGCAACTGTTTCCTTGGCTTGAGAGTCCATTGTAGTTTGTACAATGCAGCTGTGACGTGGAATTTTTCTGTGAAAGTGGCTCCTTAAACAATATTCATGAGCATTTCGACTTCCGTGCTGAGTGATCTGCTACAGTCCATCCCTTACCTCCGTCCCCAGCTATATTTCAAAGCTTCGTTAACGGCCCTCTCCCATGCAATGGAAGATCAGGTTTTGGCTGCGACTTTAGACAAGCCCTTGGTCATTGCTAGCTTTCAGCGAGAACGATATTATCGCCAAGAAGCTCATCGCTATCAACGCCTAGCACAGCGTAGTAATCAAATATACGTTTTATCTGCACCAGAAACGGAATTTGCTAATAGCTCGGAATACTACGAAAAGGTGGCTTTTGAAGCAGATGATGCTTTAACACAAGAGTGGCACTTAGTAGTGATTGCTGATAACTATGCTACTTGCTTAGTATGTCGGGAAAGCCTGGGTTCGATTGCCAAAAATCAGCAAGTACCAGAGTTTAGCACTGGTCTGGATATGGACACAGCGCGCAGGTTTGAGGGTATTTGGACATCAGAGCGGGGAGTTAGTATCAAAGCCGCACAATTGCTATTAGACAGGATTTTAGTTTATAGACCAGAACTAGCCAGCAAAATTAAGGAGGCACGCCAACGCTTTGGCATTGGGGAGCCAAGAACTTACTCTCAAATCGGACAACCTGAATTTGCCTGTGATATTGATACAGACCCATTTGTGCAGCGATTGGTGACTTATCTGCAAGCTAGTCAGTATAAATTGCACAAAGCCTATCGCTCGATTATTGCCCAGGCACAAAAAGAACGCTTGGTTAATTCTATTAGTACAGCGATTCGGCGATCGCTCGATCCGCATCAAGTACTGCAAATTGCTGCCCAAGAACTGGGGCAACATTTAGGGGCTAATCGCTGTTTAATTTACCGCGCTCAAGCTACACAAGGCCAAGCCACAATTGAACATGAATTCTTGACTCCTAGTATTTTATCTGTCTACGGGCAAACCTGGGAGTTAGATAACAATGCCTTATTTCAAGAAGTTGTTCAACAAGGTGAAGGCGTTTGCGTAGCGGATACCGCCAATGATCTGCGGATCAGTAGTTCAAAAGTGCTGACCTTGATAGCAAAAAAATTTAGTATTCGTTCTTGGTTGATAGAACCAGTGCTATCTCAAGGGCGATTACTAGGCATAATCGAATTACATTATTGCAGCTTACCTACCCATCACTGGCAAGCTGGGGAATTTGATTTAGTCAAAGCGATCGCCACCCAAATCGGAGCCGCCCTAATTCAAGCAGAAGCTTACGCCAACCTAGAAGAACTCAACAAACAACTAGAAGCCCTTGACCGCACCCGCAGCAACTTGATAGCTATCACAGGACACGAACTGCGTACCCCTCTATCTACCATTCAAGTTTGCTTAGAGAGCCTCGTCAGTGAGCCAGATATGCCTTTGGAATTACAGCAGATAATGTTGACCACCGCCCTGGCTGATTCCGAACGGATGCGGAAACTAGTACAAGATTTTCTCACCCTTTCTAACCTCGAAAGTGGCCGCGTAGAATGGCATCCAGAATCGCTCACATTACAAGAGTGTGTAGATTTAGCCCTGAGTCGGACTCGCACTCGCGCCACAATGGACGAACCACCCAAAATTAAAACGCAAATTGCTGAAAATCTGCCTTTAGTCAAAGCAGATGGCGATTGGCTAGTGGAAGTATTAGCCAAACTGATAGACAACGCCTGTAAATTTACTCCATCCAATGGAAAAATTTCTATTAAAGCGGCTCAGAATGGCTCTCAGATGGTTGAAGTGACAGTGGCCGACACCGGACGCGGTATCGAACCAAACCGTTTAGAAGTCGTGTTTGACCGCTTTTATCAAGAAGAGGGGGCTTTACGGCGTACCGCAGGCGGTACAGGTTTGGGGCTAGCAATTTGTCGGCAAATTGTCAATGGTTGGGGTGGGGAAATTTGGGCAGAGTCAAAAGGTAAAGACCAAGGTAGCCAGTTTCATTTCACTATTCCCATTGCCCACCAGGAGGCAGGGGGCAGGAGAGCAGGGAGCAGGGGAGCCAGTGTGTTGGGCGGCTCTGCCGACTTGTAGCGACTGGCGTGGACAGGAAACAGGGATGAATGACCTATTGCTTGGCTAATAGTCAATAGTTATTGGTAATTTGTAATGAAAAGTAACAAATAGCCAATCGACAAATGACCAATGACAAACAACTGTTACAGACTATGACGCGATCGCAATATGATCGTAATGGCGGTGTTACGATGCCCTAAAAACCTTGAGAGATTGTTCTATGGCAGAAACACTTTCTGGACAAACCCCACTGTTCGCCGGTAACACTGGCGGCTTGCTAAACAAAGCAACAGAGGAAGAAAAGTACGCTATCACTTGGACTAGCCCCAAGGAGCAAGTATTTGAATTACCTACAGGTGGCGCTGCTACTATGCGTCAAGGTCAAAACTTGCTTTACTTAGCTCGTAAAGAATATGGCATTTCGTTGGGCGGTCAACTCCGCAAGTTCAAAATCACAGATTACAAAATCTACCGGATTTTAGCTAGCGGAGAAACCACTTTTATTCACCCAGCTGATGGTGTCTTCCCTGAAAAAGTTAATCCAGGCCGTGAGAAAATGCGTTACTCAGACCGTAGGATTGGCGAAAACCCCAGCCCAGCAAAACTTAAGTTTAGTGGTACAGCTACCTACGATGCCTAGGGACTAGAAGGGACAGAGGAAGTATGAAGTGTGAAGTGTGAAGTATGAAGTCTGAAACTTTATCCTTGAGATTTCATGCTTTTGCTTCCTAGTCCCTAACCCATTCAACCTAATCTCTGTAGTAATCTATGATTTTTCCCGATTTCGCTGATTTCTCTGCGTTAGCTTTGCAAGGTAACTTTGTCCCGGTGTATCAGGAATGGGTAGCAGATTTAGATACACCTGTCTCTGCGTGGTACAAAGTTTGTGCAGGTCAGCCTTATAGCTTTTTGCTAGAATCGGTAGAAGGCGGTGAAAAAATCGGACGCTATAGTTTTGTAGGTTGCGATCCGCTATGGGTGCTAGAAGCCAGGGGAGATAAAACAACTCAGACCCATCGTGATGGTTCGCAAGTTGAGTTTGCAGGTGATCCTTTTACGGCTTTAGCCCAATGTTTAGAACCTTATCATCCAGTCAAGTTACCACAACTACCGCCGGGAATTGGCGGCTTGTTTGGGTTTTGGGGCTATGAATTGATTCGCTGGATTGAACCGCGTGTACCTGTCCATCCACAAGATGAGCGCAATATCCCTGATGGGTTGTGGATGCAAATAGACCATTTGTTAATTTTTGACCAGGTGAAACGCAAAATTTGGGCGATCGCCTATGCTGATTTACGTAATGTAGAGACGTTAAATTTAACGTCTTTACAAGCAGCGTATCAAAAAGCCTGCGATCGCGTCACCAATATGGTCAGCAAGCTATCTCTACCACTGTCACCGCAAAAAACCATCTTTGAATGGACACCTCCAGGCAGTCAGAAAGCTGGACAAACAGAGGTAGAATACAGCAGCAACTTCACCCGCGAAGAATTCTGCGCCAGTGTACAAAAAGCAAAAGACTACATCAAAGCAGGTGATATCTTTCAAGTCGTGATTTCTCAGCGACTCTCTACCCAATACACAGGCGACCCCTTTTCTCTTTACCGTTCCCTGCGTCAGATTAATCCTTCGCCGTACATGGCTTATTTCCACTTCCAAGATTGGCAGATTATTGGTTCCAGTCCAGAAGTGATGGTAAAAGCCGAATGCGACCCTGATGGGGAAATTGTCGCCACAGTGCGTCCTATCGCAGGGACGCGTCCACGCGGTAAAACAAGCAAAGAAGATGCAGCTTTCGCCGAAGATTTACTCCAAGACCCTAAAGAAAGAGCCGAACACGTCATGCTGGTTGACTTAGGAAGAAATGATTTAGGGCGAGTTTGCGAAAGTGGTAGCGTGAAAGTTGATGAATTGATGGTAGTGGAACGCTACTCTCATGTGATGCACATTGTGAGCAATGTGGTAGGAAAATTAGCACCCAATAAAACCGCCTGGGACTTACTCAAAGCTTGCTTCCCTGCGGGGACAGTTAGCGGCGCACCCAAAATTCGGGCGATGGAAATTATCAACGAATTAGAACCAAGTCGCAGGGGTGTTTATTCTGGGGTGTATGGACATTACGATTTTGAAGGACAATTGAATAGTGCGATCGCTATTCGCACAATGGTAGTAAGAGATAATATCGTCAGTGTTCAAGCTGGCGCAGGTTTGGTAGCTGATTCTGAGCCAGAAAAAGAATACGAAGAAACGCTGAATAAAGCCAGAGGTTTACTAGTAGCAATTCGCTGTTTACGTTAACGTAACTCCGATAAACCTCACCCCAGCCCCTTTCCACGTCGGAAAGGGGCTTTAAATCACCTTCATACCAACGAACAATTGAACCTTTAAAGCTTCTCGTCTGGTAGCAAAAAGATTTGGAGAGGTTTTTTTAAACCGTCGAACTCATACCAATTCAAATAATGTTTGCGACAGATACCCCACCCGCCTGACGGCACCCTCTCCTTGGCAAGGGGAGGGTTGGGGAGGGGTCTTATTTATGTGTCGCATTCTTTTTTCAAATTGGTATCACATTAATTGTGATCATTTTTTAACGATAATATTCCAACGCTTTCTGCATTAAAGTGTTTACTTCAGATGGATTTCTCACATCGCAAGTAACAATTAGTGGTGCTGCGCTACCCAAATTTTGCACTTCTTGAGCTACAGCCTGTAAGGTATCTATGTTAAGAGACGTTAGCACTAGATCATATCCTTTACGGGCAAATAAAAGAGCAGTTGCTTTGCCAATACCTTGCGAAGCACCAGTAATTAATACGGTAGGAGCCATAATTTTAGCTAGAAATATTCGGAACTTTATATTAGTTTGATTAAAAAAAATTAAAATACCTTCTAACTTATGTAGTATTTTACTAAAGAATTTAGAAATACTTATTAATGATTCAAATTAAACTAATAACTTTGAAAATAACAAAATAGTTATTAAACCTTTGTGGTATTACTGGTCTATGAAATCTCTTTCTCAAGGTTTACTTATTATTTGAAACTATAGACAGATAATAGTATTTACTTGGCTAACTAGTATAAAAACTGTAATTATATTATTTTAGTTGCTTATAATGCACATTAATCATGAATAATGAGATTCCTTTAAAGTTGGAAACTCCGAAAACAACGGGGTTATAGGAGAATATATAAATCCTATAACCCCTTTCTTAATATTTTGCGATCGCTCAACGATTATCTACTCAAGTTCATCTATTTGCCACAGCAAACTCTTGACCAACATTTGCTTGCAAAGATGGGCGTAGACAAAGATAAGCCAGCGAGCCAAGTAACGGGAGAAGTGATACTATCCAAAAAACTGTAGGATTATTCCAGCGACGACGCACCATATCATCACCCAGAACTGTGGGTAATAAAAGACAGAATAGGCAGAATGCTAAACTCATACCATTAATAAAGCGATCGCTTTGAAATTGCTGCACAAAATCTGCCCAATTACCTAACAAGCCATAGGCAATTATCACAATAGTACTAAAGCTCAAAATTATCCCGAACAAGCGAGAATCTAACAGATGCAAAAACGCATCTTTTTGTCCAGAAAATTCTTGATTGGATTCACGCAAAGCCAAATATGGTAAAAGCCCCAACACACCTGAACCTACTGATGCTAAAGCAAAAGGCCAAAACGGAATCCATTGCATTCTGCCATCGATGAACAGCAACCCACTGTAAATTAAAAGCCAAATTCCAACCAGAGAAAATAACGAAAGAATAATGGGATTAATCTCAGCCCAATTAAAAGTAACTATATTTTTTAGTAGTGTTAGGGTTTCTTCAATGTGTAGAGGAGGGGCAAACAACACAATATAACTTATGAATCCAATCCATATTAGCCACAATATAAGTTTTTTTGTCATCATATTTTATTAAGTCAGCCGAACACCTAAATTATTCTCAACAATTTCAAAGGATGCAAAGCTCTAAAGGCAGAGAAAAAATATAGTATGCAGGAAATAATTCAGTCTGATGAATATTAAATGTTTCCGCCACAAGATAGATAAAAAGTATGAAGTATGAAATTAAAGAAACCCGGCTTCTTTGAAAAGTCGGGGATACTGTTGTTATGTTTTTTGAATGAGTGAATTGTTAATTAATAGCCGTTTGTTTGTTGGGTATGCCTGTTGCATCCACTTCTGGTAAATTTGGGCGTACACACAAATAAATCAACGGCCCAAATAACGGAACCGAACTGATTAACCAAAATATTTGAGGATTTTTCCAACCCCGACGCGCCATATCATCTATTAGTAACACCGGAAATAACAAGCATAGTAGGCAAAAATCTAAACTCATCACATGGATAAAGCGGTTAGTTTGCCACTGTTGGATAAAATCTTGCCAATCTCCACCTTGTAAACCATAAGCAACTATTATGCTTGCCATTACTGTAAGTAAAATACCAGTAATACGGGAATCTAGCAGCTTGATCAAAATACTTTTTTGACCAACAAAGTTTTGATTTGGTTCTCTTAGAAATAAATAAGGCAATAATGCAAATGCACCAACACCAAAAGAGGCAGTAGCAAACGGCCAAGCTGGGATTTTTTGACCTCTACCGTCAGCAAATACTACTGCACTGTAGATGAGAGGCCAAACACCCATGATATTGAATAACGAAACAATTAAAGGATTAATCCCTTGCCACTGACCAAAAGAAAGTTTCTTGATTAACTCGAATGTGTCAGGTTGATTTGGTGGTGCTAAGAAAAAAGCATAAATAGCCAACACAACCCAAAGGGAAAAAAGTACTACTTTCCTCAACATAGCGATCGCTAAAACATCTGTTATAGCAATTGAAGCATAGTTTAGGTCATAAGCTGACGGTAAAACCCAGACACAAAAAGACTTTCAAGCCTGTTGCCTGATATGTTGATTTACTTAGCTAAAAGCTTCTGAGAGGTAATCTGCGGCGGCGGTTACTACTGCGATCGCACTTTCGTAATCTAGCCGTGTTGGGCCTAAAACCCCTACACTACCTATAGGCACAGAACCTCGGCGGTAGGTAGAAGAAATTAAGCTACAGGTGCGTATCGGCTCTAATGGATTTTCAGCACCAATACGCACTGTCACCCTAGATTTACCTGCATCTTCTGTCTCTGGTTCATCAAAGATTAATTGCCATAGTTTGTCTTGTTCTTCTTCTAACAATTGCATAATTGTTTTTACTTGCTGCAATTGCGAAAATTCTGGCTGACGCAAGACTTCTGCTACACCCCGCACCATTATTTGTGTTGTAGTTGGTGCTTGAGTGCGACGGCTTAATTCAGCAACTGAACTTTTCAAAAATTCTCCGTAACGTTGAAATTCTTGAGCTAATTCGCTCCAATCTAGGTTAGCTATTTCTAATAGACTCCGCCCTCGCAAGTGGCTATTTAAAAAGTTAGAAACAATCTGCAATTCACGATCAATTACTTCTGGCTCAATTGGTGAATCTTGATTTTTTGAAGCCAAATCCATCACTTTAGAATGAGTTTCATAACCATCTGTAACCACAATCAGCATGATTCTACCCGCTTCAATTTGCAGCAATTGCAAATGTCGCACCACTGCTGTCGAAGTTTGCGGCATCGTAATCAAGCTAATACAACCACTTAATGTAGCTAATATCTGCCCTGCTCCGTGAATAAGGGCTTCTAAACTCCAATCTTCCCAATGAAGACGCTGTTGAAATGACAGTTCTACTGCTTTGGCCAATGATTCAGAAGGTGTAATTAACTGATCAACATAGATGCGATAGCCTGAGTCGGAAGGTACTCTTCCAGCAGAGGTGTGTGGTTGATAAAGTAGCCCTGATTTTTCTAACGCACCCATGACATTCCGAATGGTGGCCGAGCTAACACCAAGGTCGTACTCTTCAACTAAAACTTTTGATCCAACAGGTTCTGCTGTAGCAATGTAGTGACGTACTGTTGCCCAAAGTATGTGCTGTTGTCGATTTGTCAACTGGACTTCCATAAGGTATGTATTACTGAAAGCAAATGTTAAGTAAGGTTTGAAAAAATTTTTTGTGCTAATGCAAAAAAAAGATTAATATTAATTAAGTAAGATGGCAAAATATGTATTTACATTATAGTTACTTATAGCAACATTTTCAGATTGCTATTTTTGAACTATTAAATATTTCCCGCAAAAAAGCTTATTTACAATTTAAAATTTTTTAATTATTAAGTATCTTCCCACAAATTACATAAATTAGTTGTATTGTTCGCTACTTATTTTTCTCACTATTTGAGATAGATGTCGTCAGGATAAATGCTGATTATGTAAGAGTGTGGGAAGCAGGGAGCAGAGGATAATAACTTTTGACTATGGACTAATGACCATTGACTAATATTGCGGAATTGCTGGATCAACTAGTTGAGAATAGGCAGCAATACCACCTGCAATATTTTTGACATTGGTAAATCCTTGAGCAACCAACCACTGACACATCTGAGCAGAACGAACACCGTGGTGGCAGAGTACGAGGGTTTCCGCTTCCGGATTTAACATAGCAAATATTTGTTGGTTCCAGTCGGCGAATTCACTTAATGGTAAGTTAACAAACCCTGGAAGATTAGCGATCGCTAATTCTTGTGGCTCACGCACATCTACTAACTGAATACTTGCATCACTAGCAGCTAAACGTTCTGCTAATTCCTTAACACTAATCTGAGTCATGGTTTGACCAAAAGATTTATCTGTCATGAAGTTTTTGTAAACGAGCTTATACATTTATGTTTACAGAAAATCTTTCCCTTAGCATGAGCATCCATCCTCACTAATTCTGGTTAAATGGCTGTGAAACTAAGTATTTAATAGGTTTATGGTGAATCGGCAAAACTCATTCTTTGGTTTTATTGTGGCGGGTGCGATCGCACTTTTATTAATTGCGATCGCCGGTTTTTGGTTTTCTACCAAAAGCCCAGTGAACCTAGTCGCCTCCACCTCCCAGCCTGGTGCAGCCATCTTCGTGTCGAAACTCTCTCCTGTGATGGTATCGTTACTCACCAACCCCGACCGCTTGCAAGCCTTAGAACGGGAGGGGGAAATTTCTAAAATCAAAACTAGTTTATTGGCTAAGAGTGGGATAGATTATCAAAAAGATGTTCAGCCTTGGCTAGGTAACGAAATTACATTAGCCGTCACCACCACAGATATAGACCGCGATTCCAGTAACGGCAAACAACCAGGATATCTCATGGCTGTAGCTACCAATAAACAAGAAAAAAGCCGCGAGTTTATCGATTTGTTGTTTTCTAAGCGGGTATTAGCTGGTGGTAAATTAGATGTAGAAGAATATCAAGGTGTCAAAGTGCTTTATGACAGCCAACTCTCAGCCGCAGTGGTTGGCGATGGCTTTGTTTTATTTGCCAATAATCCCAGCGTTGTCAAGGATGCAATCAACAATGTCCAAGCACCTGACCTCAATTTAACTAGTTCTCCCCAATATCAAAAAGCCACCCAGCAGTTACCTCAAGTTTCCTTAGGGGTAGCTTTCTTAAATTTGCCGATCATTGCCCAATGGCAAGGTTTAGAACTACCAGAACCAATCTACGATAGTGAAATTATTTCTCTGGGGTTAAACTCTAAAGGTTTATTGGCAGAAACCAGTTTTTTAACTGCATTAGAACTTACGCCGCCATCATCACCATTAATCAAACCAGTAGGGGCGTTGAAATATATCCCAGCATCGGCGGGGTTGGCAATTTCCGGCGCAGATTTAAGCAATTTGGGTGATAGCGATTTAGCCAAATTATGGACACAAATTAAAACAGCCATCTCCGGTTCAGGAACAGATGTGATTTCCAGATTGGTAGCACCATTAACCCAAGTGCAGAAAACCTGGGGGATTAACTTTGCACAAGATATTTTTAGCTGGGTGAAAGGAGAATATGCGATCGCACTTTTACCTCGTGCAGAACAAACTCTTCCTGATTGGGTTTTTGTGGTGGAGAGAACAGAGGGTGTACCCGAAGCTATTGCGAATTTAGATGCGATCGCATCTAAGAGTGGACTTAGCAGCAGTAACCTGAATTTAGATCAACAAAAAATCTCGGCTTGGACACAGTTAACAGCTAAACAAACCCAAGCCAAAGACCGTCCCTCGTTCGCCATTGAAGCTAAAGCCCAAGGGATACATACAACTTTAGACAATTACGAAGTTTTCACTTCCGACTTGGCAACAATGAACGAAGTTCTCATAAGTAAAGAAAAATCCTTGATTAACGATCGCAATTTTCAAAACAGTGTAGCTGCGATTCCTCAACCTAACCAGGGATATTTATATCTTGATTGGGCAAAAAGTCAAGGGATTTTAGAACGACAACTACCTGTTTTGAAACTGATAGAAGTATTGGGTAAACCATTTTTTAACAACTTGCGATCGCTTACCGTCAGTAGTTACGCTAGCGAAATAAATGCACTGAAAGGCGGTGTCTTCTTACAGCTTCAAGAATAGTTAAAAAGTATGAAGTATGAAGTATGAAATTAAGCAAGAATAAGGCAATAAAAGTTGTACTATGACAACTCCAAAATCATGAATGATTTAATTTCAGACTTCACACTTTATACTTCATACTTCTGTGCCACATTAAGATGTGACACAGACACACCAAATTCTTATAAAATAACTTAATTACAATATGTATATATAACTACAATTATTCAAGCCTGTTGGAGGGCTACTATGAAGGACTGTCGCCCCCGACTTAACCAGCAAATCGGCTGGGTTTTAGCTGTCCTAGCTGCTGTAACTACTACACCAGTAATAGCAGAGACACCAAATTTTGGTAAGTTCAGTCTGTTACCGGGCTTTGAAGCTTCTCAAGGTAAATTTTCGGGCTATACGGGTGGTTCTTATTCCGTGTCTGCCATTAGTAACCGCGATCGTGATAAAAACGCTTGTATTGGCTTTGCTGATCCTAAACCAGATCACATAATGGTACTAGAAAAAGACTTTGAGCATCTGAGAATACTGGTTAACACTGGTGATGCCGATACAACTTTACTGATTCAAGGGCCAGACGATAACATAATTCGTTGTGGTGATGATACTGGTAAGAGTAAAGATGCCAGCATTGACGATCGCAATTGGAAAAAAGGTACTTATCAAATTTGGGTAGGTACATTTAATGCGGGTGTCAAGCGTAAGTATACGCTGACGGTTCAGCAGTTATAAATAAAGTTTGAAGTCTGTAGACACTCTTTGGGAGGCTTCCCGTACCCCTACGGGGAAGCAAGCTTTTAGCCCGGTGAGTACGTCAACTTCTAGGACTGAACCAAAATATAAAAAATCCCAAATCCATCTCAAGTGGCTGGTGTGAATACTGTTACTGGCCTACTATGAACTGTAGTTGCGCCAACAGTATTAATGGGAGCTTTAAAGCTAAAAGAAGCTCCTGTGAGAATGTTTTTTGGTGATTCAGAATTTTTGCGAGAAGCGAGCGGAATCTGAATGTAAAAAGTAGTGCCTTGTCCAGGTTCAGATAGACATTCAATGATACCGTTGTGTTTTTCGATAATTTGGCGACAAATTGGCATCCCTAAACCAGTACCTTTACCGACAGGTTTTGTGGTAAAAAAAGGTTCAAATAAGCGATCGCGTACTGCTTTAGTCATCCCTGCACCATTATCTTGAATCCGAATCACTGCACTAGGAGAATTTGCAGATGCGTTGCTATGTTCTAATGAGGTGCTAATAGTTATGATACCTTCTTTTTCTTGACCTTCAACGGCATCGATCGCATTAGCAATAATATTCATAAATACCTGATTAAGTTGGCTGGGATAGCATTCCACTAAAGGCAGCACATCATAATTCTTGATTACTTCAATCCCAAATTTTCCACATCTTGTCTTTAAACGATTATTCAAAATCAGCAGTGTACTGTCTATACCTTCATGAATATCTGTCACAGTCATCTGAGCTTGTTCTGAGCGGGAAAAGTTGCGTAAAGACAAAACAATCTCACGCACACGCTTAATTCCTAAACTCATCGAACCGATCAGCTTAGGCAAATCTTCAGTGAGAAAGTCTAGATCAATTTCCTCTGTGATGGCTTGAACTTCAGGTACGTAACTACAATTATTTTGATAACTTTGTACTAAACGCAATAAATCATCAACATATTGTTGAGCATGGCTAATATTGCCGCTAATAAAGTTAACTGGATTATTAATTTCATGGGCAATTCCTGCTACCAACTGCCCCAAGCTCGACATTTTTTCACTTTGAATTAACTGCGCTTGTGTTTGCTGCAATTCATGGAGCGTATTTTGTAGTTGTTGCGCTTGAGTTTGGGCGATTTTCACAGCTTCACAGCTTTGCTCATAGAGTAGTGCTTTTTCTATTGCTACTCCAGCTTGCATTGCTAATATACTTAATAGTTTTAAGTCTCTGGTTGTATAGTTGATAGGAGTTTCGCTGCCAATGACAATTGCACCAACTACTCGTTCTTCGACTTTAAGTGGCACACAAATCAAGGAATTAAATTGTTTCCCTTCACCAGCAAATATCGGATAAGTTACTATATTATTAACTATTTCTCCTCTGCCCATCTGGACAATATTACCAATAATGCCTTCGCCTAATTTTATTGGGGTTTTGAGGTAACTAATACCACCTATTTCAGCCAGAATTTCAAAGATATTTGTCTTTTTATTTAACAATAAAATAGCACCACCAGTTGATGGGATTAATTGTCCAGCCTCTTGAATTAGTAGTCGAGACACTTGTTTAAGATTCAGGCTAGCAGTAACTTGAATAGAGATATCATGAAGTAAATCAATTTCTTGATACCTTTCTAGTAATTCATGAGCTAGATTTTTTTTCTCAAATTCTTGTTTCAGTGCATATACAAGTAATGAAACAACACCAGCAGCATTTTGCGAACCGTTTACCCACCCAATCAATTCTCCAGAGAACTCTACAGGATGTTTAATAAATACAGATTTATCTGCTGTACCAAATAATGTTTTACCTGCTGTGTCTTCTATGTTAAATTGACTACCAATCGTGTTAGCAAAATCATCTAAAAGAGCAATGATATCTTTTTTGGAAATCAGCTTTTTAAAATCAACTTTTAACATCTGCACCCACCTTTATCCCATTTAGGATTTTGCTTAACCAAAAGGTTTATGAAGTCGGAAACTTAGCAAATAATAGCTAACAAAAGTATTATTTTAATTATAATTAGACAAATAAAAATTATTAAAATAAAAATAAACTAGACTCACGATCTTTTGACTCCTATTTCATTCTAGGAAATTTTTATCTCTGTTAGTCACCACTAGTTAATTTTTAAAATCTGGGTGTAACATCAATAAACCTAAACTAAAGTCCCTATTCTTATAGTTACCATTAACTATAAAACTTTTGAGTGAGGCAAAAATCAAATATATTTTACACAGAATTTGCTGCTATTATAAAATTTTAATTTAATAAATTTCACCGTAAATTCATTGATTTTTTGATTGTAAGTGAATATACATAGGTTGCATCCTCAACAGGATGTGTTAGAAATTAAATTTTAGATTAGCCCAAGCAAATAGAAGTTTTCTGTGGTAGGAACTACAAAGTTACGGTTTTTGAGGCAGAAGGCAGGAATTCTGTACTCTTCATTATGTAGCGCGCTGTGAACTGCTGACCGTATTCCACAGGAGAAGTCAAAGGATAGGACATTACAAATTACGAATTGATATAACTGCTAAATGCTGCTGAAGTTCATCTAAGTAGCAACGTACCATTACTTTTTGAAAGTTGCTGGGGTAGCCTTAGCAGTAGCAGATATGAATTGCTTAAACTGTCAAGTATAAAATTTGACGGTAGCGAAGGTGATGCAAATTCGTAGGGAGGCAAAACAGGCGATCGCTTTCATCATAAGTCCTTGAGTAATGGATAAACTCCCAATTCGCCATTTTTTATCGCTAAAAAAATTAATATGCCAAATTTACAGTATCTAAATTATATTATTTCACTACTAAAAACCATACGTTGGCTGACTGCTAGCTTAATTTTTAATTGTGTCTGTGTACTTTTGACTCAGCCATCACTAGCACAAGCACCAAATCCAGCCGGAAACCCTAACCAAGACCGCTTTCCGCAACCAGGAACAATTCCAGAACCCTTACTGCCGCAATCAGAACCACCTATTCAGCCAGCGCCTACTCCTACCCCAGAAATTCCGACATCCGAAAGTTCACAGACTATTAGAGTAGAAAAAATTATCGTCATTGGCAGTACCGTATTTACCGCAGAAAAATTTAAACAGATTACTCAGCCAGCAGAAGGGCGTAATGTCACCATAGAAGAATTACGTAAAATTGCTGATGCTATAACTCAGCTTTATCTTGACATAGGTTACATTACCTCCAGAGCAATTTTGGTAGATCAAACAGTGAATAATGGGGTAGTAGAAATTCGGATAATTGAAGGTATTGTTGAAAAAATTGAAGTTCAGGGTACGAAACGCTTAAACCCAGAATATGTGCGATCGCGTCTAGCTTTAGGTACGGGTAAGCCACTGTTAACATCTGCATTAGAAGACCAATTGCGATTACTACGGGCTGATCCTCTATTATCTAACGTAGAAGCGAGTTTACGTGCTGGTAGTGGTGTTGGTCGAAGTATTTTGATAGTACGTGTGACAGAAGCACAAAACTTCAACGCATTTTTAGGTGTTGACAACTATTCTCCCCCCAGCATCGGTTCGGAAAGATTGGGTGTAAATGCTAGTTATCGCAACCTTTCAGGTAATGGTGACGAAATAGCAGCATCTTATTACCGAACAACCCAGGGAGGCGCAGATATTTTTGATTTTAATTATCTTGTGCCTTTAAATCCGATGAATGGCACGTTACAACTGAGAACATCGTTTAATAATACTAATGTTGTTCAAGAGCCGTTTAAGAGTTTAGATATAAGTGGTGAATCGCAACTATACGAAATTAGTTTTAGACAACCACTATTAAGAACACCCCGCGAAGAATTTGCGCTATCTCTAGGTTTTACGGCGCAGAATGGTCAAACCTTTACCTTTGCTGGAGCGACACCCTTTGGTTTTGGCCCTGATGAAGAGGGTAACAGTCGCACCCGTGTAATTAAATTCGGACAAGATTATGTGCGGCGAGATGTTAACGGTGCTTGGGCGTTGCGATCGCTATTAAGCTTTGGACTTGGTATATTTGATGCCACAATTAACTCAGATCCTATCCCCGATGGGCGTTTTTTTAGTTGGTTGGCACAAGTCCAACGGGTGCAAAGCTTGAGTACAGATAACATATTAATTGCTCAAGCTGAGTTACAACTTACGCCTAATGGCTTGTTACCCTCCCAGCAATTTGTCGTTGGTGGTGGTCAGTCAGTACGTGGCTATCGTCAAAACGTCCGTGCTGGTGACAACGGTGTGCGATTTTCCTTAGAAGACCGCCTAACAGTGCAACGAGATGTAGCGGGTAACGCCACACTGCAAGTTGCTCCCTTTTTTGATATGGCCTACATCTGGAATGTAGATGATAATCCCAACACTTTACAACGTCAAAAATTCATCGCTGGTTTGGGTCTAGGGGTTTTATACCAACCACTACCGCAACTTGATATCAGGCTCGATTATGGTGTTCCCTTGGTAGATCTAGATGATCGAGGCAGAAATGCTCAAGATGATGGTTTTTACTTCAGTGTCGGGTATCGATTGTAGAGGTTTTAAGTAGGGAAACAGGTGTAGCTGATTGAATCACTGATCCTGATTAGCGAATTTTAATAACGCTATCAGCCTTTTTTTGTCAAGTCATGTTGACGATTTGTAACAATATTGTTATACTTATTTACATAAGTTAATAAATAGCAATAAAAAAACTATGTACACCACAGTTAATGAAAACGGCGTTCTCAACAACTACCCCACTGAACCCCAGGTATACTACGCTGAGTACCCCGCAATTTGGGAACAACGGAACTACGTTATACAGGGTGCGATTGCAGCTGTGTTTGTTACTACTCTAGTTTTGCTTGCGTCTGCGGTTAGCTAATATTTGTAAATTTCAGTATCGGCATCTCCTATAAACCCAAAGGACTTCTGATGTAAACCTCGGTAATTAAAGCCGGGGTTTTTGGTGTTTGGGAGTGCGATTCATTGGTTGACCATCACATTGAAATTTTTACCTTGCATAGCAGTCATAAATCATTTGAGAACAGTGTTTTAAACTTTCGTTTTGGAGCGATCGCATTGTTTAAAGAATATTACAAACATCAATTCAGCAAAATTTTGGAATTGCCTCTAAAGCCATCAGACGGTCTTAGTGAAGATACTGTTCAAACAAAATTAATATAGCAGTGATTGATAATTCTTCAAGCACTTTTTGATTACTATGTATTAGCAGGGCAGCATTGGATTAACAAAAATCACAACTGCCTTTTAAATATAGAAGAACTAGAATGGATTGACGATAAACTTGGATTCATGGAAGAGAATCAAGGAATTACTTACTGGGGAATTTTGAAGACTGACCTGAGCAAAATAAATCCTATAGTTTGGCAATGTTTCAATGCCGATCAACTCGAATGGTATGAGGAGAGTTACCAATTAAGGGAATTTCTGATAACAATGTGGAAGTGGACTATTACCGAACAATAACCTAAATCTGCACTGGATAAGTCAGTGCAGATTCAAAAACCTAATGCAAATTTAAAGAAAGTTGACCAACTTTTGCTTATCTGTTGACATTTTCATCTACGCTATTTGCGCTTCTCTTAGCAGTATCGGGATAAACGCCACCAAATTGTTTTACAGCCTCAGCTGATTCTTTGGCAATTCTTTGAACGCGTTTGCCAGGAGCATCTTCTGTTTGGCGGGCTTCTCTATTCCACTCACCTGTGGTTTTTGGTCTGTCGGCGTTGTCTTGATGTACTACTCTATCAAGCTCTTTAGTTACAGCCTTAGTGTTGCCACGGTCAGCATTAACATTGGTTGTCAGCACTATAAATCCAACTAGAACAACAGCCAAAAAACGCTTTGCTTGAAGTCCATTAAGCAGGGAACTGATTTGAGAAAATGCTTTAGAGATTAACTTTATCATGACCAGACTGTACTCCATTATTTTTACGTTTTTGGAACTCCTCGGCTGGCTGGAAATAGATGTTAGTAATGAAATTCAGCCAAATCCCAACCTTTTAATTAGCCAATTAGCTCTTTTAACCACATATAAAGATTATCTGTAAAAAGCTAAGTATTCCTCTAGCAGAAGTCAGAGCTTATTTCTGCCCAAGAGATGCATATTTAAGGTTATATAGCCCAAAACACGAATTGCACTGCGATTAACATATCTATCTAAAGTAATAGTGGTATGGTTTTTAAATTCGCAGATAGCCAGTAAATAAAGTATAAATTTTTTTAAAAAGCAACCTTCTGCCATGCTAATTTTGCCGCACCTACAATTCCAGCAGAATTACCCAACTCTGCTGGCAAAATGTGTAAACCTGTACGAGATGTAGGCATAACTCGCCGCTCAATTTCTGCCTTGGCTGCTGGTAAGAAAAACTCAAAACTCGCACTAACGCCGCCACCAATAACGATCGCTTCTGGTGTGAGGACGTAAACTAAACTAACTAAACCAATACCCAAATCTCTGCCATATTCTTGCCAAAAAGCTAAAGCATCAGCATCTCCTGCTTGAGCAAGTTCACCTAATTGGGCCGGTTCCTTCCCAGTGCGGCGACGAATGGCAATAACTGAAGCATATTGTTCTAAAGAACCTTGATTGCCACTGTTGCACATTGGGCCGTCGGGGTTAAAGCTAATTAAACCTAATTCTCCAGCTGCGCCTTGGTGTCCAATAAATAGCTTTCCATCCAGAATAATTGCTCCACCAACCCCTGTACCTAAGGTCAACATGATAAAATTTTGAAAGTGGCGACCCGCACCCAACCAAGCTTCTGCCACTCCTGCACAGTTAGCATCGTTAGCAATCACAGTGGGTTTGCTTGTTTTCGCCTCTAACCATTCAGCCAAAGGTATATTGTGCCAGCCAGGTAGATTAATAGCGATTTTGGCAATACGTCCAGTCGCATCAGCCGGGCCAGGAGTACCAACACCAATGGCAATAGTTTGATTATCAGGGTCAATTTGCGCGATCGCATCTACTATTACCGCCAAAACTGCCTCTGGTGTCGCCGGTTGAGGAGTAGGCACAGTTAAATATTTTGCACAACTACCATCTTGGCTGAACCGCCCTAACTTAATTGCTGTTCCCCCAATATCAATACCAATTACTTCCGGTTTATCCACAATTGCACATCCAACATCTAAGTTGCGATTCAGCACTGTATCATATAGTTACTGAATCTACATCTAAGAGAAATATTTTACTTTTGCTTTTCTAGGATGTAATCGGTTGTTTCTTCAGAACGTACAGACGCAACCTGAAAATTATTCATTGAGTAATAATTAATACTTGATTGTCCTTGCAAAGCTGTGACTGGTGTACCGCGCAAAATTCCAGACAAAGCTATAGATAGCATAAACCCACCAGCAGCAGCAGCAATTAAAGTAAGGTTATCTTTCACACTAATCTCTCAGTATAAATTACAAATTTGGTCAAAAGTCAATAGTCAAGAGTAGTTGACTTTAACCATTAACCAAGGACAAATGACCATTGACTATTGACTATTTCCGAATCCTATTTTCTCCCCGTAAACGAGGATTGACAAATTCATTTAACCCTTCTCCAAGTAGGGATAACCCTACTACCATTAGTGTCATCGCTAAACCAGGAAATAAAGTAGTCCACCAAACTCCTGTAGGTAGTGCTTCGAGAGCTTGTTTTAAATCATGCCCCCATTCTGGCACTTCTTCTGGTAGCCCTAAGCCTAAAAAGCCTAAACCGCCCAATACTAAGATTGCATCGGCGGCGTTGAGGGTAAATAATACAGGTACACTTTGAATAACGTTGAAAAATAGATAGCGAGACAGAACAGTCCAGGTAGAAGCACCCATTGCTTGCGCTGCTTCGATGAATACTTCTGTTTTTACACTCACGGTATGATTACGAACAACCCGGTAATATTGAGGGACGTAAGCAATACTAATAGCGATCGCAGCATTTAATATTCCTCTACCAACAACAAATGCCAGCGTTACAGAAAGTAATAATCCCGGTAAGGTGTAAATGCTATCCATGAGAAACAGCAATACCTTATCTAAGTTACCGCCAAGATAGCCACTTACCATTCCCAAAGGTACGCCGATAATCATACTTAGCGCGGTGGCTAAAATGACTACTTGTAAAGCGGCTTGCGCGCCAAACAACGTACGAGAAAATACATCATGACCCAAGCGACTAGTACCAAACCAATGTTTAGCGGATGGTGCTTCTTGAATAGGGTTAGAAAGAAAATCTTTGGGGTTTTGTAGCCATCCCCAAGCCTGCAATACCGGGGTAAAAAATGCCAGAAAAATAAAAAACAGGGTGATGGCTAACCCGATGATCATTAATTTCTGCGAAAGGTTGGAATTTTTAGCAAAACGTAAAAAAGTTGGCAGTTGCCGTTTAGTAATGGTCATGTGCGATCGCCTGCATAGAGCAAGATACGCTGACCATTGTACATAGGTGAGTAGAGAGTGGGGAGTAGGGAGTAGGAATTAGAAATATTCCTCCCTATTCCCCATTCCCTACTCCCTAAAGATTGCTTTCAATCAACTGGCGATACTCGCTCTTTTGCTTCACACCTTTAACTTCCTTCAGTAGGTCTTTGTCTTTGAAAAATTGCACTGTTGGTGTACCTGTCACGCCAGCGTTTTCCGCAATCTCGCGGTCTTTATCGATGTCAATTTCGACAAAGTGAATTTTGCCGTCGAATTCATCCACGACTTTATTTAGTATCGGCTTCAAAGTATGACATGGGCCACAACCGGGCGCGACATATTTGACAATGAGCAGGCGATCGCTTTCGTGGAATAATTTACGTAAAGCGTAACCACCTTCATGGCGCGTTGCATTTAAATCAAACCCTGCTTCCTGTTCAGCTTCAGTTTTTTGCTGTACTGGCTCATGTTCTAACTCATTATTAATTGTTGGCTGTTGATGGAACTCTTGAATTAAACCATTAGAAGATAACCAACGTTCTGCCAACAACGCCGCCATACAGCCAGTACCCGCAGCTGTGATTGCTTGGCGATATTCATGGTCTTGCACGTCACCAGCAGCATAAACGCCTTCTACACTAGTTTCGACAGAACCATCTTTGGTGACGATGTAACCCACCTCATCTAGTTCTAGTTGTCCCTGAAATAAAGAAGTATTAGGTCTGTGACCAATGGCGTAGAATAATCCTTTAGCATGGATTTCGCTTTCTTCACCCGTTTTGTTATTGCGGACTTTCACCCCATCCATGTGACCATTACCGAACACATCCACAACTTCTGTATTCCAATGCACTTGGATTTTGGGGTTACTCAAAACTCGGTCTTGCATAGCTTTAGAAGCCCGCATTTTATCAGATCGCACCAACAGATTTACCTTGGAACCGTACTTAGTCAGGTAAATCGACTCTTCCGCCGCCGAGTCACCAGCACCAATTACCGCCAACTCTGCACCGTGGAAAATTGGTGTTGCACCATCGCAAATCGCACAAGCAGAAATCCCGCGACTCCAAAATAGATGTTCACTATCTAAACCTAAACGCTTTGCCGTCGCACCAGTGGCAATAATCAAACTGTGGGCTTTAACTTCTCTTTCTTCTGAGCGCACAGTAAACGGACGCTGGCTTAAATCAACAGATATCACATCCTCAGTATATAACTCAGCCCCCCAACGCTCTGCCTGCGCCTTCATACGATCCATTAGTTCAGGCCCAGTAATACCTTGAGGGAAGCCGGGAAAGTTTTCCACCTCAGTGGTTGTCATGAGTTGTCCACCCGGTAAACCCCCTGCTTGGAATCCCTCAAACACAACAGGTTTTAAGTTAGCTCGTGCTGCATAGATGGCAGCAGTATAACCTGCTGGCCCGGAACCGATAATCACTACGTTTTCTACAGTTGGGTTAGACATATGTTTATAACGAACTCATAACGACTACGTTTAATATAACATAACCATCGTGTGAGAGCAAAGGCACATAAATGGGAATACTCAAACTTAAGCCAATTCTTTTTGGTCTTGCTACTGCTAAAGGCTATGTGGACAGACTGCGAAGAATGCAATCACAGGAGCAATTTACCTATGACTAACCCAACATCAGACTTAAAAGAAAAAATTCGTCAGCAGTTTGAAGCAACTCCATATCCTAATAATTCCCTAGAGGAATCCCCTAAAAACAAGCTGAACTTACTATACGTTTATAATTTTGTCACACCTTTTTATTTAAGAAACCAAGAACTTATAAATACTAAAGATAAACTTATTTTAGATGCGGGTTGTGGTTCTGGTTATACATCATTAGCTTTAGCAGAGGCAAACCCCGATGCCAAGATAATTGGTGTTGATTTATCAGCAGAATCTGTAAAATTAGCCCGTCAGCGATTGCAATATCATGGCTTTGATAATGCAGAGTTTTATACACTTTCCATCGAAGATTTATCACAGTTAGGAATGCAATTTGATTACATCAACTGTGATGAAACCCTTTATTTGTTGCCAGAACCAGTCTTGGGTTTGCAAGCGATGAAATCTGTTTTACAACCGCATGGCATTATTCATACTAATCTACATAGTTATCGCCAGAGATTTTTTTATTACCAAGCTCAAGAACTATTTCAACTAATGGGATTCTTGGACGATGCTCCCCAACAATTTGAAGCTGAATTAGTTAGAGAAACGATGCGAGCTTTGAGAGATGATGTTGTACTCAAGCAAAAAGTCTGGGATGACACATTTGAACAATCACCTAGCCTAGCTTTAATTAATCATTTACTCCAAGGAGACAAAGGCTACACAGTTAAGCAAATGTTTACCATGCTGCAAGCTGCTGACCTCGAATTTATCAGTATGGTGGAATGGCGACACTGGGAATTAATAGATTTATTCAAAAATCGAGATGATTTGCCAGCATTTTTAGCCATGAGTCTACCCGAACTGTCTATTGAAGAGCAGTTACATATATTTGAACTGTTACATCCTGCTCATCGTTTACTAGATTTTTGGTGTGGTCATCCAAACCAAGCAAACTTACCTGAAAGAGTTGCTGAGTGGACATTGAGAGACTGGCAAAGTACTAAAGTACATCTCCACCCCCAATTAAGAACAGAACAAATTAAACAAGATTTAATTAACTGCATTGCTCAAGGCCGTTTATGGTCTGTTGGTAACTATATAAATCTTCCGTTGAAGGGGCCTGTAGAGTTAGACCCTACCTTAGCCGCTTGCTTGCTACCTCTATGGGAGGGAGAACAACCATTCGACTCTCTAGTACAACGATGGCTAGTGATTAAGCCAATAAATATTGTCACTTTAAAACCGACCAGTTACGAACAAGCTTGCTATCAAATACAAAGTCTTTTGAGCAAACTGGAAGTCTTTCTGTACGTTCTCTTAGAACGCGGTGTCTACAATTCATAACCACATTTCCAGAATTTTTCAGTGGGGATGATATGAAACCGAAAACAAGTGGGTAAATTAAGCCCAGAGGTTAAGAAAAATACATTTGACCCCCCTAAGGAGAATCTATAAATGAAGCCCGCCATCAAACCAGAACTTCAAGCTAAATTCTTACAACACCTCAACAATCGTAAAAATAAAGCCGAAGAAGGTTTTACATTAATTGAATTGCTCGTAGTAGTAATTATTATCGGTGTTCTTGCTGCGATCGCTCTACCTTCTTTGCTCGGTCAAGTTAACAAAGCCAAGCAGTCAGAAGCTAAAAACAACATTGGTGCAATCAACCGCGCTCAACAAGCTTACTTTTTGGAATACCAAGCATTCAATACTGACTTAACTCAATTGGGTATTGGTATCAAAACCCAAACCGACAACTATGGCTACACCAGCGTAATTAACGGTGCTACTAGTGGTGCCAACATTGCTGTGATCTCTCATAATGCATTGTCCCTAAAAGCTGCACTCAAAAGCTATGTAGGCGTTGTAGGTACTGCACAAGGTGCTGGTTCAACTAGTGAAGCTTTGACAGTAGCATTTGCTTGTGAGTCTAATGACCCAGGTGTAGTAACTACTCCCATTACTGGTACAGGACTTGGTTGCCCAGCAAACTACAAATCTCTAGCAAGATAAGCAACAAATAAGAAAAGGTTGTTGGATAGGTACTTTTTTAGAAGTGGGTAGTCTTCAATTAAGCTACTCACTTTATTTATTAGGAGCTTTTCAAATTATGTTAATAGAAGCAACCAAGACTTCAGCAACTTGGCAAGAAACAGCCTATAACTATCTGGTTCAAGGTAACTATAATTTGGCAGCAAACTGCTACGAACAAGCAATTACCTTTGAACCAGATGTGAAGTCAAATTACTTATATCTGGGACTAGTATTGTTGTTACAAGGGCAACAGGCAGAAGCTGAGGCAACTTGGCTGATGGTGATGATGGAGGATGATGAAAGCGAAATCAATCAGTGTACACAGGAATTAGGAGCGATTTTATCTCAGGAAGCCACAAGACAAGAGGCATTAAAAGAAGCTGAAATATCCCTAACAATTAGGCAGCAGATTAAAGAAATTTGCCCTACAGACATTAAAAATTTATTACATTTGGTACTGCTAGAAGTTGAGCAGAAAAATTATACTGGTGATGAATTAACAGATTTAGGCATAATTACACTACTCCAGTCTCAAGAAGAATTAGCAGCAGTGAATTGGGAACTGTTAAATTCTACCTTGCAAAATGTTTTAGAGACTGTTCCATTACATTCTTCATCTTTAGAACTGGCGACTGCTATTATTCCGTATGTTAATAGCCCAGGAAGAGTTAAGGATTTTCTAAAAAATTTAATTCCATACAGTGTGAGCATTGCCTATTCTTTAAAACAACCCGAAATTGCAGGTAATTTTATAGATTTAGGTTTAAAACTAGAGCCGAAGAATCAAGAAATGCTCTTTCATCGGACTAGTTTTTATTACATGGAGTCTAAATATGCACAAGGACTAGAAACTGCTAGATTAGTTTATTCTATAGCTCAACAGCTACCCGATATAATTTTTGCTCACTATTTAATTTTAAAAGGTCTGATTAGTTCCAGTGGTACGAATTGGCAAGCTGCCGATCAAACATGGGCAGAGCATGAATTATTGCTAGAAGACCTAGTAAAACAGCATCCAGAAGATTTACCAATTCTGCAAGTATCACGGGTGTTTAATACTAATTACTTCACTCCATATTTGCAAGATGAGCCGCAAAAATATCGCAGATTACGCGCTCAATTAGCTGAGATTTGCAAAAAAAATATTAATACTTATTATCATGAAGCAGTAGAGCGATATCAGCAAGGTCATATACAGCGTAAAAAACTAATAACACCAACTAAAAAGTTAAAAATAGGCTACTTGTCTCATTGTTTTAACAGCCATTCTGTGGGTTGGTTAGCGAGATGGCTAATTAAGCACCATAACCGCGATCGCTTTGAAATAAATGGTTATTGTATTTATACTGATCCAGTATTTGATCCTTTACATGAATGGTATCTAAATCACTTTGACAACACCCATAAAAGTGAAAATGTTCAGGCTCTAGCCAACAAAATTTATGACGATGAAATTGATATCTTGATTGATTTAGATAGTATTACTCTAGACTTAAGTTGTATATTGGTATCTCTCAAGGCTGCACCAATTCAAGCTACTTGGTTGGGCTGGGATGCTTCTGGTATTCCGGCTGTTGATTACTTTATTGCTGATCCTTATGTTTTGCCAAACGCGGCTGAGGAATATTACAGCGAAAAAATCTGGCGTTTGCCACAAACATACATAGCAGTAGATGGTTTTGAGGTAGGTGTTCCTACATTACGCCGTGATGATTTGAATATTCCTGCTGATGCAGTGGTTTATTTTAGCGGACAACGAGGTTTTAAGCGACATCCCGATACTGCACGCCTGCAAATAAAAATCATTAAAGAAGTACCCAATAGCTACTTTTTAATTAAAGGTGACGCTGACGAAGAATCGATGAACGGCTTCTTTTATCAATTAGCAGAAGAAGAAGGCGTAGCAATTGAAAGATTACGATTTCTACCAAACGCACCATCAGAAGCAACTCACCGGGCAAATTTAGGCATTGTCGATATAGTGCTAGATACATATCCATATAATGGTGCGACAACAACTCTAGAAACTTTATGGATGGGAATTCCTTTAGTGACGCGAGTTGGTGAGCAATTCGCAGCGCGTAATAGCTACACCATGATGGTTAATGCTGGCATTACAGAAGGTATAGCCTGGACAGATGCAGAGTATGTAGAGTGGGGTATGCGTTTAGGTAAGGATGAAAGTTTACGTCAGCAAGTAGTCAAAAAGCTGAAACTATCTCGACAAACTGCGCCACTGTGGAATGGTAAGCAGTTTGCTTGCGAGATGGAAAAGGCTTACGAGCAAATGTGGCAGAAGTATATTGATGCCAACGAAATTAGTTCTTAGGTTTAGTAGATTATAAAGTTCTCTGTTTAGGCTTGCTAAAGAGGCTCAAAGTTTCATTCGCATGAGCTAGTCTACGGATTTTGACATTGGAATTAATGCCAATTTTGGCCATCACTTAGCTTTTAAAGGAGAATACCTCAGATGGCTCGTAAGAAAAAATCATCGGGTTCTAAATTTCAGCATTCACTGCATACTAGATGCCCTATCTGTTGTATTGTTCCACCACATATGCTGGAAAATGTAGCTGTAAATGGAAATCCTCAACAACGTTCTTGGGCTTTTCATACATTAAATGTGTCAGCACAGTTGCGTGGACGACGAGATGTTGTTGGAAACTTGTTCATAGCTCCTTCTCCTGGTGAGAAGCGACGTACTATATATGATGCAAAAAATGGACAACAACTTCCTGGTACTCTAGTACGTGGAGAGGGCGATCCTCCTAGCAATGATGAAGCGGTAAACGCAGCTTATGACGCTGCTGGTGCTACTTATGACTTGTTTTATGAGATTTTTGAACGTAATTCTATTGATGATAAGGGTCTGCGTTTAGACTCTACCGTACATTATGGTGTTAAGTATGACAATGCCTTTTGGAACGGAGATCAAATGGTTTATGGTGATGGTGATGGTGAAATGTTCCAATGTTTTACTAAATCAATTGATATTATTGCACATGAGCTAACTCATGGAGTGGTTCAGTACGAAGCTGGTCTGCAATATTATGGTGAACCAGGCGCACTGAATGAGTCTTTTGCTGATGTTTTTGGCTGCTTGGTGAAACAAAAGTTAAAAAATCAAACCGTGCAGCAGGCAGACTGGATAATTGGTGAAGGTGTTTTAGCACCAGGTGTTAAGGGCATTGGTATTCGCTCTATGAAAGCACCAGGAACAGCATATGATGATTCTGTGCTAGGTAAAGATCCACAACCTGCACATATGCGTAACAAATATACTGGCTTGGATGATAATGCGGGAGTGCATATAAATTCAGGTATTCCCAACTATGCTTTCTATATAGCAGCTATGGAAATTGGCGGTTATGCATGGGAGAAAGCTGGTAAAATTTGGTATATAACTTTGCGCGATCGCTTACGTAACCAAGCACAATTCAAAACAGCTGCAAAAGCAACTATTGAAGTTGCTGGAGAACTATATGGTAATGACAGCAAAGAACAGAAAGCTGTACAGAATGCTTGGCAACAAGTAGGAGTGCTTTAAACTAATTTGTAAACTGTTGATAGTTGACGGTTAACACTTAACAGGAAAAAATTGGGAATTTCCCTGTGATTTTTTAACGTGTGTTCTTGTGTTGCTAAACTGGGAGAAGATAATTACTATCTCCCAGGCTTTGCATTTTTACCGATAAACAGCACAACAAAGAGCAAAACAATGCAAATCACATTGGAACGCACGGGAGGGTTTGCTGGGATAACTCGAAAAAAAACCTTTGATACTGCCATTCTCCCAGTAAACGAAGCTAACGATGTTCTGCGACTAGCCACCGCCGCAGATTTATTTAATTTGCCAGATCAAATTCCGTCGCCTCATCCTCAGAGCGATCGCTTTCAGTATAAATTAACCGTAGAAGACAACGGTAAACAACATACAATCATTGTCAGTGAAGCAGGCTTGCCAGGAACTTTAAGACCACTAATTGAATGGTTAAATAACGCAGCAGTGCAAAGATAAGAGACTAGAGATGAGAGGCTAGGGGCTAGTATTTTTTACTCGGCAATTTTATAACTGTTCCCAAGCTGTGCCTTTATAACCATAGTCAAAAATTTCTGGATGTAAGATTTCTGCCAAAATTTCTAAAGAATCTACCAAGCGTGGCCCTGGACGGTTGAAGTAAGAATTGCCATCAGTAATATATACTCTGCCCGTTTGAGTGGCGTGGAGTTTTTGCCACTCTGAACGTTGAGTTAATAATTCGGCATCTTGGCGAGTGCGACTTAAGGCAAAACCACAGGGCATAAAAACAATTATATCTGGGTTGCTGGCTATGAGTGTATCCCAGTCTAACTGAGCCGAAGGTTCACCAATAACGCTAAACATCGATTGGCCGCCTGCTAAGTTAACTAATTCTGGAATCCAATTTGCTGCTGTCATTAAAGGATCTGTCCACTCGATACAGGCGACAGTTGGTAATTCTGTGAGCGAAAGTCCCTGGATTTTTTGCTGGCAAATTTTGACGCGAGCTTCTAAATTTTCTAAGACTTGCACTGAGTCTACATCAAATATATTACTGACTCGTTCAATATCAGCGCAAACATCTTTAAGAACCTGGGGTTGCAAAGAAATTATTTTTGGTGCAGTCGGGACTAAATGAGCAACTGCTTTTTCAACTTCTTGTAAGCTCACCGCACAGACATCGCACTGGTCTTGAGTAAGAATGTGGGTAGGCTGTAATTGCTTTAGAACATCGGTTTTGATTTCATAAATACTCAGTGCTGACTGCAACAAATCATTGACTTTATCATGAATTTCGCTGCTAGGGGCATCGGTATTAAAGCGTGCTGCGGTGCAAACAGGAAGATTTTGAATCTCTGGAGGGTAGTCACACTCGTGCGATCGCCCAACAATAGCATTAGTTAATCCCAATACTGCCAGAATCTCCGTTGCACTGGGTATCAGAGAAACAATTCTTACACGATCATTAGTCATTGTTCCACCTCTGCGACAGCTTCTCATACCTCAATTTTCCCAAATTTTCAGCAATTTAGTATCTTTCTGTAGGAGAATGTACAAATTTAAAGCAGTCAATATTCAGCTACAAAATTTACTATTCAGGGTTTTTGCATAAATTAATACAATATTTAAATTAATTAATTCTTACTCTGTAAGATATCTTCTTTGAGATTGATGCTATTTTTATATTTTATGTGTTATGTCCATGTAAGTCTTAATTAAGACTACCTAATATAGGACTCATATTAGATTTTTGAAAAAATCCGATTCTTAGCGGCCTTCTTTGCTGATGCCTATTACCTGACTACACCAGTATGTTCAGTAATCAAACCAGATTCCTATACTTTTAGATGGTACTAATTTAAACCCAAAAATTCTTGGAGATTATACATATCTGACAGACTCAATTTTACAACCATAGTAGTTATATTATATTTATCTATTCAGAATGTTACTTTTTTAACGAGCAGCAATTAAACGCTTATTTATAGATTAGATTGATATGAAATAGAAATATCGTCTTGACCGGCAATTGTAGTGATCAGTGTAGCAATCGAATTAAAAGTTTTGATGAAAAAAAATATACTATCCTGTTATGAAAAATTCTGTGGAGTAATTGTATTTATAAAATATGGTTCTACTTTTGCAAGAGATCCGCGTCAAAAAATTTTTTAATAGAGGCAAAGAATGCAGGTGGTAGTGGTTAATGATGATACACAAAGGATAGTGCCGATAAAAGATCACAAGCAGAGACAACGAAACCAAATCTTAGTGCAATTAGCAAGGAGCAATAACTTACAAAGAGGCAATCTCAAAGCCACATTACAAGAGATTACAGAAGTAGTAGCTAGGACACTTTTAGTAAACCGAGTTGGCGTTTGGTTATACAATCAAGAGCGTACAGCAATTGAATGCTTGGATGTATACGATATTGGGAAAAACGAGCATTCATCGGGACAAGTTTTATTAAAAGTAAATTACCCTAATTATTTTCTCAATTTAGAGACGGAACGCCTGATTGCTGTAGATGATGCTATTAATGACAAAAGAACCCAAGAGTTATCTGCATCTTATTTAAACTTATTGGGTATTACATCATTATTAGATGTACCAATCTGGCTAGGAGGGCATATGGTGGGAGTAGTTTGTTATGAACAATTGGGTGAAGTACGTCATTGGTGTGTAGAGGAAGAAAACTTTGCGAGTTCTATTGCAGACTACGTAGCATTGGCTATCGGATCAAGCGATCGCCACACTGCACAAACAGAATTACAAAAAACTCAGGCAAAATTGCAAGCCATTTTTGAACGCTCTTCAATTGGTATTGGGTTGGCAGATATTAAAGGAGAGATAGTAGATATTAATCCGGCACTATGTCAGATGCTAGGATATAGCCGAGAAGAACTATACGGCAAATGTTTTAAAAATTTTATTTCCCATCAGACAGAAGATGTAGAGCTATATCAACAACTAGTATCAGGAATAAGCGATCGCATTGAAATCGAAAGGCACTTACTACACAAAGATGGGAGGTTAATTCTGGCTAAGTTCTCCATTTCTACAATTCTGGGGAATAACAATACACCAGAATTTTTGCTAGCCTTTATTGAAGATATTACTGAACGCCAACAAACTCAGCTAAAGTTACGTGCCTCGGAAACAGCAGCAGAAGCTGGTAACAGAGCAAAAAATGAATTTTTATCTATAATGAGTCACGAACTGCGAACGCCTTTGAATGCAATTATGGGCTTATCGCAGTTACTGCAACAAGAAATAGTGGGTTCTCTCAATGAAAAGCAGCAAGAATATATCAGTTGTATATATAGTAGTGGTGAACATTTACTAGCCCTAATTAACGATATACTTGACCTCTCTAAAGTAGAAGCAGGTAAAGAAGATTTAAATATATTGCCTGTATCGGTAGTAGATTTATGTAATTATGTGATTTCGAGTGTGCGTGATCAGGCTGCCGAAAAAGGATTACAACTCACAAGTGAAATTGATCCACAGGTAGAAACCTGCATGGGTGATGCTAGACGCATCAAACAAATGCTAATGAATCTTTTGACTAATGCTATTAAATTTACTCCATCTGGTCAGGTATCTTTAGAAATCAAAAAAGTAGTCAAAGGAATTACTTTTACAGTTATCGATACTGGGATTGGAATTGATAACAATCAATTTCAATTTCTTTTTGAACCATTTAAACAGTTAGACAGTCAATTAAATCGTCAGTACGAAGGTACTGGATTAGGATTAGCATTAACACGTAAGTTAGCACGCTTGCATGGTGGAGATGTCACAGTGGTATCAACATTGGGGCAAGGTAGTCGTTTTACGCTATTTATCCCAGATCAATTAGATTTAATATCAAATAACGAAGTTGATGAAGCAACAACTACATCTACTCCATTACCAACTGCATTAAATAAAAAGCGAATTCTCCTAGCTGAACAAGAGCAAAATATAGCTATCCTTTTGCAAGATTATCTTCAAATAATTGGCTATCAAGTCAGATGGTTAAACAATTCTGCCAAATTTTTAGAAGAAATCAAGAATTTTAGCCCAAGCTTAATTTTGCTCGATGAAGAATCATTCAAAGCATTATATAAGGGAGATTTGCTGAATCTTCTCAGACAAGAAGACAATTTACAAGATATTCCAGTTGTGATTATCTGTAATAGTGAAAATGATTTTGCCGAATTTACTACTCTGCACGGAAAAAATTATGGATATCTTGTGCAACCAATCCGCATAGTACAGTTAGAATCAATTTTAATGCGATATTTGAGCTAATATATAGCAGTGAACAGGTAATAGGTGAGAGGTGACAGGGTTAAAAGTTTTTTGCTGTCGAGATTGTATCCTTGTACCAGTGTCCTAACAAAATGGCTATTGCTATAATTAACTATCCAGCATTGAGTTTAATTGCTACTCAGGATTTAACGGCAAAGTAATTGTAAATGTTGTACCAACATCAGCTTGACTATTAAAGTGGATTTTACCGTTATGAGCTTCTACACATTTTTTAACAATCACCAAACCTAAACCTGTACCGGGAATAGAGTGGACATTAGAGGCTCGATAAAATGATTCAAAGAGTCGAGTTTGATCTGCTTCAGGAATACCAATTCCTTGGTCTTGAATGCGAAAAATAGCTAGTCCCTCTAGAAGATCACAAGTTAGATTAAACTGAATATTTCCGCCTTTAGGAGAGTACTTTACAGCATTAACGAGTAAGTTAGTAAATATGTAATGTAAAAGTTGCTCATCCATGCAAGCGTAGGTGCGATCGCTATTACTATTAAAGATAATTTCCGGCTTGTAATGGTGAATAGCAGTAAATTCGGCAATTAACTCTCGACAGAATTTCTCCAAATGCAGAGGCGTAGGATGACACTCTAATTTTCCAGCTTCAGATTTACCCATGAATAGTACATCTTCCATGAGTTGTTTCATGGATTCTATTGCACCTTTAATTCGCTTTAAATATGTATTTCTTTTTTCTGCTGTTAAGTTATCTCCTTGTAGTTCTATCAGTTCTACCGATGATTGAATCACACTCAGAGGATTACGGAATTCATGCGAAACTGTAGAAATAAAGAGAGATTTTAGTTGGTTAAGTTCTCGTTCTTTATGCAATGCTTGCTCTAGTAGTTGTGCTTGTCGTCTTTCACTCAGATCCCAAAAAACCACTACTACACCATTGATTTGGTGAGGCTGCTGCATAATCGGTGATGCACTATCACCAATAGGAACTCTAGAGCCATTTTTAGTAACTAGAGATGTAAAATCATCTAAATAAATTACCTGTCGTTCTCGCAGAACTTTTGCCACAGGGTTTTCTAATTTAGCTTCGGTAACTTCATCAATCAGTTGAAAAATATGTGATACGTCTTGCCCTAATGCATCTACTTGCTGCCAACCGGTGAGTGACTCTGCGGCTGGATTAATAAATGTGATAATTCCTCGTTCATCTGTGGCAATTACCGCATCACTCATTGAGTTTAATAAAGTTGCTAATCTATCTCGATTTTCTTTTAAATCACGTTCAAGTTGGTATTTTAATAAACCAATTTCAATAGCTATACGTAAATCTTTAGGAGTGAATGGTTTAACGACGTATCCAAAAGGTTGTGTAGATTTTGCGCGTTGTACAGTATGATCGTCACCATAAGCAGTTAGAAATATAACTGGGATATCTAACTGTTCCCGAATCTGAGATGCTGCTGTGATGCCATCCATTTCACCTTTTAAGATAACATCCATTAAAATTAGTTCTGGTTTGCTTTCTAAGGCCTTAGCAATGGCTGCTTGTCCGGAAGAAGCTGTCCCAATAACTGTATATCCTAATTGGGTGAGTTGGTTGACAATGTTTCTAGCAACGATTACCTCATCTTCTACAACTAAAATTCTTACTTGACCCATTTGAAAGAAATTTATTATTGCAATGTTAACTGGGGAAACTGGATTTTGAACATTGTGCCATGATGACGTTCTAAAGTAATGCTACCTTCCAATTGTTCTGTAACCAAGTCAGAAACCAAAGATAGGCCCAAAGACTCGGTATTATTCCAATCTAAATCATCTGGAATACCAATCCCATCATCTATCACAGACATTTCAATATCACCGCCAACAGTGTGAAGATTTATAGAGATAGTACCTTTCTGCCCATCTGGAAAAGCGTGTTTGAGTGAGTTGGAGATTAATTCATTAATAATTAACCCACAAGCGATCGCTTGGTCAACATTCAGGCTTACCGCTTCAATATTAGTTACTAACTCAATACTTTCTGGGCCTAATCGGTAGGACAGCATGATGTTATTGGCTAAATTTTGGATATAGTCAACTACATCTAATTGCCCAATGTTCTGTGTAGTATATAAATTTTTATGTATTAAACAGATTGATTCGATGCGATTTTGGCTTTCTCGAAAAATTTTAATTACTTCTGGGTCTTTGAGAGTGTGAGTCTGGAGTTGTAATAAACTAGAGACAATCTGCAAATTATTTTTGACGCGGTGATGCACTTCTTTGAGCAGAACTTCTTTTTCCGCCAAAGCACTTCTTAATTGCAGTTCGGCTTTTTGACGTTCGGCTAGTTCGTTTTGGGCTTGTTGAAAGATCGTAGATTGTTGAATTGCGATCGCAATTGTAACGGAAAGTTGATCTAGCAAGTCTAATTGGTTTTCTTCCCATTCCCGGAATCTCACACATTGATGGGCGATAAGTAATCCCCAAAGGCGTGAGCTAGGATTATCTTCACCGACTTCTAATAAGATGGGTACGATTAAATTTGCTTTGACATCAAACCTTTCTAACAGCTTAATATGGCAAGGGGTGAGTCCGGCTTCATAAATATTGGGAATTGCTCGCTTACGTCCTTGATAGTACTCTACTCCTGCCCCATCCCTAAAACAGGTATCTTCAATTTGGATGTCTAAAGATGTTGTCCATCCAGCTTCTACTGATTCTGCTACAACTTTACCACTCATATCAGGAGCAAACTGATAAACAAGTACCCGTTCTACTTGCAGCAAATGCCGTACTTCTTCAACTATGGTATTCAGAATATCTTGTAAATTCAAAGATTGGTGAATTCGCTGCATCACAGTTCGGATTAATTGCTCTCGTTCTAACTGAGTCTTTAATGTCCGCTCAATTTGTTTACGTTCTGTGATTTCTTGTCCAATCCCCATGATTTGACCATTGGGTAACTTAATATTAGTCCAAGATGTGTCTATTATCTGACCATCCCGCACTTGAGTTCTAAAGTCAGCCCAACTACTTTTTGCTGATTGAATAAAATCCAACGCATTTTGGCGGTCTTGAGGCTCAGGATATAATTCTGATAGCAAATCCCGACTTTGTAAATCTTGTATATTCCAATTAGTCACTCTCTCCCATTCTTGATTTGCCCATTGTAATTTTCCTGCTGTGTTAATTAGGGCAATCATTAATGGTAGCTGATTTAAAAGGCTTTGAAGAACCTCGTTTTGTTCTAGAAGTTTTGTCTCTATGTCTTCTGTAATGTCTTTAATATAAACTAGATGAGCATTTTTAGATTCATATTCTATAAAATGGGTAAAAATTTCAACATTAATTATTTTTCCATCCTTGCAATAATGTTGACATTGACTATTAAAACTAATATTTTTCTGACTTGTAGCTATATTTTTTAAGAATTGCTGTCTATATTCTGCTGAATGTATGTCAGTTACTTTCATCTGTAAAAATTCTGTTTTTGAATAAGCATATTTATTAATAGCAGCTTCATTCACATTTAGAAATTGCAGATTATCTGTATCATATATCCACATAGGTAGAGGATTATGAGTAAATAAGAAATTATCATTCATGCAATTATTGAAATTTTCCGTTAAATCAAGTTTGACATTGAAACTATTCATAAATATTGCATACAAAATAAATTGTAAATTCTTTTTGTATTTTCAATAACAAATATTTTTTACGCAAAAAGCAATAGATAGCAATTTTAAGTATACTAAATACAGCCTGATTTTGATTTATTACTTTAACTTATTATTTAATCCTGCTTAATTGATTAAATTTTAAATACAACATTTAAAACCCAGCATTTAATAATGAAGCTAAATTTTTTATAGTAGCTAAAATTCCGCCAATAATTGTTGCTTGTTGTCTTCACTAGTGGCGGTATGATGGCTACCAATATATCTTTTTCATCAGGTTTACACAAACGCCTGTAAATATCATATCGAATAATATACGTTCAATCTTAGCTTCTACTCCAATACTTTTAAGTTAAGGTTTTGAGTCCCTCTAGCCCCCTTGGAAAAAGGAGATTAGACTCTAGAAATCCACCTCAAAAAGGGGGATTTAGAACTGACTTCAATCGTTAATTTTAACTCAATAAACCTTGTTGGCTTATACTCTAACAAGTGATGGCATAAAAGTTCGTTATTAAAGGTTTAAACGGTCAAATAAACCGCAAAAGCACGAAGAGGCAGATTCGTTATTTTTGCAGTTTATTTGATAATTAATCAGTTACTATTTCTCATACTTGAGAAAATAGCAAAAACTCTTTCTTCCGAGTCTAGCAATTAGCCCGCAAATGAACACAATAATATATTACCTTGGTCTTCCCAATGTGGTAATGTACAAAACAGCTTCATCAGCAGGTATACCTAAAACTTCGTTCACTTGGTTGTCAAAAAAACCACCAATTCCACTGACACCCAAATTAAGATTAACTGCGGCTAAATTTAAGCGTTGACCTAAATGCCCAGCATCCATATGTAAGTAACGATAAACGCGATCGCCATACTGGGTAATAGCTGCTTTGAGATCTGCGGTATGAAAAACGACTGCGGCTGCATCCCTACCTAAATCTTGCCCCAAGCAGAGATAATGTAACTCCCGCCGGAAGTTTTTAAACCGAATCTGCCGCAATTCTTGAGCTTTGGGTGCGTAATAATAACAACCAGCGTCTAAACCTTTGACTCCGCAAACAGCAATGAATGTTTCAATCAAGTTCAAGTCAAAGTAATCAGGAGAAGCGTCAAGATGTTGCTCAATATAATTTTGTGGTTGGTAGGTAAAATCAAGTACAGCCTTTAATTCGTCAAAGGTTAAATCTTCGCCACTGTAAGCACGGGTAGAGCGGCGTTTATGGATAGTGGCTTCCAACCCCGCAAGATTTTCTCCCCAGTCAATTGGTGTGGTAGCTGTAGGAATTTTCAGACAGAAAGGAAAATTATATTTATCTTCTAACGACCTTTCTTGTTTGATAGCTGGTAAATTCAGCTTCCCAGTGACACCAGGTTGAATTTGAGTTTGACGATGAAAATATTTCAGCAATTCGCCGTCGGGAATTTGAGGGTAGTTTGTTTCCGTAGCTGAAGGTAAAGCCGTGCATCCAGTAGACAAATTTTGTTTGATATCTAATAAGTCTGCCAGAGCGAGGACTGCGATCGCGCCTTCTTGTTGGGGATCAATATATAACAAGTCATTTACCGCTTCATCGACAAAACCACCAATCAAGTGAGGGCGATAATCAGTAATAGCACTTGCTAACTCAAGATTGCCTAACAAGTGTCCCGAATCCAGAAAAATCCGCCGATATGCCCGATCTTCGTATCGCCAAGCTGAACGATAGAAAACGGCAGTCACCACAATTGCTAATTGGGTATTTTCCAAAGCAGGATGCCAAAAACAAGCATCTTGCAAAGCTGTCCACACATCACTTTCCCAATACAGTATTAAAGAGTGAGTGCGACACTGGTAGTTGTAAAGTCCTGCTGGTAGTAAAGGTGTACCACGGGAAACTACATACACCTCAGCCGGATATAAACCCCCAGCACTAGGCGCAGAGCGCAAATATACCGCGCTACCCATAGAAGGCATTCTCGCCGTTAACCCGTAGCTACGAAATAATAACCGAGACAGCCTTTGCCACCATTGAAAATCTGGTTTATCAGCAACGACTGCTTGTGATTCTTGCAAATAAGGTTTGAGATCAACAGCCGACCCAATTTTATACTCTTTAAAAGGTACTGGCTGTTTAGCCCAATCTAGCCTTTGGCTTTTAGAGGCTAGAGTCTCAGGGTCATATTTAGTACGTTCGTGGTAGTGCTGTGCAATAGATTGGTGTATTTCTGGCATAGTACTTTCAATACCCTTGGGGCTTTCTTATTTGATCTTGGCATTCATCTGCTTAAATTTTTCGTGTTCATCAGTACAATCCTATTCAAGAGTCATTTGTCATTCGTAATTTGTCAATGGTTAATAACCATCAGTTATTCTTGTGATAGCGGAGAATAGGCAATAGGCAATAGGCAAATAAGGGCTGTAAACCATTAACCAAATATTCGGTAAAAGACTTTTAATCCTGTAACCTGTAACCTATCACCTGTCCTAACACCAAGTTTGCACAACACGACCTTGTAATTCTTTGCCGAACCAAGGTGTATTAGTAGAAAGTGTGTGCAGATTTTTTCTGTCAACTTGCCAAATTTTTTCGGGATCAAATAAAGTTAATTCTGCTTTGTGTTGCGGTTTAATGGGATTCAATTTCTGCCCTAAAAACTCTGCGGGATTTCTACTTAATGCTTGCCATAATTCTAGGGCTGTAAATTCTCCAGTGGCTACTAGATTTTGCCACAGTAAAGGCAAGGCTAGTTCATAACCAATTGCGCCGCTTGGTGCTTCTGCAAAAGCTTGGACTTTTTCTTCATAAGTATAGGGTGCATGGTCGATCGCGATCGCATCAATTACGCCTGTACGAACTCCTGCACGTAAAGCTTTTAAATCGCTAGAAGTCCCTAAAGGTGGATCTAAATGCAAACTGGTATCGTAACTTTTAACGGCTGTAGTATCTAATAATAAATGCATCCAAGTTGTACTGGCGGTGATAGGTAAACCAGCCGCCTTAGCTGAGGCTATCAATTCTACACTCCGGGCTGTAGAAACACGCATGATGTGAACTCGCGGATTACCAGTAGCCGCAACTAATTCTAACAAAGCGGCGATCGCAGTTGTTTCCGCACTGGCGGGGATGGGTGGTAAACCAAAACGCAACGCGTCTACTCCTTCACGCATGACACCATTGGATGTAAGCTGGCGATCGCAAGGCCAAAAAGCTACAGGTTTACCCAAGGGCTGCACATATTCCAATACGCGCCGCACTAAACCCAAATTATCTAAAGGATGGCTATCAGTAAAGCCAACAACTCCCGCAGCTGCTAAATCTGCTAACTCCGTCATTTGCTTTCCGGCCACATCCGAGGTAATTGCACCCCAGATATTAAGCAGGGGATCTGGGGAGCGTGGGAGCAGGGGAGAAGAAGTATCTAAACTCCCCTCTGCTCCTCTGCTCCTCCGCTCCTCTGCCCAAATTTTCTGCAACTGTGCCACCAGTGCAGGGTTATCAATAGACGGAGATGTATCAGGTAAAATACCAATTCTAGTAAAGCCGCCAGCCGCCGCAGCTTGTAATAGAGAAGAGAAAGTTTCTCGTTCTTCAAATCCTGGTTCGCCAGAGTGACTATATAAATCTATTAATCCAGTTCCTAGAACTAATCCTTGACAATTTCTAACTTGAATATCGGCAGTTATATCAGAAATTTGTGCAGCTACAGCTTGAATATTACCATCAGCAATCAGGACATCTGCTATTTGGTCAGTTCCAGAAACTGCATCAATTATCCGTACTTGTTGTAAAAGTTCAGTCATAAAAATCATGAGTTAGGAGTGATGAGTTAGGAGTTAAGAGTTATGAGCTATTTAGGCTTTAATATTTACGCCTGGCTTAGTTCCTCATTTCTTCCTCTTCACTCCTTACTGTTTTATAATGCTCCAGCTGCTGTTTTATCTAACACACCACCACCCAAATGAGCCGTAATGTTCATTGCTTCTAACACAGGGAAACCCTCAAGTCCATTAGGGTAGTCAATTACACTAACTGCCCCATTACCTTGACGGAAATTCCAGAAGTTATCTGCTGGTAAACCCAGAATATGACAAAGCAAGGTTTTATTAGTAGCGTCGTGAGCGACTACTAATCCAGTTTTGAGTTGATTATCTAATGCTGTTTGCACAATCGATTGCCAAGCCGCAACACTACGTTCCCAAACTTGTTGTAAATTTTCCCCTTCTGGCATTTGAATTTCAGCCGGGGTTGTCCGCCAACGGTGCAATTCGCCAGGAAATTCTTGCTCAATTTCTGATTCTAATTTGCCTTCCCAAAGACCATGACTAATTTCTCTTAAACCATCTTGCAGGTCTAATTTAATGTCTGGATGTTGACGCAATATAATCTCGGCGGTTTCTTTGGGACGTTGCATTGAACTACTTACAGCAAAGTCAATGGCTATATCTTTGAGAAATTCACCTGCTTTTTGGGCTTGATTTCTGCCATTGTCATTCAAAGGAACGTCAATTTGCCCTTGAAATCTGGTTTGGCGGTTCCATTCTGTTTCGCCGTGACGCACCAACAACAACCGCACTCCACGATGACTGGGACGCAAGGAGGGCAACGCTTCGCCCATGTGTTGCGTTTGATTCATCGATTCTAGTTGAACTGGTTCGCCTAAGGAGCCAGCAAAATTCAATACAGTGACACCACAGTTAGATTGCTGAATAGAATGGTAACGGCTGGGAGGAATGCCTAATGCTGTGCTAATTAAGGCGCGATTAATCCCGTTATGCCCCACGATGAGAATAGTTTCACCTTGATGTTGGGGCAGAGTTTCTTGCCAAAATTGCTGCGCTTGTTTGTACAAAGCCAGGACAGGAAAATGTTCTCTGGTTCCCTCGCTATCTTTGACTAGCATCGCTAATTCGTGAGGACGTTCGTGCCAAATGCGGTAATCTTCAGCAAACTTTTCCTCGACTTCAGCAGTGAGCATTGTCTCCCACAAAGGTAGATCAATTTCCAATAACTTATCGGAAGTTTGAACAACCGCAGACTCTTGAGAATTAGCCAATTCACTTTGAATAATCTCGGCTGTGAGTTTGGCTCGTTGCAGAGGGCTGCAATAAATCGCCTGAAATAAAATATTACTGAGGGCTTTGCCTACTTTGCTGGCATCATTACGACCTTTTTCTGTTAATCTTGACGCATCAGTGCGTCCTTGAATCCGCCTTTCGGCGTTGTAGCTACTTTGACCGTGACGCACAATGATGACACGAGTCATCGGCTTTGCCCTCCTCTATCTAAAGGATTAATTTTACTCTAAAGTGTTTGCCGAATAATCTTTTTAAATAGATTGGGTACTTATGTCAAGTAGTAAGAAAATTTTCATTGCCAATCCAAAAAACTTCACCATTGAGGATTAGCCATAATTAATGCTGCCGCAGCTGAACTATCCAATGGTTTTGAGAAAAAATATCCTTGACCATATTCACAATTCAACCTTGTTAAAAGCTCTAGTTGCTCTTGTGTCTCTACTCCTTCAGCATTCACATACATACCTAGTTTGTGAGCTAGGGTGATGATAATTTCAATAATGTCTAAATTTCTTTTATCAGTGTTCATCGGTTTGACAAAGGATTGGTCAATCTTCAATACACTAATTGGCAAGGTATAAAGACGACCTAGGGAAGAGTAGCCTGTACCGAAGTCATCGATCGCTAATTCAATGCCTAAATCTCGAAGCTTTGTGAGTGTAGAAGTTGCATCATCACTGTTTTCGATAATTGCACTTTCGGTAATCTCTAATACTAATCTGCTGGATTCAAGACCAGTAGAATCCAAAATCTGTCCTATCCGCTCAGTCAAATCTGGGAGAGAAAATTGCTTCACAGAAAGATTGACACTAATTTTTTCTAGAGAATTGCTGCAATCGCTCCTACGCCAAGTTTGCATTTGTCTACAAGCTTCATTTAATACCCAGTAGCCAATCTCGACAATTAGCCCAGTCTCTTCCGCCAAAGGAATAAATTTTGTAGGACTAATCAAACCGCGTTCTGGATGTTGCCAACGCACCAGAGCCTCAAAACCTACAATCAAGCCGCTAGTCAGCGAAACAACTGGTTGATAATAAACTCGAAATTCTTGACGTTCAATGGCACGACGCAAATCACTTTCTAACTGCAATCTGGCTAAAGCCGATGCATACATATCTGAATTAAATAGCTCATAGCGCGCTTTCCCTAGAGACTTGGCTTGGTACATTGCCGTGTCAGCATCTCTCAGTAGGTCTTCTGGTTGGTCATAGGCTACTGTTGAACTTAAGGCAATACCGATGCTTGCTGTCGTAAACACTTCTTGCCCGTTAAGCTCAATAGGTAATACTAATTCCTGTTGAATGCGTTGAGCTACTTTAATAGCGTCTGAAACATCTTGAATTGGATCAAGTAAAATCGTAAATTCATCACCACCAAATCGTGCAGATGTATCTGTAGGGCGTATACAGACTTCTAACCTACTAGCAATAGTCAGCAGAAATTGGTCTCCGATGACGTGTCCTAGACTGTCATTAATTACCTTAAACCGATCCAAATCAATAAATAGCACAGCAAATAGATAGTTTTCCTGCCGTTTAGCTTGCTGGAGTGCATATTTTAGGCGCTCGATAAATAAAGCTCGATTTGGTAAACCTGTTAATGCATCGTGATATGCGTTATGCACTAATTGTTCTTCTACCCGTTTGCGATCGGTAATATCATAAGTGTGACCAAGAATCTCATAAATTTCCCCAGATTCATTCAACTGCGGAACGTAAGTCACAATTATTGTGAAGGGGCCACCGGGCAAGTTAATCTGGCACTCTCCAGTTTGGATGGTACGTGTCTCTACAGTTTTTTGCAGCAGTGGTAAATAAGTATTTGTAACTTCCGAGGGAAAGAGTTCTTCGTCTGTATGACCAATCAGGGCTTCTTCAGAATAACCACTGCGGTTAACACCAAAAGTATTAATAAACTGTAACCGCCGCTCGGCATCATAAATTATAAATGGATGGGGAATATTATCAATTGCTAATCGAAATCGCTGTTCACTCAGCCGCAAAGCTACTTCTACTTGTTGACGCTCGGCAATTTCAGCTTTTAATTGTTGGTTAGTTTTTAATAGTTCAGCAAATGACTCTTGTAATTGAGTAGCCATTTGGTTATGAGCCTCAGCCAAAACTCTTAGTTCTTCAATGCCCTCTACTATTACAGTTTGATCTAATCTGCCATTAGCAATTTCTCTGGAGGCTGTACTTAAGCGACTAATGGGTTGGCTAATCCAATGAGAAGTAATAATTCCTGTAACTGTAGTCAGTATCAATGTTGCTATACATAACACAATGGTAGTTCGGGTGTTGGCTTCGATATGTTCCATAAAGTCGGCTTCTGGAACTACCAAGACAATTATCCAATCTAGGCCATTGCCATCTGTGAATGGTAATAGTTGGATGAATTGCCGCTTACCGTCAATTTGAAAGTCCAGGTGTTGACTAGAATCAATGTTCTGAAAGTTACCAAAGTTTTTGTTTAAATATTGTGCTGTCAAACGAGTTGTGCGATCGCTGCTTGCTAGTGCTGACAGCCGTCGGTGCTTTCCCTGTGCTTTTGGATTATTAAGTATAAAAAGTTTTTCATTTGTCGAACTTGCTACTAAGTTACCAGATCGCTCAATAATGAATGTCTTGCCTGAACGGCCAATTTTTAGACCATGCAGAAACTTACTTAATTGAGAAAGAGATAAAGTTGCATTAGTTACACCTAACAAATTACCATTCTGCCCATAAATAGGTTGGGTAGAGCTAATTGCCAAACCTAATGAAGAAAAATAGGGATAAATTTCAGTCCAAGTGATTTTGCTGGCTTTCACAGCCTTTGTGTACCAGGGGCGAGTCCGGGGATCAAAAGCGGTGCTAACTTGAATTAATTTAGTGCGATTACCTTGGCTATCAGTAGTGTAAGTATGGTATTTACCGGCCGTTAATTGGTTCTTAGTTCGGATGACTAATGAACCATCACGTAAGCGATCTACCGCATAAATTTCCCCTTGCTCACTTCCAAAAGCGATCGGGCTGAGATAGGGAAATAATTGCATTTGTTGCCAAAAATGGCGTTCTAGACTTTTGGGATCTTTCAAATTCAACTCACCACTATGAATTGAATTAGCGTTAATTTGTGTGACGAGTTGGGGTTCCTCCATGTAATCGGTGATGTATTCATGAATCCGATTTGTTAGTTCATTTCTTAAATGCAGAGCCACCTCATCAACAGCTTTCTGCCCATTTTTTAAGGAAAAGAATGCCGTTAGCCCTACAGATACAAAAATTTGCAATACAAAAGGAACTACCAACACTACACGGAGCGGCATTCTCATTAAGCCAATAAAACTTGGCTGCCGTAAAATCCGCCGCTTCATGGACTAAAAAATCCAAAAATTATTTTAGTACTGGATATTTGAGCAAGTATGCTATTTGACATAGCCATATCTCCGCTTTATTCAAGTTTATTTGCATAAGCGTCGGTTGAGATACCATGCCAGAGTAATTTCTATGCAATCCCCTATGGTTATAGGTTAAAACTAATACGGAGAGTTGACGGAAGATAAATATTTTTTGTCATACCTTCAGCAATAACCAGCAATTTTTGAAACAAGTATTATAACTATTAAAAACTCAAATTCTGGCATTGCTATTTGAAAGTATAAATTAGCTTTACGCATTTGTTTCTGCAAAGTAGGGCCAATGACGTAAAGCATAGTTATTTAGTTATGTGAAAAAATGTAATTAAATATTAATTAAACACTTCAGGTAAAATTGCATTCTCAAGATTTGCACCGCTAAGGTTAGCTCCCCGCAGTTTAGCACCAGCGAGGTTTGCACCTGCCAAGTTCGCACCTGCTAAGTTTGCTCCTTGGAGGTGAGCATAACTCAAGTTAGCACCTGTCAAGTCCGCTTCACTGAGATTCGCTTGTAACAGGTAGGCACTACTGAGGTGAGCATGGCTAAGATTTGCATTGCACAAGTCTGTTTTGTACAGGTAAGCTCCTATCAAGGTCGCTTCGTAGAGGTTAGCTTTACTGAGATCGGCTGTAATTAAGTTAGCTTCAACTAGGTTTGCGTAGGCGAGGTTAGCGCGGATGAGTTTGGCTGCACCTAAATCAGCACCTCTGAGGTTAGCATCTCTAAGATCAGTGCCTATGAGAATAGCATGGGCGATCGCAGCTTCTTTCAAATTTGCTTCACTCAAGTCAGCACCGATAAAATTGGCATGATTTAAATCTGCCTGTGTCAGAGTTGCACCCCTCAAATTAGCTACACTAAAATTCGCCGCACTCAAGTTGGCTTCAATGAGCTTTGCTTGATAAAGGTTTGCACCGCTAAAGTCTGCACCGTTGAGGTTGGCGCGCACGAGTAAAGCATGACTCAATTCTGCTTTGGCCAAGTTGACTTTCTGGAGATTCGCGCCTCTAAGGTTATCTCCTTGCAAGTTTGCAGCACTGAGGTCTGGTTGAATTTGCGGATTTTTCTGTCTCCATTCACTCCAGGTAACTGCACCTGCTCTCAGTAAAACCAGATGCTCTTGATTTGCCATTTTCGCTCCTTTATATCTCCTCTGCTCCCCCGCTCCCCTGCGGTTTTAATGATAAGTCTTTCAGCAGACATGATGATTACTCCTGGCGGCCACCATGAGGATTTGTCCGACCAGCTACACTTTCAATCGCCGCTAACGCTCCCCTTGCACCTGCTAGAATATCTTGTTCTTGTCCACCTAAATACAATCTGCCAAAGCTACCAACAGCCTGCACTTCCAGGATATTAATCGCAGCTGCTTTCTCGGCTTCGTTGGCTGCGAGTGCAGCGTAAGCAGCAGGTTCAACTTCTAATACATACAATGTTTGCCCGGCTAGTAGTAGCTGTCCTCGCCGGGTGCGGTTAATTAGTTGAGTTTGGTAAGCATCAATGTTGCGGATAATTTGGCTAGATATTACACGTGGTTTGAGACATTCTTCGCGTCTCACTCCGAGAGTATCTAGAATAGCTTGGCCAGCAGTGCGCGTTTCGCCTTGGGAGCCGGAATGAACTTCTAATAAACCATATAGCCGCTCAACGACTTGGACTCCTGGACGAACAGACGCAGCTTTGAGTGCGACATCGGTAATTTTATTGATTTCAATACCCGGAGAAATTTCAATCCATAATGATGTATCTCCTGGTAAGGGCAGAAAACCTTGAGCTACTGTTCCCATGTAGGCTGCGTGTTGCGGTTGCAAGCTGTCAAGAAATACGAAACTGCGTAGTTCTATACCCAAGGTTTTGCTCTCCAGTCAGGCGGTAAAGTTTACATATTGCAATATAAAACTACCATAAGCTACGGTAGATACCCCAGAATTGCTGAGATAATCAGGCGATCGCACTTCTCCATCTTGGATGAACAGGCTCAAAAATAGGGAACAAGTGACAGCCATCACGCTGTTCCTTGTTCCCTGGTTGCTGTATTCATAAGTAAATTCCTAAATCAAATAGGGTTGCTATGTTGATTTACGATGCTTTTGTCTGACTTAACTCCCCAAATCTAACTGCACCTGTACTCCATCGTTGCTATCTGTAGACTGAGCCGGCTGTAATAAAATGGGAGTGCTAGGCAATGATAAGGATTGGTTTAAGCGCAATCCATTTGAGGGTAATTGATTTCTTTGATTATTGTTAGAGATATTGGTTGATTTTCCACCCTCAAAGAACTTGTTGAAGTCCTCTTGGGCTGTTCTGTCACCAATTCCTTCTAGAGAATCACTAGTAACTTTATAGTTTTGTCTATTAACGCTAGGAGCGTTTGTTGACTGAGCTAAAACTGGGTTTTCTAAGCTGACAACAGCTGCCACAATTGCCAAAGCAGCAGTAATTTTAGCTTTCATGAGTTTTATCCTAATTCTTATGTGTTGCTGATTTTTATTCTCTCAACCAAGAATTATGCAGCTTTTGCTATTAGCTATAATCCACATCCATTTGTATTTTATTTAACCTCTAAATTGACTGTCAATGGTTTCTATAGCTTTGTTAGAAATTGCAAACAAATTGAATGCTATTTATGCTAACTAGTACAGAATTAGATTCTGAACATTAATTTAAATAAACTTATATCTTAAAAACATTAATATATATTTAACTTTAGAAAAGTTTATAATACTCATAAGGTTTGCTAGTGTTTGACGATGAGCAGTCAACAGCCAATTAAAAAAATATGTAATTTTATTTTGCAAATCAATTTTTTATTTGGTGATTTTGCTCATAAATTTTAAAGCGTAACGAGACATAAAAATGAAGTTGGGAATCTGGCCAGTCGCACTCAGTAACATTAATTTGATTAAATAATAAACACAACTCAATAATCTGGCAGATTGCAGTCTTAAAACTAGTCTTCAGAAACTCTACGGAAGTATTATTTCAGGTTTAAACCTATTTCCGTAAATTTATCGTGGCAACTATGAGATTTACGCCATAAAATCACCTTTGAATAATCACGATGTTGCTGAGTTGATTTACTGATTATTTATAGCAAAGCAACTATTGTTAAAATCATCAAAAAATTGATGCAGATTTTGAATAGTCCAAAATTTCAATTTAATCGGCTACGCCTATTACCTTATATTGCCCTTGGCGGCTTGATATTTTATTTTAATTCCCAGTTAGAATTTAACTATTTGATTAAGGGCTATCTCACATTAATGGAATGCCAATTATGTACACTTTTGATTTATTTAATGAATAAAAAAACATAATTGTTGCCTTCAAAATGAAGAGTTGTAAATAAAAATGTAAGGAGAATTAATGAAAACGAAAACTACAGCAATCTTACTTTGTTTTTTTGGTGGTGGAATAGGCATCCATAAATTTTATTTAGGGCAAAATGTAGCAGGCATACTATATTTATTGTTTTGCTGGACTTTGATTCCAGCAATAATTGCTTTTGTCGAGTTATTCATACTCATTTGCATGAAAGATGAAGATTTTGATACTAAGTTTAACCAAGGTAGGTCAAGTACAGGAGGCTCCGTAAAGGATACAACTAGTGCCTTAGCTGATTTAAAAAATCTGTATGATTCTGGTGTAATTACCGCCGAAGAATATGAAGAAAAGCGGCAAAAACTTTTGAAAAATATATAGGAAAAATTATAAACTTCATTTATCGCAGTGTCACAAGCTAATTCTTGGTTTAAACAAACTCCTGCTTGGGTATGGTTTTCAGTTATCCCCATATTTGGGGGATTATCTATTGCTTATGCAGGTTACAAATCTAGAACTAAGATTTGGATTATGCTAGGTCTTGGTCTAACTGGAATAGCTTTTTTTCTCTCTAGCAATGATTCTGTATTGACTGTAATCTGGTTATCTCAAATTGCTAGTGCTGTTTACCTTAAAAAAAGTTTTTTAATCAAAACTTATCCCAAAAATTTGATGCTGCCAGAAGATAATAAACTAGCCAATTTAATTGCTGTTAATAGAGAAAAGTTAGATATTAACAATTGCTCTAAACATGAACTGGTAAATTGTTTGGGACTACCTATAGTTTATGCGAATAATATTGAATCACTGCTGAATGAGGGATATATCTTTACGCACGAAGAAGAGTTAATAGAAATTGCCGGGATACCAGAAAAACACATACAGCGTATTTCCTTACTTATTACGTTCAGTTACAACTACAAAAAAGAAGCTGATTTTTCTTGGAGACGGTTAAATACATACTCAACCTCAGAATTAATTGCGTTTGGATTAGATGCAGCGATCGCCCAAAAAATTGTAGCCGAAAGAGAACTCCGAGGCGAGTACAAATCAATGATTGAAGTTAAGCAAAGGACTGGCTTACCGTTTAGTAGTTACCGCCATCTTGCTTAAATTTGACAAGTTAAGTTTCTTTCCGTGATCTTCATGCAAATTGCTTTACGCCAAGTTTCTGATTGATTCTTGGCGTTTTTTGTCTGTTTAGCTTGATTGCTTAACTTGCGGTGTTGCTACTATCCGCATTCCGGCTGGCGCAGCTAAAGTTAAACCACGACGCACAGGCCGCACAGGGCGTTTTTTAACTAAAGACAACTGAAACTGAGACAGAATAGTTGCTAAAGCAATTTTCATTTCATATTGGGCAAACGCCAAACCAATACAACGGCGATTTCCACCACCAAAAGGTATATATTCGTATGGGGAGAATTGCCTTTCTAAAAAGCGTTCTGGTTGGAATAAGTTCGGCTGTGGGTAAACTTCTTCTCGATGGTGCGCTAAATAAATACTAGGGATGATGAGTGTTCCTTTGGGTAACTTGTAACCCATAATTTCAATTGGTGATTTGGCTACTCTAAAAAAAGCAGTCGGTACAATTGGATATATCCGCAAAGTTTCTTGGCAAACTGCTGTTAAATAAGGTAATTTGGCAATCTGAGTTGGTTCTGGGTTAACTCCTAGGGTATGCAATTCTTGGAGTAACTTTTCGCGGACTTCTGGTAACCGGTCAAGCCAATAAAAAGCCCAAGTTAATGCAGAAGCGGTAGTTTCATGTCCTGCAACCAACATTGTCATTAACTCATCGCGTAATTGGGCATCGGACATTGGCTGACCGTCATCATAACGGGCAGAAATCAATAAACTCAGGATATCTTGGCGATGCTGCCCAGATTCAGCCCGGCGTTCTTGAATTAAGCCATAAATTAGGTGATCAATTTGTTTTAGTTGGCGTGTAACCTTACCCCAAGGACTCCATGCACCCCAATCTTTTTGCAGAAAGCGAAAAATAATAGCAGCAGACATCAAAGGCGAACCCATGATTTCTAACACAGAAGTTAGTAATTGGCGCAGTTGTTGAAACGTTGTTCCTTCATCTACACCAAACACGACTCGCAAGATGACACGCATCGTGATTTCTTGCATAGAGGCGCGGATATTGAAGGGCTTACCTATCACCCACTCATTGCTAACTTGTTGGGTGATGTCCTGGATAGTTTGACCATAAGCGCGCATTCTCTCGCCATGAAAAGGCGGCGTGAGTAATTGCCTTTGGCGTTGGTGGCGATCGCCATCTAGTAAAATGAGCGAATTATCACCAAGCAAAAATCTTAAACTTTGGTTTCCTCTACCAGCCTCAAAATAACTGGGATCAGCCGTAAAAATTTCTTCTAGTGCTTGGGGATGGCTGAAATAAACTAATTGGTTTTCCCTGTTTCCCCAAATCGTGAAGTTGTCGCCGTAAACTTGGGCAAAATCTTCGACATACTCTATTGGTTGAGCAATAAACTTAATTACTCTTCGCCAGTAAGGAACTCTTGGCCCATCAGGCAAACTGTAAGTGACTGTCATATAATCTTGCAAGAGTTAAGAATTACTCATTTTTATTGTTGCGAGTTTTTCTGTGACTGTGGGCCACGCAAAGCGGTATATTTTTGTATGGCAGGAATAAAAAGCCAAAGCAATTTAAACAAGAATGCGACAAATGGATTTATAGAAGCCATACACTGAAAGCAATTTCCCATCCCAAATCTAAAATCCAAAATCCAAAATTGTATAAGAAGTGCCAAAAATCGTCGCTATCCTCAACGGTAAAGGAGGAGTCGGCAAAACGACTACCTCAATTAATTTAGCTGCACAGTTTGCCAAGCAAAAGAAAGTGCTGCTGGTAGATGCAGATATTCAAGGTTCTGCCAGCTGGTGGTTTGGACGCAATGATAAAGACATGGGATTTGATTTATCCCAAGAGACAGATCCTCAACTTTTAGGAAATTTACGCAAAATAAAAGGTTACGATTTAGTTGTAGTAGATACGCCTCCGGCGCTGCACTCTGAAGCATTAGCAACAGTAGTAGCGATCGCAGATTATATAGTTTTACCTACACCCCCAGCCGCAATGGATCTAGCTGTTCTCATTGACACAGTTAAATCAGCAGTCGTCCCTACAGGAGTTCCCCATCGTGTACTCTTAACTAAAGTCGATGCGCGGAGTATTGGTGAAGCTATGGAAGCGCAAAACACTATCCAAAAGCTAGGGATTCCTGTTTGCAAAGGCTTCATCCGTACCTATAAAGCTCACGAACGAGCCGCACTAGAGGGTGTAGCAATTAATCAATGGCGAGGAAAGAATGCTTGGGAGGCGGAATCAGACTACCGCCGCGTGGCTGATGAACTACAGCGTGATTGGAGAAAATAATGGCTAGGAAACAAAATCTTTCCGACTTAATTCAAGAAGAAGCACAAAAATTAACACCAAACAGTGCAAAAGATGAAGGTGCAATTGAAGTCCCGGCTGTGCCAGTTGTTGAACAAACAACTGCAACAGAAGAAGACTCAGTAACAGAAACATCTGCTAAACGTAATACCCCTACCAAAGCAGACTTAGAAGCTACTATTAAAGATTTACAAACAACTTTAGAACAAAATCAGGCAACCGAAAAAGCTCTCCAAAAACAAATTAAAAATTTACAATCTACTTTATCCGCAGAGCAAGCATCGCTAGAACGCATCACAAAGGAACTTGAGGAAACCAAAAAAACAGCACTCCACCTTGCAGAAGCTAATTCCAAATTAATAGAAGAAAATAAAGCTTTGCAACAACCAAAGGCAAGTATTGTTAAACAGCAGCCAAAGGAAAGTTATAAGCCAGTAGTTGATTACAGAAAATCCCACCGTTCACCAGATGATTACAGAAAATCTCACCTTTCACCAGACATACTACCCAATATGCCAGAAGAAACCAAAGATGATTTCGCTGCAAATACTTGGTTGTATGACTAAGAGGAGGCAGGGGTTAGAAGGCAGAAGGCAGAAGGTTTTTATTTAATCAAGTAGTCCAGTAGGGTGTGTTAGGGCGTTAGCCTAACGCACCTCATACTATCTAGATTTATAGTCATAGTTTTTAAGTGCAACGTAGTAGGATCGTTCAAGTGAATGGGTTAGCCTGATGCAGTGATGAGCTATCGCAATCAGACACCCTAAAATTGAAGCAAACGACGATTCCTAAAACAAGCACACTCCATGCGTATTTCTTTGAACTGGCTGCGGGAACTAGTAGAAGTAAAACTAAGCCCAGAAGAATTAGCTCATACCCTGACAATGGCCGGGTTTGAGGTAGAAGATATTGAAGACCGCCGCACTTGGGCAAATGGCGTTGTTGTGGGGAGAGTGCTTGAGCGTCAACCCCACCCCAACGCTGATAAATTAAGTGTGTGTCAAGTAGATGTCGGTGCAGATGAGACTTTAAATATTGTCTGCGGTGCATCCAATGTCCGGGCAGATATTTACGTCCCAGTCGCCACTGTCGGCACATATTTACCTAACATCGATTTAAAAATTAAACCTGCAAAATTGCGCGGTGTCCCTTCTCAGGGGATGATTTGTTCTTTAAAAGAACTCGGTTTGCCTAGCGATGTTGACGGAATTCATATTTTTCCTGGGGAAAATCTGCCAGTGGGTAGTGATGTCCGCCCGTTGTTGGGTTTAGATGATGTAATTTTAGATGTTACGGCTACTGCTAACCGCGCTGATGCTTTAAGTATGGTAGGCATAGCACGGGAAGTAGCAGCATTAACTGGTGGTAAGCTGAGTATTCCTGAACCTGGGGAAGTCGCAGTAACTCAAAATGCAGGTAAGTTAGCTTTAAAAATTTCCGATACTCAAGCTTGTCCGGCTTACATTGGTACAGTAATTGAACAGGTAAAAATCGCCCCTTCTCCTGACTGGTTGCAACAACGCTTGCGGGCTGCGGGTGTACGCCCAATTAGTAATGTAGTTGATATTACTAACTATGTATTGTTGGAATGGGGACAACCATTACACGCCTTTGACAAAGACCGTTTACAAGCTGTTGCTGGTAATGGCAATTTCATCGGTGTGCGTTTTGCTAATCAAGGAGAAACCCTAAAAACCTTAGATGGGCAAACCCGCACCCTAACAACACAGAATTTGTTAATCACAGCTAACGATAAACCTATAGCTTTAGCAGGAGTCATGGGGGGAGAAGAAACCGAAGTCCATGACGGTTCGCAAAACTTAGTTTTAGAAGCAGCGTTGTTTGATTCTGTTGCTATTCGTCGTTCATCCCGGAGTGTGGGGTTACGCAGTGAAGCTTCCGGGAGATACGAACGAGGCGTGAACCGCGCAGAATTAGAAATCGCTTGTCGTCGCGCTTTAGCTTTAATTAGCGAATTAGCTAACGGTGTCATTGTTCATCAAGAAATTGCCGATACTCGTCCCGACCCTGCAACCTGGAGTCGTTCAATTTCACTGCGTTTAGATAGAGTAAATGAGGTGCTAGGGCCAATTGATTTAGGTGAAGACACAGGCGAATTACAAGCAAGCGATGTTGAGCGTATTTTAACCGCCTTGGGATGTCAGCTAACACCATCGGGAGAACGCACTTGGAATGTATCTGTCCCTCCCTATCGTTACCGCGACTTAGAACGGGAAATTGATTTAATTGAAGAAATTGCCCGCCTTTACGGCTATGACAATTTCTGTGATACATTACCCCACAAATCGGAAGCTGGCTATCTCCCAATAGACCAAGAATTGCTGCGGAAGTTACGCGCTTCGCTACGGGCAGAAGGTTTAACAGAATTAATTCACTATTCTTTGGTGAAACCAGGAAGCGATCGCCAGATAGTATTAAGTAACCCCTTATTTACAGAATATTCGGCATTACGCACCGATTTAATTGCTGGGTTGATTGATGCTTTTCAATACAATTTAGAACAAGGTAACGGTTCTCTTAACGGCTTTGAGACAGGACGAATTTTCTGGCAAGAAGAAGACGGTTTGCAAGAAGCTGATGCGATCGCTGGTATCTTAGGAGGAGACAGAAACCTCGGCAAGTGGTCAAAAGGTGGACGCGAACAACCGATGACTTGGTTTGAAGCCAAAGGTATTCTCGAAAGCGTCTTTCAGCAATTGGGCATACAAGTAGAATATCAACCCGATTGTCGTGATGAGCGTTTACATCCCGGACGCACCGCTTCTCTGTGGATAGGTGGAAACAGACTGGGTGTATTTGGACAACTGCATCCCCAACTGCGCCAAGACAAAGGCTTACCAGACTCAGTGTACCTATTTCAGTTGGATTTAGATGTGCTGTTGGATGCTTTAGATCAAGATGAAGTTCTGATTCCGACATTCAAACCTTATTCTACTTATCCAGCGAGTGATCGCGATATTGCCTTTTTCGCCCCAGTGAAAATTTCTGTCTCAGAAATTGAAAAAGCCATTACCAAAGCAGGTAAGGGCTTACTGGAATCTGTAGAAATCTTTGATGAATATCGCGGCGAAAACGTCCCTCAAGGACAACGAAGTTTAGCCTTTCGTCTAGTATATCGGGCAAGCGATCGCACCCTCACCGATGCCGAGGTTGAACCTGTACATAACAAAGTTCGGGAAGCCTTAGTAGAAAAATTCGGTGTTAACTTGAGAAGTTAAATTCCACACACCACCCTGTAGAGACGTAGCATTGCTACGTCTCTACTGAACTACTAATACAGGTTTATTCCGATACTTTGCTTGTAGCTGCTGCTGTAAATTTGCATCCCAATTTAGTTGATAATCTCTTCGTAAATCAGCGATTACCATTGGACGCAATACCCCTGTAACAGTTACTTTCTCACCCTGCGTAACTTTTACTTGTGGCTGTGTATGTAATACCAGTAAGTCTTCGCCACCTAGTAATTTGTCTTCATCTAAGGTGTAGGCGATGGGGCTATTAATATTTTCAACTTCACCTGTGACTGTTAGCGTCTTCCCATAATATTGGCTGGGGTTAGTAGTCAGTTCACCAGGCACAGGAGATAAAGCTAATGACTTCGCGACAATCACAGGTTGGTTATTATAGTTTCTGTAATAGTCTGGTTGCAAGTCTAAATTATAATCTTGATTAACTTGTGCTAAATCAAATCTGCGAACTTGTCCAGTGATTTGAATTGGTATTTCATTTGTACTCGGCAATGTAAAAGGTTGCCCAGTAGCATTAATAATTAAAATATCTTTATCCTCAATTAATTTTTCGTCCCTTACAGTAAAACTTGTAGGGCCAATTAATCTAATTGGTTTAGTTCTAATAGTGACGTTTTTACCAATAAGTTGGTCTGTTTTATCTTTTACTTCTTCAACTTCATCATCTACTACTTCTCTACTCACTTGGTTTTTTAATTGTTGTTGTGTTGCTGGAGTAATAGCCTGTGGTTCGCCATAGCCGCACCCAGGAAGGAGGATTGTGATTAAAGCTAAAGCGAGCGCACCTTTTGCCCCACTCAGCTTTTGTACCCAAATACCATAATTTTTGTAATTTATATTCACAATCAATACTCTCCATTTCTTCACAGTTAAAAATTTCAGGAATATATTTATTTGGCTACAACCTGCTTAGTTGTAACCAAATGTGTTTAAAATTTAGTTTTAAAATCAAATTAATAAACTAATTAACTTGTATTATTAGCTTATAAATTTAAAATAAATTTTTCTTCTATCTTTTGAATAATTTTTGTCCTCTAACTAGAGAAAGATAGTTAGGTTTTGAGGTAGAAGGCAGGATGTATAAACTTTATGTATCTAATTTTGCATTCTGCCTTTTCACCTCACTACCTCCGTGTACCTTTGCTTTAAAAATCATTCATTACTAATCAGCAGCACAATTTTACCTGCGATCGCACCAGTCTCAATTAGTTCATGCGCCTTCGCCGCATCCTTTAAAGCAAACTGATGATTAACCTGAATTTTTAACTTCCCTTCATCCATCCACTGACCACACTGTTCTAAAATTTCCGCATGGTGCTGAAGACTTTCATCCAACCCCAACAACATCGGAGTCAGCATTAACTCTAAACCGATGCGAAGATTACGATTTCTGGCAACTTTCCAAACAGTATTCGCATCAGGTTCCAGAATCGTCACAATATCGCCATACACCCGTACCGCCGGGAACGTTTTAGCAAAAGTTTCCCCGCCAACAGTATCAAAAGCTAAATCTACACCTTCACCGCCAGTCCAATCTAAAGTGGCTTGCACAAAATCTGTTTGTTTATAAAAAATTGGGTAATCTGCACCCAATTGTTGAACAAAATCTGCCTTTTCTTGAGAACTTACCGTAGTGGCGACAGTCGCACCCTTAAGTTTCGCCAACTGAATCGCTACATGGCCAACACCACCAGCACCAGCATGAATCAGCACCTTTTCCTCAGGTTCTAATCTTCCCCGTTCATATAAAGCTTCCCAAGCAGTAATTAATACTAACGGTGCAGCAGCAGCTTCTGCAAAAGATACAGATTTTGGTTTAGGCGCGACAAATCGCTCATCCACAACCGTATATTCTGCATAATTACCTTGATGTCCGCCTAAGCCACCATAGCAAAAATATACTGCGTCTCCCGGACGAAATTTCTGCACCCCAGCACCCACAGCTTCCACAACACCTGCACCATCACAGCCCAAAATTGCAGGCATTTGATCGGGATAGAAAGTACCGCGTTTGCGAAGTTTAGTATCAATCGGATTAATGCCAGCAGCTACCAAGCGGACTAAAATTTGAGTGTTATCTAAAGGAATGCTGGGGGTTGGTACATCCTGTAATTGCAGAACTTCAGGACTACCTGCTGCTGTCATTAAAACTGCTTTCACGACTCTTTCCTCCTGGCTGAGATGCACATTCTTTTGCAACTTTACCGTAATCAGGAGGATACAGAAACTATCTATAGCACGGAAGAGGTGAGCAAGCCCCGTTGGGGCGGGGTGTAGGGTGTAGAGAAAGCCCAATGAAGGGTGGGAAACATACGCCCCGTACTTTAGGACGATTGCACTATGCAAGCTTTTAAGCCCCGACCAATGCCGTCTTCTCCCCTGCACCCTACCCCCTACACCCCACACCCTTCTTTTTGACAGAGTTAAGAGTCTTTTAGGGCTATTGCTATATAAGTTCAGACGAGAAATTAGAGTTTCGTTAAAATCAGGATGTTTACTTATTTGCAGTCAAGTTGTGGCTACTGTATCTTGTCCGCGCTGCCATCAATCAGTTGATAGCCAGGCTATTACTTGTCCCCATTGCCGGACAACCCTGAAAGCCTTTGGTCATCCTGGTATACCATTACACCGTGCTACTGGGGATGAATATTTGTGCGATCGCTGCACTTACCATATTGATGATACCTGTAACTTTCCGCAGCGTCCCTACGCCAAAGATTGTACCCTTTATCAAAATATAGAAGAACACAAATTACAGCAACAACAGCAACTTCATAACAACAGTTATGAAATAACTGTAAAAAGCTGGATAAAACGCAATCAAGGTTTGCTATTGTTTTTAGGTTTATTAGTTATTTGTTTAATCATCGCTTTAGCAACAACTTAAACTACCAATGTTAGACCTAAATTACGAATAATTCTTTAAAAGTCTTACTCCTCTGTGTTCTCTGCATCTATGTGGTTCGATATAAAATCTCAAATGGATTGTTTACTCAAACAAACCTAAATCAAACCAAAAAGTTGTACCAACTCCCACTTCACTAATTAAATGAACCTTACTTCCATGTCTTTCCACGATATTCCTGACAATCGATAAACCCAAACCTGTACCTTCTAAAGTATGAACTCGGTTTTCTACACGGAAGAAGCGGTCAAAAATTGCCTGTTGGTCTTCTGAGGCGATGCCAATGCCAGTATCAGAAACTTCGATTCGCACTTGCCCAGACGGGTTGTGAGGGCTAGATTTAGGAGCTAATTGATAAGCACGGATGGCGACTTTGCCGCCAGCTTTCGTAAATTTCAGGGCATTACCTACCAAATTAGCTAATACTTGCAGTAACAAATCATAGTTACCTTTAACTAGTGGTAAATTCGGGGCAACTTCTTGCAGAAGTTCTATACCTTTATCTTTGGCGTTGAGTTGATAAGTTCGTAATGTCTGTTCAATGGCTTGGGAAAGATCTACGCCATCAAAGTTGTAACTACGACCAGATTCCAACTTAGATAAGTCTAAAACATCGTTAACCAAGCGAGTCAGGCGATCGGTTTCATGGTTAACAGTTTTCAGAAAATCTTGTCGTTGGTCTACACTTAAATCTTCGCCGTAGTCATGCAAAGTTTCAATAAAAGATTTGATATTAAATAGTGGTGTCCGCAGTTCATGAGAAACGTTGCTGATAAATTGGCCTTTAGCTTCGTTAAGTTCTACTTCCCGCGTGATATCTTGCACAGTGATCGCAATGCCTTTAATACTTTCGCGTTGCAAGTTAAGAACTGTAGTCAACAAAATTCGCACAGTCCGCTTAGTTGGTTGATTCAGATGAATGCGAAACTCCGCACTTTCGCATTCACCTGCGGCCATTTCATACAAAGGGCGAGTAATTTCCATTTGTACTGCTGGGGGTAATTGATGTAAAACATTGCTACCTACTACATCATTGCCTTCCCAGCCAAAAATTCTGCGGGCTGTGGGGTTGACTAAAATTACTTGCATATTGTTGTCAATCAACACCGCACCATCGGCAATGGTAGAAACTAAAGTTTCTAATTTGGCTTTTTCTGCTGTTAATTCTTCAATATTTTGTTCTTCATAGCTTTCTAGACGCTCTGCCATATCATTAAAGCTGAGAATTAACTCTCCTAGTTCTCCTCCTAGGGGTAAGTTAATGCGCTGCTTGAAATTTCCGGTGGCGATTTGTTTCACTCCGACCAGCAATTCTTTAATCGGCTTGGTAATGGTTAAAGCGTTAATTACACCTGCCAAAATCACCATTACCCAAATTGTGATAAATACGGCAATGGTAACATCGCGGGTGAAATTGGTAGAAATAACTGCTGTCTGGTTGGGATTAATCCCAATAGCCAACACACCCAGGTATTTTTGATTGACCACTAACGGCACAAATACATCGGTAACGGCTCCATCTGGGGTCATGTGTTGCCGCACCATTGGCTTATCATCATCACCAGGATATTCTTCTGGTAGTTGTATTCGCCGTTCAATAGTCAACAAAGAGTTTTCTACTTCGGGTTCCCAAAACGGAATCCCAAAAAAGATTTTTCCAGTTTCATCAGCGTAAAGCATATACCTCACACTAGAGGTACTGCTGTAAAACCTTTGGGAAAATTGGGCAACCTCAGTGAGATTATTTTCTGCAATGAGGGGGGTAACGTTAGCAGCAAGCAGCAGTCCCAAGTCCCGACCAAAGCGGGTGTCGTTGAGACGGGCATCTTGCTGAATTGTATTCACAGCCCAGAAAGTCAGACCACTCATCACCAAAGAAACCACCAAAGTGGCAACAGCTAGAAGCTTAGTTTGGAGGGTGAAATCTGACCACCAATGGGCGATCGCTTCTCGGATTGTCTTGAACAAAGCCAGCATTGTAAATAGAGTTGTTAGTAGTTTTGGTTATAAACCCCAACAACTAAAAAATTAACAGTTAATTAGGTGAACATGGTAGGAATTAGAGGTGCTTAGGCTAGAGGCTAGAGGTTAATACTATTTACTCAGCACTTAGCACTCGATAACCAATGTCTTTCCTATAATATATTCCTTCAAACTGGATAGATTTCAGCCCTGTGTAGGCTTGAGCGATCGCTTGTTGAAAATTCTCTCCAGTTCCGGTGACATTTAACACCCGTCCCCCATCAGTGACGATTTGCTGTTGGTTGTTCAATTTTGTCCCTGCATGGAAGACGGTGACTCCAGCTGCTTCGGCTTCGCTAATGCCAGTAATCACCTTCCCTTTCTCATAATCCCCCGGATAACCACCAGAAGCCGCCACTACGGTAGCTGCTGCACCACTATGCCAAGCGATGGGGGGCATTTCTCCTAAACGCTGTTCAACACAAGCCAGAATTAATTCTTCCAAGGGTGTGGCTAACAGTGGCAAAATCACCTGAGTTTCAGGATCGCCAAAACGACAGTTAAATTCTAGTACCTTAAAGTTGCCATCGGGTGTAATCATCAACCCAGCGTAGAGTACACCACGGTAGTCTATGCCCTTGGATTTTAGGGTGGCGATCGCTTTTTCTAACACATCTGTTTGCACCCTTGCCATCAGTTCTGGTGTAGCTATTGGTGCTGGGGCATAAGCACCCATCCCGCCAGTATTTTCGCCCGTATCCCCTTCCCCAACGCGTTTATGATCTTGGGCTGGTAGCAAGGGGCGAATTGTTAACCCATCAGTCAAGGCTAAAACGGAAACTTCTTGTCCCTGCAAGCATTCTTCAATAACAACAAACTCACCCGCACTACCAAACTGCCCTTGAAAAATTGTATCAATGGCGTTCTCTGCCTGTTCCACCGTCTCAGCAACCGTTACACCCTTACCTGCTGCCAAGCCATCAGCTTTTACCACTATTGGCGCACCTTGGGCTTGCACATAAGATTTAGCTGCGGCTGCTTCTGTAAATACCGCCGCCTTAGCTGTAGGGATTCCGGCTTCTAGCATCAGGGATTTAGCCCAAGCTTTACTGGCTTCTATTTGCGCTCCAGCCCTGTTAGGGCCAAATACTTTCATTCCCTTGGCTTGCAAGTAGTCTGTAATTCCCTTTGCCAAAGGCACTTCTGGCCCAACTACAACCAAAGAAATGCCGTTTTCTAGCGCGTAGCTGCTTATACCCTCAAAATCATCTACTGCTAAGGGCAAGTTCTGGCAACGCGCCATACTAGCTGTGCCACCATTCCCCGGTACACAGACAACTTGCTCAATTTGGGTAGATTGCAACAATTTCCATGCCAGAGCGTGTTCACGCCCGCCATTACCGACAACTAAAACTTTCACTGATTTCCTCTTGCGTCTTTTGCGACACGAGAATACCCTAGGGCGGCTCGCGGATCAATTTTTCATCAATTTTGGCACTGATGCAAGCCCCTAATGTATTAATCAACAGCTAAATATTAATTTCATCAGCAGCAAAAAAACTTTTCTTACTTAATTTTAAAAAGCATCAAGACATTGTTACTTGCCTTCTTTGCTGTTGTTTATTCACTTACTACACAAGTAGTTTAATTAAATAAACCATATTTATATAGTTATTTTTAATTTTGATTTAACTACTTCTTTATTCCTGAATTATTGTTTTAAAAATATTTTAATTATTATATAAATAATGTTGTTATTATTTTTAATAAACATCAATAAATACACTCAAATCATTTTCGATGTTAGTATTTTTTGAAACTATTAATAATGAATTGTTCGGTATAGAAGTAGTTAATTTATAAATGACCAGTAAATAATGTCATTTATTTTATATAATTATTAACCTGTGAATATAGCTATTAGAGAATTATAAATAAAACTAGGAAGAGAAAGCGTATGCCTAAAATTATCGTTACGGGAGCAGCAGGATTTATTGGTTCTCACATTGCAGAATTACTGTTACAGCAAGGAGAAGAAGTAATTGGCATTGATGAATTCAATGATTATTACGATCCGATGTTGAAGCGTAAGAATATTGCCTATTTAAACTGCTGGCCCAGTTTTACTTTAATTGAAGGGGATATTCAGTTTTTAGCTTGGCAAACATTACTCCAAGATGTTGAGATTATTTACCATCAAGCTGCACAAGCAGGAGTAAGAGCTAGTTGGGGTAAAGGTTTTCGTGCTTATACTGAACGTAATATTAATGCTACACAAGTGTTGTTAGAAGCAGCTAAAGACGCTAAAAACCTGAAAAGATTAGTATATGCTTCAACATCTAGCGTCTACGGTGACGCTGAAACTTTACCAACCCATGAGAGCATTATTCCTCAACCTGTGTCTCCTTATGGGATCACTAAGTTAGCAGCCGAGCGGATGTGTAGTCTGTATTATAAAAACTTTGGTGTGCCAGTTGTCTCATTACGCTATTTCACCGTTTATGGCCCTAGACAACGCCCAGATATGGCATTTCATAAGTTTTACAAAGCTGTGTTGCAAGATGAAGCAATTTCTATTTATGGCGATGGGCAACAAACACGAGACTTTACATTTGTAAGCGATGTTGTCGCTGCCAATTTAGCCGCCGCCACTGTACCGGAAGCTGTGGGCGAAATTTTTAACATTGGTGGTGGTAGCAGGGTAGTTTTAGCAGAAGTTTTAGAAACAATGTCAGAAATTGTTGGTAAGCCTATCAACAAAAACTACATCGACAAAGCAATGGGAGATGCGCGTCACACTGCTGCGGATGTCACGAAGGCAAAACAAATTTTAGGCTATGACCCACAAATTTCTCTACCGGAGGGTTTGTCCCAGGAATGGCAGTGGGTGAAGGCTTTGTATTAACGTCAAGAAGAAGGGTGTGGGGTGTAGGGGAAAATTAGTGGGGGCTTGAACCCAGTTGGCTACGGGGCGGGGTGTTAAAAAAATACAATTTTCTCCTTACCCTTATACCCCATACCTGCACCCTACACCCTGTTTTGCTCAATGGTAGAGCGATCGCTCCCTTTGCGTGAGTAAAGATCTCACACCAATGGTTTATCTAATCTATTACCATAGATAGATGTTAGATAATTATTAAACATTATTGCTAATAATTCTTACTTCTTATAATATAAGTGACTGTAGTTGCAAATATTTTGCAACTTTTTTTGTGCCAACTTTAATTGTAAGGTGATGCCCAATAACTTTGTTCTCGGTAAAGAGGAACTGTTAAGTCGTCGTCAGTTACTGAGATTAGGTATATGTAGTGCTGGGGTTGCAGGTACGGCGGCACTTTGGCATACCCTAAATGCACAAAGCAAGTCAATGGTTAAAGTACCGCCTCTGGAGATGGACGCAACGAAACAAGTTGCTAATCCTATGCAGATGCTGCGAAATTTTGATTATGGAACAGTCAAGCAGGAAAATGGACGTACCATTAGAGAATTTCAGTTAACTGCGGGTACATCTGTAATTCAACTCAATAGTGCTGTTTCCTACAACGTCTGGGATTTAAATGGTCGGATACCAGGGCCAACGCTAAGGGCAAAACAGGGTGAACGTGTAAGGATACTATTTCTCAATAAAGCAGGGCATTCCCACTCTCTACATTTTCATGGTATTCATCCTGCTGGTATGGATGGTATTCGTCCAGTCAGCAACGGTAGTGCTGCAATATATGAGTTTGATGCAGAACCCTATGGGGTTCATTTATACCACTGCCATGTTGAACCAGTTACTCGCCATATTGCCAAGGGTTTATATGGAATGTTTATTATCGACCCTCCCAAGCCGCGCCCCCCAGCCGATGAAATAGTACTGGTGATGGCTGGGTATGACATTAACGATGATAGCCGTAATGAATATTACGCCTTCAATGGATTACCACATTACTACATGGATAATTCCATTCCCATTTATCAAAATCAGTTGATTCGGCTGTATGTCCTCAACATCATTGAATATGATCCCGCAGTGACTTTTCACTTACACGCCAACTTCTTTGATGTTTATCCTACTGGTATGACGCTGACACCTAGCCACAAAACCGATGTCATCACTATGGGTGTCGCGGAACGGCACATTTTAGAATTCGCTTTTCGCTATCCAGGTAAGTATATGTTCCATCCTCACCAAGATGCGATCGCCGAAAATGGTTGCATGGGACAATTTGAAGTGATAGCTGATAATTCTTCTCAAAATTCTTTTAAAAAGTCTTAGCCGGGATAACTCAGTCAATATCTTTCAGAGAGACAATAAATAGTAATTTTAATGGCTTTGAGTCTCAATTATATTGAAAAAAATATAAAAATATAATCACAGATTTTATAGGTAGTTGCAAAAGTATTGCATTACCTGCAAAATGAGCATAGCAAAATTTACAACCCTAGGTTATATCAACTGCTGATCGGAGCAAAAATGAAAAAATTTCGATATGTATGTTTATCTATTGCTACTGCGGTACTTGTTAGTTTGAGTGCTTGTAACAGCACACCAACCGCAGAAAATCCAGCTACACCAAGTGCTAACTCCACCTCAACAGCCCAAGTTACAGAAGCTACAACTCACGCTGGACATAGTAGCAAAGCCAAAATTAATATCAATACTGCTATCTTGTCAGAGTTAGATAAGTTTGAAGCCAAACTAGGTGTGCCAGCCTTATCAAACAAAATTCAGGCTAGCCGTCCCTATGCTAGTCCAGAAGATTTAGTTAACAAAAAAGTAATTACTCAAGAACAGTTTGACCAAATCAAAGACCAAGTAACTGTTCAGGAAGTTGTGCTAACGGGTGAAGCCAAAGATGTTGATTACATGACAAAGTTAGGCTTGATGAAAGGACATCTTTTGGTAGCAAAGGAACTGTTAGATCAAAATCAACCAAAACAAGCAGAACCTCATATTGGGCATCCAGTTGAAGAAATCTATGTTGATGTAGAAGATCAACTAAATGAGCGTAAAGTAAAAGAATTTAAGACAACTTTGGTGAGTTTGCAAGATTTAGTCAAATCTAACCCGAAGAATGCCAAAGTTAAAACAGATTTTACCAGTTCTGTGCAATCTGTGGATGGCGCGATCGCCGCTTTACCAGAAGCCCAACGCACGAAGCCAGGGTTTGTGCTACAGGTAATTAATGGATTGTTAGATGCTGCTAACTCTGAGTATGGGGCAGCGATCGCTGATGGTAAAATAGCCGCAGCCATCGAATATCAAGACTCTCGCGGCTTCGTCGTTTATGCCAACGAATTATACAAAGCTGTTTCTAGCCAAGTAGCTCAAAATAGCCCCGAAGCACACAAAGCCATTGAAGCTAGTCTGACTGAACTAACGAAAGTCTGGCCCAGTGCTATTCCTCCTGCTACACCAGTTAAAACCCCTGAGGACGTAACGAAACTGATAAAAACTATTGAGCAAAACTCTCAAATAGCTATTGATAAATCAAACACGCAAGCACAACGATAGACTCGAAACTAACAGAAAGTACAGAGTTACAAGTTTAAAATGGGTGAGAAGTCAGGAAATAATTAGGTGTTAAAAGTGAAGCTCTGATTATGCTTCGTTTTTAATGGATTACTCATGACACTCCATTTATATTTTGCTGAACTGAACAACTGATGCAAGAGCTTGACCAGAAAAAGACAATAGAACTCCTGAACACCATCATGGAATTTGAGTTAGCAGGAGTAGTACGATATACACATTATTCCTTGATGGTGACTGGCCCTAACCGGATTCCCATTGTGGCATTCTTCAAAGCGCAGGCGAGTGAATCTCTACTTCATGCCCAGCAAGTCGGGGAAATTCTCACAGGTTTAGATGGCCATCCCACTCTCAGAATTGCACCGATGGAAGAAACTTATAAGCATTCTGTCAAAGACATTTTGGCAGAAAGCTTATCCCATGAAAGGAAAGCATTGGAATTATACAAGTCCCTCTTGGATACTGTTACTAATGCCAGCGTTTACTTAGAAGAATTCGCTCGTGGGATGATTGGACAAGAAGAAATGCATAATCTCGAATTAAAGAAAATGCTCCGAGATTTTAGCTAATTGTTAATGGTCAATAGTCAATAGTCAAGGGAAAAAAACTCTTGACTTTGGACTATTGCCTTTAGACTGTTGACTTTGGACTCAGAACAATGAATTTTAGCACTGCCTTACCTACTTTTGTAATTACGCTCCGTGAAGGGGTAGAAGCGGCCTTAGTTGTTGGTATAGTCTTGGCTTTGTTAAAAAAAGCCAAACAATCTCGATTGAATTCTTGGGTGTACGCTGGTGTTGGTGTTGGTATTATCGTCAGCGCATTGATAGGTGTGCTGTTTAGTGTATTAATTCAAGCACTAGGAAAAATTAATCCTCAATATACCTCCGTAGTTGAACCAACACTAGAAGGTGTATTTAGTGTGCTGGCGATCGCTATGCTCAGTTGGATGCTAATCTGGATGACTAAACAAGCCAGATTTATGAAAGCCCAAGTTGAAGGTGCTGTTACAGAAGCACTTACACAAAAAGCAAATGCTGGTTGGGGCGTTTTCAGCTTAATTTTAGTGGCTGTAGTCCGAGAAGGCTTTGAAACCGTGCTGTTCATTGCTGCTAATTTTCAGCAAGGTCTAATTCCGACAATTGGCGCGTTGGGTGGTTTGCTAGTAGCCGCAGGAATTGGCGTATTGTTATTTAAATTAGGGGTCAAAATCAACATCCGCCAGTTTTTCCAAGTTATGGGCGTTTTATTGGTGTTGATTGTTGCTGGATTAGTAGTTTCTGCATTAAAACACTTTGACGAAGCTGTAGCTAACTTAGCTCTTAGCAGTCGTGCTACAGAAAACCTGTGTTTTTACTATGAACACTTTACCAAAATTCACTCTTGCATTTTAGGGCCAATGGTTTGGAATACTTCTAATATTTTGCCAGATGAGCAATTTCCTGGGATTATTCTCAAATCCTTATTTGGTTACAGACAACATCTTTATGTTGTGGAAGCAGTAGGATATATTGTATTTTTGCTAACCGTCGGAGGACTATATTTCCGTAGTTTAAATGGTGGTGTTTCTACAGCCGCTAAAAATGTCTCTTTGGCAGGGAAGTAAAAATGTTTCCAAACTCCACTACCAATCTTTGTGCGTGAGTTCTGTAAACTTGAGTGTATATATTATTGAAAAAGGCGAGCTAGACATTAGCCATATCCAATAAATTTATGACTATGCCACTCGCCACTTAATATACAAGGTTTAATGAGAAAAGCTTTTACACAATATATATTAAAAGTTCCCAAAACTATTGTTAATTAAATAACAAATATACGATTTTGTAAAAAACTTTATAGTAAAAATTTTTACCTCTATAGTTAATCTCATTTAAATTGTAGTTAAATACTAGATAAAATTATCAGTCATCTCACCAAAGTCAGTGGTATTTAGGTAGTAAAATAGAGAGCTTATACTTGCAACTAATAGAGCAGGCATAATACCTGCTCTACAAATTTTAAAAATATTAATTGCTCATTACCGTCCTATCAGGCTGTCATTAAATCAATTTAAAATTTGTAGCTTAAAACCTGTATCACCTTATCTTGGGGTAGTTTATTAGAGCTAATTGTAATAGTGTCACTATTACTACGACGTACAGTAACACCTTGCACCAAGTTGAGAAAGTCATCTAACGGTGAAATATCACAAGCATTAGCATCAGCAGCCTGGGTGCGGAAGTGAGTAGGAATTACTAGTTTGGGGTTTAACACATCGATCGCCTGTTTAGCTTCCTGGGCGTTATAAGCTTTATCACTACCGCCTACAGGAATGAACAGCACATCTGGACGACCCATGAGGATTTTTTGTTCAATAGTAATGGGTGCAGCAATACCACCTAAGTGCAGAATGTTAATTCCTGCTTGCTGCCAACTCCAGACGACATTTTTACCGAATCTTCTGCCACCTTTGCGATCGTGGTCTGTGGAAATTCCTTGGAATTTAATCCCTTGGAACTCATAAACTCCTGCTTCGTAAACTAGCTTGGGATTCCCTGGCAGATCTTCTACTGCACCTTCGTCTAGTAATTGACTGCTAATCAAGACTAAATTTGCACTGACTTTCGGCGCACGATAACCAGCAGTACAACCGATTGTGCGGAATGGATTGGTGAGAATTTTGACTTTGCCACTAGTAATTAAAAAGCACGTATGACCCAACCACTGAACTGATAAACCACCAGATTGTGCGTCAGCTTGGGAGTGCGAACCTAATGTAGTAGCTAAAGCTGTGACTAACCCCGCCCCAGCATAGCCCATCAACTGTCGTCGTTTCATTAATCACTCTCTCGTCTGTAATTGTTCCAGAAAGTTTCGCAATAACTGTTTTCCTGAAGAAGTTAGCACACTTTCTGGGTGAAATTGGACTCCTTGGATGTGAGGATAGTTCCGATGTCGCACTCCCATGATTGTGCCATCTTCAACCCAAGCAGTGATTTCTAATACTTCGGGGCAAGTTGTGCGGTCAATCACCAGACTATGATATCTAGTAGCGGTCATCGGATTTTCTAATCCCTGAAAAACTCCTACATTAGTGTGAGTCACCTGAGAAGTTTTGCCATGCATTAACTCTGGAGCAGAGACGATTTTACCACCAAATACTTGACCAATACTTTGATGACCCAAGCATACGCCTAAAATTGGTAAGCTTGGGCCGAGTTGTTGAATCAAATCCAGAGATATACCAGCATCTTCTGGGCGGCCAGGCCCAGGAGAAATAACTACAAGGTCGGGATGCAAGTCCCGAATTTCTTCTATGGTGATTTTATCGTTGCGAAAAACTTGAATATCTGATGCTATAGGGAACTCTGCGGCTAGTTCTCCTAAATATTGCACCAAATTATATGTAAAACTGTCGTAATTATCGATGACTACAATCACGGCTTAAACTCCTGGTGATCATTACCAGATTCTAGCCGTCAGCGTTAGTAATTATTTAATTTTTAATTTAGAAATTTTTATGGATGAGTGTAATTAATGTCAAAACTTAGAAATTTGACATAATTAACGCTACTAATGGCGGAAGCAGTAGAGTAGCAGCAACTAAAATGGCAACTAAAGCAGAAACTAGCACAGCCCCAGCCGCGCAATCTTTAGCAATTTTTGCCAAATCGTGGTAAGTCTGCTTCACGGTTAAATCTACCAGCGATTCAATGGCTGTGTTTAACAGTTCTAATGCTAGAACTAAGCCGCTAGTGATGCCAATTACTGCTATTTCTACAGGTGACAAATGTAAGAAGATGCTTAAAGCGATCGCTAATGCACAAAAGCTTACATGGATGCGAAAATTGCGTTGAGTTTGAAAACTGTAGGTAATACCAGCCCAGGCATACTTAAAACTCACAAGTAAATTAGCAGCGACTTGCCAGGAAAATTCCCTTTGCTTACTTACCAGTGGTAACTGGTTGGGTGGTGGAGGAGAAACTTGTTGGGACATAAGCTGAGAAACACAACAATAACGTTAGGTAAACTGGGAATCTTCGCCGATTGTAATCATCCAATAAACTTCTCGGCAATTTTCTACACGAGTATTATAAAAGGATGGTTAAGAATTAACAGTGACAAACATCAAAACTTTAATATTCTATGTCAATATCAATACCAACTGTCTTCAGTATTAATACTTGTTGCTTGAGCATTTGCATTAAACTCTCATCATCAGGATGATCCCAGCCTAAAAGGTGTAACAGCCCGTGAGATGCTAACCAAGCTAACTCAGTTGTTAAGTTATGCCCTTGTTGTTGGGCTTGACGTTGGGCTGTATTTACTGAAATCACGATATCACCTAAATACATAGGTTCATCGAGCATTTCCGTATGGTATGGAAAATCTGTTTCTAAAGCGGCAAAGGCCAAAACATCGGTGGGCTGATCTTGATGTCGATATTGAGCATTTAATGATTGAATTTCTGCATCGTCTGTCAAACGCAGCCCTATTTCATAGCTTGGTGCTGGTGGTAGATGAGGTTGAAGATTTTCTAACCAGCGATGAAACCAGTTTTCCCAGGTTTCAGCCTCAACATTTACGGCTAATTGCGGGGAAGACTCGGAAAAAATATCTTGCAAATTTAGTTCAACTTGCACTAACTACAAACTCTCCTCAGCACTTTGGATTTTTGGTTAGTTTTTAACGGGTTAAGTAAGCAAGACCAATTAACAGGGCTAATAGCCCCACAGTACTTAATAAAAAATGTTTTATAGAAGTGCCGCCTTTGCGTACCATGTTCCGCATGGCAAGTTTGACGTAGCTTGGTTGAGGTTCCGTGGAAGGATTGCTCATAATTATTTCGTAACAAATGCTGTTACATATAAATGTAACAGTTTCCTTTGAGTTCTCTGGACATTTTGTGGATTTTCGGTTAAAGAATCAGGAAATGGGTAACAGAGTTATCTATTTCTTGATTCTTTATTTACTTAAGCAGAGTTACTGTCTACTAACTGATTTTCTTGCCGCAGGTAGGCTTGGATGAACATATCGAGGTCGCCGTTCATCACGTCAGCGATCGCAGTTGTTTCGACATTGGTACGTAAATCTTTTACCATCTGGTAAGGATGGAATACGTAGTTGCGAATTTGATTACCCCAAGAAGCTTCCACCATATCACCGCGAATTTGGGCAATTTCTTGCGCCTTTTGTTCACGGGCGATAACTAGCAGTTTGGCTTTCAGGCGAGCGAGGGCTTTTTCTTTATTTTGCAGCTGCGATCTTTCTTCGGTACAGCGCACGGCAAGACCTGTGGGTAAATGCACAACGCGTACTGCTGTTTCTACTTTGTTGACGTTCTGCCCACCTTTACCGCCAGCCCTGGATGTAGTAATTTCTAAATCCTTCTCTGGAATATCCAACTGCACAGACTCATCTATTTGTGGCATGACTTCCACCCCAGCAAAACTAGTTTGCCGCTTGCCATTGGCATTAAAAGGTGAAATTCGCACTAAGCGATGTGTACCTGTTTCTGACCGTAGATAACCATAGGCGTAACGCCCAGTAATTTCTAGGGTGGCTGATTTAATCCCAGCTTCATCACCCTCTGATTCTTCACTGAGTGCTACTTTATAGCCGTGCGCTTCAGCCCAACGAGTGTACATCCGCAGCAGCATAAATGCCCAATCTTGGGCATCTGTGCCACCCGCACCAGCGTTTATTGTCAACACTGCCCCTTCCGCATCGTAGGGGCCAGAAAGTAGCTGTTGTAACTCCCACTGATCAAGGTCACGGTTCAGCTTAGTGATAGTAGATTCCGCTTCTTGCAGTAAGGACTCGTCGGTTTCTAACTCCAACAGTTCCACCACTGCTTTAGTATCTTCTAAGCTGGCTCGCCACTGGTTATAAGTTTCCAGGTGGGATTTGAGGTCGTTAAGTTCTTGCAGCGTTTTTTGGGCTTGGGTTTGATTTTCCCAAAATTCTGGCTGCGCTGATATTTGTTCTAAGTCGTGAATTTTCGCTGTCAGTGCAGGTACGTCAAAGATAGTCCTGGGTTTTACCCAGGCGGCTAGACAACGTTTCGATTTCGCGTTTGAGTTCTAAGACTTCCATAGTGGTTGCTAAATGAAGAGCTACTTAAATGATTTTCTAAGTTTGCTCTTTAGATTTTATTTGTTTTTTTGATTTTAGCGGCAGTTGAGCAAATTCTCTAACTTCAACTACAGATTGTCTGTTAAGCAGGAAAGCCGCCGAGGTTAGCTTACCATTGAACTCCTTCTATAGGATTCCTAAATCATTCGTAAAACCCGTTAGCGATAGCGAGTCTTCGAGTGTCGGAACGAGCGTCAGGGGTTTTGCCTGTGTAGCCGCGACTTTAAGTCGCTTTTTTATAATCTTTCTGGCTTTTTAAACATCCTTTTAATTACTTTTCCTAATTGCTCTATGGCTAAAATCGATATTATTGAAATAGTCGTCAAAAGTAAAAATACCAAAGGTGACCATCTTGGGAAATAAATCAGATCTTGAAAATAGTAATAGCAAAAGAAAGAATGAATCAGCCAAAGCGGAAAAGAATATTTACCTAAATAAGTAAATAAGTTATCTAGATGTAAAAGTTTTACTGTTCTAACAGTAAAATATATGAAAAAAGGTGCAATTAAAAAATCTAATCTTATACCAACTACCAATTTCCATAAATTATCAATTAAAATACATAGTAAAAGACCAAATAAAACAAATATCGTGCCTGCTTTATCGAAATAACGAATATAACGGCTCGAAAAGAAATTTAATTTTGCACATATTATTCCTAAAGCAAATGATGGTTGCCAAATTGCAAAATTGAATAAGTTTTTGTAAGGACTAGCCTTAAAATTTAAAGCCAATAGAAATAAACTGATAAAAACAACAAAAATAGGATTTTTTTCAGCCAATATAAGATAAACAGGGCAGAAAAAAACTAAAATTATAATAAATACCCGAATAAACCACCATTCTTCATTGTAGCTTGAAGACCAGCCTATAAAATTCATTAAAAAAGTTATTGGATCTTTAGAGTAACGAATTTGATCTGAGTTCCAAACTGTTTCTTGTTGAAAAAAAATCAACCCGATTGGGACAAAAATTAGAAAATAAATCCAGTAAGTTAGATAAAACTCTTTAAGTTTTTTTAGCGAATAAAGTATAGGTGAATGTTGAGAACGTGACCATCCTAAAAATACTCCATATCCAGATAAGAACAGAAAAATTGAAACACAGATATTTCCAAAACTGGCTATATAGAACTCCGAATTAAACGTAGGAATGAATGGAATATAACTATTGCCGTGTAACAAGCGATAATTGTAAGCATATAAATGATGAATGAACATCAAACATATAGCTACTCCTTTAGCTGTCGTAGTTCTTTGTTTTGTAAAGTCCATTGAAGTGTTCTTTATTTCGGAAATATTACATTATCATACTGTAAGATAATAATTCAAAGATTGAACTCCAATTTTGTGACAATTTTTCTTGAATTTTGACCGTAAATACTAGCTGATGACTATTTATGATGTATGTAGCATCCTAATAGGAGGATAAATTATACATTTAGCTATATACCAAGACATGAAACTTGATAATAAATTGATAGATCCAAAAATTCTTCTCTCAATTTTGGATAAAATTTTTAGATATAACAACCTGCGATCGCACATTTTTATTAGCGTTTATACTATCTACAAAACGGTAATCATATCTTGTATTTGGCTGTAAAAAATTATTATTTCTGATACGGATAAAAAATGTTTATATCACTTTGGATATCAACTCTCTTCTAGGTTGATGTGATCCCTGAGAGATAGATTGTCTACCAAAATAAATTTTAATCTCTCATAGTAGTAAAAAAACCGTGGTTACTGATTTACAACCACGGTTAAATATTGATTAAACTTTTATAGCTATGGTTACTTAATCACGACCATTAATGGCAATCAGCAACCGTAAGATAAAGATAAACAGGTTGATGTAGGTAAGGTACATCGATAAAGCAGCAGGTAGGTATTGGTCGTTGCGGTAAGTACGGGGCAGGATGTAGAAATCTACGACAGATACTCCCACAAACAGAAACACACCCAAACCAGAAATCCCAATTTCTAGCCAAGATGGGGTATAAACACCAAACAAAGCAAAGATAAATTGGACTGCACAGACAACCACCAAGGCAATAACACCGAGACTGATGGTTTTTGTCAAAGCCATTCCGTCTTGTTCAGACAGGTTTGAACCTATTTGACGGGCAACAATAAAGGTGACACCGCAACCGAGGGCAGCCAAACCAATACCTTGAATACCTACACCTTGGGTTCTCAAGGCAATAAATACTAAGCCACTGAGAGTATAGCCAGATAAAAGGCTATAGGTAGCTAACAAAGGCAACGCAATACCTTTATTGCCTTTTTCAGCAACGTTTTGGGCAACGAAGAAGAGAACTAACTCTAGAATTACCGCACCAATAAAGGTAGGGAAGAAAATTTCTGGGTTAGTACGGATAACGCCTAAACCACCATAGGTTCCTAATGCTGTCAGGACAAGACCACCACCGACGTAAGGTAAAGCGTTAGCAATTACATTCGGGCCGATGAGGGCTTGAGTTCTAGCGTCTCGAATAGCTTCACGAAAGTTACTTGTATTGCTCATACTTGAATTTTTCGCTCTTAAAAGTGCTGTATATTCCTATTCTTACCAATATTGCTCTTGACCAGCTAGGGTATTTTACGAAAAAAATGAGCTTTGGTCTTTGATGAATAGGTTTTGTCTAGGATATTAGCCACTTTGGTGCCTGCATGGTAGGGCTAAAATACACTAAATTTTCGTCAAATACTTAAATCTAGCAATGTCAAAAAAAACGTTTGGAGGGTCAGATTTTTATAACGCCCACTTCCGCTAACTTACCTTATGCTTTGGCTGTAGCCGTTTTATTAGATAAACATTATTTTTATTATTTAGCTTTAATTTTTATTTTTTGAGAGATATATAAGATTAATCAAAAAATATGGTTACTGAGTTTTTATATATTGCTGGCATAAAGATAAATTTACTGGTATGAGCTATGCATCTAACTACAGAAATAGCTAGAGTTAGGTGCAAAAACTAAACATTAATTAACTAAATAAGTTCATATATAAAATAAAAATCAGCTGCAACAACTTACGTAGTGAAATTATGCGTGGAAACACTGAAAGCCAAAGATAGAGCCGAAGTAAGTTCAGTGGAACAACGATGGTTTAATCAGCGTGGTCTAAGGAAAATAATTACAGCTTTGAAGAACATATACGCAACTCCATTTTTTTTAAAAGGAGTGAATAAAAAGGAATTGATATGGCAGCAACTGAGTCTTCTATGCGAATTGACGGGATAGAGTTACTACACTTATACCACCAGAATCCCTCTATTAAACTTCGTAATCAACTTGTACAGTTACATACTGGCTTGGTGCGGAAGATGGCTCATAAGTTTAGCCATCAATGTAATGAACCTTATGAAGATTTAGAACAAATCGGTTATTTCGGTTTGATTAGAGCTATTGAGCGTTTTGACCCCAGTCAAGGATATGCGTTCAGTTCCTTTGCGGTTCCATATATTCGTGGCGAAATGCTACATTTCTTGCGCGATCGCAGTACGTTATTAAAAATCCCCCGTCGTTGGCAAGAATTGTACAATGAAGGCCAAAAAGTTCGCAAAGAATTGTCTTTGTCTTTAGGTCGTCCTCCTAAAGATTCAGAAATTGCCAAGGTACTCAAGGTATCTGTACACGAATGGCAAGAAACTAAGTTGGCTGCACAAAATCGGATGCCTTTAAGTTTAGATGCTACAGCAGTTAATTATGTTGATTGTCAAATTACTTTAGGTGAAGCACTTCCTTGTCCTCGTTCTGCTGTGATGCAACAACAAGAAGAAGAACGCCAACAACTCCAAGGGGCAATCAATATGTTAGAAGAAAAGCCCCGCATGGCAGTAGAAATGGTCTTCTTAAAAGAACTTTCACGTAAGGACGCAGCCAAGAACATTGGTACTAGCCCAATGACTGTAACAAGATATCTGCAAAAAGGTATTAATGATTTGATGTGTTATTTGCAGCCTCAAGCAGTAGCAACAGGGTCTTGATATTTAATACAGCCAAGTGCTGATTGCTAAGTATCAACCCAGTTGCTAAAGGGCTTTGAGCAATCAATACTGCAATAACATATCTGACTACAGTTATAGTAGGCAACAGGGAACAGGTGACAGAGTTAAAATTATTTTGCTGTCTAAGTTTTATCATCTACCAATGCCCTAACTACCTTAGCTATTAATATATATATAAACAATTTTTAATATTTTTCATAAGCTAGCTGGTAGTTTGGGGGGAAAGAATCGGAACCCAATATCTATGCTGCACTTTAATGAGGATGCTGACGGTTATAATAGCCGGGAAATCTAGGTGTGCGTAGGCATAGCCCGCCGTAGGCATCACCAAAAAACTTTACTATTTAAATAAACTAAACTTTAGGGATTTAAACCTGCACGTTGAAAGATAGCATTAGGAGTAATTTCAAGCTCTGGTAACAATTCATCAGTAATTATTTGATGATCTCGATAAGTTATGGGGAAAGAAGTCGGTGCAAAAACAGTAATAGTTCTAGCTTTTGTATCGACTACCCAAACACGAGAAACACCAGCTTTAAGATAATCTGTAGCTTTTTCTGCCATGTCTCCAAAAGTTTGGCCGGGTGAGATAATTTCAATAACTAATTCAGGTGTAACTGGGCAAGCTTCATCTTTTAACCAATCAACAGGAAGACGGTTGTAAGAAACATAAGTCAAATCTGGTATTGGTACCCAATCTTGTTCATTTCGTGTTAATTTGATTGCCCACTCAACTACTACTCGCCCTTTTTTTTCTGCCCATGCAGACAATATGAGCAATAAGGCAACAGTAGTCGAACCATGAAAAAATTTTGGTGACATTTCATCGTTTTTATATTTAGGAACAGCTTCACCGTTAACAAATTCGTATTTAACATCTTCATCAGGAAGTGCAAGAAACTCTTCCAAGGTTAAACGTTTATTAGAAAACTGAACCATAGGTATTAAAAAAGTATGAAGTGTGTTCGCCCTTGGCGTTCCCGAAGGGTAGTATGAAGTATGAAACGTCATACTTCGACCATTGACCAATGACTAACTATCGTGATTTTAGATCAGCGATCGCACCTTTGGTCATGGCGGCAATAGCTTTATCGGTAGCTTTCGGTAAATGATAATATTTGCCTCCGGCTGTTTGTGCTAATTCTTTAGCAAAGCCAGTGGAAACAAATTTACTCTCAGTATCAATTACTAATAATTGCATTCCCAAAGCTCGAACTCTACCAGCAATTTCTAATAATTCGCCTTTGATATCTGGCTTTTCTCCTGGTTCTTGGGGTTCACCTAATGAACGCCCTAAAGGAATATTCCCCCGACCATCGGTGATTGCTACAATTACAACTTGCCCAATATCACCACTCATCCGAGCATTCATGCCGACGCGCACAGCTTGGGTCAAACCATGTGCTAAGGGTGAACCACCGCCACAGGGTAATCTTTCCAGACGATTTTTTGCTAAAGCAATAGAACGTGTTGGCGGTAATAACACCTCCGCCTGTTCTCCCCGGAAAGGAATCAAGGCTACTTGGTCACGGTTTTGATAAGCTTCTGTCAACAGTTGCATTACCGCACCTTTCGCTGACTGCATCCGGTTCAAAGCCATTGACCCAGAAGCATCTACGACAAACACGACTAACGCCCCGGCTTTACGTACCAAGCGTTTTGAGCGAATATCACCTTGTTCAACAATTACCTTTTTGTTTGGCTGTCTCTCACGCCGTGCTTTTTGGTAGGGTGCGGATGCTCTCAGGGTAGCATCTACGGCGATGCGTCGGACTTTACCTTTGGGTAACATCGGCTTAACGTAACGTCCCCGGTCTTCGGAAAAAATAATGCTGCGGCTACCAGATTTACCTTGACGCTGGGACATTTGGGCAAAATACAGCACACTTTCATCCAGAATCACTCCCTCCGGGTCAAAGATGAATTCTTCGGGGATGCTTGGTGGTTCTTGTTCTTCTGGTTCGTCTGGTTGGTCTTCTTTGTCTTCCTCTTCTTGTTCCTCTTGTTGGTCTTGTTCTGACTCGTCTTGACTTTGTGGTGGTGGGGGAGGAGGAGGTGGTGGTTGGTCGGGGGGTGGTGTCTGGACTACGGTTGCTCGTGGTACAATTACCAACTCGACAGCCCGACGTAAATCTTCGGCATTAACGGTGGTGCGTCCTTCTAAGGCGGCGGCGGCTTTGGCTACGCGCACAGCAAATAATTCGGCGCGATGTCCTTGGACACCACCGCGAATTGCTTCATTTACTAGGTAGGCGATTTGGTCGTGGGTGATGGTGACTTCTTTCAACCATTCCCGCGCCAGGATAATTTGGGTTTTGAGTCCGTCAATGTCTTCGTTGTACTGCTGGAGAAATTCTTGGGGAGATTGGGAAAAGGCGATCGCTTGTTCAACTGCTTGTACTCTTTGATCTAGGCCGAGTACACCGTCAGCAGAAAGGGCGATCGCAATTCTATCGAGTAAATGTTCTCGCAGTGCGCCTTCTTCTGGGTTGTAAGTGGCAATAAATAAAGATTTGCAAGGATGTTGAAAACTAATTCCTTCCCGCTCTATTTGGTTGCGACCTTCGGATAATACTGTTAATAGTTGATTTGATATTTGATCATCTAATAAATTAATTTCGTCTACGTACAGTACACCCCGGTTAGCAGAGGCAAGTAACCCAGGCTGAAAGATTGTATCTCCTTGCTTCACCGACTGTTCCACATCCACGGAACCTAAAAGTCGGTCTTCAGTCACACCGAGAGGAATTTGCACAAAAGGCGCAGGAATAATTTGTGTAGGGACATCCTGAATATCTTTTTCGGCATACTCTGCCAACAGTAAATCATCCCATTCATCGGGGCGGGTGGGGTCGCAGTTGCTAATTGAATCTGGAACAATTTCAATCGGCGGTAGTAGGGCGTGGATAGCACGAGCCATTACAGATTTTGCCGTACCGCGACGGCCTGCGATCGCCACTCCCCCCAAACCAGGATCGACTGCTGCTAACAGCAAGGCTAATTTTATCGCTTCTTGACCGACTACGGCAGTCAAGGGAAAGGAGGCGATCTTTGGAGTGATAGTAGGCGCAGGCATTGTTTGCAAATTAATAAGAAGGCAGGAGGCAGGAGGCAGGAGGCAGGAGGCAGGAGGTAAGACTTGTTAATTATTTCTGCCATGCTTCACTACTCTCGGTTTTTAGCATATCAATTTCTGGCGCATTTAGAATTAAGTTAGATTTTATTCCTCCTATTTAGGTTATTTTTTATGGCTTACAGCGACTTTAAACTTACTGAAGTTATTGATTCTTTTGGTTTAATTATTGATGAGGCTTCTGGATTATTTGCCAACGTGCCAGCACAAGAATGTAGTGATTTGTTAACTACGATACTGCGAGAAAATGTTGACTTAGCTGTTGCTATCAGTTCAGAGAAAGCTCGTAGTGAAATGATAATTAGCCCAATTTTGTTAGAAATTAGAAGAAAATTTAATTATGAGATTAGTTTATTTTCGGGTGTTGATTTTACTGTAGATACTCAACGAGGACTGAATGGTTTCTGTGATTTTATTTTGAGCCTTTCTCCTGAGCAGCTAATTGTGCGTAGTCCAGTGGTTGTTTTAGTAGAAAGTAAGAATGAGAATTTAAGGTCTGGGTTAGCACAATGTATTGCTGAAATGATAGCAGCCCAAGTTTTTAACGAGAAAAGTGGCAATACTATTAAGGCAATCTATGGGGCTGTGACCATTGGTACTATCTGGCAATTCATGAAGCTTGAAGGCAAGGTTGTGAGTATTGATTTAAGTGAGTATTATATTAAGGATATTAAAAGAATATTGGGTATTTTATATAGTGCGATCGCTCAAAACAAATTATAAGTAATTGTTCTAGAAGTATTTTAGAATAAGAATTACAGGACTCAACAAGCATTTATAGTGCTATTGGATGTAAAATTTATGACTATTACTCAAGCTAAACGCTTCACGCTAAATGAATATCACCAACTCACGGAAATTGGCTTTTTTCATGAAGATGACCACATTGAATTAATCAACGGGGAAATTATTCAAATGGTATCAAAAGGTACTGCTCATGCTACTTGTGTACGAAACTTATTACGAGAACTACCAAAATTGATAGGAGAAAAAGCTACTCTGCAATGTCAAGATCCAATTTCTTTACCATCTAATAGTGAACCTGAACCAGATTTTGCTATTGTGCAGAACCAAGATGATAATTATCTATCGGCTCATCCTAGTCCTGCTGATGTTTTGTTAGTAATGGAAGTTGCAGACTCTTCTTTAAGTTATGACCAAGATGTAAAAATTCCTCTTTATGCTCAAGCTGGTATTTCTGATTATTGGATATTTAATTTATTTGATAGTCATTTAGAATGTTACAGCGAACCATATCAAGATAATTATAGTAAGTATGGCTATTTAAATAAGCGGATTGTTTTACATAATCAAGTTATATCGTTGCCTTGTTTTCCTGATCTGTCTCTAGATTTGAGCAAAGTATTTCCGCCAAAGCTGAACTTTTAAAACTTACCATTCACTTGTTTGGGCTTGCACTTCCTTATGTTCAAAAAATTAAAGGTACAGCTAAACTTTTACTAGATTTCGCAAAATTACAAGGAAAAGTTGTTTACAAAAAACTTTACTATAATTCACATTATCCTAGTCAAGTTTGTATCAAAGACATACTAGAAATACTTGATTTTGAAAGTGTTGATGTTCCAGACTCTTCTTTGAACAGTGCAGATCATCGTTTAGTAGCTGATTGCGTGAGACTTTTTGCTCCGCAACGCTCAAATATTCCTAAAATACTTATTCTTGTATCAGGAGATAGGGATTACGCTGGCTTAATTGCAATTCTCCAAGCTATGGGTAAGAAGGTAATAGTTTTTGCTCAAAAAGGTAGTGCTAGTCCAAAACTAATGAGACTAGTTGGTAGAAATAATTTCTACTTTGTAGATGAATTACCTGAATTAATGAGAAATAAAACTCAAATTACTGTTACCGATATTAAGTAGAACGGCATAATTATATGTATTATAGGTAAGTTTGTATATTACCTATCATCAAATTGTAAATGTTGATTCTGCTAAAAAAAAACACACATTATTAATATCTATTCTTCCCAACTAAACAAATAATAAAAATGCATAAACTTCTAACATTCCGGGATGAAAAACTTTTACGTCATGCGCTGACTCACCGTTCTTATGTTCATGAAAACCCAGGAGAAGGCGAACATAACGAACGCTTAGAATTTCTTGGTGATGCTATACTCAATTTTTTAAGTGGTGAGTATCTTTATCGTCGTCATCCAGAAAGGGGTGAAGATGAATTAACACGGCGGCGTTCTGCTTTAGTAGATGAAAAGCAATTAGCAAAGTTTGCTGAAGAGGTTGGTTTAGATTTTAGAATGCGATTAGGAAAAGGCACAATTCGAGATGGTGGTTTTCAAAACCCTAATTTACTAAGCAGCACTTTTGAGGCTGTTGTTGGTGCTTATTACTTGGATAACAATCGTGATATTGAAGCAGTGCGGGCAATTGTTGAACCATTATTTGATTCTGTACCTGAACATATTGTGATAGTACGCTCTAATGTAGACTCAAAAAACCGTTTTCAGGAATGGGTACAACGCAATGTGACAACAAATCCGCCTAAATATGTTACTCAACAAGTAGGCGGTCTATCTCATGCACCAGTATTTGTGGCTACAGTATTTGTGGATGGAAAAGAGTATGGAGAAGGGACGGGACGCAACAAAAAAGAAGCTGAAAAAGCTGCTGCTGAAAATGCACTAGCTAATTTGAAACAAGAAGGTAAGTTATAGCTTTACACAATTTCTAAGTTTGCGAAGATGTTAGTCTTGGTTGCGGTTTATTACCTCTAGGTTGTAATTTCATCCATTGAAAAGACACAAGATTTAATATTAAACCTATGAGGAATAAAATTACCATCAAGGTTATCTGATACCACAGGATTGGCTGGACAAACAAATCTGCTACAACATGAAGCAAGTTCATAACGCTATAAAATATAGTCAATGCAAAATGAAACACGCGGTAGCGTTTGGAATCGTTAAAAGTAGTTGTAATTATTGCCAACATTGGTAGGACAAAAAATCCCAACATTAGCCACATAATGACAGAAATATCGCTCAGTTTTGAGGCTGGTTGAGATTCGGCTACAGATAAACCATGAAAAAGTGGCATTAAACCTAGTTGAGTGTGAAATAATGTCCCTAAGAGAAATGCTGTCCAAAGAGCAATTATTTTTTCCCTGTAATTAACCATCATTAAGCCTCCCAACTTTTTGTTATAGTTACCCACTTTTTAATTTAGGCAAAAAATTTGAGGAACTTGTGAAGGATGCGATTAGCTCTGTCAACTATTGATTTCTACGGGAAAAGTTACAGTAAAGGTAGAGCCAATTCCTAGCTGAGATTGTAGGTTAATTTCACCGTGGAGTAATTTTACTAAGCGAGAAACGATCGCTAGCCCTAATCCTGTACTATCAGGTAAGTAGGATCGAGCATTTTTACTTACACGATAGTAAGGTTCAAATATCCGCGCTTGGTTTTCTGGTGCAATACCAATTCCGGTGTCAGCAACAGCAAATGACCAATTGTTTTCGTCCAAAGTTTGACATATTATCCTGACATTGCCCGACTCTGTATAACGAATGGCATTACTCACAAGATTGGTGATAATTTGTTGTAATTGAAACTCATCAGTTAGCACTTCTTGCGGACAGCGATCGCAGTCTACAATAATTTGTAACTCTTTCTCTTCTGCTAAAGGTTCTAACATTTCACACACATTAATCACCAATTCTTGTATGTTAGTGGGTGCGACTTGCAGTTGTACCTTTCCAGCATCATATCTTGATAGCTCTAATACATCATTAATTAAGCGCAGTAAATGTCTGCCATTACGTAATACTCGCTCAATATGTTCTAAATTAGTATACGTATCTTTAATGCTAGAGTTACGTCGTTGTTGGCGTAAAAATAAATCTGAGTAACCAATAATTGATGTTAAAGGATGTTTCAGTTCGTGGGCTAGTTGGGAAAATGTATCTTGATTGGCGTTAATTAAGCGTGTGAGTTCTTCATTATGCAGAGTTAATGATAAATGCAGATGCTTTAATTCTCGCAAACGCTCATCAACATAACTTTTAAAACATCGAGCGATCGCTTCATCTATTACAGCATCAATTAAACGCATATAACGCACAATTTCCGCAGGTGTTCCCTGCAATAAATCTGCTTCTAAAGTATCAAATATTACTGTTCGCAACAAACGATATTCTCTAGCAATTTCGGTAGGGTCAAAGCCTTGTTCAGCCCTAAGTAAGCCATGTTGCCAACTGGCGGTAAGTATCGATTTAATATCATCACTCACCTGAGTTTCTGCAAGTACATTAATCATGGCTTTAAAAATATCAGGAATATGATTTTTAATCGCTGTGTAAGACAAGTCATCAGCACTTTCAATCAGCCTGTCTTGGCGAACTGCTGCCACCCATTTCTCGATGATATTGTTAGTATTTTCAGCTAGTACAAGACTAAAATCCATTACGTTAATTTTTATAAAGATTTAGTGAATAAATTTTTATCTAGAACTAGTTTATCGAGAATGGGGTTTTTTCACCAAAATTAACAAAATACTTCAACTACATTAAGAAAGAGATTACGTACTCATAGAGATAGATTTTACCTACTAGTCTTGAGTGGTTTGTAAAGCTGAGTATCAGTATTCATCAGTCAAGAGTGCATATGTGTTACACCTCATTGCCAACCCAAAGACGGATTAAATTACGCTAAATAAACCAATAGATCTATCCCAAGAAGTTGTTTTTACTGGACAGCAATGTTAAAGTTCGCTATATTGTCAACAATTAGAGTAAGTCAGCCTAATTCAGCGCGTTAAAGCACGTAACGCTGAAGCGGAGGAACCAAATTTTGGGGCGTATTTTAAAGAAGGCTAAAGGCTAAAAGTTGATTAAACTAATTTCATACTTTAGACTTCATACTTCTTAAGAGGGGCATCTCTCAGCCCTAGCCCGTCAGCTAACTTCGTAGGCATTGAGAGGAGACTGAAGAGATAGCATTTTTAAAATGTGGTGATCTCATCAGTGTCCAAGGCTGGTACTGCTCAGATTTTTGTACCTGTACTTAAATCTGGTGAGGTTATAGATGATATTGCAATTAAATTTAGCAGCGATTTTAGCGATCGCTAGTCAAGCTGCGTGGCAAAAGACAAAGCCCATAATTAGTAAGGATGTCGTCTTTTTACCTATTCTAGGTTTTTTAGGAATTATTTTATTGTGGTGGGTGGTTGCCTTAGCCAATCATGAATTAATGCCCACACCACCAGAGGCATTAATAGCAAATCTAGATTACATTTTAAATCCGTTTTATCAACGTGGGCCGGGTAACTTGGGAATTGGTTGGTTGTTAATTGCTAGTCTGCGACGAGTCTTAATAGGTTTTGTCTTAGGTGCAATCGTAGCAATTCCCTTGGGATTTCTCATTGGGATGTCTAAGTCAGCAATGTTAGCCCTTAATCCCATCATTCAGATATTTAAACCCGTATCACCTTTGGCTTGGTTGCCAATTGCTTTAGCTATCTTCAACTTGGCAGACCCCTCAGCAATTTTCGTAATTTTCATCACATCCTTGTGGCCGACAATTATTAACACCGCCTTGGGAGTAGCCAGCGTTCCCAATGATTATTTAGATGTAGCACGAGTGTTAGAAATGCCCCGTTGGCGAAGAATTACCAAAATTATTTGGCCTGCCAGTTTGCCCTATATCTTCACAGGTTTGCGAATTAGTTTAGGAATTGCTTGGTTAGTTATCGTTGCAGTCGAAATGCTGACAGGTGGTATTGGTATCGGCTTCTTTGTTTGGGATGAATGGAGTCGGTTAAATCTCAGTTCAGTGTTTCTTGCGGTATTTGTCATTGGCGTAACCGGACTAATTCTCGATTTTGCCGTCAGTAAACTTCAAGAATTTGTAACTCATCGCCCCACAACGGCTAAATAACAGAATTTAGATCAATACAATAAGACGCTTTGTACCTTTGCGCCTACTCTTCTCCTGACGGAGACGCTGCGCGAACGAGAACGTCTACGCCGAATGCGCCTCTGCGCGAACATAATAAAGAACTATAACAATGAGTGACAATAACTGGACTAGAAGAGATTTTCTCTTAGGAATTGGAACAACAACCGCCGGAGTTGCCTTATCTTCCTGTGGAATTTCAGGAGATAGGTCTGCAAAAGGATTGACAGAAGAAGCCTTAGCCGTCGAACCCGTAGTCAAATCTGACGATTTAGAAAAACCTGATATTACTGTTGGTTACGTTCCTGTTAATGATTGTGCGCCATTTGCGATCGCCTGGAAAAAAGGCTTCTTTCGCAAGTATGGTTTAAACGTCAAACTCAACCGCGAAGCAAGTTGGGCAACTTCCCGCGATGGAATAATTTTTGGTCGCCTGGATGCTTCCCCTGTGGTATCTGGTGCTGTCACCAACGCCAGAATTGGGGCAGAAGGCGCGCGCCATGCACCTTTATGTGCAGCCATGACCATTCACCGCCACGGTAACGCCATGACGATGAACAAAGCCATGTGGGATTTTGGGCTGCGTCCGTGGTACGAGTATCAACAAAAATATGGCGACGGTGCATTAGAAGCCTTTGGCAAAGATTTCCGCGCCTACTTTGATAAGCAATCATCAGAAAATAAAGTTTGGGCAGTAGTTTTAAGTTCTGCGATTTACGAATATTTCGTGCGTTATATATCTGCGGCGGCTGGTGTCGATCCTTTAAAAGAATTTCGCGTCATCATCGTCTCACCGCCCCAGATGGTGACAAATGTGCGAATTGGGGCAATGCAAGCTTACATGGTAGCTGAACCTTGGAACACCAGAGCAATTACAGGTAATGAAGGTGTTGGTTTTACCTTCGCCCAAGGTAAAGAAGTCTGGTTAGGACACCCAGATAGGTTGTTGGGTGTGATGGAATCCTTCATCGAAAAATATCCTAAGACCTATCGTTCTCTGGTGAAAGCAATGATTGAAGCTTGCCAATATTGCAGTAAGCCAGAAAATCGCCAAGAAGTCGCTGAACTAATTACAGACCGTTCCTTTACAGGTGCTATACCGAAAAAGAAGGGTGCGCCAATTACAAAATTTACAGGCCCAGCAATTCTTGGCAATTACAATTACGGCGGTTTTGATGGCAAAGACCGCACTATCAAAGCTGCGGACACCACTATCTTCTACGATATTCCAGAGAATATACCTAAACAACCAGGCGAACACTCAACATTTATGTGGCGGTCGAGAAGTATTTGGTTAATGACTCAAGCCGCCCGTTGGGGACAAATCAAGGAATTTCCCAAAAATGCCGAACAACTAGCCGCAAAAGGCTGGAGAACAGATTTATATCGAGAGATAGCATCTGAGATGGGTATCGAGTGTCCCAAAGATGATTACAAAGTCGAACAGGCAGAAGTATTTATTGACAAAAAAGCCTTTGACCCCAGCGACCCCGTAGGTTATCTCAATAGTTTTGAAATTCGGGCAAATTCTCCCATTCGTTTTTTCATGTCTTAGGTAGGGGCTAGGGAATAGAGGCTAGGAACTATAAATGTTTTACTAAGCACTCATGAGATAAATCCTACAAGCAAACATACAAATCTCCCGCATCTCTTTTATTTTCTAGTCTCTAGCCTCTAACCTCTAATCCCTAGATTAACTAACAAATAGTTCAAATTTTTTAGGAGTATTTAATGACTAAATATACAGCAACATCAATAAATACTGATCAGCAAGTTATGCCTCCTAATAACTTTCTAGAAATTGAAAATTTAGTCAAGTCTTATCCGACACCAGATAAAGGTAATTTTGTTGTTCTTGATGGTGTAAATCTCAGCATTGGGGAGGATGAATTTATTTCAGTAATTGGTCACTCTGGGTGCGGTAAATCAACACTGTTAAAAATTGTTGCGGGGTTAGAAAAATCAACTTCTGGCTCAGTGCGGCTAGATGGAAAAGAAATCCGGAAGCCCGGTGCAGAAAGGATGATGGTATTTCAACATTACTCTTTATTACCTTGGCTAACTGTCAGAGAAAACATTCGTTTAGCCGTGGATGAAGTGTTAAAAAATGCAACCCGTGCTGAAAAAATTAGCATTGTTAACGAACACTTGGCAATGGTAAACTTAACCCCGGCAGCAGATAAGTATCCTGATGAAATCTCTGGAGGTATGAAACAAAGAGTAGGTATTGCTAGAGCTTTAGCAATTCGTCCAAAAATGTTGCTGATGGATGAACCTTTTGGAGCCTTAGATGCATTAACTAGAGGTAAATTACAGCGACAAGTATTAGATATTTGGGAAAAAAATCGGCAAGCAGTAATGATGATTACGCATGATGTCGATGAGGCAATTTATATGAGCGATCGCATCGTATTAATGACTAATGGCCCAGCAGCTAATATCGGGGAAATCTTAGAAGTACCATTTGAACATCCACGCGATCGCGCCGCCATGCGTAATACCAAAGAATATTTTGAATTGCGTAATTATGCCTTGAATTTTCTGGATAGATACTTCACCCAAAATGAGTAAATTAGTTTATTATTTCTTTTAGCGGGTAGCCTAATTCAAATCAACCATCAATAATGATTTGAAATGGAGGAACCAAATATCAGGGGCTAATCTTCAAGAGAGACACCTTCCAGTCTTAGCCCGTCAGCTAACTCCGTCGGCAATGGAAGGAACTCCCAAAATTTGGCTGTAATAACAGTTGTTATTGGGGTTTCTTTAAGTAAAGGTTAAAAGATGAATGCTAGAAGATGAATTTATGTTTCACACTTCAGACTTCATACTTCAGCCTTCATTCACCCTGCTTCTCATTTGTCAATCATTCCCATGTAGGAGAAGTTAAACTGTGAACATTAAGCCAATGTTAGTGCGCCTCCAAAGCGCCATAGGAAGAAATGATTTAGTTGAGCAAATGGTATTAATACCAGAGCCAAAAACAAATTCTTTTACAAACATCTCAACAGCAAAATCTGTCAACTTAATTGTTGCTTATAACGCTTCACCTAATAGTCATACAGCACTCGATCTCGCTTTTTGGATTGCTCACCAAACACGTTTAGCTACAAATCAGCAAGTGACAGTCCAAGCTGTTTATGTCGTCGAAGATAACCAAAGTAATAAGTATCTTGATAACTTTAATTGGGCAACTTATTTAAACCCATGTGAATGTGGGATAAGTGATGTATACCAATCTGCGACATCCGTATTAACTCAACCAAAATTAAAAGAAATAAAGCGAAATTTACAAGAACAAGCTGTAGCACCATTAGAAAAAGCAGATAAAATTCTTTGGCAAGCCCGAAGTTTAGCTGAAGAATGGCAGGGTTCTTTTAAATCGCATTTACGGTTTGGTAACGTTGCTCAAGAATTAACAAAAGTCGTGGAATCAGAAGCGGCTGATGTTTTATTTATGGGCTGTAAATCTCTTAATCATCCTATTATTCAGACACTAGGATTTAATCTCCCTTGTGCTATTTTAGGTATACCCAATGGGATTGATGAATAACTACTGTATTAGAGGTTGTTTGAAAAGTTATGATTGATGTAGCAAATATTTTTTACCCCACCCTAACCCTGCCCTTATAAAGGGGAGAGAACTCGGTTTCCCCCCTTGTAAAGGGGGGATTAAGGGGGGGTAATAATTTGACTAAATTACAGCAAACTACTTTTAAAACATCCTCTTAAATTGCAGTAATTCTTTACCTAAATAAGATTTATAGACAGCTACCTATACTTTAGGTGGCTTTTTCTGTAGTATGCTAATCAGAAATCAAGGGTAAGAAAGTGGAACATTGGCAAGCTATCTTGAGCATTGTTACGTTTTTGGGTGTAATCATCCTAATTATGACGGAATGGGTGCATCTTACCATTGCTGCTTTATTAGGAGCATTATTACTAGTTTTCACCAACGTCATGACATTAAAAGACGCTGTGGGTTATATCGGCAATAGTCATGGAACATTAGGCTTATTCTTTGGTGTTATGGTTTTAGTGCGCGCATTTGAACCTACTAAAATATTTGATTATATAGCAACTCAAATAGTCATATTAGCTAAAGGCGATGGTAAACGTCTTTTACTAGGTATTGTTGGTATTGTGACCCCTATTTGTGCAGTGTTACCCAATGCTACAACAGTTATGTTATTAGCACCTCTAATTCCCCCAATGGCAGAAGAAATAGGTATTAATTTTGTACCATTACTAATACTAATGGTCTTTATAGCTAATAGTGCTGGTCTATTAACTTTAGTTGGTGATCCTGCTACTTTTATTGTTGGAGATGCCATTAATATTAGTTTTATCGATTACTTGTGGCAATTAAGTTTAGGAGGAGTGATTGCAGTTGCCACAGTCATAGCAACGCTACCATTCTTATTCCGTAAAATTTGGCATATTAAACTTGATAGTCTTGAAGAATTGCCACATCCAAAAATTAATCATCCACGAGTTTTAACTGCGGGGGCAGTAATAATAACATTCGTATTAGTATTTTTTGTAATTGGCGAATCTTTACCAGTTCCTATTTCACCTGCGGCTGTAGCTTTATTAGGTGCAGCTTTGGCTTTGTTATTATCTCATCACAGCCGCATCGATACAGTTAATAATATCTTGCGGGATGTAGATTGGAGTACATTAATATTTTTTATGAGTATTTTTGTGTTAATTGGAGGTTTAGAAAAAACTGGTGTAATTAATGGTTTGTCAGGAGTTTTAGCAATTATTTTAGGTAAAAATATTGTTCTTGGTTCGCTAGTTTTATTATTTTTGGTAGGGATATTATCTAGTGTTGTACCGAATATTCCCTTGGTAGTAGCGATGGTACCGTTACTTAAGCAATATGTTGTCACCGTCGGACTAGCACCAGCAGAAGTTTTAGCACAAGACTTTCAAGGTCAATTTCCGGCTGAAGTTTTACCAATGTTTTATGCAATGATGTTTGGTGCAACTTTGGGGGGTAATGGTACGCTTGTTGGAGCATCTTCTAATATAGTTGCAGCTGGTATTTCAGAACAGCATGGTCGTCGCATTTCATTTAAAACTTTTCTCCACTACGGTCTTCCAGTGATGTTTTTGCAACTGGCAACTTCGTCTTTGTATGTATTAGTGCGATTTCTGCTTTAGCATAAATAAAAATAAATTATGTTTAAGTCTTGAGGGGGAAGAACTTTATGAATGTGTTTCAATATATTGAAATGTAAGGTTTCGACCGGACTCTAAATGTAACATCATACAATATAAGCACAAAATCAAATTCAGCTTTAAGAAGGATTAAACCTATGAACCCGCCTGAAGAATATATCAATCATAATGTGGTAGAGCCAGGGCAAGGGGTATCAAATATAGACAATAACAAGCTGCAATTTAGTAGTAATGGCATTGGCGAAAGCAATAGTTTAGATAAGGTGCGAGATATTCTTTTTGGCAACCAGATACGAGAGGTTGACAAAAGATTTGCACGCATAGAAGAACGTTTGATTAATGAACTTGTTAACGTGCGGGATGAAACTCGCAAGCGTTTAGACGCTTTAGAAAGTTATATTAGGCAAGAAGTTGATTCTTTAACAGAAAGGCTGAAAAAAGAGCAATTAGAACGTGATACAGTGGTGCGATCGCTCTTAGAAGATCAAAAAAATATTAATCTATCTCTAGAAAATAAAATTGCTCAACTAGACGAGCAAACTATTAACCGTCAACGAGAATTGCGCGAACATATACTTAACCAATCTAAGAATTTACAAGATGATCTTCAGCAAAAATATGAAGAAATTTTGAATATACTGAAACGAGAAACGCAAGAACTACAAAAAGAGAAAACAGACCGTTCTAAGCTGGCAGCTTTGTTTTCAGAATTAGCGATGCGGCTGAATTCTGACACTAAATCTTAAGTATTATTCGCCAGTTTTTCTTATAGAATGCGACTGTATATTAATTTTAAATTAGGGGATTCAGACAATGAATGACTATCCCCCAAATCAAGTTTCTCCAGAAACTACAAATAACAATAGCGAACCTTCTAACTTAGATTCTCTCAATCAAGATGAACTGAGTTTACTTCGCAGTGTCCTTCTTGGTGTCGAACCAACGCAACTGCATAAACTCTACGAAAGATTAAATAATCCCCAAATTCAACCAGAAGATATCAGTCGCTTGCTTCCTGAAGCTGTCGTTTTGCGTTCTAAGCAAGATAAACAATTAGTAGAAGCTATTGTTTCCAGCGTTGAAGAAGCAATTCAAGCTTCTGTCACCCAAGACGAAAATGTGCTTTCAGAAGCATTCTTTCCCATAATAGGGCCAGCCACCCGCAAAGCGATCGCCGCAGCTTTAGATGAGATGATGCAATCGCTCAATCAAACCCTAGAACACAGCTTATCGCCAGAAAGCATTAAATGGAGGCTAGAAGCAAAGCGTACAGGGAAATCATTTGCCGAAATTATCCTGTTGCGGACTTTACTTTATCGAGTAGAACAAATATTTTTAATTCACAGAAAAACAGGATTATTACTGCATCATGTAATGTTAAAGCAAGTAGCCGCTCAAGACCCAGATTTAGTGGCGGCTATGTTGACAGCGATTCAAGATTTTATTAAAGATTCTTTTACTGTCCATAATGAAGCTACATTAAGTAGTTTGCGATTTGGCGAACTGATAATTTGGATTGAAGCCGGGCCACAAGCAATCATCGCTGGGATAATTCGCGGTAAACCGCCTCAAGAATTACGAGAAGTTTTTCAAGCAGCCATCGAAAAAATTCATCTGAAATTAGGAACAGAACTACATAATTTTGAGGGAGAAACAGAACCATTTCAAGCTAGCCAGCCTTATTTAGACAGCTGTTTAACAGTTCAGTATAAAACTGCATCTAAGCAGAATTATACTTATGCCTGGGCTTTGTTAGGTTTAATTGCGATCGCTGGTGGAATTTGGGGCTTTTTTACTCTCAGAGAACACATCCGTTGGCAAGCTTATATCAATAAACTTAACTCTCAACCAGGCATTGTGGTAATTAATACTAAGCACCAAAATGGTAGGCATTTTATTTGGGGAATGCGCGACCCATTAGCTGTAGACCCCAACACTTTAATACAGCAAACACATCTAAATCCTCAAAAAGTTATTGGTAAGTGGCAACCTTACTTATCTTTTGAGCCTCAACTACTCTCTAAAAGAAGTGCAAGACTATTGCAACCACCAACAACTATTTCGCTACAAGTTGATAATAAAGGCATTTTATCTGCTAATGGTTACGCACCTCAGCAATGGATTTTAGACGCACATAAACTGTGGCGTTTTATCCCAGGAATTACACAATTCCAAACGCAAAATCTTTTACCAAGTGAACTGAGAGAGTTACAGTTAGCTAAAAAGCAAATTGAAGAAACAATATTTCTGTTTGAAGAAGGAAAAAGTGAGTTGATTCCAGGAGAAGCTAACAGGCTTACCAATTTAGCTGTAATTATTCACAAACTATTCAAAACAGCCAATTATTTAGGTAAAGCTGCCCAAATTCAAATTAGAGGGCATACTAATAATCAGGGAACAGAACAAGAAAATATCCTAATTAGCCAAGCCCGTGCTAACAAAATACTATCTTATTTCAATAATCAGGGACTGAGTAAGAATAAATTTAAGATTGTTGCATTAGGCTCTAAACTACCTTACAAGACCGAATTTAATTTAGAGTCCCAACGGTTAAATCGTCGCGTCTCTTTTCAAGTATTGATAATTGATAAAACTAAATAGATATGCTTCAAAAAAAAGTTTGTATGGTAGGTGCATTTGCAACAGGAAAAACAAGTTTGATATCACAGTTTGTATTTAGTATTTTTTCAGATAAATATCATACTACTGTAGGAGTTAAAATTGATAAAAAGGTTATGGATGTTCAAGGAAGAAATATAAATTTAATCCTTTGGGATCTTTATGGTGAAGATGAGTTTCTAAAAATCAGGATATCTTACTTAAGAGGTTCATCTGGTTATATATTAGTTGTAGATGGTACTCGGCACAATACTCTAGATAAGGCTTTTGAGCTACAAAAAAAAGTAGAAGACAGTATTGGGAAAGTACCTTTTATTTTGGTACTTAATAAGTGGGATCTAACAGACGAATGGGAAATCGAAGCTCATGAGCTAGATGCTATGATCCAACAAGGTTGGACTGTGATTAAAACTAGTGCCAAAACCGGACAAGGTGTGGAAGAAGTGTTTCAAACTCTTACTAATAAAATGTTGAATGGATAAATGGCTGATATTCCCCATGTTGTGATTGACTACATTTTAAACTTTATTATAGAAGAGCGATCGCTTGCCTATTTATTAGTCAATAAAGATTGTTGTCTGTTATCTTGGGGCGGGAAAATAGCTGAGTACGGTATTACCAATCTCCGTCATGGAATGCAAGTATGTGAACAGCTTTTTTTCCTTGAAGGTTTACTACCTCTAGATGATTCTCCTTTATTTCTTCCCTTGATGAAAATTGAGGTTGGGATTTGTGCAGATATCCATCTGATCCCCTCATGCGAAGGTGATTGGGTATTATTATTAGATAGCATTCTCAATGAAAGGCATCTCTCAGCCATGCAACAAGAAGCAAACCATTCCAGCCTGTTACAAGAAAAATCTCATAAATTCTTAAATCAGTCGCCTAGAGAATAAATAATTAAATTTTTAGTTATTTTATGAGTAATCAAATATTAGCAGACTTATTCTTATCATTAAATATCGTAGTTTTAGAAAGAATTGACATCGGTTTATTTAAAATTACTTCTAAGGTGCCTGATTGGTTGAGGCGTTTTTGTAGCCAAGAATTAACAGTTGGGATGAATATGTTAATTCCCCAAGAAGAATTTGCCTTTTTAGAAAATTTCTTGTTTGATGCAGAGGAATTTTGGCATAACAACAGCAGTGGTAAGCTGAGTTCTGGTCTATGGATTGAAAAAAATTTAAATGGTTATGAAGAACAGCTAGAAGCTTATGCAATATGTATAAATTATAGTAAAATCTTATTAATTGAATTGGTAAGAGATAAATATCAAGATAAGCAAAATTTAATTCAAATAGGTAGACAACAAGAATTAAATTATCAGCATTTATTAAAAGAAAATCAAAAAAAAGAGGTGCTGATTAATTGTATTATCCATGATATAGCAGGTCAGCTAACTGCGATTAATTGCTGTTTATCTTTGTTAGAGTTTGAAAGTTTGACAGCTAAAGGAAAAGAAAATTTAGAAATTGCTAGAAAGCAATCTCTTAAGCAAGAAATGCTAATTAGAAATATATTAGATGCTTTTTCTGCTGACGTGCGATCGCTAGAAACTTTTGTAGCAGATATTGATACGGCTCCAGATATTTTAGTTGCGATACAAGAAAATTTGGAGCTATTTAACTCTACATTTTCGCTGAGTAATAAACAGTTACAGTTTGTTGCCAACACTGATATAACAGCCGATTGGAAAGTTGTAGGTGAACAATCGCGCTTAGATAGAATAATTACAAATCTTGTGGAGAATGCTTATCGCTACAGTCCACCAGAGTCTACTGTAACTATTGGTTTGCAAGCTGAAGAAGAATCTGTTCTTTTCACTATTGATGATGAAGGAGCAGGTGTACAACCGGAGATGATAGAAAATTTATTTCAAAAGTTTTCTCAAGGTCAAAATAACTCAGGTAGAGCCGGTATTGGTTTGTATTTTTGTCGCATGACTATTGAGCGTTGGGGTGGAAATATCGGTTATTTACCACGCCAAGAAGGCGGTTCCAGATTTTGGTTCCGCCTTCCAAGACCTAGAACAGGGGTGTAACACATTTTTTTGTAGAGACGTAGCATTGCTACGTCTCTACAGGATTAATAACCAATCAAATGTAAGACATCGCGCAGGACGCTATAACCTGCTAAGTCCCACAGTAAATAAGCTAGAAAACCAATCGCTGCCAAGCGACCATTCCATAGTTCAGCTTGGGGAGTCCAGCCAAACAGAAATTCATTGCGATCGCGGCCATTATAAGCATTAGCAACTGTTGGTAGATTGGTAGAGGGACGAGTTTCACGAGTTTCCATGATTTTTCTCCAAAATTAAGCTAGTTTTTCTGAATTTTTTATTTTTAGTAACCAATGATGTGCAGTACATCGCGCAGAACGCTATAGCCTGCTAAATCCCAAAGTAAATAAGCTAGAAAACCAATCGCTGCCAAGCGACCATTCCATAGTTCCGCTTGGGGATTCCAACCAAAAATAAACGCATTTCGGTCTATACCGTTATAAGCTTTAGCAACAGATGGTAAATCGGTAGAAGGGCTGGTTTGTGTAGAGTTAGATGCCATTTTTTCCTCCAAAATTAAGCTAATTTTTCTGAGTTTTTTATTTAGTAACCAATTAGGTGCAAGACATCGCGCAGAACGCTATAACCTGCTAAATCCCACAGTAAATAAGCTAGAAAACCAATTGCAGCCAAGCGGCCATTCCATAGTTCCGCTTGAGGAGTCCAACCGAAGAGAAAAGCATTACGATCAATGCCGTTGTATTCTGTTGCAACTTTTGGCAAATTATTGGAGGAGCGAGTTTCCATTTTTTGATTCCAAATTCATTTGTTACTTAACTTAAAGTTAGCTATTTATAAATCGACTGGTTTCTGTCTGTAGGTACAAACTCTAAGCACTTCTTGTGGAAGATTAAAAAAGCTTGAAAGTTTAAACATATCCACCTTCAGAGGGTGATAAAAACAGTATTTGTAAATAAATGTAAATTGCTATTAGCTAAATTAAGATTAAGCTAGGATTAAATCATAGAAATTAAGCTAGTTTTATTAAATAGGAATTAAGCTCCAATATTTCCGTAAAAAGGGGCATTTCGCTTCTTTAAGGCAATAAATATCCTAAGAATTAAATCTCGCGGCTAATCAAACTTCTACCCGACGCTAGATATATTGTTCAAACTTCAGGTGGATGCTGAAATCGTCTAAATTCCTGGATTCTGAGATCTACAAGAGTTAGGTATGGCGATAGTTACAGAAATAAATTGCATATTTGCGCTCACACGATTCTTAAATCCCTCCAAAGTTAAACTTTAAAAGAAGGAAATACAAATGATTCAAAGTACGGGAATTATGTTGGGACTCTACAAACCATTATTATGGGTAGCACAAACTTCTGTAGATCCCTCAAACGTTACGCCAGCGCAGGCATCGGTTCTGACATCCGGGCCACGCTTTTTTGTCGCCTTAATCTCCGGCGTGATTTTGGCTTTTGCTTTTCAACTAGTGCTAACAAACCTCTCTGTTGCAGCTGGTATCTCCTACCTAGGGCATTCATCTGATTCAGATTCCAGTTCAAGTAGTGGAGAAGGTGGCAGTTTTGGCGGAACAATTCGCAAAATTGGCACGGCTGTAGGTATTTGGACATTAGTCACCGTTACGATCGCCTTATTAATCGCCAGTTTCTTAGCAGTAAAATTAAGCTTAGTCATTTTTGATCCCAAACTAGGAGCCATTCTCGGCTTAGTAATTTGGGGCGCATATTTCTTATTACTAGTTTGGGTAAGTTCCACTACCGTAGGTTCCTTAGTCGGTTCAGTGGTGAACACTGCCACCTCCGGTTTTCAAGCCATTATGGGAACTGCTACCGCCGCCCTTGGTGCTAAAGCCGTAAATAACCAAGTCGTAGCCACCGCCGAAGCCGCCGCCGCCGCTGTACGCCGAGAATTAGGTAGTGCGATTGATCCCATCAGCATTCGGGAGAATATCGAAGATTACCTAGACAAGCTGCGTCCCCCCGAATTGGATGTATCGAGAATCAAGAGTGAATTTCAATCCTTACTCAACGATCCTCAATTAAAAGCGATAACTTCGTTAAGCTACGCTAACGCAGGTAGCCCTGATTTACGCAACATTAACCGCCAAAAATTTATTGATTTAGTTAGCAGTCGTACTGACCTTTCTAAACGCGAAGTCAACCGTATAGCTGATACACTATACAACGTTTGGCAGCAGGTAGTAGGGCAACACTCTGGCCAAGACCGCATCGGCGAATTAGTTGACTATCTCAAATCTCTACCACCAGGACAAACTAAAACCGACGAACTGAACGCCAAATTAGAACAGCTAATCGCTGAAACCCGTGCTTCTAAAGAAGCTGATCAGAAAGCCGCACCTGGGACAGTTCAGAGTACACTCCAACAAGGAATAACTGCCCTGACTGGCATTGTGATGGGACGCACTGACTTGTCAGATATCGATGTCGAAAAAATTCTGCGATCGCTGACTTCTGCTAAAGATAAAGTTACAGAACAAGCAGATAAATTAGGGCTTCCCACACCATCCCAACCTTACAGCCCAATTCGTGCTGATATCGAGAACTATCTACATAACACCTTTGCTTGGCAACTCAGCCAAGAAAGAATCGCGCAAGAATTCCGCGATGTTATTTATGACCCGGCTGCCGATCCTGGCATTATTAGAAGAGAATTAGAACGCATTTCTCGCAACGATTTTGCCAATATTCTGCAACAAAGAGGATTACTTACTCAAGCGGAAATTGGGCGGATTGCAGATCAGCTAGAAGCTGTGCGTCAATCAGTATTAGTCACCGTCACAGCTGAAGAAGAAAGAGACATCGCCCAAGATTTGCAACGACGAGTAGACACTTATCTTTTGGTGACACCCAAATCAGAGTTGAGTGCTGAAGGGATTGAACGAGATTTCCATGCTTTATTGGCAGACTCAGATGCAGATTATGAAACATTGACCCGACGAGTAGCAATAGTTGACCGTCAGGAAATGCGGAAAATCTTGCTAGAACGCAACGATATTCAAGTTTACGAAGTAGAACCGATTCTAGATGAGTTAGAAAAACAACGCGATCGCGTTTTAGTTGAAGCGCAAGGCATTGCAGAACAGGCAAAATATCAAGCAGAAACCCTGTGGTTGAATGTCGAATCATATCTGCGTAACACCGGTAAAGCTGAGTTAAACCCTGATGCCATTCGCGCCGATCTCAAGCGATTACTAGAAGATCCCCAAGCTGGGATGAGTGCAATTCGCGCCAGATTGTCTCGCTTTGACCGCGACACCTTAGTGCAGTTGTTGAGTCAACGCCAAGACTTGAGCGAAGACCAAGTTAATAACATTCTTCATACTGTGGAAGATTCTTGGCACAGTGTTCGCCACGCACCGCAAGCAGTAGCAGACAAAGCCAAAGAACAATATGATTCTGTGACAACTGCAATCACCGAGTATCTGCGGAACACTGGTAAAGACGAACTTAACCCAGAAGGTATTCAACGGGATTTGAATCGCTTGTTTGAAAACCCCAAAGAAGGCGCAGTAGCCCTGCGTCGGCGGTTATCGCAACTAGACAGAGATACTTTAGTGAAGTTGCTGAGTCAGCGTCAAGACTTGAGTGAAGCACAAGTCAACGAAGTAATTGACTCTATGCAAACATCCATCCGGAATATTGTGCGTGCGCCACGCCGTCTGGCAACCCGGACACAGCAAAGAATGGATACATTCAAAGCTTATCTGGAAGAATATTTGCGGCAAACTGGCAAAGAAGAACTCAACCCCGAAGGTATTAAACGTGACTTGCAATTATTGTTGCACGATCCACGGGTAGGGGTAGAAAGTTTGAGCGATCGCTTGTCTCATTTTGACCGTTCGACAATCATTGCCTTGCTGAAGATTCGGGAAGATATGACCGATGAAGAAGCAGCCAGAATTGCCGATAATATGATTTCCGTCCGCGATCAATTCGTCGAGCAAGTGCGGAGTATCCAACGGCGAATACAGGATGTAGTTGACGGAGTTTTTGCCCGCATCCGCAACTATCTCAACTCATTAGATCGCCCAGAACTCAACTATGACGGCGTTAAGCGTGATGTCAGACAGTTATTTGAAGATCCACAAGCTGGATTTGAATCGTTACGCGATCGCTTATCTTCCTTCAACCGCGATACTCTAGTTGCAATCATGAGTTCGCGTGAAGATATCTCTGAGGAAGATGCCAACCGCATCATCGAGCAAATCGAACGCGCGCGTAACACAGTATTGCAACGTGCAGAACGCTTACAAAACGAAGCGCAACGCCGCCTCGAAGAAGTCAAGCATCAAGCCCAAAAGCAAGCCGAAGAAACCCGCAAAGCCGCAGCCTCCGCCGCTTGGTGGTTATTTGCGACAGCCATCGTTTCCGCAATTTTCGCCGCATTAGGTGGAGCGATCGCTGTTACTCCCTTAGGCTAACAAGCTGTCTCCGCTAAAGTTTTAGCCTCCCCTAGGGGAGGCTTTTTTATGTAATTAGAGAACAGGGAACGGGGAACAGGCAACAGTATTTTTTGTAGGTTGGGTGTAACGAAGTGAAACCCAACCTACTAACTATTGCCTATTGCCTATTGCCTATTGCCTTTGATCAAGAAACACTAGGATCATCGGCAGTTCTAATCTGCTTCAACATCTGTTCGACTTGGTATGCTTTATCATTTCTACTTTCAGTTTTAAATATAGTTAAAGCTTTTTCTAAAGAAGCTACAGCCTCATCTCGTTTATTAATTTGCCATAGTGCTTGCCCTAAATTTGTCATGGCTTCGGCATAATCAGGATTAATTTCTAAAGCTTTGCGATATTCAGTAATTGCTTCATTCCATCGGTCTTGAGTCGCGTAAACCACACCGATCGCATTGTAAGCTAAAGCATATTTTGGCTTGAGACGAATCGCTTCTTGGTAAGATTTTATTGCCGCTTCTGGCTGTTTTTGCCGTAAAAGTACATTACCGAGTTGAAAATGTCCAAAAGCATCTTCAGGATATTTTTTAATTAACTGCCGTAAACTGGTTTCTGCACCTTTGAAATCTCTTTGATTGTATAAGGCATTGGCTTGTTGTACTAACTGCGATCGCTCTTGACTATCGTTGTCGGCAAACTGTGCCAGTTTTTGTGGGATTTTTTTTGTAATTTGTGCAGGTGAATGCAAAGCAACTGTCGTTGGTACTGCTAACGCTAATGGTGATGTCCCAATTGTTGCGATTAAGCTCAACATTATGCTACTAACAGGTTGAACTTTCATTGCCTTCAATTCCTCACTAATGTCCTGATCCTCATCATAGATTGAAGGGTGAAGGATGAAGTATGAAGTCAGAAGTCAGAAGTATGAAATAAAGTCACCTTTATATAAAATTCGGATGTGATGTAATAATTCACAGTGTCCAGATTGCTTACTTCTCAAAGAAATCGGGGATTTTGTTTCTCATGAATGATTTTTGATTAGCGATCGCTCTCCAAGTTTGAGAATATGTCATACCATTTTAGATTTGAGATTTGGTCTAAACTGCTCTGTTAGGTGTTTAATAGCTTAGTTGTTAGACTTGCTACTACTTTCACCAACTCGCTTGGCTCAACTGGCTTAGATAGATGCCTTTGAAATCCAGAACTTAGTGCTTGTTGGCGTTCTTCATCCTTAGCATAGGCTGTCAGTGCTGCGGCTGGAATTTGTCCGCCACTATGAGGAGGAAGATCGCGAATTTTTCGGATCAAAGAATAACCATCCTCTAATGGCATCCCGATATCGCTCAACAACACATCTGGTTGCCATTGTCTAACTACTTCTAACGCCTCGGCTGCTGAGGCTACTGCTTTGACAATTGCACCGTTGGCTGACAATACCATCGCTTGATAATCTCGTGTATCGGCCTCGTCGTCTACAACTAGTACCTTTAATCCCACTAATGTCGGTAAACTAGCAAAGGTATCGCTACTGTTGAATGATACTCCGCCGTCGGGAACTCTCGCAGAGAAAAGCACAGGCGTTTCGCTTGGTAAGTTGACTATGAATGTTGCACCTTGTTCTTTACCTGGACTTTCTACACAAACTGTACCGCTATGCAGTTTGACAATATGACTGACAATTGCTAAACCTAGCCCCAAACCGCCGTAAGCCCTGGTAGTTGTAGCATCAGCTTGGCGGAAACGTTCAAAAACAAAAGGCAGAAATTCCGGTTCTATGCCGATACCTGTATCGCTGACGGTAACTTGCACATTTGAATTAACTCTATCCAACCGTACTTGAATACGTCCGCCTGTATGTGTAAACTTAACCGCATTCGACAATAAATTCCAGATCACTTGCTGTAACCGCCCTGAGTCACCTCTAACTGTGCCGACAGTGGGATCTACCAAAGATTGCAGTTGAATTTGCTTGGCATCAGCCGCCGGACGAACCGATTCAATTGCTGCTTGTACAATCGCCGCAATTTGCAGAGATTGCATATTTAACTTCAGCTTGCCTGTAATAATCCGCGATACATCCAGTAAATCCTCAATTAGCTGTGTTTGCAGCCTAGCATTACGTTCAATTGTTTCGACAGCTGTGGCTTTGGTAGCATCATTAATAGAATTTTTCCGCAAGATGGTAGACCAACCGAGGATGGCATTGAGGGGCGATCGCAATTCATGAGAGACAATGGCTAAAAACTCGTCTTTCATCCGGTTGGCTTGCTGCAACTGCTCGGTTTGTCGTTGCAAAGAAGCCATAAGTTCAGAGCGATGTATAGCGATCGCAATTTGGTCGCAAATTGTTTGTAGCAAGGCGATTTCTTCTGTCGTCAAGCTGCAACGGTTGCGGCTGCCAAAAGATAGCGTACCTTTCACTTGACCTTGCACTCGCAATGGCTGACAAGAATAAGTTTGGATGCCAATTGAACGGATGAACTCGGTGTTCGGATCTGTAGCTTGTTGAATATTAGCGATTGCCTGTTGACAGCCTTTTGATGCCACAGTACCGCATACTAGTTGACCCAATTCCAACCACTCAATTTGTTTAGCAAGTTCTTCAGAAATGCCGCTATAAGATGCCAAGCGTAGCATCTGTTTTTCTTCATCGACTAAATAGTTGAAGTAAACATCTAACCCTAGTGGCTGAAGTTTGGCAAACAAATTGTTAATTAATGCTAGTGGTTGTTCGCTCGATAGGAGTTCGCTAGTTGTTTCTGATAGCAGTTGCAGCCTTTGGGTACGCTCAGATAGTGCTTCTGTACGCTCTCGTAATGTCTTTTCTGTGCGCTTAATCTCGGTGATATCCGATACAGCAATTCCAATTCCCAGTATTTCTCCATCTTTGGCATAAACCGGATAGTAGTTTGCCAAGGCGTGTTGCTCACCGCGATCGCCTGCTTTTGTTTCACCAGTAATTTCTAAATTTTTAATCGGCTCTCCAGTTTCCAGCACTTGGCACATTAACGCTTCTACTTGATCTGCAAACTCTGGCAGATATTCTTTCATCCTCCGACCGATGCTTTGTTCTAAAGCCACGCCATTGATTCCCGCAATATATTCATTCATGCGTAAGCAGCGCAATTCTCTATCAAAAAAAGCTAAACCAACAGGCGCGCTATTTAGCAATGTATCCAGTAGTGCTAAGGATTCGTCTGCTTGTTTTCGCGCGGCTTGTTCACGAGCAAGGATTTCAGCCTTTTCTGCTTCTACCCGTTTGCGTTCGCGCAGCGCAGCTTGCTGTTCGCTAATGTCTCGTGAAATGCCGAGTAAACCTAGTGTATTTCCGTCCTCGTCCCGATATGGGATTTTTGTGGTGAGATATGTTCTAGTAATGTTATCAGCCGTGACAGTTTCTTCATAAGTCAAAGAAGCACCTGAACTGAGAATTTGGCGATCATTGGCGATAATTTTCAGGGCGGAATCAGGTGCAACTAATTTTGTATCGTCTTTACCAATAATTTCTGCTACTGGTTTGCCAATAAAATTAGCTCCAGCAGAGTTAATTAATAAATATTGACTTTGAATATCTTTTACAAAAACAGCATCAGTAATGCCTTCAAGCACAGAATTAACAAGAAAGTGGCTGGTGCGTAATTCTTCTGCCATTTTACGTTCTGTCATGTCTCGCGTCACTTTCGCAAAACCTTGCAGATTGCCATCATTGTCTCGCAAGGCTGTAATTATGACATTTGCCCAAAAACGTGAGCCATCTTTACGCAACCGCCAACCTTCATCTTCGACTCGACCGCAATTTTGGGCGACTTTTAGTTCCTGTTGGGGTTTACCTTGTTCAATATCTTCTGGTGGATAAAAACACGAAAAATGTTGACCAATAATTTCTTCTGAGTGATAGCCCTTGATGCGTTCGGCTCCAATGTTCCAACTAACAATGTATCCATCAGGATTGAGCATAAAAATTGCATAATCCTGTACACTTTCCACTAATAAACGAAAGCTTTCTTCACTTTGTTGTAAAGATTCTTGAAGATTTTTAGTTAAATGTAATGAGGTCATATTTACTAGAGTTTTCCTAAAGTTTTTAGTTTTTAAAAGTTTTATTAAATAAAAAATAGCGTTAGAGGTTCTTGCCCAACACCCTGTTTTAGTTGGCTACTCCTAACAGTCACTCGTAAACCTGAAAATTTATATCAAGCAAAATTTTCTAATCTATAAATAACATCTGCTGCTATCTAGTATCAATAGGACACAAACTTTAAGAAAAAACTAGCCATATTTCTCTTGAGAAACCGCCGAGATTTATTGTATTTATTGCCTATAAACAAGTAGATATGTTTTGTTAATTTTGAATTTATATCCTAGTTAGTTAGAGACTACTGGAATATAGCAACAAAACTTTAGAGATTCTTATTGATGTTAAGTTACTCTTGTTTCTCACCAATGATTTTTGATTAGCGATCGCCCTCCAACTTTGGGAATACTGAGATTAACAGTATACTTTGTAGTAAATATGGCAGAAAACCGTATCAGTGCCAAACTCTCCGCCGCAGATAAAGATGCAGTTATGCAGGCTATAGCTACTATCCGCGAGAAGTTACCGTTTTTAATTGATTTGACCACCGAAGACCGCCGCACGATAGTCAAAATGGGCGATAAAAGCCGCGCCTTTGTCAGCAAAGCTTTAGAAGTAGCCACACAAAACCCCAACTTTTTACCCCGTGCATTTGATATTGAAGAAATGCGACACGATTTAGCACTGTATGAAGCCTTATATCCAGTGCTGTTGTCTTTGACGCAACTGCAAGAATTAGTAGATGATACTTGTATGGCATCTGGTAGTGAAGCTTATGCAGCAGCATTAGCAGTTTATAACTATGCCAAAGCTAGTGGTGATGTCGCTGGTTTAGATAGCGTGATTGATGAAATGGGACGCAGGTTTACCCGCCGTTCTAAGAAAAAGAAAACTGAAGTTGTGGCTGGGTAAAGTTTAGGATAGGCGATCGTACCAATAATTAATACGGGGACACAAAAATTTTGTGTCCTTATTTTTTATTTTTCTCAGAAAATTTTTACCCGTGTAGGTGCAAGTTGCGATCGTCAAGACATTTTTGAAACGTGAGTTAAACAGATTGAAAAACCCCTCTCCAAACCTCTCTCCTCTACGGTGTACACACAAGTCAAATTACCCCCCTTAATCCCCCCTTGGAAAGGCAGGACTGTTTCATTTTAAAAAGGAAAAAAGTAATTTAATATCATGGGCGCAATTTCGGATTGCTCTGGTTAGAGAATCAAAACCATTGTGACGCAGGAG
>NZ_JACJRV010000090.1 GCF_014697475.1 Nostoc sp. FACHB-152
CCTGACCAACCTACGAATACGAAGCGATCGCGCTTTAACCAGTCGTCTAATACGTCAAACCACCCTCTTCTACTGGGGGCGCGTCCAACTGCGATGGTCATGAGAGTGAATCTCCAAATATCTTATAAGTACAGTTCTGCTTTTGGTCTAACTTTACAGCCAGCCTCATGCAGAAAGTTAACTGGGTTGTCAATCCAATTTACAATTTTTTACCGACTCTAATAATTCTAGGTAAAAATCGGGAATTTTTCCAGGGGATTCTGAATCAAATTTGATATTTTGGGGATTAGGAAGTGGTGATTAGGGAGTCGGGAGTAGGGTTTGAGGAGATTTTTTGATTCCCTAAAAAATTCTCATTTAATACAGGAGACTGGGTGCGTTACTTAACTATGAATGAAAAAAACACATTTTTCCCCACTCTCCACTCTCTATTCCCCATTCCCTCATCACTGAACGCTAAAATGATGGCTACAGCTATGTTTGATTAAGGCTAAATGTTTACTATTGACATAAGTGTAAGAAACACTGCTTTCCCCATATCAGTACAACGTAAAACTACAGAAGATGCTGAGGCTGTCTATCAGCTAATTTTGGCAGCGATGCGTTCTGGCAATCCTGATATTGTGGAACTCAAGTGTGAAGGCAAAGTAGAAAGAAAAGTTGCCGTCCGTGCTAGTGAAATTTCTGGAGTACAAATAATTCAGAAAGATGGTGTCAGCACTGCTAGTGGCAGACCACCTGGCTTTTTTGCCTTAGCTGGTGAGTAAGTAAGGTGTAGCAATGGCGGAAGTGGGCATCCAGGTTAAAGATCTAAATTTTAGTTGGCCTAATGGTGAGACGGCAATCAAATCTTGCTCTTTAGAAGTACCCAAGGGTGAATTTTGGATGCTTTTGGGGACTAATGGCAGTGGTAAATCAACATTACTCCGATTGTTGGCAGGGTTATTAGTACCGCAGAGGGGTGAAATTGGGGTTTTGCAGCCTGTCGGGTTTGTTTTTCAAAATCCTGATCATCAACTGGTGATGCCAACTGTTGGTGCTGATATAGCTTTTGGGCTAGTGGAAGAAAAGTTACCGCCTGCTGTGGTGAGGGCAAGGGTTGAGGAAGCTTTAGGGGCTGTCAATTTGCTTTCTTTGCAATTGCGTCCTATATATGCATTGAGTGGGGGACAAAAACAGCGTGTAGCTATTGCAGGTGCGATCGCTCGTCACTGTGAAATCTTATTATTAGATGAACCCACCGCTTTACTCGACCCAGATAGTCAACTAGATTTAGTTGCTGGTGTCCACCGCTTAGTTAAAAGTCGGGGTATGACAGCTTTGTGGGTGACACATCGCTTAGATGAGTTGAACTACTGCGACGGTGCTTTTTTGTTAGAAAAAGGTTCCTTAGTTGATTGGGGTGAACCTCAACGCCTCAAACAACGTCTAATGGCAGTACATGATGAAGTCCCCTGAGTCATCTAGCAGGCAACAGGCAACAGGCAATAGGCAATAGGTTTGGTAATTAGTCTTGGTTCTAGTCTATCTGGTAACTGCCATCAAGCTAATTAATCAATAATTACTAACATCTAAGACGCGTCTTTAAATAAGGCGCGTTTATATTTGGCAGGGGTTTTTCTAGATTAATTTTGCAAAATCTTCGCATTTTTGGCTAATTTGTAACATAGTGTTACAAGCAATGCTTCAATTACTATAAAAGTTATGAATGGATTTTGCTAACTCTAGAAAATTGTGATTAAAAACCATGCCCCGTACCTCAGTCCCAGCCGTTCTCTTGGTGGACGGCTACAATATAATAGGCGCTTGGCCTTGTCTGAAAAAAACCCGTGATAGTGCTGGCTTAGAGGCAGCACGCTGGGAACTAGTCGAAGCGATGATTGGTTACAGTGCGTTTCAAGGTTATGACACTCAAATAGTTTTCGATGCCCAATATCATAACGCCTCTAGTAATAAGGAAGTTATTACAGAACTTGTCTCAGTTTATTACACTGATTTTGGGCAAACGGCAGATACTTATATCGAAAAAATTTGTGCCTCTTTGCGATCGCACATTACCACATCTCGAATATCTCGGATGATTGTGGCAACCTCAGACAGGGCGCAACAGTTGGTGGTACAGGGGTATGGGGCTGAATGGTTATCAGCGCAACAACTGTGCAGTGCAGTAGAAACTACAGTTTGTCGAGTACGTCAAAAATATCAAACTCGTAAAAAATCAAATAGTAGATTTTTGGCTAGTGCTATTGATGACCAAGCACGCCAGAAGTTGGCTGCATTGCGTATGGGATTACAGTAGCTATTAGCATCCAAAAGTCTCTAATCTGCCTCCAGAAGGGGTTTTTGGTTGCCATTATCTGCAAGATTGGGTTCAGCAAAAAAAGTTAGCGAAAGTACTTGCCATTTTAGAGTGACTACGCTACTATTAGATATTGTGAGCGGCATCGTTCCTCAGTAGCTCAGTGGTAGAGCGATCGACTGTTAATCGATTGGTCGCTGGTTCGAATCCAGCCTGGGGAGTTTAAAAATTATGAAGGTTGAAGTATGAAGTATGAAGAGTTAAATTTAAATCTTCACCCTTCATCTTACCAAGAGCTATGGTCACTAGATACTAATGTAGTTTTTCTTAATCATGGTTCTTATGGTGCTTGTCCTAAGGCTGTGTTAGCGATGCAACAGAATTTGCGATCGCAGTTAGAGCAAGACCCAGTAAATTTTTTTGGTAGAAAGTGGGAACCACTGATAGACAACGCGAGAAGCAAGTTGGCAGCTTTTATTCATACTGATGTTCAAAATTTAGTATTTGTCCCGAATGCGACAACTGCTGTGAATTCAGTGTTGCGTTCTCTAAATTTTTCACCTGATGATGAAATTCTCACTACCAATCATGAGTACAATGCTTGCCGTAATGCGTTAGACTTCATCGCAAATCGGACTGGGGCGCGAGTAGTCGTGGCAAAGGTTCCCTTTCCGATAGAATCACCACAGCAGGTAATTGCAGCAGTAATTGGCAAAATTTCATCCAAAACCCGATTAGCATTATTAGATCACGTTACGAGCCAGACAGGATTAATCTTTCCGATTCAACAGTTGGCGCAGGAATTGCAGGTGCGGGGTGTAGAAACTTTGGTAGATGGCGCTCATGCACCGGGAATGGTTCACCTAAATATGCAAGAGATTGGTGCAACTTACTATACCGGAAATTGCCATAAATGGTTGTCTGCCCCGAAAGGAGCCGCATTTTTGTATGTACGGCGGGATAAGCACTCTCAAATTCATCCTTTAACAATTAGCCACGGCGCTAATTCACCGCGCACCGATAAAAGCCGCTTTCAGTTGGAATTTGACTGGACAGGTACAGACGATCCTACAGCTTATATGTGCATACCGGAAGCGATCGCTTTTATGGATTCATTATTATCTGGTGGCTGGACAGAATTAATGCAGCGTAACCATCAGCTAGTGTTAGAAGGAAGACAAACACTTTGTGATGCATTAGAAGTACAGCCACCTTGTCCAGAAGAAATGATTGGTTCAATGGCGGTAATACCTATGCCTGCAAGCTTGGAACGTTACAATTATATGTCTTTACATGATGAGTTGTTTGATAAATTTGGCATTCAAGTACAAGTTGTTCCTTGGCAAGAATCACCTCGGTTGCTAGTAAGAATTTCAGCACAGATTTATAACACCTTAGAGGAATATCAGTATTTGGCAAAAATACTGAAGGATTTATCATATAGGAATCCGGGTTGATTACTGAACATACTGGTGTAGTCAGGCAATAGGCAATAGGTAATAACTTCTAAGGCAGCTAAGAATGTACGAATTTTTTTCAAAAATCAAATACTAGTCCTATAGTTTTCCTATACCACTGAGAAGACAGCCTGAATTTTTAGATTGGCTACGATAGTTATAGGCTGCTTAAACAGAAATTTAATATTCTACGGTGAACTAATTGTGCAAAATATCTTATCTAATTTTGTCAAAGCTACAACTTTGAGTCTAGGATTATTGCTCACTACTCCTGTTTTAGCTCAACAGGCTCCTGCCCCAGTAATTAATGGTATCTCGCATCCCAGAGAGTCCAGTTTTTTTAGGGAGGGTAGGGAAAGATTTGAAAAAGAAATTCAAATATTAGCTCAAAGAAGAAGTTTATCAGCTACAATCTTAAAAATTCGTTTACAAAAAATCGAAAGGCACGAAAAGCGCTCGCCTAACAACCAACCTCAAGCTTTACCATCGGATAAACCTTGACATTAATTACAAAAATGCACTTTTTTGTAATCAAATAAAATTAATCCTCTAGATAGCTATACCATTTTGGATTTTGCGAAAAGTCGCTTGGTGCAAGATGTGAATTTATACAATTGATGAATTTAATAAAAGAGGGTGCAATTTACTGCACCCTCTTTAAATTATGTAAATTTGATTACTAAGTTAAAAAACTAGAAGAACAAGGGAAGATAAGAGTTATCAATGACAACAAATCCTCACCAGTCGAAGCGGATATAGTACAGAAAAACTACTCAAATAAAACTTAGTTTAGACAGGGCTAAGGACAGCAAATTCTTCTTGAGATGAGGGAGCTACTTGTACTTCTACTTCCTGTTGTGTATTCCCATTAGATTGAGGTTCCCCTTGTGTTGGTGTACTTCCTTGTGGTTCAGGAACTTCAATATTAAGGATAGTACTTGGTGCATTTTTGAGAAATTCCACTCCTGCTGCAACTTCACGATATGGACGGTCTAGGAGATAGTTAAGTAATGCATCACGTTGTTGCTCTGTGAGTAAGTATGCTTTTTGCTGTACTGTTGTCATAGGGTTCTCATATTATTCATAAACTGTAATTTGGGAAAATCAGTACTTAGAATTCCCGATTCCTATATTCCATTACGTAAATATGTTTGTAATCAGTGAAATAACTGATTCCAGGACAATAGTTTATAATTGTCTCAGTAATATAACGTTCACCTCTGTTGTAGACTCAGCTTAATTGCAGAGATAACAGATGTGGTTGGTTAAAGAAAAATTTTCACTGGGCGATTCTTGTGGGTAAATCAATTCTCATGAATTTATTAAGAGCGATCTCTGGTGTATTTTCGCTTTCCTCTCTCTAAACCCTAACAATATCAGGACAGTTAACTTGCTTAATATACATTATCGTACACATCCTAAGTGTAATTAAGTAGCAGTTAATATTATTCTACATAAAAAATTTATATATTTTTTGAGCTTTAACTGGTGTAACAACCTTTAATGCTTAATTTTTCGTAGATACCTCTTGATATATAAATACAACAATATAATCTTTCAGTAAATATGCGTTAGATTAGTTGCTTTTATTTTAGCCTTAAACCAGAATATTACTTAGGCTAATCAATAGATGATAGCTCAAAAATTGGCTGGTTAACTGAAGTCAGTAATATGCATTTATTAACAATAAACTTTTAGTATTTTAGAACAAACTAAGATTATTTGGATTGCATATATAACTTTGCAACCTAATTTACTCATATCTAAAATCACATTGTTTTTCCAATGGTAAAAATATTTTGCCAACCGTTTCTTATCGGCAATCTAGTGTAAGGATATTTATTTAATGAAATTGCATATTATTATTGGCGGTACAGGTGTAGGTAAAACGTCTCGCTCAGTTTCTCTTGCTTTAAAAACAGGTGTACCAGTAATTGTGATTGATAGAATTCAAACTTATCCTGAACTTGCTACTGGAAGTGGAAGACCTAACCCAGATGAGCTTTTTGGAACAACTCGTTTATATCTTACAGAACGCCAAGTAACTGATGGCGAACTTAGTGCTGACCAAGCATACTTACTATTAGTTATTCTGCTAAGAAAGCTAGAAAATCAACATGATATGGTGATTCTCGAAGGAGGCTCTATATCACTTTGGAAAGCTTTATTTAGTAGTGCAGAACTCAAAAGGCATCAAATCACTATTGAATATTTAACAGTAGCTAATGAGCCAATGTATAAACAAAAAGTAAAGCATCGAATTCAAGAAATGCTTAGACCTCAAGGTCAGACTCTATCAATGATTGAAGAAATAGAAATACTGTGGAATCATCAAGAACAAATTGACTTTGTGCGAACTGTAGTTGGTTATAAGGAAATAATAGATTGGTGTTTTGCAAACAATATTACACCAAAAGATATTGATAATATAACAAATAGAGAACTGACATATAATCACCTGACTCAAAAAATACTAGATGCTCACATAAATTATTCAAAAAAACAATACATTTTCTTTGAAAGAATACTAAATAATTATCAACACAACAATAGCTTAATCCAATTAACCCAGTAATAAAATAATGCGTCCAGAGTTCAATATTTGTGTTTTTTGTGGCTCGCAATCTGGAACTAAACCTGTGTATCAAACTATTGCCAGTGTACTAGCTACGAAGATGGTACAACGGCAAATAGGTTTAGTATATGGTGGTGCTTCCATTGGATTGATGGGTACAATTGCTACAGAATGCCTGCAAGCTGGAGGCTACGTTGTAGGCGTTATTCCAGAAATTTTAATCCCATATGAAATTGCTCATCCAGGGCTATCTTTACTATTAAAAACAACTAGTATGCACGAGCGTAAAGCTGTGATGTATAAATTATCCAATGCTTTTGTTGCGCTCCCTGGTGGCTTTGGGACACTTGATGAATTATTTGAAATCTTAACTTGGACACAACTTGAGATTCACAAAAAACCCGTGATTTTGCTGAATATAGCAGGGTTCTTTAATCCATTACTGGCCTACCTTGACCACATAGTTAAAGAAGGATTTGTGTCAGATAAAGCTCGTGCTTTAATACGTGTTTACGATGACGTGGAATTAATGCTAGACCAGCTTGAGCAAGAACGCGCCTTAATGGTAGATGGTACTACTGTTTTGATATAGCTAACAGCTAACTAATAACCTAATGATTTTATATGTTGAAAATTCATGGCTCATAACAAGTTGCAATCAAAAATAGTCACTTGGGCTGGGAGTAGGGAGTAGGAATACTATTTCTGAACGCAACTTAGTATCAAATAGACAATCATGAAAAAAAATCCTTCGCGCCGACAAATTTTACAGGGTTTGGCTGCTAGTGCTATTGTGATTGGGTTTAGTATTGACCAGTGTTGTTGGGTAACATCTGCTAATGCAGTATCTATCTTTGAAAAATTACCTCAATTAGATGGGCAGCTTTACACAGATAGTGAAACTCTTGCTAGTGCTAGTGTTGACTTCGGTAACATCATACATCGTCAACCGATCGCAGTACTTTATCCTGGGTCAATTGAAGATATTGTTCAAATTATTCAATTTGCTCGTACTCATAAAATTAAAGTAGCCGCCCGTGGTCAAGCTCACTCTACTCGTGGTCAGTCGCAAGTAGAAGCTGGGATTGTGATTAATATGAGTACGCTCAACAAAATTCATTTTGTAGGAACAGACCGCGCCGTTGTGGATGCAGGAGTTTTGTGGAGTCAGTTATTGCAACAGACGCTCCCGCAGGGATTAACCCCACCTGTTCTCACAGATTACATAGGGCTTTCTATTGGTGGAACTCTATCGGTAGGGGGTATTGGCGGTGCAACTCATCGTCACGGCGTTATGGTGGACAATGTTTTAGAACTCAAGGTAGTGACTGGTATTGGTCAACTAGAAACCTGTTCACAATTACAAAACAGCCATCTATATGAATCTGTACTTGCAGGGCTGGGTCAATGCGGAATTATTGTTCAAGCCACTGTTAAACTTATTCCGGCTGCTACCAATGCGCGCGTATTTGAACTGTATTATGACGATTTAGCCACATTTACACGTGACCAACGCTTATTAATCAATGATGAGCGTTTTGATTATGTAGAAGGACAATTAATTGCTAAAGATACTGGGGGATGGCGTTATATGTTGGAAGCAGCTAGCTTTTATACGCCACCAAATGTCCCGAATAATAGCTATTTACTTGCTGGCTTAAACTATAATCGCGGCACAGAAAAAATAGAGGATAAAACTTACTTTGATTTTCTCAATCGTTTAGAGTCTACAGTTGCTTTTCTCAATTCTATTGGGGTTTGGTCTTTTCCCCATCCTTGGGTAGATTTATTTGTGCCTAATAGTGCGGTGGAAACTTTAGTTGCAGAAGTCGCTGCTAGCTTAACCTTAGCTAACACTGGCCAAGGGCCAATATTACTGTATCCAGTTAAAACTAAACGCTTTCAACTACCTTTATTCCGAATCCCAAAGGAAAAAGTGATGTTTCTGTTTTCTATTTTACGAACAGCAGACCCACCAGATAGTTCTACAGTGACAAAAATGATGAACGATAATCGCAAGATATTTGAGCAAAATCGTGATTTAGGTGGTTATATATATCCAATTAGTTCTGTTCCTTTTTCTGGGGATGATTGGAAGCAGCATTTTGGTTCGTGTTGGGAAAAGTTAGTTAGTGCAAAACGCCGTTACGATCCTGATAACTTGCTAACTCCAGGTCAAGGTATTATTCAAGCATTAGCACCAAACCAAACTGCAATATAGCGAGGCGTTGCAAAGGCTAACAATCTCAATTCATCTCGCATTTATGCAACGCCTGTAACGCTACTTTTTAAAACTGAAGTTTTATCGTCTAAGCATGGAATAAGACTGTTAATAACGGCAAGAATGCTAACAGAAATCCATGCCACGATCGCCATTTTGTTGTAGCTGTTGGTTCTGGTGGTGCTAATAAAGCATTGATTCTTTGTTCTAGCCGATCGCCTACACCATCATCTAAGGCAGCACAGCAAATGTCAGATTCAGGTAATACACAGGTTTGGCTAACAACCAACAGCAGCGATTCTGCTAACAGCAATGGATCTACCTGAGATGCCGCATAACTGTCGGCACGGAGTTCTCGCAATACTAACAATTCTTGCCACAAGGCATTTGTATTGGGCAACCAAGCGGTGCAGGAACGCACCCAACCCAGCCAGAAAAACCAAAATGTGTCTCGGTAATGGTGATGTCCTTGCTCGTGGGCTAAGACGCTTTCCACATGAGCAGGTGAGAGAGTTTGCAGCAGTCCTTGGCTAACTACTAGTTCAGGTTGCCAAAAACCAATTTGTCCGGCAAACAGTGCTGGCGTGTTAAGCAGTCTGACTGGTTGACTATCAAGATTGACTAAAGGAGAGTGACGAGCCGATTGTACAGATTGCCAACCTTGAACAGCCAGTTTAATGCATAAAAAGGCAAAAAAGCCCAAGCTCATGAATGCTAAGTCATAGCTGAACCAGCCTGTGTATGCTCCTCCCATTTTGCCTTGCGGCCCCATGAATAAAACAGCGATCGCCGTCATGAAAATCAGCAAAGGCGGAAAGAGAAATACAAATAGCGATCGCCGCCACCGTGCGTTCCAATTTCCTTGGCTATTCACCCAAGAGCATCTTAAGATCCAAGAGACTGCCAAAGTAGCCAAAATTATTACTAAATGCATTTTTATTCCTCCCTGGCTTGGCGTGCAGCTTGAATGCGTTTAGCGATCGCTTCTATTTGCTTGCTAGCAGTTTCATCGAGACTATCGGCAAAGGCCGCGACCACATCAGGATTGCCCACCGCTAAAAACCGTTGTAACTGATCGTGAGCCTTAATTACCTGTGCTTGTTGCTTACTCAACAATGGCCGCCAATAAAAGGCTCGACCTTGCTTATCACAGGCTAGCCAACCTTTTTCTGTCAACCGCCGCAGAACTGTAGTGACGGAAGTATAAGCCAATTCTCTGTTAGGGTCAGCCAGAATGCGATCGTGTACATCTTTGACTGTAACAGAACCCAATTCCCAGATAATATTCAAAATTTCTGCTTCTAAAGGGCCTACAGACAGTTGTTTTGGACGGTAGTCGGGTAAAGGTGCCATGTGCAATAATTTTGGATTTTAGGTTTTAGATAGAGCCTCTTGATTCACAAGAAAATTTGTCTAGCAACGTCTAAAAGATAGATCCTTTCTGCTTTCAGATTACCGTTATTTGTCCTCATTGGCCTAAATCTTGGCATTCCCTCTAGAAAATACTATTGCTTAATTTGTCATTTTAGTTAGTAACACAATTTAGAATGTATCTCGACAATAGAATTTAGAGCAGGTGTATCCAGCGCGTGAAGCTATTCGTATACCACACTCCGGAATTAACTCCGACGAATGAAGTTCCAGACTGCGCGATCGCAGTCGATGTCTTGCGAGCTACTAGCACAATTGCCACAGTCTTAGCGGCTGGAGGCGAAGCGGTGCAAGTCTTCAGCGATTTAAACAAACTCATGGAGGTTAGCGAACAATGGCCATCCGAAAAACGTTTACGAGCCGGAGAACGCGGCGGTGCTAAAGTAGCAGGCTTTGAACTCGGTAACTCTCCCCTAGACTGCACACCAGAGCTAGTGGAGGGTCGTCGTCTGTTTATTAGTACCACTAATGGCACTCGTGCTTTACAACGGGTGCAAAATTCTCCGGCTGTACTAGCAGGGGCGTTAATTAACCGAGATGCGATCGTGCAATTTCTTCTAGAAAAGCAACCCGCAACAGTCTGGATTGTCGGTTCTGGTTGGGAAGGTAGTTTTGCTCTAGAGGATACAGTTTGTGCAGGCGCGATCGCTCATAGCCTGGCAGAAAAATCCCACATTACACCAGATGAATTAGCTGGTAACGATGAATTAATTAGTGCGATCGCGCTTTATTCACAATGGCAGGATAATTTATTGGGATTACTCCATCATGCTAGTCACGGCAAACGATTATTACGTCTTGATTGCCATGAAGACCTAAAATATTGTTCCCAAACTGATATTTTAGATGTTTTGCCAATGCAACATGAAATAGGAGTTTTAAAAAGCAAAAATTAAAATTTATCATGCATTATCAATACACAGTTTTTCTTGTTGTTGTATTGGACTGATTTGGAAATTATTCCAAATTTAAATTTGCAAATTTTAGCTTTGTTTACCTATCTGGAACCATTAATCTTTACGCGACGCTTGTTCTGTTTGCATTTAGATGTTAAAAATGCCCCTGGTAATTATGCCAGGGGCAAACACTTACTTAAATGGCTAGGAGTAAACAGCAAATCAGCTTAAAATAAAATCTCAATAGTTAGAGTTTACAAAAACTAAAAAGGCGTTTTAGTCTGTAAATGTAAAGTTTTTCCTGAGTGAGGATGTTGAAAAATGATTTCCCTAGCATGGAGATGTAAACGATTAACATTGGCACAGCATCCATAAAGGCGATCGCCCAGTATCATTACTCCTAAACCTACCAGCGCATGAACTCTTAATTGATGGGTACGTCCTGTTAGCGGCATAAACTTTACACGGGTGTAGTCGCCTTCTTGAGAAATAACCTGAAAACGCGTCAAGCTTGGTTTACCATGCTGCCAATTAACTTGTTGATAAGGACGATTTTCAGGATCTCCCCATAATGGAAGCTCAATTAAACCTTGGTCAGTTGTAATAGAGCCAGCAAGTATGGCTTCATATATTTTATGAACTTGTCGCTGTTGAAATTGCTGGCTGAGTTGTTTATAGGTTTGGCGATCGCGTGCTATTAACAAAATACCAGAAGTATCTTGATCTAAACGATGCACAGTCATTAATGCCATACCATCAGGTAAAAGTTGACGCAAACGATTCAGCACACTATCTTGGGTTTGCTGGTATCTGCCTGGAACTGAAAGCAACCCAGCAGGTTTGTTTACAGCTATCAACCATTCGTCTTCATAAATAATGGTTTCTCGCCAAAGTTCTTGTCCCATCCCCGACAGCAAAAAGCCCATCAACGGCTGACAGCGTTCTGCACAAGCCTCATAAAATTGCCCCTGTACTTTATCGCCTGAAGATGAACCCCACCAAAATTCTGCCATTGCCAGGGGTTTAAGGTGGTGTGTAGCTGCATAATGTAGCAGCTTTGGGGCGCAACAGTCTCCTGTCCCAGTTGGTAAGCCATTTGGCATTAATTTTTGTAATGATAAAGACTGCCCGAAAAAATTCATTAAAGAGTATGTGGCGTGCATCTGTGCTTGGAGTTGACGCGACAAAGCTTTACGTTGTTGTTTTAGTTCGCGTATGCGTACGTCTGCTGCTGTAATTAACTGCTGAAGAGGCTGTAAAATAGCATCGCGTTGGCGTTTTAGTTGTCGTCGTTCAATTCCATCTTGACGGCTGGCTTCATCAAGTTGTGCAAGGGCAAAAGTGAGTGGTTCGCCTGTGAGGGTTTGGCAAAGTTGCTGGCGTTTTTCTTGGCGTTGATGTCTGCAATGACGGTGGCGATCGCTCATTGCTTGTAACTGTTGTTCAAACTCCCAAGCAAGTTTTTCATACTCCTGTCGTTGCGGTAGTTGCTGTAAGCTGATGATCTCCTGTTTAATTGCTTCTAATTGGGCTAAGGTTTGAGCTTCTTCAAAAACCACTTCTTCTCGCCCTGGAATTGGCGGAACCCAACCTGCAAATACACTTTGACCATTCAATAATCCTGAAAAAGCTTTGATTATCCGTTGTTCACCAGAAGGCAGTTCTACTAACAATACCCCATACATTTTACCTTCACAGGCATAACGCTCATCAGTGGCAAGGTACTTCATTAAACTAATTGCGATCGCTTCTACAAAAGCAGTGCGGGGTAATCTCAGCAGTTCACCCGTATGCGGACAGCACCCTTCATAGTAATAGCTAGGAGATGAGGCGTTGTCAGTTAAATTGCTGTCAATAAAGTCTGAAAGCGGATGTAGTATCACCATACAAGATATGATATCAAGCCTATAGGTGACTATAAGAAGCAGCCTATCGCGCTTGTGCTGATCCCAATGAAAAAATGCGATCACCTGAATTGATAAAACAGCAAGCGATCGCATTTTATTCTGAATTGAAAATTTCTATTCAATTCTGGCGCGTAACATCGTATATGGAAAAAGATTTTTAAATCCATCCTGACGTTCAGCTACAGTTTCAGGAGCCGAGTTCCACAGGCTTTCATAATAGAAAAATGATACACCCAAACCACGTTCTTGGACTGCCCTTACCTGCGACTTAATCTGTTGCATGGATACAGGATTATTGCGTAAGCCTGCCATAATGCCGATTCCCGTAGGAATTCTTCGTTGAGCTTCTTGAATTTCGGGGCGGCTAATCTTGGCGATAAAACTTTGCAGATTGGGGCGATAAACTTGCACAATTAACTCATCCACAATTCCCTGACGCACCCAATTCAGCCAATCTTGCAGGTGAAACTTGTAAGCAAATTCGTAGTAATTAGGAGAAACGGAGAAAATTGCCTTGGGTTTTCTGGCTTTGACTGCTTGGTTAAGTTGCACCATAAAAGCAGTGATTTTATCCGCGCGCCACTTTACCCAAGCTGGATCTTCAGGATTAGATGGAGGTGTTTTTTTAGTTTCTTGAGTATACAAAGCTACTGTGTATTTATCGTAGCCAAATTCATACGGCAAACTCATATGGTCGTCAAACTGAATACCGTCAGCATCGTATTGAGTTACAATTTCCAGCACAAGATTTTTAATTAGCTGCTGCACTTGGGGATGGAAAGGATTCAGCCACACAACCTCACCCGCCGCGCTCATAGATGTTTCGCTACCGTTGCGCTTTCTTGTCAACCACTCTGGATGATTGAGGGCGAGTTCTGATGTTGGGGGAGCCATGAAACCAAACTCAAACCAAGGAACTACCAACAGTCCCTTGCGATGAGATTGATTAATCAAGTCTGCGAGAATATCTTGCCCATCAGTACCACGCATAACAAAGGGCTGAATTCCAGCGCGTTGCGCCGTAGCACTAGGATACATGACATAGCCAGAATTCCATACCACAGGATAGATAGTATTGAAGTTGAGCCGTCGTAGGTGGTTAACAGCTTCTTGAACTTTGTCGCGTTCTCTGAGGGTATTAAAATCATTGTTAGTCATCCAAACCCCACGAATTTCTTGCCGTGGTATTTGGGCGATCGCCGGTGTTAGGCTGTCTACTAACACTACTGTAAACAAAGATATTAACGCGAGTATTGGTAAAAAACCCTTGACCCTACGCCGAAAACTTTGCACAAGGGTACCCAGCCTCATCGGTTTGAATGATTTGTCAGCTACCCACACACGCCATCGCACATTTTTGTGATGGAATTTATTAGCCATATCGCATTTAAGTTGTGTTTTTTATCAGAGAAATGGTTAATTGGTAGTTGTTCATTCAATGCAGCACATCGAATTTTTGCACCGGAGGAAATCAAGCAGACTTTACAATGTTAATTGACGTAACTAGTATCTATTTGTGCCTAATATACGTTTTGACTTGCAAGTATTTTATCAAGTCTTTAATTTTCATAGTTTTTAGCGATTGGGAACCATAATATTACTTATACAAAGTTGTATTATTAATAACTTAATAATATCAAAAACCAAAGCATTATTATGACCATATCAAATCAACCACAGCAACAGCCCCAATATCAGCGTCTCATGAGTTGGCTGCTTTGGTTAATTTCATTAGCTTACATTTATGTTCTGTTGTTATCTCCACCACAACAAATACTACCTGGAGAACCCATTTGGGCAATTCAACCCCAGACTTTACAAGAACTTTGGAATCAATCAGTTAACTTTTTTTTCATCTTGCCAATATTAAATATTATTGGGATTAAAGTCATACCAGATGCGATCGCCCATCCTTTGTTAGAAGCTCTATTTAACTTTGCCTTAGCTTGGATGTTCATGTTTCTCCCCCTACTGCTAGCCGATCCGCGTGGATATGGATTGCCTAAAGTGCTGATTTGGGGTTTAGGAATGTTCCTCACCAATGTTTTTCTGTGTCCTTACATGGCGATTCGAGCAACGAAACCTCCAATAGCAGTTGATAATAAAAACTTGTTAGCGCGTGTATTTGGCTGGATTGGACTAACAATAGGTGTCATTGCCTTAATATGGAGCATCTTAGGCAGACCAGAATTCGGAGACTTAAGCGCAAGAGGACAATATTTTATGCAGAGTTTGATTAGCGATCGCATAACAATTGCCTTTTGTGTAGATATAGTGTTTTTTACTGTGTTTCAAGCTGTGTTGATGGGAGACATTGAACCACAGGGAAGTAACAAACGTTGGTTGAGATTTGTGCCTTTTTGGGGTTTAGCTGTGTGGCTGATTATATAAAGCAGGGGAAAGGGTAAGGGGTAAGAGGGAAAAGGGAAATACTTTTACCGTTTTTACTAATTACCTTTCCCCCTTGCAAAACTCTTTTTGCAAGAGGTCTAATGAACATTGATGTTAGAACGAATCAAAATGCACATTAGCCGAGAACTAAGAGTTTCAACAATGGGTTGTGGAACTTGGGCGTGGGGAAACCAACTGCTTTGGGGATACAACGAAAGCATGGATGATCAGTTGCAATCTGTCTTTAACCTATGTGTCAGCAACGGTGTAACTCTGTTTGACACAGGCGACTCTTACGGCACTGGCCGATTGAATGGACGCAGTGAGTTACTTTTGGGGCGATTTACTCAAGAATATCAGGGATTAAACCAAGAAAATATTTGTATTGCTACAAAACTGGCTGCTTATCCTTGGAGATGGACACGCCAATCAATGATTAAAGCCTGTCAAGCTTCCAACAAACGCTTAGGTAGAAACGTTGATTTAGTACAGATGCACTGGTCTACAGGTAACTATGCACCTTGGCAAGAAAAAGGACTCTTGGATGGTTTAGCTGACTTGTATGAACAAGGGCTAGTTAAGGGAGTTGGCCTATCTAATTTCGGCCCTAAGAGACTCAAACTTGTGCATAAAAGATTTGCGGAACGAGGTGTTCCGATTTCTACCTTGCAAGTTCAGTATTCATTATTGTCTACATATCCTGTGACACAACTGCAACTAAAAGATGTATGCGATGAATTAGGGATAAAACTAATTGCTTATAGCCCTTTGGCACTAGGAATATTAACAGGTAAATACTCAGAAAAAGGGCAACTACCTAAAGGTATACGTGGTTTATTGTTTAGACAATTATTGCCAGGAGCGCGATCGCTTTTATTATCTTTAAAAGAAATTGCCCAAGCTAAAAACAAAACTATGTCACAGGTAGCCATCAACTGGTGTATTTGTAAAGGAACTATCCCTATCCCTGGGGCAAAATCAATAGCACAAGCACAAGAAAATATTGGTGCTTTAGGTTGGTATCTCAACTCACAAGAAATTGCCGAATTGGATCAAGCAGCTGCTAGTTCCGATAAAGTCATGGTGCAAAATATATTTCAGACTAAATGATGGATGATGGCGATCGCTTTTTTAAGAGTTTTTTGTCTTCTAGCCATCCCACTCCATAACCTGTCACCTATAACCTGTAACCTACTTCTTTCTCCTTCACCAGTTAGATGCACTTGAGTATTTACAGTGCAAAGCTAAGAGGGCGTAATAATATTATTTCAAGGATTATTTTGTGGATATCAGCAGACGGGATTTACTCAAGGTAGCTTCTGCTTCTAGTTTGGGTGCAGTAGGGATGCTTGCTGCATCTGGATTGTCCAAACAAGTTTTAGCTCAAAATCAAGCGCATCCAGCCCAAACTAAAAAAGGCGAGATGATTTACAGACAGCTTGGACGTACTGGAGAACAAGTATCTGTAATTGGTCTAGGAGGTCATCATATTGGTAGACCGAAAGATGAGGAAGAAGGTATTAAGCTCATCCGCACTGCCATTGATCGCGGCATCAATTTTATGGACAATAGCTGGGACTATCATAACGGCGGTAGCGAAATTCGTATGGGTAAAGCTCTGCGGGATGGCTATCGTCAAAAAGTCTTTCTGATGACAAAAATTGACGGTCGCACCAAAGAAGCAGCAGCCAAGCAGATTGATGAGTCTCTCAAACGACTACAAACTGATCGCATCGATTTGTTGCAGCATCATGAAGTAATTCGTATGGAAGATCCAGACCGCATATTTGCCCCCGGTGGTGCAATGGAAGCAGTTCTTGAGGCACAAAAAGCAGGTAAAGTTCGCTATATAGGCTTTACTGGCCATAAAGACCCATTAGTTCACCTCAGAATGCTGGATGTTGCAGATCAAAATAACTTTCGTTTTGATACAGTGCAGATGCCGTTGAATGTTATGGATGCACACTTCCGCAGTTTTGAACGTCAAGTATTGCCCAGACTAGTTAAAGATAAAATCGGCGTTTTGGGCATGAAATCAATGGGCGACCAAAACATTCTCAAAAGCAACACAGTTAAACCTATTGAATGTCTGCACTACGCGATGAATCTGCCAACTTCAACCGTAATTACAGGCATTGAAAGAATGGAAATCTTAGACCAAGCCTTTGAAGCCGCACGCACATTTAAACCGATGAGTCAAGAGCAAGTTCAGGCATTGCTCAACCGGACTCGCCAAGCTGCGGCTAAAGGTCAATATGAATTATTTAAAACTACTAACCAGTTTGATAGTACCGCGAAAAATCCTGAGTGGTTAGGTTAATTAATCTTGGCGATCGCTTTTGGGATATTAGGCGATCGCCTAACTTTTTTATGCTAATTTTTATGTATTTTCAAAGCTTGAAAGGTAAAACTTGCTAAAAATATCAGCTAGTTAACTCTTCCTCATTTGAGATGTTAAATGTCAAAACTGCATCGTCAGTCTGGACAAAATATTCGTGATCTTGCTGTTACAAGACGACTTAAAGCAATCTATTTATTTATATCAGCCGGTTTAGTTGCTATTTTTCCTTTCTTTCTGGTAGCATCTGTTAATAATTTTTTGAAACATTTGCCTTCTCTCAATTCACCTCAAATCCCAATTCCAGCCATAAAACTTCCCATCATTGTTTATATTCTTTTTATTTTTATAGCCTTGGGGTTAATTCTTAATGGTATCTATTTTTGGCAAAGAGCGAACCAGGCTGATCAAGGGGCAGAAGCCGAAGAAGATATAGCCAAACTACTAGTTCCATTACACCAAGAAGGCTGGCATATAGAGTACAGATAAAATACGAGGAGTATATGTAGTTGAAAAATCTACCTTAAATTCACTACTAAAATTTCTAGGTTAAGGCAACATCTCCGTTTATTAGTAAAGTAAAATTTTTGTCATATCATAAAAATTTAAACCCAATACGCATTAAACTACCTATAGATTTAGCCAGAGTGGACATTAGTTAACAGAAAATTTTTAACACTAAGCATGAATTCAGATTTGAAAAAAACCCTGGCCACAATTGTAAAAGTTATATCGACAATTCTGATAACTGCTGCAATTGGCTTAGAAGTAAGGAACATTTATGCTGTATTAAATCACAATCAGATACCGAGCAGTCTGAACCCGATTGTTTGGCTGGAGCGTTTTGTACTCACGGCTCACTTAATTGAAGCTGCGATCGCTGCTTTTTATGCCTCTACAAAAAATAAAATACCAATTAAATATGCAACTTATACTTTTTTTGTCGGCACAGTTGGTTTGCTAGAACTGTTTGCGAAAAAAGAGGAGTAGCTTTTATCTGCTGTGCAACGCGCTTAAAAGTTTGGTTGATGCGTCACTCCAAACCTATGCAAAATCGTAAAAGCCCTCTCCTCTATTTTCTGTGGTCTTTATAATAAATCTTCAACTAAACACCCGAAATTAAGCTGATTTTTGCCAACCTACTAAACTTACCAGTTGTAATGCTTCAGCCACTTGTGGGTGCAAAGTGCAGTACCAGACATCCTGAAAACTCCACTCTACTAAAAATGCAGTAGGAAATGGAGAATTATCAGCATGGGTTGGCAAAGAGCGATTTAAATGTTTTGCCAGCAGATAGCCTAATCTGGCATATTGCAGATTAACTGCGCCGTAATGTTCATAACCAGCTGCTTTAGCTAGGTCAGAAGTTGTTGCAGTACGATTTGGGAAATGGTAATGAGCCTTTAACATAGCTCTGTGTCCCACAGTCAGGTTTGCTTCAATAGCCATGAAAGCATCTGCATATTCCTCAGCTGATGGGAGAAATTGATCAATATGAGAGTCAGGCGTATCAATCACCTCTTCCATATCATCTAATGCAGCAGCGATGAGTTCACTACAAAAGGCACTTTTAGTGTAGCCCATCAGTTGAGCAAGTTTTTCTAGGCGTGCGTTTTCACTTGGGAGGAGTGTGACGGAAAACCTCACAGACTCTTCCTGGCACTGCAACATCTTGTGCGCTAATCTTTGAACTTTAGTCATAATGACAAAATGCACCAAAATAATTAATCATTTTTAACACCAGTATTTATAGTGGTCAAATTCTGTTAAATATCATGGCAATAAAAATGAAGAAATAATACGAAGGATACATTAGAGGCGAACAGCCGTTCGCCCTTACGTTCTATGCAGCTACTTCTTGTATTTGTTGAGAATTTTGCTTTAGGATGTCGGTGATTTTTTCGGCTGGTGCAGGTTTAGCAAAATAAAATCCCTGACCTTCTTGACAACTACGCTTTTGTAAATATTCCATCTGTTCTTGAGTCTCCACTCCTTCGGCTGTGATTTTCAGTTGGAGGCTTTTAGCTAAGGCAATGATGGCATCAGTCACAGCAGCACTATCAGGATTTGAGGTGACATCTTGCACAAATGACCGATCAATTTTGAGCATATTTACAGGAAAACGCTTCAGGTAGTTCAAAGAAGAGTAGCCAGTACCGAAGTCATCTAGTGCCAGCCAGATGCCTAATTCCCTTAATTCTTGAAGGGTTTGAACTGAACGCTGAATATCACCCATCAAAAAGCTTTCAGTAACTTCTAATTCTAGATAAGATGCTTGCAATCCTGTTTCTTGAAGGATTTGCCTGACAACCTCTACTAAGTTTGGTGCTTCAAATTGCCTTGCTGAGAGGTTAACTGACATCCGAATTGGTGGCATTCCGGCAAGCTGCCAAGCACGATTTTGGGCGCAGGCGGTTCGCAACACCCATTCACCAATAGAGACGATTGAACCATTATCTTCTGCAATAGGAATAAATTTGGTTGGCGAAACCAAACCCTTTGTAGGGTGCTGCCAACGTACTAATGCTTCCATAGCAGTTACTTGTCTGGTTTGTAAATCTATCAGGGGTTGATAATAAACTACCATTTCGCCGCGTTCGAGCGCACCACGTAATTCATTTTCTAGTACTAATCGCTCTTGCAATTGAGCGTTAATTTCTGGTGAATAAAACTGGTATTGGCTACGCCCTTGTTGTTTTGCTTGATACAGTGCCATATGAGCCTGTTGTAGTAGGCTATCTACACTGTGACGATCGCCTAAATCATTAACTGTGATTCCAATACTGGCTGTAATGTGAATCTGCTGTCCACCTATCAAATAAGGTTTGGATAGGTTACTTAATATTAACTGGGATAATTTAATGACGTTTTCAAATGAAATGACCTCAGTATGAGCGATCGCAAATTCATCTTGGCTCAAATAGGCCAGGATATCTGTTTGTCCCATACAGTTTGTTAAACGTTGGGCAATTGCTCTTAAGAGTAAGTTAGATTTTTCATGCTCCAACCCATGATTAATAGCTGTGAAATCATCGATACCAAGCGAAAGAACAGCTACAAGCTGTTGGGGATTATGAGATTTAGATACATACTCATAAAGGCGATCGCGAAATAAATCTCGATTTGGTAATCCAGTCAAGTTGTCATAGTTGCTAATCTGATGAATTAACTCATCTAGTTTATGCAGCGTTTGTGAGGTATCCGCCATGAGTGTACCTGCCTCATCTACAAATTCTGTAGGCAGTTGGGGTAATTTTTTTGAATATAAATAATCATGCAATGCACCAGATGTCGAAATTACTGGAGCAAGCAGATAGCGCAATGCATAGAGGGTTGCTGCTGTACCTGCTAGCGTCGCCACAAGAGCTATGAGTAGTACTCGCACTGCCATTTCCCAAGAATAGGAGTTAGAAGTAACGAAACAAAATAGCAAAGTTAGCAGAGGTACGTGAGTACCCAAAAAAGCTACTGTCATGATTTTGGCAGTGTAACTTTGCTTGAGTAACGGAAATTGAGCTAGAGATGAATATAGGTCAAGTTTTTGATTGAGTTTCATAGATTTTGCTTTAAGTAGTTTCATCGCAAATTGATTACCAATGTTTCCTCAGTACAATTGGCAATTCATACTCCACCGAAAATAACTAGTTACGGGTGGGTTATATATTATGCTTCCCCAACTATCTATCAACGGTATAAATTTTTCTATAGAGATTCTGTAAAGCAAAATATACAGGCAGTTTGATACTGAAAATTTATTTAAGTAAAATTACTATCAAATAGATAAAAAAGTATAAAAAATAGCTTTTTTACTGATTTCATCCCTTGGATAAGATTAATTTCCATCGGTAGGAAGGTGAATACATTGCCAAACCAAGGCAAACTCAAGACTACATAGGGGCATTTGCCAAGGTTTTTGGGAAAGCATTTTTGTGATGGGCGATCGCCTACAAACTTTCTGTTGGAATTTAGAATTTAACCGCTCTGTGCCAGATCAGCTAAATTCCCAATAAATAGCAATAAAAGCCAAATTTTTTGCTAATCTTTTAACTTTCATAACCCAATTTTATGCTTGACTGAGTTACCAATCTCAGTTACTCAATTGGCTACTTAAGTAATATCTTGTTTAGAAGAAAATTACATTAGTTTTTTCTTAATCAAATCATTATTTAGGAGGAGTATATAAAAAATTATGACAAGACCAAATTTACCTCCCAACATTCAAAAACCAGCCAGACAAGCAGTTGCTAATCCTGCTTTTGAGCGTTTAGCAAGATTAGGTTTTGCCGCTAAAGGAATTGTCTATTTTGTTGTTGGTTTGTTGGCAGCACAAGCAGCCTTTGGTACAGGTGGCAGAACCACAGATACCAGTGGTGCGCTAGAAACTATTGTCTCTCAACCTTTTGGGAAATTCCTGTTAACTATTTTGACTGTTGGTTTAATTGGTTATGCACTTTGGCGGTTAGCAGAGGCGATTTTTGACCCTGAACACTCTGGTCAAGCGGATACTAAACAAGTAATTAAACGTTTGGGATATGCCTTTAGTGCTTTAGCTTATGCTGCTTTAGCTTGGACAGCAATCAAGCTGATTATCGGTTCGGGCGGCGGTGGTGATAATTCCACTCAAGACTGGACAGCACGATTATTAGCTCAACCCTTTGGTCAATGGTTGGTGGGATTACTTGGGATAATTGTAATTAGTGTTGGTATTTCTTATCTTTACGAAGCCTACAAAGCTAAGTTTCGTCGCCATTTTAAATTGCAGGAAATGTCTGCTGATGAGCGAACCTTGGCAATACGCGCAGGTAGATTTGGGATAGCTGCTCGTGGTATTGTCTTTGCCATCATCGGCATTTTCTTCATTCAAGCAGCACGCCATTCTGATGCTAGTGAAGCGAAAGGTTTGGGTGAAGCTTTAGCAGTTTTAGCGCAGCAGCCTTTTGGCCCTTGGATTCTCGGTTTAGTTGCTTTAGGTTTGATTGCTTACGGAATATATTCGTTGGTTGAGGCTCGTTATCGCCGGATTGATAATCAATAAAAAGTAGAGACTAGAGGCTAGAGGTTAGGGACTAGAAAAATGCTATATGAGGTTTTTAGCAACTATAGCAATCCTACTTAATTTACAAACTAGCCGTTGAGGCTGGCAATAGGCACTCTTGCAACAGATTTGTTTGGATCTCCTACACGGTTTACTACATAGAAAACCTATTTGATATTTAACCATCAAGATGTTCAGATCCCCGACTTTTAAAAAAAGTCGGGGATCTTGCCGTTAAGCTAAATCAAATAGCAGAATTTCCGCGCCAATGTCGGTGCTAATTTCGAGGTGTTCTTCGCCGCTAATTTGTACGCCATCGCCGGCTCTGAGTTCGTCACCGTTCAAAGTTGCTACACCTTGGGCTATTTGTAACCAAGCGTAGCGATCGCGTTTCAAGTGATAATTCACAACATCACCACTCTCTAATACAGAGGTGTATAGATCAACATCTTGGTGAATTGTCACTGCACCGTCGCGTCCATCTTTGGCTGCTATTAAGCGTAATTTACCGCGTTTTTCTGCTAAAGAAAACGCCTTTTGCTCATATCTAGGGGCTAATCCTTGCTCATCAGGCAAAATCCAGATTTGCAGTAAGTGCAGTGGTTCAGTTGGCGAGGGATTAAATTCGCTGTGCATGATTCCTGTACCCGCACTCATAATTTGTGCGTCACCAGGACGAATTACTGACCCTGTACCCAAACTATCTTTATGCTCAACTGCACCAGACAGCACATAGGTCAGGATTTCCATATCTCGATGTCCGTGGGTAGGAAAGCCAGCACCAGGAGCGATGCGATCGTCGTTAATTACCCTGAGAGAACGGAAACCCAGGCGATTCGGATCGTAAAAATGACCGAAGGAAAATGAGTGGAAGCTATCTAGCCAACCAGTTTGGCTACGACCCCGATTATTTCTATCATGAACTAGATAGTTAATTGTATTTTGAGCCATAAATTTACCTCGTCAATAATTCATATGTTTATGTGCAGAAATTTTTGGCAATCTAGAGACGTAGCATTGCTACGTCTCTACAAATTTAATTATTTAACCTAGTTAACGTGCAATGTTGTAACTGCCAAAAAACGAAAGTATTTTTTAAGTACATTCATTTATTTTTGGCATATTTAAATATTAGAATATCTACCTATAAAATGAAAAGTACGCACTAAAAAGTGGCGTACTTACCAAAAGGATACTATTAGGTTTTAAAGCATTTATCTCACAGATGCTGGTGTTCTGGTTGTACTAGCAGCATTACCGTTTTCTGCTTTGATTTCATCTATTTGCAGATGCGCTTCTAAGAACCAGAGTCGCTTGTCAATGGTGCGAGAAACCTCTGTATAAAGGTCAGCTGTATCTAGATCACCTAAGTCATTGGTTTTGTTGATCGCTTCTCTAATATGTTTAGCGTAAAGTGCAAAGCGGTCTGCCAATGCTGTTACGTGGGCTTTACCATCTAAAATATCGAGAGGATATTCTGGCAAGATGGAATTACTAGCAGCAAGTCTAGCTGTTCCGAAAGCGTAGCCACCTAAAGCGGTAACGCGTTCAGCAACCATATCAACATATTCTTCTAATTCGCCAGCAATCTCATCAAACAATTCATGTAACTGATAAAAGTCAGTACCTTTAACGTTCCAGTGGGCTTGCTTGGTTTGGGTTTTTAAATCCAAAGTAGCTGCCAATGTTTGATTGAGAATGACTACGATTTGAGAACGTGCTTCTGCGGGAATATCGATGCGAGTAGGATAGAGGCGGGATGTCTGCTTATTGTCGCTCATGATTCTTTCTTTATTTGATCGACACAATGAGTCTACAAAAAATCCTTTAGTGTGCGGAACTTCCCCAAGACAGATGGTTTTTTGGCGTTAATGAATTATTATCTTAATCATACTTAGATATCCTCACTTATTCATTGGTGATGATTGTCTATAGTACCGAATGTGCCACCAAATAAGCGATCGCGGATCAGATCATTGTGCAAGAAGTCATGCGGAAAACCGAGTTCAATTTTACTAACTTCATTTAGGCGTTGCAAATGTTCTGGCGATAAAGTTACATCCAAAGAAGCCAAGTTATCTTGAAACTGGCTAAGTTTGCGTGCGCCGATGATAGGAATAATTACACTGCTTTGGGCGCGTAACCAAGCTATTGCTACCTGAGAAGGTGAATGTCCGATTTCTGAAGCAACTTGACTGACCACCTCAGCGATCGCTAAACTGTGTTCTGAGACATTACCCATTTCTGGATTTGACAATCTTCCTTGTTCTTCCCCTGGTTGCAAAGGCTTGTTGTATTTACCTGTGAGAACCCCACCAGCCAACGGCGACCAAGGTGTGATGGCTAAATCAAAAGCTTTCGCCATTGGTATTAAGTCTCGCTCTGGTGTGCGTTGAATCAAGTTATACTCAATTTGCAGAGCTACAAACGGTGTCCAGCCTTGATATTGAGCGATGGTGTTAGCTTGAGAGATAATCCAAGCTGGTGCATCAGAAATACCGATATAAAGAACTTTACCTTGACGCACCACATCATCAAGCGATCGCATCACCTCCTCAATAGGAGTGGTAAAATCCCAAGCGTGTAACCAAAATAAATCTATGTAGTCTGTATTCAGCCGTTTTAAGCTACCTTCCAAAGACTGCATCAAATTCTTGCGATGGTTTCCACTAGCATTAGGATCGCCTTTTTTTTCACCCATGCGTAGGGGAAAAGAATATTTAGTTGCAACTACAAAGCGTTCTCTGTCTTTGGCAATTAATTCACCGACAATTTTCTCACTACTACCGTCGGTGTAACCATTCGCAGTGTCAATAAAATTTCCACCTGCTTGTGCGAAAGTATCAAATATTTTGCTGCTTTCATCAACAGAAGCACCCCAACCCCAGTCCTCACCAAACGTCATCGTTCCCAAGCAAAGTTCAGAGACTCTTAACCCGCTTTTGCCCAAGAGTTTGTATCTCATAATAACTTCCTCACTGGTTGACATTGAGTGTACCGAGGGCTGGCTACTTCTGTCTTTGCTATTTTTTGCTTAAGTTATGCAAAT
>NZ_JACJRV010000091.1 GCF_014697475.1 Nostoc sp. FACHB-152
TTAAATAGAGCTTATTGCGAATAAATGCTCTTTTTCTTTTACCACAAATTGCTACACTCTTTGTAAGATAAGCATTCTAGACCATTTTGTCCCCCCGCAAGTGAATTGCCACACGGTGTAGGTGTTCTGCTTGAATGTGCTTGAGCATATCCCCAGAAACGCCATTGACAGAATCTGGTTCATTCATCCCTTTTTGAATAATGTAATAACGACGAGTTAGGCTTTGATTCCCTTCGTTCCCTTCATTATTCAAAGCATGAAGTTGCCAGGACAAGGAACCACTAATAGAGATTGAGTAAGCTGTAAATTTTGTCTTAGTCATCGTTTGATTCTCCCGAAATTGCAGTGTCGTCTAAATCGTTAATATCTTGTTCAGGGTCAGTTTCTAAATCATCATTCTTGGGTTTAGTCCAACGAGCATAGCCATAAGCAATTAAGAGGTTAGCAACTAGTACAGTGTCATTTTCTGTAACTAATTCCACCAAGCGATCTAAATCTTCTTTAGTTGTCCAAACTCGTTTAAGAGATTCACCTTTTCCTTGCAATTGCTCAGACAGGCGTAAATTTTCAGCTTCGTATTTTGCTAAAAAGTCAGTAATTTCCTTTAAGAAATCGTTTTTTGACCCAGATTGGCTACTTAAACGTTGTGCTAACCCGTAAGTTCTCTGCCATTCCAGTTCTTTAAGTCCTCCTTTTGTTTGTACTTTTCCTGCATATACAGTTGCTTGGTTAATGGCTTTAGCTATGCGTAAGAAACTGGGGTCTTGGGTAATTTTGATAAAGTCTGTATCCTTTTTGGTCATTGTGTTTAACCCTGTAACGGAAAATAAACGCGGCGGTCTAGCTTTCGGATCTGCCAGCCGTTTAATAACATAATCTGCATAACTAATTTGAAAAGGGAAAAATTGACGCAAACTTGTGCCAGTAATAAAGTCTCGATAAGCAGTTAATAGTTCGCTATGACCATCCTCTGCTGACAAAGTGCTAATTACCCACAGATGCTCTTGTAAAACACTTTGGTAGTGGGTCAATTCTTGAGAATTTTCTGGACGAATCCAAGCAGGAAGCCCCAAGCTGAAGACTTCTTTAACCCCGTAAACTTGACCTTTAGAACCAAAGTGAGTTCCAACAAAGCTCTTGACAAAATGGTTAATTGGTTCCCAAATATCAAATTCATCAACTTGGGTATCCGCTTGAGAAGCATGGTTATTCAGGAGTTCTTGGCAAAATCGCAAAACTAACTCTGCATCGAATCTAGCGATCCCATGCCCACCAGAAGGTGGATTATACTTACGCAGTCGATCTAGCACTTCTCGATATTTACTCAATTGGATATCTTGAGGTTCTAGTACAACTACTCGCCAATCAAAAACACGATCAGCAATTTTTATCCGTTCAGTGACACCAAAGCTAAATAAACCTCCAGCAATCAGCCATAAACTTAACCAATCTGCTTTTTGAGAGTCTACTTTATTACTATCTGCCTTAACTCGGTTAACTCCTTGAACCGATGTAGGCTGATAAATTTTGACTGCACTGGCTACCTCTGGCAATTTACAGGTAGTTGCTTGAGCAAATAGTTCCTGACAACGGTTAGGTTCTGTGTTTAATTCAGAATTAGTCTCTTCACTAAATGCTTGGAATAGTGCAACTAGTAAAGCACCATAGTTGTCTTTAAGTTGATATCCCCCTAGCCACAGTTCGTTATGATTGCGATCGTGGCGCATAGAAGTCAGGATCACTCCATTTTGGGTACTGGCATGAGGTGGTTTTGGTGCTTCTTCATTCCATTGCGGTTTACCTCGTTGCTGAAATACGTAGTCTTTATATAGTTTCCGTTTTTCGCTCTCCCTTACTGTGTCAAAAAAGTCTGTTTCTTGAGGAATTTTGCTGGTGTCCGTTTTTTGACCTTTAACTGGTGGAAAAGGATTCGTGTAATTGAGCTTGGCGATCTCCTCTAAATTTACCGCCTGTTTTAATTGGATGCGGTAGCGTGTACCTTCATCAAAAAGCTCAACATCGCTTTTTTGATTTGTTTGTCTTAGGGCATACTCGACAAGTTGCACCAAACCCAGTAAAAGCAGTGTATCAGCATAATTTCCGTATTTTTTGGTAACAAATAGATGCTCTATCATCTGGACGTGTGACCGATGAGAGTGGTGAACTGAATATGATTCTATACCCCGTTGGAAGACCCCTATTCCAACAGCTTCAAAGCTAGATATTATGCAGTTGTACTGAACGCTGATCGCACAATCTTAAAGCTCTGACCACCAGTAGATAAAGTTGCAAATATTCAATTTGGTCATGACTAAATCGATTCAACTCGAATTTTTGTTTGATTGGATAAACATTTTTGCTGAGATTGGCTGGTGGCAAGCATAAAATAGGGGGCAAATACCGCAGCATTGTTTTCCAACTTTGAGTGATCGCCTGTTGTGCTTGCGGGTGTAGCTGTATAGTTTTAATCCGAGTTAAGTCTGATTGTTCCCATCCCCCAGCCCAAGCAGAGTGATGGCGACCTGCTGCTATTATGACTGTGTGCCTTATGTCATGAATCTGTTCTTTATCAGCAGAGAAATCATTCTGTAGTAAAGGCACTAAGCACTGATTCAAAATATCTTGAGCCAAGTATGCACTTTCGACGGCATGGTTGGGACGCTGATGTTTTTTCTCGTAATCCTTCAGAGCAGCTTTTTGCTCCCCAGATTCGGGATTGTAGTCAGTGTGTGCCAGTAAATGCGTTTTGGGGTTTTTGGCTTGGAATGAAGAGTGTGCGATCGCCTGCCATCCCTGCATTACTTCTTGCCATTTAGCTTGGAGTTTACCCAAGTCGTGGGTGAAAATAGCTAACAATACTAGCAGTTCAAACAATGCTTCTGCTTGTTGCTGTTGGATGTGAGGAAAGATTTTGCTTTTGATTAATTGTCCACCTGCTTTTAAAAGTTCATCTCGGACACTGCCATAAACCGTATCCACAGGTTCACCATTTTTCAGACGAGTAGTTTCAAAGGAGTTGCGCCAACAAGTCCACATACAGCCCAAGTGACCAATATATGTATCCATGTGGTAGCGGTACTCATTTTTGATGAAGCGTTGTGGTTTTGGCGGTGATGCAAAACCATTACCAAACTCATTAATACCAATCAGTAAACCTATGTGTTTGTCATAGTAGAGATAGAGGGGATTAACCAAAATCTGAATACTGCTAACCAATGCTGCACGGGAAGTAATAGGAGTACAAACAGGTTGGCTGTAGGTTTCAGATTTTTTCTTTGGAAGCTCAATTCGTTGGAAGAGCCAATCTGCTCCAAAACCTGCATTTTGAAATTCTCTCCAGGCTTTACAAAGAGTAGAGATTGGCACTGAAAAAGCCAGTAGTTTTCGGGGATCGATGGTTTCTTCTTCTATGTCAATCATTGGCGTTTGTTCCCAGACAAACAAGCTGCGGTTGTCTATGGAGCGGATTAACTCGCTGGCAGCAGATTGGCATCCTCGAAAATATGCAGCTTCAAAATGTTGTTCAAACTGCATTTGGTTATTTTGTCTACGCTGTTGTTGTAATAAGTCTTCTGCGGTGTGAACCTGATTAATCCAATTTTCTTCAGTCCGAAATCCTACATTTTCGTTGACTTGTGCTGAGTGGGTGTGTGCTTCTAAAACTTGCCATGTCAGTTCGCACGTTTCTTTAGGATAAGGCAGAAAACTTGGCTTTTTGGGGTCAGGTTCATCTTCTTCTAAATCTGCGATCGCTATGGCAGTTGAAGTGGTGTTGACTTCTACTATAGGATAAATATAAACTTCACCTCGCTCACCCTCAAATCGAGCGCAACGTCCTGCCCGTTGTAAAAGCGAGTTCATTGGGCAAAGTTGAGTGTGCATGACTTGGCAGGTAATATTGATTCCCGCTTCAATTACTTGCGTAGAAATCAAAACATAGCAATTGCCATCATCTTGCCAGTTTTGAGCAAATATAGTTTTGAGGTCGGTTTCTTTCTGGGCGCGGTGTTCTGGCAGGAATCTAGAATGCAGCAGTGTAATTTGTAATCTCTCGCTGTGGTTTAGTTCTTCTAAATCCCTGAATAATCCCTGAGCCTGAGAAACGGTGTTACAGATGACTATCACTCGTTTACGCTCATAAGCTCGAATATCGTCTAGGATAACCGAAGCATTAAGCGGACGAAATACAGCTTGGAAGGTACGGCAGCGATCTCCTTCTATCACTTGTAAATCTGCATCTTCAATTTGAATAATTTCCATGACTAGTCAATTAAGTCTTTGATTTGGGTGGCAAGTTCATTTGTGAGCGTGGCCGTCATCAGTAAAAATGGTGCGATACCTTTGACCTGTTGCAAAACTTTCAGAACTGTAGCGAAAGAACGGTCTGGATCGAGCAGGTGTAATTCATCAAATACTAAGTAGGAAGCGAAAATTGCTCCTGAGTTCACGTTGGCAGAACCACGACCAACTGAGTAGGGGATATTGAGGAAGCTGCTCAACATCTGGTCAATCGTGCAAAATACAATATCACCTTCAAAACGTGGGTCTTCTGGGTTTTCTCCTGTTTGCAGAGTTACTACAGGGGAACGAGATGATGGATAAGCAGCTTCCCAGTTTGCAACTAAATTTTCAGCACGTTGGCGCAGACTGTTGGCCAGCGTTCGTAGGGGGACAACGTAGATAAGTTTATTAGGGAAGTCGAGGTTGAGGTGTTTGGCGAACAGAAAAGGTGCGATCGCTGTTTCGGTTTTCCCTGACCCCGTGGGTGCGCGTAGAAGGATGTCTTTACGGTTGAGGAGTTTAGCGATCGCTTCTCGTTGAAAGTTACGTGGGGAGAAGGTTGTTAGGGTTTGAAAGTATTCATCAATCATCATTGATAGAATAAATTAGGATGAATTGTGATAGAAGTCAGGTTTTGAAAATCTACTTGATTTCTCAATAATTACTGACTATTGATGATGACTCACTGATACTGCGAGGAATTATGCTGTTAACAGAACGTCGCGCTGACCGGGTAGTTCTCCATAATATCAGTTGGCAACAATTTGAGAATTTATTAATAGATTTAGGTGAAAGCCGAGCAGCTAAGATTGCTTACGATGATGGCACTTTAGAGATTATGACCCCATTACCAGAACATGAATATTACAAAGAAATTATTGGTGACATCATCAAAGATACGGCTGAAGTTTTAGAGTTAGATTATGAATGTTACGGTTCAACTACCTGGAAAAGAGAACTAAAAAAAGCTGGGGTAGAATTTGATAATTGCTTTTATTTTCAAAATGAACCCTTAATTCGCGGCAAGCTCAAGTTTGATTTAAATCAAGACCCACCCCCCGATTTAGCTTTAGAAATTGATGTTAGCAGTAAGTCTTTAGATCGCTTTCCCATTTACGCACGGTTAGGTGTACCTGAGATTTGGTCTTACGACTCTGGAGCCATCAAGATTTACCAATTGCAAGGTGAGGAGTATATTCAAACAGAAACAAGTTTAGTGTTTCCTAGTTTGAATATTCAAGAAATTCCACCACTAATTAAAAGATACCGCATGGCAGGAAGACAGGTTTTCCGACAAGCAATCAGGGAATGGGTCAGGGGACAGATGAGTAATGGTTTAGATAGGGGTATAAGAAGGTGTGATCGCTGTTTAGCTTATCCTAGCTAGTGTTCTAAAAAGGTGAACTCAGTGTTGATAATTTTCAATTACCTAAAGTTTTTGTGAGAAATATTTTCTTAATTTCTTTCTGATACTCTTTTGCATTTGAGATTGCATCTGAATAGCTTTCCGTTTTTCTACCTACTTCTAATAAAGCATGAGCAACACTGTTACGAATTTTATCTACTTTATTATAAATTTTGGCTAGTTCAGAATGGGCATTCTGTCTAGAGAGAAATTTCTTCATAGCATCACGCTGATCTTTTTCTCTAATATCCTTACCATTAATTTCACAAACATAAGTAATAATTGCTTCTGCAAGGGTAATATAACCAGTAGCATAGCGTTCGTTGTCAAAGTACCATCCAGCTAGTTCTAATTGAAAATCAGATTCGCTAGTAGAACTTCTAGTAAATTTTTTAACAAAATCGTCTAGAATAGATTTTATATAATTAAACGGTCTGTTATTAGTAGGTTTGTTCAAAGATGCTTTGAGATCAGAACTACGTTGTTTAATACTATTAACATAGTTTATATTGATAGCTTGAGATAGTTTTTCTATTCGACTGGCTAATTCTTTTTCTCCCTGTGTTTTCAATAATTCAGCTATTAATTCTCCATTCCCATAATTTTGTAAGCTATATGCACCCTTAATCCATGAAGTCATTTCAAATAATGATTTAAGGTCAACTATAGGTGTGTAGCCTATTTCTTTACTTATATCTAACATTCCATAGTAAACACCTGATATTTTAATTTTTTTCTCAGATAATAAATCATTAATAAATGTGATAGTCAAGAATTGGAACAATGATAATGAACGAAAAGAATGAGTGATATCAAGATATAGTTCATCTTGATATTCAAGAGAGTCAATTACATTGATAATTTTATCAAAATTATCCCATAATTCTAGTTCATCTAGCCCATATTTAGTTAATATACATTGGGAACGTTTACCCAAAACATTTCTCACTTTAGATAAATCTAGTGAATCTAAAGAACTATTGTAATTTACTTTGTCAATCTGTTGAGCTAAGTTAAACCAATAATCTTCATCCATATCTATATGATTTTTTTCACAGAAGAAGCGATAAACTTCTTCCCACATTGATTTAACAGTACCAATAAATATGATTCCATCTAATTTAAAATGTTCGTAAAGTACAGAGGCTACAAATCGGCTTTTTGGATATAGTGTATTATCTATTTTGTAATCAGCGTTATTATATTCTCGCAGAAATTTATCAGTTCCATCAGCACCTTTGAATCCTTTACCAGCACCAAGAGGGGAAATTAATATCTTAGCCATAGTTACTCCTAAAATAATCTGTGTGTATAAACTATTTTTTTAACTTGATTAACTGTTGTTTATTTTGGTTTTGTGGGGTCTAAATATAGACCTTGATTTTCAGTAAGGCTAGGAAGAGCAAGCCTGAGAGGGTTTCTATCTTTTCTACCGTTCTCATTTTCTACAAACCACTTAAATGATTCACCTTCAGGTTTTGGCTCTGGTGTAATTCTTGGATAATGAATAGGTTGAGTAAAACCTTGTGCAGCTTGTAAAAAAGCAGCAATGAAAGAAACTTGCTCAAAAGAATTGCCATAAGCCTCTTTTACAGCTTCTTTGAAATCATGTATACTTTTAATTGCTGCTATTTGTTCTGGTTTATCAACAGGTGTTAGGAAACTATAAAACTCATTCCATTTCTGACCAGTTCTTAAATCTGTATCTTTGATCTTCAATTGAACACTTCCAAAACCTAGTGGTTTTCCTCCACCTAAACGGTGATAATTATCTCTCTCAAGTGAGAGTAACCAAAGAAGTGCGCCCAGTTCAACATTTGATAAATTAATAACATCAATATCAAAGCTAAATTCAGTGTTTGGTTCAACCCAAGCTTTAATAGTTCGATTTTGGTTATCCTGTTTTTTATCAGGTCGTAGATATTCACGATATCTTCCATTTATCCCAATTTCTCCAGAATCAGTTAACCAATATTCTTCTGGTAATTGGTCATGATGAGGATAAACTTTTCTACCGCGCAAACCTTGTTCTTTATTTTTTTGATAACCTTCTGACTTTTTATTTTCTGTTTTTAAAGGTTCTCCATGTGGATTTTCTGCAACATAAAAGCGCGTCTGTTGAGGTTTTGGTTCTCCTAAAATTGCTAAAGGTAGACCGTCTTTAAATGGCTCTTCATCGAATTTTTTGATAGAATTATCTGATTCACATTTAACTGAACTAATTCTAAGTTGACCTTTGTAAGAACCGTTTCCTTCTTTATTTACCCAACCAAATACTCTATCTGCCGGAGATAAATCTTCTCGTCTAACTGCTGGCTTTAGCTTTCTGATATCTTTTTCCTGTTCATTCAATTTAGGAGATAAAAGAGTTTCTGGAGATAAATCGAATATTGCTCTTGAAATCATAACAGGATATAACTGTTTAATTTCAAGATGACCTTCTTTATCCTTTTCTAAATAGGCATAACATAAAGCCTCATTTGCCAACCTTTGCTCTCTTTCTCCACCTGTAACGTGACGCGACCAATCTAAGCCTCCATCTCTATCTACGTCTTTATGAATTTCTTGGTAGTTTTTGATTAAATATTCCCAATCTACACTTAAATGACAAAATAATTCTTGATTTTGTATTGGATTTTTATAAGAAAAGAAGACTCTCTCATCATGTTTATTTTCAATATTTCTGTTTGTGATACAAACATACCCATCGGTTCTAATCATTGGTTTACCAACAGGTGAATGAGAACCATATCTGTTACCCTCTGCTGGTTGAATACCAAGATTTTGTTCAAAAGGTACAATTTCACGCACAAGCCAATACTGGAAAATAACCCGCCCATCTCTAGTTTGTTTTTGATATAACTCAAGCCATACTTTGACATGATCACCGTGTTTCATACCAGAATACTGAAGATTATGACGGCTGTTAGGTCTATATCTTGGTAGCCAAGCGGCATACATTGGCTCATTGTTAGGTATTTGCCATCGCTGCTTATTACTATTCCATTGTGGAATATCTGTAGTTGTACCAAATAGTAATCGTATTTGATTATCTTCAATTCTTGCAGGTACTAAACTTAATCCATCTCCTGCGCTCATACGATAAAACAAACGTTGATCATGTTTTGCAAATATTGATAGTCGAGAATTAGTTACTGCTTCATAAGCTGATAGTAACATTCCCTTTATTGAAGTTGCGGGTAAGTATGGTTTACCATCTACATCTAATCGAAGTGGATAAATTTTGTGATTTGTTCCTTCTGCTTTGGCTGCATCAGGGATAAGTAAAGGTGTAATGGTGGTTAAAGTGACTGAAATTCTACCACTCCAATGATTATCTAGATAAGAACCATGTCCGCGAGGAGTGTGATCGCCTAATTTCCCATCTATATTACGTGGAGGTGCTGGAACAAAGTTATATGGGTTGTGAAAGTCTCCTGGTGGTGTATTGTTTCTAGGTGAACTATAAGATAAACGAACTGGTTGCGGTGGTGTTGTTACTTCTTTTTTAGGTGTAGGAGTAATAGGTTGATTGAATACAAAAGGCTTTCCTTTTTCGCGGATATGTTTTGGCTGTCCACCTACTTCTTCTAATTCAACTTCTAAGCCATTGAGTCGTGCGGTCGCTGTTTTTTTAATCTCTAACAAATCTGCTGATAATGACGAGTCTGGAATTATACAACTACTAAATGAACCCTTAGTATTAGTAAATTGCAATTGAATTTTTCCATTTTTAGAAACACTTAATTTTCCTGATAACATTATTTAACCTCTAATCCTATTAATCTTTCTTCCACTACTGAAACATTGCCATTGTCATCAGTTTCTTTGAGATATTCAATAGCATTCAAATAAACTCGCTTATCAGTCGTTAATCCTGCCACTGGAACATTTATAGAACCAATACGAGCAGTAGCAAGTTTTCCCCATCCTGAAGGTGATGCAGTTTTAATTCCTTTACCCCATAGAATATATTGTTGTGGAATTATATCTAATGCAGGTATCGTAGGAATATTATTATCTAAATAACCAGAAATAATTTGCTCTGAAATTAAAACGACTTTACCTTCACCATTCAATTGATTTAACCAACGTAGTTCAACGTTTTGATTAAATGCTCTCAATTCAAAAACTTTATCAAGAGGTAAAATTCGATTATATACATCTTTTAAATCTCCATTTGGCTCAACTCTAGCAAATTGGCAGCAAATGGGAGAGTAAATAATCGCTATTCCTTCAGAAAGTGCAGAAGCACAGTTTTCCAAAGCTAATTTGAGACTAATATTATTTTGTGAGGTTCTTCCATATAAATTTGTCATTCAGTAACCGCCTTTTTCTGTTCATTGACCCAGTTTTTCCAAGCATCATCTAAATTTTTTAAAAGTTTATAATCTAAATCTGTTAAACTTCCATTTAGTAAAATTACATTGGCGAATTTATTTAAATTATCTGGAAGATTATTACCATTGATCTTAATTGTGTGAACTTTGATTGAACCCATACCTCTATTCGTTCCATATCCTAAAGGAATACGACCATCTACTAAATCACGCAAGCATAATAAAAATAGAGAGATAGCAGAGAAGTTATTTTCAGAAAGACGAGTAATATCTAAAGTCAAAGATATGGGCTTCCAGTTTATGTTCATCAAGTCTAAATTGCTGTACAACATACCATCAGCAGCACCTCCAGTCCATCTATCCACTGCTACATGAAAAGCTTGTTGAACATTTTGGAGATTAGCATTATTTAATGCTAATCTCAGATTTTTTTCGTCAGTAGCAGCTTGTATATCTCCCCAAGCAGAAGGTGAAATAACTTTTTCTGCATAACAATCATCAATAAATAGTGAACCAATACCTTTTTTAGTTTCTTTATTGGCTTTTGCTCGTATTCCAAATAAGTCATCAACTAATGGAAGTTCAATTTGTTCCATAAAATCAGCAGATTCTTTTGCTGTTACAGGACAAACAGTTCTAATAATGCGTTCAGCTTGAAAACGTAAAGCACCTTTAATTGAACTACCTGGTAAAACAAAAGTAAGGCTATTTTCAATAGCACTAACTAAAGGAAGAATATCTACAGCAATACCACTTCCTTCAGCTTTTACCATTAAAGGGCTTTGTGGTTGCCAGTGAATTTCAAACGTCAACTTCTGTTTTTGGCTTTGAGCAGTAATACTATAACTTTCTAAAAATTCTTTAGTAACAATTTCATACTTATCTTGCAAAGCTTTTAATATACCATCTCGTTTATTAAGGTCAACTTGACGAACATTGAAATTAAATAACTTTACTTTTCCCAATCCTCTTGTTTTTGCTGCACCTAATCGAATTTCTCCATTCTCTAAAGATGTAATCAAAGAGGAAAAAGTATTTTTATAATCTGTTGCTTTTTCTGCTGATTCTAAAGGTATATCTAGCGTCATATTTAATGGGATTTCACAACCTCTAGGTAATATCGCCCGATCATATTTAACTTTTTCTGCGGCTGTAGCCCATTTTCTATGAATACCTACACCATCTCTAATTTCAGCATTTACATTTACACCCTGAATTTGTGCATCTTCCACAATAATAAAACTAGCGTGACCACCAGCGTCTTTTGGGTGCTGATAACCCCAAACACTATTTGCTTGTCGTTCTTTTTCTATCCAACTACTGAAAGCTCCCGCTAAACTTGTTCCTGGAATATAATATTGACCTTCACCATTGACAGCTAAAGCTAAATCTATTTGAGGATTTCCTCCATGACCGCCTACATGAATAGGACTTTGGGCAATTAACTTACCACTAACTTTAATCCGAGAAACTATTTTACGCGCCATCTCATTTTTATCCTTACTTTTGAGTATGCTTCTGCTGATTCTCAAGCTCACGTTTATGAGCGCGGATGCAAGCATCTATAAGAATTTGTACTGCTTCTGACCACAATTCTCTTTTTAGTCTTTCCTCTCCTGCTACAGTCAACGTAAATTCAGCAAATCCTTGTTTATGTCCTAATTTGCTTAAAGCAGATGATAAATGTTCCCATATTTCTGGGGGACTGGTAATTAGTTGATGAAGTTTATCTAAACTCCCCTTTGGCCATTTATCAGTACGATTTTTAGTTTCTTGTAAATGTTGAATCCATTTTTCCATCCCTTCATCCCCTGGTGATTTCAAGCGTGTTAAAACTGAACGTAAACTTCCTAATTGGCTCATAGGCGGTTTACTTTCTTTGTCCTCGATTTTTATATCTAAAATTTGAGCGCGAGAAGTACAGTCAGAAGCCAAAAGTAAAGATGCTCGATGAATAATGTCTCTCCATGCCGCTTTTTCAAGGATACGAGCATAATCAATTGTATCTTGGTTATCTTCAAGGTAACCGGTAAAATCGTTGGAGGTAATTTCTTGTTGATTCTCTTTTGCATTTTGTTTTACTGTTGACATGGGCTTTATTAAAATTGGGTCATTGAAACAAATCTGACCATACCCTTCGGCTCGACGTTCACCAATACCCCTTGATTCAATTTCTGTTAATATTTCCTGTTTAATTGCTCCTTCTTTAACTTCAAAAACAATACAAGTTCCTGCTGCTAATCCCACTAATGAAGGGCGAGGTAATCCCCATCGTACTTGCCAAGAATCTATTCGATGTGTTCTTGCTATGAATGTAAGCCTGGTATCTGCACCTGCTTTAATTTTAAGTTTCACCTTCAAATGTTTTTCTAGCTCTACTTTAAAGTATTTAATATCAGTTGTCGGTCGTAATCTTTCATCTCTGAGTAATACCTCAGAAAGCAACCAAACAGTTAATTCATTATGGCTAATTTTAGGCTTTTGAGATTTAGATTCTGGATTATTTAAAACTTCTAAAGTTATGTCACCATAATCATCTTTTTTCGATTGTCCAATACGATAGTTTCCCTTTAAGGATTCGCGCCAATCTTTGCTATTTTTGTCTAAGATATCTACTATGGATTGTCGAAGTTTTAATTTAGCTTGTAATTTAGTTCCTGCTTGAATAGCTTCATAACTATAAATACCTCCTAAATCACTTGTAGGACGTTGAACTTTATCTTCAATAGTGTTATGAGTACCTACACTCTTTTTTATTGTTTCATACTGAGGTAAAGCTGTTCCGTCTGTAAAGTCTATATACCCTGTTTTATAACCTTTTAATTGACCATCTGGTTCTGATTCTAAAAAGCGATTATAAACCTTGCCTCCTTTCTCTAATCCACCTCCTAATTTTTCATAAAATAGTGCTAAAGGTATAGGTCTACCTTGCTTTTTATTTACTTCTAATGTAGCGTTAGTAATGATGATATCGCTATTGGCAATCGCACTCCCTAAATCTACACCTAGACCACTTAATTTTTTGATAATTAACTTTAGTAAATGAGTTCCAGGAATATAATCAAGTGTCTCAACCAGGTTACCAACAGTCCGTTTAGAAATAATCAAAGGAGATTTGGTAGTAATTCCTAAACTTACTTCTATCCATTCTTGATTTTCAGTTCTGGTAACATATTTTGTATTTTTAGTATCTTCTTTTTCTGATAAATCAGGAATTGATGGTGGTTGAGGATTTTTTGAAATCCAATCAATCCAGGATTTTATATCTTGATTATTAATTACTAATTCACACTTTCCAGAGCCTCTACGACGTTTACCTCCAAGACGTTCAACAAATTTAGTTCCAGCAATTAATAAAGCATAAGCAGCCTCTTTTTGAGTTTTATTTACTGGTAAAGTTAGTTCACATTCTGCTTCTAGTACAGCCCCACTTCTGACTACTTCCTCAAATCTGAGAAATTCCTCTTTAGCACAGCCAGATTCAAAATCTATACTAATTCCTGGCTTTACAAAAGTTAGAGCATTCTTGACATTATGTTTGCTATTGAGAATTGCCCGTAAATGTTGAGAGAAATATGCTGGACGTATTGATAAAGCCGCAGGAATAGGAGATGTATCTATTACTTCTCTTTCTCTTGCTAAAGCTGGTTGTTCTCCGAAAAGATAATCTACCCACTGTTGCCAAGCACCATTTTCTTTACCATCATCCAAACCAAAAGCTAATAATTCACAAGCATCTCGCCAAATACCTGTAATAGTCTTAGCGGGTATATAAGGTATTCCATCTTTATCTTTTTGTACTAAACTATCAATATCTCCAGGTATACCTGCACCACAACCAATATGCCAATCACTGATAAGTTTAATTTGGATAGTCCATTTATCTATTTTTGTAGATTTACTATTCAAGTTGTTAGCTATAGTATTGATTGATGCTTGAGGTTGGTTTTTCTCAGGTTGTTTTTGTTTAGGCTTTTTGCTCATTATTTTTATCCTCTAAATTTACAAATTCAGCTGCATCTATCGCATCTAATAAGCCAGTGACATCAATTTTAGAATGGGGTTCTTCTTGAAATAAAGAATCTTCACTACCTGCTAAAGTAGTAATCCCTTGATAGTGATAGCGATTGCGAATCAATAAATACCTCGCATCAGCCACACTTTTGCCTAAAAATAATCCTGCTTTCATCTCGTGAATTTGACTATTAGGTAATAATCGCTTGTTCTCATCATTCTCATCTTTAGCTTTAAGGGCTTTTATTTTAGCTTCTAATTTAGAAAATTGATGAAATTTAGCCCATTCTAAACCTTTTGTTTCTTGAATTTCTTTGTCATCAGTTACTACATAAGGACGGTTATGTAACTTTTGAGTTACTATATTTCCTGATTTGGTTTCTAGCTTGCTCCGAATACTTTTAAAATCAACATTGCTAGAATCATAAAGTATATGAAAATCAAAAGCCGAACAAGGATAGGGTTGATTTGTTTCTGGATGAGTTACTTTTTTCTTGACTTCTTTAGCAGATTGCATGAGTTTTTCTGCTAATTGATAAGCAGATGAAAAAGGAAACTTTGGTTTAATAATAGCTATTCCAGCACAGGCAGAAAGACGAGAAACTTTTAATGCTTTTGCTGCAATTTCTGAGATTATTTGATTTTCTGCTGTTTCTTGTTCAAAACTATTGAGAAAAATTTTAGTAAATTTAATAGCATTTTTGCCGTCACAAACTACAGTTAAATCATCTCCTCCTAAAACTAATGGTATGACTGTAACTAGTTTTTGATTAGAAAATTCAAAAGCATCAATAGCAGTATCAAAAGCTTTTTCTGTACAGATATCTAAATTAATAGAAAAATGCCTTAATTTCTCTACATAACTTCTATTTGCTTCTGCACAAGTTTTATTGTCATTCTTAATATACTCTTCAAACTTGAGAAAAATTTCTCCTAAACCATTACCATCTGCATGAATTACAGATAACCATTCTCTTTCACTACTTTCACTTTCAAAATAGTTAATCAGTTCTCTAATGCTTTTAGGAAAATTAAGATTGGGTTTTTCCTGTTTTATTAATTCTCTAATTCTTTCTAAACCTTGCTCACTATAATTTCTTTTACTACAACTAACTACAGAGCTATAGTTTATTTCAGAGTTATCTATTAGAGAAGCAGGTAAACCACTTGTAGAACATTCATCTATCATTGGTAAACGCAAAAACCTTAAATCATTAGCAGGTTTTTGAGAACGAATATTCGCAAATTCTCGATGTATTTTTCTATTAATTTCTCCTAAATTATGATTATCCCATTCAAATTTATGAATTACACCACAAATATCTAATCCTGGTGCTTCCTTCAGAGCTTTAAGAGTGACATACTGTATAATTTCTTTAGCAATTTTTTCTTCTTTTACTAGTAACAGTGCTTTTCCTGAAGTAGATACAATTACCTCAACTCCAACATTATTATTTGGAGCAATAGCTGGATTTAATGTTTCATTTAAAAGATTATCCCTCAGTTGTTGCCCATTTTTAAACAGACTTAAACACGGATGAGTTTTACTCACTTTTTCGACTGCTTCTAAAACCCATTTTGTACCAGCACGATAGGTTAATTCAGAAGCACCAATATTTTCTTTCAGCTTATTAGTAGAAAAAATGTAGTTTTGATTTCCAGATGTTTCAATCAGTACTAAATACATAATTTATCCTTTTGTAAATCTACATATAGAATTTAGTGAACTTAAGTCATCTATGTGTTTCACCCCCACTCAACCTCACTAACAACCGCGCTAAAGCCTGCACCATTGGACGCTGCGTTACATTCTCACCTCGTTTTAATCTATGAACCCTACCGTGCAAAATCGGTGATTCGGATTCAACAACATCATTTTTTCCGTCAAGGTCGCTAAAAACGATCGCAATTACTTCCAACTTCAACTCATCACACAACACTTTCCAAAGCTCAATCTCCGTCTCATCTTTGACTAAAATCGCTGCATGGGTAGCTTCTTTCATAATCAAGCGGTTCTCGTCTGATATTTTTCCCCCAACATCAAAGACGAATATCGGAGTATTGATACTTCTGACTTCCTGCGCCTTCAGTTTGGCGAAATCTTTAGTAAATCCTGCTTTGTATTGAGCTTTCAAATGGGCGGCTAAGTCAGGATCGCGCTTGGCAGTTTCGCTGTACCAAGAACCATCGCCATCGGGACACCCAGAAATAAAGTATGATTCTGGTGCATTGGGAATCTGAAATAGTGCTTGTTTTAATCCATCCCGAAAGCAAGTCTTTCCCGTATTCGCAAAGCCACACAATACAACTTTCAGGTTGGCTTGCGGCTGTGAGTCTCGCACTACATCTAAGGTATCCCCTACTCGATAGTCTGGATGTCTGCTAATAGTAACTACATATCTATCAAGCCCTTTATCTCCAATCTTCGGATCGAAGATGGCGATCGCATCATATACTTTCCTTAACTTATCTCCTAAGACCTGACTAACTAATACAGATACCCGCCCATTGATTTTAATCAGGGAACCTCCGGGTATCTCTCCTGTAGCAATCATTTCATCTAATTTTGTTGCTACATCACAGACGATGCGATCGCCTGTAGCTTGCGTATTGCCAAATCCTACTTTAAGGATGTCACCCTGTAACTCTATATGATAAGTAGTCATGATTATTGCAGGTTTACGATCAAACCAATTTACTCCTCTAATTGCTTCACCTATTAAATATCAATCAATTAAGTCTCCTAGTTTATAACTAGGATTGTGTGTGATAGAAATCACATATTTACCCAGTTTAGGATCGTAAAAAGCAACTGCCCCGTATATATGAGCCAGCTTGTGTGCTAAAACAAATGCGACAGGGATAGAAATCGGCCCGTTAATTTTGAGCAACGGGCCTCCGGCTAATTCACCTGATGCTGCCATTTCCTCTAACCGGGCTGCGGCATCACGTACAATCTGGTCATTTTGAGCAGGTTCGCCAAAACTAACTCGTAATAGGTTGTCTTTAATCTCAACCTTGTAAGTAGACATTACCATTACCTTAATTTGCTTGGTACATCATACACGCCGTTGGAAAAGATGTCTTCCAAAAGGTTGTATCTTAAAGAAAGTTATTTATCGAGATTCGGCTGTGTCTGAACTTGTATTTCAAGAGGCTCCCCAAGTTGAATTATTGCAATGGTTAGCACGCGGTTCGCTGAAGCAAAAACTGTTGCGGACGATTCGATTGTGGGTATGGTTGCGCTCTCTCTATGGCGATCGTCAAGAACGTTTAGCTTTAGACGATTCATTTACTTATGCCGAATGGCGGGACGCATTGTTTAGTTCCACTCATACTAAAGGCGAAGAAATTCCAAGCTTGCACGATCCTGATTGTCCTTGTGCTAAAACAACCGAGCAGTGGTTATTTAACGAAAAAACAGGCATTGTTGCTCACCTATGGCAAGAATCGTTGATGGCTCAAACTGGGATAACAGACTCTAAAAAAGTATTCAAGCGAAGATTGTTTGGTATAACTCGCCGTTCCTTGCAAGGCGATTTAGAAGTTCTAGCAGACTTGGGTTGGTTGGTTTATAAAAACGAAAAATATTACCGGGTTAGTGAGTTCCCGACAAGTCCGGTTACACCAAAAGATGAAGCCGAATCTAACAAACTGAGCGTTTATGAATTAAATTTCCTTCACGATGATTTGGTGGGATTTGCTCAAAATCACTTTCAAAAAATTAACGGGGTACAACGCTTTTTTCTGAAAGTAGACTATGTTGTACCTCGTAGTACCTTAGACGCTGTTGAAGATTGGCAGTACCAGTTAAGAGAGCTTTGGGCAAAAACTCCAGTCCCACCAATTAAATTAACTTACGCAAGTGCCAAAGTTGGGCATCAGCTTGATTGCATTGTTTATCCAGTCTGTATTTATTACGTACAAAGAGCAGTTTATTTGTGTGCTTACGGTGAAAGCCCCGATAGGCAAACCGAATGGTATAACTTTCGCCTTGACCGGATTCAAAAGATAATTGCTTTGAGTTGGGATAACTCCGAGTTGCCTTTAAATTTACGCCAACACTATCAAAGGCATACTTTACCCAGTCCAGATTATATTGCTTCAGAAATGTCTAGAGCTTGGGGATTTGATTTTTATTTGCCTTCTCAACTCATGTTGATGCGGTTTGAGCGAGATTTCGCGGATCGCTATGTTAAAGGTACTGAACGACATGAAACTTTTGAAGAAATTTCTTACCAGCAAGCACAAAAAATAATCAAGCAAAAAATCAAACAGCCACAACAACAGACTTTGCTTAAGATTCTAGCCAATCGCTCACCCCAAGATGCTTATTATCAAGTATTTATTCGTTATCAAGACGAGAAATACAGAGACAACAACGTGATCATGCGTCTGCGTGCATGGCGGCCGAAATGCGAAGTTCTCTTTCCCTACGAACTCAGACAAAGCATTGCCGCTGATGTCGCCAAAGAATTTCAGCTTTACCATCAACATTGATTTTGTTATGAATACATTACAGTTAACCTCAAAATTTGAAGAAGCATTAGTCTATGCAACTCGTCTTCATGCTCACCAAATACGCAAGATTAGCGGCGTTCCTTACATCGCTCACTTGCTGAGTGTGGCAGCACTGATACTAGAAGCTGGCGGAACCGAAGAAGAAGCGATCGCTGGTCTATTGCACGATGCAGTCGAAGACCAAGGCGGTAAATCCACTCGTGAGGAAATACGCCAGCATTTTGGTGAGACAGTTGTTGCAATAGTGGATGCTTGTACTGAATCCGACACATACCCTAAACCACCTTGGCAAGAACGCAAGCAAAGGTATTTAGACAATCTGCGTCATGCTTCAGCTTCAGTCCGGCGGGTATCGTTGGCAGATAAGCTGCACAATGCAAGGTCATTACTGGCAGATTACAGACAACATGGCAGTGGCATTTGGCAACAGTTCAAAACTGGCAAAGAAGGAACTTTATGGTTTTACCAGCAGTTGCAGCAAGTTTATAGTGCAAGCGGTTCGGACTTTCTGACCCAGGAGTTTTCACAGGTGGTTCAAGCACTCTGTAACGAAAGCTAAGAATTTGATTCAAGTTAATCCCCATTTGGGGACTTATGGCAGAGTGCAATCGCATCGGCTCTTTCAATTATTAGTTTCCTTGCGGGGTAGTGGTTGGTGGAAACGTTACCTCCCGCTTTACCTGCCTTGCTTAAATTGTGTTTCAGTCCCCTCGCGGGGTAATGGTTAGTGGAAACCCTAGTAGCCCTCAGGCTAGCCCAGTAGCTACCTCAGTGTTTCAGTCCCCTCGCGGGGTAATGGTTAGTGGAAACGGACTCAGACCCAGAATGGAAATCGTTTAACTACCCGTTTCAGTCCCCTCGCGGGGTAATGGTTAGTGGAAACTTATATCTAATCTTTTTGACCTTAATAACCCTCCTTTACGTTTCAGTCCCCTCGCGGGGTAATGGTTAGTGGAAACTTCCTATGCTTTGGAGCCATGTCTACCCTGCATTACGTTTCAGTCCCCTCGCGGGGTAATGGTTAGTGGAAACGGAGAATCCATCGAGTTATTAATGGAAGACTATAATATGTTTCAGTCCCCTCGCGGGGTAATGGTTAGTGGAAACCCCGGATAAGCTTGATATCTAATCCACGCATTAGCGTGTTTCAGTCCCCTCGCGGGGTAATGGTTAGTGGAAACCAATTCATTGATTTTCATAAGGCTTGCAATCTTCTAAGTTTCAGTCCCCTCGCGGGGTAATGGTTAGTGGAAACATAAAGCACTTGTAATTTGCGACGTAACTGTTGTGCTAGGTTTCAGTCCCCTCGCGGGGTAATGGTTAGTGGAAACCCCAAGTAGTGGCATTGGTTTTCTTCCCGTTTCTTACACGTTTCAGTCCCCTCGCGGGGTAATGGTTAGTGGAAACTTTTCCTTCAAATCCTTTAAACCTTTTAACTACTAAGTTTCAGTCCCCTCGCGGGGTAATGGTTAGTGGAAACCGAAAACCCTGGTAACGAAGTCGAAGTAATTGTAGAGTTTCAGTCCCCTCGCGGGGTAATGGTTAGTGGAAACTCTATAAATTCCTGCAAAACATCTGCAAACTATTGATGCCTGTTTCAGTCCCCTCGCGGGGTAATGGTTAGTGGAAACTTAATGGCTGTCAATCTCTCATCCTCACTCCAATGGAGTTTCAGTCCCCTCGCGGGGTAATGGTTAGTGGAAACATTCAGTCTTTGTTGGTTATTAATAACCATTTACTCTGTTTCAGTCCCCTCGCGGGGTAATGGTTAGTGGAAACCCATTGTATTACAGGTGTAATATCGTTTTTAATCAAGTTGTTTCAGTCCCCTCGCGGGGTAATGGTTAGTGGAAACGCATCGAAGTTAGAACAGACATTAAACCAGCTAAGTAAAGTTTCAGTCCCCTCGCGGGGTAATGGTTAGTGGAAACTGCTCGGTGCTGAAACTGTTACAGAGCAAGCTTCCTGGGCGGCATTTTGACGAACCTCAAAAAAAGGTCAATTTCAGCCGTTGTTACTGCGATTAATTCGCAATATCCCGATTTGTTGAAACGCTGTAGTTATTATCTTGTCAAGGTTCTGGCTTTTTTGGCAAACCCCCCAGGGTTTTTGACCCCACTTCGGTTTGACAAACATCAAGCTGATTACATAATCATAAAATAACTATCTATATATTGTCGAGTTTTTTCACAGTTTAAGTCAATCCGTAATCCTAGATTCTTGCTCAATCACACTCAGTAGTTTTTCCTCCACAGTTGTTAAATACGGCCTTTTCAACTCCCCCAATGTTTTAAGACAGCAAGGGCAGCATCTTCCAAGTTCTCATTCTCCCACAACCTTGTAATGCGATAAGCCTAACGGCATGGCTTCGCTTACCGCACACCTCCCGCACCTGCTGATATTCACTATCCGAATAATTGAGCATTGGGTAGAAATTGGCAGACTTCGCCAATAAGGTAAGGTTCGGGTTGCCCTGTTTTACTTCAGGGTGGTGTTTCCAAAAATCAATGAACTCAGGTTTGCATCACAAGCAAGAACTGCGCGATTTAGTGAAACTGCGATCACTAATCTATTGCCCTACTATGAGCATAAAGGTAAGCAGTTCTCAGACAGGGCAACTTACCAGAGATATGGCAACAACTTATATCTAACTTTTTGGGTGTAGGTGTCGTAGCCCTTCAGTTCTTGCCGCAAAAATTGCTCCTCAAATTGAATCCGTACAATCAAGATGATCGTGGGAACGATCGCCAGTAAAGCTGCTGCTACAGATTCTAACCACAGGGACATACCAACCATTACCAGAATTGCACCTGCATACATGGGATGCCGCACAATGCTGTAAACTCCCGTATCAATCACTGTTTGTTGTCGGTCTGCTTGATGTTTGACCGCCGTTGCCGCAAAGGTATTTACCTTAAACGACAAAGAAATAATCCACCAACCAATGACATACACCACCAATCCCAGTGCCGAAGAGATCGCGCTTGGTTGGGACAGCAAGTGAAATCGGAACACATCTAGGGGAATGAACGCAATTATCCCCAGGAATGCCGCGATTAATAAGCTGGCGAGAATTTTGTCAGCCAGGGGTTGTGACTCTTGAATCGGTGGTTTGAGGCGTTCCTGGTATAAATCATCATCCTCTCGGAACACGCCAATCATCGTCGCTACAGTCCCAACAACGACCATACCGAGAAACACCCAGGCACGCCACCAATTTAACGTCCCGGCTGGCAACAATAGTAAACCACCGAAGATGAGGAGATTCCACATCAGTGCAGTCAAAACCTTGACCATGAACATGATTGCTTCACCTCTATGGCTTTAACACCACGACTTCATTCTCTTACTAGAAATACTAACGAGTAGCTTCTGCTTTTTTGTCAGTCATCAGTAAAAATTTAATAGTGAGCGCAAGAGTAAATAATTTAAGCCCCTTACGGGATAAGAGTTTGTGGAAACCTAAGTGTATTGAACGTGAACAATATTAGATTGATGTTTCAGTCCCCGTGAGGGGTAGTTGAGTTTGGAAACCTAACGCCTTGAAGTATTGACTTCTAATTATTACTTGTATAGTTTCAGTCCCCGTGAGGGGTAGTTGAGTTTGGAAACTCCTGCTCGGTCATCCTGACATTATTTAACCCCGTAAGATACCAGTGTTTCAGTCCCCGTGAGGGGTAGTTGAGTTTGGAAACAGTGGATACATTGTTAAACTCCTGTTGATAATAATCTCTGTTTCAGTCCCCGTGAGGGGTAGTTGAGTTTGGAAACAATCAGATAACAAGAGTAACGAAACCAAGTAAAACAGGGTTTCAGTCCCCGTGAGGGGTAGTTGAGTTTGGAAACTTACCAAGACTCATATTATTCTTGAAAACGATACAAAGGTTTCAGTCCCCGTGAGGGGTAGTTGAGTTTGGAAACTTGAGAATAATTCTATTAATTTCACTTGTTCTGATGAGATAATGTTTCAGTCCCCGTGAGGGGTAGTTGAGTTTGGAAACCCGACTTGGGCAACTGACCGCATTTATCGTAATTATGTTTCAGTCCCCGTGAGGGGTAGTTGAGTTTGGAAACTCCTGGACTCCAACGAGTTTTCCATGCCGAAGAAGTTGTTTCAGTCCCCGTGAGGGGTAGTTGAGTTTGGAAACTTTAGGCGTAGAAACATCATTAGGTTCTTGATTTTTAGTTTCAGTCCCCGTGAGGGGTAGTTGAGTTTGGAAACCTACCACAATTTTAGTGTCTCACCTACAGACAACTTTTGTTTCAGTCCCCGTGAGGGGTAGTTGAGTTTGGAAACTTGAAGCTATTGATACAAAAAAATATAAGGTTTATGTTTCAGTCCCCGTGAGGGGTAGTTGAGTTTGGAAACTCCTTCGTTCCAGCTTATGCCCCCAATCATCTGTAGTTTCAGTCCCCGTGAGGGGTAGTTGAGTTTGGAAACTTTGGAGGTCGTGCCGGCCCTTGATGACTGCGTTGCAATAGGTTTCAGTCCCCGTGAGGGGTAGTTGAGTTTGGAAACTTGCATCCGGTTCCATCCCTGAAGCAGTCATGTACTTGTTTCAGTCCCCGTGAGGGGTAGTTGAGTTTGGAAACAAGGCATCGTTGACTTTAACAGTTACAGCTACGTGTTTCAGTCCCCGTGAGGGGTAGTTGAGTTTGGAAACAACAGAAAGAAAATTTAGTTTTCCAAACTTCTCAATGTTTCAGTCCCCGTGAGGGGTAGTTGAGTTTGGAAACTGAAACAAAAGTAGGTTTAACGGCTACTGCAAAAGTGTTTCAGTCCCCGTGAGGGGTAGTTGAGTTTGGAAACGATTAAAACAAGTTTTAGCAAAAACAACTAACAAAGGTTTCAGTCCCCGTGAGGGGTAGTTGAGTTTGGAAACTAATCGTCGCTGTATTAATGCCGCTTATCGTTATTCAGTGTTTCAGTCCCCGTGAGGGGTAGTTGAGTTTGGAAACTTTATCTCCAGTATTGTTAGTTGAAGGATTAACTACTCGTTTCAGTCCCCGTGAGGGGTAGTTGAGTTTGGAAACAGCCCGGTGCTGAAACTATTACAGGGCAAGCTTCCTGGGCGGCATTTTGACGAACCTCAAAAAAAGGTCAATTTCAGCCGTTGTTATTGCGACTAATTCGCAATTTTTCGCTTTATTGAAACGCTGTAGTTATTATATTGTCAAGGTTCTGGCGTTTTTGGCAAACCCCCAGGGTTTTTGACCCCGCTTCGGTTTGACAATCATCAAGCTGATACAGCCATGATAAGCCGATTACTGAACTTTGTCGAGTATTTCCTTGGCTATAGCCGCATTTAGCCTGTTCTCATAGTGTGACTTGAAGAAGATTTTGGACAGGTTGTCCAACTTTACCTTCCAGAAACGTCCAAAAAATAACATAAAAGAAAGCTAAACTGCTCAAACTATCTCCCTGTATGCAAGATAAAGGTTTTGCTCATAGCGATGCCAAGGACGGCAAGTGATCGCACCCAAGCGTAAAAAATCCCAGGAGTTAGGTAAAAGTTGGCATTTGAGTATTATTAGCTTGAATTTGTGTCCATATCCTTCTTCCATTTTGGTTATTATGTCCATTTTCTTTTTCCAAAGTTGCGATCGCGCTTATTAATGCCTTAACGAAGTTATAAGTATTTCAGGGAGCAACTTGTCCAATTTCTTCTTCAAAACCTGTCCAAAATCTTGTAAAAGTCACACATAGCCAAAATTTTCTGAGCCACTACTGCACTCACGGGCATAACTGATAACCGATTGCCTGTTCTAACTACCGTTAATTCTTCAGAGCTAAATTTCTCTTTGAGCGTTGACAACAAGATGGGCTGCTCAAACGTTTCCACAAACTCTACCACAACTGTTTGCCAACGCGGTGATTCAGACGTTGATTTCGGATCAAAGTACTTGCTATCTGGTTCAAATTGTGTTGGGTCAGCAATACCTGTTTTGGCTACGCGCATTAATCCAGCAACCCCAGGAAAAGTAGTGTTGGAATAATAGAAAAAAGCTAAATCTCCGACCAGCATTTGTCGCAGATAATTACGAGCTTGGTAATTGCGAACACTATCCCAGATCGTTTCGCCTTCTCTTTGAAGGTCAGAGATACTGTAAACATCTGGTTCTGATTTCATCAGCCAATAATTCATCAACAAGACACCATACACAGGTTTTCTAATCTACCATTTGGGTTGGTCTGTGCGATATTTTAGTAGTCATTTGTGCAGTGGTGACTGATTGATGCTGTAGCGCGATCGCTTGGTGGATTTGAAGAATTTGACAAAGCCGATTTTTGACCACTAATCTTGGCGATCACAAACTCAAGTTTTAGCCCCCTTGCGGGGTAATCGAGTTTGGAAACTAATTAAAGTCTCCGTCGCTATCATTGCAGCTAGATTGTTTCAGTCCCCTTGCGGGGTAATCGAGTTTGGAAACGCTGATAAAAAATAGCTTCCTTCTAATCCAGAAGTAATGTTTCAGTCCCCTTGCGGGGTAATCGAGTTTCATCAAGCTGATTACACAATCATAAGATGAATATCCATCCATTGTCGAGTTTTTTTACACTTTGGATCAATCTGTAACCCCGTCTTTTTGCTCAATCACACTTAGCAGCTTTTCTTCCACATCAGTTAAATACGGTCGCTTCAATTCTCCCAGATATCTCAACATAGCACGGGCAGCATCTTCTAAAT
>NZ_JACJRV010000092.1 GCF_014697475.1 Nostoc sp. FACHB-152
GTTCCCATTGAGATACCATCGCTGATGGTAATTGTGCCGAATATTTGCGGCATCGCTCCGGCAAGTTTTATCCCGACTTCGGCGCGGTGTGCGAGTTTGTTAATTCCCATGTTGCAGGGAGTGATGGTGCTGTAGGCGTTGGATATTCCGACGATGGGTTTGCTGAAGTCTTCGTCTTGAAATCCGACTGCTCGCAGCATTGCTCTATTTGGCGAGCGCTGCACTCCCTGTGTTACTACTTTGCTTCTTAAGTTCTCTGACATTGTGTTTTCGTTCATCGCTGGCACCTTGCTCAAACCTCTGTACGAGTATCATAGGTAGATTTTTTTGAGATGTCCAATATATATTTATTAGAAATTGAGACTTATAAAATATCAAAGATATGGAACTACGACATCTGCGTTATTTTATTGCTGTAGCTGAGGAACTACATTTTAGTAAAGCTGCCAAAAGACTGCATATAGCTCAACCGCCTCTAAGCCAACAAATTCAGCAGTTAGAAGCAGAACTAGAAGTAAAACTTTTTCATCGCAAAACTAAGCAACAAGTACAGCTAACAGAAGCTGGGAAGGTTTTTTTACAAGAAACTTATAGATTACTAGCGCAACTAAAAACAGCAGTAGCACTGACTCAAAGGATTGGAAGAGGCCAAACTGGTCAACTGAGAATAGGATTTACAAGTTTGGTAATTTACGATCTATTACCCTTGATTTTGCGAGAATTTCGTGAGCAATATTCGGAAGTAGAATTAGTTTTATTAGAGTTAACCACAAGTCAACAGGAACAAGCACTAAAAGATTTCCGAATTCATGTGGGTTTTGCTCATCCACCGTTAGAAGATGACACACTCTCTTATAAATGTATTCACTCCGAAACCTTAGTTGTGGCTTTACCTGCAACTCATTCATTGACTCAAAAAGAACACATTCGAGTGCATTTGCTCCTCAGTGAACCATTAATTATGTTTCCCCGCTATCTAGCACCAGGACTTTACGATCGCATCATGGCTCTTTTTCAACAGAAAAAAGTCAAACCTAACATTACTCAGGAGGCTGTTCAAATGCAAACAATTATTGGACTAGTATCAGCCGGAATGGGTGTGGCGATTATACCATCTACTCTCCAGAATCTTCAAAGGTCTGGTGTAGTTTATCGTCCTATATTAGAAGAAGTACCCGTAATCGAAACTGCTGTAATCTGGCAACAAGAAAGTTTAACGCCGATTGTAGAGAATTTTTTACAATTTACTCAAAAGTTTGTCTTGTAAATATTGCCCATTCGTGGAAGTAGTGCCGATAACTCATACAAGCATTTTCTGGTATTGCTGAGTCATAGGATTACATTTAATGTCTTGAAACCTCAAACATTTTCTTTGCGCCTCTGCGTCTCTGCGTGAGATAAAAATCATCCCTCTGTTATTTGGCTAACTCTCCAAATTTCGGACTCCACCAACCCTTGGCTGTATGAAAGTAAGCAACATCCTGATGTTTTTTATCCTGACGAGATTGAGGATTAGAACACCGCAACATCGTCTTTTTTTGTCCATCCTTCGTATAACTGTACTCCTCCAAAGGCTTTTTGCATACAGGACAGGGATGTGACGTTACTTTAACTGGATGCTTTTGTTGTTGCTGTTGTCCACTTTCTTTATCACGAGGTGCAGACCAAGATTTAGTACTATCGCTCCAAAATAGGACGACATTCTCACAGCCTTTAGTACATTTGAGAAAGTATTTCTTCTTAACTTTTGTACTAGGTATTTTAGACATCAAACTATTGCACACAGGGCATTTAGTTCGGGAAGTTTCATATTTACGCTCAACAGCAACTTTGCTAGAGGATGAAGAAGTAACAAAAGTTTTCGCCTTAGAAAGTGCTGGAACAAAATAATCCTGATTCCAAGTCGTGAGATATTGCTGCCAAGAGTGTTTACCAAGAGCGATCGCATCTAAAGCATCTTCCATCTTAGCGGTGAATTCTGCCTCTAGTAAATCAGGTAAAGCTTTCTGTAAAAAAGCGTCAACTTCTAATCCCAAAGCCGTTGGCTGTAAACTGTCTTTGGTTAACTGCACATAATCGCGCTTTTTGAGGGTAGCAACAGTAGGAGCATATGTACTAGGGCGACCAATCCCTTTACGTTCCATTAGCTGTACTAGCTTAGGTTCGCTGTAACGTGGTGGCGGTTGGGTTTGTTTTTTCTCATGGGCTGCATTTTCTAAAGTTAGTGCCTGTCCTTGTTGTAAAGCAGGTAAAATTGAATCCTTACTGAGATTATTCCAGTACTTTGCATAACCGTAGAATTGGATTACCTGCCCTCTAGCTTGCCATAACAGATTGCCCGAAGAAGTAATTACTACAGTCTTATGTAGTTGAGCAGATTTACATTGGGAAGCGATCGCCCGTTTCCAAATCATTACATATAAATTGAATTCATCAGGCGGAATTTCTTGTCGCAATTGTGCGCTAGGTCGAAAAACATCTGTCGGGCGGATAGCTTCATGCGCTTCCTGAGCCGTTTTGCTACTGCGGTGTTTTGCAACTTGCTGCGGCACGTTTTGCGGATCATTTTGTTCTAACCACTGACGCGCACTGGCGCAAAACTCAGGACTTAACATTACTGAGTCTGTCCGCATATATGTGATTAACCCCGCCTCATATAACTTTTGAGCCAGAAGCATAGTTTTATCGGGAGAAAATCTTAGCTTAGAACCGGCTGCTTGTTGAAGGGTGGAAGTTGTAAATGGTGGCGGTGGTTGACGATAAACAGTTTTTGCCTCAATCTGGATAACTTGATGGGGATACTGCCGCGCCCCTTCGACTAACCTTGTGGCTTCAGCTTCCGACAAAACACGCTTACTCTCTAGTACCTTCTCCTTATTACCTGCGGCATCATCATTAGTTTCGGCTTCTTGTTGTTGTGCCTCAACGCTGGAGTCAGTTGTGCCATGATAAAAAGCCCGAAATCCTTCGGCATAATCAACCCAAACATTCCAATAGTCTTGAGGAACAAATGTTTGAATTTCCCTCTCTCGCTGACAAATCAAGTGTAAAGTTGCGCTTTGAACTCTGCCAACGCTTTTCGCTCCGTTGTTTAATGCCCAAACTAGGGGGCTACCTTTGTAACCTACAAGTTTGTCCAGGCAATCGCGGCACAGCCCTGCACCCACTAAATTGAAATCGAGTTTTCGGGAATTAGCGATCGCACTCCTGACTGCCGATGCTGTAATTTCTGTATAGACAACTCGTTTGGCTTCCTTCAATCCCAAAACTTGTGCCAAATGCCAAGCAATAGTTTCCCCCTCTCGATCTGGGTCAGTTGCCAAAACTACTTCCGAAACCTGTTTAGCGGCTGCTTTAAGTTGTCCAATGGTTTGTTTGGCGCGATCGTCTCGCGGAACGTAATCACATCGCACACTACCGCCTTCCATACTGAAGCCTAGTGAATCATTGCCAGAATTGCTTAGTTCTCGGATATGTCCACAACTAGCGCGGACAATCCAATCTGCACCAAGAATTTGATTAAGTTTTTTAACTTTACCAGGAGATTCGACTATAAGAAGACGTTTCGGCATGGCAGATGTGCAATATGGTTTCTTAGAAAAGTAGCGTTGGTAGGCTACTTCTCAGTATAAAAGTACTATTTTCTCACAAAGAGATAAAAAAAGGGACACATTTCCGCTACCTGTAATCGTGGGTCTTGTTACTCTAGCGATCGCATAGCATTTGAGCAAACACTCCTATGATCAAAAAACCAGCCCAATTTGCTGGTTTGAAAGTTGAATGATGGGTGTTCCAAAGGCGAGTGCTATACTCCCCCTTGGACTCTGACTGCAAATCTGCTATCCAAACATTTTTAGATTTAGCAGTCACAGAATATCAAGGCAAGCAAGAAATAGCTTTTTTTCACTGAACAGTATTACATCAGCTCGGACATAGCCCTTGTTGGCATTCAGGGCCACGAGCAATATGCGTATCATAAAAGATTTTGACTGCTGTAGAGCTATAACGGTCGAGCTTCTGTAAATAATTCCAAGCGGTCAGTGCAATTGGAGTATCAAGATTTAACTGTGGTGTCACGATGATACGTCCGTTAAAGTTGCTTAAAGAACGCGCTTGCTGTCTTAGTTGAACTAACTCTTGACCTTTAATTTGTTTAGGATTATAGCTGATAATCACACCACCATGCTCCAAATTGTGTACTAAAAATTCATCGGCGGGCGGATATATATAGATGCCCCACGGTGCTGGGTAGGGATAGTGCGGCCCGGAGGTTGGTGGATTGGAATTATAGGTGACTGAAGTACCTATTTCTACGTGTTGTTGCCCCAAATCTGGAAAACGAATTCCCGGTAGTACTGTGCCTGGATGTACCCCTGGTAAAGGTGATTCAAGTTTCAATACTGGAAAAGGTTCGATTAAGCCGTTCCACTGTAGTGTGGAATTTGTCATTGAACTAGAAGTTGAAGCCGTATTTGGTTGCGGACGAGATTCATGAGCGTTCCCAGGCAGATTTCCGAATAGTAGAGTTATGCTGAACGCACAGACTAAGCACAGTAATAACAAACCTGATTTAGCTTTAATATTCATATAGTTTATGCCCAGATGATAGAAATAAACTCGAAGCCCAAACCCAACAACTTAGAACCACTTCTAATTACCAAACACGACCAAGATAGTAAGAAAATGGGGGATTTTATTCCCCCTAGCGTTTATGGATTTATTAGCTACAAAATAGCGATTTATTCAGATATACAGACAAATTCATGCCATCAAGCAAGCTTGTCTACTGCATAGTTACAAACCTTGGTGTTAGTACTCCCTGTAATTAAAAAAGTGTGGACTCTAAGTTAAACTCACTGAAGAGCCAAGCTTCATAGCCTCAATGACATCAATTTGTCACTACGACAAATCATAAAGTCACTGCACAACTTTTATAATATCCAAGAAATCAGCGATTACTTATTGGGTAATTCCTTTAGCCAATCTGCTGAAATTATATCTGAAAGGCTTGGCATCCACCGTCGTTAGTGCATTTAGGAACCCAATTGTTGCACGCCCACTCTGCGTCTTGTTGAGTATGACCCCACCAGATATCGACTTTATCCGCATATTCAGTGCGACTGATGCAAGCCCAACGGCTGGTATAACCTCCAGATACCAGCTGTTGTTCTTCTGTCGAAAGCTCTACAAATAAACCTGAGTTAGTTTCGGCGTTTTGAATTGACATGACTGATAACCTCATTTACATCTATAGGTTTTATGACTTACAGATTGACAAAAATCTGATTATGTCTGTGAAGCCCTAATTATTGAGTGATGGAAAGTTTTAAGTAAATACGGATTGAACTTTTGCCTTGGTAAAGTTTTATGAAATGTACTCATTCATACCTTATTTATTGAAGGCAAATCAGCTTGTTTACCAATCGTTTCTCTTCTTTCCTAATATCAATAATATTCTTTTAAAACTAGTGAGATAATTAACTATTTTTAGATGTTACTGGAAGTGAACATTAATTATTTTTAGGTAGCAGTAATGTAGATAATTTAAAACTCTACTGAACAATAATATCGTTTTCTAGTAAACAACCAAACTATGAGAGGATTCAAGTAAGAATGATTTTTATAAAATATAAAATACCCAGTCGTTGTTTTTATACAAAAACAACGACTGGGTAACTAATTACTCAATTGAAACAGCAGTTTCTATGTTTTAAAACTATGTTAATTTTTTCTGTTTGAACTCTCTATTTATAAATTTAGAATTTTATTAATTCTAATTATTTTTCGATTTTATTAGGTCTATTTTTTGTTCTAAGCTGCTTGACAACGCTGTATTTCTCTCCAAGCACGCGGAGTATTTTTATAGTAATTACGAAACTGACAATAAAAATGATTAATATTTTGGTAGCCTACTTTTACTGCAATCTGTTCAACGGAATCGTTAGTTTCTAAAAGCAAGGTGCTTGCTTGGGCTATGCGACGGTGAATAATCCAATTATTCACTGTTTTTCCAGTAAGATGCCGCACTAAGTCGGTTAAGTAAGCTGAAGAATAACCAACTGCTTGAGCTACTTCTTTCAGGCTAATACTTTGATGATAATTCAATTCAATGAACTCAAAGACATCACGCAGCCGAGGTATAGATGGAAATATGGAATTTTGATGATTGGATTTTTCATTTTCGGTGATATGAGATAATTTATCATGTGCTAACTGAACACTAACAAGACCATTTTTTGTGATAATCACTTCAAATCCTGCTGTCTCTAAGCATTTCATTAACAGGTTTTTAGTTTCAGGAGTAGCGTCATTTATTAAAATATTGCTCATATTTTCTCCTAATATTTATTTCTGCAAGAACGATTTTTTTACTAAAATTGTTATCTATAACTTATACATTAAATTAGAAGCTCATGTTATACATCCACCTTTTCTGCTTGTTTACATACAGTATTGAGACATAGAGATTTCAGGAATGCGATCGCCTCATTGCAGAAAACTGCATAATTGGCTAATTTATTATTTACAGCAGGAAACAGGCAATAGGCAATAGGTAATAGGGGTGAAAGCCTGTTGGTATATGGCTTTGTTCTTAAAATCTGTATCTCATTTACCTGCAATGTGCTGTATATTGTTTATTGAATTTTTCGTAGATACTTGTATCAAAACGGCTGATAGCGCACTGAAAAATTAAAGCCATTATCTTGCAGTGAACTACCGCGATCGCTCGTTCCAATCAATGGTAACCCGTATTCTGCACGCCATACCAAACCGCTAAAAGGTTGCCACTGTAAGCCTAATCCTAAGCTAGCAAGGGTTTGCGGGTCGGGATTGCTACCACTATTGTTCCAAGCTGTACCAATGTCAAAAAATGGCAATAACTGTAGGGTTTCTACATTCGATGTCAGGGGGATACGAACTTCCATACCTCCAATTACCCCATTGTCAGCCACCAGTTGATTTTGGCGATAACCGCGCACACTCTCAACTCCGCCAATGCTAATTTTTTCTAGCGAAAGTAAGGAATCAGGTGTAAGTTGAGTGTTAATTTTGACCAGAATCAAGTTGCGGGGAGATAGCCGTTGTACCCATTGAAATTGGCCCACCCACGAGAAAAACCGCCCATCAGTACCAGTATCGTTGATAGTTGCATTCATTGCATCTATGCCAAAACTAAATTGCGATCGCGCTGCTAGGACAGTTTTAGCATCACGTTGTAACCAATCTTGGGAAAAGCGAATGACCGTAACTTTCGATTCCCCATCTTCGGGGCCTTCGCTAAAAGAGAAGGGAATATCATTAAGTATGAAGGTTTGATTGCGTCGTAAATCGAATGCTAATGAGAGAGCAAATTCGCTATTGGGGGTATAAGTTAGCGGTTGACGCACGTTAAAAGAAAGAGTTTCTCCTTCACTGCGGATATTTAAGTCACGGAAATCGCTTTCAATAATGCGGCTACCACTATTGCTGTAGCTGAAACCAATGGTTCCATTTAAGGCGTTAAAGGGAACAGAATAACTAATATTGTAAATATCTAAACCTTCAGTAATGCCATATTCAGCACTAAATCGATCTGCAAAGCCTAATAAATTATCGTGAGCAACAAAAACACTCCCTTGTTGTGAACCAACGCTAACTGATTGGTTATTTGCAAAGATAATTCCTACATGAAATGGTTGTGATTCGGTAATTTTCACCTGCAAAATATTGCTACCTGAAGTACTCCCTGCGGTTAACTCGGCGTTAACTCGTTCAATTGCCGGGTCAAGTTGTAATAATTGCAGTGCTTCTTCCAGGCTATTTTTATTCAATGGTTTTCCGGCAAAACGCTTAATCCGAGAACGCACATATACAGGTCGCAATCTTTGTAATCCTACAATAGAAATTCCTTCGAGTTCACCTTCCACAACTTGGATTTGCACGACACCACTAGCAACATTTTGATTGTTGGGAATAAATGCACCACTAGTGATGTAGCCCTTGTTCACATACAGTTCAGTAATTTGCGATCGCAGTTGCAATAACTGCTCAAATGTAATTTTTTTATTTTCTAAAGGCTGTTTTAACTTAATGATTTCATCTTCTAAAACAGAATAGCCTCTAACTTGAATTTCTTTGACAAAGAAACTTTCGCCACTGGGAAAGGTTGTGTCGGGTAAGTTTTCTTGTGGGGATGATGGAAGTATCGGGAAAATTCGTGTAGGTGGTGTAGGATGAGGCTTTGGTGAGGCTTGGGGTAAAGCCTCTTCAACCTTCTCTGGTGTATTGGGAGGAATTGTTACTCCCGATGGGGGTGTCGATTGTGCAAATGTTGCCAGCGCAGTAATACTGTCGAAAGAAAGCAAAATTAAAAACAGTCTTTGAATCCGAAGATATAACCCCATTGTTTATGATGCAGGATTGTTAATAAATCTAAATTTTAGAATTTAAAATAAGCTCCTAAAAAACGCTTTTTTCTATTACATTTCCATCTAAATTGTAGTTATACCATTATTAAAGTTGTAATATGACCTTTTAACAAGCCCGACTTAACAGCAATCGCCCATCAGGTAATCGATATAATCCCTGTGGTTCAATGATGGGGTCGCCTTTTTTCCAGGGACGAGATGTTGATTCAACACTACGCACATCGCCAGTTGTATAGGCAGAAATTAAGACATCACCTGGACTATTGCGTAAAGCACCAGAACCTGTGATGGTAAAAGAGTTTTCTTGTCGCTTGGTGCCGCGTGCAATGCAACTATTGGCAATCAGTGCGTTGGTATCAATTACATTTGGTGATAATTGAGTGAAGCTATTTTGAATCGAACTATTGTCTGGTGTATTGAGATTGATGATCCCGGAAATGCCTTGTTCGGAACTGGCAGTAATATCACTTTGATCGGTTGGTTCTGCACGGGACTCGATACCGAAGATACCTTGAGCGTTGATTTGGATGTTTCCCCCAGTGCCAGTGAAGGCATTGGCACTAATGTTGCTATCCTCGTGGGGAATCGCCACGATGAACTTGCCATCAACGGTGATGTTGCCGCCATTACCTCCAGCCTGATCATCTCCAGCAGTGGTAGAGATTTGACTACCGTTGCGTAATAGTAGTAAGTCTTGCACATTTAGGGTAATATTCCCCCCATTACTACTGCCAGTTGCAGCAGAAATTTTACCATTATCCAGGTTAAGGGAGCCTGCGGAAAGTTTGATATCACCACCAGTTCCTTCTCCCTGGCTATTGGTGGAGATAGTTGCCCCATCCCGAATTATGAATGTTCTGGGGTCGATGATAATACTGCCACCTTTACCAGTAGAACCTTCATCGGTACTAGCAAATAGTCCTGTATCTTGCCCAGTTAAGAAAATTTGATCCCTCGCCTGGATGTTGAGGTTGCCTGCTGCACCACTGTTAGAGGTGTTGGTTGAGATTTTTGCTCCTCCATTCAGGCTAAATGTCTCGGCATTGATGCCAATCTCTCCCGCTTTACCGATCCCTGAGGTAGAGGCGGAAATTTCCACTCCATCTTTCAAGATTAATTGCCGGGTAGTAAAATTCATATTTCCGGCATTGCCTATGCTATTGGTTTCCACAGCTAACTTTCCCGATCCAGCAATGGTGATGGATTGGGGAGCAGTGACAATTAAGTCACCCCCCTGACCGCTACCGGAGGTAGATGCCGAAATCTGGGAGTTGCGAGTTAATGTAACTTTCAGATCGGGTTGATTATCATAAGGATTGAGTCGGAGGTCACCTGCGGGAGATTTTCCCTGAGTTTCGGCAAACACACCAACAATGCCTGCTAAATCTAAGTTGGAAGTATTCAAGGTGATACTGCCACCGCCTTGAAGATTAGTGGCACTCTCTGTTGCTGTTGCAGTGATCCGAGCAGCTTCGGAAAGCCTAAGAGTTGGCGTGTTGATCGTGATATCTCCGGCTTTCCCTGCACCACTAGTTTCTACAGAAAGGACAGGAGCAGAATCTTGAACCCGCATCAAGTTCACGGAAGTAGGTGCATTGATTGTAATCGAACCACCCTGTCCATCACGCTCAGTTGTAGCTAAAATTTGTGCGTTTCCTGCAATTGTCAGGGCTGAGGTGTTTAGCGTGATACTTCCGGCACCTCCATTACTGCTGGTTAAGGCAGAGAGCTGGCTACCATTAGAGAGGATAATGCCCTGGTCTGCACTAATAGTAATGTCTCCAGCTTTTCCAGTTCCGGTGGTTTCTACGGTTAATTGTCCGGGCCCAGAAATGCTAATTGGGTAGAATTGATCGATACTTATCCGTCCACCTTTACTACTAGTAGCAGTGGAGGCAGTAACCTTGGAAGAATTGCTCAAGAAGTTGATGGTAGGCGTATTGATTGCAATGCTTCCAGCATCTCCCTGTCCAGATGTACTGGAGCTTATTTGAGCATCGGATGCAAGAGAAACAGCATTAGCCTTTATAGTAATATTACCACCTTGACCAATAGCTCCCCTGCTTACAGAGCTATAGACTCCGCTAGATCCATAATACTCCATGCCACTTTGGGGATCGTTAAATCGATTATAATCCGTTCCCTCATCAAACAGGGCTAAATCACTAACCATAATGGTTATATTGCCTGCATATCCGTTGCCTCGCGTTCGAGATTCCAACAAGGCACCATTTGTTATGGATATTGATTTTGCTGTAATAGTCACGTCTCCTGCATCGCCTTGAGCGAATTGTTCCACGTTACTTTTGATTGCTGTGGGTGTCTGTGAACTGATTCCATCTAAAACGACAGCATCACGGATATTCACATTAATGTTTCCCCCATTTCCTTGACCACTAGTGCCGGAATCTATTCTTGCACCATCTTCCAGCCGCAGAGATCCTCCAGTGATGTTAATATCTCCTGCTTTACCCTCACCAATTGACTGTTTATACTCAGGTCGTCCCAAAGAATTGAGAATAGCTGTATCCTTCCCCCTTATTGTGATGTCATTACGAACATTCACATTAATGTTTCCCCCCTTTCCAATGCCCAAAACATCCGAGTTTATCTGAGCACCATTTGATACTAACAGTGAGTCTGCGCCAATATTGATGTTCCCTGCATCACCTATGGCTCCCACTTCCACAGTTGATCTTATAATGCTCTCATTAGTAAATAAAACCCTACCGCCTGCTTTGATGAGTATATCTCCTGCATTACCTTTGCCATAAGAGGAGGAGGAGGAGGACGAATTATTGAGGGTGATATCACCTAGGCCAGTTTCGAGAGAAATGTTTCCTCCTGGCAGCAAACTACCAGAGCCTGAATACGAGTACAGGGCTAATGGTGAGCTATTGAGGGTGATATCCCCTGAGCTAGCATTGAAGGAAATGTTTCCTCCCGTCTCCGCATGACCAGAGTTCGATTGCGAGACCGAGTTCGAGGGTGAGTGAGTGAGGGTGATATCCCCTGAGCTAGTTTTGAAGGAAATGTTTCCTCCTGACCCCGCATTACCAGAGGGCGAGTATGAGTACGAGAACGAAGGCGTGTTATTGAGAGTAATATCCCCTGAGCCAGTTTTGAAGGAGATATTTCCCCCCGATCCTGCATTATCAGAGTCCGATTGCGCGTTTGAGTTCAATACCGAGTTGTTGAGAGTGATGTTACCTGAGTCAGAAGAGAAGGATATATTTCCTCCCGACCCCACATTACCAGATGCCGAGTACGAGTACGAGTACGAGTGTACGTTGTTGAGAGTGATGTTACCCAAGGTCGAAATTAAGGATATGTCGCCCCCATTACCACTATCCCCAGCGATTGTATAGGAAAACGAACCCAGTGCAGCGAATAATCCAAATGGATCGAGGAATGAGCTAGTGTTTTTAATCTCGCCTGCTGCTCTCAAATCAATAGTTCCGCCATTGCCCCCCGTTGTACTAGAGGCATCAATGCTATGAAAAGTAATACCCCCTTGATTGGCAGTCAGCTTCACCAATCCCCCTTGGGTGTTAGGCTGCATACGCACGGGACTGAGCAGGGTAATTCCCGCCGGAACTGCTCCACTTGTAAATCCTGACGGACTATTTTGACTGGTGCCGCCATAAACCAAGCTATTCTGTCCAGAACGAATGATCAGACCGGGTTGTGTTCGTAATGCGGCATCCTCGCCCACAAAAGGAGAAACTGTATCCGGCGCATCAATGGTGACAGCGCCCTGAATCCTGACATTTTCTTGAGACTCGATTAACAACGAGGCTCCGCTATAGTGGGCCGCGATATCCACATTGCCAGTGCTACTAATAATTGGGTCATACAGGCTGGTGAAATTGACCAGATGCCCAGAAAGGCTTTGAATACGGAAGTCACCGCCGCTGCTAAAGTGAGCATCTCCAGAAATGGGGCCATCACTGAGCAAACTCAGGTTTTTGCCACTAATAAAGGCCATTTGCTGTGGGTGGCTGAAGGCGAAAATATCAATTCCTTGATTGCCTTGGATAATTAGATTACCACCCGATCGCGCCACAAATGGATTGAGTGCCGTATCTCGTACTTTCACCATATTTTGCGCCTGGAGAACCAGATCCCGTCCGGCAATCAGTTGTCCTTGCAGGTCAAGCTTATCTGCTATTAACTGTAAGTCCTGTCCAGATCTGAGGTCACCGCGATTGGTAATCGTTGCCCCTGTCCGACTTGAGCCATACTGTAATCCGAGAGGAACGTTGACATTCAGCAGTGGTGGTGATTTGGGAGTGGTGGTGCTGAACTGACTACCATCAGGAAATGTGAAACTATTGGCAGTGTTTGCCACAAAGGAACCGCTAATATCTAACTGAGCATTAGGGCCAAACAATATGCCATTGGGATTGAGCAAATATAAATTAGCGTTCCCCAATACGCCCAATGTGCCGAAAATCTCAGAGGGACTACGCCCTGTAACGCGAGTCAGAATATTGGCAATACCAGCAGGATTGGCAATATACACTCTATGTCCAGTCTCAATATTGAATTCTTGAAAACTGTGGAAGAGATTGCTACCACGTCTTGCACCACCGTCGATTTTGTCACCCAAAACACCATGAATCATCTGGTTTGGATTAAGTCGAGAAGCTTCTGTACCCAGAGTGTTATCGGGTATGATTTGTCCTTGAACCGGCGAAGCAAAGATGAATGCAGTAGATATTAAGTATAGATAAAAGAAATTTTGAAGACTGAGCTTTTTGTGTTGATGTACTCGATTCATAAATAACTTACCTTGGATAAAATAAAAATCCACGCTAGTTCTTATATAAATGTTTTTTCGGCGTTGTGATCCGTCAAAATTAGACTATCATTCAAGAAATATCAGCAGATAGCTTTCTTTTGCATATATGAGTAAGGATAGCTGTTGCGATCGCATTTGCAACATTAGAATTAAAAATAAATATTGCAAAATATTACTTTCTCCACTGCAACAAACCCATATATTGCTGAACCTGGAAAAGCTTTGGCAGCAAATAATTCGATTTAGGAAATTATGTTTTTTGTTAAGCCTGGTAATTTGTTTGTTGTTTGGACAAGTTGTATCTGCACAATCTCCAAATACAAATTTACTGGTTGAGCAAGGAATCAAAGACTATAATGCTGGAAATTTTTTCAATGCCATCAAAAATTGGCAAGAGGCACTAAATCAGTATCAAAATAATCCGTCAGCTACTGCGGTTGTAAATGAAAATTTGGCGCGTGCTTACCAACAAATAGGAGAAAATAAAGCCGCGATCGCATCTCTGTCGGCAGCAATTCATGATTATAGTGCAGTGAAAAACATCCAGCAAGTTGGCCGGATGAAGTCTGAACTAGCCCAAGTTTACAGTAATTTGGGACAACCTCGCAAAGCGATCGCGCTGTTGTGTGGTCAAATTGTAGAGCAATCAAAAAATCAATTAAGTCAAGAAATAGAATGTACTCCAGAAAGTGCCGAACAAATTGCTACTAAATACAACGACAAACGCGGTCAGGTTGCAGCTTTAGGAATTCTCGGTGAAGCATATCGTTTAATCGGCAATTACGACCAAGCAATTAAATATTTGGACGCAGCGCAACAAGTTACTCCAGAATATCAATTTTTGGTGTTCAATAGTTTGGGTAATGCTTACAAAAGTCGCGGTCAATTGCGAGAGTTACAAGCTGATTCGGCAATGAAGGCTGGGATTTATACTAAAGAACAAGAATTGACGCAAAAGGCTCTAAATGACTATAAAAGAGCTTATCAATATTTTCAGGATAGTGTAAAATTCGCCCGCAACCAAAAGCAAGCTTTAGGGCAGATGCGGGGATTATTAAATTTAATTCAGTTAGCTTCCCAGACCAATAATCACAAAGTTATTCATGATGAGGAGTTTAACAAAACTCTTCAGGATGCTTTAAATGTTCTCGAAAGTTTGCCAGATTCAGCAACAAAATTCTATGGTCAAATTGATTTAGCATACTTGCAGCGAGATGCTAAAGGAACTTCACCCTTTACCTACTGTCCAACTCATCTGGTTTTATCAGATAACAATAAAGCATTGAATTTGCTAGAAAATTCAGTATTAACAAGTAAAAAATTACAAGATAATCGCCTCATTTCATATGCTAACGGTGCTTTGGGACATTTCTGGGAATGTCAGAAAGATAATGAGAAAGCATTAAAATATACGCAGTCTGCAATTCTCGCCGCCGACATTAAATTAAGTGCAAAAGATAGCTTGTATTTGTGGGAGTGGCAAGCAGGACGCATTTTAGATGCACAGAATCGAAAACAAGAAGCGATCGCATCTTATCAGCGAGCATTTGATACTTTAGAAGATATCCGTCAGGATATTTTGACTGCCGAACGGGATGTACAATTTGACTTCCGCGATGTCGTTAGACCACTGTACCGGACATTGGCACAGTCGCGGCTCGAATTGCTAGGAGTGGAAGCAATTACAGACAAACGGCGTGCTAAGGAACTATCAAAAGTAGTTAACACCATCGATGCTCTGAAACTTGCAGAATTACAAAATTATTTTGGCAATGATTGCATTTTGAGTGGGTTGAATCCTAAACCTGTGGGCGAACTCCTTGAAGATAATAGTGTAGCGTTTAAGAATACTGGGTTTTTGAGTTCAATAATTTTAAATAATAAAACCGGAATATTATTGCAGTTACCTAATCAGGCAACTAAATTTAAGTGGATTGAAGACCCCAATCAACAAGGTACAAACAAAATTGTTAGCAGCGACACCCTAGAAAAAAAAATTGCTGAATTTCGCAAAGGACTAGTGAGCAAAGAAGACATTAACTACGATACAACAATTGCGGCACAGCTTTATGATTGGATAATTCGCCCTTTTGCTGAAGATATTAAACTACAAAAAATCAAAACCCTGATATTTATTCAGGATGGGTTTTTGCGTAGCGTCCCAATGGCAGCACTTTATGACAACCAACAACAGAAATATTTAATAGAATCCTACGCAGTCGCTACAACCCCCAGTTTACGAGTTACCCAGCCTAAAGAGCGCGATCGCAGTGTGCAGAAGGCACTAATTTTAGGTTTAACGCAAAAAGCCACCATCGATGGCAAGACTTTTGATCAGCTTTTTGCTGTTCCCAATGAAGTCAGTGCAGTTGAAAGTATATTCCCAAAGAATACTCCCCTAATCGACGATAAATTTATCCCCAAAAATTTTCAGCAAGAACTTGAGAAAAGCCCATATTCCGTTGTCCATATAGCTAGTCACGCTCAATTTGGCATCATTCCTGAAGACACGTTTATTGTCACAGGCAAAAATCAAAAACTTACCATCAGTCAATTAGAAATATCTCTGCAAAACCTCAACACCAAATCAGATAGTGTTGAACTTCTCACACTGACTGCCTGTGAAACCGCAGTTGGCGATGACCGTGCCACACTAGGACTAGCTGGGGTGGCGTTGCAAGTTGGGGTCAAAAGTGCGATCGCCTCTTTGTGGAGTGTCACTGATCAATCGACATCCGAACTAGTCAAAACATTTTATACCAACTATAGCAACAATGGCATAAGTATTGCCCAAGCATTGCAAACAGCCCAAATTAGAATGATTAATGCTAAGAAATTACCGCCATCTGAAAATATTAATCCTATGTACGATCATCCTGCATATTGGGCATCAATGATTGCGATCGGTAATTGGCTGTGAAAGCTATTGCACGATACACAGCACCCGATTTCAGCTATTTTGACTCTCCCTACTACTTTTATATGCTTTGGTTGGCAATTTTCTGGAGATATTGAATTCGTTGCTGAATATTTTTGATATCTATATCGCTGCCTGTGGGAATTTCTGATTGTGCGAGGTCTTTAACTAAATTTGCCCCAAGTTGGCCGAGTTTAGCATGATCGGCTGCTTTCAAAGCTTCTGACAACGCTTCATACCACAGTTCTTTTTCAGCATAATAATTTACTCTTTCTGGAATGCTAGTAAATCGTTTCTGAGAGAGTGATTCAGGTTTGATCACAGTAAATTCTGCATGATTAATAATCGTGTCGTTTTTGCAGTCAATTGCAATTTGCCATAAATATGTTTTACCTACTGTGAGTGCAGGATAAATGGAGGGAAGTTTTAGCTGATTAATCCCGATTATTGTGGGTATTTCTTGAACTTTGCTAATTTGTTTAACGCTGTTTGCTGATTCAAATTCAAACAGTCGGAATCGCACATCTTGCGAACTTGACATATACCAAACTAACGTTGGACGTGTAGAAGCCGTTTTACCGATAAATGTCACAGGTGCAAGCTGCGTTAGTGGAATACCGCTACTTGAACATCCACGTGAACCACCCCCACGAGAATTTCCGCTAGCTGGTTTGCGATCGCGTGGTGTAAACTGGGCAGATGCAGGAAATGTAGTCATCAGCAAAAACACTCCTACAACTAAGCTTGCCAGTCTGCGGCTATTTCGCCAAAATGCCAAATGTTGATGTCTCATAGTCAGGCTGCTGATTATATGGTGATCTAAAACTTTTGCCGAATAATTCATAACTCATCATTGTTTCTTAAGTTTCCAACTAAGTTCGCAGATAGTTCCGCAAGGAGAAAGCGACTCCCGCCGAAACTCTCCTCCTAATTGTTTGGCCAGGATTTTAGACTGTTTTGTGCCTTTATTTTCTAGCTTTGATTGAATTCCTGAACCGTTATCTTTGACCGATAATTTGTATGTATTGGCACTATAAACACCCAATGCTTGAACGCGCTTGACACCTTGGGCGTGTTTACCAATATTACATAAAGCTTCTTCCAGAAATAGACAGATTCCGCGTTTGTCTTCCTTATTTAAATATTTATCATCTATTGGTTCAAAATTACGAATTTTAACTTTTAATGTTTGAAAATTTTCAAAATCTTGACGTTCTAATGTACTTGAATAAACTTCATATAATAAATCGTGCAACGGTCTGTTCAATTCGAGTATTAATCCGCTCCCTAAACGTAAACTCTCTTCTTTTGTTAAGGCTTCGAGTTTGAGATATTCGCCAATTTCCCGAATTTCTCGATCTAGCTTTTCAAATTGTCCAACCAGTTGCTCGTAGGGCAGATCTTGAGTACGCAGATGCTTTAATGCATAGGCAAGAGTTTGCAAGGGGCCATTATGAATTATGGTAAAAGTGTGTTGAATGGTAGTTTGACGTTCGTTAATTTGCGATCGCAAAAATTGATCATGCTGGTAAAATGCAAAAGCACTCAAACCAACGCCATTCACAGCTAATATCAGCAAATTAGGTACTATCGGAATCCAGATACCCCACACCCACAGCATTACGTAACCACAGCTAAATAGACCTATTCCAGCTGCACCAACACTCAGTAAATTTTTCCACACAGATTGAGTTATTCGTCCGATAACCATTGGCAGAAAACCCCAAATAAATATCCATGCATACTCTTCCACATCTCCCCAACTGTGCAAGAGTGGGCGGTTATCAATTACACTACTAAGAATTTGACTAATAATATGAGCGTGATAATCAATGCCATGAATTTGACCGCTTAATTTTAAAGTAGGCAACGCGGATGTATAAAAAATATCACCAGTACTCGTATTGCGGTTGCCAACTAATATTATGCGATCGCGTAACAATTTCGCATCAACTTGCTCTTGGAGAATATCGCGTAACGACACAATATGAAAAGGCTGAGAATTGTTGCGGAAGTTCATCAAAACTGACAATCCCCCATCATCAACATCAACGTATGCACCAAAATTTTTGGTGATTCGGGGTAATTCGACCTGATTAAACATGATTGTATTTGGGTCATTGTTACCTGCGCTGATCTTAATTGCTTGGTTTTGAAAGTACTTGGTAATTAACCTTAGTGCTAGAGAATATTTATCTTCGTTGATATTCTTAGGATTCGGTGTATACAACAAATAGCGTCGATTTTTGCTATCTCCATCATTAGGTAAATCAACAAATCCGATTTGTTGCGGTGGCAAACTTCGGGGTGGGAAAGTTTCTCCAGGCGGTAATATTTTTTCAATACCAATAATATTTGTATTTGTCTGAAATACGCGTGTGAGTTGTTCGCCTCCAGGTTCCACAGGAACGTTTTTAAAGATATCTAATCCAATTGCTAATGGCTGATAGGTTTCTAGCTTGGTAAGTAACTGGGCAATTTTTTCATCTGGAACTGGGTATTGCCCAAGCCATTCAATATCCTGTTCATCGATACCTACAATTACGACACGTTCATCAATTTTTTCTAACGGACGCAGACGTAACATAGTATCAAACAGCATCCATTCCCAAGATTGCATCCCTCCAGCGATACGGATCAATATCACTACAACCAGCACGATTATCCCTGGAGGTGCAGCCTGCGACCACAACTCCAATTCTTGGCGAATACGATTCCTGATACTCCTTTTCATCCTGCTTCCGGCTTAATCAGCCTGCATATTAATCAATTAAACCTTCTTCACGCGAACGAACTTCAGTTTGGATTCGCATATTTTTACCGCTTTGCTTGCAGTCTTCCGGGTAGACTCCCAAGACATCCTGAATCTTCGTCCAGTAAGTACGTACTGCTCGTTCTGATTTATACATTCGCTCGGCGATCGCCTTATCTGTCAAACTCTCTTCAAACGCCAACCGCAACACCTCCAACCATTCTGGTTTGAGTTCGATCCCTGTTTTGATATCTTTAGTGTGAGTTGCACCCTGAAGTGCTAAACTAACCCGGCTCAACATTTCCGATTCCGGTAATCCTTTATCAGCGATCGCAAACCCACCTTGATGATTATCAATCTCGTGTTTAATCCGGATCAATGCCTTGACATAACTAGTTTGCACCATGAAATTGCGATCGGGATATTCTTTGAGCAAAGTTTGTAACAGCTTAATTCCGGTATCAATTTCTGCTGTCTCCCCTTGCTGACTGGGAATCGACAAATCCATCACAATTAGGTCAAAGGAGTGAGATTGAACTAAAATCAGTGTCTCTTGGGCTGTTTGAGACTTAAGTATTTTAGCTTCTGAATAGATTCTACTTAATACATCAAAAGTGCCAGTTAAAATTAATTGATGGTCATCGACAACCAAAATCTCCAGCTTTTTTTCCACTGGTAAATACCCATAAAGTTGATGTTTTTCTAAGCTTACTACTGCCATCATCTTCTCCCTCTGTTAAGTAAGGTGAAGTTTTGTCAGGTAGGAATATACATACATTGCATATAGGATTCATATCTGATTTCTGAAAAAAACTCAGTATACTTTTATTCCTGCTTTCCTGTTCCCTATTGCCTCTCTACACAAGTATTTTCAGTAATCAAACCGGATTCCTATATTCCTACTGATATTGATCCAAATTTAAAGTTGTGAGCTAGATAAAAAATCCTGCTTTCAATTCCAATACTGTTCATCTTGGATGGCAGGAATTCTCTATCTAAAAAATAGAGAATTTAAATTTTGTAAACCCATCACTATAATTTGTGGAAGTATGAGCTTATTCTAATTAGATATCTATTTTTTATGTATGCACAAAAGTGCAAATTTAATACAGTAATTTTGGACATTTTCACAAAATGAGCGATCGCTCTTGGTCGCAAGCAGATGAATTTCTCTTTCAAATAAAGAATCAACTTGCAACCTGGACGAGAGCTTGAAAAATTCTATGATGGCTAGGATCATTAATTAAAAGCTCAGGATGCCATTGCACACCAATTGCCCAAGGATGATGTTCATGCTCTACAGCTTCAATGACTCCATCATCTAGAGCATGAGCAACAATCCGCCAAGAAGGTGGTACTTTATCTACTGCTTGATGATGCCAAGAAACCACAGATATGTGGGAATTCTGTATACAGTTAGCTAAACGGCTTTGTACATCTATCTTGACAAGATGTTTCGTGGGTAAGCGTCGTCCAGGTTCAGGCTCTAGACGATGTAATGCAGATGTACCGTAGACATCTGGAATATGAGGAATTAGAGTACCGCCACAGGTAACGATCAGAATTTGTAAACCCCGACAAATACCCAACGTTGGCAAATGGCTTTCAAGGGCAAACTTGGCAAGCTGCAATTCAAAAGCATCACGTTCAACATCGACAGAATAAATAGTCGGATGAGCAAAACCGTTGTAGCAAACAGGGTCAATATCTCCGCCACCAGAGATGATTAAACCATCCAACGGCTCTAGAAGTACAGCCGGCTCAATTTCTCCTGGTGGTAATAATATGGGAACGCCACCTGCGGCACGGACTGCATCTATATATTCGCTAGGCAGAGAAAATGGTATTGCGGCAAGCCGACCGTAAGTTGTAATGCCAATCAATGGTTTTCGAGATTTTCTACTCATCTGGATGCTATTTCATTTGGTTTAGATAAATCTGGGACTGTTGCGACCTCTTCAGTAATAAAAGCTATAGGTGGTTTTTGACGAAAGTTTCACCTTTAGCAGAGTTTGGCATTGCCATTAATGTTTCCTCAAAGAATTTTTTCCAGTCTATCGTTAAACTTGTGATCTGGTTTGTGAACTACCTTAGCCAAGGACAAACTAGCGATCGCTACACAAAATTGCATTCTCTGGATGTTATTTTTGTAAGGCTATTTGATTTATACTTTTAAATCCGTCTATGTTTTGGAGAAATGTTAAAGTTGTATGTCCAGCCTAAGTTCTGACATGGTACGCGTCTATTTACAAGAAATTGGTCAGTTCCCTTTATTAACCTCCGACCAAGAAATAACTTATGGCAGACAAGTACAACAGATGATTGCCATTGAGCAACAACAGCAGCAGCTAAGTCAACAATTAGATCGCCAACCAACACCCTCAGAGTTAGCGAATTTTGTCAATAAAAGCGAAGCAGAAATCAATCACATCTTTGGGCAAGGTAAGCGAGCCAAGCAAAAGATGGTTACAGCCAACCTGCGACTAGTGGTTTCGATCGCTAAAAAATATCAGCGTCGCAATTTGGAGTTTTTGGATTTGGTTCAAGAAGGAGCAATTGGTTTACAAAGGGGAATAGAAAAGTTTGATCCCAACCGAGGATACAAATTATCCACATACGCATATTGGTGGATTAGTCAGGCGATTACCAGAGCGATCGCCGAAAAATCTCGCACCGTCAGATTACCAATTCATGTCAACGAGAAACTAAATCAAATTAAGAAGGCACAGCGAGAACTATTTCAAACACTTGGTCGCCGTGGCACTCTCACCGAAATTGGTCAGAAACTAAACTTAGAGCCAAGCCAGATTCGAGAATATCTCAGTGCTGCTAGCGGAACAGTTTCGTTAGATATGAAGATTGGGGATAACCAAGATACAGAACTGAGTGAACTTCTAGCTGATGAGGGTATCTCGCCGAATGACCAGATCACCCAAGAAATGTTACGGCAAGACTTAAATGATTTGTTAGCATCACTTAAACCAGTGCAGCGTGAAGTATTAATTTTGCGCTTTGGACTGTTGGATAATCAAGAACGAAGTTTGGCTCAGATTGGAGAAAAACTCAATGTCAGTCGAGAGCGAGTGCGTCAAATTCAGCAACAAGCAATGGCTACTCTGCGCCGTCAACAACCATCCATTGGGCAGTATTTAAGTTCTTGAGAATGAGATTATAGTTCTGTACACGAGACGGTGAAGGTAACTTCACCGCCGACTTTATCTATTTCTCCGAAAGTATCTATTTCTTTAAAGGCTGTAGAATGTGAGATATCGCTATATTACCTAAATATAGCTCAACATAAAAAATCAACATTCATTCAATCATTATTGACTATATGAATATTACATTACAACCATTATCGGAAAACATAGGCCTACAAATTATAAATAATGACAATATTAGTATCTTAGAATTAAATTTAGAAGAAATTACTAATTTATTCAAATCCTATGGCGTGCTGCTTTTTAGAGGATTTGAAACTAATACTAATATTTTTAAACAATTCAGCAATTTATTAAGTGTAGATTTTCTGGATTACACTGGCGGAGCTTTCACCCGAAGAATTATTGATGGTGATAAGACTGTTTTAAGCGTCAACGATTATCAATTTGCAATTAAATTACATGGAGAAATGTATTATCAGAAAAGCAAACCACTGATGTTGTGGTTTTTCTGTGCTACTCCAGCATCACAAGGAGGGGAAACAACAATATGTGATGGTAAGTATTTTTTTGAAGAACTTAGTGATTCAACCAAAAATTTATTTAGCAGAAATAAACTGAAATTTTCTGTATATCAATCTAAAGATGTATGGCAAGCAAAATACAAAACTGATGATTTGGATAAATTACAAGAGATATGTAAAAATAACGATATATCCCTAAAAATCAATGCAGATAAATCTATTTATCTTGAATACATTTTCTCTGCGATTATTCCTAGTAAATGTGGCAAATATCAAATTTTTATTAACAGTATTTTACCAACAAAACAGTTAAACCCAGAAATTCTAAAATTTGTTGATGATTCAGAAATTCCTAATGACGTGCTTCAGGAACTAGATGAAGTTGCTGAAAGAGTCACAACAAATATTTCTTGGGAAAAAGGAGATATTTTAATGATTGATAATACTAGAGTTATGCATGGTAGAAGAGCTTTTTCTGATGAAAAAAGAGACATTTATATCAGGTTATGCTCACCAGCTTTTGAATTTTCTTCTACTGATGATGTGGAAATACCAGTCTAAATCTTTTAAAATCTAGAGAATCGAGATGTTCTACTCTTGGGAAGCATAGAAAAAATTCAATCTCAGTTTTAATGAATAAATTTTTGATCGACTTGATAATTCTTTTGATGTTTTGCCTTGAGGCATTCTCAGCTTACCTTTATTAAAGTCTTTGGCTGTATATTGGCGGTAAAACAGATAAAAAATCAAGATGATTGACTTCAGCCTGACTCCAGAACAGCAAATTTTGCAAACACAAGCGCGTGACTTTGCTCAAAATGAAATTCAACCGATTGTTCGCATTATCGAAGAGTCCAATAATCCAGCAATAGAACCTTGGGAATTTTGCCAAAATTTGTTTTATCAGGGATCTAAATTAGGATTCACATCCTTAATGCTTCCAGAAGAGTTAGGAGGTGCGGGACGCAAGTGTATAGATTTAGCTATAGTCTTGGAAGAAATAGGTGCTGTGGATGTCAGCATTGCTTGTAGTTATTTCAATCTCACCGCAGCGATGTCGTTATTTGTGACGAGAGCAGCCACTACAGAACAACAAAAACGAATACTATCTTTTGCTAATTAGACATCTCCGAAAACTATCAAACCTTGTTTGTGACTAGCTTATAAGGCGCAAATGCAAGCATCGCGAATTACCTAGTCTATACGCTAAAATAAGGATTT
>NZ_JACJRV010000093.1 GCF_014697475.1 Nostoc sp. FACHB-152
CATCCAAGGGAAACTACAGTACACAACGTGTTAGATTTAACTCTCATTCTTCTGCTTAACTGTTTGTTACATACTTGTAAATTTTTCCGCCGACCTACTTACAGTCCGACAAATTATTTCCCATAGCTCAGGACTTGCTGATGGGGGTGAGCCTTACGGACGTATCGATGCGGCTGCGCTCAAAGATTACGTTACCAGCCTGACACCAAAAAGCGCGTTTGCACCACCGGGAACAGTATTAAGTTACTCCAATCCGGCTTTCTCAGTTGCCGGACGCTTAATCGAACGGGTAAGCGGGATGAATTATGCTGATTACATGGACAAAAATGTGTTTCCTGCTTTGGGAATGACGCGTACAACTTTATTACCTAATGTTGCTTTGACCTATCCCCTAGCAGTGGGTTATCAACCAGGCAAAGCCGGACTAGAAACTGTGCGCCCTAATCCTGATAACGTCGCTGAATACCCCGCAGGGTTTGTCTTTTCATCGGTGGAAGACCTCAGCCGCTTGGTATTATTTCTCCTAGAAGATGGCAAACTCAATGGCAAAACCGTATTGAGTGCAAGTTCTATGCAAGCAATGAAAACGCCTGTGTTGAAAATTGCCTCATTGAATGTGGGCTATGGCTTAGGTTTAATTGTCGAGCCGAAAAATGACAACATTACAAATATTGGGCATGACGGCTCAATTAATGGTTATAGTGCTGCACTACAGACCATCCCATCCCAGAAATTTGGTATTGTAATTTTGGCTAATAAAGTAAGTTTTAACTCTACCCCAATTCTGGAAGCAGCTACACAATCTTTACTGAAACTGCCAAAAGCCAATCCTGCACCTTCAATTAAATTAGATGATACCGAACTCAAAGTCTATACGGGAAACTATTCTGTTTCTGGAATTACAGGGAAGCTAGGTACTCTGGCAATTGTTCTAGAACAAGGCAAGCTTAAGACTAAATTTGCAGGACAACCGGATCTCGAATTGCGATCGCTCCGCCCAGACACATTTGGGGTATTTTTAGGGAACACACAGATAGGAAATGCTGCTTTCCTGCGGGATAAAACAGGCAAGATTACTTTTTTGAGCTATGGGTTACGTGCATATCCACGTTTAAGCGATAGGTAAGGTAAACCAGAAAGTTGCACCTTTACCTGGACTACTATGGACTCCAATTTCTCCGCCATGTGCTGTGATAATTTGGCGACAGAGGTATAATCCTAAACCAATACCAGTAGAACGAGAGCGATGGGCTACGCCCCCCCGGAGGCGATCGCCTCTAGAATAGCGTTCAAATATTTCTGAGCATTGTTCCTCGTTCATACCCACACCATTATCCTGCACTAGACAACGGATCATTTCTCCTTCTAAGCTTGTTTGCAAAGTAATTTGTAACCCTGGAAGGTTATGATTTAGTGCATTACTGATTAAGTTTTCAAATACACGCCTTAATTGCAAAGAATCTGCATTCACAAGAGGCAAATCATCCAAAAACAAATTATGAATAGTTGCACGATTTTTTACAAATAATGATTCTAAATCTTCAGTAATAGATTTCACTAATTCACTAATTTTTACAGGTTCACAATGTAATGAAATTCCTTGAGTCTCACTAATATGTGTTTCCAACAATGAGTTAATTAGATGCAGTTGGCGTTCACCACTCTCAATCATTCTATCTAAAATATTCCGAGGTAAAGAGATATTTTCTACAGGTGATTGTTGCCAGTGTTTTAATAACATCAAAGTCCCTGTAATGGGTGTGCGTAAATCATGAGAGACAGCGTGTAAAAACTCATCTTGGCGTTTATATAAATCTTGTATTTCTACCATTCTTTGCTGCAATTGAGCAGTTCTTTCTTGTACTTTGTGTTCTAAACCGAGATTGAGCGATTGGATTTGTTGAAAGAGTTGAGCTTTTTGAATAGCAATTGCTACTTGTGTTGCTAATTGTTGCAGTAAGTCAATTTCTACCTGCTGCCAATGACGCACTCTCGAACATTGATGAACAACCAATGTACCAAAAAACTTTTCCCCCACCATAATTGGTACTGCTAAACAAGCTTTTACTTGATATTTAGCGAAATAGTAAGCACGCTTGGGAGAAAGTTGGATTTGGCTGATATCATCAATTTTTTGTAAATCTCCTTGAGAGAATAAACTTTTTATTTCTTGAATATAATCATTATATTTTAAAAAAACCTCTGAAATTGGTTGGCAATTTATAGCTACAGATTCAGCGAAAATCTTACTTTGTAAAATATCATTAAAGTTGCTAATAAATACTCTGTCGGCTTGAAGAAATTGACGAACTTCTGTTACTGTAGTGTTGATAATCTCCTCTAAATTCAAACTTTGTAAAACTCTCAGCGCAATTTCTGCAATTAATCGCTCTCGTTGGGCGGCTGCACGTAATTGAATTTCCCCTTGTCTGCGTTCAGTAATATCAATTCCAAACCCAAAGAAGAAGTTAAGCTCCCCATTTTCTTTAAAAACTGCTCTGCCATGCCAGTCTATAAGTAATTTATTACCACTTTTAGTTAATACATAGTTTTCTTGGTTGGGTAATAATTCTTGTACATTTGCTGACTGGAAAACTTGCGCCAGCATTTCTTGTTGCTCTGTCGGGACAAAATTAGCAAGATAATTAGTACCTACAACTTCCTCAAGAGTATAATCAAGGGCATTCAGCATTGCTTGGTTCATCATCCTCACTGTACCATCTGGATTGATAGCCACAAAAAAAGCTGGAGAAGTTTGCACGATTGTAGTATTAAAATCTCTTTGCTGACATAACTCTATTTCAGCAATTTTACGTTTGGTAATATCGCGGATAAATCCTTGCATCCCCACAACATTACCATCAATTATCACAGGTGTTTCTACAACTTCAGTGAATAAGGAATGCCCATCTTTATGGCGTGAAATTACTACAAATGGTTTATTGCGTTCCCCTGTTAGTAAAGCTTTATCAGTTAATTCAATAGCTTCTGCTTTAGCAGCATCATCTATCAAAAAATATTCACATTCTTTTCCAACTAATTCTTCTGGTGTATATCCTAATACTGTCTGAACTGAGGGAGAAATATATTCAAATATATGATTGTTATCGTGAACATAAAAAAATACTTGTTCACTACCTTCAACCATCATCCGAAATTTTTCTTCACTATGTTGAAGAGAGATTTCTGCTTTTCTGCTTTCTGTAATATCTTGACCAGTAGCAATAACATAACTAAGTTTTCCGCTCTCATCTACAAGAGTATTTACTGTCCAAGCAATTAATCGCTGTTTTCCATCTTTAGTTAATAAATATCTTTCGGATGTTTTGGGAAGTTGTTCAGTATTTATCTGATTAAATTCTAATTTAGCTAACTCTATTTCTTTTGGAAGTGAAAATATATCCCAGAACAATTTATTTTCTACTTCGGCAAATGAATATTGAGTTATTGCCTCACAAGCACTATTAAAACAGACAATTCGCCCTTGTTTATCAAGGATTATAATTAAAGCAGCAATCGTATCAAGAATTGTGGCAACAAAATCACGTTCTTGACTGAAATTTTTGATGATTTGTTGTAACTGCACAGTTATTTGATAGCTGAATTTATCGGTATATTGATTTACATAATATCAGGACAAATATGGTTGAACTAGAAAGAAAAACAAAAATATAATTTATCTATGGGGTTTCTCCTCTGCTCCCCATCATCTCTGCATCTTCATTGATTGAGTGAAGCGATCGCTCACATTTAGTGGCAATACCTTTGTATAAATAACCACCTATTTTTGGTAGTTTGGGTGCATAGAACTGCTCATTTGATGTTTAACTAATAATTTGGCATAACAGGTACGGAAGAACCAAAATAGGGAATCTAAAGATTGTATGTAATTGAATTGGCTTAATGATTCATACAATCAGGTGAAGTGCAGCATAAATATTCAAACCATAGCTAAAAAATGTAATACCTGCTGAACAGTAACAGCAGGTATTTTTGGCATATCTTCACTAGGTAGAATTAATTTATAGTAGTAAAATTGCTAATATTAGCTAATTTTTACTCTGCTGCTTGCCAAAATACATAAGGTCTACCACCTGCCAATTGCTTATTAATAATTTTTAGATATCCATCTCTTCCTTCTAAGTTAACGCGAAAATACACTTTACTATTGCGAAATTGAAAACTATACATATTTAAACTTGCTATTCCCACGCAAGAAGCATATTTTGGTAGTAAAGGAGCTTCGTACTCGACTAATTTTTGATGAGATTTTATAACTTTGGTATTATCAGCAATAGGTTTAATGTCAGCTACCACAATATGATCTGCTCCTCCTTCAAAACCAAATAGCATCCACCATAACCCTACATTAGCTGGGCAATTTCCTGATTTTCTTTCTACTTTGATTTTGGCACTTGGTTTGTCAAAACTTTGAGCTAGTGCTGAAGTTGATGCCATGATGCTGCTAGTAGAGATTAAGCTTAAAATACTTAGTGCCTGGAATACTTTAAACTTGTAAATAAGTGACATATTTCGATACTGTAGATGAGTTATGGTTACATTTTTGACAGGCAATATCTTCAACTATAATGCTAAGTTTACTGCCATAATTAATGGAGTTTATTATTCACTCATTTTTTCTACAAAACTAATATTTAGTTGCTGTGTATATAATGATTAATGTGTTCTAGCCAAGCTTGATTTGCATCAATTGAGAGAATAATTCGCTTGAAAAGCTCATTCTCAAGTTCTAGAGTTAAATAATCTTGGTTTTTCTTCACGTACCAAAATTCTTTACCTCTGTTACTGTAGTAAATTCCTGCTTTGATTATTCCTGGAATAACCAGACCAGGGGTACGGATTTCTAGGCAGCTACTTACTGGTTTATTAGTCGAAACAGCTTCGATATGATTGAGGGGAATTACAAAAGTTCTCTTGGGATTTAATGCTAGTAATTGCTCATGCCATTCCCATTCAATTTGTAGGTTTTGATTAACTTGAGTGATGTTCATATGATTACAGATATTTTGTCATTTAGTTTGTGATGTTACTATGGTTGAGTAATGTTAAAACCTTCAAAAACAACTGCAAAACCGTCCCCTTGAGGTGATGCACACATTAGCCCTACTTGTAATTTTTCTGCGTGGGTAAGATATGCCAGTCGTAGCATTTGATAATTCTCACCATTTAGAGAATATTGCACCTCTAAAGTTTCTAAGCGGCGCTGTAGGCGCAACCATAGAGCAACAGGTGGTTGTGATAAGGGTACTACAGACCAATCTGAATAATCTCTCGTCACTACCGCACTGACATTCTGCACTCCTTCAACGTACTCAATGCCACATTTAAGCCAGATATTTTCGTTCTCCCGAATCATCAATCCGGCTTGGTCATATAAAGCCAGATATTGTCCTATAATTTTGACTTCAACTGTAAAGTCACCTGTTACTTCCTGATAGTAAAAGTTGCCATTATCACGCATGAAATGATAGTGAGTCTTTTGCCAAAAATCAGTTTTTCCTCCTGCATTAACAGAAATAATTTCTGCCTGTTCATTCCAGGTACTAGGTTCGTTATACCACTTCATTTGATTCATAAATTTGAACTGCCAATAACAACAAAATAGAAACTTATGTTAGTGCTAAATAATTTTAATTTGCCTTAAAATGGAAATATTGCTGGGTTTTCTGGCGGTTGAGGAAACTGGATAGACGAGCCAAGATTATTATGAATATAAACTCGTAGTTTACGGGTCGGACAACGCCAATCATCTCCACTGATATTTTGACAACCAGCTCTTTGCATGACATCGTAAGGTATACCAGGGGCAGAATAACGCCAACGTCCTTCTGGTGTTGGCCCAGACCTTGCCCGTAATTCTAGATATTGTGGCTGATGATTGTGAACATAAACTCGCAGTTTACGAGTCGGACAACGCCAATCATCTCCACTGACATTTTGACAGCCAGCTCTTTGCATAACATCGTAAGGTACACCAGGGGCGGAATAACGCCAGCGTCCTTCTGGTGTTGGCCCAGACCTTGCCCGTAGTTCTAAGTATGTGCTTCCGTTTTTATAGTTATCCCAATTACTATTTCGCTGACCACGACAAGCGATCGCTGCATTAGTTTCAGAGATACCATCGTCTATGAGTGCTTGTATACATTCTCGGACTGATTCTCCAGCCCTTGCAGGCTGTGATAATTGCATTGATGCTCCAGTTGTTCCAGCTACGGCTAAAACAAGTACAGATAAATAAGTATAATTTTTGCGGTTTAGTTGCATAATTTTTCTCCTAATTGTCGATAGGGCTTTTGGTACTGGTTTAATCAAGTTGGAGATCGCCAGTATGATTACACCTGCAAACATAGGTACATAACTGAAAAGCAGTGAGTCTATAACGGATTGTTTTTGTCACAGCTTGAGGAACAAAACATTGCTTACCAAAAAGTTTTACGTTCCAGACAATAATTTGCTTTAACCTGACGCAAATGCTCAATAATTTGATTTTGTTCAACCAAAACCTCACCATCGTGAAAAGAGTTTTCTTCTGTTTTCATAGCAGTATTCCGCTTCAGCGAAGAGAAGTCTAGTCTGAATTTAGGATGAGCAAGTAAAGTATCCATCTGCTCTCAATGCCTCTATGAATGTCATGGTCAAATCATAAAGTCAGGCATCTCATTAAAACTTCCCGCAATTGTCTCACTCGATTAACTCACCCGATTGGATGAATCTGCGAAGTGAAATTAACTATTAGCCAATTTGGGTAGAGTGGATAAAGTTTGAAAATTCTATATTTTAGATACGTTCGCCCTGTCTCTTATCCCGGAACAGCAGGAACCTCTCGGAGCAAGTCGGGTTCGTTATGTACAAATGTAATTTGCAATGTTCCTACTAGCTCTTTGTCTTTGAGCGCCGAGTCATTAGCAGATTCATGAGCAGACATGAGTTGGGACAAGCTCTCTTGGCTCAAATGCAACCCTGTCTGTTGGAGAAATATAGCCAGTTTTTCCACGTAGGCGCTTGGTACTTCAAAGTTGATGCAGATTAAGATATTCGAGTATAAGTGAAAATCAGTAATCCAAGCTCCTGCTTTGTTAATCGCCTCACTTACACGAGCAGTCATTCCAATCCGTTCTGCTTTTGTAAACCCATCTAGACGTAGAAACTTTTGCTCAAACATAAGTTACCTTACAAGTGAATCAGGTTTAATTCTGTTCAAGAAACTACCATCTGGCTCAAGTCAGCAGGGGTAAGGTGAGAGTGCAACACTTCACCATCACGAAACCAGACGATGCGTTGGGTTTGGCGGGCAACTTCAGGCTCATGAGTTACCATTACTACTGTGATACCAGTAGCATTGAGTTCGCCGAAGATATTTAATACTTCTTGAGTTGTATGCGAATCAAGGGCACCCGTTGGTTCATCTGCTAACAGTAATACAGGACGGTTAACAATAGCACGAGCGATCGCTACTCGTTGCTGTTGTCCGCCAGATAATTGAGTTGGTTTATTATGCAAACGTTTTTCCAAACCTACCCGCTTCAAGGCTTCCGTGGCTCTTTGGTGTCTTTCATTAGCTTTGACACCAGCATATACCATCGGCAACATGACATTTTCTAGTGCCGTTAATTGGCGTAAAAGGTGGAATTGTTGGAAGACAAAGCCAATTTTTTGGTTCCGAATATGTGCTAATTTCTCATCATCTATCTGTGCCACATCAATGTTATCTAAGTAATAATTTCCTAATGTGGGACGATCTAAACAGCCAATAATATTCATAGCTGTAGATTTACCAGAACCAGATGGCCCCATAATCGAGCAATATTCACCCTGATAAATAGTTAAATTGACATTGTTTTGGGCTTTTACTTCTGTTTCGCCACTGCCATAAACTTTAGAGATATTTTCTAAGCGAATTATCTCTGGCGGTTCAATATTGAATTGATTATTTTGGATTTGAAATTGAGTATCCATTCTACTTTCTGCCTTCTGCCTACTTAAGCACTTCTTAAAGCCACAATCGGATCGAGTTTGGCAGCACGACGAGCTGGCACAACGCCAAAGAATAAACCTATACTGCCGGAAACGCCCACTGTCATGACAATTGCCACATGAGAAATTCCCGCTTCTAATGGTGTCAAAGCACCTAAGAGCAAAATTCCACCACCACTAATAGCTGTACCAATTAACCCACCTGCGGCGGAGAGAATGATTGCCTCAATTATGAACTGGAGAAGAATATCTTGTTCTGTTGCACCGATCGCTTTTCGTAATCCAATTTCTTGGGTGCGTTCAGTTACGGAGACAAGCATGATATTCATAATACCAATACCGCCCACAATTAAAGAGATAGCCGCGATCGCTGCCAACATAATTGTTAATCCACCAGTGATTTGACCAACTGTTTGTAAAATCTCTTTCTGAGAGTTGATAGTAAAATCATCTTCACCAGTGATTTTGTGCCGTAAGCGTAGTAAATTAGTAATTTGAAACTGGGCAGCATCTACACTCTGGGCGTTGCGAGCTGAAGCAGCAATGTAATCGAGAGATATACCATAGGGAGAATTCCTCCCGATAATGCGGTTGGCTGCGGTAGTTACTGGTATCAAAGCCGCCTCATCATAGTTGGTTCCGATACTAGAGCCTTTGCCTTTGAATACGCCAATGACTTGAAAACTACTATTTTTAATTCGCAATTGTTCGCCGATGGGGTTGAGATTACCAAATAATCGTTGTGCTAAATCTTCACCCAGAACAGTGACTTGGTTTTGACGCTTAATATCTATGTCTGTAAAAAATCGCCCTTGGGCAATTTTAAAGTCTCGCACTTGGGGAAAACTAGGAGTTGTACCAATGATGCTGGCATTAGTATTGCGATTTAGGTAATTAACTGACTGTCTGCCATTGAGTTCCGGCGCAACTCCCGCTATTGATGGCACTTGAGCAGCGATCGCTTGGGCATCTGCTAATACTAAATTCTTGGAGATATCGGTACTGATGCGTCGAGTTTCTTGATTACCTGGAATAATAAAGAGAACGTTAGGGCCTAAAGATTCTAATTGCTGATTGACAAACTTTTGCCCTGCTTCACCAACACCAATCATGGCAATTACTGAGGCATTACCAATAACAATACCCAACATTGTCAAGGTGCTACGTAATCTATTAGCTAACAGGGTTTTGCCTGCCATTTGCATACTTTCTAAGAAATTCATTGTTGTTTTTTCGCCTGTTCGCGTTGATAGTCTTGGGGTGGATTTAAAAATATGCGATCGCCTGCGTTGAGTCCTGATAAAATCTGCGTTTGGTCTTTGACTTGCGCTCCAATTGTGACCGGACGAAACAAAGGTTTATTTTTGGCATCTGGCACTAAAACCCCAGTTGCTCCTTTATCGGTAACAATCGCTACTGTTTGTACTAGTAGCGCACCATTAACGTTGTCGCCCAAAAAGGTCAAATCCACATTGAAACCAGAGCGCAATACTTCTATACCAGTATCTATAGCTACACGAACTTGGAATAATGTCACGCCTTCTTCCTTAACAGCTTCAGGAGCAATGAGGCGAACACGGCCTTTAAATACTCGATCGGGATAGGCATCAGTAGTAATTTCTACTGGCTGTCCTACTTTGATTCTGCCAATATCAGCTTCTGGAACTTGCGCCAGCACTTCTAAACCTTTGGCTAAGGCAACTATCGAACTAGAAGTAGCCGAAGCACTAGAAGAGGCAGAAGTAGATGGTGCTACATAAGCGCCGTCATTGGCATATTTCTGTGTCACAATTCCGGCAAAGGGAGCGCGGATGATCGTATCTTGTAATAGAACTTGTGCTGCTTTTAGTTGTGCTTCTTGAGCAGCTACAGAAGCTTGGCGTTGGGCAATGATTTCAGGACGGGTACCATTTTCTAAAAGCTGCAATGCAGCCTGTGCTTCTGAAACGGCGGCTTCTCGTTGGGCGATTTCTTCGGAACGAGAACCATTACGCAACCTTGCTAGTTCTTGTCTTGCACCTTGAAGACTTGCTTGGACTTGTTCGAGATTATCTCTGGCATTACGTTCTTCAGTTAATGCTTCATCTAAATAATCACGAGACACCGCGCCTTGGGATGCAGGGTATTGTCTGCGCTTAACCCGTTGAGCCGCTAGTTCTAAACGAGATTTGGCTTGTTGCAATTGTGCCTGAAATTGATTTACCTGAGCCTCAGCTTTAGCAATATCCTCTTGACGACTTCCCTCCCGTGCTTCGGTTAATTGAGCTTGGGCTTGTGCCAGTCGCGCACGGGCTTGGGCGATTTCTTGAGGAAGACTACCAGCTTGGGCTTCGGCAAGTTGTGCCAAAGCTTGTGCTAAGTTGCCTTGGTTTTGGAGAACTTGCGCCCGCACATTGGCACTATCCATGACCGCAATAATCTGTCCAGCAAGCACGCGTTCGCCTTGTTCTACTTTTAGTTGTGCAACAATTCCTGGCTGTTTTGGGCTAACATTTACACTTTGAACTGGTAAGACCTTACCACTGGCAGCAATCCGTAAAGTCACATTTTTGGCTTCTACTGGGACAGTAAGTGCTGCAATGTCTTCTTGGCTTGTTCCCTGATTTACAAGGGAATAGGTCGCACCTGTACCAACAACTAAAATACCTGCGGCTAGTCCCGCTAGCCAGCGATAGGGATGCTTAACTTTACCAATTACAGGAATTTCTAAATATGTGGTCATAACATAAGTCTGTTTGAAAACAGGGAATAGGGAAGAATGATATTTATGTCCTTGTTGTGTGATTTATCACATGGGAAGCCAGCTTGAATTTAGGATGAGTAAGTAGAGTATTCATAAGTTATCAACGCTTGTCTAAATGCCATGACCGAATCATAAAACTAGGTATCTTGCTCTTACTTCCCGCGATTGTTTGACTCGGTTAACTCACCCGATTGGATGAATCGGGTGAGTGAGATAACCTGTTACACCATTTGGGTGGAGCGAATAAAACATTGTAATTTATATAATCAAGTTTGTTATAGCAATCGTATTTGATTTGTGAGAATTTGCAGTGTTCAAATATCCGACTTTTTTAAAATGTCGGGAGTCTAGTTTCTCCCAATTGATTTAGAACTGCTATCTACCTTTTAGAAAAAAGAATGTGACACTTATTAAAAGTATAAAATTTTGGTTTTTATTACATTGAGTTAATTTCTGATATTTAGATATTCAATTTCTATTTTTTTAAATAGCAAAAAGGTATTTATGTCGTTACTAAGTAAAACATTTATGAGACGATTAATTAATCATATTAGTAGCAAAAAACGACCTAATACTGTAATTTTTTCGTCAGAATTTTTGGCATGGCGACAGCAATTTCTCCCTAGTCGGATTCGTTTACTCGCTTGGGTTGTTTTCATTGTTTTGGTAATGGTAACGATTTTTCATATCACCATTACTATTCCTAGCTTGAATGCTTCAGGTGATCCGAAATTAATATTTGATGCCAACCGGATGCGCCAATATTTAGAAGTGGCAGTTACTCAAATTTTAAGTGTCGGTATTGGCTTGTTATTAGCTAAATCTAATGTATTCCAGAAGTCTCCAGAACGAATGTTTCTACTACTGAGCGGATTGGTGCTAATGCCGTCTCAAATCATCGCTACATTACGAGGACAAGCTAGTTTTGATGGGGATATGTGGATTTTATTTTATGCGATTCAAGCTATATTAATTCCTGTGCATTGGCGATCGCATCTCATAACGCAAGTAACTGTGATTGGCTATTTTGCGATCGCGATGCTGTTGGGTTGGCGCGATCCGAATGTGATTGTCCCAGCTGCCTATGGTTTGGGCATATTCTATACAATACTGATTTGCTTGGTCGCCGATGTGGGCGTATTTTTATATGAGCGATCGCTACAACGGGAATTTGAATTACGTCAACAACTAAGGGTTTTTCTCCATGCGGTATCTCATGATTTACGCAATCCTGTAATCGGTATGGTGATGACTTTAAAAACTTTTTGGCATCCTGAACAACACACTGCACAGATTCCCCAAGAATTACTCAAGCACATAATTGACAGTGGCGATAGACAGGTTGCTTTAATTAACTCACTGTTAGAAGCACACGAAACCGAAGTACATGGAATTGTACTACATCACCAAAGAGTGAAACTGCATGATTTAGTCAAATCTGTGATTACCGACTTACAACCCTTTATCCAGCAAGCAAACGCCACAGTAACATATACGATTCCCACTGATTTACCCCCTGTGAATGCCGATGCACTCCATCTGCGCCGAGTGTATGAAAATTTACTTTTAAATGCACTGCGTTATAACCGACCGGGGGTAAATTTGACCTTGGATGCTGTTGTAGGAGAACATCTCAACAACCAAATCCGTTGCACTGTTCAAGATGATGGTGTAGGGATGACACAACAGCAGTGCGATCGCTTATTTGAACTCTATAGCCGTGGCCCTAATAATCGTCAATCACTTGGTTTAGGCTTAGGACTCTACATCTGTCGGCAAATTATCACGGCTCATGGCGGCAAGATTGGAGCGATCAGTAGTCCGGGTAATGGTGCTACCTTCTGGTTTACTCTACCTATATAGCAGTTCTCAGTCTAATCACGACATCAAGCCCGATCGCAATGCCACTACAGCTGCTTGTACTCGGTCATTCACTAGCAACTTATTCATAATTCCGCGAACATAGGTTTTGACTGTATGCTCACTCAGATATAACGCTTTAGCAATTTCTGGATTACTGTAGCCTTCAACGATGAAACGCAACACTTCTAGTTCTCTGTCTGATAATGTTCCAGGGGGAATAGACTGAGTAGTTTTAGATGCGGCTGTAACGGGTTTAAGTTGATCAACCACGGTTTTTGCTACTTGAGCATCCAAATAAGTAGCTCCTTGATGAACCACATCAATTGCTTTCACTAACTGCTCTGCACTCGTTCCTTTGACACAGTAGCCATCAGCACCGCTAGAAAGTGCAGCAACTACCTCCGTTTGCGAAGTATGGGAGGTGAGCATGACAATTTTTATATTAGGTAAAGCCTTCTTAATTTCTTGTGTAGCTGCAATGCCATCTTTGTGTGGCATTCCCACATCCATCACCACTACATCAGGCTGGAGTGCGATCGCTGCCTCTACACCTAAATATCCATCCTCTGCTATATCCACAATCTCAAGCTGAGGATAAGTAGAGAGTGTATGTTTTAACCCAATCCTCATCATTGGGTCATCTTCGACAATTAAAATTCGCAGCATTAATCGCTTCAGTTCTTCACTCATAAATGATTCTGTTGATTTTATTAGCGATCATGCCAGATTGTGACGATAACATCTACAGAATACCCAGTTCGCTACATCTAGCTACTACCTCTCAAAACGGTTGCGCGATTACCTACAGCGGGACGATCGCTTTCATGAATGCTCCTCAAAGATAGCTTTAGTGTAGTTCACTACAATCTTCTATCCAATGAGTTGGCGTAAATAGAAGGTTCGTGCAACCAGGGGCAACCTTGTAAAATTTAGTAAAAATCACCCTTTATTTAGCCTTAATTGGTAAGAAATACTAATTACAACATTGCCTAGTTTGTCTCCTTTTAGGCAATGTTTTTTAGTTTCGAGACGGAGCAATAATACTTTGAAACAAATACTTTTATGTACTCCAAGCTTCGTTTTAGGCAATGTTTTTTTACTGTCTCTGCGCTAGAAAAAGATTTGTGCAACTTATCTTTTTACGATGCCTGCGGCGGGCGTAGCCATTGCGCTTAAATCTCGTATCAATCTCTGTAACTGTTGCTGTATAAGATTTATAGCCATAGGCTGCACTTGGTGACACGAACCTTCTATTTACGCCGAGTTGCGTTAATCCCTATGGTACTTTTCGTTTGGATCTCAATGTCAGGTTGCCAATTGAGACGGGGCGAATGTGTCTAAAAATACGCTTTGTTAGTATCAATACCTTTGCCAAAATAAGAGCCTAGATAAATTTTGGCAAAAACGGCAAAACTAAGAACATATAAGCGGTTTGATGAAAATGTAGTTTGGAATCTGAAACCCTTATCACTCGTGAGGTTTTAGACTAAGGTGTGTTTTGTCAATGAGCTAAAATACTCAAATTTATCTAAATAGAAATGATAATCATGCGGCGGGGGGAGGGGGAAGGAGGCGAGCGACGCTCGCCTCCTTCCCCCTCTTTTTGATTATCATTATCATAAAAATTTTTAGCAGATAAAATATGGAACGAAAAAGTATTGTAACAACACAATAACTTGGGAAGAATTGAACCACATTGTTAGGTAAATTCAGTAATTAAACCAGGTGATAGAAAACTGAGTTTACTACCATGCCTAAAGCTGCAAAACGAAACTCTGACCATGCACAACGGCACAACACTCCTAGCATAAATAATGAAGCTATCTCTCAACAATTTCGTTGCTTTATTAACTCCAGCCATCTTTGCTCAACAAAAATATTATAAGCAACTAGGATTGCGAGATAGAGTTCTCAATTTATCTTTGATGGTGGCAGTAGTGTTAACACTGTTGTGGCGGCAAGTTCCTGGGGTACAAGAATTAACTAGATTATTAGCTAGAGAAGATTTATTATGGTGTCGTGCCACAACAATTGCTCAAAAATCACTTTCAGAAAGATTTTTAGTATTTCCATCTGAGTTATTTGAGCGAGTATTTAAAGATTTAATACCTCAATTACATCTCAATTGGCAACAAAGGCTCAGACGACCGCTTCCAGATAGCATTAAGTTTGCTCTCAAGCATTTTGATCGGATATGGATAGCTGATGGCTCTACTAATAACGCTTTATTTCTCAAGCTAAAAAGTCTGGAGGACTTGAAAACAGGTCAGTTAGCTGGAAAAATCTGTACAGTTATTGATTTGGTTACTCGTTTACCCATTGAGGTTTGGTTTCACACCAACCCCGCCGCTTCAGAAACTAATTTTGAGCTTCCACTACTGAATTTATTATCTGCTAAAACTCTGATTTTACTTGACAGAGGTTTTTATCATTTTCATTTCTTTCAACAACTTATTGACCAAGAAGTTCATTTTATTACTCGTCTAAAAGCACTCAGCAGCTATTAAGTATTTAAAAATTTTTAGTTATGACCACTTAGTTAAAGACCGATTAATCCAATTAGGTACTGTTCGTCGTGGCGCACCAGTTCTCACTTTACGTTTAATCGAAATCAAAGTTGGTAAAACTAGCTATTCTTATATTACTTCTGTTCTTGACCCTCAAATTTTACCTCCCTACGCCGTCGCTGACTTATATGGACGAAGATGGAGAATTGAAGAAGCTTTTTATTCTGTTAAACGTTTATTAGGATTATCTTATTTGTGGACTGGTTCTATTAACGGAGTCAAGTTACAAGTATGGGCTACTTGGCTATTTTATGCTGTGTTAGTTGATTTAGGCGATGCTGTTGCGGATGAATTATCTCTCCCATTTGACCGGATTTCTTTAGAGATGATTTATCGTGGTTTGTACCATGAAGAGCGTTGCTTATGACAAAGGAAAGGCGGATGACCCCATTAAGTACTTTGCCGCTTCCGAAAACCAAGACTTAGGAGTTGTCAAAGCCCTACGAAAACCAGTCTCTAAGCTGGATTTATCTCCTTTTCCTGCACCCTCTTGACAAATGTGCAATTCTCTTAACCTCTCACGGATGAACCCTTATCCTGCCGTCAATACGTTAAAAAATCCTTGTGGGAAACCTTAAAGGAATTTTTAGGACTGATTGTTTTGGCAACCCTCAAAGAAATGGGAGTTAATGCTTAAAGTATCATCATCTCACCCTCGTAAATTGGCGAAGGTATTGAAAGATACACCTTAAATTTCATACGTTCGCGCCTAAAAAAGCGATCATATTTTCTTCTCCAGCCACAGATCCGCAAGAAAGGAGAATAATTAAAAATCCTTACCTGTTTTGATACAATCAGTCCAAAAATGTACGGAAAAAGGTTTTAAGCGATAAATCATCTCATCATACAGAGTATAGCGGTTTCTTTATCTTGTGATAAACCACTGGCATATTCTGGCTGTTCGACTTGATCCCATTGCCAAATATCACGAATAGTTTCAGCTAAGGGACGAAAACGCAATCCATTCGCCAGTGCTTTGCTATTACTCAAACAAGGGAATGTATTCTGCATCGTTGGCGGAAGCCACAGAGGTAACTCTTGCCAATGTTGTATTCCTTGTGATTCTAAAATTTGTCCTGGAATCCATGTGAATGTGGCATTAGAGCCAGTAACCTGCTGACAGGTTGCTAAAAATTGACCTAACTTCAGAGAGTAATCAGGCCCTACAGCGTTATATACTCCTGCTTTGTGAGTTGATATTAGCCGATAAATCCATTGCACCAAATCTCGTGCATCGATATACTGCACAGGTAACTCAGGACTCTCCGGTGCTAAAACTTCCCTTCCTTCACTAATCCGCCGTATCCAGTAGGTGAAACGTCCAGTATTGTCATAGGGGCCAACAATCAATCCTGGACGAGTAATTAACCCTCGCTCACCGTAAACTTCTTGCACTACCGACTCTGCCATAGCTTTAAGTGTGCCATAGGCTTGAGCATTCATCTCTTGAGGAAGCTCTTGATTTATAGGGTAAAGCGGTAGTGTTTCATCACCATTAGCTTGAAATTCAGGATAGACACTAATGGTAGAAATAAATACGTAAGTATTTACTGAATCCTTTAATAGTTCTGCTGTGTCCCTCACTAAGTGAGGCAGATTGGGAAAATAGCCGGCAGTATCAATGACGACATCCCACTTTCTTCCCTGCAAAGCTGCAAGGTCGCTTTTGACGCGATCTCCTACTAATTTTTCTACATTGGGATATAAATCATTATTGGTTTGTCCTCGATTGAACAGAGTTACCTGATACCCCTGATTCAAAGCGATTTCTACAAAATGTCGTCCTAGAAATCGAGTACCACCTAGAATCAATACCTTCATAATTCCATCCTGATTAAACACTAGATGTAAGGATACTTTGAACTATAATTCTAACTAAATGAAAACATTACCTAAATAAGACGGGTGAGCTTGAGTAATCTGGCAAAATCTGGACAATTGTTTTTGATATAAATCCAATTTGTCAAATATCAAGAAATTTATCAAGACAGGTGATGGTAGCTTTATGCAGCAGACAACAGATAGTCCCTACTATCAGGTTATTAATCCACACCCACTATTGACTCCCTATATTGGCTGTTATTGGATTTTGCGAACTACCAAAGCCAGCAAACTCCGACGAGAACTCATCCTGCCAGATGGCTATACAGAACTCATTCTCAATTATGGAACGTCTTATTTCTGGCACGATCGCGATCGGCAGATTGAGCGTGTAATCAACACAGTTCATATTGTTGGTGAGCGGGATTTTTCAGTGATGGTTGATCTCAATGGTGGTTTAAATCAGTTAGGTGTGAAGATTAAGCCGATTGGTTTATTTGTATTGCTGCATCAACCACTTAATTTATTAGCAAATCAGATATTAAAACCGGATGAATTATCGGTTTCTGTGTTGCAAGAATTGTATGAACAAATCTATGAAGCGGACTGCGATCAATCCAGAATTAACTTACTCAATAAATTTTTTCTTAAGCGGCTTTTAACAGCAGATTTACCCGAACCTCTTATTGGTCAAGCATTACAAATCATTCTACAACAACAAGGCAATCTGCGTATTGACGCGCTCGCAGACCACCTAGATGTACATTATAAAACCTTAGAAAGAAAGTTCAAAACATACGTTGGCTTGAGTCCTAAAACTTTTGCCCGTGTTTTGAGGTTTAAGAATACTTACAAGAAATTCCACGAAATTGCTCATCACGACTCATCTTTTTTCCTGGACTTGGGCTACTACGATCAGAATCATTTTATCAAAGACTTTAAGTATTTTTTGCACACCACTCCATCTAAGTATTTTCGGCATCGGCAATCTCTGTCGGATGAAATTGTGCGTCGGGGATTGGTAGAGCGAGAGATGTCCAAAATTTACTATCCTTCAGCAGTTGAGTTGCGCCATGCTTAAGCTGACACTCTCAATAAAAAGCTCGAAGAAAAAACAATGCCACCGGAACACAGAAAACCATCGACAAGTTCCCGACGATGGTTTTTGGGACAAGCTTTAACTGCCGCCGGAACTGCGATCGCTGCTCCCAATTTGCTCAATACCGTCGAAGCTAGGGAAACTCCGCAAACTGCCCCTGATCGCAATTCTCCCATCCAAGGTGAAACACAGGTAACGCTGACCATTAATGGAAAACCGCATACCGTCATGATTGAGCCGCGTGTGACACTACTGGATGCGCTGCGGGAACGATTGGCACTCACAGGCACGAAAAAAGGATGCGATCATGGTCAATGTGGTGCTTGTACGGTGCTAGTTGAGGGAGAGCGAGTCTACTCGTGTCTCTCATTAGCAATCATGCAGGAAGGTAAACAAATCGTGACAATTGAAGGCTTGGCAAGGGGTGAACAATTGCACCCAGTGCAAGCTGCATTTATAGAAAATGACGGCTTCCAGTGTGGGTACTGCACGCCGGGACAAATTTGTGCGTCTGTTGCCCTACTTAATGAAGTTCAACGCGGTGCAAGCAGTGTGGTAACGCCTGATTTGACCCATCCTCCAAAACTTGCAGATATATCAGAAGTGGAAATTCGGGAACGTTTGAGTGGGAATCTCTGCCGTTGTAGTGCTTATAACGGCATTGTGACCGCAGTACAACAAGCCGCCGGACAAACTCCACCTCCACCTGATGCTCTCATGCTGATTCGGGAGGTAGGGACATGAATAATTTTTCTTACGTCCGTGCTACATCTGTACTAGAAGCGATCGCCCACTCATCAAAAAACCCGTCTGCCCTAGTCATCGCCGGAGGTACAAATCTAGTTGATCGCCTCAAGGTGTTTTTGGATCAGCCATCGCAACTAGTTGATGTGTCTCGCTTGGATCTCAAGCAAATTGAACCTACGCCAGAGGGCGGCATCCGCATCGGAGCGTTAGTAACGAATACTGCTGCGGCAGATCATCCGCAAATCCGGCGCAATTATCCTCTGTTATCCCGTGCGATTCTGGCAGGTGCATCTCAACAAATTCGCAATGTGGCGACTGTCGGGGGTAATTTGATGCAGCGCACTCGCTGTCCTTACTATTACGACACGGCATTTGGGTGTAACAAACGGCAACCAGGGTCTGGCTGTCCGGCTATAACTGGTGTGAGCCGTAGTAATGCTATTTTGGGGGCTAGCGATCGCTGTGTGGCTGTACATCCTTCTGATATGTGCGTGGCCTTAGCAGCTTTAGCAGCCGTGGTGGAAGTCGAAGGGCCACGGGGCAAACGTCAGATACCTTTTGCAGAGTTTCATCGTCTCCCCGGTAATACTCCAGAACGCGACACTAATTTAGAAGTTGGGGAGTTAATTACAGCCGTAACCCTACCGCCTCTGCCCTTTGCTCAATCTGGAGTGTATCTCAAAATACGCGATCGCGCCTCCTATGCTTTTGCTTTAGTCTCCGTTGCCGCAGCCCTCGATTTATCTGGTGGACGCATCCGTAATGCACGATTGGCAATGGGTGGCGTAGCCCACAAACCTTGGCGATTGTTGGCAGTGGAACAGTTTTTAGTCGGTAAATCAGTGCAGGATGACACCTTACGGCAAGCAGCAGACCTAGCTTTGCGGGATGCTAAACCATTGACTGGCAACAATTTCAAAGTTGAATTGGCGAAACGAGCCATTCGCCGAGCGATCGCCGTTGCAGCTAAGGGAGGGGGAGTAGGATGAGTAAAGTAATTGGCACATCGGTAAATCGCAAAGATGGACGGGCAAAGGTAACGGGAAATGCAACTTATGCCGCAGAACATCAAATTCCAGGGCTGATGTATGGCTATTTGGTAACTGCAACCATCGCTAACGGACGTATTCGCAGCATGGATATAGAAACAGCCAAGCGATCGCCAGGAGTTTTGGCTATCTTCACTCACCGCAATGTCCCCAAAATCTTTAAACCTGCCAATGACTGGCAAGCATCTAAAATTTCCGAATCCAGATTACCCTTGTCTGATGACCGCATTTATTACGCAGGTCAAATCATTGGATTGGTGGTTGCAGATACTTTAGAGCGGGCGCGTGATGCCGCCAATCTGGTGCAAGTGGAGTGTGAAACGCAGCCACCCCTGATTGATACCAACAAAGCCAGCTATATCAATCAAAAGGATTATGAGTTCCAGAAAGGACAATTGACAAAGGACAATTTTGCCACAGTGGTAGCAGGAGCAGCCGCTACTCTGGAGGCTACCTACACCACAGAGGTAGAACTGCATTCTCCCCTAGAACCTCATGCCATCATCGCTCATTGGCATAATGCCGACTCGGTGACAATTTATGAGCCGACGCAATGGGTAGTAATATCGCAACGTACCTATGCTGATTTACTGGGGATTCCACGGGAAAAAGTCCGCGTAGTCACTCCTTATATTGGCGGTTCTTTTGGGGGCAAAATCTTTCCCTGGCCTCACGCCATTCTTTGTACAGCAGTAGCACGGGAGATTAATCGTCCTTTAAAAGTAGTGGTTTCCCGTCGCCAAATGACTACCAATACAGGACACCGCGCCTCCACTGAGCAAATACTACGTCTGGCAGCTACCTCCAAGAGCAAACTGATGGCGATTGAACATATTGTTAAGAATGCTACTTCAACCGTAGAAAACTTTGTCGAACCTTGCACCAGTATTCCACCTGTAATGTATAGTGCGCCGAATCTCCGCTTACAGCAAGATTTAGCAGTGCTAAATGTCCCTACACCAACATATTTACGCGCACCTGGTGAAAATCCGGGGATGTGGGCGTTGGAGTCAGCAATGGATGAGTTAGCTTGGACTTTGCAGATAGACCCTGTACAGCTACGTCTCCTCAATGAGACTCAAGCGCATCAAAAAACAAATTTACCCTTCTCTGCCAAATATTTTGCCGAGTGCTTGCGAGTGGGAGCCGAGCAATTTGGCTGGAGTCAGCGTCCCAAACAACCGCGAGCCATGACCCGTAATGGGTTACAAATCGGTTGGGGGATGGCTGCGGCCAGTTTCCCCTGTTATCGGCGGGCGGGTACAGCCAAGGTGCGGCTGTTATCTGATGGTACTGCCCATGTGTTGACGGCTGGGAACGATATCGGCACTGGTACTTATACAATAGTTGCCATGACGGCGGCGGAAGCTCTAGGGTTACCTGTGGAGAAGGTGCGCGTAGAACTAGGGGACTCAATTATGCCAGATGGTGGCTTGGCGGGTGGCTCATCAATGGCGGGTTCTCTCATGCCTGCTGTAAATCAGGCTTGCCAAGATTTGCTCAAACAAGCTAAAGCGAAAACAGCAACAGAGGCGATCGCTATGTTGCGTCAGTCGGGAAGGGCCGCTATTGAAGTTACTGCTTCAACTACTCCTAATGACAAGGATAAAAAATTTACCTTTTATTCTTGGGGCGCACACTTTTGCGAGGTGAGTGTAGATGAAGAAATTGGGCGCTTGCAGGTAACTCGCTGGCTATCGGTGATCAATGTGGGGCGAATTCTCAACGCCAAAACCGCCGCCAGTCAAATACGTGGCAGTGTAATTATGGGAATTGGACAAGCACTGATGGAGGAATGCCATTTTGACCCCGCCAGTGGCTACCCCGTCGTTTATGACTTAGCAACGTATCATATACCGACACACGCAGATATCCCCCGCATTGAAGTTGTCTTTGTCGGTGAGCCGGATCTGAATGCCAATTCAATGGGGGCGCGTGGTGTCGGTGAAATCGGAATTACAGGTGTAGCGGCGGCGATCGCCAATGCTATTTATCATGCCACAGGCAAACGATTGCGGAGTTTACCATTTACACCAGATAAGTTGATTACTCAGTAAGTAGGTAATAAGTAATGAATGAGTTACAGCATATCTTGAAAGCATTTGCACAAAGCCAACAGTCCAGAAAGCTGACTGCTTTAGCAACAGTTGTACAAACAAGTGGCTCTGTTTATCGCCGACCAGGAGCGCGAATGCTACTGGTTGAAGATGGACAGATGATTAGTGCCATTAGCGGCGGTTGTTTGGAAGGCGATGTTTTTGAACGGGCGCAATCACTCATGTTCTACGGTGGTGAGCCGATGGTGGTGAGATATGACACTACATCGGGTGAAGATATTGTGTTTGGCTTTGGTTTGGGGTGTAATGGCGTTGTGGATGTTTTAATTGAACCTCTGGGTGATGAAACTGCTGCCAGTCAGATGTCTTTCATTCAAGAGTGTTTGCAGTCTGGGCAACCAGGGGCGATCGCTACTGTCTTTAAAATAGATGGAGTGTCAGATATTACAGTTGGTTCCCGACTGATGCTGAAATGGGATGGCACTGTTATCAATCATATTTCTCACGCTGTTATTGCTCAAACTATAGAAACAGACGCTCGCCATGTACTAAAGGAAAAACAAACTCGCGTACAATCCTATAACCTACCCGAAGGTCAAGTTGATGTGTTGATCGAGGTCATTGAGCCGTTAGTACCACTACTCGTATTTGGAGCAGGATATGATGCGATTCCCGTAGTGCAATTGGCTAAACATCTGGGTTGGCACGTTACCGTAATTGATCATCGACCAGGGTTTTTAACGAGCGATCGCTTTCCCCAAGCTGACCAAATTCTCTGGTGTGAACCAGATGATCCTCACTCTTACCAACATTTGTTAACACCGCAAACAGTGGCAGTTGTCATGACACACCACTATCTGAGCGATTTAGAATTTCTCAAGACTCTAATTCCGTCCCCAGTGCGTTACCTGGGGGTGTTAGGCCCAAAACGCCGGATGCAAAAATTGTGGGATGATCTGGCTAAAGACAACATCTTTGTCACGGTTGAACAAAAACAAAGAATTTATAATCCAGTGGGACTAGATATTGCTGCGGAAACGCCCCAAGAAATTGCTCTCTCCATCGTGGCAGAAATTCAAGCTGTGATTGGTGGACGTAGGGGTAGTTGTTTGCGCGATCGCCTTGGTTCAATCCACTCCTCTTTAGAACAACCATGTCTAACATTGGTATCATCTTAAGGGGCTACAAAAAGGGCTAGAATGCAGACAGAATAAGTCTCATAGCTCTTTGACCTTGTTGGTAGAAAGGACGCTTATTAGGACTTAATGTCAATA
>NZ_JACJRV010000094.1 GCF_014697475.1 Nostoc sp. FACHB-152
ATACCCTTAAACGGCTACCCATACCTTTGTTACCGTGCTTGATACATCGACTTTATTTACTTATCTTCACACAGTTTGGTTTTTTTATGTCGTTCTACTTACCATTTTTGTTAAATCTACAAAAGATTTCTCAGATAGACGGTCATCTTGTCGCAGTTGTAAAACGCCAATTAAGATAATAAATATAGCTGTACCAATAATCGTTAAAGCTAAATAATGAAATGGTAGTAAACCACCTAAAGCACCAATTGTAGTAAATACGATTACAAATACAAATGAATAAAACATTCCATTTCTAAAAGCCCAAGGTAGTGTAACTTGAACTTCTGATTTAGAAGAATCTTCTGGTTTTTGTGGCTCTGTCATAATGTTATTCCCTTCGATTGAATTCTGAATTACGACTTTTTCGATATTTCCTGCAAAAGTAACGGAGGAATGAGATACAAAATCTCTAATTTTATCCTGTCCTAGTTCTGTTCTATGCATCACATCATCAATTAAGCTCAAGATATTGACTTTTTCGTAAGGTAGATTATCACATTCAATTTGGTATTTCTGATTAACTACACGCTGCCGCAAGTTCTCAAATTTATAAAAGTGAGGTTCTTGATTGTCTTTACAAGTAATACAATTGCAAGGAATTAATTTGTCGTACTTAGGTGGCTTATTGTAAGATTGATGAATTTTGTCTAGTTCGTATGTAACTGTTGTCATCAAATCTCTTTTGTATGTACCTGCGACTCTGATTTTAATTTCTTTGTTGTCGTAATATTCAATTATTTCTGCTTTTGTTTTTGTTTCATCTTGGCTGAGAATTACACCACTTTTCCAGACAACTTGTTGTCCGTCCGTCACATCAATTAAATCGTGCATGGTAACGATGAACTGAGTGATGATACCTTTGGGCATGAATTCATAGGTGTAACGGAGGATAAGATTATTCGTTTCATCCCATTGATATTCGGGTTGTTTTGCAGTTAACAGTTGTGGTGCAATGTAAATTTTGGGATGGTTGGGAATTTCGTAACATAGCTTGAAGTTTTTCATTAATTGCAAAAGTTCACCTTGCTTTTGGACATATTTTTGCTCATACCAAATTTCTTTTAAGTTTTGCAAGGTGAATCTGCCCAAGTTGTTAATTACTTGTTTATCGTTCAAAACTCTATAAACTGCATCAGTACCCCACTTGGGTTTGAGGATCAGAGTATTGTATAAGATAGGGTCATCTTGAAAGTGCAAGCAGACTCCTAAATAGTGGAGATGATCGCTTAATTGCAATTTGTCTTTTTGTTCAGTAAAACCATTTTGCTGGCAGATGTTTAGATATTCATCCAAACTAATGTAATTACGTAGATCACTTTCTAAAGTTTCTCTAACTTTTATCCAAGTTTTAGGTAGTGGTATACCCAAGTGGGGTAAAGACGTAATATGATGCTTGATTTGTCGGATGACATTATCTAAACGTTGGTCATTTTTAGCTAGGTTGGTTGCTAAGGTTTCCTTGAGGTTATAAAATTGCTTTCGTAATTGTGGTTCATTAATTTCACGAGATATATCACCCTTCTCATTTTTAATAATTAATACTGGGCTGTTATTACTTAGTAACTCTACAACATTTAGCCAATAGTAAAAATCGGTGTCTTCTTTGCGATTATCAACTACTAAAGCATAGAGAGAACGTTCTGTAAGAAAGAATTGATGGGTAGCATGGTTAATTTCTTGCCCAGCAAAATCCCAGATGTTGACTCGAAATTTTCGTCCGTTTTCCATTGGGAAACCCCACTGGCTCACTTCAATTCCTTTAGTAGATTCTTCTTCTTGGAGTTGATAATTTTGGTCTTCAATCTTTTTAGCTAGTGTTGTCTTCCCTGCACCTGCCTCACCGACTATGAGTAACTTGGCTTCGTACAGGTAATCTGGGCCTTCTATCTCTAATTGCCGGAAATAATCTCTAATTCGTGCAATACCTTGTGCAGCAATTTCTGGCGGCGGCTTTTTGATGGGGTTATAGCTTAAACCTAAATATTCGAGTTGTGGCAGATTGGTAATCGCTTCTGGCAGTGTTGTAATTTTGTTACTGTTAAAATCCAGGTATTTAAGTTTTTGGAGACGGGCAATAGCTTCTGGCAGTGCCGTAATTTGGTTGCCTCTTAAATCTAAGGTTGTGAGTTGTTCCAGGCTGGATATCGCTTCTGGTATTGTCGTGATTTGGTTGCCTCTTAAATCTAGGAAAGTTAGTTGTTTCAGGCTGGATATCGCTTCTGGTATTGTCGTGATTTGGTTGTTCCTTATATTCAGAATAGTGAGTTGTTGTAGATGGGCGATTGCTTCTGGTATTGTCGTGATTTTGTTGTAGCTTAAATCCAAAATCTCCAACCATTCCAGTTCAAACACCTCAATAGGAATATGTGTTAATTTTTCGTTGTCATCATTACGCCAATCATTGCTTAAATCTAATCCTTTAAGCTTCTGCTCTTTCGCTTTTCGGATTTTTTCGAGGAAACGTTGAGGCGTTTCTGCCATACTGAGGTTCACCTATCAACGATAATTATGATTTTTTGATACTCATTAGCGAGTCTTGAATACTCATGAAAGAGGTATTAAACAATGTAAAATTTTTATTATACTGGTGTTAATGATTGACGCATTCGCAAAGAAAATCAAAACTTAGCGAAATTCTGATTATTTTCTTTTCTGACTCTGCATCTCTGTGGTAAATCAACTCTTTGGGAACGCTCCGCGATCGCGTCTACCTTAAAAACAGCGATACCTGCGGAGGTACAGCCTGCCGCAGGTATATGAAATGGTATAAATTTGACATGATAGACCATGATCGCCTGTTCAAAGAACTGTTAACCACCTTCTTCTGGGAATTTATCGAATTATTCTTGCCAGAAATTACGGCTTATCTTGAAAGAGACACCATCACCTTCCTTGATAAAGAAGTATTTACTGATGTTACGGCTGGCGAAAAATATGAAACTGATATAGTAGTAAAAGCAAAATTTAGAGAGCAAGAATCGTTTTTCTTAGTACATCTAGAACATCAAGCTTATTATCAAGAAGCATTTGATTTGCGGATGTATCGCTACTTTGCCAGATTGTATGAAAAATACGGCTTGCCAGTTTATCCCATTGCCTTATTTTCTTATGATCGCCCCAAAAGAGCCGAACCAGATTTTCATCAAGTTGCATTTCCCAATAAAGTAGTCTTGCAATTCAACTATGATGTGATTCAGTTAAATCGCTTGAATTGGCGAGAATATCTGCAACAGCAAAATCCCGTAGCTGGTGCGTTGATGGCTAAGATGAACATAGTGCCACAAGACTGTCCCAGAGTAAAATCTGAGTGTCTGCGTCTTTTGGCTACCTTGCGCTTAGATCCAGCACGAACACAATTGATTTCTGGCTTTATTGACAGCTATCTACGGCTAAATGCCCAAGAAAATGCAATATTCCAGGCGGAAATTGCCCAATTTGAACCAACTCAACAAAAGGTAGTTATGCAAATTGTTACTAGTTGGATGGAAGAAGGGATACAACAAGGACTGCAACAAGGAGAATTGAAAATAATCCAGCGTCTCTTAACAAGGCGAATTGGTGCAATTACTCCAGAATTACAAGAGCAATTGCGGGGATTATCATTAACTCAATTAGAGGATTTGGCAGAAGCTTTACTAGATTTCACTTCGGAAGCTGATTTAGTAGTTTGGTTGCAACAGCAGCAATAAGACAAGTGATACTCTTTTCCTATGTGTTCTCCGCGCTTCTGTGGTAGCCTGCGGCAAACTGCTATCGTGTTTACGTAATTTCCAGTCGGGTGTGCCTACGCACTCCAGCACAACAGGAAATGTCTTACTTCACACTTCATATTTCAGACTTTACACTTCACAAAATTGGTTAAGGTTGTTGTCACTGGTATTGGTTTAATCTCCGTTTTAGGCACAAGTTTAAAGGATAGCTGGCGAAATTTACTAGCAGGTACATCAGGAATTCAATTACAGCAACCATTTCCAGAACTTGAATCAGTTCCTATAGGCTTGATTGGTAAACAACCAGCCCGGTTAAATATGCTCAACCAGCTAGTTGTTGCTTCTGCATTAAAAGATGCTGGCTTGAGTTCCCCTTTACCAGATTGTGCTGTAGTGATTGGTTCGAGTCGGAGCCATCAAGGTGCTTGGGAGTTGCTGGCTAGACAAATGTATGGGAAAGATACCAATTGCTCATTAGAAAATTGGTTAGATACTTTACCCCATATGAATGCGATCGCAGCTGCAAGGCAAATTGGTGCAACTGGAATAATTTCTGCACCGATGGCGGCTTGTGCAACTGGAATTTGGGCTATTTCTCAAGCAGCTTTTTTAATCCAAACTGGGCAATGTAACCGAGCAATTGCTGGCGCAGTCGAAGCACCAATTACACCGCTAACTATCTGCGGATTTCAGCAGATGGGTGCTTTAGCTAAGACTGGTGCTTATCCTTTTGATGTGCAGCGAGAAGGTTTAGTTTTGGGTGAAGGTGGTGCGGTGTTGGTTTTAGAGTCAGCCGAGTTAGCCAAACAACGCCAAGCCAAAGTTTATGGTGAAATCAAAGGCTTTGGTTTTACCGCAGATGCATATCATACCAACCAGCCAGAACCAAATGGCAAAAGTGCGATCGCTGCTATTAAACAATGTCTAGAACGCAGCAATCTAAAACCAAACGATATTGATTATATTCACGCTCACGGTACAGCTACACAGTTAAATGACCGGATTGAAAGCAAAGTCATACAACAGTTATTTTCCAAAAAAGTAGCCGTAAGTTCTACTAAAGGTGCTACAGGTCATACACTAGGAGCTTCAGGAGCTTTAGGCATTGCTTTTTCTCTGCAAGCTTTGCAGCAACAAATTTTACCTCCATGTGTCGGCTTGCAGAAACCAGAATTTGATTTAAATTTTGTGATGACTCCACAAAAAAGCCCAATTCAAAATATATTATGTTTTAGCTTTGGCTTTGGTGGACAAAATGCAGTTATAGCATTGAGGAATTCATCTGATTGATAAACTTGCTAAGAAAGACTGTTGCACAGGCTCAAACTTCCTGGTTGATAAATTTGCTGTTCCCAATTGTATACCTTTAAGATTAGCTAACATCAACTCATCTCGTTGATACCAAGCCGCAAATATATTTTCTCTACCATCGTAAAAACTTTCAGGGTCTAGTTGATAACCTTCTTTAACAGGTTTTAACCTCAATCCTAATAACTTGAGTAATTTACTAAGTATTTTAATTGGTGAATTTATTTCTTCTTCCCTAACTAAGTTAATTCCTAAAATTCGTTTGATATGTTTACTATGCTGATAAACGACATCTTGCAACCAGAGCAAATCAGCATCATTTTCAGTAAAAGTTCTTGCTAGGTCGAGAAACTCTACCATTCCTAAAGCTCTCATGGCTTCAACTTTGACAGTATAAGTTTTGAGATCTGGTAAAAAAACTTTTCCGTCACCCCAAAGTAATTGTTGTTGCCATTCATGCTGATCTCTAACATGAAAATAATCACTTTCGTGGGTTAAATAATAGTGAATCAACAGTTGAGCATAATAGCCTTGGTCATCTTTTAGCTTGAGTGAAGGTGTAACTTCTACTCCATACTTTTGTCTGAGTGTGTATTTATGAATTTGATTACGCTCTGCATCAGTAAGAGAGTTTTTAAATGATAACTGTTGATATTCTACATAATCAATATCTTGGGCTTCAGCAACAATCTTGGCTGTAGCTAATTGATTTTTTTGCTTTATTTCTTTCATTTGACTTTTAATATCTTTAGCTTTTTGACGCTTATCTGTCCAGTCTCTTTGGACTTTGACAATTTCTAAAATTAATCTCTTGCGTGTTGCTAAATCATTAACGTCAGTTGCTAAAAATGCTAAACGTAAATCTCGAATAATATTATTGTGAACTGCATTACTCCGCAGCCAAATCTGATGTCCGTCAGTAGTTAAACCATCTTGCATAGACTGACGGTAAAGGCGAATAGAAGCATTAACTCTAGCAGATAACTTAGCCCAAGTACGTAAATGAATTGGGTCATATACTAAAGGCAAATCTACATCTATTTTATGTAGTGGGCTAAGTAAGGCTAAATTTTCTTTTTGATTAGATTGATACCAATCAGATAGTAAACGATAGTTTGTACTACCACTACCAATTAAACCAATTCCTCTTTTAGCGCACCAAACAATTCGAGGTACATTATCTCGCACTCTTGCTAATGCTTGTCGTGCTTCTGAATCGGGAATTACGCCTTGAAAAATGCCGTAAACTCTATCAAAATGTTGCACATCAATACTAATACCTGTTCCTAAACTAGGAGTAACAAAAATAGTATCGTAATCCGCAATTTTTTGGTTAATAGTTGCTACAAACTCAACTGCTGCATGACCGGGTGTATTAGTAGTGCGACTACTAATAACTAAGCTGTTAGGAAATTGATAACGTAATTTTTCTAACCGTTCTTTGAGATAATTTTCAATAGTTTCACAGCTATATCTTCCAGACCGACTATCGGTAGTGACATAGCATTTACGGCCTGCGAGTAAATCTAACTCTAATTGGTGAATTAAAGGTGTGGGGTTAGGTGAATCATAAAAAGTGATATCCCATCCGCGCTCAGGTTTCCATTGATTTACTAGTATCCAAGGTGTTAGTTTAGTTCCTGATAAACCCTGTAAATATTCTAATGATACATCTGATAAATCAGCATCCTGAACGATTACCAAACCTCCAGATTTTAAGACTGTGGTAATTAATTTCTGAAAGTTTTTGAGAATCTTAACACGCTTATTTTTACAAGTTTCACTATTTAATAAATGCCATAATAATTGCTCTACTTCATCTAAAATAACTATTCCACCTTGCCAATTATCTGAATTAATCTTCCAAATAGAATCAATGCATAATCCGAGAGACTCAGGATTTTTTTTATCAAAGGAAGACAAAAAATTATTAGTATTTAATCCCCATTGAATACCAATTTTGTCACATAGAAATTTTCCAAGCTGAATTCTATGGGTAATTAATAATACAGGTTGATTTTGGTTTTTAGCTTGTTTGACAATAGTTTGTAAAGCAGTCGTTTTACCTGTACCTTTTGCTGATTTCACCCCTACTAATCCGGAGTTAGGAAAAGCTATTTCGCCTAAATAAGGGCGGTTGATTGTGAGAGCAGCCGGAATCGTTAACTCTGTATGTGGTTTGGTGTGCGCTAGATAAATTTCTAAATCGACGCTTTGGCGATAAACTTTATCGAAAGCACTACTATTTTTCGCAACAATTAGCTCGTCAACGCCTTTTTCTGGCCCTGGTAGTTCTATAACTTTGACTAAGCAATTTTTTTCTTGGAATAAGCAGCCAAGTTGCGCGATCGCATTATTTACAGATGCTATAGTCTTTGCTTGAGTTTCAAAATCAAAACATATATATATGTGGCGTTTTGCAGTCGCAAACAACCCTAAGTCAGGAATCAGTTGACGACTGGTAACTTTACCAAATCCATCTTTGACAACTCGATAGCCGCTGGTAATTCCAGGAATTGCGATCGCAGCATACCCTTGGGTTAACAGTGCAGCCGCTTTTTTTGCACCTTCGCAGATAATCATGGGGATGTTCTGTTCTGTCACCCATTGCCAAAAACCAACTGCTTCTCCGTTAGCATTAACGCTGATATTAACAGGTAAGTTGAGATTGTAACGTTTGGCAGTTTCTTGCCACGCTTCCAGCGTCACTCGCAAGCAAAATACCCTTGTGGGTGTGCTGGGAGGATGTTCATATTTAATTGCTTTGCCATTATCTTTGAGGCGGGGTTGGTTTGGCTTAAAGCATCCCCATTCCATTGATTGCCAATTATTTAGCGGATCTAGTCCTGCACACCACCAACCGCCTGCGGTGATATGACTGTAACGCTGCAACCAACCACTTTTTACCATGCCTGTGTTGGTGCGAGGAAGTAGTTCAGAAATTAACAGATATTCGTAGGCGATCGCACCTTGAAGAGACTTAAAATTCATCTGCGCTAGGTGTAAATCTATACTACTGCCCTTGACTAATTCTTCAAGGTGTTTGGGTTCTAAATAGTGTAGATGCATGATGAGAAGCGCGAACAGAATAGGATGGATTTAAACCTTATCATGCCCACCCCTGGTTTTTTGATCAGCAACTACTAAGATTTTTTGATATGTTTTTATACTTCGTTCTTGTAAATACAACGGTGAATCAGTAGGCGAACTATTTTGGCTGGTGGGATCGCTCAAGTAATAAGCTTGTATTGTAATAATTGATCAAGATTAAATTTTATTTAACAGTATTAATTCGTAAATGATTAGTAATAGCTTTTGTAGATATTGTAAAACCCTTGCTATGTCAAGGTGAGAACAAAAGTATTAGCGGGACATCAAATGTTGCTTATTAGAAGAAAGTAATAAAAATAACTAAAAATAAATTAAGGGATTTCCTTTACAAATTAGCTCTTCAAGGCGATTTAATTAGATATATAGGATTCATATTTATTTTTGAAAAAAATCAGTATATTTCTCTCTTTTTTGTATCCTATTGCCTGTTGCCTATTGCCTCACTACACAAGTACTTTCAGCAATCAAACCGAATTCCTATATCATGTTACAGATGAAGCAAATAGTGTCAAAAACCTTGAGCAACCAAAGCTTAGAAACTTCCCCCACACTTTTTGAGCGGGTTGAGACACTGGCGAAAGATTTTGCCACCCGTGCAGCAACTCATGATAAAGAGGGTTCATTTCCCTTCGAGAATTTTACAGCGTTGCATCACGCGGGACTGCTGAGTTTAACTATTCCCCAAGAGTTGGGAGGTGAGGATTTAGGCCTTGCTAGTATCTGCCAAGTTATTGAGGGGATAGCCCGTGGTGATGCTTCCACGGCTTTAGTATTGAATATGCACTATCTGCAACACGCTAAAGCAAATCGCGATCGCCGTTGGCATCCTGAAGTTTATCAAAGGGTATGTTCTGAGTCGATTGCAGATATTGCCTTAATTAATGCAGCGCGTGTTGAACCAGAATTAGGCACGCCAGCTAGAGGTGGTTTACCAGCAACAATAGCAGAGAAAACTTCCACAGGCTGGCGATTAACAGGTCATAAGCAGTACACCACTGGCAGTCCTATCTTGCGCTACTTTCTTGTCTGGGCAAGGACAACTGAGGATCAACCCCAAGTTGGAAATTTCTTAGTTCCGCGTGATTTGCCCGGCTTGCAAATTGTCGAGACTTGGGATCATATGGGTATGAGAGCTACAGGCAGCCATGATTTAATTTTAGAAAATGTCTTAATTCCCCATGAATATGCTTTAGATATTCGCCCTGTTTCGGCTATATTACCCCCAGATTTGATGACTGCTGTTTGGAACAGTTTGACCTTGAGTGCTTTGTATTTGGGAGTTGCGACAGCTGCGCGAGATTGGTTAATTCAATATCTTGGCGATCGCACTCCTACTAATTTAGGAACGCCACTAGCTAACCTACCACGTTTCCAAACAGCTGTGGGCGAAATAGAAGCACTGTTATATGCTAACCGCAAACTAATTTATGGTTTGGCGCAAGAAGTTGAAACTGGAAATTATGAACCGAATGTCGGACTACAGGCACAAGCTGTAAAATATCTTTCTACAACTAACTCGATTCGTACAGTAGAAATTGGTTTAGAACTTATTGGCAATCCTGGACTAACAAGAAAGCATCCATTAGAAAGACATTATCGAGATGTTTTGTGTAGTCGAATTCACACTCCCCAAAATGATGTTATTTGTAAATCTCTGGGAAAAGCAGCACTCAAAATTCAATAAAACCTCTCCCCACAAATGGGAAGAGGTTAAGGGGATGGAGTTTTATAAAAGAATGGGCGAGTAAGAGTTATTTACTAAACTATTCCTGGCCCTCTGCCGCGTGTATCACCCTCTTCTGTTAACTCGCCTTCTTTATCTTCATTTACATCTTCAAGTTCATCGATGCGTTGTGCCTCATCTTCTACTATTTCTTGCCGCGCATCGCCAGGAACTTCGTAATACATTTCTGGTTCTACTGCGTAGTTGTTTAATAAACCTTCTTTATCTACTGTATAACCGTCTGTTGTGTGGATGCTTTGTGCATCGGTTTGGTCATCAGTAGCTGCGTCTGCTTCTCTTTCTTCTGTAGGTTTTGTCTTGTATAAATCTCCCTCTCTTTCCCTACGAGCAGCAGTTTCAGCAGGTACAATATGTCTATCATACATATCTACTTTTGCCCGTTCTGATGAATCTACAGATTTATTAGATTTTTCATTAGCCATAAATAATGTCCTCTTTAAAGAAAAGTATTTTGTTCTATATCTTCGAGAACTAGATTATGCTGTTGAATATGAAAAAACTACTATCTGAAGAAGAGATTGTAAATAAAATATTTAAAGTTTTTTTATGTCTTTAGATGTATTTTAAATTTCCATGAAATCGAAAGAAATAAACCAAATTATTAATGATAAGTTGAGTTTGTAACGAATGTAAATTTATATATGTACAACTTATAAGTATTATTTAGCGTGATCAGTCGGTCTGTAAAGAAAGTATATTTTTACTTCCTACTTCCTAACTCTGTGGAACTTTTGTTTACCAATCAAGATTACTTAAGTATTTAAAGGTCATCTCCCCTCTCAGCAGAATTTCATTTAAATGATAGTTAGTTATATTAGGATGCACACAGATGCCACAACCTAGCACCATATCAAGACTGGAATGACCTATTTAGAAACAGCAGCAGAATTTTACCGTGAAGTAGCCCAGACACCACAAGTAGGGCTTTGTTGTGTACAAACTTCGCCCTTACAACTACCAGGGCTGAAAATCCCTTTGCCGATGCAGGAAATGAACTATGGTTGTGGAACTACTGTTCACCCCACGGAACTTACAAACCAACCAACTGTAGTATATGTAGGCGTTGGCGGTGGTTTAGAAGCACTGCAATTTGCTTATTTTTCTCGCCGTGCTAGTGCTGTAATTGCTGTTGAGCCAGTTGCAGCGATGCGAGAAGCAGCTATACGTAATCTAGAAATTGCGGCTACGGAAAATCCCTGGTTTGACACCAGTTTTGTGGATATTCGGGAAGGTGATGCTTTTAATTTGCCTGTAGCTGATGCTTCTGTTGATATTCTTGCCCAGAATTGCCTGTTTAACATTTTTGAGCCAGAAGATTTAAGTTATGCGTTAAAAGAAGCATATCGGGTGCTAAAACCAGGTGGACGTTTGCAGATGAGCGATCCGATCGCTACCCGTCCTATAGCTGTTCATCTTCAACAAGATGAACGACTACGAGCTATGTGTTTATCAGGCGCACTCACTTACCAAGAATATACTCAACGTATTATAGATGCTGGCTTTGGCCAAATTGAAATTCGCGCTCGTCGTCCTTATAGGTTACTGGATGCTCAGACTTATAACTTAGAAGAAAATCTACTTCTAGAAAGTCTTGATTCAGTTTCTTTTAAAGTGGCTATTCCTGATGATGGTGCTTGTATTTTTACTGGCAAGACAGCAATTTACTGTGGTACGGAATCTTTATTCGATGACGGGGCAGGTCATCTGCTCCAGCGTGGTATCCCCGCAGCCGTTTGTGATAAAACTGCTGCTAAACTGGCAGCTTATAAGCCAGGAGAAATCATAATTACTGATTCAACTTGGCATTATAACGGTGGTGGTTGCTGTTAAATTTTAACCCCGAAAATGTTAATCATCAGTTTATTTTTGGCTACGCTATTTTTAGCTTACTCTAATGGAGCAAATGATAATTTTAAAGGTGTAGCAACGCTGTTTGGTTCTGGGACAACTAGCTACCAAACAGCGATTTTATGGGCGACAATTACAACCTTTGCTGGGGCGATAGCTTCAATTTTTGTGGCTGGTACATTAGTGAAAAACTTTACTGGACAAGGAATTTTTCCAGATAATGTTGCTAATGTGCCAGAAATTCATTTAGCTGTGGCGATCGCCTCTGGTGTAAATGTCTTAATTGCCGCTTTGACAGGATTTCCCATCTCCACTACCCACAGTTTAACAGGTGCATTACTAGGAGCCGGATTAGTGGCGATCGGCATGAAAGTTAACTTTTATGCCTTGTGGCAATCTTTTATCTTACCGCTAATTTTTAGCCCCATCATTGCTATTTTTTTGGCAGCAGGAATTTATAAGTTAGTCGAATATTGCAATGTGCAATATGGACTCATAGAAAATCAAAAAATCTTAGATACATTGCATTTCCTCAGCGCAGGAATTGTGAGTTTTACAAGAGGAATAAATCACACCCCCAAGCTGGTTTCAATTATTCTAATTATTGATTATTTTTCGATTCAAGGAGGAATGTTAACTATTGCGATGGCGATGGCTTTGGGTGGTTTGCTCAATTCCCAGAGAATTGCCGCAACCATGAGTGAAAAGATTACCTCGATGAATTCTATTCAAGGTTTATCAGCCAATATTGTAACTGGATTTTTGGCGATCGCGGCTAGTTATTCAGGAATTCCTATTTCTAGCACCCACGTTGCAGTTAGTTCTATATTCGGTGTAGGTCTAATTGCAAAAAAAGCTAATTGGCATATATTTTTGCAAATTCTCATTAGCTGGATTGTGAGTTTACCGACTGCTGCAATTACTAGTGGTATAGCCTATAGATTATTACAGAGTTAGAAAAGTTAATTTAACTTTTTTTAGTAATAGTTGTTCTGGCAATTTTAAAAAAATCCGATTAAATTTTATCAGGAAGCTCAACCTATGCAAACTAAACCAATTAATGCGCCAAATACAAGAGTTAAGGCGTTCAAAGATAAATTAAATTCTCCTTTAACAAAAAACAAAATTAATGTTTTACAAATTAATTTAGGTAAACGTTGCAATTTAGCCTGCGTTCATTGTCATGTTGAAGCTGGGCCAAAACGTACAGAAGAACTTTCCCCAGAAATTTGCACTCAATTAATTGAGTTAATTCACAAATTTCCTGAAATTCAGATTGTTGATTTAACTGGTGGCGCACCAGAAATAAATTATGGCTTTCAATCTTTAGTCGCAGCAGCTAGACAAACTAATAAACAGGTAATTGTTCGGTCTAATTTAACTATTTATTTTGAAGATGGCTTTGGTGATTTACCAGAATACTTCGCCCAAAATCAAGTTAGAGTCGTAGCTTCTTTACCTTGTTACTTAGCAGATAATGTTGATAAAATGCGTGGTACGGGTGTTTTTGATAAATCCATCCAGGCCTTGCAATGGCTCAACAAAGTTGGTTATGGACAAGACAAAAACTTAATTTTAGATTTAGTGTATAATCCCCAGTTACCTGCAAATGAAAAGTTTTCTTTAGCTCCAGAACAGACTAATTTAGAAAAAGCCTATAAAAAGTTTTTAAAAAATAATTTTGAGGTTGAGTTTAATAACCTGTTTACTATCACTAATCTACCAGTTGGTAGAACAAAAATGTATTTAGAACGTAAAAAACTCTATATACCCTATTTACAGTTTTTAGAGTCGCACTTCAATGCTAATACTGTTAATCACTTAATGTGCCGTAATGAAATTTCTATAGATTATTTGGGGAATGTTTATGATTGTGATTTTAATCAGATGATGAATCTACCTGCGAAAAATCCGCATGGAGAAAACCTCACGATTTCCCAACTACTTACAGCTAATAATTTAAACCTCATTTCTGAAGTGCAAACAGCTGCTTATTGCTATGGTTGTACTGCTGGGAGTGGTTCTAGCTGTGGTGGCTCTCTCATCTAAAATTTAGTAAAAAAAGAATAAAACTCCTAAAAATTTAGGTTTATGTCATCAAACAATCACCTACCTGCAAATTTTATTAAATTTGTCACTTTAACATTTAAAACGGTTATATGATGAGACTAGTTAAGTCTCCTCACACCACACTATAAAACCGTAGAAATTATATTTTTCTGCGGTTTTTATTTTCTAAAAAAAGAATAGCTCTATAGATTGCGGAAATAATTCTGTTACCAAAATTGTTACGAGTATGTAGCTCAGTATTTAGCTACTTTATCATGATATATAGTTAAGCTCCTCACACCACACCGAAAGCCGTGGAATATGCCGTTCCACGGCTTTTTTTTAGATACACACTAATATTCAAACCGATTATTGTGTTCCCATCTACGCATTCATATAGGAATCTGGTTTGATTACTGAACTACTTGTGTAGTTAGGCAATAGGGAATAGGCAATAGGCAATAGGCAATAGGCAATAGCAAAGAAGGCAGGTAACGATGTACTGATTTTTTTCAAAAATCAAATATGAGTCCTATAGGTGATAAATTTATAATGGTTGTAAAGGTTTTTGGAGTTGGGTTTGCAGTTCGTGTTCGCTTTGCACAACAATTCCCGGATAATCTCGATTAACTACTGCGGATTTTTGCTCTGGGACGCTACTATTTTCCCATAACACCCAGCGACTACCTTGTGGTAAAGAAGATAGAGTCAAGGGATTTTGAGTCAACCATATTAGAGGATAGCTCGGCTCTGGTTGAGTGCTTATATCTTCTTGGGATACAGTTGCTGCTAAAGTTTCTAAAACGAGGCGATCGCCTTTAACTAAACCTGTCGCAGCTGTCCATAGTTGCACTGGTATTCCTATACGTTGTGTATAAAAATATAAACTTGCTGCGGTAATAACTGCTTGCTCAAATTCATTTTCTTGCCAATTACCAGCACTATCTAAAGCAATAACTATTTCTTGTCCACCTGTAACTATTTCTAATTCTCTAACTTGCAATTCACCATAGCGCGCGCTAGTTCGCCAGTGTATCAGCCGAGTCGGGTCGCCAATTCGGTAAGGACGCAGCGATCGCACTAATCCAGATGTCGCAGTCTGCAAAGGTCGGTGACGAGAATCGCCTTTTTTGCTTTCTTCTTGTCCCATTTCATCCACTAACGGGCAAGTAGTCAAAGGTAATACGGTTGGGTAGACAATTGCGGTGGCTGCACAATGTCGGTGACGACGACTCCAAAATAAACCTAAAGGTGCGCCAGTAGATAATTCAACACTATGCCAACGATAAATACCTCGACGTTGAGTAGGTTGATAATATACCCAAAGGTAACTATCTTGACTATGAATGATGTCAATAGCCTGTCTTTTTGGTGTTCCCAAGACGAAGGGTAAGATATCCTCCACTTGCAGCAAACTAACCGACTGCTTTGTGTGATTATGAATTTCTAACTCAACTGCTAACTCATCTCCGGCTGAGACAGGTTGCAAAGGACGGCGGGTGACAGTTAAACCGACAAGCGATCGCGGTGGCAAAATTGCAGCGATCGTTAGTAGTGCAAGACTAACACCACTAATAGCGTAAAGCCACCCTGCCATTGTATTGACAGCCGCGCCAAAAAAACAAACAGCGATCGCCGCAAGTACCCAACCGCTATATGTCGGGGTACAAGCACGATTTTCTAACCAGTTGGTGATGGGTTTGGTAATTTTCATATGTTTCTTTTTTAACCCAACACCGCCTGAAACTCATATAGTAGGGAACAGGTGACAGGGAACAGGATTGAAATACTTTTTAGACCAGGGTGTAGGGGTGTACGGTGTGAGTAAGCCTTACTCTTACACTCAACTCAACAATCAATCTCAGTGCGTAAGTCCTGATAAATTAACGCCAAGCAATTTTTTTACTCAGAAAAATACATCCAGTCACTATCAAAAAGGCAACTTCAGCTAATAAGAATGCACCTACTGATGTTAAGCCGATTTGTTTAATTAATAGAGAAACGAGCGCAGTTCCGCCAGCAGTACCACCAAAGTATAAGCCAGTACCTAAGCCTGCGTGATTTGCAGGTATTTTTGCCAAGATTAAGGGAATCATACTGACAAAAACTAAACTAAAACTAACACCAAAAGCCAAGATTAAAGCGATCGCTAGGATGTAATTATCATTTAATACCGTCAAGCCCATCAAGCCCGTCATGCTTCCTAGCCCCAATAATATGGACTTGTTTGCACCTAAATCTGTTGCCCAATCAGCTAGTGGTAAGCAAGCGATCGCAGATACTAAAAGTATCTCAGAAGCAATAAATTCTACATTCAATCCGGGTAGTTGAGTTTGTAATGCTTGCGGAAAAATAGAAAATAGCAGTTTAATCTCAAACCCAGTGGCTAAACCAATCGCAAAAACTATTATTAACAGTGCAGTTGGAACTGTAGCTAATTGATCCTGATTGCGGATACATGGATTAAAAGAATGTTTGGGAGTGAATAGTTGCAAAATATATGATCCCAACATTAAAGCGAGCGCCCCAATCATAAAAGCAATCGATGCACCCATGCTATGGAGTAAAGCGTTGAGCAATGGTGCAATTGCTCCTACGATTCCCACAACCAGCACCAAGATGGCATTTGCTTGGGGTAATTCATTTGTGGAGGCAAACTGAGTTAAAAGTGCGATCGCAGGGCCACGAAACATTATGATTACGATTACCCAAGCTGTCAGCAGCACCGGAAAAATCCAACGCATCCCGAATGGTAAATTCTGTTGTGCTAATAACGAGACAGCAATCAAAATTAAGCTGGCTAACACCACCCCGACGCTAATCATTGGTAAGCGGCTACCTAAACGCTGCTGAATGCGATCGGAAATTTCACCACTCAAGGGTTCAATAATGGCGCACATTAACCCTTGCACTATTCCCAACCAACTTGCTAATTCGGCAAATTCCAGTTCTTTGAGGATTTTTGGCTGATAAAAAGCATATGCCATCCAACTTACAACAATCGCTGCTAGTAAAGCAGCTAATCCCCAAACTTGTCGGCGTAATATTTCACGGTGGGTTTTGAAAGAGTTAACCATTATTCTGCCTTATACCCGTGGTGTGATTTTAAGACAAACTTCCTAACTCAAATCGCATTAAAAATTGCAGATTTCAAAAATCAAAAAATAATTGCTTTGTACAATTTATAACACTTTTAACAATTAATTTTGGCTGATTTATAGTGAAATTACTAATAAGGTTTTTGCCAATAATGAACCTAAATATAATAATTATTACAGTCAAAAATCAAGCAAATACTCTTATCTTTACTTAGTTTTGAGGTGATTTATTGTACAATTATTATATCTGCAATCTAATTAAAAACTTGGTAAATTTGACCTTATAGCGTGATTTCAGCCATTCGTTATTTTAGATAAAGGTCAAAAACATCACTTATGACTTTTAATCAAGCTAGTATATAATTTATCACTTGATCAATTAACTTGCTGGCATTTATGAGATGAATTACCACTGCCTATAATGTCAATTACAATGCAAGTATAGGTTTAATTATAAGTTCTATTAATAGCATCAAAAATTTATTTAGTTATTTACTACTCGATTCAGAGATAAAAATAGTTATTAGAGAATCCTGCTTATTTATTACTTATGGATGACGGCAAATAAGCAAAAAAATAGTAAAAACACAATTAATTGCATTTCTACTATTTTGGGGATGGTGCGATCGCTACACTATCGAATTGTGTCTTGATAACTTAAATCCCAACTAAGACTGCTTCTTCTGATTGGTCTTGTTGAGTTAATCCTTGTGTCAGTTGTTGACAAAGTTCATCCAATGCTGAATCTCGTTGCTCAATAATCTGTTTTGCTAATGATATTAGTCGTTCAATATTTGCTGGACTAACATCATCCATATTGTCATTAGCTTTGGTTAATTGCCTTTGGAAGCGATAGTATTGTTTAGGATAACCGTCAGCTTGGGGTAATAATTGTTCTAGCTGACAAGCTACTGATTCACTATTGCCATCTAATGTAATATTTAACAATGGTTCGACCCATTGAATCAGCCCCCAATTCACGGCTTGATCGTAATTATATCTCCGATTCAGAGAACCTGTACCCAATGAAACTACCAGTATGTCATTGATGTTAAGAGGTTTTTGTTCTGGCTTTTGAGGATTTGGTTTAGCAGAAGCAATCAACGCTTCCATGAGTGCCAAGGAAGTAGGATTATTAGCAAAAACACCACCATCAACTAAGGCATAGTAACCGCTATTTGTCGGATCGGCTGTATCAATTTTGTAAGGCTTGAAATAAGTTGGGGCGGCAGAAGTAGCCATAGCGGCTTGTTTCATTGTGTAGCCATCACAAATCTTACGAAAGTTTTCACCTAATTTTTGGTCTTTCACATTATTGACAAAGAAAACTGGCATCCGTAATTCAATGTCATAACTAGTAATAAAAATATCAGTTAGTGCTTTTTTCAACAGAGTATCTTGCAAAAATTCTGTTAAAACTTCCTCTCTACCTTTAGAAGAATACTTAGCTCGTAAAATGTCATCTATTTTCAATGCTTTTGTAACTGATGACTCCGAAAAAATCCGCTTTCCATCTTTGCGATATATGTCAATCAAATCCTCAGCCTTATACTGTGGTTGCAGGGGATAGCTGGGATGAGGTTTAGTCAAAGCAGTTGTTAAAATACCTCCGGTTGAGGTTCCTGAAATTAAGTTAAATAGCTGACAAATCGGTTTACCTGTGCGTTTTTCGATTTCGTCTAGAATAATTGCTGGGATAATACCGCGAATACCACCGCCGTCAATTGATAATATTTTATAGCTATAAGCCATGTCATCTCCTAATCGTAATCTTGATGGCTGTTATTGGAAATATAGACAGTTTTAATCATATAGTTGCCTTTAATACGATAAGTTCAGTAATAATACTTGAGTCTGCCCAAAAAAATAGAGACCTGGATTTTGTATTATCCAAGTCTCATATTTGAGCCAATTTTAATTTTTTGGTTCAAAACTCAGCGAACTTTAACGTGAGTTCGATATCTTAAATCGATTGACTTTTATTAATTCAGTGATTTAGATTAGAGCGTTAAAGATTGAGGATTGGTTTCAATTAACTTGGCTAAATCTTGCAAGAAGGCTGCGGCGTGAGTGCCATAAATAATTCGGTGATCACAAGTGATATTCACCTGCATTTGTTGACGCACACCAAATAAACCATCGGGTGTCGCAACAAGCTGCGGACGCGCCGCACCGATCGCCAGAATTGAACCTTGTCCAGGTGGTAAAATTGCATCAAAAGTATCTACACCAAACATCCCCAAGTTGGATACAGTAAAAGTACCAGTCGTATATTCGTCAGGCTGTAGTTGTTTGGCGCGAGCGCGGTCTACTAAAGATTTCCAAGTACGTGAGAGCGAATAAATATCTACCATATCTGCATTTCGCAATACTGGGGTAATCAATCCGCCATCATCCATTGCAACAGCTACAGAAATATTAATATCAGAGTGATAGGCAATTCCTTGATCTGAGTAGCTGGCGTTGAGCAATGGGTGTTTTTGCAGTGTCACTGCTACAGCTTTCGCCAGCAGTGCTGTCATGGTCACGCCTTTAGATTTAATTTGTTTGTAAAGTTTGTCTAAACCATCAGTAGTAATTGTGTAGCTTACACGGAAAACAGGCGCAGATAAACTAGCCACCATACCTTTGACTACAGCATTTTGCAAGGTAGTGAAAGGTACTACTTGACCGGGAACTGCGCTGCTAGCGGCGGGTGCTGGTATTGGTGCGGCTACCGCAGGCGCAGCTGGCTTAACTGGTGCAACAGTTGGTGCAGGGGTCGCAACTGGTGTTGCAGCTGGTTTAGCCTTGCCTACTACGGCTTCTACATCTTCAGCGACGATGCGACCGTAGGGGCCACTACCTTTGAGGGTTGTTAAATCAACTTTTAATTCTTTTGCCAGCTTGCGGGCGTGGGGTGAAGCAACGAGTCTACCTTCTTTGTGGTTTGAACCGTTGCCATTTTGGGCGGCTGCGGTGGGTGCGCCGACAGCAGCTGTAGCTGGGACTTTTTCGGGCGCAGGTGTTGTCGCAGCAGCCGAACCGGAGTTAGCCATAGATTTCGCTGCTTCAATTTCTGCTTCGGTTTCAGCTACATAAGCGATCGCACTACCTACAGTCGCGGTTCCACCAGCTTCTACAATGATGTGGGCTAGATATCCTTCATAGAAGGTTTCTACATCCATGTCTGCCTTATCTGACTCGACAACCACCACTGTCTCGCCTTTTTCCACTTTGTCTCCTGGCGATTTGACCCAAGAAACGATTTTACCTTCAGTCATGGTGGAACTAAGCGCCGGCATGAATATTTCGTGAATGCTCATATGGTGGTTTCAAATCGACAAATAATTTATGGACTTTAACAGCTTTTGCCAGATCGAATTGTATCTTGGCTGGAGAGTTTTAGACTTTCTATTTTATGTCACGGAGCCGAAAACTAGATCTGGGAGACGCTGAAAATTATTGATTAGCTGGCTATTCTTGAAGCTTACAGGCGATCGCACCTAGTCCGCAATCTGGTTCAGTAGGTTTGGATCTGTTTCATTATTTTAGTGAAGTGGTATAAGTAGGTCGTTGCTTATTAGACGATAATTTACTTAAAACTGAGGCTTAACATATAAATTCCATACTTCTTTTAAACGCTTGGCATCTGATTCAGAAATTTGCCCTATTTTCGCCAGTAATAAAGACTTTTCTAGACTATCGAGTCGAGATAAACGCACGGTTGAAGGAACACGCAAGCCACTAACAGACCAGTCATTAAGTGTAACATCAGTTTGTGTGCGTGGTTTGGTAGATGTAACTACTGCTGCTACAACATCATCCCCGTCTAACTACAAGACAAGTACTGGCCGTTTTTTAGAACCTTCTTGGCTAGTAAATGGAATATCTGCTCCCCAAAATTCACCGGCTTAGATAATCATCGTAAAGCCCTTCGTCTTCTGGTGCGTAACCGTTCAAAAAAGCATCATGGGTACGGATAGATTCGGTTACTTCTGCTTTTTGTTGGATAGTGATTACCCAGTTTCCCGCAGCGATATTGTTCAGTATTGATTCTGGGAGATTCAGTTTTTCCCCTGGTTGAAGTTCAATTTCATAAATCAGCTTAATCAATTGACCATTCATCTTTTTGTTAGCTGTAGCTTCCTGAGGTCATTTTACCCTCAGCAATAACACAAGCTACAGACTACTGATAACTGATAACTGATTTAATTGCTCAGTAGCTAACCTTGAATTAATGCTTGAAATCGCTCATCATGCCGAATATTATCAAAATCAGAGTCATTTTTTGCCATTTCTCGATATTCATCAGGACTGAGATTAATCGCTTGTTGTAGATTTTCTAATGCCTGCTCAATATTACCTTGAAGTGCATAACAGCAAGCTTTATTGTACCAAGCACTTTTGTAATCAGGTTTAATGGACAAAGCTTTGTCATAGGATGCAACTGCTTGTTCATAGCGTCCTAAATTCCATAGCGCATTCCCCAGGCTGTTCCAAGCTTCGTGGTCATCAGGTTGAATTTCTAAAGCTTTGTCATAAGATGCAACTGCTTGTTCATAGCGTCCTAAATTCTGTAGAGCATTCCCCCGATTGTACAAAGCTTCGTGGTCATCAGGTTGAATTTCTAAGGCTTTGTCATAAGATGCAACTGCTTGTTCATAGCGTCCTAAATTCCGTAGCGCAATCCCCCGATTGTACCAAGCTTGGTCTTTATCAGGTTTAATTTCTAAAGCTTTGTCATAAGATGCAACTGCTTGTTCAAAGTGTCCTAAATCATCTAGCGCAATCCCTCGGTTGTACCAAGCTTCGTGTTTATCAGGTTGAATGGACAAGGCTTTGTCATAGGCGGTGAGTGCTTCTTGGTAATTTTGTCCAGCAAAATGCAAATTTCCCAGGTTAATCAGTAAATCACATTGTCGTTCAGGTGTTTGATTGTCTTCTGCAATTAATTCTTGAATTCTGAGTATTTCTATAGTTCTTTCTTCTGCTGTGAGAGTGAGATATTTCTCATAACCTCCCTCCTGAATAACGCGCGATGACTCTTGCTCTAAAGTTTCCGAATCTATAGGGAATTCAAATAAACCAGAACGCCAATCAAAAAAATCTGGCGCACGTTGAATAAAATATTTAATCGCAAATATCGGTAGCAAAAATACAAAACAGATATTAAAGTTTTCTTTTAACCGTTCTCGCTGTTGATTCAGGTTAATTAAAATCGGTGGTACACTCTTCCAACTGTATGAATAAATATCTTTACTATTCCAACCTGTTAGGCTTTTACATTCTTCATGTTCATAGAAAGAATGCTCTAAACCTGTAATAAATAAAATATTGATTTCTGCTTTATTATCTAAATTATCAATTATTTCATATAAATTACTTACGGCTTGCTGAAGTCGTAGAACTTGAATATTTTTATTGGAAATATCTTCTTTTACTTTGTTAATTAACTGCTCACCCTCAGCCGGAGAGCAGCGAACAAATAACAAGCCAAACCCTTCTGTAAAATTCAGAGTCCGCACTAAGGCTTGATATTCTTCATCTGCTTGTGAAGGTAAATCCTGATCCCAATCAGTCAATTTTAGTGACATAGTTTTAACTGTAGCAGCTTCCGCCTTTACGTTATTAGAAACAGACTTGTGTGTACACCGTAACAATCTGCGTAGATTGGGTGAAACGTAGACACTGAAGGTGGCTTCTCGTTCGCGTAGCGTCTCCCTTTGGGAGAAGGGTAGTGAAACCCAACATTGTCACGGCTTTGTTGGGTTGAGGAACAAAACCCAACTTATCCCAATTTGAAAAAAGAATGCGATAGATATACACGCTCAAACCCAATACGGTTCAGTTAGTGAAATTCAAGGCTACGGTGTACACACAAGTCGAATTACCCCCCTTGGAAAGCAGGACTGTTTCATTCTCAAAAGAAAAATGGTTGAATCAGAATGATAACAGTATTTAATCAGGGTGCTAATGACTGCCAGCTTAATCACAGAACTTAAAA
>NZ_JACJRV010000095.1 GCF_014697475.1 Nostoc sp. FACHB-152
AGAAGAGCTTATGGTTTAACTAACTTTGATAATTTTAGAAGAAGAATTCTACTCAATTGGTATTTCTGCTACTAATTTATCATATCTAGTCTGGGAGAGCCACTTAGATTTACCACGATTGGAGATGCTAACAGAGTGGCTTCTTCCCATTTCATATTCTGCCATTTGTAAAATTATATGATGATTAATATTTTTTATATTCTCGTTATCAATCTTATTTAGATGAACACCGTTATTAATAGAGTTATTCAAATGTAATTTACATTCTCTCGCTAAATCCCATAAATTCGTATCTAAAGATAAAGTATGCTTTGAGTCTATAAGAGAAATAAAGCAACCAATATAATCATCATTAACTATAGGGTTACAGTACTTACGTAAATTGATGTTGGAACCGCAAGACAAGTATACTGGCTTATCTTTTAATGTTAATTTAGATATCCCAAATAACATAGCAGCACAAAGAATTCCATGTACTGTTGTTGCTTCTTGTTTACAACGGTCAAATAACAGTAAAGTGTTATCCTTGCTTAAATATCTAGGTAAAAGGCAGGTTCTACGCTCAGTATAAGGAGCTTCTCGCTCAATAATTAACTTGAGTAATTCTGGATTTTGTTCGTTTATATTTCTTCTTTGCTCATCCTCTACTAGATTTTTTACATTCAATTTCTGATTAATCAAATTTTCTATCGGAGGAAGTAGTGGCATTGTAACTACTTTTTCAATCAGATAACTTTCTGCTATTTGCTGATAATAAGTTAATATCTCGTGGATAAAATTCATGCAAGACATTCCATCGGTAATAGCATGATGAAATGTGGCAATGATTTCGCTCACAGTCTTACTTTCATTAGAATAAATCAAAGTAACCCGGCAAAGAGGATCTAAACCTCTAGAAAATTTTTTATGTAACTCTTCTTCAGCAATATTTAACCATTGATTATCATTTTGCTTCTCTAAAACCCGCAAAGGTATTTTGGCTGTTCCTTCAGATTGAAAATAAACACCATCTTCTAAATCAACAATGTGAACCTGAAGCATAGGATGGTGCTTTTGTACTAATTCAAGAGCCTGTTGCAAAATATCAGGTTTGAGTAAACCTGATATCCGAACAGCATTCACATCTATCAGTGCGCCGAAATCATGAAGAATTTCAAACAGGTTCTCAACTAAACCAAGTTTTCTACTGAAGTTATTCATAATAGTAGAGTTATTATTTTGTTTCTCTGAAAACAGGTTTTCTTGTAGCTACAGTCTGTTCAACAATATCAATTGCTCGACTAACTCCCCCAGATGTCTTAATTGCTGCTTGTAATCTCAAAGCATTGTTTTTATAAGAATCATTTGTCAATACTTTTTGAATAGCTGTTCGCAGTTTAGAAACAGTTAGTGTCTTTACGGGTATAGCCTCACCACATCCAGACCAAGCGATACGAGACGCTACACCTGGTTGATCATTAGTAACAGGAATCGCAATCATTGGCACACCGTTTGTTAAGCATTCCAAGGTAGTATTCATTCCTGCGTGAGTAATGGTGAGGTTGGCTTTTTGAAGTAATTCGAGTTGAGGTGCATAACCAACTACTAAAGGGTTTCCAGGTAATCCTTGTAAAACTTCAGGACTTGCAGAACCACCTAAAGAAATTACTAATTGGGCATCTAAATCTTTACAGGCTTCAGCAATAGAATGAAAAACTCCTAACAAGCGATTTTGGACAGTTCCCATTGAGGCATAAATTAAAGTTTGCCCAGTCAACTTTTCAAATGGGAAATCAGCAACATCTCGACCAACTGAACTGTGATATGGCCCTGTGAAATGGAAGCACTGAGGTAAATTTTGTCTGGGAAATTCTAATTCCGCAGGTTGTTGGCTGATTTGAGCTAGTGAGGAATAGCGTTTATTAGGATCAAAGTAAGCAGGTAAATTATTATTTTGACGATATTCCTCGATAACTTCTGTGATTGGTTTGCCGATGCGATCCAATAATTTATAACCAACTTTGTTACGTAAAGTAGCCCACCAAGCTGGGTTATAGTCCCAGTTAGTCATGAAAGGAGGGACGCTATCTTCCCGATTAAGCACTACAGCACTACAAACAGTAATATAAGGCAAACCTAGTACATCTGCGATCGCGCTTCCTTCTCCTGAAACTTGATCTATCAGCAATGCTTCTACACCTGCATTTTTAATTGCAGAAGGTGCTTCCCTCAGCATAGTAGCTGCACTATTTCTTAGTAATTCAACAGTGTATTTCAACGCAGCACTTCCACTAAGTTGTCCTAACTTAGCTAAGGCTTCTGTTTGTATCCCAACTGGATACTCAGCTTCAGCGATGGCGCAATATTCTAATCCGGCTGCAAGTGTTCTAGCTTCAGCGTCGAGAAAACTAAATAAAGTAACACGATGTCCCCTTTGTTGCAATTCTTTTCCCAGGGGAAGCATCGTGTTGAGATGACCCGTTGATGCCGGACAGATTAATCCATAGTGAGTCATATTTTTGTCTCTGGTGTAGTTACAAGCTTGATGTAATGTATACCAGAAAACGTCCATAAATTGATATAGGCGGGTACAAGCGGTTTTTCAGAAACTACCTACTGAAGTTTCAAAAACTTATCTAAAGCAGCCACCATGCTAGGCGGCCAACGGCGGATATTTTTCACCCAGTTGATATCTTTGTAACGATTATCTAATCCATAGGCGGCTACCCAATTACTTTCGGCTTCGCCTTTCTGCCCGTTTACCCAGTAAGCAGCTGTTAAAGCTGCACGTACATCGGCAAATTTGGGATATTTCCGCGCAATATTTCGCATTTCGCGGATTGCTTTGTCAATTTCACCAGTTTCGTATAAAGCGATCGCATAGTTGGCACGAGCAAAGGCAAAATTTGGGGCAATTTCGTTAGATTTTTGATAATCTGCGATCGCCTGATCCCATCTCCCTAAACCTGCTTTGGCATTACCGCGATTGTTATAGGCCATTGCATCTTTAGGGTCTAATTCTAAGACATGATTATAATCTGCGATCGCATCATCCCACCTGCCCAAACCTTCTAAAGCTGTACCCCGATTCAAATACGGGTCTGTAACATTTGGAGCTAATTCCACAGCTTTGTTGTAATCTGCTAATGCTTCTTGCAACTTATTCTGACTCACCCGCGAATTTCCGCGATTACTCCATGCACCGGGATTCATCGGAAATTTCTCAATAATTTTTGTCCAATACTCTTCAGCCGTGGCAAAGTCACCCTGATTTGTCGCTGTAAATGCTTGATTTTTCCAATCCTCGCCTTGTTGCAGTTCTTCTGGTGTAAAGGTGGGTTGTGGGGATTGTGCCATGACTGGTTGACCCCAGCCAAACACAAGTAACAGACAAAGAACAACACTAATTAACTTAATCATCTGGGTTTACCTGTGTCTATCTGCGGTGGAGATTCCACAATTTATCATGGCGAAAACTGTCTCATACAGCAAGCCATCACCCAAACTTTCCGCCCAACAGTGCAAGTTTCTGGAAAACCTATAAATAAATGTATCGATTTTTAGACTACAGCGATCGCTACTAATTTAATTTCTCACAGCTTCTATCCAAACGTGCAAATCCGCAAGGCTGCCAAATTCTAACAGTGCTTCGCTCAAATCTTCGAGAACAGGTAAAGGTAAACCAGAAATGGACGAGCGTATTTCCTCTGATAAATCTCCAAACCGCTTACTCAATTGTCGAATAATCAGGTTAGCAGCTTCTTCCGTTCGTGCTTCTTCCTTGATTTCTCGGTAAACTCTCGTTTGTTGAAGAGTGATATCTAACATTGACTCTACCTCGGCTCGACTTAAATTTTCAAATTTGTACACCATGATGGTAGTGATCATCTCTATTATGGCGCGGCTCGCCCTTTCGGATGTTTTTTTGTTCGATGTTACGTGACGGGTAGATGATCACTGCTTGCCAATCGCAGAATCTGGCACGGTTGCAGTAGAAATATAACGATGATTCCGCAAATACCCTTTCGTAAAGCTGTTCATCTTTTTGAAACTGTACCTCGCAGAAATAAACAACCCCAGCACCTTCGTTTTCTGGGGGTAGAAATACACCATCTATTTCAAATTTAGGTTCTTTGATAGCTACTGAATCAAACCTATAAGCATTCGCATTTTTTGGGATATTTGTCAATAGTTGAAATAATAAAGTGGGGGATTGTTGAAACAGTTTGTAGAAAATTGAATCTCGGCGCATGAAGCATTCTATTTAATCTGTTCAGAGTGCGATCATATAATCTCACATCCCCCAGAGCGTGATCATGCGATCGCACTCTGTCGCGTTGCTTCACAAAAGAGACATCTGCTCATTTGGTGGCTTGAATCCCATGTGCTGATATGCAGCTTTAGTGGCGATGCGTCCACGGAGGGTGCGGCTTAAATAGCCAATTTGCATCAGGTAAGGTTCATAAACTTCTTCGATGGTTTGGGTATCTTCACCAGTGGCGGCGGCGATAGTTTCTAAACCCACAGGGCCACCATTAAATTGCTCAATAATTACACTTAGCATTTTGCGGTCTGTCCAATCTAAGCCGCATGGATCTACTTGGAAGAGTTCGAGTGCTTCAGCCGCTACGCTTTCGGTAATTTCTGCTAGTTTTTTGACTTCGGCAAAATCACGCACTCGTTTAAGTAGTCGATTGGCAATTCTTGGTGTACCTCGTGAACGACGGGCGATTTCTGTTGCACCATCATCTGTAACGTTGGTTTGCAATAGTTGAGAACTACGCATAACAATCTTGCTCAGTTCATCCACTTCATAAAAGCGTAACTTTTGAACTAAGCCAAAGCGATCGCGCAGAGGCGAAGTCAAAGCACCGACGCGAGTTGTGGCTCCCACTAGAGTAAATTTTGACAGTGGCAAACTTCTAATCCGGGCGCTCGTACCTTTGCCAATGGTAATATCTAAGCGATAATCCTCCATAGCTGGATAGAGAATTTCCTCAGTCATCCTTGAAAGACGATGAATTTCGTCGATAAATATGATGTCTCCGGGTTTAAGGTTTACTAATAGCCCAACAATATCTCTAGGACGTTCTAGCGCAGGCGCACTCGTAATTTTATAGTTGACCCCCATTTCCGATGCTAAAATCATTGCCATTGTCGTTTTTCCCAATCCTGGCGGGCCATATAACAACAAATGATCCAGCACTTCACAGCGTGATTTTGCAGCTTTGATGGCAATGTCTAGCACATCCTTTAAGTCTTTCTGCCCAATATAATCGGCAAATCGCTGCGGTCGGATACTCTCTTCTTGCTTTCCTTGTTCATCAAAAGCGGCTTCTGGTTGCAAAATCTTTTCTGGGGAAGATGCTTTTACTGATTCCCACTGTTCCTTGGGTTGTTTGTTGGGTTCTGGAGGCTGTTTTTTCGAGGAGATTATCGCCATAATTCAGCTATTTATTTGGACTTGAGGACTGGTTGAACGCCATCGATGGACTTCTTGCAGAAGTAGGGAAAAGGGTAATGGGAAAAGGGGAAAAGGGTTAATAAAATACACTTTCCCTTTAACCGTTTCCCTTTCCCCCCGCTTGCAAAACTTTTTTGCAAGCGGGCTAATATCGCAATACTTGAGCAGAAACCTCAAATGCGAAAATTTTAGTTTGGGAAGACACGTACCAATTTAAAATTTAAATTCCGGGCAATGAAGGAAGGAGTTAAGAATTTATTATGTTGTCTAAAAGGATCTTACCGTGCTTGGATGTCAAGGCGGGACGAGTTGTAAAAGGAGTTAACTTTGTCAATCTCCAAGATGCAGGTGATCCGGTTGAGTTGGCAAAGGTTTACAACGATGCTGGGGCAGATGAGTTAGTATTTCTGGATATTACAGCTACTCATGAAGACCGGGATATAATTCTCGACGTGGTTTACCGCACTGCCGAGCAGGTCTTTATTCCGCTAACTGTAGGCGGCGGAATTCAAACCTTAGAAAATGTTAAAGCTTTGTTACGGGCTGGAGCAGACAAGGTTAGTATTAACTCTGCGGCAGTACGTGACCCAGAGTTGATTAATCGGGCTAGCGATCGCTTTGGTAATCAGTGCATAGTTGTTGCAATTGATGCCAGACGCAGAGTAGACCCGGCAAATCCTGGTTGGGATGTGTACGTACGTGGTGGGAGAGAAAATACAGGTTTAGATGCTCTCAAATGGGCTACTGAGGTTGAACAACGAGGAGCAGGAGAACTTTTAGTTACCAGTATGGATGCTGATGGTACTCAAGCCGGCTATGACTTAGAGTTAACCAAAGCGATCGCTCAATCAGTACAAATTCCCGTAATTGCCTCTGGGGGTGCAGGCAATTGTGAACATATCTACCAAGCTGTAACTGAAGGTAAAGCAGAAGCCGCATTATTAGCGTCATTACTGCATTACGGGCAATTAAGTGTCTCGGAAATTAAAAACTATTTGAGCGATCGCTCACTGCCAGTACGTTTGTACTCATAGAGTCAAACATATCATTAAAATCTAGATTCCTGCTACCTAAATTCCATACACTTCTGAAAAACGATGTTAATATTGATTTATAAGTATTAATAAATATTAAGAAATATGTTGATTCCTATTTTATTATTTGATGTAGCTCTGGTGGCATGGTCATTGCATTTAATGGAAAAAGCCTATGAAAATAAAGAATTTTCTCTAATGCTGGCTGGTACTTTAGTAGCTCTTGCGGCTGCGGCTATGTTAGTAGTTTACTTTCTCATGGGTCATTGCATGAGCTACTTATTACAAGTCTCGTAGAAATTACTAGGTATTAGGTCAGGTTATTACATACATTTAAATCAGTTACTAAAGATGACTTGACAAACGATAAATATTTAAGTTATAATTGGATACTGTTGTTTGGGGTTATAGCTCAGTTGGTAGAGCGCTGCAATGGCATTGCAGAGGTCAGCGGTTCGAACCCGCTTAGCTCCATTTGTACATTAAATATTTATTGTCAGTTTTAAAGAATTCTTGTCCAATTTGTCAAATGTGATGGACATAAGTTACCTATTTTCCTTACTTTCAGCCATCAAACTAGTTTTAAAGAATTTTTGTCCAGAGTTGAAACCAGTTTTAAAGAATTTTTGTCCAGAGTTGAAACCAGTTTTAAAGAATTTTTGTCCAAAGAAAGGTATAGCAGTCTTCAGATACATTGACTCTAATATATTTCAAGACATTAGTAGAGACAGCACATCTTCTGGCAGTATGCCATTGCAGCGCTCCTTTCAAACCACCCTAATAAATAATTTTACGATAGAAGGCTGTAAAAGTAAGATAGCTGAAAATTTCGCTATCTAAATCTTTCAACACACCACCTACTGATAGGGTTGTTGAAACTGAGGGAGCCTCGGAAACTTCCACAAAACAACGTAACTTTCAACGCACCACCTACTGATAGGGTTGTTGAAACCCTAACTTGTCAAAACTATTTTCATCACCGTTTTCCACAGGCGTTTCTGGCAAATCTATTTAAAAACTAATTTTTTATAGCTAATAAATAAACTTGCATTCCCATCAAAAATTGTGAAGTTCGGTCAAAATATAAGTTTTAACAAAGTGGCAGCATCCCAGGTATTTTGCCCCTGCTTTGACTTGCCAAAAATAAAAATTAGGGGGTGGTAGTTCAGTAGCCACCATGACGGTATACCCGTACCCTTACTCTGCTATAAAGTAAGAGATAGAAGTTCCTCGTAAAACCAAAATCAATGATTTTAGTAATACAGGCCGCTCTGGCACCCAACACCAAGCTGAAAGAGTTTGATGTCAAGAGCTAAGGTTCTGGGCTGTTTGGCACCCTAACACCTTATACTTCCCATGCGTCTCGGTGCGAGTCCTTTCTCATCTAAAAGCAGCATTTGCTTACCCAAACAATTACTGCTAACAAACATTTAGATGAACGCACAGGTAGAGTTGGCAGCTACCAGGGCCAGAAAGAAAACACTTTTTCAAGCGTCGTTAATAAACTAACCCATTCTTACAGTATCTAAACAAAGGGGTTATACTGTCGCATCATAATAGATGGCACCGATTTCTTAAATTAGATATTACAACATTTAGATAGAAATTTATCTACCAATAGTATGAATTTTGCATTACTAAGCAGATAATGCTAAATCTCTCGCTTTTTCTTTAAGAGTGCCATAAGATGCCTGTTTACCAGATTTAATACTAATTTTTAATTCAGCAGCTTTTGATTTTATAGATTCTTGAAGCCTGCCGTAACTCCAACTGTGTATCTGGAGATTATATTCCTTCACATATATTTCTTGTGCATTGATATCGCCTGGAAATTTAGTTTTTGCCTTTGCTTGAATTGCGCTAGTACGAATTTCCCTAATGCCTTTTAATCCAGGTAATACAATACGCCCTGCCTGATATTCTTTAGCGACTTCCACTATTCGTTTTGCCAGTAGACTATCAACATATTCTCCTAGCTTTGCCTCTCCTAGATGACATGGAGAATCTTTTTTCTGAGCTTTTTCTCTCTCCTTACGAAAATGAACTTGTTGTCTTCTTCTACGACTTAACAGGGGAAAAGCGTCGCCTAGTAGCTCTTTGACCGTTTTACAGGTGAGTATTTTTTTAGTATTGGCATCAACTACAGCAAGTGTTACTAATTCAACAGGATGTAAACTAACACCAACAATTATATTAGATTGACCTTGATAAGCTGGTTTACTAGGACGAGCAAATGAATTCTTAAGCCGAGATAACGAAGATTTATTTTTAGTCAGCTTTTTCTGTTGCTTACTATCAAGATTCTCATTAATATCTACTTGATTTATTTCTGCTTGAGCCTTATCAGTCTTTTCTTGCCTTACATCTTCTGTACCTTCTGTTGTCCATAAACGAGCATCATAGGTACAATGCAGGGATAATTTATTGACTTTCCACGGTTCCCCTTTACCTTCACCTTGTTGCCATAATAACTGTGCCGAACGTAGTGTTACCAAGCTACCTGAGAGCTTTTCTCCTCCCTTCTCACTTGCTTTCAAAGCTTTGTAGTCTTCTAGAAAACGTTCAAAAAAATGAAGTTGGCGTTTATTACAACAAATTTGAAAGTGGTATTTAGACCAACCATTGAAATAAACAAAAATTTTTCCTTTTTCATTTTTGTACCAAGTTAAATCGCCAGATAGATAATCTATTGGGTATGGTAAACTTGATATTTTTTTCAAAAAAGTAGCTATCCATTCTGCAAATTCTTCATCATCTTTAGGTACTTGATTGATTAGATTGTTAAATGCTTGACTAGATTTTGCTCCTATTATATCTCGACCATTAGGTAATCGGGTATTCTGTATCTGTGTTTCTAAACGTTGAATTTCGACTTCTTTTGCAGCGCGACGTTTATTCAATTGTGTGAGATTTTCATCTGCCTCACTAACTTTATTATCATTTTTTATTAGGTAAGCAACCGCACACTGCGTTAAACTATCCGATGAGTTCCTATGAATTTCATATAGAGTATCGGTTAAGCCTATCTCCGCACTTTTATTTAGATTTTTAATAAAGAAATCATTTAATATTTTGTCAAGAATGTTATTGTTTTTCTTAGCTGAAATTGTTTGATTTGTATTTAGTTCACTATTATTAATTTGTTCTATGAATTTTTCTATCAGACTAAGTATTTCTTTTGCTTTACAACGTATTGTCTGTAATTCGCAATTACTTTGCTCTACAAGTTCAGCATCACTTTTGAGTATATTTTTGAGAAAATATTCTTTACCTTCTTTCTGTGTTTTTCTTTTTTGATAAAGCTTAAGCCATGAAGAGTACGCTTCTTTTACTAAACAGTCTACCGATGTGTAAGTACGTCCTGAATTTTGTGTTAAAGATTTACGTAATTTATTGATTTCCTCTTTAGTTATTTTTCCAGTTGCTTTATTTATTTCAAATTCTGGTTGCTCACTTACAGCCTTTATCAAGTCAACAATTAAAGGAGTATTTTCTTGAACCATTTCTTCCCATACTTTACGAAGTGCTTCTTCTCTACCACTCAAATGGCAAGTTATAGTTCTCAGAATTGGCTGGGTAGAATTTTTCTGACGATCGCGGGTCATAGTTGCAGCAACTCCACAAAATAAATGTTTTTTATTTCCGTATCTAGAGCTAATTGCTGATTACCTTTACCAAAAAAACTTTTTAAACATTAAATTAATGCTTGGCAATGTTTTCAACTTACCATAAAACCTTGCCACACATTGTTAAACATTATTTAGCCTTGTAACAAGGTTGTAAGGTTATGATGGACTGGCGACAAATCCTTTTAGAGTCGATGAGCCAGAGCGATCGCGTACAAACTTCGATATATTTCCCCAAAGATATCCATGAGGCTTTAGTGAGGTGGGCGGAGGAAGAAGACCGTCCCATCAGTAATCTTGTGGTGCGAATTGTAAGTAAAGCAGTTGAGGAACGGCAGAAGCAGCAAAATCCGCCGCAATAATTACCTATCTGTTACAGATAAGACAATTTTCGGATTCGTGGTATACGATATATCCTCAGCCACTACATGAGCAAAGTCTTGATGCGTGGTATGTTATTGATTCTTTGCACGATGTAAAAACTTCAAGGCAAAGTGTCAGACGGAGTTAAGAACGTCTGGCAGAGTTGAGCAGGGGATATCTGTTGCAGGCTACACGAAATGGCGATTAAGAAAAGTGAACTTTATAGTTCGTTATGGAAAAGCTGTGATGAATTGCGGGGTGGGATGGATGCCTCGCACTATAAAAATTATGTTTTAGTTTTATTGTTTGTTAAATATGTATCCTATAAATATGCTGGTGTAGCAGATGCACTGATTAAAGTGCCACAAGGAGGAAGATTTCAGGATATCGTTGCCCTTAAAGGAAAGAAAACGTAATCATGGCGATCACTTCGTGGCTTTGATAAATAAATTTTTAGCGAATTGGAAATTTTATAAGGATAAATTGAACCGTTCCCCTCTTGGAAGTTATTAAGTTCGGCTTTCTGTCAGATTTTGTGAACAAAGTGCGCGATCGCACTTCAGTTATACTCACCGTCATTACACCCATTATTGAAAGAATTACAACAATGTCTATAAAAGCTTAGATACAAGAGGGTAATGATTTAGGCGATCGCAAACAATATGATTTAGTTACTACTTGTATATATTAGTAATAACAATATTGGCTCTTAAGAAAACCAAACCCGTCAAGTGTCTGACGGGTCTTTTGGAATCCTGGGGGCAGAGTTAATAATTTCGTCTATCCATCGCCTGAGAGAATCATTTTCATCTCTCAGGCTGCGATTTTTCCCAAGAGTTCGTTTTGAATAACTGCAACTTGTTGCTTTAGGTTCTCTAAGTCCCTGTGCATTGTGCTTAAATCGGGTGCTTCTTGACGTTCTTCTGTAAGGTAAGAACGAATCCATCCCATAATTAATTCCGAAGCAGTTTTCCCTTCAGACTGAACTTTATTCATAAAAGCCTCCTTTGTCTCATCATCCATTCTGACGATGATTTGATTGTTCAGCTTTGTTGTCTGACGCTTTGCCATGTTAATTGTCGCTTCAAACCCTAAATCTGTAATAACTCTATTTACCTCAATTTTGCAGGGTTTGGAAAATTTTGTAGTAACACTCTTGTTTTAGTATTAACAAGTAATTACAATATAGTAACAAAAGGCGATCGCCCTCCGCCAAGAGTAATGCGATCACCTTTAGTAAAACCCCATCAGTGAGGTTATTCACATGATTATACAAGAAGGATTTGACGACCAAACTTTGAGCCAGTCAGAATTTGGCGAATACATTGACCAATTAACTGACCCAGCACCGCCAGAAATAGAAATTGATTCCGTGACCGATGATTTCGGAGAACTTTATCGAGTTTGGAACGGTTGGCAATTGCTAGGTACTTTTTATCAGAATCTTGAGGGTAAATGGATAGCACAATCTTGTAATACCGATGACAGACCTCGTTGCGATACTCCTTTACAAGCACAGTTGATAATAATAGCTGTTAACGGCTTGCTAGTAGCAGATGCAGCGTAAAAGCTTTGATAAATAAATTTTCTATCACCTGGAGACGTGGTTCATTCCCGTCTCTTTTTTATTCTTCTTCTTATCTACATAAATTAAGAATTGCTTAGTATCCTTTTTGCCTCTTTTTCATACTTCTAAAAGGTGCATGGCATTTTTTACATTCGCCTTGTTCCCATAACGCTGGAATAGCAAAGCGTTCTTTGCAATAGGGACATTCCGAAAGTAGACGTAACTTGTGGCGATCGCACCCCACTGTTGATTGAAATTGCCACTCCAATCGATGGTATGGTTGCTCTGCATAACATGCAGCACACAAGCGTATTGGCTCCAGTTTCATTTTTTCACCCTTGGGTGGGAGCATTTGAACAATTCGGTCTGCATCCAAGCCAATTAATTTACCAATAGCTTCTAATTCCTTTTGACTGGGAAACGGATTAAACCGAAATTTCTCCCACCTTGCTAAGACTGGGCCAATACCTGCGGCTTTGCTTAAAGTTCCAGGCGATGATACGCAAACAGCTTCGTGTCGTCTAAATCGACCAAAATAGTGACTGATACTTTCCCCTTCCTGGGGTTCAGTGTACCAAGGTGGAGTATGAATTGCTTCTGGCTCCATAACTTTTGGTTCAGAATTTGAATTAAAACTTAAACCTAAAGCAAATAAGCTAGTTCAGCTTTTCCGTTTAAACTTAACTTTTGGTTCCTTACGTCTGCCAAATTTCTTAGTTAAATTAGCTTGATTCAGTTCAAAATTTGGCTCATCTAGTTTCAAGATTGCTATTTTCCGAAGCAGATCATACAAAGGCTCAATCAGTCCAGCAGATTTTAGCCGCAAATAAGAAATTGCACTCTCAATTTGCGTAAGGTTTAATCGACCATTTTCTGGCAGAAATTTTGCTTCCCAATCTTCCACAACCTCAATTATTTCTTGCTCAGTTAAATTCGGAAACTCGTATGACTCTAAAAAGGAGTCATGAACGCGCACGTATGGCAAACTTTTCCGTTCCAGAATATTCTCACTCAAATAGTAAGTCCCAACTAAAATAACTGGGATTCTAAGTTTTGTGAAAACGTCAATTAGCTCGTTAAACGCTTCTAAAGTCAGGTAATCTGCATTACCGATCACGAGTAACTTTACACCGTATGCTTTCAGAGTTCCCCATGCACGCGATCGCAAATCTCTTAATGCGCCAACATTAGCAAGTGGATGACCTATTTCTTCCAAAATGGAACAATATAAATCCGTTGGCCCACCATGCTGCTCAATTTCGGCGTAAATGACAGTCGCTGGAATTTCCAACAACGTTCCTCTTCGTTTTACATATTGCGTCCTGTACAGTTGACAAGCTTTTAATAAGCCAGAACCCGTAGCTGATGTTACATAACCACAGAGTTTTGCATCACGCTGATCATCAAGCCAGTCAAACAATTCTGTATCGCGGTCTAGAGCAAAATACGTGTTAGCCTTACCAATCCGCTCAACCTCAGCTTGTAATTGGGGCGATCGCCTCTGTTCCTCAGCAGGTTGAAAATCTGCACCTACCTGCTGCTGGATTTCTAGATTGGCATGAGCTAAGTTTGTCTGTGACATTTAACCTACCAATTGTCCCTCATAAATTGATTCCAATCATTAACAGCTACTCTAGGTCTTCGTTTAACTTTTGCTGTTTGATTAGTATCAGGTTTACTCTGTTGAATTTGCTTATCTATTGAATTTACATTGTTTCTTGTATCCCCGTCAAAGTTAGTATATATTACATTTTCTTGTGAAATTATGATTTCTTCTGCTGGTTTATTGTCTGGAAATATCTCGTATACTTTTGATTTGTTAGTTTTAACCTCATGTTTCTGCTGGGCTTTTTTACGGCTTTGTCTGCGCCTCTCCTTACGAGTTTCTTCAACATCCTCAAAAACAGCTAATCGTTCGTTCAAAATAGAGGAATTATCTACTTGCTTACCCTCATCGCGCAGTTTTTTCTTAATGTAATTCAATTCACCTAGAGGCATCCTTTCTCGTTCACAGTCTCTAGCTTGTATAACACCAATAAACTCTCCTGGTTCACCATTAGTAAGTCGTGTATAAGCAAGGATTGTTATAATATTACGCTTGTCATATCTTAAAGAAACTTGCTTACCTTCGTAATTTAGCAAGCAATCACCTTGATATACCCAACCAAGAAAGTTTACAGAACCATATTTTTCTACATTGCGAATCGCAATTTTCATTAAACAAATGTCTAATTCACGTTCATCGATCAGTTCAGGTTCTTCTAAAAGGCTTGATTTCCATCGTTCAATACGTTTTTGATTTTTGACCTTTGGATAATTGTGATGATTATAATGATCTACAAAATATCTCACTAATATTTTTTCTAAATCATCCAATGTCAAACAGGCAGTTCTTTCTGCTTCTGGAGGACGTTCTTCAATACTGGAACCAGTGTATCCACCATATAAGGACAAAATTTCTTTATTAATTTTGTCAAATATTGATTCAATTAAACCACCTGCTTGAGGAAAAGCACGCAAACGTCGTACAAAATCTAATTGTAGTGAAATTTGTTTTAAATGTTCTGACTTAAATTCCTTTGCACGATCTGTCACTACATATTCAGGAATTCCATAAATCTCCCATGTTTCTTGAAGCTTATACTCTGTTCTGTAGTGCTTTGGCAGAATTGCATGACGCAGAGCTAAACCAACTTCATGAGAGCCTGCGGGTTCAAAACCTAGATGGAACCCTGTAACACAACCAGAATAACTATCCATTACCAATGTGATGTATGGACGAGAAGTAACTTTTTTGTCGTCCTCATAAATTAACAAAATGTCTAATTTAGTATGGTCTATCTGCCAAATCTGGTTACTATGGGTGATTTCTAAATTACCTTCAGTCGTTTGAATAATTTGTCCTTCTATCGGTGAACCAGGATGGCGAAATGTCTTATTTTTTTCTTCTATATAAGAATTTATCACTTTATAAACAGTGACATGAGAAGGATGCTTTCCTGCTATTAAATCTTTTCGTACCTGAGAGTATTCTTTAAATTTTTCATCATATTTCTTGTCTAGCAGTTTTTCTCCCTGAGAGGCTAAAGCTTTTAAATACCCAAAAATCTGATGATGATTTATCCGGGAACCCTCCCTGTGTCCCCATTTATGAAGGTTCACAATAAAATCATGCCATTGCTTGGAAATACGATATTGTCCCTTATCCTTACGCCCAACAGCTAGAGTCGCAACCCCTACCTGTTCGACTTTCTCTATCATGCGTTTAATAGTTCGAGTGCTTTTACCCAGGGCTTTCGCTGCGTCTGCGATCGCATCTCTACGAGCCGCCTTGTTAGGTGCTTGACGAATAGCGTCTATCAAGTCCACCTTGTTTAAGTAATCTGGAGAATCTTCGTTAACAAGCAAGTATTTTGCCTGTTCTTCCTCTATGGTTGCAGTTTCTTCAATATCTAATACTGGAAAGGCTTTGCTAGTAGGCTTTCTGGGCATAAGTTGCTCTCCAAAAATATGCCATCATTTACTTTAAAATTTTATAGCATTCAGAACTCATAAGTAAATTTGATACTTCTAATCTCAGACCTAATTTAGTAATTTCTTAAGCAAATTCCGCAGATTTTTGAGGTATACATTTGACATATTTGTCTTAAATGAATACAAATAGATTAAAGTGTGCCTCTTGAGTGAATTAGCGAACTGACAAGTAAGTGAGCGCGTTGCGCCCAGCATAGCTGATCGCAGATTCTATTATTTGTTTTTCGTTTTCTCCGACACAACTAACCAAGGAGCTACTCCATGCCAAATTTTGCTCGTAGTTTGGCAATTGTCATCGGAATTAACAACTACACCAATGGCATTCCTCCTCTACAAAATGCTGTTAATGATGCCGTCAAGCTGGTGGAATTGTTACGGGAAAAGTATGGATACCAAGTGTGGGAATATTTGGATGAAGCAGCCACTTTCAAAAATCTCTGCGAGATGCTGGAGACAACCCTCCCAGGAGAAGTTACCGCCGATGACCAATTGCTATTGTATTTTGCTGGTCATGGTATTGCCCTCAATGGAGATGAGGATGATGGCCCCAAAGGTTATTTGATTCCCCAAGATGCCCAAGAGGGAAATGTTCAAACTTACCTACCAATGACTCAGTTGCATGACTGTTTGAATCAATTACCTTGTCGTCATTTTCTGGGTATTCTTGACTGCTGCTTTGCTGGGGCGTTTCGCTGGTCAAGTAACAAAAGAGAGATTTTGGCAGCGAAAACAGTCTATAAAGAACGTTATGACCGCTTTATTTCTGATCCCGCATGGCAAGTAATCACTAGTGCGGCCTATGATCAAAAAGCCTTAGATGCTTTTTCACTCAACTGCCAACGAGGTGTGGAAGGCAATCATTCCCCCTTTGCCGCAGCATTACTAGCAGCCTTAGAAGGGCAAGCGGATTGTTATCCTCCGGCTACGAATGGTAAACCTCCAGGCGATGGGGTAATTACGGCTACAGAGTTGTATTTATATCTGCGTGATGCAGTGGAATTAGTTAATGAATCGCGGTGGCAACGACAAACCCCAGGCATTTGGCCTCTGAAGAAGCATGATAAAGGCGAGTATATTTTTCTTCCACCAGGACACGCACTCAATTTACCGTCTGCACCACCTCTAGATGAATCGAAAAACCCCTATCGTGGCTTGGAATCTTTTGAGGAAGAACATAGTTCTCTGTTTTTTGGCAGACAGAAATTAACACAACAGTTGTATGAATTTGTAAATGAACAGCCTTTAACTGTAGTTTTGGGTGCTTCTGGGACTGGGAAATCTAGCTTAGTTAAAGCGGGATTGATACCTTATCTCAAAAAGTTACAGTCACAGTCAAATAAGCAAGAGTGGCTGATTTTAGCACCTATGCGTCCAGGGGAATCGCCCTTTCGAGAGTTAAATAATACACTTTCACAGGAAAAGATCCCCGTTGTTGACCTGTCTAAAATCAATTATGAACAAGCAATAAAAAGCCTTTCAGCTAGGATGAACGCTTGGTGTAAGCGCAATCCCCAGTTGAAGTTGCTATTTGTAGTTGACCAATTAGAGGAAGTGATTACCCTGTGTCGGGATGAGCCAGAACGGGAAAACTTTTTAAATTTCTTAGCTGTAGCAGTAGCTAAGTATCCAGAACATCTGCGGATTGTACTGACTCTACGCAGTGACTTTGAACCCCAGTTTCAGGATAATCATCTCCAGGAATACTGGAAAAAGGCTCGATTTATTATGCCAGCAATGACACGGGACGAGTTACGAGCAGCAATTGAGGAACCAGCATCGGCAAGGGTGATGTATTTTGAGCCACACGATCTGGTGGATAAGTTAATTGATGAAGTAGCTCAGATGCCAGGAGCTTTGCCGCTACTTTCTTTTACTTTGAGTGAACTTTACCTGAAGTATTTAAAGGGTTCAAGGCATAATCGGGCAATTACCGAGCAGGATTATCAAGAATTGGGAGGAGTGGCGCGGAGTCTTACCCAAAGAGCAGACTGTGAATATGAGCAGTTGGTGAAACGAGATACAGCCTATGCCCACACTATCCGTCATGTGATGTTACGGATGGTTGCGGTAGGTGGGGGTGAATTGGCTCGTAGAAGGGTGTCGTTATCAGAATTGGAGTATCCATCAGGGGAAAACGAACGGGTGCAAGAGGTGATTCACCATTTTACAGATGCCCGGTTATTGGTGAAAGGAGAAGATATTGATGGTAATCCCTATGTAGAACCAGCCCATGATGCCTTAGTGCGGGGATGGCAAAAGCTGCTGGTATGGAAACAAGAAGATGAGGAAAGTTTAATTCTGCAACGGCGGTTGACTCCGGCGGCGATGGAGTGGAGAACGATTGACAGCAAGATACAGCCATCTGTTTTGTTGACAAAGACTAAACCTTTGTTTGATTGGTTGGATCAAAGTTTGTATTTTGGCGAAAATTTATTTAATAAAATCAATGCTCAGGTGGTTCGACTGTGGTGGAAGCAGAAGCAGCAGGAGAGTGTCAAAAGGAAGCCCGTACAATTTCTGTGGGATACTAATCCCTACCTCGATGTGTTAAATGAGCAACTCAAGTCTAGTCATAACTGGTTTAACCAGTTAGAAACTGAATTTTTGCACTGTAGTCTGCAAAGGAGACGAAATAATCGCCGTCGCTTAATTAGCTCTGTAACTGGAGTGATTCTGACTTTGAGTGGATTGACTATCTTTGCTTTTATTCAGCAAGGAATTGCTGACATCAGAAGATTGAATGCTGAGATAAATACCCAAAGCCTGACCGCAGAGAACCTCTTGATCTCAAACCTAGAACTTGAGGCATTAATACAAGCCTTGAGGATAGGTCAAAAAATCAAACAAGAAAGCAAGTTTTTAGAATGGGACACCCGGATGCTGGGTTTAAGTACTTTACAGCAGGTTGTTTATGGGGTTAGTGAACACAACCGACTAGAAGGAACAACAATCGCCTTTAGTCCGGACGGTAAGACCATCGCTACTGGCAACCAGGACGGCTCTGTAAAGTTGTGGAATTTGCAGGGGCAAACTATCAAAACCTTCCGAGAGCATAGCGGTTTTGTCGAAAGCATCGCTTTTAGCCCGGACGGCAACACCATCGCCTCTGGCAGTGAGGACGGCACTGTTAAGCTGTGGAATTTGCAATCTGGAGCAAGTCAAACCCTTCTAGGACATAGAAATTGGGTCAGAAGTGTTGCCTTTAGTCCGGATGGCAACACCATCGCCTCTGGCAGTAGAGACAAGACGGTTCGCTTATGGAATTTGCAGTCAGGAGCAAGCCAAACCTTCAAAGGGCATAGTTTTGAAGTTACAAGTATTGCCTTTAGCCCGGATGGCAACACCATCGCCTCTGGAAGTTTGGATAAGACGGTTCGCTTATGGAACTTGCAGGGGAAACCTATCAAAACCCTTCCAGGGCATAGCGGGTTTATCTGGAGTGTCGCCTTTAGCCCGGACGGCAACACCATTGCCTCTGGCAGTGAGGACGGCACTGTGAAGTTGTGGAATTTGCAGTCAGGAGCAAGCCAAACCCTCTCAGAGGATAGCAGTTCTATCTGGAGTGTCGCCTTTAGCCCGGACGGTAACACTATTGCTGTTGGCAGTGGGAAAATAAATAGTTTGAGCAGCCTGGATAGGGTGATTCACATATGGAATTTGCAAGGGCAACCGAAACCTATCAAAATCCTTTCAAGGCATAACAGTAGTGTCATAAGCGTCGCCTTTAGCCCGAATGGTAATACTATCGCCTCTGGCAGTAGTGACGGCACTGTGAAGTTGTGGAATTTGCAGGGACAACCTATCAAAGTCCTTCAAGGACATACAGGTTTTATCGAAAGCCTCGTTTTTAGTCCGGGCGGCAAAACCATCTCTATTGGCAGTAACGAAAGGACAGGGACAGTCCGCTTATGGAATTTGCAGTCTGGGGCAAGCAAAACCCTCCAGGGGCATAGCAGTGCTTTTAGCCCAGACGGCAAAACTATCGCCACTGCCAGTTCGGACAGCACTGTGAAGTTGTGGAATTTGCAATCTGGAGCAAGCCAAACCCTCACAGGGCATAGCCTTAGGGTTACAAGTGTTGCTTTTAGCCCGGATGGCAACACATTCGCCGCTGGGAGTGAGGACGGCACTGTGAAGTTGTGGAATTTGCAATCTGGAGCAAGTCAAACCCTCACAGGGCATAGCCTTAGGGTTACAAGTGTTGCTTTTAGCCCGGATGGCAACACATTCGCCGCTGGTAGTTTGGACAAGACGGTTCGCTTATGGAATTTGCAGGGAAAACCGAAATCTATCAAAACTTTTCAGCATTATGTTGAAAGCCTCGCCTTTAGCCCAGACAGCAACACCATTGCCACTGCCAGTTCGGACAGCACTGTGAAGTTGTGGAATTTGCAGTCTGGGGCAAGCAAAACCCTCCAGGGGCATAGCAGTGCTTTTAGCCCAGACAGCAACACCATTGCCACTGCCAGTTCGGACAACACTGTGAAGTTGTGGAATTTGCAGTCTGGGGCAAGCAAAACTCTCCAGGGGCATAGCGACTGGGTCTGGAGTGTCGCCTTTAGCCCGGACGGCAACACCATTGCCACTGCCAGTTCGGACAGCACTGTGAAGTTGTGGAATTTGCAGGGGCAACTTATTAAAACCCTCCAAGGGCATAGTAGCGTTGTTACAAGAGTTGCTTTTAGTCCAGACGGCAAAACTATCGCTGCTGGGAGTTGGGACGGCACTGTAAAGTTATGGAATTTCGATTTGGATGATTTGTTGGCACGAGGTTGTGATTGGGTGTCGGATTATCTGAAGAATAACCCCAATGTTGAGGAGAGCGATCGCCATCTATGCGACGATGTACCAAAACCAGTTACACAAGATAAAAGTTCCTAATGCTATTTCTTGGTCAGTTAGGCGATCGCTCCCTAAAAGTTCTGGATACAAAAAGTGTGATCGCCCTCAACACTCTGGATATCAAAGGTGCGATCGCTCTTGACAAAATCTGGTACTCAAACTGCGATCGCTTTTGACAAAATCTGGATATCAAAGGTGCGATTGCTCTTGACCAAACTGGCACTCAAACTGCGATCGCTTTTGACAAAATCTGGATATCAAAGGTGCGATCGCTTTTGACAAAATCTGGGTATCAAAGGTGCGATCGCTTTATGGGAAATCTTAGGTTATGGGTGCGATCGTTCTTGAAAAAATCTAGATATCAAAAGTGCGATCGCTCATGAACAAATCTGGCACTCAAACTGCGATCGCTCCTGACGAAATCTGGATATTAAAAGTGCGATCGCTTTATGCGAAATCTTGGGGTATGGGTGCGATCGCTCGTGAAAAAATCTAGCACTCAAACTGCGATCGCTTTTGAAAAAACTGGCACTCAAACTGCGATCGCTGTATGGGAAATCTTAGGTTATGGGTGCGATCGCTCGTGAAAAAATCTGGTACTCAAACTGCGATCGCTTTTGAAAAAAGGATATTAAAGGTGCGATCGCTTTATGGGAGTCTTGGGTTATGGGTGCGATCGTTCCTTCAAAAGCCTGGATAAAACAAATGCGATCCCTCCTCAAAAATCTAGATACAACAGAACTCTTGCAAAAATGTTTTGTGGTAGAATTAAAGGTTTGGCAATTTGCGATTAGGACTTTGAGGAGCCGTGAAAATAGAGAAAGCCAAACAGCTTACTGCAAAAAAATTTAAGCGAATGACTGGAGTAAGCCGTAAAACTTTTGAATTAATGGTTGATGTAGTTAAAGCTGATGCTCAAAACAAAAAGAAGCCTGGTCGCCGTCCTAAATTAGTTATTGAAGACCAAGTTTTAATGGTCATTCAATATTGGAGAGAATACCGCACTTATTACCATATTGGATTAGACTGGGGACTATCAGAGTCGGCAGTATGCCGAACAGTTTCTAAAATAGAAAACGTTTTAATTAGTTCAAGAAAGTTTAGTCTACCTGGAAAAAAAGAATTATTAAAAATGTCATCACAAGAAGATTTAGTTGTGATAGATGTGATGGAAAGCCCAATTGAAAAACCGACAAGAGGTCAAAAAAAGTTTTTTAGCGGTAAACAAGGAGAACATACATTAAAAACGCAAATAGTAGTAAGCCAAAAAAATGGTCAGGTTATCTGTTTAGGGCATGGAAAGGGGAGAATTCATGATTTTAGGTTATTTAAAACAAGTGGTGTAAGGTTTGGAGAATTGCTCAAAGTTATCGCGGATAAGGGCTATCAAGGAATTAAGAAAATTCATCAATTAAGCGAAACACCGATTAAGAAACTGAAAGGTAAAAAGTTGACGAAGGAGCAGAAGCAATCTAATCGACAACTTAATCGATTACGAATTGTGGTTGAACACGTTAATCGTCGGCTAAAAATCTTCAATATTTTATCTAATCAATACCGAAATCGCCATCGCAGATTTGGATTAAGGTCTAATCTGATTGCTGGAATCTATAATCATGAATTAGCTTTCAAAGCTTAAATAAAGCAGAATTAATCATGATAATTCAGCAAATAAATAATTGCTGAATCAGTTTGCTATATTGAATTTTTAGGTAAAGATTCTCCAGCAATAGTTAATATTAGAAACTTTGTAAATTGTGGCTATTTTAACTTCTCTAATCTAAAAGAAAATAACTCTTCATTATACCAGAAAATATTTATGCAAGAGTTCTAACGAGTGCGATCGCTAAAGTTTTTATTCTTCTGAAGTTGCACTGTAAGCCTAGCTATGCCTGCATTGCTGCTCATTAAGCAACAATCCTTAACATATTTATATATATATATAACACTATTCCTTAATATATTAAACAATAAATTGACACCTATCAATAGTATGAATATTTTTTTAGAAAAAATATTATTTTTATATCTTTTGAGGTACTTCAGCTTCAAAAATTACTTAAATCAGTATATACTGACTTATATAGAGACTATATATGTTTAAATTTTGAACTTATACTGAGGAGCAAAAGCTTATCTAACAAGCAAAGCCTAAAAACTGATTGAGAAATCAAAACATATTTCCATACTTAGTTTTTTTTTAAATACACTTTTTCGTAAAATAGCTTATAGAACCCATTTGACATCTTATGAGGTTTTGAATTAAGGTACTCCTCAGCATCTAAAATCCAATGCTAATGGCGTATTCCAGCGACTTCACTGATGCAG
>NZ_JACJRV010000096.1 GCF_014697475.1 Nostoc sp. FACHB-152
AGTTAATATTAGAAATTTTGTAAATTGTGGCTATTTTAACTTCTCTAACGTAAAGAAAAATAATCCTTCATTATACCAGAAAATATTTATGCAAGAGTTCTGTTGGACTAATAAATCTTGTAGCTTCGTTACGAGCAAATGGCATCATTGCCAAGTCCCACCCTGCTAAATATGCCGGGAGTTGTTTATAGTCTCTACCACCGAGGTAATGAATATTTTCCCCTTGTGGTAAGGTTGCGGGATCGATTTTTACAACAGGGCCAATCACTACCAAATGCCAATCAGGACGCGCCTGGGCAATCCCGCCTAGCAGTTCAATATCCATGCGTTCATCAATCACACCAAAAAATCCCAGACGCGGATGAGGGATATGAGCTTGATCTGCGGCTTCTTCCAGTGTTCTCGCTTGGGCAAAGTGAGGTACATCTACACTGCTGGGGAATGCATACACGTTGGGATGTTGATTGACTTTGCTTTCGTAGAGGCTTTGCCCACCTGTAAATACTAAGTCTGCACGATTGAATAATTCTGCCTCATAATTTTTTAAAGCAGTTGAGGCTCCTTTAAACGCAGATAACTCATCCATGCAATCATATATAGTTGCCAGGGATTGCAAGTGGCTGGTAAAAGCAAGTGCCATTGGTGTGTAATACCAACAAATATAATTGCTGATATTTTGCTCGGCAAATAAACTATCTATTAATATTCGCAAGTCTGCATTCTTCGCTTCTTCGTTTAATCCTTGCGGTAGATGCGGTACAACTACTACTACCCCACTCTCATCTTGGCTGATATCTAACCGCCCTAACGGTTCTTCGCTAAAAATTGGTTCTTCAATAAAGTAAACTCGCTTTCCTTGAGCGCAGCGACTTAGAAGATGTTGCGGTCTTTGATAAACGAAATTCCAACGCAAGTGAGACAGACAAACTATATCAAACGCATCGTTAAGAGTTTTATTTTTTTGACTTTTTTCGTTAGTTTTAGCGGAAATTTTCAGAGAATATGCACCTGAAGATTGCAAATTTTTTAAATCTGATATCTTGGCTTCAGTTTGATTTGCTAATGAAGCTTGACTAGCTCCGTTGGTTTGTAATTCAGGCTCTTTCCGTGGTGGCATAGATTTACTCATTTTGGAAAATTTTGGTTGAAAAGTAGATTTACACAACTATGCTTGTGACTGACTACACAAGAAATAACAAACATAGATGCTGATATTTAGGCAAATAGTTAATTTAGTCACAGCAATAAAAAAGCTAAGAAATGTTGAAATCTCGCCCTTGTTTTAACTTTTTCATAAAATATATTCAATTGAATCGAGTTTTCAACATTAAGCCTTTACCTTTCATAAAGCTTATATGCTTTATAATTCCTATTCTTCTACTCAAAGTGGAAGTTTTCTCTGCCAAAAGAGGTACTTTATTGTTAAGAATTAATTGTTAACAAAGTTAAAGGTGGAACCAACAAAATCAACAATCTGAAATTACTGCTTCTGCATTGTCATCCTAGCACAATCAGCTTTACCAAGGGAGTAGCTTACCTTTTAACGTCATGATTTGTTCTCGTAATTCTTTATACTGGAGAGCCAGATATTATTTCTAATTACACTACACAAGCAAATGAAAAATCTTATCCTACTATGGTTTTAGTTTGCTTTATGCTGATAGGTAAAAGATTACCAGCTTTATTTGTAAACGAATTCCTGATGTAGGGCAGGATGGGAAAAAATGACATCTGACCCAACCATTGCTTACTCCGCATTTCAGCAGTTTGAGCGGGCTAGATTCTCTCAGATCGCTCAAGAATATGATCAAACTATTGCTGCGATCACATCTGGGGTAAATAATGCCATATTAGATGCTGTGGGAGCAAAGTGTGGTATTCAATTGCTGGATGTGGCTTGCGGAACTGGGTGGCTCAGTGCTGCGGCAGTAGAACGGCAGGCGATAGTTACTGGATTAGACTTGGCAGAGAATATGGTGGCTATTGCCAGAGTGCGATGTCCACAAGCCCAATTCTATACCGGGGATGCCCTTGACCTGCCCTTTGATTCAAACCAGTTTGAGGCGGTCGTCTGTAACTTAGGTATTCTCCACTTTCCTGAGCCAGAAAAGGCGATCGCAGAATCCTTTCGAGTGCTTAAATCAGGAGGGCGTTATGCCTTCACCTGCTGGACACCACCGCAATACAATCCGTTCATGGCTTTGATACTGGGTTCGGTACAGACTTACGGCAATATGGATGTCAATCTACCACCAGGGCCGCCCCTGTTCCGCTTTGGCGACCCCACAGAATGCACTCATGTTTTGAGTGCGACGGGATTTACCCAAGTGTCTGTGAATGAATTGCCTATCAAGTGGACTTTCTCTAAACCTGAAGATGTTATGCCAACAGTGGTTATCAGTACGGCACGTCTTGGCCCGATGCTGGCAATGCAAACTTCTGAGCAACGACATCATATTGAGAACGCTATTATCGAGGGAGCCTCGAAGTATGCCACAGACAATGGTGTAGAAATTCCTGCTTCTGTGGTGTTGGCTGTAGCTAGCAAACCATGAAATAGAATTTTTCTTAAATAGCAGATAACTAAATGGGCTGTCCAAGAGTTCAAAAATTTGATGTTGTTGTATTGTAAGGAAAAGACCTGAAAACTGGGGTGAACTATGCTACGCTCATTCACTACATGGGGAGTTGGGGTGGCGTTGACTATTATAGGTTTGGCTGCAAATTCACAAAGTGCAATTGCACTCACACAATATCCATTTGAAACTACTTACAACGGGCAAACGACTCTCACACCCATTACACAAAATATTTTCAGAATCAGCAGTCAAGGAAATAATATTAATGCGCCATATGGTCTAAATCGGCTGACAAATATCAGCTATGGGGAATTTTTACCCAGCACAGGTACAATTACTATTGATCCAGACCCAGCCCAGTTTAGGTTAGAAAACTTAGCCTTTGGTAGCTTCACTCTTTTCGGGCAAGGAGAAGATAGATTATTTGGCACTACTAGTGGTCTTGCCGTACTTGATTTCCCAAATGCTGTCGGAAGGGTAACAAATACTATCTCTATTACTGGTGGTTCAGGAAGATTTCGCGGTGCAACTGGAACGCTTCAATTGTCAGAGAACCTCACACTCAACAATCCAGACATAACTGCACCCGTAACAGGCGTACCGAAAATCTCAGGTACTTTTCAAACTGTTCCAGAACCAAACCAAACAACAGCTTTGCTTTGTATAGGTGTGATTGGTTTTTCTATGTTAAATCGTTGGACAGGTTTCAATAGCAAGATGTAGAGTTAGATAAGATTAACGATTATTCCTATCGTCCTGCCTTTAAGCTCGTTATTCACTAAATTTTATTAAGAATTATTTGGGCGGCAGCTTCATCGGTAATCAATCCCGTAATTAACTGACCGCGTAAAGCCGCCAAAATCGCTTCTGCTTTGTTCACGCCGCCTGCTACACCTATAATTAGCCGACAAGCTGGTTGTTCAAGCTCAACACTAGCAACCCGATTATTAGTACCTTCTTGTAGTAATACTCCATAAGGATTGTAAGCCCAACCGGCAATTTCTCCTACTGCACCCAGTTCAATTAATTGAGCAACTTCATCATCATTGATAAAGCCGTTTTGATGTAAGGGTGCATTCCAGGCGATTTGGCTGATGCCGACAAATGTTGCTTTGGCTTGCTCTGCCAGAGTTTTAACAGCAATAAACGATCGCTGTGTCTGCAATAATTCCCGTTCTTCAATACTAGTTGCTACAACTGGAGTCGGGACTGGATATGCTTGGGAACCGACGCGATCGGATAAATGCATCACTACTTCATGCCTACCAGCGCGCCCACAGTGAGACATATTCCCAATAATGGAAACTATTTTATGTTGGGGTTGGTTCATGGAAGGAATTTGCTCTACCATTGCGCGCAAGGTACGGCCTGATGATAAAGCTAGTATGGTCGGGGTTTTGGCAATCAGGTAAGTTTCTAGGTGGGTGGCAGCACATACACCAATGCCACTGAGGGTATCACCATTGCCTGCGTCCGTTGGCACTACTTCACAAAGCGACAGCCCAAACGTATTGCGTAACGACTCCGCTAAGGCAATACATTCACTTAGAGGATGATCAAGGCGAAATTTGATCAATTTTTCACTGACAGCCAATGCCACCAAGCGTTGTGCAGCCTGCCGGGATACATTCAGCTTTGCTGCAATCTCTTCTTGTGTATTGCCAGCGATGTAATAAAGCCAAGCAGCATGAGCAGCCAAATCCAACTTGCGATCTCTTCGATCCAAGGAAGCTTCTCCCATATCCCACCTTTAATAACTATGTCCCTATCAAAAGGATGATTGCACAAATTTGAGTATATGCCCAAAGATATAAATTTTGCTCAATAGCTGAAAATTTCTATTCACCACCAGTTACCTCCAGGTTAAACCCAGTGATATAACTAGCCTCGTCGCTCATCAGAAACGCTACTCCATTCGCCACCTCTGCCAAACTTCCCAAGCGGCGCATTGGTAATGAATTAATCATCTGTTGCTCAACCACCTTGGGGTCGGCATCAAAATACTGAGAACCGACTGCGGCTTGTAATTCTGTTTGCCGAGTCCACATAAAACCAGGGCCAATCAGCGCAGGAGAGAGGGCGTTCACCCGGATATTGTAAGGTGCTAAATCTTTCGCTGCTGTCTGAGTCATACCAATAACTGCAAACTTAGAAGCACCATAAGCCAGCATATTTGGCGGCCCGACTACGCCTGCATAACTCGCCATGTTCACGATCGCACCTCCACCCGCTTCGCGCAAGTGCTGGGCAGCCGCCTTTAGAATGTGAAAAACACCAATAACGTTAATATTAATCACCTTTTGAAAGTCATCTTCAGGATACTTGTCAGTTGTGGCAAATACTCCTTGATAACCCGCATTATTGAAGACATAATCAATCCGTCCAAACTTCTCTACAGCACTAGTAAAGGCTTGAGCAACATCATCTGCTGATGTGACATCACAGCGAAATGTGCCGATAGGAATGTTGTAATCTTTTAGTTCCTCAGCTACCTCTACCATTTTCGGTTCATTCAAATCTAACAACGCGACACCTGCGCCATTAGTAGCAAAACGTTGTGCAGTTGCCTTACCAATATCGCCTGCACCGCCTGTAATCAGGATAGTTTTGCCAGCAAACTGATAGGTTGCAGTCATAAGTTCAACCTCTTATTGAAGAATTGTTGCAAATGCCCGTCATTGAAGAGGGGTTGGTATGATTCTATTATTGAGCTTTTACTCAAATTTAGAGCATAAAATCAAAATTTTCTCCGTTCGATTTTTTATATCAAAGGAGTAATGCGATGCGTATCCCCCGCTTCGCTAAAGTGCTAGTTGCATTTCTTGCTGGAGTGATGCTGGCACAACTGCTACACGCTTGTTCACCACGCTCCCAAGCCGCAGAAAAAACTACACTAACGATCGCCACTGTGAATAATGGCGATATGGTAGTCATGCAAGGACTTTCCCGCAAGTTCGAGGAAGCTAATCGTGATATTCAACTGCGGTGGGTGGTGCTGGAAGAGAATGTTTTACGCCAACGTACAACTACAGATGTTGCAAGTCAAGGCGGTCAATTCGATGTTTTGACCATCGGTTCTTATGAAACACCAATCTGGGCTAGGCGAGATTGGTTAAGACCGTTGGATTTAGGTGCAGATTACGATGTAAACGACTTGCTCAAACCCATCCGCGAAGGACTTTCCAATAACGGTAAACTTTATGCCGTGCCATTCTATGGCGAAAGTTCTATGCTGTACTACCGTAAAGACTTGTTTGACAAAGCCGGAATTACAGTTCCCGAACAGCCGACTTATCCCCAAATGAGAGAATGGGCAAGCAAGATTCACGATCCCAAACGTGGAATTTATGGGGTTTGTCTGCGTGGAAAACCGGGTTGGGGCGAAAACATGGCATTTGTTACCACCTTGGTCAACACCTATGGTGGACGGTGGTTTGATATGAAATGGCAACCGACAATTAACACGCCAGCTTGGAAAGAGGCTATTTCCTTTTATGTTGATTTACTCCAAAAGTACGGGCCACCGGGAGCCAGTTCTAATGGATTTAATGAGAATCTCGCATTATTTTCTACAGGTAAATGTGGGATGTGGGTAGATGCAACGGTTGCGGCTGGGCTGCTATCTAATCCCAAAGAATCCCAAGTGTACGATAAAGTTGGCTTTGCCCGTGCGCCAATTGAAAGATATCCTAACGGTTCAAATTGGCTTTGGGCATGGGCTTTAGCAGTTCCCAAAACCTCAAAGTCACCCCAAGCCGCCCAAAAATTTGTTGCTTGGGCAACCTCCAAAGAATACATCCAACTAGTTGCGAAGGAAAATGGTTGGGTTGCTGTCCCACCAGGAACTCGGACTTCCACATATCAAAATCCCAACTATCAAAAAGCTGCACCCTTTGCCCCAATTGTGCTGAAAGCGATTCAATCTGCTGATGTTACTCGTCCATCTGCCGAACTAACTCCCTATAAGGGTGTTCAATATGTGGATATTCCAGAATTTCAGGCAATTGGGACTTCAGTCGGGCAGACTTTAGCAGCTGCGTTAACTAATCGGACTTCGGTAGATGAGGCGTTACAGCGATCGCAAAGATCCACGGAACGCTTTATGAAACATACAGGTTATATCGAGTAGAGGGGCTAGGGCTAGAGACTAGGTTCAATAGATCCATTGCTTACTCACAAACTTTCACAATTCAAAATCTAAAATTCTTTTAGGTTATGTCTTCTTCGTTAACGGTAAAACCTCAATACGAAACGCCACCACCCACTAGGCACAGGTCTAAGCGGCAAGCGTCAACTTTACCTTTGGTTGCGCCTTCGGTTACTGTCTTGTTGCTGTGGATGATTGTGCCGCTGGTGATGACTGTATGGTTTTCATTTCAGCGATATAACTTGCTGAATCCAGATGCACGCAAATTCATCGGGATTGAAAATTTCACGTTCATCCTGACTGACTCAGCTTTATGGACTTCAATCGCAATCACAATTATTCTAGTTGTCTCGGTTCTGGTAATCACAATCGGTCTAGGCACACTCTTAGCAGTCCTATTTGACCAAGACTTTTATGGGCGTGGAGTAGCGCGGGTGCTGGCAATTTCGCCGTTTTTTGTGATGCCTACAGTCAGTGCCTTGATCTGGAAAAATATGCTGATGCATCCAGTAAATGGGCTGTTTGCACAGATTACCAGAGGCTTGGGTTTGGGAGCAATTGATTGGTTTGCTAGCGTTCCCCTGCTTGCCATCATTATGATTGTTTCCTGGGAATGGTTGCCTTTTGCATTGCTAATTTTATTGACTGCGATTCAGTCACTCGATCGCGATCAGTTAGAAGCAGCAAGAATGGATGGGGCAAATGCGATCGCTCTATTTCGTTTTGTCATACTACCGCATCTCAGCCGCGCTATTTCCGTGGTCGCCATGATTGAGACGATTTTCTTCCTCACCATCTTTGCCGAAATCTTTGTGACCACAGGCGGTGGGCCAGGACTAGCAACCACTAACCTAGCTTATTACATCTTCTTAAAAGCCTTACTAGAATTTGATGTCGGCGGTGCATCAGCTGGGGGATTAATTGCCGTCATCCTGGCCAACATCGTGGCTATCTTCTTGATGCGTAGTGTTGCACGTAATTTGGATACCTAACATGGCACGTAAAACCTCAAAGCTGTGGCTATGGACATTACTCGGTTGGCTTACTGCTTGCCTGTTATTTTTCCCGATTTTTTGGATGTTTCTCACCAGCTTCAAAACCGAAGTCGCCGCAGTTTCTACTCCTCCGCAGTTATTTTTCCGCCCAACATTAGAAAACTATGTTGCCATCCAAGACCGGGCAAATTATTTCAATTATGCATTTAACAGCGTAGCAATTTCCCTCGGCTCAACTATAGTCGCGTTGCTGCTTGCCATACCTGCCGCTTACGCAATGGCATTCTTCCCCACCAAACGCACCAAGGGAACTCTGCTGTGGATGCTGTCTACAAAAATGCTGCCACCCGTTGGCGTATTAGTCCCCATCTACATTTTGTGTCGCAACGCTGGGTTACTAGATACCCGCATTGGTTTAATTATCATTTATACCCTGATTAATTTGCCCATCATCGTTTGGATGATTTACAGCTTCTTCAAAGAAGTTCCCAAAGATATTCTCGAAGCCGATCGCATGGATGGCGCAACCACACAGCAAGAACTGCTTCACGTCTTGCTACCACTAGCATTACCCGGAATTGCCTCCACCGCCTTACTCTCAATTATCTTGTCATGGAACGAAGCATTTTGGAGCCTGAACCTAACAACAGCAGACGCAGCCCCACTTACCGCCTTTATTGCTTCATTTTCCAGCCCCCAAGGATTATTTTGGGCAAAACTATCAGCCGCATCAACACTAGCGATCGCACCCATCCTCATCTTCGGTTGGCTAAGTCAACGCCAACTAGTCCGAGGCCTCACCTTCGGTGCAGTGAAGTAGACACTCTTCTTCTCCTCTCTGCGCCTCTGCGTCTCTGCGTGAAAAAAACAAAACCCCTAATAAAAACGTCTTATGTCAACAGTTGCATTAAGAGATATCCATAAAACCTACGCCGACACAGAAATTATCAAAGGTGTTGATCTTGATATTAGCGATCGCGAATTTGTCGTTTTCGTCGGCCCCTCCGGTTGCGGCAAATCAACCCTACTCCGCATGATAGCTGGACTCGAAGAAATTTCCTCCGGCGATTTACTCATCGACGGGCAAAAAGTCAACGATGTCCCACCTGATAAACGCGGTTTGGCAATGGTCTTTCAAACCTACGCCTTATATCCCCACATGACAGTCGCGGAGAATATGGCCTTTAGCCTCCGGCTTGCAGGTATGCCGAAAGCCCAACGCTATGAAAGAGCGCGGGAAGTCGCCCGCATCCTCCAATTAGAACCACTTTTAAACCGCAAACCCAAAGAACTATCAGGAGGACAACGCCAACGGGTAGCGATTGGTCGTGCTTTGGTGCGGAATCCCAAAGTATTTTTATTTGATGAGCCGTTATCTAACCTAGATGCAGCCTTGCGCGTGCAGATGCGGATTGAACTTGCTAGTTTACACGACAGCTTGCAAGCCACGATGATTTACGTCACCCACGACCAAGTTGAAGCAATGACCCTTGCTGACAAGATTGTAGTATTGCAAGGCGGCATCATTGAACAAGTCGGTTCTCCCCTAGAACTTTACCACCATCCCCGCAATATCTTCGTTGCTGGATTTATTGGTTCACCGAAAATGAACTTTATCCCAGTCACTGTGTCATCAGTTACTGATTCTGGGACAACGGTAAGACTTCCTGGTGATGCAACTGTGATGATTCCCGTGCAACCCAGAAGTCTATCGGTTGGCGATCGCGCCACATTAGGGATTCGTCCCGAACATATGCGGCTTGATGGTAATTACCCAAGCATAAATGGCGAAGTGTTAGTTGTGGAAAGATTGGGCGGAGAAACCTATCTCTACATCAAGATTGCGGGTGGTGACACCATAGTCGTGCAAACAGATGGAGATAACCCCGCCCAATTACACGATTTCGTGCCGATTTACATTAACGGTGAGCTTTGCCACTTGTTCAATCAAAGCGGTGAAGCAATTCCTAAAGCTCGTCGCCACCATTTAACCACCAGTGAATCCCATGAACAATATCAGCACAGGTTCAGCAATCAAGCTGAATGAAACCTCTTTGTCTCGGTTAGCGAGTAACGTTCGCGTACCCCAGTACAATCGCCATCAAATCACCAATGGCATTGTCCATATCGGTGTGGGTGGGTTCCATCGCGCACATCAGGCATTATATCTTGATAACTACTTTCATCAGCACCCCGGCAGTGATTGGGGAATTTGCGGGGTTGGGTTACTGGAATTTGATAAACGGATGCGGGATGCACTGGGTTCGCAAGATTGTTTATATACCTTAGTTGAAAGGTCGCCAGAAGGCGACAAAGGCCGTGTAATAGGAGCAATTACAAAATATCTCTTTGCCCCAGATAACCGCCAAGCAGTAATTGACACCTTAGCAGATCCCAAATGTCGCATCGTCACCCTCACCATTACCGAAGGCGGCTACTACTATATTGAAGGTAGCGGTGAATTCGATGCCAATCACCCAACCATCCAGTATGATTTGCAGCATCCCGACGAGCCAATTGGCGTATATGGCTTTTTGACAGCAGCCCTTGAACGCCGCCGCCAACAGGAAATAGCACCGTTTACTGTCTTGTCCTGCGATAATTTGCAAGGTAACGGCAACATTGCCCGGAAAATGTTGACTACATTTGCCGAGATGCAGAACCCAGAATTGGGAAGTTGGGTAGCTGAAAATGTTGCCTTTCCTAACTGTATGGTCGATCGCATTACCCCCGCCACCACCCCAGCCGATATCAAAATGGTGGCAGAACAATTTAACATTGATGATGCTTTTCCAGTCGTTGCCGAACCATTCCTTCAGTGGGTAGTTGAAGACAATTTCTGTGCAGGTAGACCTGATTGGGAATCGGTTGGTGTGCAGATGACAAAGGATGTTCATCCATACGAGATGATGAAAATCCGGCTGCTCAATGCAAGCCACCTGTTAATCGGCTATCTCGGTTCCTTGGCAGGTTACACCTACGTCCATGAAGTCATGGCCGATCCTTTAATTAGGCAAGCCGTGGATCATTTAATGGCAGAAGTAACACCAACACTCCAACCTGTACCAGGAATTGATTTAGACGATTACAAACAGACCTTAATCGAACGCTTTGCCAATCCCAAGATTCGTGATCAGCTGCCGCGTCTTTGCCTCAATAGCTCCGCCAAAATGCCAAAATTTGTTTTAGGCTCAGTCCGTGACGCATTGCACCAAAAAGGAGCGATTAATTACATGAGCCTCACGGTTGCAGCTTGGTTCCGTTACCTCAACGGCAAAGATGACCAAGGTAACGCCATTCCCATTGATGACCCAATAGGAGGTACTTTAACGCAAATAGCTCGTACCAGTGGTTCTGATGCCAAACCATTGCTCAACCTGACTGAGATTTTTGGCGATTTATCGCAATCGTCGCTTTTTGCCGATGCAGTTACGAACCATTTACGCAGGTTGTATGAGTTCGGAGCTAAAGAAACATTAACTCGATTCTGACCAAGCCCAGTTGGGGCGGGTGTAGGGGAGCCAGCCGCGTGGGCGGGTTTCCCGACTTGAGCGGACTGGCGTGTGGGGTGTAGGGGAAGAAAAAACCTTTAACCCTTACCCTTTAACCTTTTCCCCAAACCAATTCTGAGTTCAAAATGCTTATCCGAACCGTATTGCCTTACACCCCACACCCCACACCCTACACCCAGCCTAAACGCATAACTTTGCGATCTACTGACTTATAAATGGAGTCCATACCGAAATGCGAATTGAACCATACGAAGATAGTCACCTTGATGCCATCAAGAGCCTTTCGATTCGGGCATGGTCTCCGGTTTTTGATTCGCTTGAGAAAGCGATGGATCTTGACGTGTACCGCGCATTCTATCCCGACGGTTGGCGTGTAAGCCAGCTTCATGCTGTCGAGGGAGTTTGTGCTGCTGCGGACACAAAGGTGTGGGTGGCGATTGACTCTGATGCAATCATGGGCTTTGTAGCTGTGAAACTCCACTCCGAGAGCAGCATGGGAGAAACCTATATGGTTGCCGTCGATCCAGACTATCAACGTCAAGGCATTGGCACTGCTTTGATGGAATTCGCTCTGGATTGGATGAAAGTTGCTGGAATGTCGGTTGCTATGGTTGAGACTGGAGGCGACCCAGGCCATGCCCCAGCACGTTGTACTTATGAAAAACTGGGTTTTAGGCTGTTCCCAGTCGCCAGATACTTCAAGAAGTTGGGTTAGTTCACGATTAAGGATTTGGAGGGGCAATTGAGTGACATCGTAATTGGCTTAGACTTGGGTACAGGAGGAGTACGGGCGATCGCAGTTAACCTCCAAGGGCAAATTATCGCACAAGCAACCAGAAGTTATCCTCTGTTAACTCCCCAACCCGGTTGGACGGAACAGAACTCATCAGATTGGGTCGAAGCGAGTTTAGCTGCTCTTTCTGATGTTACTCAACAGCTAAATGGATACCAAGCGATTGCCCTCGGTTTATCGGGGCAAATGCATGGTATGGTTCCTCTCGATGCGGAAGGTCAAGCAATCAGACCGGCAATTTTGTGGAATGACCAACGCACAGGTGAAGCTGTTGCTGAGATTGAAGCCACTATTCCTCGTCAAGAGTTAATCCAACGCACTGGAAATCCAGCAATCAACGGGTTTCAACTGCCCAAACTCTTATGGTTACGGAGTGAAGAACCAGAAGCATATACTCAATTGTGGCAAATTCTGTTGCCAAAAGATTATTTAGGATATGTGTTAACAGGCGAACCAGTAACAGAACCATCTGATGCGTCTGGTGTTGGATGTCTGAATCTGGCAAATCGGCAATGGGATAAAGATATTCTGAATGCTCTTGATATTAACCCAGCATTATTTCCCCCAGTTATCGAATCTACCGCGATCGCTGGACGATTGAAACCAGAAATAGCCACCCGTGTAGGACTCCCAGCCGGATTACCTGTAGTTGCTGGCGGAGGTGATAATGCAGCCGCCGCAATTGGTTTGGGTATCTCATCCAGCAATCTCAATCGGGGTAGTTTAAGTATTGGCACATCCGGAGTTATCTTTGCACCATGCGTAGGCGTAGCGCGTCGTAGACATCGCCCAATTCCCGATCCTCAAGGTCGAGTCCATTTGTTTTGTCATGTGGATGGTGGCTATCATCTATTAGGCGTGACCTTGGCGGCTGGTGGATCGTTGCGTTGGTATCGAGATACATTTGCACCGCAGATATCCTACACTGATTTGATGGATATGGCAGAGCGATCGCAACCAGGAGCGCGTGGTGTTTTATTTCTACCCCACCTCGCAGGAGAACGTAGCCCCTACCTTGACCCAGATACACGGGGTGCTTTTGTGAATTTGTCATTAGCTCATACACAAGCAGATATCATCCGTGCTGTTTTGGAGGGGGTGGCATTTAGCTTGCGGGAAGCCTTGGAGGTGATAGGTGCGATCAATCCTGTGCATCAACTCTTGGCAACTGGTGGAGGCGCACGTTCTCGCATTTGGTTGCAAATTTTAGCAGATGTGTTGCAGACAGAACTCATAGCCCCGAAAGCCGAAGAAGGAGCCGCTTACGGAGCCGCTATTTTAGCAATGGTGGGGGTTGGTGCTTATCCTCATTTAGAAGCTGCACTCAATCTAGTGTCATCAGATATTCATGTGATACTACCACAGACAAATCCTTTGTATGAAATAGGCTTTAATCGCTACAAGCTACTTTACGATACTTTGAAAGTTGTTCGTTCTTAATAGGTGAAGAAGATTTTCTTGAACCACCTATAGGAATCCGGTTTGATTACTAATACCAAATTGCAATACTGTATAAAAAAACTATCCTTAGGCAGATTTTATAAAATATTTTGTTACTCGGTACACCTCGCATGACAGATTGACTGAGATTGATTTATATATGTTATGATTTTTCAGACATTAATATTACGGTTTGTATCGTAGTTCTAATTTAGTAAGCAGTAAATTTATTTTGATGTTTAACCTAAAACGGCTTAAAAGCAAAGTTAAAAAGCTAATATAGCCAAGTAAATTTAGCTATATTCAAATTTGGAGTACAGATTTTATTAATAAAGTTGATTTTTCTTAAAAATTTACTCATGTATATTTAAACTCTTATCTTCAAAAGTTATGTAGACAAGGATGTTAGATACTGAGTATTAATTTAACCAGCCAAAGGAGGACTCGATAATCATCGTCAATAGTAATGTAGTGAATCATTTTAGTCGTGAGTATTTTTATTGTTTATGGCTAATGTTAGAGACCAGCGAGTTGAGGATTAACTATGAATGTAATTTCAAATGACAGTGGGAATATAAACAAGATGATTGGAAATTTACTAGATATAAACATAGTAGAATGAATTAAAACTACTAAAATTCCACTGCAAATTTGAGCAAAATAGAAAGTAGCAAAAAGCTATAGAAGGTTTAACAATAATGATAAAAAACAGCGAACTTAGAGTTAATCAGAGTGCAAGACTAAAATTAAAGCTTGGAGATGAACAATATGAGAATTTCTCCAGGACAGAAGTTTTTCAAAACCGAACAATTGGGAAACCTTTAATTTTAAATATCGTAGAATAACTCTAAATTCAGCTAAACTCTCCAATCGCCAAAGATATAATGCAACCTTTATGGCGCAATATTTCCAATGAGAACATTTGCATAATTTAGAGATTTACTGAATACAGAGTTAACTAATTCACAAAGTTTACCTCAATGAATATTAGTGTTTAATAACATTGTTAAACATCTATAAAAGCAAGCTTTTTTATTGAAAGCTGATTTTGTGATGTCTTTATTCTGTAGGATAAAGAGCATTAGTTATTACTCAAGTTCATTAAGGTAAATTGGATTCACTGCGAACAGCATCAAATTTTTTAGTCAATTTGAATAAAGGTCAAAAAACATGAGTCAAGTCCAAGCAACTTTTGAGGCTACAGAAACCGCGTTTCACGTACAAGGTTACGAAAAAATTGATTTTAGTCTTGTTTATGTAAACGGTGTCTTCGATATTAATAACAGAGAAATTGCAGATAACTATGCAAAATTCGGACGCTGTTTAACTGTAATTGATGCTAATGTCTATGAGCTTTATGGCAAGCAAATCAGGTCATATTTTAAGCACTATGACATCGAACTAACAGTATTTCCCATCATTATTACTGAGCCAGCTAAAACTCTTGCAACTTTTGAGAAAATAGTTGATGCTTTTTCAGACTTCGGCTTAGTTCGCAAGGAACCAGTCTTAGTCGTTGGTGGGGGTTTAATTACTGATGTGGCTGGTTTTGCTTGTGCGGCTTACCGTCGTAAGAGTAACTATATTCGCATCCCTACTACGTTAATTGGTTTAATCGATGCAGGTGTAGCGATTAAGGTAGCGGTAAATCATCGCAAGTTAAAAAATCGCCTGGGAGCATATCATGCACCTTTAAAAGTGATTCTGGATTTCTCATTTTTGAAAACTTTGCCAACGGCTCAAGTCCGCAATGGTATGGCAGAGTTAGTAAAAATTGCTGTAGTTGCTAACTCAGAAGTTTTTGAACTTCTATACGAACATGGCGAAGAGCTACTTTCCACTCACTTTGGACACTTGAATGGTACACCAAAAATCAAAGAAATTGCTCATAGAGTCAATTACGAAGCAATCAAAACTATGTTGGAGTTAGAGACTCCAAACCTGCATGAATTAGACCTTGACCGGGTTATTGCTTACGGTCACACTTGGAGTCCGACTCTAGAACTAGCACCTCAAGTACCTCTATATCATGGTCATGCTGTCAATATAGATATGGCCTTGTCTGCAACTATTGCAGCAAGACGTGGTTATATCCCCACACAAGAGCGCGATCGCATCTTAGATTTGATGAGTCGTATAGGTTTATCACTCGATCATCCTCTACTAGATGGAGATATGCTCTGGTATGCTACCCAGTCTATTAGCCTGACACGAGATGGCAAACAACGCGCAGCTATGCCTCGTCCGATTGGAGAGTGCTTCTTTGTCAATGATTTGACTCGTGAAGAACTTGATGTGGCCTTAGCTGAACACAAACGTCTTTGTGCTAAATATCCTCGTAGCGGCGCAGGCGTTGACGCATACATTGAAACTCAAGAAGCTCAGTTATTGGGAGTGTAAACAGATGACTAATGTTGCAGAACTCCCAAAAGCTAGACCAATCACACCACACAGCATTTTAGTAGCCCAGCTACAGCAAACCCTCAAATTAGCCCAAGAGAACAACATACCTGCCGAGGTATTAGATTCTTTGGTGCAAGCGGTTCAATTAGCCCAAGGTTTAGATCCTTACTTGGATGATTACACCACCCCAGAATCGAGTGCATTAAAAGCATTGGCGCACAAAACTTCCAAAGAGGACTGGAGTAAACGCTTCAGTGATGGGGAAACAGTACGTCAACTAGAACAAGAGATGCTCTCAGGGCATCTTGAAGGACAGACTTTAAAAATGTTCGTCCACATGACCAAAGCCAAGCGCGTTTTAGAAGTAGGAATGTTCACAGGATATTCAGCCTTGGCAATGGCAGAAGCACTACCAAGCGATGGGCAACTGATAGGTTGCGAAGTTGACCCTTACGTTGCTCAATTTGCTCAAGCTTGCTTTAGTGAATCTCCTCACGGTAATAAAATCGTCGTCGAAGTAGCACCGGCTTTAGAAACACTCCACAAGCTAGCAGCTAAAAAAGAATCATTTGATTTAATCTTTATCGATGCCGATAAAAAGGAGTATGTAAATTACTTCCAGACCATCCTGGATAATGATTTGCTGACTACTGACGGGTTAATCTGCGTCGATAATACTTTGTTGCAAGGACAAGTTTACTTACCGCCAGAACAACGTACCGCCAACGGTGAAGCGATCGCTCAATTTAACTCTTTTGTTGCTGCTGATCCTCGTGTAGAGCAAGTTCTTTTACCCATTCGAGATGGTATAACCCTGATTAGACGAGTTGTGTAATCGAGAAATGAGTACAGAAGACTAAGCCTAGGCTTAGTCTTCTAAGGGATGAAAAAGCTAAGAAGGAACAATTTCCGCTTGCTTCCTCATCTCTTCTCAAGCAATTTTTGCAAGGGTAGTTGTTATATAAAAATCCAACGGTACTTAGGAAAATGAATCATGGCAGTACTTCGTATCCTGCATTTAGTTGGATCTGCATACAATCATTTTTATTGTGAGTTGTCACGCAATTACGCCCAAAGCTGTCTAGTAGCTACAGCAAATCCATCGCTCTATGACTTTCTGATTGCATACATCACACTTGATGGCCAGTGGCGATTTCCTGAGTCTCTCAGTCCAGAAGATATTGCTGTTGCTAAACCGATGCCTCTATCAGATGCTATACAGTTTATAACAGCGCAAAACATTGACTTGATGTTGCCACAAATGTTTTGTCTCCCTGGAATGACTGACTACCGCGCACTATTTGACTTGCTAAAAATCCCTTATATAGGCAATACTCCAGATGTGATGGCAATCACAGCCCACAAAGCCAAAACTAAAGCAATTGTCGCAGCAGCAGGAGTGAAAGTCCCTTCTGGAGAACTGCTCCGCCAAGGAGACGTTCCCACAATTACACCTCCAGCAGTGATTAAACCTGCAAATGCCGACAACTCTTTAGGGGTGTCTTTAGTCAAAGATGTTAGTGAGTATGACGCGGCCTTGAAGAAAGCATTTGAATTTGCTTCGGAGGTAATCGTAGAAACATTCATTGAAGCCGGTCGAGAAGTCAGATGCGGTGCTATTGTCAAAGATGGGGAGCTAATCTCTTTACCTCTGGAAGAATATCAGATAGACCCCCAAGTAAGACCTATCCGCAGCTATACTGACAAATTCAAAATCCCAATTGAGGGCGACTTGGCTTCAACTGCTAAAGATTATGTTCCTGGTTGGATTGTAGATATTAATGACCCGATCACCCAAAAGGTTCAGCAAGAAGTTAAAAAGTGTCATTTGGCTTTGGGCTGTCGCCACTATAGTTTATTTGACTTTCGGATTGACCCACAGGGACAACCTTGGTTCTTAGAAGCCGGGTTGTTTTGTATTTTTGACCACAACGCGGTAATTGCCTGTACAGCGAATGCAGTGGGAATTTCTTTAAATGAGTTATTTATGGCGGCAATCAATGAAGCGTTGAGCGCGAAATAATGTCCTATTAAAGACTTATCATTTGTACATTGTTGAGTCAAGCGAGCATATATCATTGTCACAATTACAACTATGAAGGAGCAGATATTTGCAATATTCCAAAACTTGGGAACTCTTGCATTACTAGCGATCGCATTTCCCTTTAACTGCACTGTCGTACTTACATTGCTATTGTGGAATTTTTTTAGCCGAAGCTATGCCAAGCAAGTGGTTTTGAACCAGAATCCGAAAAATATTTTGATCGGTGGTGGTAGAATGACCAAAACCCTTCAGTTGGCGCGATCGTTTCACGCGGCAGGGCATAGAGTCATTTTATTCGATCTCGAAAAATACAGGTTCAGTGGTTATCGATTTTCTAACTCTGTGGCTAGATTTTACACAGTTCCTGACTCGCACGAAGATTTAGAAGGCTATACTCAAGCCGTGCGGGCGATCGCCAAAAAAGAAAACATAGACTTTTTTGTCCCGGTAGGTATTTTTGCTGCCAGCTACTTTGACTCGGAGCGCAAGCCAGTGTTATCAGGCTATTGTGAGAATTTTCACTTTGATGCCGATACAATGAGTATGCTAGATAACAAGTTTACCTTTGCCCAAAAAGCGCGATCGCTATCGCTATCTGTCCCAAAAAGCTTTCTAATTACCGATCCCGAACAAGTTCTTAAATTTGACTTTTCCCACGAAAAACGCCAGTACATTCTCAAAAGTATTGTCTATGACTCTGTTTTACGCTTAGATTTGACCAAGCTACCAATGGAGTCTTACGAAAAAATGGCACTTTATGTTAAAAGTAAGCCAATTAGTAAAGATAACCCTTGGATATTGCAAGAGTTTATTCCAGGAAAAGAATACTGTACTCATGACACAGTGAGAAATGGTGAATTAACGGTGCATTGCTGCTGTGAATCATCTGCTTTTCAAGTCAATTACGAAAACTTGGAACACCCAGCAATTAAAGAGTGGGTGAGTCATTTTGTCAAAGAATTACAATTAACTGGACAACTTTGTTTTGACTTCATTCAGGCGGAAGATGGGGCAATTTATGCCATCGAGTGCAATGCTCGCGCTCACTCTGCAATTACAATGTATTACAACCATCCAGGTTTAGCCGATGCCTATCTTAGTCAAGAGCCTCCGGCTGAACCTCTGCAACCTCTGAGTGATAGTAAGCCTACTTATTGGCTTTATCACGAACTTTGGAGACTTAATGAAATTAGATCGTTAAAGCAGTTACAAAAGTGGTTTAAAAATATTTGGCGAGGAAAGGATGCAATATTTGAAGTTAACGATCCACTACCGTTCTTGATGGTACATCACTGGTACATTCCTTTACTATTACTCGGTAGTTTGCGCTCCTTACGAAGTTGGGTAAGGATTGATTTCAACATCGGGAAACTCATACAGTTTGGAGAAGACGTAAGATATGGCAAGTCTACCTCTGCAACTTCTAAGCAGATCGTAAGCTGACTTATTGTTGTCTATTATGAATTTATTTGTGTAGGCAACATATTGCTTTAAGGGCAAGTAAACTTGCAATCGCTTTTCAATCGCATTGTCAAAGATCGTTCCCGCTTTGAGCAAGTGTTGGTGCAATTCTAGACAGCTTGACGATTATATGTGCAAGTGTAGTCAACTAAGGCAGCATCGGATCTTTTTATGCCGCTTCATTTTTCTGGGCTACCAGTCACCAATTCCATTATCATCTCACAATCATAATTATGAAGGCGCGTATTTTTGTAGTGTTCCAAAACTTGGGCACTCTTTTATTACTGGCGATCGCATTTCCTTTAAACTGCATCGTTGTCTTAATATCGCTACTGTGGAGCTTTCTTAAGCAACCATTTGGCAAGTCAATTGTTGTCAACCACAATTCCAAAAATATCTTGATCGCTGGGGCTAGAATGACTAAAACTCTTCAGCTAGCGCGTTCATTTCATACCGCAGGACATCGGGTTATTATCATCGACATTGAAAAATTCTGGCCAAGTGGTAACAAATATTCCAACTCTGTTGCGGGCTTTTACACTGTTCCCGATCCTAGCAAAGACTTAGAAGGCTACGTTGAAACTCTACACGCGATCGCCAAAAAAGAAAAGATCGACTTTTTTATTCCTGTAGCCATTTTTTCTGTCATTCACTACGATCACGGCAAGCCACCATTACCAGACTATGTAGAGTTTTTTCACTTCGATGCTGATGTCACGAAGATTCTGGATGACAAGTTTGCCTTTGCTGAAACAGCGCGATCGTTTGGTTTATCAGTCCCCAAATCTTTCAAAATTACCAATCCCGAACAAGTCCTTAACTTCGACTTTTCTCAGGAAAAGCGCAAATACATTCTTAAAAGTATTCCCTACGATCAAATACGCCGCTTGAATCTCACCAAGTTACCTTGCGATACTCAAGAACAAACAGCAGCATTTGTCAAGAGTCTGCCTATCAGTGAGGAAAACCCCTGGATTATGCAGGAATTTATCCCAGGTAAGGAATACTGCACTCACACCACCGCGCGAGATGGAGAGTCAAGAATGTACTGCTGTTGCGAATCCTCGGCCTTTCAAGTCAATTACGAAAACGTCGATAAACTAGAAATTATGCAATGGGCGAGTCATTTTACCAAAGAACTAGGAAAAACCGGGCAACTTTCCTTTGACTTCATCCAAGCAGAAGACGGAACTGTTTACGCAATAGAGTGTAACCCTCGTACTCACACCGCCATTACAATGTTTTACAATCATCCAGGAGTAGCGGATGCTTATCTTGGTAAAGAGCCTCTAGCTGAATCTTTGCAGCCTCTTGCTGATAGTAAGCCAACCTATTGGCTGTACCACGAAGTTTGGCGGCTGAATGAAATTAGATCGTTTAAGCAACTGCAAACTTGGGTAAAAAACATTTTGCGGGGCAAAGAAGCAATTTTTGAGGTGAGCGATCCTTTACCCTTTCTGATGGTACATCACTGGCAGATTCCCTTGCTAATTCTCGACAATTTACGCAGACTCAAAGGTTGGGTAAGAATAGATTTTAATATGGGCGAACTGATAGAGTGAGAAGGAAGAAATCAGGTATTCAGTGGAGAACTACCCCGCCAAGGGGACGCAGGACTGTTTCATTCTCAAAAGAAAAATGGTTGAATCAGAATGATAACAGTATTTAATCAGGGTGCTAATGACTGCCAGCTTAATCACAGAACTTAAAA
>NZ_JACJRV010000097.1 GCF_014697475.1 Nostoc sp. FACHB-152
ATACCCTTAAACGGCTACCCATACCTTTGTTACCGTGCTTGATACATCGACTTTATTTACTTATCTTCACACAGTTTGGTTTTTTTATGTCGTTCTACTTATATTCTATGTAGCAAAATTTTGAATAATAATTAGGTGCGTTGCGCTAGGCGACAACACACCCTACTAGTTATGGTTATTTGGATTTATTACTCGCCGCAAATTTGTTGCAATGTAGCTGTGAAATTGGGATAAGAAATTGCGGCTGCTTCGGCGCGGTGAATGGTGGTGACTCCCTTGGAGACTAAAGCGGCGATCGCTAAACTCATAGCAATGCGATGATCTGTATGGCTATCAACATCAGTACCTACCAATGGTGTACCGCCGACAATCTCCATACCATCAGGTAATTCAGTGACTTTCGCACCCATTTTGTTGAGTTGCTGCGCCATTACCGCAATGCGATCGCTTTCTTTAACACGCAATTCTTCGGCATCCCGAATTACAGTTTTACCTTCGGCAAATATGGCCGCTACTGCCAAAATCGGAATTTCATCAATCAATCTGGGGATAATATCTCCAGAAATAGTGCAGCTTTTTAACCGACTGGAACGCACTCTTAAATCGGCTACTGGTTCGCCTGCAACTTCGCGCTGATTTTCTAATTGGATATCTGCACCCATCATTTCCAAGGCTTCTAAAATACCTGTGCGGGTGGGATTCACGCCGACATTCTCAATTACCAGTTCCGAACCCGGCACAATTGCCCCAGCCACAAGCCAAAAAGCCGCAGAACTGATATCACCAGGAACTACGACCTTCTGCCCGTAAAGTTGGGCGGGGCCAGTAATGGTCACGGTGTTGGTTTCTGGGTCTGTGATTACTTCTGCCCCAAATGCACTTAGCATCCGTTCGCTATGGTCGCGGGAAAGGGCTGGTTCGGTGACGATGGTTTGACCCTCGGTGTTTAAACCTGCCAACAAGATACAAGATTTAACTTGGGCAGAGGCGATGGGAGAATGATAATGAATTGGTTTGAGGGCTTGTCCTTGAATTGCTAGAGGTGCGAGAGAATTACCCTTGCGTCCCCAAATTTGCGCCCCCATTTGTTCCAAAGGTCTAACTACCCGCGACATCGGACGCGATCGCAGGGAACTATCACCAGTCACCGTAAAAAAGCGTCCGGCGTGGGATGCCAACAGCCCCAACATCAGACGCAGCGTAGTGCCAGAATTCCCAGCATTCAACACCTCGACTGGTTCATGCAAGTTCCCCAAACCAATACCTTTTACCCGCACCAATTCTGTATTCAGTTCCGAAATTTCTGCACCCATAGCTTGAAAACAGCTAGCAGTGCTGCGAGGGTCTTCGCCTAAAAGTAACCCAGAAATTTCGGTTTCACCTTGGGCGATCGCACCTAACATCAAAGCCCGGTGAGAAATTGATTTATCTCCAGGTACACGAATCTTGCCCTGTAAAGATAAGCCAACAGCAGGCTGCTGGATAATTAACTTATGAGATAAGTCTTCTTGAGTTTCTAGGGTTATAACAGAAGCCGACATGAGAATATACTGGCTTTTCAATATACTGGAAGTTTCTCTGCGACGAATGTTTGTCGCTACTAAGTACTTCTTCCCTAGTATCCTATCGTTATTTGTCCGATTAAATTTACTTAAACTCTGGGATAACTATTTTTGATAAATATTGATTTATTTATAGTTAGCTGACTCTTACAGTTAATCCTCAAAGTATTTTTTATACTTTTAAAGCAACGAAGTATCAATGTCACCCTTTAAAGAGTGGGGAATAGGAATACTATTTCTGAACGCAACTTAGTATCAAGCATGATTTGATTTATTCACTGACAGAACTGTATTAACAAAAGTACAAGTGTTTAGTAACTATACTTAAAATTGTCTTGCTTCTGAAAAAAGTTGTTTTCAATATTTAAATTTATATTTAACTTATTTTTATGTTCATATATTTAGCTTACGAAATCAGCATATTCAGTTAAGATTAAGCATGTTTTACTATTTAGTTGCTCACCCTGAACTGCTAAACTCCCTGGTATTAATTCCATCTTGTTATTAAATAGCTTTTAGCCCCTATCGCTCCCATGCTGACACATCATCGCAAGCCCGTGTGCTTATCACTAATTTCCACTGACCTGCCGTTCTGGTCTGTGGTAGAAACTCCCGGAACACTGTATCAAAAAGATACTCAAAGGTTCCATTTACTATTGACTGCACCACCTCTAATTACCTGTGAAGTGGAAACTGCTCTTAGTTCCAAAGAAACATCACCCCACAGGACAAACAAAGCTTACACTCCCAGTAGTCCGAGAATATTGTGGCTGGAAATTTCTCCCTATCGGGTAATTATGACCATGCAAGGTAATGGCCAAGTCAGTTACCGACACTTCTGGGAACAAGGTGTATACGGTGTTAGCCGTTATTGGTTGCCAACCGAATCATTGCAACCTAATGAACCGATTCGCTTACGCAATTTTACGAAAACATTAAAACTCACTGGTAAACAATTTCCAGAGCATTTGCGTCTGGAATATGAATTGTGGTCGCATAAAGTCCAATTAGGACAATACATCCTCAATTTAGAAATTAAGCAATAGTAATTCAATCTTTTTTATCCTCCCTTTTCCAATTTCCCTGAAAAAGGGAGGATATTTATAATGTTTAATGGGAAAACAAAAAATCTTGAATCGCTTCTAAAATTGCGGCTGGGTACTCTTCATGCATTCCCAAAGAACCAGGAAGCACAACACTTTGTACTCCTGGTAATGCAGCCATAGCATCCATTTCTTGGCGTGATTTTGGGGGACAAGATTCGCCAATTACTATCATCAATGGTGCAGATAGGGAGCGCACCAGTCCCAAAAAATCAGCTTGGGCGTGAACTGCGTCGATGTTACCCGTCACAAAAGCAGCAGAGGCAAATCTTGCCCCTGGTTGTTGTGTTGTTTGCCATTTCTTTTCGATAAAGCTGGGTGTCAGCCTAGATGTGTCTACGAAGACATGGCGACGGTACATAAAATTTAAGAAAGATGGCAAGGTGTTGAGTGTGTAGAGGATTTGACCAACAATTGGCGATCGCACTAATTCTCTCACCATCCCAGCTACCTTTGGATCTGCCCCCATTGTCGGCAAAGGCCCGCGCCATGTCGGAGCCACTAAGACGATTTTGGCAAAAGCACTAGGCTGTTTCACCGCTAGTTGCAACACATAACTAGCAGCATGACCAGCCGCTACGACTGTAATTGCTGTATTAAACACAGATTTCACAAAATCAGCTAAAAATTGCTGATATAACTCTGGTCGGTAATCTAAACTAGGACGAGAAGATTCACCAAAACCAGGCCAATCTACAGCGACAATTTGAAACTGGGGAGCGAGTAACCTTGCCAATTCTGCCATTTCCCCACGAGTCGAAACACTGCTGAAAGCGGGAAGTAGTAATAGTGGTGAACCTTGACCAAGAGTTTCGTAAACCACTCGTAACGATTGGTCTTCCCATTTCCAGAGGAATTCTTTGACTACTCCACCAAATCCAACAGGGTTATCAGTTGATAATAAATTGGTAGACATGAGTTTTTACTCAACGCTATTGTTCTAACTTACATTCCAACGCTTTTTTTTGCATTGTCTTAAAAATGTTATAAAAACCGTTAGCGCGCGAAGGTGTCAGGCTGACGTTTAAACCAGTCTCCTGAATAAAGTCTGGTGTCAACTGCACAATTTCTGTAGGTGTTAACCCATTTAAACCTTCAATTAACAAAGCGAGTAACCCCTTGGTTAACTGAGAGTCAGAATCTCCTTGAAATAAAACCTTCTCATCTTGCAAGTTTGCGGTGACATACACCTGAGAAACGCAACCAGGAACTTTGTTTTCTGGTATTTTGCCAACTTCCGGAAACTCTGGCAATTTTTGGGCATACCAGATGAGTTGTTCATACCGACGTTTTGGGTCAGAGGCGCGTTGAAAGCGTTGGACAATTTTAGCTAATGCAGGCGGTAACGCATCTAAACTTGAAGACATAAGAGCAGCTAGAAAATAATCGGTTTCACCTTGAGTTTAATTTATCTAGCGAGCGATCGCGCTTGCCATGAACACAGCGATTAACAGAAGAGAGAGAAACCAAACCCAGTAGAATTGAAAGAACAACCAACCTCATTGCCACTGATAAAATATCTACTGAGTTTCGATAAAACTAATATACTGTTAACAAAAAGTATCAAAGTTATTTACCAAAAAATTCCTTTCCGTAGCAGCAGTCAGATATTTGTTCATATTAAGGAATTAGAAAAACTGTTAAATATTGCTGCAAAATCAGGATTTCTCTTGAAATATATTCACATATTTACCGATGATATTTTCATTCATTCACAAGTTTCAGGAGTAAATTATAGTGTTGACTTCAACCTTACTCGCTGCTGCCACTGCACCCCTACAATGGAATCCTACAATTGGCATTATCATGATTCTCGCCAATATTTTTGCTATTACCTTTGGCAAATCTACCATCAAGTATCCCAATTCTGAGCCAGCCTTACCCTCTGCAAATTTCTTTGGTGGCTTTGGTTTACCTGCACTACTGGCAACAACAGCCTTTGGTCACATTTTAGGTGTAGGTATTATTTTAGGGTTGCACAACCTGGGTAGATTCTAAGGTTTTAACCACAGTTCGCTTCATCTCAACATTATTTTGTCTCAACAATTTGAGCTAGAAATATATATTTCTAGCTCTTTTCTACATTTTTATTTTGAAATCTGCGCTTTACCTAGAAGATAGAGCGTTTGTCGTATATTACATTACCAATTAGCCACAGCTTGAGCGATCGCTTCTTTAGCTGCTTCTAGTGATTTTTGACGAGCATCATCACCTGAATTTAGGTTTTCAGCATTGATAAAGGTAACATCGGTAAGACCGATAAAACCTAAAATAGCGCGAAGGTAAGGCTCTTGGTAATCATAGGGAGCAAAGGGAGTTCCTGGAGAAAAAGCCCCACCACGAGAAGTAATAATTAATACTTTTTTGCTGCTATCAACTAAGCCTATGTAGCCGTTTTCGCCAACTGCAAAGGTACGACCAACGCGCACTATCTGGTCAATGTAAGCTTTGAAGGTTGAGGGAATATTCAAGTTATACATCGGCACACCAAAAACGTAGAGATCGGCGGCGAGAAACTCATCAATTAAGCTTTCAGATAGCTTAATGGCCTCAGTCAGCACTGGGGTGTGTGTTTCAGGTGGTGTAAACGCAGCTGCTATCCACGATTCGTCTACATGGGGAACGGGATGATGACCCAAATCTCGGTAAGTTACTGTATCACCTGGATGAGTATCCTTCCAGGATGTGATGAACTCATAGGAGAGCGATCGCGAAATAGAACGTTCACCACGTGGGCTAGAATCAATGTGTAGAATATTTGCCATAGATAATCGCAATACAATTGTGCTGATAGGTGATGTAATTTGGGCTAAGTAAAAAAACTTACCGAATTGACTTTAAACTAAATAAGCTTAATCTGGAAAGTACGCACTCAAAAGTAAGATACTTACTAAAAAGTAACTATGAAAGCTGAAGCCGAAAGCGATCGCAGGCTAACCTGTGAAGTGGAAACTACTCTTAAGGTAATTGGCGGACGTTGGAAAGTTTTAATTATTAGAGAATTAATTACAGGGGTCAAACGTTTTGGGGAATTGCAGCGAGCTTTACCTGGAATTACACAAAAGATGTTAACTCAACAACTAAGAGAAATGGAAGAAGATGGGATCATACATCGACAAGTATATGCCCAAATCCCCCCAAAGGTTGAATATACACTAACTCCTTTAGGAGAAAGTCTCAAACCAATTCTTTATGCTATGCATGAATGGGCTGTTGAACATTTATCGCACCTCAACAGCAAGAACAAAGTATATAGCAGGGAAGAGGGAATAGGAGATAGGCCATAGGGAACAGGTTTGAAAACTGCTGAATATGAGTAATTGGGGATAGCCCTTAACAAATAATATTGAAAAACTAGGGTTATTGATTACTTTGTAAATATTCAATTGCAGCTTCTAATTTTGAGGGATAGCCTTCAGCAAATCTTTCAAACCAAAGTCCTTCTGGCGAAAAAGGATCTAATTTTTCTAACCATTCTTTGGCTTGTTTTCCTAAGGCTGCTAATTGTTGGGCTTTAATTTTTTCTTGGCGAAGGCGTTCTTGTTCTAATTCTTGTTGTCTGCGTAACTCTTCAGCCGCCGCTTGCGCTTCGACATCGGCTTTTACTTCCGCCAAAATGTTATCGATAATTGATCGCGATTTAGGCTGCGATATGATGATGGGTTTTACCATATCTGGTTGTGACGGTTGTTGTGCAGGTTTGACAAAATCTGGTGGCTGTTGTTGTGTAGGTTTTGGTTCCTCATATTCCGCCTTGAGTTGAGCCAGTAGTTTATCAATAGAGTCCATTGTTTTAGATTTTATAATAGCGATCGCTAAAATTTTTAATTGATAATTCATCCAGCAGGGAACAGAGAACAGGTAATAGGTGACAGAAGTAAAAGTCTCTTAGATGTTGCTTAAAAAGTATTTATCTGTGATTTTCAGGACTCATTATTCGTAGTTTATTACACAAAAAAACTTTCACCCCTGTTGCCTATTGCCTATTCTCTATTGCCTGCTATATTAGTCATTAATGGCATTAAGCAACACTTCTGATAAACTTAAATCTTCCATATCTTCCATTGTAATAGTGTCACAGATATCGAACTTAGCACCTGCACTTTGTAGTTCGTCATCTAATACTTTGAGGAAACGGGTAGCCTGTTGATCTGTACCTACTTGAATAAAGGAAATTGCTAGTTCTTCATCTCTATCCATGCGGCGAGAAGCTTCAATGATCACTTTCATAACTGCTTTGCGATCGTCTGGTTCACCGTCAGTTACTACTAAAATGGTTTCACCGTTGGGCTTAGTTTTACTAGCAGCTTTGCGTTGAAAGTAATCATCAGTCGCGTGTTTTAATACTGCGGCTAAGTCTGTGGTGCCAGAAGGGTCATTTTCTTGAAATATTTGGGAAACTTTACTAGCAGTTACATTATCATAACGTTTAAATTTTCCTGAAAATAAATAAATATTAATGCCATCAGGATCAAATTGTTCGCACTTACTTGCTAAAGCTAAAGTAGATTCTTGCGCTGCTACCCATCTACTTCTACCCCCTTTTTGGTCTGGGGTTGCCATACTACCACTTTTATCCAGGATTAATGTATAATCTCGATTTTCAAGCATAATTAAGTTCTCCTATTAGTTATTAGTTATTCGTCATTTGTCAATTTGTCATTTGTTAAGCATCCAAATTAACTAACTATTGACTATTGACTTTGAACTAATTAAATATCAATCTGTAATCGCATTCATTAATACATCTGCAAGACTCATATCTTCTAAGTCTTCTAAAGTGACGGTATCACAAATGTCGAATTTAGCACCAACACTTTGTAACTGATCGTCCAAGGCTTTAAGAAACTTCGTTGCTTGGGCATCTGAGCCTACTTGAATCATAGATATCGCTAATTCTTCATCTCGTTCCATCTGACGAGTTGCTTGGATAATTACTTCAAATACTGCTTTGCGATCGTCTGGTTCACCATCTGTAATGACTAAGATAGTTTCACCATTGGGTTTAGTTTTACCAGCCGCTTTACGTTGAAAATAGTTATTGATGGCATCCTGGAGTACAGATGCTAAGTTGGTAGTACCAGAGGGGTCATTTTCGAGAAATATTTGTGCAACTTTCGCTGATGTTACATCATCGTAACGTTTAAATCTGCCAGAAAATAGATACACTGTAATGCCATCTGGGTCAAATTGCTCACATTTTCGTGCTAAAGCAAGAGTAGACTCTTGAGCTATTTCCCATCTACTTCTACCACCTACCTGGTCAGGAGTAGACATACTACCGCTTTTATCCAGGATTAATGTATAGTCGCGATCGCTCATCATATCTTCCTCTAAATTGTTACCCTGTGCTACTAGTCTAGTCTACGAGTATTGTAATTCTGCAAACTTGTTAGGTATAGGTTGAAGGATGTAACATAAACTTTATAAAACTTTTGAGTAAGTAAAAAGCACTAACAAGACAAGCAAGCCAAGAATTTTACAAGGTAAATTAGAGTTCGTAACAGCTTATGAAAATATGTGTATGTTTGTAATAAATGTTACATATCTAAACTTGCAAGGGCATATTAAGAATGCTTATATTGCAAGGGAAAGTAATGACAGCAACTTTATCTGGTTATCAGCTCCTTGAGACTCTTCACTCTGGTAATAAAACTGTTATTTATCGTGGACGGCGAGAAACAGATAACGCTTCAGTCATTGTCAAAACTCATATTGATGAACATCCGCTTTTAGAAGACATTGCCCGACTCAGACACGAATATCAAATCATTGAGCCACTGCAAATTTCTGGCATTGTTAAAGCATATGAGTTAAAAAATTATCAGCACGGACTAGCTTTAGTTTTAGAAGACATCCCCGGTTGCTTGCTCAAAGAAGTAATTGCCAATCAAACAACGAGCTTGATTACTTTTCTCAAGGTGGGAATTAATCTGGCACACACTTTAGGAGAGTTGCACGCCCAACAAATTATTCATAAAGATATTAAGCCACATAATATTCTGATTAACCCCGAATCTGGGGAAGTTAAATTAATTGATTTTAGTATTTCTTCACGCCTAGATAAAGAAAATCCTACCTTGAGCAATCCGAATTTGCTCGAAGGTACACTTGCCTATATGTCGCCTGAACAAACAGGGAGAATGAATCGCGCCATTGATTATCGCACTGATTTTTATTCTTTGGGTGTGACGTTGTATGAAATGCTGACTGGTACTTTGCCATTTCATACTAACGACCCGATGGAATTGGTACACTGTCACATTGCCAAAATGCCCGCCGCACCTTGTAAAGAGACTGTGTGTCGTGTTTTGGAAGACGTACCAGAGGCGATTAGCGCAATTATTTTAAAGCTATTAGCGAAAACAGCAGAGGAGCGGTATCAAAGTGCTTGGGGATTGAAAGCAGATTTAGAAGAATGTTTGTTTCAACTGCAAACAACTGGCAAAATTGAAAACTTCGTACCGGGAAGACTGGACAAATCTGGGCATTTTTTGATTCCCCAAAAACTATACGGAAGGGAAACAGAAGTCGCAACTTTGATGGCTGCATTTGAACGAGTTAGCCTTGGTGCAAGCGAAATGATGCTTGTTTCTGGTTATTCAGGGATTGGTAAAACTAGTGTTGTGAATGAAGTTCATAAACCAATTGTGGGCGCAAGAGGTTATTTCATTGCCGGCAAGTTTGACCAGTTCAAGCGTAATATTCCTTATGCTTCGTTGATTCAGGCATTCAAATCTTTAATTGAGCAATTACTTACCGAAAGTGTTGCTCAAATCCAAGCATGGAAAGAGAAACTATTAACTGCGTTGGGTGAGAACGGGCAAATTATTATCGATGTGATTCCAGAAGTGGAATTGATTATTGGGACTCAGCCACCTGTAACAAAATTGGGTGCGGCGGAATCGCAAAATCGTTTCAATCGTGTCTTTGGGGAATTTATTAGTGTATTTACAACCCAAGACCATCCTTTAGTTATTTTCTTGGATGATTTACAGTGGGCAGATTCGGCATCTTTAAACTTAATTGAGCTATTGATGACAGATAGGGGGCAACGCCAATATCTATTATTAATTGGAGCATACCGCGATAACGAAGTTTCACCCACTCATCCACTGATGATGAGTTTGAAAAAGATTCAAACAGCAGAGGCGGTGGTAAATAACATTGTCTTGTCACCGTTGGAATTCATAGATGTAGAAGCATTAGTTAGCGATACGTTGAATGACACAGAACACACCAAACCACTAGCAGAATTATTATTTCACAAAACTGGGGGGAACCCTTTCTTTTTAACGCAACTGCTAAAAACTCTACATCAAGAAGATTTGTTAACCTATGAATTCCATTCAGGAGTCTGGGAATGGAATATTCACCATATTCAAGCGATTGGAATTACTGATCTGAATGTTGTTGAACTAACGGCAAGAAATATTTGCAAGCTGTCATTAGAGACGCAAAAAGTATTAAAGTTATCTGCTTGTATTGGCAGTACATTTAACTTAGATGTATTAGCGATCATTAATCAAGCATCACCTCTAACTACAGCAGCACAATTGTGGTCTGCACTGCAAGCTGGGTTAATTTTGCCATTAACTCAAGATTACAAAATTCCTTTAGTGTTTGGTCAGGAAGAATCAGGCAAGATTAGTTTAACGGATGTCAAAGTAGACTACAAATTCTTACATGACCGAGTGCAGCAAGCGGCATATTCTTTAATTCCTGATGAAGAGAAAAAAGCAACTCACTTAAAAATTGGTCAATTACTGCTACAAAATACTACTCCAGAAGCACGCAAAGAAAATGTCTTTGCTCTAGTTAATCAACTCAATTACGGTACTGAATTACTGTTATCTAAAACAGAAAAATATGAGCTAGCCGAACTTAACCTGATAGCAGGTCAAAGAGCAAAAGCAGCTACAGCCCATGATTCTGCCCTCAAATATTTACAAGTTGGTTTGCGATTGTTAGCAGAAGAAAGCTGGAAGTGTCAATATGAACTGACATTATCACTACACTCAGAAGCAGCAGAGGCAGCTTTTTTGAGCGGTGATTTTAATGAAATGCAGGGATTCGTTGAGGTAGTGCAGCAACAAGCCCAAACCCTACTCGATAAAGTGAAGGTCTATGAAGTCCAGATTCAAGCTTATGTGTTGCAGAACAAGCTAATAGAAGCAGTTAATACAGGGCTACAAACTTTAAAGCTGTTGGGAATTGAGTTTCCCGAACAAGTGAATCTCTCAGATATTGGTCAGGGTTTGCAAGAAACTGCGGCAATGTTGAATGGCTTGCGAATTGAAAATTTAGTCAATCTGACTCAAATGACCGATACCTATAAATTAGCAGCCATGAGACTTTTATCAAGCATCTTTGCAGCTGCATACATTGCTGCTCCACAACTAGTACCCTTGACGGTGTGCAAACAAGTAAATTTATCTGTCCAATATGGTAATGCTTCGGTGTCTCCCTTTGCTTATGCAAATTATGGTCTTCTGCTTTGCGGTGTTGTGGGAGATATTGATTCGGGTTATCAGTTCGGTCAATTAGCTTTAAGTTTGCTGTCAACTTTGAATGCTCAAGAAATCAAAGCCAAGACAGTCGTTATGGTAAATATATTTATCCGACCTTGGAAAGAGCATCTGAGACAAACCTTAGAACCTTTGGTATCAGCTTACTCTACCGGACTGGAGACAGGAGATTTACAGTATGCTGCCTTTGGTTTAATGCTGTACTCCTATTTTGCTTACTTTAGCGGCAAAGAATTGACTGTCCTTGAAAAAGAGATGGCAATCAACAGAGATGCCCTTGATAAAACTAAGCAAGAAACAGCACTCAATTATCACGAAATCTATTGGCAGGCTGTATTAAATCTGCTCGGAAAGAGTGAAAATACTTGCGGACTAAAGGGTGAAGCCTGCAATGAGCAGATAAGATTACCATTGCACCAGCAAGCGAACGACAAAACGGGAATTTACTACATATATTGGAACAAACTTTTACTTAATTACTGGTTTGAAAATTATTCAGAAGCGATTGCAAATATTGGTTTAGCAGAGAAGTATTTAGACGCAGTGCTAGGATTGCCGCTTATTCCTCTGTTCCATTTTTACGACTCTTTAGTCCGGCTAACGGTTTATCCCAATAGCCAAGAGTCAGAGCAAAACGTCATCCTTGAGCGCGTCCAATCTAATCAAGAAAAAATGCAAAAATGGGCGCATCATGCTCCAATGAATCATCTGCATAAATTCTATTTAGTAGAGGCAGAACGGCATCGGGTTTTAGGCGAAAAACTAGAAGCAATCGAGATGTATGATAAAGCGATCGCACTCGCCAAAGAAAACGAATACATCAATGAAGAAGCAATAGCTCACGAACTTGCAGCTAAATTTTATTTGTCATGGGGTAAAAAAACTATTGCTAAAACCTACATGACCAATGCTTACTATGCCTATTTCTGTTGGGGGGCAATGGCTAAAGTCAAAGATTTAGAATCAAAATACCCACAATTAATTACACGAGCTGCAAACACACAAAAGCTGGAAACCAATTACAAAGAACTAACTCAAACCAGTTCTACTACTACTGGAGGCTCTCATCTTCTTGATTTGATGACGGTGATGAAAGCTTCACACGTGTTGTCAGAAGAAATGATGCTAAATCGCTTGCTCGAAAAAATGATGAAAATTAGCATCGAGAATGCTGGTGCTGTCCAAGGTTACTTAATTGCCAAGCACGAAGATGAATGGATACTAGAAGCGGCAGGAATTGTTCAAGGCAAAGAAGTTAGTGTTGTTGTTAACTCGCAGCCAAAAACAAATTTTCCTTTATTACCAATTGCCTTATTTAACTATGTTGAGAGAACTAGAGAAAACCTCGTTATCGAAGATGCTGTAAAAGACTCACGCTTTGCAACTGATGGTTATATTGCTGCTCACCAATCTAAGTCGATTTTATGTTTGCCGTTAATTCATTCTGGCAAATTTACTAGTATCATTTACCTGGAAAATAATCTGATCCCTGGTGCTTTTACCCCAGAAAGAGTCAAGGTGCTAAGTTTACTGACAGCACAAATTTCCATCGCTATTGATAACGCCCGTCTATATACTAATTTGCAAAATTACTCACAAGAACTCGAAGTTAAAAACGCAGCTTTGCAAGCCTCCGAAGCGCGAGAGCGAGAGAAAGCTAAACAACTCCAACAATATCTAGACAAACTCCAAAAAACACAGGCTCAACTTGTGCAAACAGAGAAAATGTCCAGCTTAGGACAGCTGGTAGCTGGCGTTGCTCATGAAATCAACAACCCGGTCAATTTTATCTTTGGTAATCTCAGTTATGCCAACGAATACACCCAAGAGTTGCTAGGACTGCTAGAACTTTACCAAAAACATTATCCATCGCCAGATCCAGAAATTCAAGAAGAAGCCCAAGCCATCGATTTAGAATTTCTGCTAGAAGATTTGCCTAAGCTATTGTCCTCTATGCATCTAGGAGCAGATCGGATTCGTCAAATTGTGGCTTCTCTGCGAACCTTCTCGCGGATGGACGAAGCGGAGAGAAAAGCCGTCAATATTCATGAAGGTATTGACAGTACCTTGATGATTTTGCAACACCGATTGAAAGCAAAGCCAGAGCATCCAGGAATTGAAATTATCAAAGATTATGACAAGCTACCTCTAGTGGAATGTTATGCAGGAGAATTGAATCAGGTATTTATGAATGTGTTGAGTAATGCGATCGATGCTTTAGAAGAGTCATTAGTCAAAAATCCAGAAAAAATAGCTAGTCCAAGGATTATTATTCACACAGAACAAAGTAATACTCATCAAGTCGAAATCCGCATTGCAGACAATGGTCTGGGTATGCCAGAAGCAGTTCGACAGCGCTTATTTGATCCTTTCTTTACCACAAAACCTGTAGGTAAAGGCACAGGTATGGGCTTGTCGATTAGCTATCAAATTGTCACTGAAAAACACGGTGGCTCTCTCTGTTGCAACTCAGCACCAGGCCAGGGAGCAGAGTTTATTATCCGCATTCCACTTTCGCTGGCAGCTAGTGGCAAAGTTTCGCACACTTCGTTTTTTAACGCAGAGGGACGCTAAGGTAAACGCAAAGTTGAGGCAGCCGCGTGGGCGGGTTTCCCGACTTGAGCGGACTGCCGTTACGCAGAGTGAGTAATTATGGCACAGGTTGCGTAGTAATACCCTGTGCCGATTTAATAGTTAGACAATTTCTTCTAAATCTAACCACTCATCATAAGAAGTGTCATAACCAACGTAATGAACAAAGTATTGTTGACCGCGAATTTCTTCAATTATTGCGGTATACCATTCTTCATTGTCTTCATCCCAATATTTTACTTTTTGACCTACGGCATATCCATTATCATCGGCTGATTCATAGTCGCGGATTCTAACATTCTCTTCGCCAACCCACTCATTAGAAGATGAACCAGAGCCAACATAATTAATATAGAACTGGTCATCTTTAATTCTCTGAATTGTACCTTGATACCAATCTTCTTCTTCCTCATCCCAGACTTCTACTGTGCTATTGACTGCATACTGGATAGTATTGGACTTAGACTTAGTAGCAGATAATGTATCTTGTTTTTGTGGCTGTTGTGCTTCTTGGGCAATTTCTGCTTTGACTAGATTATGAGCTTGTAAAATTAAACTGCGAGCGACAGTTTGAATACCTGTATGCTCGTAATAGTTGGTAGTTTGATCTAAGAAGGCTGCTACAAAGTCTAAATTATCATCAGCAATCTGAATAAAACTACTCAAACCACCAGCAATTGATTGTGGTGTAACACCTGTCTTGGCTACTAAGTTATTCATCCAGCCTTGCACAGAGTTAAAACCTTGGGCAATGAAACCAACTTTATCAGAGGGACTATTACCAGGCAGAGAGTTATTCACTGCTTGGAAGATGGGATTTTGCGCGATCGCATTATTAGCATCTGTACCGCTAATCATGTTCTGAATCTTACTGAGAAAGTCGGGGCCTAGAGGTAAAATTCCATCTATACAAACTAAAGCAGCCATCCGCATCAGGGAGGCGTTTTGATAGTTGTTAGCTAAAGAATTGGCAAACTCTTGAGGGTTAGGTTGAGGAATGCCGTTAAGTTTGCAGAAGGCGATAATTTCGATAGCAATTTTGAGAACTAAGTCAATTGTTTGGGTGACATCGGCTTTGGGCGTAATGTTACTTAAAAAAGACAGAAAGCCGATTTTTTCACCAACTTTATTGGCTAAAGCCGCAGTTGCCATTGCTGTATCGGCTTTGTCAATGGTTTGATAAAGTTTGATGGCTGCTTGATAGCCGTATTTTGGAGCTATATATAATGCAGCAGCGCGATCGCGTATTCTTTGGATGACTTTAGCATCGGTTTCACCAGTAATCGAACGGATGCTATTATCAAATCCTACCAAATTATCCCACTGTCCTGGGGCTACGTAATCAAGAGCTTTTAAAACTTTGATAGTAATATTGTCACTGGGTAACTCATCAACTAACTGAATAATGGATTTATCCATAAGTTACATCCTGCTTGGCACACTAAACGTTATTGCTTAGAGTTCCCTGACATCACACCAAAATAACTTCGTTTTTCTAAATTGCTGTGTTAATTTACGTAAATTCGTCGAACTTCACCTTGATACCAATTCACAAAAAAACTCCCTCAGATTTACTGAGGGAGATACGAGAAGGAGTATTTTGTGTTGAAATATCTATGCAGGGTTAGCTAGGGGTTCGTTTTGCAGTAGCTGGATAATCGCTGTTTTTTCCAAAATTCCCACTAGTACGCCGTTTTCCCGAATTACAGCTAAGGCTGAGAGTTTTTGTTGTTCGAGTAGCTGTATAACTTCTAAAAGGGGTTGATCTGATTTTACTGTAGTCGATGCAGCAACTGGGCGCATGATTTGTTTAACTTCAGTTTCTGACCACTGGGTTGTGGGTATGGTTCGCAAGTCATCGGCAACAACTGCACCGATCAATTGTCCGTCATCATCTGTTACCAAGAACCTACGCCAGCCTTGGATGATTTGCTCATCGGCAAATTCTCTCAAGCTCACATTTGCAGATATGATGGGGCTGTTGGTGGTGACGACATCTGCGGCTGTTAAACCGTCTAGTTTTGCTTGCACTCTGGCAAATTGGGCTGCATTACCAGCGTTTTGCAATAAGAAGAAACCGATTAACAGGTTCCAGACATTAGCCAAGCTGCCAAAGAATATTAAAGGAATTATCCCAGAGGCGATCGCCACCCAACCAAAGATTTGGCCAACTCGACTGGCAAAGCTGACACCTTTATAAGGGTTACCTGTAATTTTCCAAACTAAGGCTTTGAGGATATTACCGCCATCTAAGGGCAAACCAGGAATCAGGTTAAACAATGCTAACGCTAAGTTAACAGTTGCTAGTACACCCAAAATTGCTGCTATTGGCCCAGATACAGGGGTTGTCACACCAATCGCTGTAAAGATACCGCATAGTATTAGACTAACTAATGGGCCAGCGATCGCAACCCAAAAAGCTTCGGCGGGAGTTTTTGATTCTTTTTCTAAACTTGCCAAACCGCCAAAAATAAACAAGGTGATGGATTTAACATCAATTCCTTGGCGAATGGCCACGAAGCTATGTCCTAATTCGTGGGCGACGACAGAGGCAAACAATAATAGCGCTGTCATCAATCCTAGTAGCAAACCTAAACCCCCTGGTAGTTGGGGAAACTGCGCTAAAAGCCCACCACTATAGCTCCAGGTTACTAAACCGAGAACCAAAAACCATGAGGGATGGATGTAAAACGGAATCCCAAAGAGATTCCCAACGCGAATTGTGCCGTTCATGCCGTTCACCTTTGAATGCTGCCGAGAGATGTATTTTTACTGCTCTCGATGTCTTTAGTGTAACGAAATGTAAATAAAGATTAAACTGTCTAGTAGTAGTAGTCTCCGTCCGGATAAGTGCGGTTAACGGTAATTAAATAGCAGGTAATAGGCTTAAAAGTCTTTTTTTGGCTTGCTTTTATGGTTAGCTGATGTTTTAAACTATGCCTAAACTACGATTTAAGTGTTCAAAGGTATTACCTTGATAATATTTTCAACCTTATCCACAATTACGCGCGACAGCCCAAACTTTTCAATAACGGCTGCATTTGTTGTTAAATGAGTACTTATGTCTGCTACACGGTATTGACTTTCTTGTGAGGCTAAAGTCGCTGGTAAGATTAACTGATCTCCTAAATGCTCATCGACTGGCGCGCCCGTTTGGTGAAACTTGAGCAACTGTTCGCAGGCGATTTCTGCGACTTTTTCAGATGACATTCGCCAACGTCCAAATCCACCGAATCCTGTCAAACTATTTTCATACTCAGCAGTGAGAAAAATACCTGCTCCTGGTGCTTTACCCTTTTCTCGTAAGGCTTGTATAGAAGCTTTTAATCCCGATGTTCGCAATAAATTCTCAGCCCGATTTGCCATACGTTGAGGAATATGAGCAGGTAATTCTGTCACCACAGCTAGTCCGCGAACTTGCTGTAAATTTCCCCGCGTTAGCAAATTTATACCATTAAGCTGGCGATCGCCACTCACCTGCATTTTTACCTCGCCGCCGCCTTGAGGATACCACCCCCAAGCACCTAATTTCACAGCAGCTTTGATCCCCATACGCATGAGCATTGGTAGATAGACCTGCTCAATATACGTCACCGTTGGGCTAAAGATGACATGAGTTCCGCCGCGTAAGGTTACTTGAGAGTTTCCCTTGGCTAGAGCTAACGGTAAGAGAATAGTTTGTAAAACTAAAGTAATTGCCCCAGATGAACCGCCTTCTAGAACTTCACTAACATCAAAGGTATAAGTTCCTGCCTGTACCGGAGTGCTGGGAATGAATTCCAGCATCATCGAACCTAAAGCATCACCCTGTAGTTGAGCATGGCAAATTTTGGCCGCAGCACGTACTGCTGTGAGGTGTTGTGCAGCTAAACCTGGCCTTTTGCGTCCGGCGCGAATAGCTGTAATGCGGATAGGTTCACCAGTTATAGCGGCTAAACTGAGGCAAGTGCGGAGAACTTGTCCGCCTCCCTCTCCAAAGGAACCGTCAATGTCAATCATGAGCAATGATTAGAAGATGGGTTTTGGGTTATGCCCACAGTTTTGACAATTAAAGCACAGATCAACCTAGATGCACAGATTGATAGGAGGGAATGGTAATAGGTGATAGGTAAGAGGCAATAGGGAATAGGTAAGAGGCAATAGGCAACAGGTAAGAGGTAATAGGCAACAGGCAATAGGCAATTGGGTTTAGTTGTGGGTTTTGAATTCTAGCACTTTGCTCTTACCAGGATTCATCAGTCCATAGGGGTCAACCATTTCCTTAAACTTTAACTGCTCAGGATCAATCACTTTTCTACCGCCGTCCTCAATAATATATGTGTGAGGATTGGCAATAAATACACCTTTGGCTTCGTGGTAGTGAATAATCTCATACAGGCGTTCTTCGGTGGTATAACTTACAAGTTGCAAAGCAGCAGGTATAACCCTGCCATTGACGCGAATAAATTCTAAGTGCATCCTCACCTCATCACCGAAATGATGATATAACTCTTCAACTAATTCCAAACCTTTCTCGGCTGGGAAGATACTTTGCAAGTAGGTAATAGAAGTATCTACAATCCGAGCGTGTAATGTGGTGTGGTTCCAGGTATATTCTGCTAAATGTATGCCTTTACCTGCTTCTTGCGCTGGCTTTTGATAGGTAATTTTGCCACCGTATTGCTGCACTAAACCTGGCAATAATTCTAAACTGGATTCTGCAACCATTAATAATGCTGGGTGAGTACCTTCAGGAATATATGGGTGCAGGGCAGTAAAGTATTGCGGGATGGGAGATGCAAAGATAGAGATTAGTTTTTTAATCATGCCATCGGCGTTACCCAAAGACTGCCCAAACTTGGCGGCTGTCATAAAGTCATCAAAGGTAACAATTACTTCCGCCCAAGGATAAGCAGGGCCAAGAGGAATTTCTACTTCTGTGATGATACCGTTGATTCCCCAAGCATGATTGACTTTCTGCACGTCGTCACCACGTAGTTCAATTACACGGGGTTCATCTTCTAAAGTTACCACTCGTAGTGCTAAAAGATTGCCGCGATCGCCTAATAACCCATACTGTATCGACCCAATACCACCACTTCCGCCAGCGACAAACCCCGCAATAGTGGCTGTCCGGTAAGTAGAAGGAGCCATCCGCATTTCCCAGCCAGTTTCTCGCGCTTTTTTATCTAAGGCTGCTAATTTCACGCCTGCTTCTACCCGCGCTACCCCTGGTTTTACCCAGAGGATTTCTTGCATCTTGGTCATGTCTAAAATTACGCCGCCGTGCATCGGTACGCATTGCCCATAATTCCCTGTACCTGCGCCGCGCACAGTTACAGGTACGCGTAATTTCGCACAAGTTGCCGCCACTTCTAATACTTCCTCTTCATTTGCAGGACGCACCACAATATCCCCGACTTTGCCTGCAAGTTTGGGTACGAGGATGGGGCTAAAGGTGTGGTAGTCCTGGGATAGTTTGGCTACTTGATGAGGATCTGTGATAGTTTCTATGCCTGTAAAAGCAGCACGGAGGTTATCTAAATTGGTAGTTGTCATAGTGTTTTTTTAACGCAAAGGGGCGTGAAGGTTAACGCAAAGGAACGCGGAGGTTTTGATTCTCAGCGTACCTCTGCGCTTTCCTCAGCATACCTCTGCGTTTTAAAACCTAATTTTCATGTTTAACAGCACTTTCGTGCCATTTACTTAATATAAGGTCTGATAGGTAACTGAGGCTGACAAATATGAGTACACCTAAGCCTGTAGTGAGGAATAAGGCGGCGAACATCCTGGGAATTTGCAGGTTGTAGCTAGAAATTAGGATACGGTAGGCAATGCCAGATTTTGCCCCACCGGTTCCGGCGACAAATTCAGCGACGACTGCGCCAATTAGGGATAGACCACCGCTAATTTTCAACCCACCCAAAAAATAAGGCATGGCACTGGGTAAGCGGAGATACCATAGAGTTTGCCAGCGTGAGGCTTTGTAGAGTTGAAAGAGGTTGAGTAAGTTGCGGTCAACGCTGTTGAGTCCGAGGGTAGTGTTAGAAACGATGGGGAAAAAGGCGACTATCCAGGCACAGACTACAAGGGCGGCAAAGGTGTTGTTTTTAAACCAGAGGATGATTAAAGGTGCGATCGCAACTATCGGTGTTGTCTGTAGAATGACCGCATAGGGAAATAAACTTTTTTCGATCCACTTACTTTGAGTAAATAAAATTGCGATTAATAAACCAGAAACGGCAGCAGCAATAAAAGCAACAACTGTAATTTGTAACGTAATTAATAACGAAGAAAATAACTCGTTCCAGTCGGCAATTAACGTTTTAAATACTAATAAAGGGCTAGGCAGAATATAAGGTGGTAATTTAGTTAGGCGTACTAAAATATCCCACAGCACTAACACTAACACCCCAACTATTATAGGTGCTAACACTTCAGCAGAAATAAATTTATTTCGGATATTCTTATCAATAATATTCATCGGTGTTTCTCGGCGTTTAGTTACAGCAGGTTACAGGTGAATGAGGTACAAATTTTAAGAAAACTATATGCCAAGAGACTTTCAAACCTGTTGCCTATTGCCTACTCATCGCTGCGGCTAAACAATAGACATCTCCAAAATAGTATCATTCTGTGATAAAAGAACATCAGAAAGCTTTTTTTACACAGAAAAATGTGCGACATACTGAACCACATTGAACAGAATC
>NZ_JACJRV010000098.1 GCF_014697475.1 Nostoc sp. FACHB-152
AGAAGAGCTTATGGTTTAACTAACTTTGATAATTTTAGAAGAAGAATTCTACTCAATTGGTATTTCTGCTACTAATTTATCATATCTAGTCTGGGAGAGCCATAGTTATTAACACTACACCCCAGTCTACCCTTGACCTGATTTTTTTCGTTAAGTAAGGAATCTTCTAAACTAAAGAACTTGTATTCTGAACCAATCATTATGCACATAATAGCCAATTTGTATAGTGCTTAAGTTCTATTGTTCAAGACGCTAAATCTGATTACAAAAGCTGGAAGAGCAGTTTTAAAAAGATTGTTAACTAACAGCAATATCCATTAAGAAAGTGAATAGAGAGCCACTGCGTTGGGTGGCTCTGCTGACTTGTACTTCTTCCCTACGAGATATCTGGCTCGTATTGTTGGGGTATTGAGAACTCAAAAGGTAGCAAGTGGCATAGTTTTCTCCAGGGCAACTGCCGTTGAATACCTTGTCTAACTCAAGTATGGACTAATTGTTGTTTATATAATAAGTTACGAGTTGCGACCATGCCTGCAATCAAATGCTCCATATCTTCTTGCGTATGGAGGGCGGTAACAGTAATGCGAATCCGGGGTTTGGCTATAAACCAAATTGGAGATACCCAAATACCGTAATTTTCCATAATTTGTCTAGCAAAGATTTTAGGATTAATTTCTGTTGGTAGGATAACTGGAATAACATTGGTTTCGCCAGTAATAACAAAATCTTGTTCAGCTAGACGCGATCGCAAGTAGCGAGTGTTTTCCTGAAGCTGTTTCACCTGTCTTGGAAATTTGCGAACCTGACGGATACTTTCCAAAGCAGCAGCAGTCATTGGTGGCGGCAATGAAATTGTGCCAATTGAAGTCGGAGAAACGTTTAATAATGGTTTCAATTCTGCAACGTGGGTACTAATAGCTGCTCCAGCCGAGGCGGCAAACTTAGAAAAAGTTGTCATAATCAGTGGCACTACACCCCGCTCAATGGCATCAGACGGTAAGATATGAAAGTGTTCGTAAATCCCCCTACCAGTTGCGCCAATTGCTCCGCTAGCGTGAGCCTCATCCATCACTAGTACGCTGCCTTCGTAATTGTGCAGTACGTCGATCATCTCTGGCAATGGTGCAATATCGCCGTCCATAGAGAAGACGGCATCAGAAACCACCATAATGCGATCGCTAGGCTTTGCATGACGATAAAGTTTGCGAGCTAAATCTTCGACATCACAATGACGATACGCTTTGACTCGGACGCGAGGACTATGACCGAACACCTTGCCAGAACGGGTGCCAGCATTGACAACGGCTGAGACAATACAGCCATGATTGAGAACGTCAGTGAGAATCAAAGTCTCACGGGTATTTTGAAATCCTGGCACTGGAATTGCCAAATGACAGAAGGCATCCATCAAGGCTTGCATTGCCATCCAGGCATTCATAAATAGCTGTGTGTGGGGCAAATGCTTAAAAGCTGAAATTTCGTCCTCTAATTGTTGATGTAAGTCAATCCGCCCACTTAAGACTGAGCAAGAACTATTAGATGTTCCATACTTGAGAATGGCATCAATGGCAGCTTGCTTGACAGCTTGTTCTTGAACTAGTCCCAAGACATCATTCGTACAGAAGTTAAGAACTGTTCGACGCTTACCAGTTGCTGCTTCTTGGATCTCAACTAAATTTCCCTGTTTTTGAAGACAAATATACTCATCTGGATCGAGTCCACTAGCGTTCCAGCACTGAACATATTCTTTGATAATTTCCACAAATTTACTTCTCTTACTTTCTCTAAGATGGTCTATCGGCTTTACTATGCAACGCCACTTTAGTAGTGGTATCTCTGCTATCTATTGACTTGAAAGAAAGTATTTGCCAACAGAGTTAGAGCTAGATTGATTTGATTCATGATTTTTATGAGACGGAACTTGACTAGATTTTTGCGTAAATTGCTCATACTGTCCAATAATGACTCGTTGGAGAGCAATTATGGCTGGGTTGATTTCTACATAACGCCGTTGGGGATTAGCAAGATATGTTTGCTGTTCGCTCTCAACCATTTCTATATCTTGAACAAGAAATTTCCGAAACAAGAAACGCCAAATAAAGGATGCTAATAGCGGCCTCAACACCTGGAGTAGCAATTTAGGCAGGCGAAGTTTGAGAAATAGCAGAGAAAAGGAGCGAGTTTCAGTTGGACTAACTGGCAATCGCATCAGGTATAGAGAGGAGACACCCTCAAGCGAGTTGTGATAGTGAGGATAGGAGTATTCGATTGAGATAGTCCGGGTAGTAACTCTATCACCTTGTTCGCTCAACCCTAAAAATTTTGTGAGTGAGCCTTGATAAGAGACTTGATAATCTGCACAAACTGAGGTTTCTGTCACCTGCAAATTTGTCAGAACTGGGTCAAACCAACCTTGTAATTCTTGGTGCAAAAACCCATGAAATACATCTATCGTATTTTCATTACACATGGAAAAATGAGCTTTGAAGTGTGCAGTAATTGGCACTATTAACCAATCAGAATCGGAAAATTCTGGCACTTGAGGCAACTCACTAATAGCAGACAATACCGGATCGCCCGGAAAAATCCAAATCAGGTCGTATTTTTCCTGGATTGGATAACTGCGGACTTGAGCTATGGGAAGTTTTTGCTCTTGAGGTAGGTAGGGAATGCTGACGCACTCACCACTACCATTAAATTCCCAACCATGATAACGACAAGCAAGGTTGCACCCTTGAACTTTGCCTTTGTGCAACGCTACGCCCTTATGGGGACAAGCATCTTCTAAAGCGTGCAAATGACCATTAAGATCGCGGTAAACTGCGATCGCCTGCTGCCAAATGATCACGCTTAGAATCTCACCAACCTTCAGTTTGTTTGCCCAAGCAACTGGATACCAGTAATTGGGATTAATCCCTACTTCTTTGACACGCTTTTGAACTGCCTGACTTTTGAGGGTTGTGGCTAGCTCCATTTGCTTGTACCTCTACTGCTTGTTTGATTTGTGAGAGCGTTGCTTGCTGTAGCCATTTTCAGATGAATTTCTCTAGTTTTGATAAAAATAATTTATGATTTTTTCTTATAACATTTGCAAAATTTTCCTAATTTTTTGCTGGCGATCGCTGCTAAAAATGGCTATTCCTATGCTCAATAAAGTATACGGTAACGCACAAAAAAATCCTAGATAATTACGCCATCTACTCCAAGAAAATACAGCCCTGGAAGTCGGGTAGACGCGCCAGAATCGATTCACTGAACACACCATTTCTGTTCCCAATGCTGTAACTTCATGCCACCAACCAGCAGGAATATAAAGAACTTCCCCCGGATTAAGTATTACTTCATATTTATGTAACAGTGCTTCCTCAAATTTAGGAAATGTTTTTAAATCCGGGTTTTCTGGATAAACTTGACTAAACCAGGAACGTAATTTTAAGCCATAAAGTAAATGTGTATAAATGGGAAATGGATAGACATTATATAATTGAGACGGGGGAAAAAGTAAAATTTTTTTGGAACCATGCAGTTGTATTAGCGTTCCGTCTCCTGTATCGTAGTGTAAAGATTCCACGTGACCCGCCGGGCCAATCCAAAGATTTAAATCGCTAATAGGTTTTTTTAAACCAAGTTGCTCTCCAAAACTTGTTAAAGACTTTGTATTAGCCAAAAGCGTATTTTTAATTGAACACTTAGCTAAATAAATATCATTTTTTTGTGCTTCCTGGTTACGCAACAAATTGGCATAATCTGTAAAGCGGATGGTTTTAGCTTCTACACCACTACCAATACTTTTCCATTTGCGTTTGTCTTGGTTATACCTTTCACGTCCATAAAAGCGGGCAAGAAATTCTTGCTCGCCTAATTTTTGACAAAGATAGTCGAGATTCCAATCACATTCTTGAACTAATCCTGTAACTACAACGGGTATGCCATTTTTTTGATAATAGTCAACAAATTTTTTTGACGTTAAAGATGAAAAACTAATTCGTTCTATTGTTTTAACTGCATCATCTAATTTAGATTCATCCATGAGGCAAAGTCTCTATTGTTTGTCCAAAACTATGCAAATTCTCTGGAAACTTAACTTCATATTTAACTGGCAAATTAACCAGTAAATTCCGGTCTTCGCTAATGTGAGGAAGTTTGAGTTGACACTCTGGCATTCCCTTTTGCAAATAACGTTGTCGGAGGATCGCGAAACTACCAGGAGCTAAAATCCGTAATTGGGGAGGAGGGATTAAATCTCGACGTTCAATTTCGTAGGAAGTGTGAATTTCTTTGAGTTTAGAGTCAAATCTAGTTAGGAAAGTTTGCGGATTGTTGAGTGTATAGCCAGGGGCAAGTTCAATGTTTACCAAATAGTGAGCCGGAAAATTATTTTCAGATAAAGTAATACAAAAATCTTCTAAAACTAAGCTGAAATCTCGTTGCAGTGCTTGCATAACCTGTATTACATGAAATTCAGTAGTCTTTTCTGTTATTGAAGAAAGTAGCCCACCTTGACGGTGACGGAAGACAATCAAAGGAGTTTGTTCGTAAAATCCTAGAACTTCTACAACATCGCCAATATCATAACGATAGAAACCACTGTAGTTGGTTGTCAGGATGCGATAGCGATTTCCTACTTTTACTTCGTTAGCTAATAATGTCTTGGGATGTTCTACTTCCCATTGATCTTCTGGAATAAACTCATAAAAGCCTGATGTAATTGTTAGAATACTGCTATCATCATTGACGTTATGGTAAATGCTAAAAACGCTTTCTGAGGCTGCATATACCGCACCAAATTGAGGGGTATTTCCAAAATAGTGAGGAAATCTCTCAAAATAGAAATTTGACGTTCCTCCACGCGAGGTAGTAACAAACGATAGATTCGGCCAAGCATATTTGGGGGTAAGCTTTCCTTGTGAGTGCAAGATTTCTCGTAATTGAGCAGCTCGCTGAGGATTTGGCGAGCATAGCGGCTCTAATTTTGCCCTGAGTTCTGGTTCCAATTTTAACCAACTAGCGATCGCTCCTTGATCTATGTCTTGGATCAATTCTTCGCTATAAAGCTCTAAATAGCTGCAATTACGCAATATCAGCATCGGAAAACTTGCTGCCATCCCCCGCATAGACTCTTCACGCAAAGCAAATAGCAAACAAAGATAATGACGGGCTAAACTATCAGTTGCCTCTAGAGTCTCATAGGGATGAGCAAATACTTGCTTGAAGAAGAACTTATTCATGTGGAGATCGCCAGAACTAGCTGACCCATACTTAATACCACCACTAGTTGTTCCTAACAATTGCAGCGATTTAGTTAATAATATTTTGCCTAGCTCTAGCCCTCGTGCTGACAGTGCTTCACTTAAAAAGCCAAGACTTGTCAAATGAGCCAACCGTAAATATTTTTGAGTTTGTTTGGTGACTGGAACTAGTTTCTTTTTTCCAGTTGAACCACTAGTTAAGACAATATAAACTACAGGGTCAGTAGTTAAAATGTTGGTTTCACCTTGAGCAATGCGCGTGATGTATGGTTCATAGCTACTGTAAGGCAAAACTGGAATTTGCTCTCGAAATTTATCGATAGTTTTGATATCTTTTAGCCCATATTTCTGACCTAATTCAGTATTTTTATGTGCTAGTAATAAGTTGCGTAAAAATTGCTCTTGCACCGCATTAACTTGACGAGTTTTTCTGACGAAATTTGCTTTGGAATTTCTAGCAGTTGCGGTTAAAAGTGAAAATAATAAACTTGTCATTGAGTTATAAAAGTTATATCTGTTTGGTATAAGAATAATTTATAATTATTCGGTCAAAACTTGAGCGTATTTCGGGAAGTCAAAATTGATTTCAGTCAATAGGGGATCAACTCAAGTAAAGTTTCTAATGTTGAGCGTGGATGCCAGTTGAGTTCATTATGGGCTTTGGCCGCATCTACTCGCACACAACGGTCATAAATATAGTGAACGCGCTCACGGCTAATAGGTGGTTGCCATTTCAAAACGCGTCCTATGGAGTCGAATAAGTTTCCTACAAGTCTAACTAGAGGTTTTGGAACCTCGTAAGGAACTGGAATACCTGTTTTTTGGGAAATTATCTGAAACATTTCGCGGGTTGTGAGATCGCCAGCAGAGATAATATAGTAATCTCCAGATTTACCTTTTTGTGCTGCCAAAATCATGGCCGCAGCTAGGTCATCTACATGGACAATACCAGTAATGCGATCGCCTCCTGCCCACAGCCTTAGTCTGCCTTTCAGAAATTGCCTGATTACTGGAGCAAAATGAGGGTCATCTGCACCAAATATTCCTGAAGGAAGAATGCTGACTACAGGAATGCCATTTTTGGCAAATCGATCTACCAATTGTTGAGCTTGGTATTTAGTGCGATCGTAAGCTGAAGAAAACTCACTCTGTGTTCTAATGAAGGTTTCATTTACGACTTGACCTTTTGTATCGCCAAATATTCCAATAGTGCTACAGTACACTAGTTTGGATACACCAACTGCTTGGGCTACTTCCAACACCGCCCGCGTACCTTCAACATTCACCCGCTCCATTTCTGCCTCATTGACGAGTCCCAACTCTACATAAGCAGCAGTATGAAAAACCTTATCTGCACCAGTCATCGCCGCTCTTAGTGCGATTCGGTCAGTAATATCACCGTAGACTAGTTGGATATTGCAATTAGCTAAACGTGCTAAATTGCTAGACTTTCGCACCAGACCAACAACAGTATGCCCTTGCTTTTGTAGAGCTTGAGCCAAGTGAGAACCTGTAAATCCATTAGCTCCAGTAACTAGTACTTTCATAAAAGTTTTTCATAAATTCGGTAGGTTTTATAAATTTTTGCGCCAGTTGCTTCGATTAATTGGCGAGAAGAAAAATTATCTTCAAAGACCCAAGAAAGTTCAGCACTTTTATAGGGTTTGGCCTTTTGAATTCCACCTTGCATTCCCAAATAAATCAAGGCTAGAGACACCATTTTCCGGCGATACTCTGGTAAAGAACAAATTGCTATAACTCGCGCTTGATTTATGTAGCGGCGATACCAAAGAAACTTAATAATTCCTAACCAGTTGAGTATTCCTTTAACGTATTTGAGGGGAATGTTGTAGTCAGGTAACGCCATAAAAAAGCCAACCATTTCCCCGTTATATTCTGCAACTACAAAAATATCTGGATCTATCAAATCCTTCAGGTCTTTAGCTTCTTCCATAAATTCTGTCTCGGTTCGTGGAGTAGAACTCCAGTTATTAGCAAAAGCACGATTAAAAAGGTGATAAATTTTTTTGGCATCTTGCTCAAATCCGTCACCTTTTGTCTGGATGGAGCGGAAGCTAACACCAGATTTACAAGCAATCCGATAAGCTTTCTCAAATTCTGGTGGTAGAGGTTTATCTAAAAGTAAATTATAGGCATAACTATCCTTAGCTTTATGCCAACCATCCCGTTCCATCAACTCTGGATAATAAGGTGGGTTATAGGGCATCATCACCATTGGTGAAGAGTCAAATCCATCGACTAAAAATAGGCAGTTATTGTGAGTAGACAGATCGATTGGGCCTCTGACTACAGTCATTCCTTGCTCTCGCAGCCACTTACAAGCAGCATCTAGCAAAGCTTGGGCAATAGTAAAATCGCTAACGCATTCAAAAAAGCCAAACAGACCAACATTTTGGTTTTCACGATTGATTAAGCGTTGATTAATTGCAGCAACAATGCGTCCAACGGCCTGAGAACCGTTAATTTCTCTTGAGACAGCAATAAACTGTTGTAACTTCCCGTACTCAAAGAAAGTATTATGAGGTGAAAACTGCTTTGCAACATTGCTGCGAAGAGGTGATATCCAGTAAGGATCGTTGGCGTATACCTTGGCTGGAACATCAAGAAACATTTCGTTATCGATTGTGGTTGTGACTGCCCGGATGTCGAAGTTTGATGTTTTAGTTATTCGCATTGAGTTAATTTAATTTCTTAAATATCAAACTACCACTTTTAATCCAAATTTGTTTATATTTAGTAAATTTAATTATTAGTTCAAAGCAAATATTAAAAGTCCTTTTCGTCTACAACTAATTAATCTGATTCACTATAAACTTCTACGCCATTGTTTGGTCTTAAAGTAAGTGATAATTGAGGTAAAATAGGAAAGTTTGACACAGGAGTTAACTGAAATTTTTGGGCTATTGTTGCGAGTAACCAAGTACAGCAAGGGGGGGATGTCTTCAACTGTGAGAGAGTTTTTTCTCACCGACTTACTTAATTACATCAAACTATGTTATGAGATAACTATATCAAAACTGAATACTGCGGCGGCAATTTACCACCATTTCAATTGTAAATAACTCCGTTCAGGTTGATTAAGCTCTTCTGGTGTCAGCCATTCTAAAGGCTTATATGTGCCGAAAATTCTATCCCACCAGTCTACAGCTAAACCAAAGTTGTGATGCCACATTCCATACTTGTGATGTACATAGTGAACTGGCATTTTCATCCAAAAGCATTTAGTTGGGTTTTCATGCTGTAATTGATGAGCATAGGCTGAAAAAGCAGCATAAGTAAATCCGCCAAAAAACCAGCCAAATCCTGCTTCCCAGGAAAGGAAGAACATTAAAACCATCACTATCAAACTGCCTCTAACATAGTCTCGAAATTCCCATAAAACACCCTGCCCTTCATTACGACGGTGATGATCACGGTGACGTTCACCGATTAGCTGCGAAACGTGCATTAAACGATGTAGCCAATATTCAACTAAACTTGCAAATACAAATGCAAGTGCAAAACATCCAATCGCTACAGAAAGCTTTGCTAAAAAAAGCACTAATCTTTCTCCTAGTAGTTTTTAAGTTTAATCACTATTTACAACTATTGCTATAAGTAGGTTGGTGCAATTAAAGATCACTAGCAAAGGCTGTCATTAGTCATTTGTCAAGACTTTAAACATACTTATTCGTAACATATTTTGGTTTATGTCTATCGGCTTACTTAATATTTAGATAATAATTTGTTCATTTTGTAACAATTTTCTAAACAATGCAAGGATAGTTAAGACATTTAAGAAAGTCAGAAACAAAATATGTAATTAGTCTTTTTTGTCCCAGAACCAAGACGTATCAAACGGTTTCTTCAAGCAAAGCCATCCGTAAATACTTGCTAAGATTCAGAATTTAAATGCAGGTGTCGGATAAATTTTGAGATTACTACGTGGTAGTGGTGATTCGCAGACTTAGTTTCAGGTTCAGTAATCGTTCACTGATAATTGTTCAAAATTGTAACTAACCACCGTAAATTCTTTTCTCATAACCTGTCCATTCTTTCTCCCGTAACAGATACTTTTGAATTTTACCAGTGCTAGTTTTTGGTAGAGTAGTAAACTCAATCGTTGTCGGGCATTTAAAGGCAGCAATTTGATGGCGACAAAATTGAATTAATTCTTGTTCTGTAACTTGTGCATTTTCTTTAAGGGTAACAAAGGCTTTTGGCACTTCTCCACGCTTGGCATGAGGCACAGCAATAACTGCACACTCCAAGACCGCTTGATGACGATAAAGACATTGTTCAACTTCAATACTGGAGACATTTTCGCCATTGGTAATAATAATATCTTTCATGCGATCGCGCACCTCAATATAACCGTCAGGGTGCATAACTGCTAAATCACCACTATGAAACCATCCGCCACGAAATGCCCTTTGGGTTGCTTCTAGGTCATTATAATATCCTGTCATTACCATATTGCCGCGCATCACCACCTCCCCCATTGTTTCTCCATTCGCCGGAACATCATTCATATATAGATCTACAACTCGCAAACCATCGGCACTGATATAAGGTACGCCTTGACGTGCAATTAGTTTGGCGCGGTTTTCGATGTTCAAATCATTCCAATGTGATTGATATTCGCAAACTGTGTACGGGCCATAAACTTCTGTCAAACCGTAAACATGAATAATTTTTGCGCCAATTTTCGTAATTTTTTCAATCAATGTTGGCGATGGTGGTGCGCCTGCTGTAGTGATAGTTAGAGGTTTTTCTAATAACTGCGGACAGTCTGGATGATTCACCAGAGAAATTAAAATTACAGGCGCAGCATTTAAATGAGTTACTCCTTGTTGTTGAATTAACTTCCAGATATTACCAGGGTTAAACTTACGTAAACAAAGATGAGTACCGCCAATGGCTGTGACAGCCCAAGTAAAACACCAACCATTACAGTGAAACATGGGCAAAGTCCACAGATAAACTGACTCAGATGTTAATGTTGTCTCAATGATTTCGCCTAAACAGTTAAGATATGCGCCACGATGAGAGTACATTACACCTTTGGGTTTGCCAGAAGTTCCACTAGTGTAATTAATAGAAATCGTCTCCATTTCATCTGTAATCTTCCACGGCAAAGGAGTCGGTTCACCAGTTTGAAGAAATGCTTCATAATCTTCTCCATCTATAGGCAAAAATCCTTCAACGTCATTGATATTGATGATATGTTTAACCGTTTCTAAACTATTTTGAACAGGTCGAATTATATTGGCTAACTCTGTATCAACAAAGAGGAATTTAGCACCGCAATCATTCAAGATATAAGCAACTTCTTGAGAAACTAAACGCGTATTAATGGATACTAGAACACCACCAGCTAAAGGCACTGCAAAATGGGCTTCTAGCATTGGGGGAATATTAAAACAAAAAAAAGCGACGCGATCGCCTTTTTCAAGTCCTGCTTGACACAGTGCAGAGGCTAAACAGTTTATCCGTTGGGCAAATTCGCTGTAGGTATAAGATTTTTGATTATATGTAATAGCAACTTTGTGACTATAGACTTTAGCATTACGCTGAATAAAAGTTAGAGGTGTGAGAATGCTACGCTCAACTGCTTCCGGATTCATGGTTAATAACAAGTGACTATTTACTGCATGAGCATATCATACGCTTATACGCATAATGATTCTGTTTCTCCAGTCTTATACCAATTTAATGTTGCTGTCAGTCCTGAGAGATTAGGTTGTTCTCTCATGATCTCAAAGAGCTAATCCTGAAACAATAAGAATAGATACTCAAGCCATATAACAATTATGAGTCAACTTCCCAACACTCTTGAAGAAGCGATCGCCCAATCCCGTGAGGCTACCAAAGCAGCATTGGCAGATGGTTATACTCGTCTGCAAGTTGAGTTGCTATTCCCTGAACTCAAACTTATGCCCATAGCAGAAGAATTTCTCCCCATATTTGCCCAATATGAGTCGCGGTTAAAAGTTTTCTTTGCCGATGCGGGTGCTTCTGCTTTAGCGCGTCGCGATTGGGTAGATGCGCCATTTCAAATTTTTGATATTGGTACAGGTAGGGCTGCTTCTATTCAGTCGAAAATTCAGCCAGAAGATGAAATTGCTTTCTTTGTTGCCCCCTCTGCTGTAGAATTGCCCCAATTAGAAAAAATTTGTGAAATCCTGGGCGAGCGTCCATTTGTCATGTTAAACCCACGCCTAGAAGATTCTGGTACTATAGGCATTGGTTATGCTGGTAGACAAGCGCGCGATCGCTTCATCAGCACTATTGAATCTTGCTACTATCTGCGTCCGGTAGATGATGACACTGCGGTATTTCGTTGCTATCCCGGACAGTGGGAAATTTGGTTACAAAAAGCCGAGAACTGGGAAAAAGTTGTCGAGTTAGCCAAAAAACCATCAAGCGATGATATAGATTACATCCTCTCCCAGGGACAACCGCAGACATCAACTGACGCTACACCAGCGAAGAAGCCTAATGTGTTTAAGAGTTTGCAACGCTTTATTAAAGCGTTGAGTAGTTAAAAGAAAGTTCTGCTTAATGAGAGGGGCATTTTAGGTCAAAAATAGGGTGTGGGGGGTGGCTGAGTGGGAAGACGGTGATGTCAGGTTCTTGTATCCCCTACCAACACAATTGCCCTAAAGGACAGGGCTTGTAACGAAGGTGGTTGTTGGGGCTGTATTTCCCCTACACCCCACACCCCACACCCTACACCCCGCCCCAACGGGGCTATTCTGGTACTCCTCCAGATAAGCTTCGCTGAAAGAGTAGAGCATTAAAAGAGTTTTAAACACTGCTTGACTGTCTCAAGTACAGATTGAGCAAGACTGTCTAATTCATACCCGCCCTCCAAACCGAAAAGAACTCGCGGTGTAATCTTGAGACAATAATCAGTCAGTATGGCGTAATCTTGGGGCTGTAAATTAATTTTAGAAAGTAAATCTGCTTGGTTTGCATCGTATCCTGCACTAACAATCAGAATATCTGGCTGGAAATTTTGGAAAAATCCTAATACCTTCTGCTCAAATAACTGGCAGTAATCTTGTATTAAGCTACCAGGAGTAATAGGAAGATTCAAGACATTATTAAATTTGCCATGTTCATCAGATTTTCCTGTGTGTGGATAGCCTGGAGATTGATGAATTGAACAAAAAGCAATATGAGGATTATTTTCTACAGATGCCTGCGTTCCGTTACCATGATGTACATCCCAATCCAAAATTCCCACTCGCTTGATTTGTCCTTTTGAGAGAGCATAAAGGGCTGCGATGGCTGGATTACAGAAAATGCAAAATCCCATCCCTTGATCTTTGAGCGCATGGTGTCCTGGTGGTCTAGCTAAAACAAAACTCGGTCTTCCCATCTGCCAAACGTGATCAACCCCATCTAACCAAGCATTCACAGCAAGGCAGGCAACCTCAAAGCTGTGAGGGGAAATCTGCGTTGACTCAAAACAACCCCAGCCTCTAATAGAATAGGCGCGAACTGAGTCAATATACTCGCTGGAATGAACTCGTTCAATCTCTGAAATTACATTTCTAGCCATGTCAGGATTTAACCATTGGATTTGGTCTATTACTGTTGATTTTCTTAAAATCTCCACAATTGCCGTCAGCCGTTCTGGCTGCTCAGGATGCATATACCCTGTTTCATGTTGAAGAAAATTCTCTGAGTAGATGATGGATATCATTGAGTTAGCAAATTTATGACTAATTTAGGCATGGACTTGGGTAGACATCAGATAAAACCATAACTATTGAGTCATGATTACAATATTGAGCTTTCCCCAACAGTGATTTTTTCTAACAATCTCTCAGCCATTTACTATTGAAGCTTGTATATTTTCTGTTTAAAAATTCTTTTCAAAATTGCCAAATACGAACTTAATGGCGATCGCATTGGCGTTTGAGGCAGGATTACAGGTAGTCACTTAGCATTGATTCTTGATGCTTGGTGTAAGCATTGAAACGATTGATGGCGTGCCGCAGGATGGAAATACCAGTGCCAGAAGAACATCTTTCTGGTGAGGAATGCACAAAAACACAGCTTTAAATTACTTATTTCTATTTAAAAAAGCAACTATTAATAAATTTATTTTAATCATTATATAACCTGTTGTTAATCATCTTTATTTAGATTTAAGACGTTCTATAAAACCTCTAATAGTTAGAAGTAGTGCAAGTCAAAATTGGCTTGTCATTTGCTGTGGGTTATTAATTGTTGAAGATGCAAATACTCAAAATAAATCTGAACAAATTATGTGAATCTGTAGAGCTTTTATTGACTAAATTGCTCCTGACCTTAACAGATGAATAGCAACTTGTAGAATTTTAATGGAGTAACGTAGGATGAAAGGTTCTCTTCACCCCAAGAATAATGTCACACTCAACCCATCAGGCAATGAGTCAATTCGTGATGTGATTGGCCGCGTCAGCGTGAGTCGTCGGCGGTTCATCGTGACTGCGGCGAGTGCGTCGGCTCTTACTGTAGTGGGCGAGGTTTCTATTGGCGGTTTTCTTCGCAGTGTCGAGGCTGCACCAATTCCTGCCAAACCTGGTTTCGGTGGTATTGGCTTTAAGAGTATTCCACCAAACCTAAATAAACCAGGTACAGAAGTCCTCGAAAAGGATCTTGTGAGTGTTCCTAAAGGTTACAAAGCCGAAGTCTTAGTTGCTTGGGGCGACCCAATCATACCCGGCGCACCTAACTGGCTACCCAATGCTTCACAGGATGCTGCGGCACAAGAAAAGCAGTATGGTATGCATAATGATGGGATGCACTACTTCTCGCTACCGCCAGAACGTGTAATTGGTCGGTCAGTCAGTTCTCTAGCAAGGTCGTTTAGAAGCTTTTTAGGTCTGCCCCAAAATAGTGGGTTACTGTGTGTCAATCACGAATATACCGATGAAGAAATTCTTCATCCTGATGGCCTTGAAAACTCAGTCACTATCGAGAAGGTGCGGAAGTCTCAAGCTGCTCATGGTGTATCGGTTGTAGAGATATCGAAAACTGGCAATAAGTGGAGTGTTAATCGCAATTCGTCTTATGGCCGACGCATTACAGCTAATACTGAAATTCGAGTTTCTGGGCCTGCGGCTGGTAGTCCACTTTTGAAATCCAAAAAGTTCTCAATTACGCCGAAAGCTTCAATTGATACTGGAAATGTGAATGACGGCTACACCGCATACGGTACCCTCAACAACTGCGCCAATGGTTACACACCTTGGGGTACTTATTTAACCTGTGAAGAAAACTGGAACGGTTATTTTAATAACTCCACGGGAGATGTAGTTTCAATTCCCGGTATCGATAAGTCTGATGTTCTCAACGGACAGAAACGTTACGGTATTCCGACATCAGGGTCTAGCTATCGCTGGCCTGAGGTCGATCCACGCTTTGATGCTGCTACAAATCCGCTAGAATCTCATTTGTTTGGCTGGGTAGTCGAGATTGACCCATATAATCCTCAACGCAAACCAGTAAAACGTACTGCTTTAGGTCGCTTCAAGCACGAAAGCGCGCAATATGTTGTTGATGACAATAACCGTGTTGCTTTCTATATGGGTGATGATGAACGCAACGAGTATATCTACAAGTTCGTTTGCACTCAACCTTTCAACCCGAAAAATCGTGATGCTAACCGCGATTTGCTCGATAACGGTACTCTATACGTTGCTAAGTTCAAGGATGACGGTACTGGTGAGTGGATTCCTCTAATTTATGGTCAACGTGGTCTGACACCAGCAAATGGTTTCAGGAATCAAGCTGAGGTACTTATCAAGACTCGACAAGCAGCAGATCGAGTTGGTGCAACGATGATGGACAGACCAGAGTGGACTGCGGTGCGTCCTCGAATAGGCGGATTTAAGGAGATTGAAGTCTACTGCACATTGACTAACAACAATCGTCGCGGGACAGAACCCGCTTCTTCCAACAGTCCAGATGGGACAACCGGTGCCGCTACTGCGCGTCCTCCTGTTGATGCTGCTAACCCGCGCGAAGATAACCGTTACGGTCACATCATCCGTTGGCGTGAGGTTGGACGCACGGTTACAGCTACGAAATTCAGTTGGGACATTTTCGTTGAGTGTGGCGACAGTACCAGAACAGAATCCAATCTTGTTGGCAATATTAATGGCGATGACTTCGGTGCGCCAGATGGTCTATGGTTCGATGATTTCGGTCGCCTCTGGATACAGACTGACCAAGCGGGTGATGGTCTTGGCGATTGGCAAAATATCGGCGGTAATGTGATGATGTGTGCTGACCCCAACACTAAACAAATTCGCCGCTTCTTAACTAGCCCAACAAACTGCGAGGTGACTGGTATAACTTCCACACCCGATGGCAAAACCATGTTCATCAATATTCAGCACCCAGGTGAGGATGCACCAGCCTCGAATCCAACCCAATTTAGCAATTGGCCTCATAGTCAAGGTTATGGCCCCTCTGGTCGCCCACGTTCTGCAACGGTGGTGATTACACGCGAAGATGGTGGTGTGATTGGGGGTTTGTAATTTAATATTGCGCTACCGATAACCTATGCAGAGAGACGTTGCAATACAACGTCTCTTTATCTTTATGATTTTTTCTTACGGTTCAGCCATAAACCTAGAGTACCAACGATCGCTACACCACCAAGGCTTAAAGGTTCGGGTACTTTGGTGTAAGTTACTGTACCTATTGCTATTGCCGATATTGCTCCATCAATATCTTGAATGCTATAAAATCTATTTCCGCCTATGTCTGGAGTATTTTCATCGCTCCCAATCAAAAACTGATCTGAAACTAAATAGCTAAGTCCTAAAAGGTTGCCATTGTTAAAGGTGATTATAGGAAATTTGTCATAAGCATCATCATCCAACTCGGTATAGTTATTACCTAAATAATTGAAGGCTAATTTTAATCCATCCTCAACTCCTATATCTTCGATACCTACATTAGTTAAGGTTGAGTCATCAAAGCTCAAAGAACCAAAATATTCGCCTGGATTTTTACCTAATGTAGTAGTTGCTTTGAAGTCATATTTAAGTAAGGCGGCTTGTGCTGGCTTAACACCAATAGCAGCAACTGAGATAGCAGCAATGCTAGTAATAACTAAATTTTTAGCTAATTTCATCAGAAAATATTCCCAAGCTGATAAGTAAATCATTAACTAATCCACTTAATAGCTTTTTCAGCAGTTATCAAGGGTTAAGGAATATATAATGACAGGTTAAGCAAAAAGACATTTACCTTTTTATGACCTAGTATCTAGCCACTGCAAAATATTATCCCGACTCGTTGCCAAGCCTTTATAAACTAGTGAATCTGGTGTCATAGACTCAACAGCAGCATACAATTTAGACCGTAAAACTTGGTCTTGTTTGATTACACTACAATCTCGAAAATAAGTACGAATAGTAAATAGTGCTGCGTCATATTCTGGTAAACCCCAAATTACTTGGCGTTCAATACGCAGGTAGAGTCTGGGGTGCTGTAAGTCAAAGTCTCGCCCTTGCCATTGGCTGGCTGTTACGCCGGGTGGTGGTTCGGGGTGGTGATTGAGGCGGGTGTCGGTACTTAAACCCCAAGCAAAGCGCACCATCGGTTTTTGCGAAATCATTGTGTTTACGATCGCATTTGCCCGACGATTGATTTTCTCGATTCCGGCTACCGGTGCGTGGATTGTAGCAAAATCTGCACCAATTTTTGCCTCGACTGACCAATGGTTGGGATAGCACAGATGTATAGCACTCAACCAATTACTCCCGTCAGGGCGACGACAGATAACTGTCAGGTCTTCTTGTATCTGTGCGGCTAAAGCATCAAGGGTAGAAGTATAAGCTGGAAAAACTGGGTTACTCTGCGTTTCTACTTGCTGTAATTGCCAGTCAGAACCGAGATATAGAGTTTCTTGTGTTAGCTGGCTGTGGAATTTGTGGATGTTATTTGTTTTTTGATAATCAAAATATTGCGGATGTTCTTGAATCAGACGCTGAATTATGAAATGGGCGATCGCGCCAGCTAATCCTGGAGAATAATGATCAGTCTGGTAGTATTTACTCAACCGTTCACTACGAGCTAAAAGTTTAGCTTGGCGATAGTCAGGATAATTATGATCAATCTGAAATACTTGGCTATCTGCTGTTTGGTTTCCTAAATAGGAACCAAAAGACATCATTCCTGGCTTAACCTCGTAGCGTCCGTTAATGAGGGGAAAATAAACAGCTGCACCATTAGTGGTTTCAACTGTCTTAACTTCTGCAAATAAGTTATCTAAAGGTATAGGTGCTGTTATGTGTTTTTGCATAACTGTTATTCACCTCATTTGTGATGAAGAATCACCAATGACTAAATCAGCCAAAAGTTACCCATGAGGAGTTGTGCAAATTTAATTTAGCTCAGGCAATTTAACTATTAACTGTTGACTGTTGACTAATTTCATTCCACCCGTGCATAGATGCAACACCTTTAGCTATAAATTCTATCAGTGCTGGCGGTGCGGTTGATATTAAAACACTTGGATAAACGGCTTTACCCCAAGTAGGATGAACTAAAACACAGCATTTATTTTTTTTGACTGGATAGTTGAGTAAGGCTTTCACCACTGCTGTATCATTGTGAGGCATTGCGCCAGGACGAGACAGTAAAGGATAGCCTGTGCGCGGATCAATTAGGTCGGTGAGATAGCCGCGATCGCGTAAACTAAAGGCTAAATCACAACCAAACCGCATAAACTTTTCCCGCAGTCGTTGTTTTTCAATTTCTATTTCTGGTGTACTTTTTACTAATTCATATTGCGATCGCTGCAAGACAATGACCACCCAAAAAACCGGTTCTTCTTTCCAATCTGGTAATATCTGTTCGCAGTTGGCACAGATATATTGGCTTGGTGCATGAATTGAAATTTGTACTGCTTGTCCCGGATCGCCAACTAAATTTATGGGACTACTTTGTGCGGAAATGGAAATGCTGGGATAGTTCACTGCATTGATTTGGTGTTTTTCAAGTTGTTAATTTATTCCTTGCGATCGATGATAACTCTTAAAACTTTATAAAAATCATCAATTTTCTATAATGATTGAGATTTTTTGCATTTTATTTTGGTTAACTGTAAATTTTTAATCTGATTTTGATTATTTATTAACCTGAATTAATTTATTTATCTGGTGTTAACCTTTTGAGGCTGCAATCTCAATCTGTAAACACAAGCCACTGCTAGGGAAGCTCATACCGTGTTCCCTAACCGCAACGCACCTATATTTGTATAACTGTAATTGCAGAGTGTGGTGCAAAGATGGCAAAGAGTACTTTCAGACTAGTGATATTTATTGGAGAAGTTGCCCTAACAGAGTTAGGACAACTTCTGGTACACCCCTTGCACAATACAAACAATATCAGTATTCACTACAATTTGTATGCCAATTTGGCAAAAATCTACAATTAAGGGTGTAAGGATGTTGGTGTTCAAAACCTATGAACCCTATACCCTTACACCCCTTCACCCAGTTTCAAAGGATAGTCTCAGTACGTAAGAGTTTCACGCTGAGTACGTAAAACAGTCTTGACAGTGCTGCGTAAAATACTACGCCCTACGCCTTAGCCTCTCGCCTCTAGTCTTTTTATGCCCAGTTTCCTAAGCTATGGTCACATCTGGCGATAAATAAACATCTTGAATGGCGTGAAATAGTTTTACTCCTTCCTCAAAGGGACGTTGAAAAGCCTTGCGTCCCGAAATTAAGCCTGTACCACCAGCCCGTTTGTTAATGACGGCTGTACGAACTGCTTCAGCAAAATCACTTTTACCTGATGCACCGCCAGAATTGATTAACCCCGCCCGCCCAGCGTAGCAATTCAGCACTTGATAACGAGTTAAATCGATTGGGTGATCAGTTGTTAATTCTGTGTAAACTCGCTCATGAGTTTTGCCGTAACTTTTACCTGTGGCTTTGGCAACTGCACCATAACCATTATTACATTCGGGTAGCTTTTGTTTAATAATATCGGCTTCAATTGTCACGCCTAAATGATTAGCTTGCCCAGTTAAATCAGCAGCAACGTGATAATCTTTGTCTTGTTTGAAAGCGTTATTACGCAAATAGCACCAAAGAATTGTAGCCATGCCCAATTCGTGGGCGCGTTTAAAAGCATGGCTAATTTCTTGAATTTGTCTGGTTGATTGTTCAGAACCAAAGTAAATTGTTGCGCCTACTGCAACTGCACCTAAATTCCAAGCTTGTTCGACACTCGCAAACAATATTTGATCAAATTGGTTGGGAAAAGTTAATAATTCATTGTGATTGATTTTGGCAATAAAAGGAATTTTATGGGCATATTTGCGTGAAACACTACCCAATACACCTAAGGTTGTAGCAACAGCATTACATTCACCAGCTATTGCTAATTTGATAATATTTTCTGGATCAAAGTAAATGGGATTGGGTGCAAAAGATGCTCCGGCTGAGTGTTCAATTCCTTGGTCAACAGGCAGAATTGAGAGATATCCTGTGTTGGCTAGGCGACCTGTAGAATAAATTTGTTGCAGATTTCGCAATACTTGAGGATTGCGATCGCTATTCAGCCAGACTCTATCTATAAAGTCTGGCCCTGGTAAATGCAATAAATCTTGAGAAACTTTTGCTTTGTAAGTTAGCAAATCTTCCGCTTCTTTACCCAACCATGATTCGATAGAATTAGCCTCTACCAATGTAGTAGCCATATTATTTTCCTCAGATTTTGCCTTTACGATAGCATTTTGTCATCTTAGACATCAGGATATTTGCTACCTCAAGGAAAATCAATTACTATATAATTTACTAATAAAAATGGCTCTCCCAGACTAGATATGATAAATTAGTAGCAGAAATACCAATTGAGTAGAATTCTTCTTCTAAAATTATCAAAGTTAGTTAAACCATAAGCTCTTCT
>NZ_JACJRV010000099.1 GCF_014697475.1 Nostoc sp. FACHB-152
TTTGAGTTGTCGTTGTGAGAGACAACAACTCTACTACGAAACGCCCTACCTCTTCATGCTCTTATTTTGGCAACGGTATTGGTGAAAGTTAGTTAATTTCTGACAATTGATGGATTTATTTTTCCATTGGCTTGAGCGAATGTAACTTAAATATTCTGGTGAATAGTTCACTGTTGCACCCGAATTTGTTCTGCATCTGTTCGAGGGACTGGCGCGTGAGTAATCCGAATGTAAACAGACAGCCCAACGCACACCATAAAGAAAATAATTGAAAAGCCCAACCAATTTCGTTGAACGAATCGTTCTATCAACTTGGTGACTGGAGTTGCTTGCTCAACAAAGAGCGTGTCAAATTTTTCATGTCCTGAATCGTAGTTGGTTGTGTGGACTTTTTTTCGAGTGTTGGCAATCCTAATTCATCCAAAAAGGCTTTCGGGTCAAAACCAGAGGTCGCACTATTGGTGAGCATTTGAACTTCTTGCCTAATTTCTTGTGCAGTCTTGAGTCCGTAGTCTTGAGTGATACGTTGCCGGATTTCAGGATTCCTGGCCAACTGATAGATAAATGCTACTTCCTCAAATCCCGCTTGTGTTTGTTGCTGTAAACTCTCAACATCAAGCTCACTCTTGATTTGGTTGAATAGCTCTTGTTCAAATTGATGGACAGCTAATGCTTTAGCTACAGCTTTCCCCGCCACAATGTCCAAGAACGCTTTAAACGTTTCGCGGCTGACTCCTTCAATCTGCAATTGTTCACTCACACTTTCTATTGCATCTGTCTGTATATTCGCCAAATTACTCCCACCTCCCAATAGCTTCGATTGATCTAGGGTTTTCTGCGCTAGGTTGAACAGCCTCTCTAAGCAATCGCTGATTTCCACAGGAAATTGTTCGGCATTCGGATCAATAGTTGGATCGGAACAAGCGAGTTGTTCTAATCCAGCGATGATTTGTTGTGGGCTGTAGCTGGCACTGAGTAGTTCAAACAATTCTGCACGAGTAAATGTACTATCCGACATAATCTGTTTCTCCGCCTTCTTGCGATGTAAATTTTAGTAGTTCCTGTTCAAAAAGGGAGCGAGTGTATTCACTTTTGTTAGCTTGGACAATGACCTCAACAAGGGGTTTTTTATCGATGCCTTGAACAATGTCCGAGAACAATTCGCCAATCTTTCCTACTACCCATACTTGGTAGGTCGTCATTAATGGCGCACGGAGCCTCTTTTGGTCAGCAAAAGCTTTCATGCGTCCGAGTATTAATCTATACTCTGGAACAAGTTGAGCGACTTCTGTCCATCGTTCTAATGTCCGGGGGCAGATGCCTAAAATTTTAGTTGCTTTGGCTTTGGACATCGGTAAAAGCAAGAAATTAACTCCTGATTGGCTTGGTTTTTGATGAAAAAGTTGTTCTCTCCATTCTGACTTCATGAACTTAGTCAAATCCGTGTCAATAGTCTCAAATAGTTAGTCAATATCTGTGTCATCTCAGTGGTAATATCTGTATTGATGTCACTGTCAATATCTGTATCAATATTGATGTCCATAACCGCCAGCTATTGACTAACAATTGACCTTGCTCTTTGATAATAAAAAACCTGCCGTCAGCAGGCTGGAAAAAATCGTGACAATTTCGTGACAAAAATTTCCGCTAATCTTCAAAAAAAATGGCATAGTTAATTCTGCCTAATTGCTCCCACTCTTTATCTAACCTTTTTAAGTTCCAACGGACATATTGAGGTGTATTGTTTACCCAATTACGAATTGTGCGTGGGTCACGCTCAAAAAACGTGGACAACATTCCTTTAAGTTTTTGCTCGGTTTCTGTGTCGTTACCCGCCCATTTATTTAAGAAGTCCAGGAGGTTCATTTTTCTTTTTTCTCCTTTGTCTTATTTGTCTGATATTCCTCAAGACAAAGCTCTAAAAATTTTGGCTAACTAATTATATTAATAATACTGTACTAATCTAGGAAATAAGCAGTTATTTAGAAATACTCCTCTTGTACAGTATGATGAAAACACAGAACTCAAGAGTCAGTTTCTACAAGAAAGTAGAGCTACACGCACTATTAATTCTGTTCAAATACAGAAAGCTAAACGAGCCACCACTTGAGCGATTCGTTCTAGGTAAGTTCTTGATTCTGACTTATGCCCAACTGCTTATTAGATAATTTACTCTCTATGCCACGTTCTGGTTATCAAAATGTTTCACTTAAAAATGAAGTCCTAGCTTTACTCGATACTCTGCCTGGTCATAGTCGGCCAGAAAAGTTAGAGAAAATGATTAGAAGTACCAATGATGCTTTGCTGCGAGTTGGTTCACTTCCTGATGAACCACCTGAAGCTGTCATCCAGTATGTGCTTGACCAAATTCCTTCTTGGAACCAAAATTCTGTGTTGGAGCTAGCGGTTGCTTTATTGAAACATTTACAACAAGGAGCGCAAAATCCTTAATAAATCAAGGGATAAGTAAATTCAATTGGTGTCCATCAAGATTGGTGAGGTCGGGTTTGGAACAGGGCAAAGTACGTAGCTTGAATTATTGAGTGCATACTGGAAGGGACCGACTTGAAACCAATTGTTTTGATAATATTTTTGTACTATTATATTTACCACTAAGATCACGAAGTTAGTTTATGACTGACACCCCCAATCAATCGAGTAGACTAGATAGAATTGAGGCACTAGTAGAAAGAGTGGCTCAACAGCAAGTCCAAACTCAAAACCAGCTTGATAACTTAACTCTTAGGCAAGCAGGTACTCAAGTTCAACTTGATAACTTAGCTTTGAGGCAAGCAAACACTCAAGCTCAACTTGATAATTTAGCTTTGAGACAAGCAGATACTCAAGCTCAACTTGACGCATATATTGATACAGCTACTAGTGTTTTAGCTCGTAGTGCAGTTCTGGATGGTGTTGTCATGGAATTGCGTGAAAGCACAGAAAATCTACAACATAGTTTTGAGCAACACCAGCGTAATTTTGAGGAACACCAGAGAACTACAAACGCTGCATTGGCTTCTCTTGAATCTATCCTGGCACAGTTGATTGGGCGGTTATCTTAGTCCGGTCGTTGATTGGTGTTTGTATTTTTTTACTATTTATTCTCATCACTACCCAAACAAGCCCCAATCAAATTACTCCCGAAAAACCCAGATAAGCTGTTAAGTGCCTAAGAGAGCAGTGTAGACCGCAGGGGGGCAGCGGAGAGAGTTTAAGTCATTTATTCACAATTTCAATAGTGCAGCTTAAATGCTGATTAGCTTACTGATGCTTTTTCGCCATACTTCGCCTGATATTCTTGGGTTAGTTTTTGATTGTGATTGTTAATATTACTCCTTGTTAATAAAAAAACAGCTTTATGCTGAGGAGAGTGAGTTGATTAATCTAGAGTGAATTAATTAAAAAATTTTCTCAGCGCATTGGGAATTTGCCCTAGAATATTGCCAATTTCAACTATTAAGTTATTCCACTTCTCACCTTCAGCAATTAATTTGTGTGGATTCCGGTCTGACCAATAACCAGATTCATCCACTACTTCTTCAAGTATTCCTAATTCTTGAGCTTTATCAAGTAGCGCAATAATCATTGTATGCGCTAGTGCGAAATTAGCATCGCCACCATATTCGGGTAAAGAAGCATACTGCGTTTTGCACCGCGACTGCGCCATCCATTCTTGGGAACTAGGATATTGGCATAGAAAAATATCTAATTCCTCTGTTCCTGGTCTTGGCAGTGCTGTAAATCCAATAATGTGAACTGGATACTCCTCATGATCAAAGTTGTGAATATCTCTTTTGATGGCACTCAGTTTTAAAATAAACAAACGATCTGGGGTTGAGTCTTCAGGAATAGTACATTCTGCTCCCATTAGCTCAATAATTTCCGTATCTAATTGCTCAAACGCTAAGTCTTTTGCTGCTTGATGTAGTGCCTTAATCAATTGACAAGCTTCATCTGTACTCCGTTCACCAGCATTGAATTTATAATGAATTGTTAAGCCCATAAAATTTAATTAGAACATCTGATTTTTACTCTACTGCCTCAGAAAAAAATAAGATAGCTTTAGAAGCCCCAACCCAGGATCGGAACTCCCAAATAATTTTACTTCTGGCTTCCGAGGATTAGGTTTTTCTCAGACTAATTATCATCAAAATCTAAGCACCCATTCAATAAAGCACTTCCTAAAACTCCTGAAATACATACCAACATCCCGCCCAAGCAGATGTTCTTTCGGGCTTGCCAGTTGTACTGACTGATGATGCTAGAGCTTGAATTAGCTCCTATTATTTCAAAACCCCAACAGCCCAATGCACCAATACCTAAAAATGCTGTACTTAACAAGCAAACTATACCTACTGACAACAAAGCATTTTCCACAAATTCTCTTGTCCTTGAACGTTTGATGTAGTGATATCGAATCACTATCTGTCTAGATTCGTCGTACTTTGCTTGATATTCCTGGTTAAACTTTTGATTACGGTTGTTCATACTTACTCCTGTAAAGAAATAGGACAGAGGACAGTTCTCCCTAGTGTCCATCGTTATGGACTTACTAAAGCTTTAGTCTTTTGAGAACAGCAACACCCCGTAAATGAGCTTCCTTCTCATGTTCTGGCAACATTTCGTACATCATTTGCGATTTAGTTATTATTACCGCTTGAAAACCTAATTCTTTACCCATTTCATCAAAAAGATTTTGTTTGGAGTGAAAGTCATTATGAATGTAGAGATAAGCTGGCTTTCCTGGTGTATCTCTCTTAAGTTTCCGTCTGTGAATTTCTTGAGCATCAAACATTTGGTTGATTATTTCTCTAACACCTCTAGGAGAAACTTTTGAGTTAGTCAACCGCAATTTTTCAACTACTTGCTGTACGCTCGAACCTTGAGGATTTGCTTTCAAAATATTTAAGATTTGTTCTTTCATGAAGTACCTCTATGCACTTGCACTTAGTTCTAATTTTGGGGTCAACTCCCGAATTACAAACGAAGTATTCGGCTTGATATTGATGATTTGGCATAATTTATTCAAAAAAAATAAGACAGCCTTGAGAAGTCGTAATTCGGAAGTCGGAGGTCAGAACTCCCAACTAAACGTGAAATACTTCCGACTTCCGACTTAATTTGATTGTTATTCCCAAAGACTGTTTAAAAGGGTGTCTATGTCACAATTGACATCAACTAAACCTGACTCAATCATGTGCAGACAAGCACAATAAAGTATCTGTGTATGGCATTGTTCTACCCCTTTATTTGGAACATAGTCTTTAGCTTCTATACACCAGCACACCAACCCGTCTACCTGATGATTTTCTATTGCGATCGCTAGACACTTCATCAATTGCCAATAGCGAAATTCCCACGGCTGGAGTTGCTCTAAGTTTCTGTCTCGATAACAACAGATTAACTTCCAAAGCCACTGACGATATTTTGACAAAGATTCGGCTAAGTTTTTAACTTTGAATTTAGCTTTTTTGGTGGGTTTCCAAGTAAAAGGATTGCCCAATCCGATTAGTAATTGCTGGCATAAGTATTCGTCCTTTTTTGGTCTACCACAGTAGATCAAACGGGGATTGCCCACATAACCATTACGATATTTGAGGATGTTCATTTGATTTTTAAAAGCTTTCCCTTTGTTACGCGAAGGCGATAATGCAAACCTCAAAATCAAGCGTCCCTACAAAATCCTCCAAAAGACACTCCCGAATCGACTTGTACCAAATCCGGCGATCACCATCCCAAGCAAACTTAGCCTTACTTGCTAGGTGACGATCCTCATAACTAACCAGTGCTTTGATTTCGACTATCGGGGATTGAGCCAAAGCAATCGCGTCCTCCACCAGCTTGGGTAGATTATTGTGGCGATTGAGGCACTCGACCAGCAATCTTACGTCATCACCAGCACGGTGAACTGTGCTAATACCAATGCCCAGAAACAAGGCAAGGTCAGTGAGTTTGAAGCCACCGTGTGAGTTAATACTGTGATAACCCCAGTTAAAATCTTTCATTGCACACAGCCAGGGGACAGAAATCAAATCAGGAAAGAAGTTATTGACTACCTCCGAGTCAAACTCAGCATTAAAAGCAACCGCGTAGTCAGCTTGTGTCGCCATTTCCTCTAAAAAAGAAAGTGCGTTCTTGTAAATAGGTATTGATGAAGTTGTTAATTCTGGTGCAATACCGTTGATTGCCTGGACATTGTTTGCGTCAATTGGAAGCAGAGTTGAAACACTAGCAACTGCTCCTTTATGTTCACCAACTTGATAGAGTGTGGCTGAGATTTCACAGGGAGTGTTTTCGTCGTCTGCGGTTTCGGTATCTACGATTAGTAGTTTCATTTTGTTCAACCTTGAAATGACAGTAAGCTTATACGTTGGCAGTCGCACCTAATTTTCTGATTAACTCCCGAATCACATCTGTTGCGGGTCTACCAGTTGTATTGCAATAGCTCTCCAGAGTTTGTGCTTCCTGTAAAGCAAGATTGATAGTTAATCTTTTTACCGCCCACTTTTTATTAGCCATTGTATTTACTCCGAATATTGATATTTCAGAAAAAAAATAAGCAGCCCGAATCGCTGCTTATAATAAACTTTTAACGAGAAACTACAGGTGTTACCAGTCCCGCAACATAATTCATCCAAGCCTGAATTGCTTGAATCTCAGGAGTACCATTCGCAACTGCACCCAACACTTGTTGCTGATATGAACTGGTGGCATGATTTGAATCAACCTTGTCAGCAGCCCACGACAAGCAAATGTCTCTCACCAGCTTATCGACCACAGACACAGGCAATTGGCTAGGAGCCGAAGCATCCTGAAATTGTAACCACTCTTTAACTAGATCAATGGGGTAATTTGTCAAAGTGCGGATTTGTTTGACTCGTAAATCTTGGGGATGACCCGCAGTAGGTTTTATCGGAGTTGGAGAGGGTGGTTGTACAACAGAGCGATCGCTTTCGTCTTCGTCCAAATTATATTTAGGACGGTTGAATAGTCTTGACTGAATCTGCTGTAATAATCCTGCCCAATCAGCGTTTGCATCCCAATCTCGGCGGATTTTAGTTTTGCTGATAGCATCATGTAAAGAGCAGAACACGACATTCTCTCCCCCAGGAGTAGCAACAATTGTTAGGGGTCTAGAGAAGTCTTCTACAACTGATGCTGTCAGCAGGAATGATTTGGAAAAGTTAGTCTCAATCCCACTTCTGATGATATAGACATCATCGGCAAAGACAACAATATCTAATTTAATATTGTCCTTGCCTTGAAAATCTTTACCAGTCAATCTTAACTCGCTCAAATAACCTGTTAATGCTCTTTCGGCTACTGGAGTCTTTTTATCAAGGCTAACATCATAGTTATACCAGCCATAAGATTGACCATCAATTTCTAACTTATTGACATACAGGTAAATAGGAAGTGGTGGACTGCCTAAACCTAGTTTAATTTCAGCGTTCATTAGAAGTTCTCTCCATTATCAGTAGTATTGTTTTGTGCAGATTGTTTGTACATTCGAGCTTTATTCATTTGATGAGAGGATGCCTTAATTAAAGGTATAGCTGCTTTTTTAACTGATTCCTTTGCTTGTTCAAATAGGAATTGTGTTGCACCTTCAGCGTCTTCTTCTGGGTCTATTTGACCCCACAGAGAGCAGCCTAATTCTACCGATTCAAAGTCCCCAAGATTAAATTTGCGATGGTAAGTTACCGAGATTGTTTTGATTTCCATACAAATATATTCAATTTCTCAATGATTTTCAGCAAAGCTATTCTCTAATAGACAAATTATTAAATTATCAAAAACACTCGTTTATAATTGATTATTATAACTGATTTCAAATAATGAAAGTCTGCTATCAAAATTGACTAAATAATAAACTATGCTTGATAATACCTGTAAATTAATTGCTGAATTATATTCTCCTGATTTCGCTACTTGGTTATTAGGTGAACCCATTGCTTTAACTGTATTAAGCCCAACAGGATTGACTTGGGAACCAATGCGGACTGATGGTGTAATACTGTTGCAATCAAACGAAGTTGTATTGCATATTGAATTCCAAACGCAGCCTGATGAAAATCTTCCTTGCGAGATGGTTTATTACTATTTGCGAATATACGAACGCTTTCCTGATAAACAAATACATCAGGTAGTAATTTATTTAGAAAAAACTACGTCTGAGCAGGTGTATAACACCACATTTTCTATTAAAAAACTCCACCATGAGTTTGAAGTAATTAGACTGTGGGAGCAATCCCCAGATATATTTCTAAAATCTATAGGATTGCTACCATTTGCTGTCTTGAGTGCTACGGATAACAAAGTTCAAACATTACAACAAGTAGCTGAAACTATTGCTACACTTCCTCAAAAACAAACCCAAAGTCATATTGCGGCTGCTACGGCAATCTTAGCTAGTTTAGTTTTAGAAGAAGAAATAATTGAGCGTTTGCTAAGAAAAAACGTTATGCGCGAGTCCATAATCTACCAATCATTTGAGGCTGAAAGAAGGAACAAGAAAGTCCGTGAAATCGCCACTAACTTATTGGCTGAGGGCATTAGTGTTGAAGTAATAGCTCGGTCTACAGGCTTATCCCTAGAAGTAGTACAAGAGTTACAGCAGCAAACTTCAAATACTGATTAACCCACTAAATAACAAACAACTTGTGGATCTATTTTGAAAATTCGTTTTTCAATAAACCTCGGAGGATTATTGAAAAAATGTTTTAAATCTCGGCTTTTCACAAAGCCGAATCAAAAATTTGTTGTGCTGTCAATTTCAGTTGGGTAAATAAAGGCGATACAATAACATCATCTCCCCTGAACACATTCATTTGATAATCGCCGTCAACTAAATTACAAATGGTGATGGTTTGTTGTTTAGGATTACCAGTAAATCTTTTGCCGCCGAGTGCAGCATAGTCCACGATCCAATACTCAGGAATTCCCATTTCTTCATAATCCCTGAATTTGTCGTAGTAGTCATCTCGCCAATTGGTACTAACTACTTCGACAACAATTGGTACAGATTCCGCTTGCATAACAGTCGATTGTTTGCTCCACAAAGGTTCATTCACGAGATTGTTATGATTTAATACCAAAATGTCCGGAGAATAGGTTGAGTTATTGCTCTCAATTTTGATAAAGGCAGTTTTTGGGATGCGAAATGGAAGTCCCATTTGCAAGAATTGAAAAGTGATCTGTGCTGCCAAAAATCCAACAACATTTTCGTGTTCGCCAGTTGGGGGAGGCATTTCGACAATAACTCCTTTATGTAGCTCATATTGCATCCCATTTGAGGGATACCACTCAATAAATTGTTCAAAGGTTGCTAACTTGGGTAGGGCTTGAGTCATCTCGCTTCGCTCCAATTCAAAATTAAAAATTCAAAATGCAAAATTAAAGATAATTAGTGTTCGATTGAACTCACCACTAATTGAAGACCACTAAATCTGAATATTGTGGCGGAGGCTTGTACCCAGGATTAATTAATTCGCGCATTATTTCCATTCTTCATTTTGAACTTTGAATTTTGCATTTTGAATTCAAAAAAGGTCATCTAGTACCTCCACATAGTATTAAGTAGTTCATGGGCTGAAAACATCTTAACTCAGGCTACAATCTCGGCTAAGGTTAAGCTCATCACCCACTTGTGCCAAAGGGGATTGACGAAAGAATTGGGAGAGTTTTGTTGGTTGTTCTAAGTGAGTATCTTGTATTGTGAGACTTTGGGCTAGGAGTTGGATAATATACAGTTTCTTATTGTGGTCAAGTTGAAGGAGTTTTTGTTCGAGTTCTGGGCGCAGCATTGTTGAAGGTTTAGGCGGAGGATAATTTTATTTTACTTTCACAGTCGATTACCCCACCAAATACCGAACAACTTGCGGATCTATCGCTCCAATCCGTTTTCTCATAGATTGCGGAGGATTCTGCAAAAACCGTTTCAAATCCCGACTTTTGACTTGATAACAATGAACAGAACGCTTTTTGGCTTTCAACCAACCCAGCCTTACCCATCTGGCAACAGTATTGGAATGCAAACGAAGGTTTTTAGCAATCTCACGACAACTGTAGTTATCCAAAGTTGGGCGTGTAGAATATCCCAAAGACTGCATTTTGGATTTTACAGCTGATACTGTCCGATGATACCCTCTTCTTTTTAGGCGAAAAACAATTTGTCCTGGAGTGTACATTTGGGCCATTTCGTCGAGGGTTGCTAGTTCATCTTCAGACCATCTAATGCACATGATTCAATCTCCTGATACAACAAAGTTTTGATTCGGTTCGAGTTCCAATTCCAAATAAGAAAGCGCAGTATCAGCATCACCAATAGTGAGGTCGGGCTGATAATTCAGTGCTAAATATTCAGGGTGTTTGGCGATTTCTTTGAGGATGAATTTACCCGCATCCACTAAATCGTGCAGAGATGGATAAGGTGGCTGGGTGAGTTTTTCATCAGTGGATTCAGTTAACACAACACTGACACCAACTGCTTTTAACTCGTGCTTTAGTGATTCAACTTGGCGCAGATAGGTGTTAATTTCTGTCTCTAAAACTGTTTTTAATTCCTGTGGCGAAAGCAGTTTTATGTCATCCTCAATCCGTGTTTCATCACCTTCAGTGTTCTTGTCAAGCAGCATAATATAACGCCAGCCTTCGCCATATTCACCAGCTAAATACGTATCTTCGGCGTAATACTTCATGCCGATAATTTGACCGCGTTCTGTACGTTGTCCAAAGCCAAAACGGGGGTATTGCCAAACCGGAGGAATTGATACTGTAAGTTCCATTGCTTTAATTAGTAAATAAATGAAGAAAAAAAATTAGGAATCAGAAGAATTTCTACTTCTGACTCCTGAATTAGGGTTTACACAGCCACTAAATCTGCGCTATCCAACATTTCTTTCAGTTCAAGAGAAGGCATTTGTTCAAGCGGTCTGTACTGCAAGTATTCGTCAAGCGCATTAGCAGCAACGAAAAAACTCTCTACTGATAACCACCAAACTGCATCTGAAGCTGAATCACAGAAGGTTTTCTGCAATTTGGTATCATCTGCACGGAGGAACCACCATTTACCATCGGTCAAACCGACTTCTCCCAGTTTCTTGCCATTGGAGTAAATGCCGTCATCATCAAGACAATAGCCATACTTCTCACATTCATCGAAAATCTGCACCAGAATTTCGTTACCCGTTGTAGCGGCTGGGGTTTCTGGTTCCTGTACAGGTAATGAACCATCTTTGTGATGTGTGCAGATGTAGCGGTAGCACCTACCCCAAGCATCAGCACGAAATTCTTCTTTGTCGTTGACCATGACCAGCCATCTTTGAGTCACAAAGTCGCTATGGTCGTAGGTGATTTGGGCTATGAGTTGACCGTTGGCATAAATCTCGTGGTTGTAAAAGTCGATTTCGATGCTGGTAAATTCTTCTGGGGCTACAGCTTGCGCTTGCTGATTCATGTACTGCGCGAGTTCGGACTGGGCTAGGGATTGCGCGTCAACGGGTTGCTGTGTATGTGCAATGTAGGTCATAATTGTTTATCTCCGTTATGGATGAAAGCGATCGCGATGTTTCTCAGGCAGGGCGGTCGCTTTTGATATTTACGAACGTTGTGGTTAGCCACAACGCACTTATCGAAGATTGGGCGGAGCCATAAATGTATGGCTGTCTTAAATTGCTCTATATTTAAAATGTACAGCATTGTTTAGCATTTGTCAATCATTTGCTAAACAATAACCCTTTTCATGATTGAGTCAGGGTATAGTTATGTCAGACATCGTTTAACTTTTATCCTGTAATTGAGGATTTATTTAGATGAACAGTGGATCGAGAGAAAAGCAGATAGCGGTGAGGGTAACAGACGAAGAAAAGGCTGCTTTTGAGGAGAAGGCTAAACAAGAAGGAAAAACACCATCACAAGTGCTTTTACAGTTTGTGCAAAGTTATATTGGGCGATCTGCCGAGGTAGACGTACAAGAAAAGATCAGTCAACTAGAGGCTCAAATTCGTGAGATACAGCAACAGTTGGGAAAACAGCCCGCCTGAGAGAAGAAACCGATTCTCTCAGGCGATGGCGCGATCGCTTTCTCAAATTCATTAAGGAAAACCCGCCCCCAAGTTGAGGCGGGTTTCTGATTTTAAAGCCCCACTTTGCGTTTAGCTATGCTAAACTTTTGCTAAACGCAAGGTGTAAATTTATTATGACTTCAATTACGTCATTAGAGCAATTTGATCTCAGAACGCAAGTTTTCAACGCCATTATTATCAAGATAAGGAAGCCCCCACATCTTATATATCAACTGATTGGGCGTTTGAGATCCGATTGCATAACAGCAGTTAAACAATGGTTAGCACTGTTGTCGGCTGTCGAGTGCAGATCTTTCGATAATTTTGCAGACGGCACTTTATAAATATTGATTAGCAACCGTCAACCTGTACTTTGCAGAAGTGAACTTTGCCATAGGTGCAATAAAGTAAGAAATCTTACCAAGGCAAGCAACTAAAGCTTTATCTTTCCTGCTTACATCAACTTGCAAAACAGATTTACCCTTCGCATTTACCATAGTGGGCAATAATCATGCTGACACTAGACCGCGAAACAACATCAGCATCCAGCTATAACATTCTCAACAGCAGCATCAAAGAAACGTTCACAGCCATCGACAGATTTGAATGGCAAGCAGTTGATGAAATTCTCGAAATGCGAGATCAACAACTGTATCGTGAAGCTGGTCACAAATCTTTTGAGGAATACTGCCAAACCGAATTATCAGCTTGGGGTGGCTACCGAAGAATCAACCAACTGCTGGGAGCTAAAAAAGTTAAGGACACAGCTGATGAATTGGGCGAACACATCAAAAACGAACGCCAAGCCCGTCCCTTACTGCGGTTAGCCAAGGAACCAGAAAAGCTAAAACAAGCCGTTGCGATCGCACTGCAAGATAACCCCTCACCCAGTGAATCAGATTTTGCATCTGCGCCTAACAAGGTGGTTCCTCGTCTACCACGACAAAAAACTCAGGAACCAATGGTTCCAAAAGTTCAAGAACCAGTGGTTCCTCAAATTCAGGAACCAATGGTTCCTAAAACCAACACGGTCAAAGTCACCTCACCAACTCACCCCCGTTACGGTGAAGAAGGAACCATCCAAGCAGACGCACCGAACAACTGGCAGCAGATTGTCACTTTTGCTGATGGTGATAGAGAACTGGTGAACAATGCGGATTTGAGTAATGACGCTGTTGAGTCATTTACCCCTGAGCGAACTTACCCCAAAGAATATGCTGATGTGATCGCTCAACTCAAGCAGCAACACCAGCAAGAATTGGAACGACTTGAAAAGGATTTGAGGATTGGGTTACAGGCGGAAGCAACAACCCAAGCCCAACAGCAAGTACAAGAACAACTCACCACCTTACAAAACCTGTTTCAGCAACAGAAGGAAGAAAATATCCAGCTACAGCATCGGCTTTTCGAGTTGGAAGGTTTGAGGCAGTTGGAGCTTGAGAACCAACGATTACAAAAGCGTATTCAGGAATTAGAAAGTGCTGTAGAAGAACGACCTACCCAACAGTGGGAGGAAACTTTTACCAAGCAAGCAGCCAAGGCACTGAACAAAGAAGTCAAGCGAACGCTAGAAAAAACAATTGACTTGCGATCGCTGGCAGTTGAACCACCCAAGGAAAACGCTCAAGAGTGCTTACGGCTGATGGGTATTGCATTGGGGAATCTGGCCAGTGCTATGAACAATACCAAAGCTTTAGAAGCTGCGGCGTTAATTCTGGGCAGTGAGCCAACACCGCAAGCGATCGCATATCGAGCCGAACAGCTACAGCTACTGCCTCAAGCGGTTAGTGATATTCGGGCTGTGTTATCCCAGCCGGGGTGTAGCTGGTGGGATTATCTGGAAGTTGCCCAAGAGTACGAAGTTATCAAAAACGACTACTGGGCAGAGTTAACAACCGAAGAGAGGGAGTTAATCACCGCTTTGGAGAAAGCTGAATCTTCACTCATTACGGAACCATTGGTTCCTGACGAAACCCCTGCTGATTCTGGTTCTTCTGATGGCGAAGTGATTGCCCTTAGTTCTATTGTTGCCCATGCGGATATCTATTGCGCCCTATATAACGCCAAGGGTGAAGTCATCGAAGACTTGGGTGAAGAAGTGTGGGTGGCTTGGGAACATTGGCGAGACAAGCCCAAGAAGACTGACCGTTATTTCAAGGATGAGTTGCGGTTCTGGCAAGAACAGAACCAATAAATAGAACTCGCGCTTACATCTCTACAAGAACTAAACGCGGCATGGCTCAACTGCTGCCGATATTTTCATGCGTCAAAAATTGGAGTTTACATGATGGATGCAATCACAGTTATTTCTCGCTCCTTACACGGCTCACCTGTAGAGCAACGACAACGTGATGGTTATATCAATGCTACTGCTTTGAGTAGTGCTTACAAATTGGCCACAGGTAAACGGCGTGATGTTACTCATTGGCTGGAATTGGAACGCACAACAGAAACATTAAATCACCTAAGTTCAATCACCGGGATTCCGGTAATTGAATTATATCAATCGTTTCGGGGTTCTCCAGAAAACGGAGGCGGCACTTGGATACATCCAAAGCTGGCAGTCAGATTTGGGATTTGGCTTTCGGATGAGTTCGGCTATCAGGTTGAGCAATGGGTTGAAGAATGGGTACTGAAAGGGCAATCAACAGTGCTTGATTCCAAAGTTTTGGAATTGGAAAGCAAATTAGAAACTGCATTGGAGGCTCTAGCACAGCTACAAGCCCAAGTCCAAACCCTATTACCTCCCTCAGCTGATTTTGTACCCCCTGGCTGGGATACCGATGTATGGCACAAGTTACCCCCACAAGACAAAAAGCATTTCAGATTCTTGTTTCGTCGCCGCAACTTCCGTCCGTCTACCAAAAATGAATCACTGGCTTTACCTGCTGTGACCACTGAACAGATGAAGCAGAAGCAGAGGGATGAGGCAGCGCGATTGATTGGTGAAGTATCGCCCGAAGAGAAACAGCAATTTCAAGCAGCGAAACGCCAAAAGCTCAGGGAATTTTGGTCACAAGCTCCCGAAGAAGACCAAGAAAATATGCCGTTTTAGACATTAAGTAAAAACATGACTAGCAAGTTAATCACTCCAGAATCGCCTCTACTGGTTCCGCCCTTGTTGGCCTCCGAGATTGGTTTAGAAGAAGCGGTAATACTCCAGCAGATTCATTATTTCTGTCAAATATCCAAGCACATCAAGCGCGATGGACGGCGTTGGTTTTGGAAGACACTGAAAGATTGGGGCGAAACTCTACCGTTTCTCAAGCCCTCTACAATTAGACGTGCGATCGCTAACCTTAAGGATAATTTCAAATTGATTGATGTTTGCCGACACAGTGAAAAAACTTGGTATCAAGCCAACTGGTTCACCATTAACGTTGAAAACGTACAAGCCTTGTGGGATAGCATTTGTCAAAAACAGCAAATCGAATTGAGTCCTCTGAACATCTCGAATTGCTCACCAACGGCAAATGATATCAAAGAGTTTCCCTTCAAAGAGTTCGCTTCACAACAACACTCTGCTGTTGAGCTTGAAAAAAGTGAGGAAGTGGAAACCGAGATTTTGGACTGCGCCGAAGAACCAGAACAAGCCGAGATTCTTGACTACGTTGATGAACCAGTTTGTCAAACCCCAGAACCAGAGTTATCCCAGGCTACCCGCTTCGTTGAAGACATAGAACTGGTTAACTCGACTAACGAAGCAGTCCATCATGAAGACAACTTTTCCGCCGCCGCCGTGTCACAATTTCATGACGAAGACGCTAGTGATGATGATGTGTTTGAGCGTGTAGAAAAGTCAATTCAGCCCAGTAACCAGGAAGTAAAAGAAGTATTGCAGCAGCTACGAGAAATACCCTGTACCCCACAGTTTCGACTAAATGCAGAGATTCAGCGCACAGTCAAGCGGTATTGGGAGAATGTGCCGGGTGCGATCGCCTACTTGAAAGAAGCATTACGGACTTGGAAAGGGGTCAAGTCGCCGCAGGCTGTGTTTGTGGCAGCTTGTAAAGAAGGGAGAAAGCCGGAGTCAGCGCAGGTTCAATCTACGGTGAAGGAGTGGTTTGAGTGGGCTAGGAAAGAGAGGATTGTACTGGCGATGTCGGGGGAGGTCGTGTATACGCCGGAGGGGGAGGCGGTTGCGGTTGCGGAAATGATGCGGCGGTTTCCGGTGGGGGAGTAGGTTTTTGTATCTGTCGAAAATCTTGAAATTATCGAGCGGCCTGTAAAGGCAAAATTTATTCTGACGAATTGTTATCAGCCCCCAGTGCCAGGTATCAGATTCATTAAATGCTGATTTTTGTGCAGAAATGACTATTGTTATATTGACAAAATTTTCAAAGCTTAGATGCCAGGATTTACCAATCCCTGCGTGAGAGAATAAATCCCCACGTACCCACCACAATTTTACTAACACCAAAAACATCAAAAAACCCAAAGCCTACCACATCACGAAAGCCCCCAAACACATCATCATATTTGGTATAAATCCTAGCAGGTAATGATGGCGGTGACATTTCTGATGGCATCTCTTCGTTCTCAATTCCTGTAACTATATCATCGTAACTCAACCAATCGCCTTCTTTCCAACCTACACGCTCACCAAAATTATCTAGACTCTGATAAAGTTCACCCTGAATGCTTATGCCAAATTTATTATTACTGTTTTGAAGCCAAAGGCGATTGATTTCCTTGAGAATTTCACAGGGGAAATTTGTTAGCAAATCGCCCCAATTATTATAATTTTCTTTAACCATAACTTGGTAAAAAATCCAAACAGTTTCGTTATCTGCCTTTTGCCAGTGCCTATGATTCAGATGATTTTCCAATACCTTATATAATCTATCTTCTACCAATTCATCAGCAAAATTCCTCAATTCTGCTTCAAAAGCTTTATCAGCCTCTTGGTTAAACTGTACCGCAAACATCTGATAAAGACCTTCTTTAAACCTTTCATGATTTTCTTTATTGGCGAATTTCAATCGAAAAATTTCTTGCCATTTTTCTACGCTTTCATTCTCGTTATTTCCCCACAATTGATATAATTTTTCATGAGCTTTTTGGTAGAGAGAATATATCTCTGGTGCTTCTGGTAGTTTAATATTGGGGATGAGGTGTGGAAGAATGCGTGAGGCTCGATAGATCCTGTTTTCTTCTTGAAAGTTAGAACTGACCTCTATGAGTCCCAGTTGTCGCCCCCTTTGTAATTGCTGTTGATAATTAGGAAGTTCATCACAAATAGCTTCTAAAGCTACCATTGGAACAGGAAGCTCATAGACTAAACAATAACAAAGTACCCTTTGCAATGGCGCATCAATAAGCTGATACAATTCCTCCCAAATAATTTTGTCTTTCCACAGTTCGGGGCTTTGTTCCAATTGTGTTAGTTTAGTCTCTGCGTCTACATAGCCTAAAACCTCATCGAGAAATTCTAATAAGCGAGGATTTCCATCCGCTAAATCTAACGCCCGTTTTAGTAATTTATCCGAAATTTTATCAGAGCTAAAATGTTTTAATCGACTAAGTTTTTTAATTAACTCAGCCTCTTTTAATGGTTCTAGACCTTGTTTATAGAAAAATTCTAATAGGTCGGAATCAAAATCATAACGACAGGTAATAATGATTTTATTATTAGTTCCTGTTTCTTGGATTGCTTGTACTAAAGCTTCTAAAACTAGGGCTACTTCAGCTTTAAGAATATATTGCCCTTCACGAGGTTCAAGATTCCATTCAAAATCATCCAGAATTAAGAGAAATGGTTTTTCTCCTCTTTCTGACAATTGATTGAATAAATAACTTAATCGAGTTTTAAATGAAATATTATTATTTTCTAGGTAAGAGATTAGTTCTATTTGAGTTGGATTAATTAATTTATCTTTTAGTTTTTTAATTAAAAAAAATTCTTCAATCTGTCGCCACCAGAGAATCTTTTCATGCTCAGGTAATCTATCCCATAGCCGAGAGGCAATACTACTTTTTCCCCATCCTCCCATCCCGTGAATTAAGACCCCTACTTTGTCAAAATCTGTCTTCAGGGTTCGTAAACAATTTTGTAACTGACGGCGGCGACCAACAAAGTTCTCTCTCGTTGCCACCCTTAAGCGTTTTTCATCATCTCTGAACTCCACTTCATTAGATGGTTTAGGCAGTTGCTTTCTTCCCCTTGTCCTTAAGGTTGTTACTAAAGCTTCTGGGAATGTATTTGCTACGTACAGCCGTAACTTATGCCAATCGGGGAATTTTTCTTTTTGTTCAATCAAGTTTTTGTAGGTGGAAGATAAAGCCTTTGCCAGCGTCCCCCCTTGTGACAACTCCCAATACAATCTACCCGCCGCAGTCGTGGCATGAGTGTCACGAACTCGTTCCCCCCAAGCAAGTACAGCAGTTGCCCCCATATTCAATAATTCTTCTGCCATTGAGGGAAGTGCATTAACCTCAGAATAACCTGTACGGCAACCAGATAGAAAAATTAAAGACGGTAAGTATCCTGAGCTATCTTTTAGCGCATTAGCGATCGCATCTGTATTGCTGTTTACTCGGTTGCCATATTCGTCTTCTGTCAAAAACCAGGGCTTTCCACTCCCAAAACTAGCATGACCTGTTAAATGAAAAACATCAAAGTAACTTTTTTTATTCTCTGTAGGATATGCCCGAACTACATAACCCAATTCACCTAAATTACCACTTTCCTCCACTTGCAAGTTTACAGGAGTGCGCTTGGTGGCCTCCAAAATTTTCCCTTCCTCTGCTTCATAATCTAGTTCAGGTTCAACCCCCAAGGGCGAGGTAGCCATAAACAGCACATTGAGAGGGCGATTCTGAGGATTATCAGCAGTAACTATTGGTTGACCATTGGATATCCACCGTACTGGAATAATCGGGGGCGTTTTCTCTACCAAAAAACACTGGCCATCATGCAGCAGTTCCCAAGGCAGATGTGCTAGTCCCTTGTCTGTGGCGATCGCTATTACTAATCCTTGCTGATGGGCTTCCTTGAGGGCATTGGCTAATAAGCGATCGCTTTTATCTAGCCAGTTGTACAGTGCTTGCCCAGTAACAGAATAATCAACAGGTAAACGGGTATAGTAGTCGGTTTCTGCTCTCTCACTCAACTGCTTGATTTCAGCTACAGACAGTTTGTGTTCCTTATAAGCTGAAGGATTATCCCAAAAGTAACGCAGACAAACGTAATTTTGACTCTGCTCTTTTAAGGTAATGTGGAGAATTTTCATTTTTTCTTAGATTTCTCCAAAATCGCTTGAATTTGCTCTACTGTTGCGTCCTTGAGCAGCAGCCGATGATTATCAGGTGTGACAATCAAAACTTTCTCAATCCTTGTACCAGTTGGGTCGTGTAAGGATTTCTGGTACTTCTCCTTCCACTTGTGCAAGCTCTCTGCGATCGCAAATGTGCCACTGACAATCCCGACAATAGTGGCGATTGTGGCTACAGTTCCTTCTCGTTCTACTTCATCAACTGTTTGATAACTGCCTTCTATGCCCTCAATCGCTAATAATTCCTCTGTCGCCTTTACCGCATCCTGCCCTTCGATTTCAATTTTCATATCCCCAAACCCTCAATAATTTCTAGAACTGGATTAAATTGCACTTATATTACTTTTAACTAAATGTTTTAGTTCTGCTACTTGAGCTTCCAACGCTGTCACTCGCTGGCTCAATGGAACTTCTTCGATTGCTCCCAAGTAGTGGGCTAAGGCAGTTAAAATCACTTCAGTTTTGGTTGATTGAGTTTCGGCAATATAATCCTCTAGCCGCTTGTGCAGATTGGTTGGGATTCGGATTCCTATAGAACCCATTTGACATCTTATGAGGTTTTGAATTAAGGTACTCCTCAGCATCTAAAATCCAATGCTAATGGC